>NZ_FQZQ01000017.1 GCF_900142085.1 Shimia gijangensis
AGCGCTGCTGACATAAAACATCCTCCCAATCAGGATGAATCACAAATCAAACCAAATGGGAATCCCATGATTCAGCTTTCAAGCTCGCCGCTTTAGAACAGTGGCTGCGGGCGGACCAAAGGCCTTGTCTGGGTGCATGGCCGGGGTGTTGAGCAAGGCAATTGTGACTGCAGCTCCAAGGCTTTCGCCATAAAGAACAACCTGCCTTGAGGTCAGATCCGGAAAATGCTGAAACATCGCATGGTAGGTTGTTTCCACGTCCCAAATGAGCGCCGCCTCAGAGGGGCTTCCACTACTGCCCGACGATCCACGATAGGCGGGCGCAAACAGGCCATATCCGCGCGAAATAAATCTATCGAACCGGCCGGCTCGCGCCGCCAGATTGCCCGCGTTGCCATGTAGATAAAAGATCACCGGTTTACCGGCTTTGGGCTTGGCGACCCATGCAATCAGGGTTTCGTTATCATTTTCAAACTGAATCTGGTCAACGCGCTCAAGGCCCGCGTCATGTGGTGATGCCTCTGTGCTGTCAAATGGATAGATCACCCAACGCTCAGCCAGGTTGCCCAGCACCACAGTGCCAAATGCCAGTACACCCAAAATCACTGTTAACCGAAACAGAAACCGCATCTTCACTTTTTCCAAAATACGCCCGCTGGAGGCATCCGACGGTGCAAAGAAATCTCCAAAAATGCGGAATTAGCCCACTTCATATGGCAGTACCCCGCGCTGGTTTTCATCAATGTTCAGACGTCGTTCCAAAGGCGGCACTGAACGCTGGTGACAATGGGTGCGTTCACAAATTCGGCAGGATATCCCAATCGGCTCAAAGGCTTCCGTGGTCGAGATGTCCATGTGATCCGCATAGATAAGCGCGTCCGCATGACGAATTTCGCACCCCAAAGCAATGGCGTAGCGGCGCACCGGTGCACCATAATGCCCCCCGGTTTTGGAGACGTCCCGCGCCAGAGAGAAATATCGCACACCATCCGGCGTCTCGGCCAATTGGCGCAGAAAACGACCCGGTGTCTCAAACGCCTGATGCACGTTCCATAAGGGGCAGGCGCCCCCAAAACGGGCAAATTGCAACCGGGTGGCAGAATGGCGTTTGGTTATGGTGCCTGCCTGATCGACCCGCACGAAAAAGAACGGAATGCCTTTGGCGCCCGGGCGCTGCATGGTCGACAATCGGTGCGCCACTTGCTCGATGGAGGCGCCGAAACGATTGGCCAGCACCTCCAGATCATGGCGGGTGTCGCGCGCCGCCTGCAAAAACTTGCCATAGGGCATCATAGCTGCTCCGGCAAAATAGTTGGCCAATCCGATTTTGGCGATCGCGCGGGCGGCGTCGGTCTGGAACCGGGCCAGATCCAGCGTGGCTTCTAACAGCTTGTCCGCTTGCAAAAGCGCGACCTGCAGCAACATCTGAAAGGTCTGGGTTTCGCTGACGGCACGGCTGGAAAGATACAAGGTTCGCGTTTCTGGATCATAGTGGCGCAAGGGGTCTTTGTCGGCAAATTCAACGGAAATGCCCTTCGCGCTAAGGGCGCGGATGGTTGCGGGGCGAATGCCGCCTTCGGCAACAGCCCGGTTGGCAAAGTTTTCGGCGGCGTGATCGACTGCATCAATGTAGTTGTCGCAATAGTGAAAGAAATCGCGCACTTCATCCCAGGGGCTGGGCTGCATTTGGACGTCTTCGCGCCCCAAGGCTTCGTCCAGCGAGGCCAGTCGCTCATGGGTCTGACGATAGGCCCGGTGCAGTTCCAAAAATGCCCGTGCCAAGGCAGGTGCATTGGAAGCCGTGAGGCGCAAATCAGCCAGAGGTGCGGTGTTTTCAGCCAGCACCGGATCGGCCATCGCCTCGCGCATATCACTGACCAGCCGTTCGCTGTCACCTGTACTCAGTTCGGTGACATCCAGCCCGAATTCCTGTGCCAGCGCCAGAACCACAGTGGTTGACACCGGACGGTTGTTGTTTTCCATCTGATTGAGATAGGGCAGGGACACGCCCAGTTTTTGGGCGAATTCCTTTTGGGTCAACTCAAGCCGCGTACGGATTTCACGCAGCTTGGCGCCAGCATAGAGTTTTTGAGTGGCCATATGTCTCTCACGGGTTTGCTGCTGCAAACATAGCTTTGCAAACTCATGCCGTCACCCCTAATCAGGCGTCGTACTATGCCGGTGTGACTGTGCCGCGCCAAAGGCAATCACATCGACAGCTTGTTTTCGCGGCGTACCACCAGGCCAATCGCCACGATGCCTAAGACGGAAGTAATGAACATGATCCACAGCAGCGGCATCGCCCCGCTATCGACCGTGAGCATGGCGCCAGCCAGCATAGACAACGCCGCCCCGCCGCCAATCATTATGGACCCGGACAATCCAGATGCGGTTCCGGCCAGATGCGGGCGCACGGACAAGGCGCCTGCCGTTGCGTTCGGAATGGTCATTCCATTGCCCAGTCCCACAAGGGTCATGAGGCCAAAAAAGCTTTCGGCACTGCCGATGCCAAACAAGAAAAAGGCCATGGAAATGCCAACGCCAATCGCATTGATGATGCAGCCCCAGGCGACCATTCGATTAACACCGATGCGGGCCGACAAGGCGCCCGACAGAAAGTTACCTGCAAAATACCCGATCGACGGGGTCGCAAAATAGATGCCGAGCTTGGCAGGATCCATATGAAACAGCTCTGTGCCAATGAACGGAGCTCCGCCCAGATAGGCAAAAAAGGCACCCGATGAAAATGCGGAAGCCAGAGTGTACCCCCAAAACCGAGGACTACGCAGAAGCTCTGGGTACTCGCGAAATTGCTGGCCCATCGTGAGCCCGCTTTTATGTCCGGTTTCACCTAGGTCTGCCCAGCAAAGGGCGTAAATCAAAACTCCGAGGCCCAAAAGCATCCAGAAGTTAGCCTGCCAGCCGTAAAACTCGTCCAGAACACCCCCGATTGCGGGGCCAATCATCGGCACAATCGTCATACCCATTGTGACATAGCCGATCATCGACGCGGCCTGATCTTGCGGAACAATATCACGCACAATCGCGCGGCTTAGCACCATCGCTACGACCACTGCAGCCTGCGCCATCCGAAACGCCAAAAACACCTCGGCATTTGGGGCAAGCAAACAGCCCAGCGTCGCCAATAAAAACAGCGCCAATCCCCAAAGGATCACCGGGCGGCGGCCCAGCTTGTCGGAAATAGGGCCGACAAAAAGCTGCAGAACTGCGTTGACGCCCAGGTAAATGCCGACCGAAAGCTGGAGAATGCGGTAGTCGGTTTCAAAGTAGACAGACATACCGGGCAGTGACGGCAGAAAGATATTCATGCTCAGCGCCGACAGCCCCGCCAGCAGGATCAACGTGGAAATATGAGGCGGACTCGTGCGATCCAGGTATCGGATTGATGATTTTGGCTGCATTAGAAATCGTTACGCCGAAGTTTCAAAGATGTCTATGGCCTGCTTGAGGCAATTTGAGCGCCAAACTTTGCAATATTGCATTTTGCTCAATGGCACTCATTTGAAGTTTGCAAATTTGCGCAATTCTGCTTTGCAGCGCGACCTTCACACCCTATTGTCGCACCAAATTCAAGGGGAACCCGATTATGAAAGATATCCTGCAGGAACTGGAAGATCGCCGCAGCGTAGCCCGTCTGGGTGGTGGACAGCGTCGAATCGACAGTCAGCACAAGCGCGGCAAACTGACTGCGCGTGAACGTATCGAACTTTTGCTCGATGAAGACTCGTTTGAAGAGTTCGACATGTTCAAGGCGCATCGCTGCACCGATTTTGGCATGGAAGCCGACAAGCCCGCAGGCGACGGTGTTGTAACTGGCTGGGGCACAATCAACGGCCGTATGGTCTATGTGTTTTCTCAGGACTTCACGGTTTTTGGCGGCTCGCTCTCAGAAACCCACGCCGAAAAGATCTGTAAAATTCAGGATATGGCTGTTCAGAACGGCGCGCCTATCATCGGTATCAACGATTCCGGTGGTGCGCGTATTCAGGAAGGCGTGGCCTCGCTTGCCGGATATGCCGAAGTGTTCCAGCGTAACATCATGGCCTCGGGTGTGGTGCCGCAGATTTCCCTCATCATGGGTCCATGCGCCGGTGGTGCGGTGTACTCACCTGCGATGACGGACTTTATCTTCATGGTCAAAGAAACGTCCTACATGTTCGTGACTGGCCCTGACGTGGTGAAAACCGTCACCAACGAAGTGGTCACCGCCGAGGAACTGGGTGGTGCATCCACTCACACCAAAAAATCTTCTGTCGCAGATGGGGCATTTGAAAATGACGTCGAAGCACTCGCCGAAGTGCGCCGTCTGGTCGACTTCCTGCCGCTCAACAATCGTGAAAAACCGCCCGTGCGTCCGTTCTTTGATGAACCAAACCGGCTTGAGGCTTCGTTGGACACGCTGATCCCGGCCAACCCCAACACGCCATATGACATGAAAGAGCTGATCACCAAGATCGCGGACGAAGGCGATTTCTTTGAAATTCAGGAAGATTACGCCAAGAACATCATCACCGGTTACATCCGTATGGAAGGCCAGACCGTGGGCGTTGTCGCCAACCAGCCAATGGTGCTGGCGGGCTGTCTGGATATCGACTCGTCGCGCAAAGCGGCGCGTTTTGTGCGCTTCTGTGACTGTTTTGAAATTCCTATCCTCACCTTGGTTGATGTTCCGGGCTTCTTGCCGGGCACAAGCCAGGAATATGGCGGCGTGATCAAACACGGCGCGAAACTGCTGTTCGCTTACGGCGAAGCCACAGTGCCAAAAGTCACAGTGATTACCCGCAAAGCTTACGGCGGTGCCTATGACGTGATGGCGTCCAAACACCTGCGCGGCGACTTTAACTATGCCTGGCCCACTGCCGAGATTGCTGTGATGGGCGCCAAGGGTGCGACCGAGATTATTCACCGCGCCGATCTGGGTGATCCTGAGAAAATTGCAGCCCACACCAAGGATTACGAAGACCGTTTCGCCAATCCGTTTGTGGCCGCTGAAAAGGGCTTTATTGACGAGGTGATCCAACCCCGCGGCACCCGCAAACGTGTGGCACGGGCCTTTGCGAGCTTGCGCAATAAGAAGCTCGAAAACCCGTGGAAAAAGCACGACAACATTCCGTTGTGAGGTGCTGGGCGGGGCAATGCCCCGCCTGAAAAACCTGTTTCGTACATTCAACCCAAAGGGAGTCGCATGACCCGCAACCGCTGGCATATCATTCGTGAGGACAATTGCCTCACCGTGACACGGGCCTTGCCTGTGCGCTTTGATGTGGTGGCGGAAACCGTGGTGCCGGATGGGTCGCGCCGCAGGCTTGCGCAGCAGGTCCGTCAGGACCTTTGGCGTCGCTTGCAGGACGTGCGAGGGTTCCAGCCCGCGGTGCAGGTGACACGCGAAGCGGGGGGCTGTCGGATCACAGCAGGAGGCCGCATCGCAGGCCATTTCCCTAAGGCGCGCATTGAATCCGAGATTGCCGATCTGTTGGCGAGCCCAAAGCATCGTGATCGCTGGAGTGCTCAGGCGGCACACAGGACCCATGCAAGAGGAGATCTCGCGCATGGGTAAATGGCTGACAGTTTTCACCGCGTTAGGTGGGGCCTATGCGGGGCCGGCCACAGCCGGAGACCTGAAGGAGGTTCTGACTGTGCCCTCGGGCTACGAATTCCATCTACAGGAAATGCTGTTTGAGACCCGTCAGGACAACAGCGAAGTTGCCCGTTTTCGCTATGTGATGCCGATCATAGGGCAAGAGGGCGTGACCTTTGATGATGTCGAGTTTGATTTTCTGTTTCTGTGCGAAGTTGAGGCCCTCAGATCACTGGAAAAACAGTCCAAAACCGTCGATCAGGTGATCATATCACTCTCGGACCGTGAAACCGAATTCGGAGCCACGACCTCGGTTGCGACCCAGTTTTTTGAGGCCTATAGCGTCAAAGACGGGTCCTGTATCTGGGAGGGTTTCTGATGTTACCACTATATCTTGCGCTTGGTCGCAATCCCCGGGTCCAAAATGCGACTTTCCGGTCACAACGCATTAGCTTGGGCCGCTATCTGTATATTTTTACATCTGAATCCAGTATCCTCGCCCTCGGTTACCTACGTGTGGCCGTGTTAACTATTGTGGGGCAGGCAGGGCAAACTAGCCCTGTTCCAACAGAAAAAAAGAACTGGAGTAAGACATGTCGAACAGTATCAAAACTCTGCTGGCCATTGGTCTGGTTGCGGTTGTCGCAGCCTGTGCAGATACAGCACCCGTCGAAGAGTATGTCGTGGTTGATCCCGCACCAATCTCAGAAGAGCCAGTGTACACCGGCAAATACAAATAATTCCGCCCTAACGGGCCGGCGGGCCGCAATGTGGCCCGCCATTCACCGCAGCCTTCAACCATGGGAGGGCGCGGCATGCTAAAGCACCGTGGTTTCCCCGGACGCCTTCCGGGTACTGATTTTCAATTTGTTATTCGCCGCCCCAATCCCAAAGGGGTCACACCGCTGACCAAGCGCGAGCGTTTTCGTGACCGCAGACCCGCGGACAAGCGCGCTGATGCGGGCTTTATGCAGGCGCTGTGGGAGCAATTCGGCAATGAGCCGTTCGAGCGCGGCAATCTGGATGCGGGGCGCCTGAGCTGGCTGTTTGGCCGCGAAGTGATCCCGGCGACCGACCCGTTTGACCCTGCCAGCTATGACGCAATGCTGGTGATTGATGTGGCCGTCGCGCAGGCGTCTTTCCCGGATGTTTTTGATGGAGATTGGGCGTGATGTTGCCGAACCTGTCATCAAATGCGCAAAAAGCGGCTCAAATGGCTGGGGCAACCCCCAAGGGCGTTGCAACGCGATCCCTGTCTTCCGATAGTCGACCTATGGTTTGCGGGCACACCAGGGCTTGCACCTGTAACAGTATTTTCCGTTACCCTTCCCCTTATGGGTGGTCCGATAGTGTCCCTGTCGGATCACCTATTTTTTGTTTTCATTCAAACGTTTACGGGCAGACTCGGCAAGCACTTGCCGAATCCGGCCCATCACTTCAAAAGAGCTTTTCCCCCGAGTTCAAACGCGCCATCTGTGCTCCTGAGGCAGACAACTTTTGGAGAGGCAGAAAAACATGCGCAAACTCACGGCAACACTTCTTTGTACAGGTGCCCTCGCGGCGCTGGTCGCCTGTGGCGAAACCACGAGCGAACAGGCGCTCATCGGCGCGGGTGCAGGCGCGGCAACTGCCGCTGTTCTTAGCGGCAGCCTTCTTACCGGCGCGCTTGTCGGGGGGGCAGGCAACGTCATTTACTGCAAAGAAAACCCCGGCAAATGTAACTAACCCGAATTTCTCGGCCGCAACCCTGCGGTCTGAAACCCACACAAGAGCCATTGGTGCCACGACGGCGCCAGTGGCTCTTTTCGTATCCACCGCCCGCGGACTGCCTGCGGGACAAGAACCAGAAGGGACATGAAATGTTCGACAAGATCCTGATTGCCAACCGGGGCGAAATCGCCTGCCGCGTGATCAAGACGGCCCGTAAGATGGGCGTCAAGACTGTGGCCATCTACTCAGACGCAGACAAACAGGCACTGCACGTACAGATGGCGGATGAGGCGGTTCACATCGGACCACCCCCGGCGAACCAGTCCTACATTGTCATCGACAAGGTGATGGATGCAATCCGCCAGACCGGTGCGCAGGCTGTTCATCCCGGTTATGGGTTCTTGTCGGAGAACTCAAAATTCGCCGAAGCACTGGCCGCCGAAGGTGTGGCGTTTGTGGGTCCTCCAGTGGGTGCGATTGAGAAAATGGGTGACAAGATCACCTCGAAAAAGATTGCCCAGGACGCCAATGTGTCGACTGTGCCCGGTTACATGGGGCTGATCGAAGACGCCGACGAGGCTGTGAAGATCTCGAACGAGGTTGGTTATCCGGTGATGATCAAAGCCTCTGCTGGTGGTGGTGGCAAAGGCATGCGAATTGCCTGGAATGACGATGAAGCGCGCGAAGGCTTCCAATCCTCCAAGAACGAAGCCGCAAACTCGTTTGGCGATGACCGTATTTTCATCGAAAAATTCATCACCCAGCCGCGCCACATCGAAATTCAGGTGCTGTGCGACAGCCACGGCAACGGTATTTATCTGGGCGAGCGCGAATGCTCGATCCAGCGTCGCCAGCAAAAAGTGGTCGAAGAAGCGCCATCGCCCTTCCTTGATGAAGCCACCCGCAAAGCCATGGGCGAACAAGCCGTCGCCTTGGCCCAAGCCGTGGATTACGCCAGCGCCGGGACGGTGGAATTCATCGTTGATGGTGACAAGAACTTCTACTTCCTTGAAATGAACACCCGCCTGCAGGTAGAGCACCCGGTGACCGAGCTGATCACTGGTGTGGACCTTGTCGAACAGATGATCCGTGTTGCCAACGGCGAAGCACTGAGCATCTCTCAGGATGACGTGCAGCTGAATGGTTGGGCGATCGAAAATCGCTTGTATGCCGAAGATCCCTATCGCGGCTTCCTGCCATCTATTGGCCGTCTGACACGCTATCGCCCACCTGCGGAAACCGCAGCAGGCCCGTTGTTGGACAACGACAAATGGCAAGGCGATGCGCCTTCGGGCAAACTGGCCGTGCGCAATGATACCGGCGTCTATGAAGGCGGCGAGATCAGCATGTATTATGACCCTATGATTGCCAAGCTGTGCACATGGGCTCCAACCCGTGATCAGGCGATCGAGGCCATGCGCAACGCGCTGGACGGTTTTGAGGTCGAGGGCATTGGCCACAACCTGCCGTTCTTGTCTGCCGTGATGGACCATCCGATCTTTATGTCTGGCGACATGACCACTGCCTTTATTGAAGAACAGTATCCGGATGGCTTCCAAGGCGTTGAACTGCCCGAGGAAACCCTGCGCCGTGTGGCCGCTGCAGCCGCCGCTATGCACCGTGTCGCTGAAATCCGCCGCACCCGTGTGTCGGGCCGTATGGACAACCACGAGCGCCGCGTGGGCAAGAACTGGGTTGTGTCGATGCAAGGTCAGGATTTTGCCGTGAAGGTAAAAGCCGACAAGAAAGGCTCGACCATCAAGTTTGACGATGGCAGTAAACTGCGGGTGACCTCTGACTGGACACCGGGCGATCAGCTGGCCACACTTAAGGTCGGTGGCGAGCCGCTGGTGCTAAAAGTTGGAAAAATTCCGGGTGGCTTCCGTCTGCGCAGCCGCGGTGCCGATTTGAAATGCCACGTGCGTACCGCCCGCCAGGCTGAGCTGGCCAAACTGATGCCAGAAAAGGTCGCTCCGGATACATCCAAACTGCTCTTGTGCCCAATGCCGGGTCTGATTGTGAAGGTCGACGTCGAAGTGGGTGATGAAGTTCAGGAAGGCCAGGCGCTTTGCACGGTTGAAGCCATGAAAATGGAAAACATCCTACGCGCAGAGAAAACCACCGTGGTCACCAAGATAAATGCCGCGCCGGGCGACAGCCTTGCCGTGGACGATGTCATCATGGAGTTCGAATAAGGTCATGACAGAACACGCGCATAAAATGTGGGTTTTTCTGGGGGACCATCCCCCGGTGAACCGCTTGCGCGTGACTTATCGGATGGGATCGGCCCGCCTGTCGCGTTCTTCTTGCTGGCGCAGGGGCAGCTTGTCGATGGACCGGGTGATTTCACGCACGTTCCAAGGCGAGGGTTTGCGCAGATATACGGTGCCGTCCTTGCCGATCAGCACCATCATGAACCCACGCGGGCGCAGGGCCTCGCGCAATGTACTGTCTGCGGAGGGGTCACTGTCCAGCAACACCACAACATCGCGGGTCTCAAGCTGGTCCGGCCCTTTCTCCAGCAGGGCAACCTGCTGTTGGAAACGCGGATCATTGGGATTGTCCGCAAACACCACAATGGGGCGCTTGACCCAAAGGTATTCGTCCAGCGTGGCGGATGTACCGTCCACGAACAACGGATCATCCACCGTCTCGGCGGTTTCAGCCGCAACAGCTGTGGTTCCCAGAAATGCAATCAAAACAAATGCCAAGCGGCGCATGGGCGAAGTCTCCTGTCAGACCCAATATAGGTCCCTGCAGCGCGATTAACAGAGATAACCGGACCTGATGCGCAAGCAATCGATCCGAAGACGAGGAATAGAAGATGACCAATAAAGACGACTGGTCCAAGCTGGCCGAAAAAGAACTGCGTGGCCGTCCGCTGGATGATCTGACATGGGACACGCTGGAAGGTATTCCGGTCAAACCACTTTATACGGCGGAAGACACGGCAGATCTTGATCACATGGGCGGAATGCCCGGTTTCGGTCCGTTCACTCGGGGCGTCAAGGCGACGATGTATGCGGGGCGCCCGTGGACCATCCGTCAATATGCCGGGTTCTCGACTGCCGAAGAGTCGAACGCGTTCTATCGCCGCAATCTGGCTGCCGGTCAGCAAGGTGTGTCAGTGGCCTTCGATCTGGCCACCCACCGTGGTTATGACAGCGACCACCCCCGCGTGGTGGGTGATGTCGGCAAGGCTGGTGTGGCGATCGACTCGGTTGAGGATATGAAAATCCTGTTTGATGGCATTCCGCTCGACAAAGTGTCAGTTTCGATGACCATGAACGGCGCTGTGGTGCCGATTTTGGCGAGCTTCATTGTAGCAGGCGAAGAACAGGGACATGACAAGGCGCTGCTGGCAGGCACAATTCAGAACGATATTCTGAAAGAGTTCATGGTGCGCAACACTTACATTTACCCGCCTGAACCTTCGATGAAGATCATCTCGGATATTATTGAGTACACCTCGAACGAGATGCCGAAATTCAACTCAATCTCGATCTCGGGCTACCACATGCAAGAGGCCGGTGCGAACCTCGTGCAGGAACTGGCCTACACGCTGGCTGATGGGCGCGAGTATGTGCGCGCGGCGATGAATGCGGGCATGGATGTCGACAAATTCGCCGGCCGCCTGTCGTTCTTCTTTGCTATCGGCATGAACTTCTTCATGGAAGCGGCCAAACTGCGTGCAGCACGCACGCTCTGGCACCGCATCATGACCGAGTTCGGCGCCAAATCCGAACGCTCCAAGATGTTGCGGACCCACTGCCAGACATCCGGTGTGAGCTTGCAGGAACAAGACCCCTATAACAACGTGATCCGTACCGCCTATGAGGCGATGTCGGCCGTTTTGGGTGGCACGCAGTCCCTGCACACCAACGCGCTGGACGAAGCCATCGCGCTGCCCACGGACTTCTCGGCCCGGATCGCGCGCAACACACAATTGGTCTTGCAGGAAGAAACCGGCGTGACCAATGTGGTCGATCCCTTGGCAGGGTCGTATTACGTCGAAAGCCTCACAGACGACCTGATCAACAAGGCATGGGCCCTGATGGAAGAGGTCGAGGAAATGGGCGGCATGACCAAGGCCGTGGCCTCTGGCATGCCGAAACTGCGCATCGAAGAAAGTGCGGCCACCCGTCAGGCGATGATCGACAAAGGCGACGAAGTGATCGTTGGCGTTAACAAATACCGCAAAGAAAAAGAAGACGTGATCGACATCCTTGATGTGGACAACGTCGCGGTTCGCGAAAGTCAGGTGGCGCGTCTGGAAAGCATCCGGGCCAGCCGCGATGAAAGCGTGTGCACCGCAGCGCTTGAAGAACTGACCCGCGTCGCTCAAACCAGCGGTAATTTGCTTGCCGCCGCAGTCGAAGCTGCACGCGCTCGGGCAACTGTTGGAGAAATCAGCATGGCTATGGAAAAAGAGTTCGGTCGTCACCGCGCCGAAGTGAAAACACTGGCCGGCGTTTATGGCGCCGCTTACGAAGGCGATGAAGGCTTTGCCGCGATCCAGAAATCGGTTGAAGACTTTGCCGAGATCGAAGGTCGCCGCCCCCGCATGCTGGTGGTCAAGATGGGGCAGGACGGTCACGACCGTGGCGCCAAAGTGATCGCAACGGCCTTTGCCGACATTGGTTTTGATGTCGACGTTGGGCCTTTGTTCCAAACCCCGGATGAGGCGGCCCAGGATGCGGTCGACAACGATGTGCACGTCATCGGTATTTCGTCTCAAGCGGCGGGCCACAAGACATTAGCACCGCAGTTGATCGAAGCACTGAAAGGCAAAGACGCCGAAGACATTCTGGTGATTTGCGGCGGGGTAATTCCGCAGCAGGACTATGAATTCCTGCAAAAGGCGGGCGTCAAAGCGATCTTTGGGCCGGGAACCAACATTCCTGAGGCGGCACAGGATATCTTGCGTCTGATCCGCGAAACGCGGACCTAATAGGACAGGCCGGGGATTTTACCCCCGGACCCCAAAGTGTTTTTGCAAGAAAGAAGCTAAAAACGCGGCCCGGTTAAAGGGGCCGTGTTTTTTTCATGCCAAGAAAAACTAAGACGTTTCATTTTCCGGGAGATCTTCGGGATCGCATTGCAATGTTGCCCAACCATGGTCGCCACCCGGATCAGGCAGATCTTCTGGGGTTTCATGGCGGTGAATATGGGCCTTTGCAATAAAGTGGGCCGTGATCGGCGCGGTCAGAAGAAGAAACAGTGTGATCAGCAACTCATGCAAAGACAGTTTACCTTCGATCAGGATGGAATGCAGCATGGAGGCAATGAGAACACCGCCCACACCCAGCGTTGTCGCCTTGGTTGGTGCATGAAGCCGCGACATCGGGTCACCCAGTTTGATCAGGCCGAAAGAGCCGACAATGCCAAAGATTCCGCTGATGACGAGAAAGACAACAATCAGGATTTCGTAAACTTGTTCCATCTGCATCCTCACTCAATAATATTGCCGCGCAGCATAAAGCGGGCATAGGCAACAGTGGACACAAACCCGAGCATCGAGATGATCAGGGCGCTTTCAAAGATGATTTCGGTGCTGTATTGCATCCCATACAAAACGATCAGCGCGATGACGTTGATGACCATCGTGTCCAATGCAAGAACGCGGTCGCCGACCCCTTCGGCTCTTAGGATTTTCCACAAATTCATGAACAGCGAGGCTGTGAAACAGCCAAATGTGAACTGGATGGCGATATCGATCATTCGAAAATCTCCTTCAGGCGGCCTTCATACCGGGTTTTGATGTCTTCGCAGACGGCGTCTGGATCAGGTGCATGCAGGCAGTGCACCAAAAGCGCGTGACCTTCACTGGACACATCACTTGAGACCGTGCCCGGGGTCAGGGTGATGGTTCCGGCCAGAACCGTGATTGCCTCGGGCGATTTCAATTCGAGTGGTACAGAAATCCAAGCGGCCTTTAGGTTTTCGTTTTTGTGGAACAGGACCAGTTTCGCCACCACCACATTCGCAACAACGATGTCATACAGCACCACAAGGATGTACTCGACAATCTTTAGTGGATGGCGAATGCGCGGCATATTTGGCCAGTAGGGGCGGGTGATGAACGGAATGACGATGCCCAAAAAACCACCAAACAGCAGAGAGTTGATCGAGAACCTGTTGACCAGAAGCAACCAAACAATTGTCAGCAACAGGCTGAGCAAAGGGTGCGGGAAAATTCGGCGTATCAGTTTCATTTCACTGTACTCCCCAAGACCGCTTCGATGTAGCGGGCTGTATCAAACAACTGTGCCGCCGTGGCCTCGGCATAGCGCATGGCCGGGTCTGCAAAGATGGTCAGTGCCACCAAGCCAGCAAGTAATCCAAAACACGCGACAAACGGCAATGCCGCGATTGGCGACGCAGTGGCGGCCTGATCAATCGCGTCGTCCTCGCCCGAGGTGCCATCAGGTTCTTCGGGCTCCAGGGTTTTCCAGAAAATTATCCCACCTGCACGCGCGAACCCCATGATCGCAACCAGCGAGGTCACAAGAATAACGGCCCAGATCAAAGTTTGCTGTGGCAACCCATATGAGGCCTGCAGAACCATCAGTTTACCAAGGAAACCTGATAAGGGCGGCATCCCGGCCATGGCAATGGCCCCCGCAAAGAACAACGCCGAGATCAGGCCGCTTTGGGGCATGCGCTGGGCGGGTTGAAGCGCGCCACCACGACGTTCAATCACCATGTCCGCAATCAGGAACATCATTGCAGTCGCTAAAGTGGAATGCACGATGTAGTAAACCGCAGCCCCGGTCGACAAAGGCGTAAAGAGGGCGATCGCAACCAGCAGAGTTCCCATAGAACCGATGGCCGCAAAAGCCACCATGCGGGCAATATCGCGGGCACCGAGAACGCCAATCATTCCAACCGTGAGTGTCAAAAGGGATGCGGGCAGCAGCCACTCTGCGACAAGGCCAGCGCTGACAGGTTCGTTGGGGCCAAAGACCAGCGTGTACATCCGCAAGATGGCATAGGCACCGACCTTGGTCATGATCGCAAAGAGGGCCGCCACAGGAGCTGGGGCAAAGGCGTAGCTGCCCGGTAGCCAGAAATGCAATGGCAACACGGCGGCCTTGATCGAAAAGACCAGCAACAACAGGATCGCGCCCACCCGGATCAGGGCGGTGTCTTCGGCGGAAAGTGCTGCAACCCGCTCGGCAAGGTCTGCCATGTTCAATGTGCCAGTCACCGCATAGATCGTACCTAGCGCAAACAGGAACAAAGTTGATCCCAATAGATTGTAGACCACATATTGAACGCCAGCGCGCAGTCGTTCGGCACCGCCACCATGGATCATCAGCCCGTAAGAGGCGATCAACAGCACCTCAAAGAACACAAAGAGGTTAAACGCGTCACCGGTTAAAAACGCACCGGCCACGCCCATCAGCTGAAACTGGAACAAGGCATGGAAATGGTACCCGCGTTTGTCCCAATCGGATCCGATGGCATAGAGCACCACCGCCAAAGCCAGAAGGGATGTCAAAAGAACCATTAAGGCTGATAGTCGGTCCAGCACCAGAACAATGCCAAATGGGGCTGGCCAATCGCCCAGTTCGTAAACCTGAATGTCACCAGACACAGCCTGACCTGTCAAAGCAAAAGCCACGCCGACCAACGCAAGCGTTCCTGCGACGGAAAAAATGCGCTGGAGATCAAGGTGATGGCGAATGACCATCAGGATAAATGGCGCAATAAACGCCGGCATGACGATCGGAAGGATAATCAGGTGACTCATTGTGCCTCTCCTGACTCTGGCGTGTCCTTCATATCGATCTCATCTTCATCCGATGACAGGAATGCCCCAAGGGCGATCATCACAACAAGGGCCGTCATGCCAAAGGAAATCACAATCGCCGTAAGAACCAGCGCCTGAGGCAACGGGTCCGTGTAGCTGGTGTGCCCGTGTTTGATAAGTATCGGTGGCAGGTGTTGCACCAAACGTCCCGTCGAGAACAAAAAGATGTTCACGGCATAAGACAACAACGAGATCCCAAGGATCACAGGAAACGTGCGTCTGCGCAGTACGAGGTACACGCCGCAAGTGGTCAGAACGGCGATGGCGCTGGCTACAAGAATTTCCATATCAGACCTCCGCCTTTTCAGTATTGTCCAAGGGTGGGTCATCCCTCTCTGGGTTGATGTCCATTGGGTGTTCCGGTTCGATACCGGGCTGCCATGCATACCGGGCGAGGCTTTCCAGTGCCAAAAGAACCGCGCCGGAAACCGCCAGGAAAACACCAAGGTCAAATAACGCGGCTGTGGCCAGTTCGAATTTATCCAGACCAGGCAGATAGACATACCCAAAGGCGCTGGTCAGGAAGGGCAGATCGTTGAACCATGCCCCCATACCTGTGGCGGCTGCGATAAGAACGCCGCTGCCGATCACACCATGATACGGAAAGGTTTGGCGGGCCGCAGTCCATGCAAACCCCGACGCCATGTATTGCATCACAAATGCAATCGCGACGACGAGCCCTGCGATAAAGCCCCCCCCCGGAAGATTGTGCCCACGAAAGAAGATATACACACCCACCATCAAGGCGATCGGCATCATCACGCGCGTGACGACAACCATCATCAACGGGTGCGCGTCTCCGGCTCTTTGCCTGTCGGGTTTACGGTTCAAAAGCTTGGCGCGCACATTTGAGGCTAGGATCGCTTCGGTCAGCGCGAAAATCACCACTGCGGCAATACCCAGAACGATGATCTCTCCAAAGGTATCAAATCCACGAAAATCGACCAGAATAACGTTCACAACATTGGTACCACCGCCGCCCTTATACGAGTTGGCAAGGTGAAACTCGGAAATGGAGGGTTGCGAAAATGTGCCTCGCAGAATGGCATAGGCCAATCCGCCAACCCCCAGACCCGCCGTGCCTGCAATCACGAGGTCTCTGGCACGTCTTTGCAGGGTGCTTGCGACAGGGGTGGTTTTGGGCATGAAGTTCAATGCGAGCAACAGCAAGATGATGGTCACCACTTCGACCGATATCTGCGTCAGTGCCAAATCCGGCGCTGAGAAATAGTTGAACAACAGCGACACCATCAGGCCTGTAACACCAATGACCACCAACGCCAGCAGGCGGTTGCGGTGGAACACGACGACACAGCTGGCCGAGACCACCAGACAAACCCATCCGACGACGGCCAATGCGTCAATGTCGGTCATGGCGGATTGCGCGGCTGGCAAAGTGCCGGTGAAATAGGCGTAGAGCCCCATGACAAGCGTAAAGACTGTGAAAATCGCAGCATACCGGGTCAGCGCGCCATCATGCAGCGTGGCGGTAATGCGATCGGACAGACGGCTCACGACCCCAACACCCGCGTCAAAAATGGTCTTGGCCTCTGGGCGCGGCGCAGCATTCCACAACCGCTCTAGGGCTTTGTGCTGCCACAGCAGGAACAGACCCGCGACCGTGGCAAAGGCTGACATGTAAAGGGCAGGGGTGAAGCCGTGCCAGATTTTGAGAGAGTAATACGGGAGTTTCGCATCCCCTATCACCGCCTGCGACGCAATCGCCACAAGTGGCCCCACGATGACACTCGAAAACAGGCCGATCAGAACCACGAGGCTGACCAGCAAGGCTGGCGGCAACCAAAGACCGGGGCCAGGATCATGGGGATGTGCCGGATAATCGGATCGTTCAGGGCCAAGAAAGGTGTGGGCAATCAGGCGGAAAGAATAGGCCGCCGAAAACGACGCGCCAATCACCACAAGGGCCGGAAGGATGTAATGCGAATGCCACCAAACCGTATGGGCCGCTTCTTCGAGCATCATTTCCTTGGACAAAAACCCATTCAATGGCGGAATGCCCGCCATCGACAGGCTGGCAAGTGCGGCCATGGCAAAAGTCACAGGCATCAGTTTGCGCAAGCCCCCCAACCGTTTGATATCGCGTGTACCGGTCTCGTGATCGATGATCCCGGCCGTCATAAACAGGGCGGCTTTGAATGTGGCGTGGTTGATAATGTGGAACACGGCGGTGACAGCGGCAATCTTGGTGCCAAACCCCAAGAGCATTGTGATCAGACCAAGGTGGCTGACAGTCGAGAACGCCAAAAGCGCCTTAAGATCATCCTTGAACAGCGCGATCTTGGCCCCCAAAACCATTGTCACAAGGCCCGTTGTCGCAACGATATAGAACCACGCTTCGGTGCCCGCCAACACTGGCCAAAGACGCGCCATCAGGAACAGCCCAGCTTTGACCATCGTGGCCGAGTGCAAATAGGCCGAAACCGGGGTGGGGGCCGCCATCGCGTGCGGCAGCCAGAAATGGAACGGAAACTGCGCCGATTTAGCAAACGCACCAATCAGGATTAGGATCAGTGCCGCGAGATAATGAGGCGACGCCTGAATGACATCCTTTTGGGTGAGGATAACACTAAGGTCATAGCTCCCTGCGATTTGCCCAAGAATGAGCAACCCAGCAATCATCGCAAGCCCGCCCATACCCGTGACGGTCAGCGCCATACGTGCACCTTGGCGTCCTTCCGGCAGGTGTTTCCAAAACCCGATCAACAGGAACGATGACAGGGATGTAAGCTCCCAAAAGACGAGTAAAAGCAGTATGTTGTCTGAGAGAACGATGCCAACCATCGCCCCCTGAAACATGAGCAGATACGCATAGAACTGCCCCATAGGATCCTGACGCGACAGATAAAACCGCGCATAGACGATGATCAGCAGCCCAATCCCCAAGATGAGACCCGCAAACAGCAAACCCAGCCCATCAAGGAAAAAGTTTGCATTGAGGCCCAGTCCCGGCACCCATTCAATCCGCGTGTGAACAACCTGCCCCGAGAAAACCTCGGGTGCGTGGGTTAACAACCCAACCAATGCCAACAGAGTGGTCAATCCCGCAGACCAAGCCGCAGCATTGCGCCCCGCACGGATAAGCAAAGGTGGAAGGAATGCGCCCAGAAACGGCAACAGTGCAATTAGGATTAAGGACACTGGAGATACCTCTTCGATCTACAAGTGGAAAACGCCGAATTTTCGATCTGAGAGAAGTCTTCGGGTATATAAGTGCGAATATAGCTCATACTGTGCATCGTTAATTGAAATTATCCTTCGTAGCCAGTGTCAAGGCATGCGCATCGACTAATCCACAATGTGGGCTGACTTAAGGGAAGATTCTCGTGTTGAACTGCATCGTTTTGCCCAAGGGTCGCAAATTGAATTGGCGCTCGGGCCGTCTTGTGGTTTTGTTTTTTGAAACTCATGCTGTAAGAACGCTTTTTGGCGTTGGTTCGGCAATACCTAATTCTGGGGATTTTCATGTATTTGGATCATTTAGCGGTTGCTGGGGACACTCTGGAAGCGGCGGTCGCCCATGTAGAGGCCTCATTGGGTGTCAAAATGGGCGCTGTTGGCCGCCATACACATTTCGGAACGCACAATCGGCTGATTGGTCTTGAGGATGGCTTGTATCTTGAGGCCATTGCCATTGATCCGGATGCAGCCCCCTTGCCCTATGCGCGCTGGTTTGACCTTGATGAATTTTCCGGCGCCGCGCGACTGAACAACTGGATTTGTCATGTCGATGATCTGGGAACGGCCTTGCGTGATCTTCCCAAAGGGGCAGGGCAGCCCGTTGCCCTCACCCGGGGGGATTTGCGCTGGCTGATGGCAGTGCCTGACAATGGCAAACTGCCCTGTGACGGCGGATTTCCCGCATTGATCGAATGGCAAGTGCCGGAACCACCGGGAAAAAATCTGCCATCCTCGGGTCTTCGTATGACGTTGTTGGAGGTGGCCCATCCCGAAGCTGCATGGCTGCGAGAAACCTTGCCCATAAAAGACGCGCGTTTGGCGTTTGTGGAAGGGCCTTTTGCTTTGCGGGCCCATTTTGAAACACCAAATGGTACGCGGGTTTTGGAGTGATCATCCGGCCGGCCAAAGGTTCTGACGCCAGAGCCATTACCGCGATCTGGAATCAAGAGATCATTGAAGGCGTCAGCACGTTCAATTCCCAGGAAAAATCAGTGTCTTCCGTTTGCGACGCAATACTCAGCCGCCCAAATGCGTTCCTTGTGGCAGAAAGTGACGGGGTCGTCGCAGGGTTCGCAACCTATTCCCAGTTTCGGGCGGGCGTTGGCTATGCCCATTCGGTTGAACACACAGTTTATCTTGCGGCGGAATATCGTGGGCAAGGGGGGGGGCGTGCCCTGATGGCCGGGCTGGAAAAGGTGGCAAAAGAGGCTGGCGTTCATGTGGTAGTTGCCGGAATTGGGGGCGAAAACCTGTCTGGAATTGCGTTTCACAAGGCGCTTGGCTTTGTCGAAACCGGTCGAATGCCGCAAACAGGGCGCAAGTTTGATCGTTGGATGGACCTTGTGCTGATGCAGAAAATTCTGTGACGCAGCACTGGCAATCGCAGGCTTAGGACTTACAATACCACTATGTCGATCTGGACCCGAATAAGTGACGCTGTCTCGGCGCTGGCCAAAGGCGAAAGCCTGTCCAGCGTATTTGACCGCCTTAATTCCCCGCCGGAGCGGTCGGTGGCCTTTGCCATTGCCGTGGTCGCGCTTGGCGCCAAGATGGCCAAAGCCGATGGGCTGGTGACCCGTGATGAGGTCACTGCCTTTCGCGAGGTGTTTCAGATCGCCCGGGCGGACGAGGCAGGGGCTGCGCGTATCTTTAATCTGGCCCGCAAAGATGTCGCCGGGTTTGAAGAATATGCCTGGCGGATCAAGGGGTTGTTCGGGCAGGCAAGCGAAAGCTATAGCGACCTGATGGAAGGCCTGTTCCACATTGCCATGGCCGATGGTGAATATCACGAAAACGAAGATGTGTTTTTGATGCGGGTGGCTGAAATCTTTGGCATGTCTGATCGCGATTTCCGTGCGTTACGGGCGCGCTTTGTGCCGGATGCACACCATGACCCCTTTACCGTTTTGGGCGTCAGCCCGGACATGTCTTACGATGAGATTCGCAAAATCTGGCGAAAACTTGTGCGTGAAACCCATCCTGACAGCATGATGGCGCGCGGCGTACCCGAAGAAGCCATCAAACTGGCCGAAAAACGCATGATCGACATCAATCGCGCCTGGGACGAGATCAACGGATCGTCAACCTGATGCGCATTGCCACTTATAACGTTGAGTGGTTTTCCAATCTGTTTGATACAACCGACCATCTTTTGATGGATGACGGCTGGTCGGGGCGTCAGGACGTCACCCGTGCTCAGCAGATTGAGGCGTTGGGCATCGTGTTTACCGCCGTAGATGCGGACGCTTGGATGATCATCGAAGCCCCGGATCAAAACGGCAAGCATTCAACTGAAATGGCGCTGGAAAACTTTGCTGCTGCGTTTGAGCTACACGCCAGCAAAGCCTTGTTGGGTTTCGGCAATGACACCCAGCAAGAAATTGCGCTGCTTTATGACCCGAAAAAGTTGCGGGCGCGGCATGATCCCCAAGGGGTTGAGATCGGCCAAAAGGGTGCCGCGGATACCCCCCGATTTGATGGGGTGTTTCGCATAGATCTGGATGTGGATGCGACCCAGGATACTGTACGGTTTTCCAAACCGCCACTAGAGGTCGCGCTGACGACGGACAAAGGCAACGACCTGCGCCTGATCGGGGCGCATCTGAAATCAAAAGCGCCGCATGGGGCGCGGGGTCGCGATGCGGTGATGCGTCTTTCGATTGCAAATAGGCGCAAACAATTGGCGCAGGCGATCTGGCTGCGCCAGCGCGTGGAGCAACACCTTGACCAAGGCGATCCTCTTATTCTTCTGGGGGATCTCAATGATGGTCCTGGGCTGGATGAATACGAAAATCTGTTTGGTCGATCCTCGGTTGAAATTGTGATGGGAGAAGAGGGAGAGAACTGTTTGTTTGACCCCCATGCCCGGCAGGCGGCGAGGGCCCGGTTTGGCCCGCAAGCGACAACCTCCAGATTCTATTTGTCTAAGAAAAAGAAATATATACAGGCATTGTTGGACTACATCATGGTGTCGCCCGATCTGCGGTCGAAGAACCCGCAATGGCGTATCTGGCATCCCTTTGACGACCCAGATTGTTTTTCGATTCCCGAGTTGCGAGGCGCGCTTTTAACGGCCTCGGACCATTTTCCTGTTGTGCTGGATGTGGATGTCTAGGGTTTAAATACGCGCCGGATTTCCTATGTTAGGGTCATGAAACCTGTATCGATTGCCCCTCGTTTTGTTCTATGTCTTGCGTTGATCGCAAGCCCGGTTGTTGCTGAAGACTCTGAGGACGGCCTGAGCCTCATGGAAGAAGGCGCAATGCTGTTTTTGAGGGGATTGCAAAAGCAGGTTGAGCCAACATTGGAAGACCTCGGGGCTTTGGCCGAAGAGGTTGGACCGGCGCTGAAATCCTTTGCCGATGAGATGGGCCCCGCTTTGGGTGCGTTGTTGGACGAGGTTGAAGACTGGAGTGCCTATCACCCACCAGAAATTCTGGACAACGGGGATATCATCATCCGTCGCAAGCCTCCTGAGGCGGCGCCAGACGCGGCCCCGGAAGATGACAAAGAACAGATTGATCTTTAAAAAGTCTACTTTGCCAAACGTACGATTGGCATTGATTCCAACGCCTCGGCCAAGGATTGAAACCGCGCTTCTGCCACTTCGCCAAACAGCGGCGCCGCGGATTTTGGCAATGTCAGATGCAGCTCGCGTTTTTTGGGACGCCACTTTAACGTGCCCATCTCGGCAGAACTGTCCAACCACAGAATTGCGCCAAAGCGCAGGGCTTTGCCCAGAACTTCGGCTTGTTTTAACTGTTTTTCGTCCAAGAGTTCGTAAAGATCAGCAAACCGGGTGCCCTCTCGTTTGTTACGATAGCGATGCAGCAATGCCAGCCCAAGAAACACCCGCTCTGAATGGCGCAGGCCTCCCAGATTGGCGCGGGTTGCGTTGTCAAAACAGGTTTCCGCGCGATAATCGGGGTGCGCTCGCCAGCTGACATCATGCAGCAGGCAAGCCGCTCTGATGATGCGTTTGCGCTCATCCTTGGCGTTAGCAAACAGGGGCAGGATAAATTTGTACAACTCTTTGCCCAAACCGGGCAGGCGGGCATCCTTGGCTTCGGCAAAACGACAAGATTCAATCAACGGATCACGCCGTCGCAGCCTGTCTGGCATTTGCTCATACAACATGCCTTCGCGAATACCATAAGAACTGACGGCGATATCGTGCGGTTTGAACCGCCGAACCACGCCTTTCAGGACATCAATCGCATAAGGCACCAGCGACATTCGGCTGGAAGAAACACCGCAACGTTGTCGCAACGCTTCCAGATCATTGCTCTTGATGTACTTGGCCGTTGCGTTGATGGCTTTTGCGGTCATCCTGTATTCATGCAGAACATGTAGCGGATACCCGCGCCTTTCCATGTCGATGCGCGCAATCGCCCGCCACGAGCCCCCCACCAGAAACAGGCGATTTCGCTGGCTACCCATCTGTTCTTTGAGCTGATCCAGCGTCTCATTGATATAGGCGTTGCGGCCTTTTTTGCCGCCTTTGATATCTCGCAATTTGAGTGGGCCAAGCGCAGATGTGACCCGTTTACCGACGCGGTCTTTGTCAATCTCGGCCAACTCCATGGACGACCCGCCAATGTCGCAGACCAACCCATAAGAGCCGGGCCAGCCCAGCAGGACCCCCTGAGCAGACAGGCGCGCTTCTTCGGCGCCATCAATAACATGCACTTTCAGCCCCGTTTCGCGCAGGACCTCGGTGCAAAAATCGGCACCATCGTCGGCTTCGCGCACCGCAGCAGTGGCCACGGCCGTCAGGTCACTATGGCAAATCTGGCGGGCAATCTCCTGAAATCGGCGGATGGCCGACAAAGCCCGTTTGCGCCCCTCGGGGTTCAGTTTGCCTGTCTCAGACAGGCCCGCCCCCAACGCACACATGATCTTTTCGTTATAGAAATAGGCCGGGCTTCGGGCCGCGCCATCAAACACCACAAGCCGGACCGAGTTTGACCCAACGTCGACAACACCGACTCGCGACAAGGCGCGCGATGTGGCATCATCGAACAATGGCCGTCCAAACGGCCCCCACTCTTGTGCAGGTTCGTTGTTCCCGTCCATGATGCTCCCCGGTTCGGTTCCCGCTCCAATGTGCGACAGAGGGCGGGCGCGGTCAATCTTCGGTGTGGGTCAGTTTGGGCACATCCGACGCCCCGGCCGAGCCGCGCCCAGACAGGGAAGGGTTTTCCATAAAGAACCTGTGGCAATTGAACGCAAATTCACCTTCAGGGACAGCGCAACGGTCAAACTTGCCATCTGGCTTCATCACCCAGCTTTGCGCCACGTCCGCAAGGTTTGCGGCCATGATCTGGCTGACAATCTGGGCTTTGACGGTGGCGTTGGTCACCTCAATAAGGGTTTCGACCCGACGATTGAGGTTGCGGCCCATCCAGTCGGCCGACGAGATATAGACCCGTGCTTTCCTTGAGGGTAAGCCATGACCATTGCCAAAGCAGGCAATGCGAGAATGCTCCAGAAAGCGCCCCACAATAGACTTCACCCGGATGTTTTCCGAAAGACCTTTGACACCGGGGCGCAGCCCACAGATACCGCGAATGACCAGATCAATCTTCACGCCTGCCTGACTGGCTTCGTAAAGGGCGTCAATCACCTGCAGTTCGACCAGAGAGTTCATCTTTGCCCAAATCTGAGCAGGCTTGCCCGCCTTGGCGTGTTCCATCTCGTCTTTGATCCGCTGGATCAGCGTGGCTTTCAGCGAATGCGGAGAAATCGCAATGTTTTCCAACTTTTCAGGTTGCACATAGCCGGAGAGATAGTTGAACACTTTGGTGGCGTCGCGGCCCAGTGACGTGTCACAGGTGAAAAAACTAAGGTCAGTGTAAATCTTGGCCGTAATGGGATGATAGTTGCCGGTGCCGTAGTGGGTGTATGTGACCAGACGGTCATTCTCACGACGCACCACGGTCGAAATTTTTGCGTGAGTTTTCCATTCGGTAAACCCGTAGACCACATGCGCGCCCGCACGTTCCAATCGACGGGATTGGCGGATATTGGCAGCTTCGTCAAAGCGGGCTTTCAATTCAACCAGCGCGGTGACCGATTTGCCATCCTCAGCAGCCTCGCACAGCGCCTCAACAATGGGCGAGTCCTTGGAGGTTCGATAAAGCGTTTGTTTGATCGCCAGAACATTTGGATCAGCGGCGGCCTGTTTCAGGAACCGCACAACCATATCAAAGGTTTCATAAGGATGGTGCAGCAACATGTCCTTTTGTTTGATGGCGGCAAACATGTCTCCGTCGTGGTCTTGAACCCGTTCCGGCACACGCGGCGCAAATGACGGCCACAACAGGTCGGGACGTTCGTCCAAAACCAGCTCGCTCAGATCAGCGATGCCGATCATACCGTCCACTTCGACCACCTCGTCAGGGTCGACATGCAGTTCGCGCATGATTGTCGATCGTAGGACCTCAGGTGCGCCGGTCGAGATTTTCATCCGCACGACTTCGCCGCGACGACGGCGCTTCAGGGCCACTTCAAATTCGCGTACAAGATCTTCGGCTTCTTCTTCGACTTCCAGATCGCTGTCGCGCAGAACACGGAACGTGCAGTGCCCTTTGGCTTTGTAGCCGGGGAACAGGCTGTCCAGATGCAGCAAAAGCAGGTTTTCCAGTGGCAGGAAGCGATGGCAGCCAGGTTCAGACGGCAGGCGCACAAAGCGATCAATTTGATGCGGGATGGGCAGCAATGCCTTAAGCACGCGCTTGTCTTTGTTGCGCACCAGTTGCAGCGCCAGCGTGTAGCCAGTGTTGGGGATAAACGGAAACGGGTGGGCCGGATCGATGGCCAGTGGTGACAGGACCGGGAAGACCTGATTGAGAAACACGTCAGACAGAAATTCTGCGTCAGTCTCGTTGATGGCTTCATAGTCCAGAATGGTGATGTTCTGGCCTTCCATTTCGTGCCTGAGCAGCCGGAACATGCGTTGCTGGGATTGCAGCAAATCACGGGCGTCGTCATTGATCAGATCAAGCTGTTCGGTGGGCGACAAACCGTCCTGTGCAGGGGTCTGGTTGCCTTCGCGTTGCAGCTCTCGCAGGCCAGCAACCCGCACCGTATAAAACTCATCCAGATTGGTGGCCGAGATCGACAGAAACCGCAGTCGCTCCAGCAAAGGTACCCGTGGATTTTCAGCCTCTTCCAGCACCCGCCAGTTGAACCCAAGCCAGCTGAGCTCGCGATTGTAAAAACGGCCCGGTCCGGTCAGATCGATTCCAGGCAGGTCAACAGGAATTGGCAGGTCAGATTTTAAGAAATCAGCATGAGACATGAGGATACTCTGTCAGTCAAAGATGAAGGGTGTATGATGCGAAGTGCTAGTATCTGCCTGTTTTCGCAGGAAGTCCAGCCGACCAAATGTCACTGTTAGTCGCTTTCAATCACGCGTTTTGCCAAGGCTCGGGTGATCGGTCGTTGCTCACTGAGGGACAGCTGATCAAGCTGCTCAACCAGCTGTCGTGCTGCTTCAAACGAGCGATCCATTTGCTTGACCAGATAGGGGATCGTGTCGGGATGTGGTGCAAGCTGGCGATCGCTGAACAGTTTGGCCAATACGACGCTGAGCAACATATCGTCAGGTTGCTCAAGCGAGGCTACTGTGGTGCCCTGCATACGGCTGAGAAGGTCGGGCAGGGTGAGCCCCCAATGCCCGGGTTGGCCTTCGCCGGTAACCAAAAGCGTATGGCCTTCGGCAAGCACAAGGTTGTGCAGGTGGAACAATGCATTTTGGGCATCCGGGCTGTCGGCAATGGCGTGTGCATCCTCGACCGCGACGGACTCGCGCGCCAAATCTGGAATGTCAGACCCTTCCAGGTCTGTCGCTGCGATGATGCGGGCATCACTAAGAGCAGCCCAGACATGTACAAGATGGGTTTTCCCCGAACCAGAAGGTCCGGAAATAATCAGCTTGCCACCAGACCAGTTTGGCCAGCCTTCGACCAGCCCCAGCGCCATAGCGTTGGCAGGGCTGACAAAGAAATCGTCGCGCCCCAGTGCGGTGCGCACGGGTAAGGTCAGGTTCAGCTGTTTGGACATCTCAGTCTTTTTCGGTTCCGGCGTGGCCGGTATAGAGTTTTGAGCCGGTGTATTGTCCAATCATGAAACGCGCAACCACACCAATTGAGGCAGCAAGAGGCACGGCCACCAACATGCCCACAAATCCGAACAGGGCTCCAAACACGGACAAGGCAAAGATCAGCCAGACGGGGTGCAGGCCTACGGAACTGCCCACCAGTTTTGGCGTGAGTACATTGCCCTCGATCACCTGACCAAAGGCAAAAATGCCTCCGACTAGTCCCAGGGAAACCCAATCCCCCCAGAACTGAAATAACCCCAGCCCGATGGCCAGCGCTCCGCCAATCAACGCGCCAATATAGGGAATAAACGTGAGGATACCGGCGACAAAACCCACCACCAATCCAAATTGCAATCCGACCAGCATCAGGGCAATCGCATAGTAGGCACCCAGCAGCATGCATACCGTGCCCATGCCGCGAATAAACGCCGCCAGAGTGCGGTCAATCTCGGCCGCCAGGTGTCGGATGGTCGGCGCATAGTCACGGGGGATCAGATCGTCCACCTTGGCAACCATATCGTCCCAGTCCAGCAGCAGATAAAAGGCGACCACCGGCACGATGACCATCAAAGCAACCACATTGATCAGCGACATGGCCGAGCTGAGAAACCCTTGTAACAAGTCTCCACCGTGGTCTTTCACAGCATCCCCAATAGTCTGCAATGACCGTTGCACAACCGATCCGTCCTGCATCAGCTCGGGGAAGCGGGTGTTCACAAATGCCAAAAGATCGCTGGCAAATTTGGGGGCCAATTCAATCAAAGCCAGCGTTTGTTCGATCAGCATCGGTACAATCGCCAGAAGCATGATGATCGACACGACCAAAGTTGTCAGGGTTATGATCACTGTAGACAAGACTCGGCTCAGTCCCATTTTTTCGAGCCGGTCCGCGACCGGATCAAGGAAATAGGCAATTGCGCCGCCCAAAACAAAGGGCAGCATGATATCTCCGAGGTACCAAAGCGCCAGAATGAAGATGGCCCAGGCGATACCCCAATAGGTGACCTGCTGTCGAACCGGTAATGCCATGGTTGCCTCATATGCTGCGTTGAGGTTCAGTTCTTGCCTATGGAGGCCCCGGTGACAAGCAATAATGGCTGGACCGGCAAGGGTGCGCTGTGGTTGGGTGCGACAGGTTACTTGGAAATTGCAGCAATGGCGCAAGAATTAAACGTTCAGGACATCATCGCGCGACTGCGTGTTGCAGCCACTCAGGATGATGCGACAAAGGCCGTGCGCGCCATTGTCGAGGAGGTTGTGGCCGACCCTGAGAGCGCAGCGCATGCATTTGGCGATCCCGGTGAAGACGTGATCCTGTACGAAGACGAAACCGTGTCAATCTGGTACACCCATTTTCACCCCGCAATGGCCGTTCCGGCCCATGACCACCAACTGTCGGCCTGTATCGGCGTGTTCCATGGACGTGAGCGCAATGATCTGTTCGAAGCCGGCCCCGATGGCGGCATTCGCAAAAGCTCAGAGGTTTTTCTGGAGCCGGGCGACGTGTTCGCGATTGGCCCAAAGGCAATCCATTCGGTCGCGTGCGTCAGCGAAGGCCCGTGCAACGGACTACATGTCTATCTGGGCAATCTGACCGAGGTTGACCGCACGTTGTTTGATGTCGACACCGGACGCTCAATGAAGTTTGACGATGCAAACTACGAGCGCCTGATGGCTGCGGATCGCTTTGCCAGCGGCTAACAGGGGCTAGAAAACAATATTCAACATCACCAGAGACACCACAAGGAACAGCCCGGTCATGATCGTGCCTGAACGGATGAAGTCTTTGACCTTGTAGCCCGCAGGCCCCATCACCAGCGCATTCACCTGATGTGTGGGAATGATAAAGCTGTTCGAGGTCGATATGGCCACGGTCAAAGCAAACACTGCCGGATTGCCCCCGGCGGCCACGGCAATTGAAATTGCCAGCGGCACCAACAAAACCGTTGCCCCCACATTCGACATGACCAGCGAAAAGCCTGTCGCCAGCAATGCAACCCCGGCCTGCAATGCCCAGATTGGCCAGCCATCCAGCACGCCCAGCACCACCTGCGCGATCCATGCCGCCGTGCCGGTGTTTTGCACCGCCTGTCCCAAAGGTATCAGGCAAGCCAGCAGAAAGACCGTGTTCCAGCCTACGGCGCGGTACGCCTCGTCAATTGACAGAACCCGCGTCAACAACATGCCCACTGCGCCGGTCAACAGACACAGCGACAGGCGCACGTCCGAAAACAGGATCAGCGACAGAGAGATCAGAAAGAACAATATCGCCCAGCCGACCTTTTGCGGGCGTAGCTCTTCCTGAGGGAAGTCCGATGTGACCACAATTAGATCTGAGTTCCGTTTGAGCTTGGTCAACGCCTCCCAGCGTGAATGAACCACCAGCATGTCTCCCGCCTGAAACTTGACCAACCCGATCTGGGTTGGTTCGTGTTCAGGTGTCTGAACGTGACTCAATGTATCTTCGCTGCGATGGATCGCCAAAAGTGACACGCCGGTTGCCTTGCGCAACTGCAATTCACGTGGGCATTTGCCGATCATGTCACTGTCCGGCGGGATCACAAGTTCAGCAATCCCGGCATTGGTTGGCGCAAATTCTTCCGCGAAGACCTCCAACTGAGGCAAGACCCGAAGATTGTACATCTTTGCAAACTCTTCAACCACACGATCTTTGCCGATGATAGCCAGCCGGCACGGTGCCGCGATCTCGGCCGTTAGGATCTGTAACATCGAGACCTTACCTCGGTAGCTGGTCGAGATGATGTAAAGGTGATGCTCGTGGTTGATATCTGCCAGCACCTGGCCGACCAACTCGCTGTCTTCAGGGACTTCTACCTCGAACACGTCAGCGCGAATGCCGTAGACCCGCTTGAGATAGTCCTTGGTGTCCTTGCCCGAGGTTGCATCCGACAATGACTGCGTATCCGGCAGTACCCAGCGCCCCAGCAACAGGAAATAGAGGATACCGGTCGCAATGAGCACAACCCCAATCGGCGTGACCGAGAAAAGCCCGAACTCGGCCATCTGCATATCTGGTGGCAAATTCGCATTGGCCGAACGCAAAAGATCGTTCAACAGGATCAACGGTGACGAACCCACCATGGTCATCGTGCCGCCAAGGATTGCGCAAAATCCCATGGGCATCAGCAATCGTGACAGGGGAATGCCCGAACGTGCCGAAATACGGCTGACCACCGGCATGAAAAGGGCTGCTGCACCGACGTTCTGCATAAACGACGAAATAACCCCCACCGTACCAGACACGATGGGGAGAATACGGGCTTCGGTCCCACCGCCAACTTTGAGGATTTTGGCGGCGACTTTGTTCATGATACCGGTTTTGTCGAGACCCGAACCCAGGATCATCACCGCAATAATCGAGATCACGGCATTTGAAGCGAAACCGTCAAATAACTGGGTGACATCCGCCAGATTGCTCAATCCGGGCGCATAAGACAGCAATCCCACGATCACCAGGACCAGAATTGCGGTCAGATCGATGCGGATCAACTCTGACACAAACAGAAAGACCGTCAGGGCCAACACGGCCAAAACCACGGCCATTTCATAATTGAATACGACTGGTTCCAAAACTCAAATTCCTCGTTTGGCTCGCACAACACCCCTGGCACCCAACCGATAAAGCCAATCAGACACTATTGAGTCCCTTCTGTCACTTGTTTTGCTGAATTCCACTTGCCGCGCGCTTGTCAACGCGGGCAGGCTGGCCTACACCGCTGAGCGAATATTTGGGTCCGGCCCGGCCCACACCCCGATGCAATGAAAAAGAGACCCACATGCGCCTGTCCCGCTATTTCCTGCCCGTTCTGAAAGAAACGCCTGCCGAGGCGCAGATCGTCAGCCATCGCTACATGCTGCGTGCTGGCATGATCAAACAGCAATCTGCCGGGATTTATTCCTGGTTGCCGATGGGCTTTAAAGTGTTGCGCAAAATCGAAAACATTGTGCACGAAGAGCAGATGCGCGCGGGGCACATCCCTGTGCAAATGCCAATCCTGCAAGGCGCTGACCTGTGGCGTGAATCTGGTCGTTATGATGACTATGGACAGGAAATGCTGCGCATGCAGGACCGCCACGGCCGTGATCTTCTCTATACCCCCACAGCCGAGGAAATGGTCACCGACATCTTCCGCAGCCATGTGTCGTCCTACAAAGACCTGCCGCTGACACTTTATCAAATTCAGTGGAAATTCCGCGACGAGATCCGCCCGCGCTTTGGCGTGATGCGGGGCCGCGAGTTTTATATGAAAGACGGCTACAACTTTGACTTGACCAAAGAAGATGCGCTGCACGCCTACAACCGCCATCTGGTGAGCTACCTGCGCACTTATGAGCGGATGGGACTGCAAGCCATCCCAATGCGCGCCGATTCCGGTCCGATTGGTGGCGATGACACGCATGAGTTTCTTGTTCTGGCCGACACCGGTGAATCCGAAGTGTTCTATGACAGCGCCGTGACCGACCTGTCGTTTGGCGACCGCGAGATTGACTATGACAGCCACGAGCAATGCGCCGGCGTTCTGGACGAATTCACGTCAAAATACGCCCGCACGGACGAAACCCACGATGAGGCTCTGTTCAACGCCGTGCCGGAAGAGCGCCGCCGCACGGCGCGCGGCATCGAAGTCGGTCAGATTTTCTACTTCGGCACCAAGTATTCCGAAGCCATGGGGGCCACCGTGCAGGGGCCAGATGGTAAACCCGTGCCGGTGCATATGGGGTCGCACGGTATTGGCGTGTCACGCCTGTTGGGGGCCATCATTGAAGCCAGCCACGACGACAAAGGCATTATCTGGCCCGAGGGTGTCACGCCATTCCATTGCGGGATCGTGAACCTCAAGCAAGGTGACGACGAGGCGGATGCGGCCTGCGACGCGCTGTATAAGTCATTGATCTCGCTGGGCTTGGACCCGCTTTATGACGACCGCAAAGAACGCGCAGGTGGCAAATTCGCGACGATGGATCTGATCGGTTTGCCTTGGCGCATCACTGTGGGCCCACGTGGTTTGAAAAACGGTGTGGTTGAATTGACATGCCGCCGCACTGGCGAGAGCGAAGAAATGCCGCCGGAACAGGCCGTCGCCAAAGTAGCGGCGATTTACGAAAAGCATATGGTGCGCGGGCTGTAAGCCGCGTGACTTAACGGGGCGCCTTACGGCGCGCTGGGCATCTCGGCCAATGGCCTCGGGGTGAAAAGGGGCAGCAGCCCCTTTTTTCTCTACGCTTGACCCGAGTCCTGCACCCAAATAGGTTTGCGCCAATAATAAGCCGGAGCAGTCATGGCAGGCACACCACCCCCTTTTGCCCCCTTCGAGTGGATGATCGCATGGCGTTATCTTCGCGCGCGTCGCGCCGAAGGTGGTGTGAGTGTGATGACCTGGATTAGCCTGATCGGGATCACGCTGGCGGTGTTCGCATTGATCGCAACTCTGGCAGTGCGTTCGGGGTTTCGCGCGGAGTTTGTAGATACGATCCTTGGGGCCAACGCACATGTGACGGTCTATCGCTCTGGGCTTGTGGATTCGACTGGTCGTCTTGACCGGACGATCCCGGATTATGAAGAGGTGGCGACCCGACTGCGCGACGTAGAAGGTGTCACGCGCACAGCCCCATTGGTCAAAGGGCAGGTGATGTCCAGCTTGCGTGGCCGCAACGCCGGGGTGGAAGTCTTTGGAATTGCCAGGGAAAACCTGAAAGAACTGCCGCGTATTGCAGACCCGCTCACAGGGCGCGGAGACATCGACCGCTTTGACGATGGTATTGCCATTGGGTCCGGTGTTGCACGCGAGCTGGGGGCAATCGTTGGTGACAAGATCAAGATCATTTCGCCCAACGGTGTGAAAACGGCCTTTGGAACCTCGCCACGTATCAATGCCTATGAGGTTGTCTATGTCTTTTCCGCGGGCCGTTATGACATCGACCGCACACGGGTTTATCTGCCTTTTAGCGAAGCGCAAAACTTCTTCAATCGAGATGGGGTAGCCGACGAAATTGAAGTGATGGTTGAAGACCCGGACGCGGTGGATGATCTGAGCCTTGATTTATTGCGAGCGGGCGGCGAAAGAACACTTTTGTGGACCTGGCGGGATGCTTCAGGCGGGTTTTTGCGCGCTTTAGAGGTGGAAGACAACGTGATGTTCATCATTATGTCCATCCTGGTGTTGATCGCCGCGATGAATATCGTCTCGGGGCTCATCATGTTGGTAAAGAACAAGGGGCGCGATATCGGTATCCTGCGCACGATGGGATTGACCGAAGGGGCCGTGCTCAGAGTCTTCTTTATCTGCGGGGCGTTTACAGGGCTTATTGGAACGGCGCTCGGCGTCACTTTGGGATGCCTGTTTGCGATCTACATCGATCCGGTGTTCGCTTTTGTAAACATGATGATGGGCGGCGGGGTCTGGGATCCGGCAATTCGTGGGATTTATCACCTCCCGGCCAAGCTTGAGCTGGCTGATGTTCTGAGCGCGGTCATTCTGTCGTTGGGATTGTCCTTTGTGGTGACAATATTCCCGGCGCGCCGTGCGGCGCGCATGAACCCGGTGGAGGCGCTGCGTTATGAGTGATGCTGTCCTACACCTGAAAGGGTTGAAGAAAAGCTATAACAAAGGCTTGGTCAACGAAGTGAATGTTCTTCGAGGGGTTGATCTGACGTTGACCTCGGGAGAGATTGTGGCCCTTGTCGCCCCCTCCGGAGCCGGAAAATCAACCTTGTTGCACATTGCTGGATTGCTGGATGTGCCTGACGCGGGGACCGTTGAAATAGGTGGTCAGTTGCTCAGTGGAAAATCTGATCGTCGTCGCACGGTGTCCAGACGGCAGGATGTCGGATTTATCTATCAATTCCATCACTTGCTGCCCGAGTTTAATGCCTTGGAAAACATCGTTTTGCCACAACTTGCCAATGCTGTGCCGCGCGCCAAAGCGGAAGATCGGGCAAATGAGTTGTTGCAGCGTGTCGGTATCAAAGAGCGCGCTGCACACCGCCCTGCAGCGCTGTCTGGGGGCGAACAGCAACGTGTTGCGTTCTGTCGGGCGCTGGCCAATAGCCCGCGTGTTCTGTTGGCGGATGAGCCCACCGGCAACCTTGACCCGGCGACGTCAGATCAGGTGTTTGCAACGTTGATGCAACTGGTCCGAGAAACCGGCCTGTCCGCACTTATCGCCACACACAACATGGAACTGGCGGCGCGAATGGACCGGATTCTCAAGCTTGAAAACGGCGTCCTTGTTCCGGGGTGACCGGTTTTGTGATCAGGCTTGCTGCGTGAGCCACACGCCCGCTGCCATCAAGGCGATCCCACCTGAACGCGCCAAGGATAGCGGACTGATCTGAGCCCCAAACAAGCCAAAGTGGTCGATGGCCGCTGCCGAAATCAGCTGTCCCAGCAACACAAAAAATACGGCGTTCCCGACGCCGAATTTTGGCGCCACCCAGGTGATCGACAAGACGTAAAAGGCGACCAGAAGCCCCGCCAGAAACAAATGCTTGGGGGCCGCGCTGGCCTTGGCCAGATTGGGCACCCCGCCGCTGAGCACCAAAACAACAATTGCCGCAACAAGTGCCACGCAAAACAAAATTGCTCCGGCGGCAAAGGGCGAGGCCAGACGCTGACCAAGGGCGGCGTTTAGCGCGGCCAGAACAGGAATTCCAATCCCTGCGGCCAGCATAATCAGGGCATATTGCATCGTGGCGGACATGAGGTTTCCTTAATCAGGGGATATAGAATGTCGCGGTGGCTGTCGCGACAGGCTTGTTCAGAGGCAATGCCGTCATTGTGGCGCGTGCGAAAATAAGAGCTTTTCCGGCGCGCACGATTTCGGCGTCGCAGCGGATCATGTCCCCAGTGGCAGGGCGCAGGAATTGCGTGTCGAGATTGGTTGTCGCAACCGGGTGCGGCTGCCCAAGATGCCCAATTGATGCGAAAACCATCGCCGTGTCTGCCATTGCCGCCAAAGCCTGACCCGACACGATCCCCCCCATTCGGGCTAAATTGTCTGTAATTGGCATGGTTAGCGTCGCACCACTTGAGGAAATGTCAGTGATCGTGAGATCCAGCGCCTTCACCCATGGCGCAAATGCTTGCTCCAACAGTTCGTGGGCCGTTGCCGGGGTCATTGCCATTTCCAAAACTCCAATTGCGTTGCCCCAAGAATGACGGTTGTTCCAATGCTTGTCACCAGCATATGATCGGGATCAAGGAGAAACCCAGTGTTTGGTCTAGGCTTGGCATGCGGGCACGAATTGCAGGAGACGCTGATGCGGCTTGGGTTAAGTATTGTTGGACTTGCGGCGGTCGCGGCCCTTTTGGGATGCGTCCACAACGTTGGTGCGGGTCGATTGGTTTACGACAAAAACTGCGTGATGTGTCATGGTGCCGAAGGGCGCGGCGATGGTGATTTTGCAGATAAGTTGTTGAAATTGCCACCTGACCTGACCGCGTTGGAACGTGTAAACGGTGGAGAATTTCCTCGGTTACGGGTCAGCGAGTCCATTATTGGCGATGGGCGGGGCGATCACTTTAGCGGCGCGATGCCCGAATTTTCGGATATGGCCGGAAGCGGTGCTGTCGCAAGTTTTCAACTGGACGCAGTGCTTGATTACCTGGAATCCATTCAGGAATAGACGGCTCAGTGTAGGGAGGCAGACGATGCAAAAAGCAATTTTGACAATGGCTATACTGACTGCGGGAATGGCGTCAGCAGAAGGCGCCACCAAAGGCGAGGCGCTATATCTTGAACATTGCGCGACGTGCCACGGTCTGGATCTGGACGGGCAGGGGCCCATGGCAGGGGTAATGGTCATCAAACCTGTTGACCTGACGGCTTTGACATCAGGAAATCAGGGTGTTTTTCCGGTTGAGAGGGTGGTCAAGCGTATTGATGGCCGCGATCCGCTGGTGGCACACGGAAGCCCCATGCCTGTCTACGGCCATTTCTTTGAAGGTGGAGCCGGCGCATTAAAAACCGCCTCTGGTCAGCCCATTGTGACAAGCAGGGCGATTGTGGAGCTTGTGACGTACATCGAAGGTAAACAGCAATGAGATGGGTCGTAGGTATTGCAATGGCCGCGACGGTGGTTTGGGCCTGTGGCGAAGCCGAGATTCCTGATCAGGAAGATGGCGAGCGTATCTACGAGGCCAATTGTGAAACCTGTCATGGGATCACCGGGCGTGGTGATGGCGTTATCGCGGCAAGCCTGACACCACGGCCCGCAGATCTTAGCGTTCTAGCGCGGCGAAATGGCGGCACGTTTCCTGTGTCAGACGTGCTTAGTAAAATTGATGGCTACACGAGCAATCAGGATGTTCGGGCCGTGATGCCTCAGTTTGGTGCCATGTTCGAAGGCGATCTGGTGCCGGTTGAAACCGAAGACGGTGTTCTGACCCCGACGCCACGAAAACTGGCTGCCCTTCTGGCATATCTGGAGACGATCCAGCGCTAATAATCTGCGCTAAACTGTGAAGGCCAGAACCCGGCTGATCTCGGTCAGCCCGCGCCCGGATTGATCCATCCAGGTGTTAAACCCGGCTTGCACCGCTGTCATGGCACCTTTGGATGTGGCGGGCTTGTCGATTACGCCTTCGCCGATCAGACGCGCGGTTACATCGCGGCTCAGGATAAAAGCATCACGCCCGGCAAAGCGCATGGCATATTGCCCGGTCATCCCGCCAAGCCGCGCGCCGTTCTTTTTCATGGTTTCCAACAGGCCGACATAGTCGGTTGACGGCCAGCCCCCAAGAACCTGGCCTGCGCCACCCTGATCGCGCAACCCTTGCAGGAAATGCGCGTTTTCCAGAACGGTGCGGATTTTTGGGCCATTGCGGACAATGGCTTTGTCCGACATCAACCGATCCATATCTTCGTCATGCATGAACGCACAGCGATCAATGTCAAATCCGTGAAAAGCGGTTTCAAACCCATCCCATTTGTTTTCCACAACCTTCCAGTTGAACCCGGCCTGAAAGATGCATTTGGTCATCGTCGATAACCATCGGTCCTCTGGCAAAGAGGTGACATTCGGGTCAGGGTAAGAGATCAGTTCTTCCAACGCGTCCACACCGCCTTTGCGTTCGGCGGCAATGTCGTAAAGCTCGTCAAATGGGCGCATGGGGCTGACTTTCGCGAAAAGGATTGCGGGCAGAATGCTTAGAATGCATTCGTCACGCGGAGTATTGCAAGAAAGAAGCGGCTATTGCGCAGCCTGGAAGCCTTCGATTAGCTGACGCAGACCCACGGCTGCTCCGGCAAATATTGCCAGAAACGTCACCGGCGCTGAAAAAGCGAGCAAGGAAAATGCTGTGATCCCCTGACCAACGGTGCAGCCGATGGCCAGAATCGCCCCGATGCCCATGATGATCGCGCCAAATATCTGGCGGCGCAATTCGCGTGGGTCTTCGCAGGCCTCCCAACGGAAATGACCCTTTGCGGTTGAGCCGATGAACGCGCCAAGCCACACGCCCGCGACCGAGCCTACGGCAAAAGTCAGCGGGCGCACGGATCCGTTCATGGCAAATAGTATGGTTTCGCCCACCGGTGCCGAGAAACTGTGGGACACCACTGGCACCCCATCAAATCCATTGGTGGCAACCCATTGGCTACCGGACCATCCAGAAACCACTGCAAATGCGACAACCAGCGACCAAAAGATCGACTGGGGATCTTGGCGTATCTCTGAGCTCGACAAGGCGCCGATAATCAAGGCCGCGCCAACCGCAACGCCTATCCAGATCGCAGAAATGCCGGTCAGAGCACCAATCTGATGCGCAATGCCGGGTGGAGCAGGTGAGGTCACATCAATCTGGGGAAAGGCCCAGTTGCGCAACGGCGCCAAAGGGCCCGCGAGGACGACATAGGCCGAAACCCCCATCACCAGAACGATCACAAAGGACCGCAAATCACCGCCACCCAACCTCGCGATCGCGCCAAAGCCACAGTTGCCGGACAACGCCATGCCATACCCAAACATCAACCCGCCCAGAATGCTGGCCAGCGGCATCCAGCGGATCGACAGATAAAACGAGGCATCCGCCTCCAACAGTCCCAACCCCATCAGGGCAAAACTGCCGACAATAGACGTGCCAATTGCCAAAACCCACATGCGCATGCGCAGTGATGAGCCGCCATAAAGCAGGTCTTCGATGGCACCCAGCGTACAAAAGCGGCCGACTCGTGCGGCCAATCCCAGCATGACGCCCCCGATCAGCCCCAACAGAGCGACGGTGTTGTTGTCTCCTAAGATATCAAGCAGGGCTGACATGGTTCGGGCGCTTTTTAGTTGGTCACTAACCTGTCCCGATCAGATGGTCGGGTCAGGCGTCGTCGTTGCAAAACAGGTCGTAAACCACTTCGAGCATACGGCGTGGACGGTTGTCTGCCAATCGGTAATAGATTGTCTTGCCTTCGCGGCGTGGAATGACCAGCCCCTCAAGACGCAAGCGCGAGAGCTGTTGTGACACAGCTGCCTGACGCGCCGAGATCAGGTCTTCGAGTTCAGTCACAGATTTTTCACCGCTGACCAGATGGCAGAGAATCATCAATCGGCCTTCATGGCTGATTGCTTTCAGAAAATTGGACGCTGTCGTCGCATTGTCCACCATGCGGTCCATTTCGGCGTCCGAAATGTCATCCTTGAACACCGGAAGTGTCATGGTCTTTCCCCTTGTCGTCATCTGCGCCCTGATCAGAGCACCTTAGTGCGGTTTGCTACTGGAACCGCTTTTTTTCGTCTTTGCGCTTTGTCAAACTTTGCCACAGTCCGACGTTTTGTAAATTCTGGGCTCTAATGTACCTATTTTGTCGCGCCGTCAAAGGCTGCGTGTTTGATCAGCATGTTTTCGATGTGCCACCAAAAGAAATCTTCGCCGGGATACCCTTCCAGCCGGGCAATCTCCTGACCTTCGTCAATCAGGATAAAGGTGGGTGTATAATTGACTGCCCTTGCATAGGTCAGATCATCGGGCCGCTCATGCAATTGTTCACGCCGCAACGGTGCCAGCTCTCCGGCTTCGGTGCGTGGGTATATCGGACCAATCTCGGCGTTCCACTGCTTGCAGGTATAGCAGCCGGGTTGCTCGACCATGACCAGTTCAACCGCCCAGACCGGCAGGGCAGGTAACAGTGCAAATGCGGCACCAAAAAGAAAACGATGAAACTTCATGACCCACTCGCATTGAGAGACGCATTGACGAACCCATTACGCACAACATAATCTGAATATGTGCATAAATCAAGGAGAGCAGCATGCTCGAGATTTCCTTTGCAGGGGCAGCGCTGGCAGGTCTGCTGTCGTTCTTTACCCCCTGCATCCTGCCAATGGTTCCGTTTTACCTGTGCTACATGGCCGGGATTTCCATGGCGGATTTGCAAGGAGATGGCGACATCGCACCGGGGGCCCAACGACGGCTGGTGATTTCGGCGATTTTCTTCGCTCTTGGTGTCACAACGATCTTTGTTTTGCTGGGGATTGGCGCCACAGCCCTGGGACAGGCCTTTGCTCAGTGGAAGCAACCTTTGTCCTATGTTGCGGCGGCTGTTTTGGCGCTGTTCGGGCTGCATTTTCTGGGCATCCTGCGCATCCCGCTGCTCTACCGCGAGGCGCGCCTTGAAAGCAAAGCCGAGCCGACAACGGTCATTGGGGCCTATGTTATGGGGCTGGCGTTTGGTTTTGGCTGGACGCCCTGCGTTGGCCCCGCTCTGGCATCGATTCTGATGGTGGCCAGCGGCATGGGCGACATATCCCGCGGCGCGATGTTGTTGATGGTCTATGGGTTGGCCATGACCGCGCCCTTTGTGATCGCTGCCCTGTTTGCCAAACCTTTCCTGCGCTGGATGCACCGCAACCGCAAGTATCTGCCTTATGTGGAAAAGGTGATGGGCGTTATGCTGTTGGTCTTTGCGGCCCTGATCGCGACCAACACCGTGAACCGGATTGCCGACCTGATGATCCGCTATGTGCCGGGCTTTGGCGGGCTTGGTTGACCGAATTGAAATTGGAGGAAATGCGATGAAACGATGGATTTTGACCCTGGTGGCCGCAGTGATGACTGCCGGTATGACCGTGCCTGTCCTGGCGGCAGAGCTTGGAGACGACGGGCTGCACAAGACAGAGTGGTTCCGTGACACGTTCAAGGACTTGCAGGAGGACTATGAAGAGGCCAAGGCCGAAGGCAAGCAACTGCTGATTATCGTTGAACAACGCGGCTGCATCTATTGTCAGGACATGCACGAAGACGCCTTTACCCACCCGCGTGTGCTGGCGCATCTGACCGACACCTATTACCCGGTTCAGCTGGATTTGCATGGCGCAAATGAGATGACGGATACGGACGGCGAATCCTTGGAAGAACGCGAGGCGGCACGCAAATGGGGAGTGATGTTCACTCCGACAATGATCTTTCTGCCGCCAGAGATTGATTTCTCGAAACCAGCGATCCGGCAGGCTGTTGCGGTGATGCCGGGGGCGTTCAAATCCGGCACCACAGGGGACATGATGACCTGGGTCGCAGAAGAGCGGTATCTGGATCAGTCCGAAGAGGATTTTCAGCGGTATCACGCGCGCATGATTCGAGAGCGTAACGACGGGGATACGCACTGAATCACAATCATGCGGCAGGCAATGCAATCGAAAAACTTGTGCAAAGCCCGCATGTTTCAAAGGAAACATTCGCAAAAATTCATTTTAATGAATTTGTTGTTGCGTTAAGTCGCGTCGGTGGCCTACGGTATACCGAGCTTACCAAGCGAACATGGTAGCCCAAGGGAGGAAACATGAAGCTTTCAACACTGACACTGGCGGCAATTATGACCGCTGGCGCAGCCATTGCAGGGCCAGTCGCCCCTGCTGATGTGGTCTTTTCCGAGGGTGCTGTTGCGGCATCTCTTTCGGGGCAACCGGGCGATGTCGCCAATGGTGCCAAGATCATGAGTTCCAAAAAGCTGGGCAATTGTATTGCCTGTCACGAGGTCACAGCGCTCAGCGAAGCGCCGTTCCACGGCGAAGTCGGGCCCCTTCTGGATGGCGTCGGCGATCGCTGGAACCAAGCAGAACTGCGCGGCATCTTGTCGAACGCAAAGCTGACCTACGAAGGCACGGTTATGCCGGCCTATTACAAGGTTGATGGGTTCAACCGTCCGGGCAAGGCCTACACAGGCAAAGCCGCAGACGGACCGCTGGATCCACTTTTGAGCGCGCAACAAATCGAAGACGTGGTCGCATTCCTGATGACTCTGAAAGACGAGTGATCCCGAGAGACTAAATTACCTAAGGAGAAACAGATGGACTTCACGAGACGTGAAACTCTGGCACTCGGGGCAGGGGCGGCAGTCATGGCCGTACTTCCTTTCCAGGTGCAGGCTGCTGCGGATGACGCAATAGCAGAATTTACTGGTGGCGCCGATGTGGCGATGGGCGGCGTCGAGCTGACCGCACCTGAGATCGCAGAAAACGGCAACACCGTGCCTGTATCCGTAAGCGCCCCCGGTGCAACGGCAATCGTGATCTACGCGACCGGCAATCCGACGCCGGGCGTTGCGACCTTCAACTTTGGCCCCTTGGCCGCGTCGCAGACTGCGTCCACGCGGATCCGTCTGGCTGGCACGCAAGAAGTTGTCGCTATTGCCAAAATGGCAGACGGCAGCTTTGCCAAGGCATCGTCCACCGTCAAGGTGACCATCGGCGGCTGCGGCGGCTAATCTCAGGAGTATGAAAAAATGGCATCTGGTGTAAAACCCCGCGTCAAAGTCCCCAAAACAGCTGCGGCTGGTGACACAATCACCATCAAGACACTGATTTCCCACAAAATGGAATCGGGTCAGCGCAAGGACAAAGAAGGCAACGTGATCCCACGGTCGATCATCAACCGTTTCACTTGCGAATTTAACGGTCAGTCCGTGATCGATGTGACGCTCGAAGCCGCCATCTCGACCAACCCGTATTTTGAATTCGAATCCACCGTGCCAGAGGCCGGGGAATTCAAATTCACATGGTATGACGATGACGGCGACGTCTACGACACAAGCAAAAAAATCGCTATCGGCTAAACGGCCGGTGCACCCAACAATACACACCTTGTCCCAGTCGCGGGACAGGGTGGACCCAAGGGAGGAAACGCGATGAAATTCAAGGCAATGACAGCAATTGCCGCTTTGGTCATTTCGACGCCGTTCATGGCATCAGCGGATGCAGACGACGATCAACTGGTTGTCAACGGCGAGATTGAAATGATCACCAAAGCCCCGGCACCTGCACATTTGGCCGACGCACTGGACGAGGTGATCTCGGGCTGGCACATGCGTTCGGACGAGACACAGGAAATGCAGGCCGACGACTTTGACAACCCGGCGATGATCTTTGTCGAACAGGCACAAGACGACTGGAACACCGTGATGGGCACCAAGGACAAGTCCTGCGCGTCCTGCCACGACAATGTCGAAGACAGCATGGCCGGCGTGCGCACAGTTTATCCAAAATGGAACGACGCCAAAGAAACCGTCTACACCATGGAAATGCAGATCAACGACTGCCTTACCGATGGGATGGGCGCCGACGCCTGGAAAAAGTCCGGCGCGAAAATGGCCCGTATGGAAGCGCTGATTTCTGTGCAATCGCGCGGCATGCCGATGAACGTGGCCATTGATGGCCCGGCAGAGGCAACGTGGGAGCAGGGCAAAGACCTGTATTACAGCCGCACCGGTCAGCTGGATCTGAGCTGTGCGTCTTGCCACGAAGAAAATTATGGCAACCGCATCCGTTCGGACCACCTTTCACAAGGGCACATCAACGGGTTCCCAGTGTACCGTCTGAAAAACTCCAAACTGACAACACCACACGGCCGTTTCAAAGGCTGCGTGCGCGACACCCGCGCCGAAACCTACAAACCGGGTTCGGCTGAGTTTATCGCTCTGGAACTCTATGTGGCCTCGCGTGGCAATGGCCTTTCGGTCGAAGCACCGTCCGTTCGCAACTAAACACCTTCAAACCCGCCCTGACCAAACGTCGGGGCGGGTTTTCTCGCTTAATACAAATTCACGTTCATGAATGTCATGAGCGCGAGACACTTAGAAAGGCGCTAAGCCCATGATTTCTCGTCGTGATTTTCTTCAGGTTTCTATGGCAGCATCGGCCATGGTGGGCGCGTCCGGTTTTGGCAACTGGTCCCGTTTGGCGGCAAAACAGTCCCTCACTCAGGACGATCTGCTGCAATTTGATACCTATGGCAATGTCTCGTTGATCCACATCACCGATATTCATGCGCAGCTAAAGCCGATCTATTTCCGCGAGCCCGAGATCAACCTTGGCGTCGGCGACGCCTTTGGCCATGTCCCGCATGTCACCGGTGCCGATTTTCGCAAGCTTTATGGTATCGCCGACGGCTCCCCCAGCGCCTATGCGCTGACCTACAATGATTTCACCGCAATGGCCCAGACCTATGGTCGGGTCGGCGGCATGGACCGTGTGTCCACCGTGATCAATTCGATCCGCGCCGATCGGCCTGATGCCCTGTTGCTGGATGGCGGCGACACGTGGCACGGCTCTTACACCTGTCACCACACTCAAGGGCAGGATGTTGTGAACGTCATGAACGCGCTGAAACCTGACGCGATGACCTTTCACTGGGAATTCACGCTCGGCTCTGACCGCGTGAACGAGATCGTCGAAGGATTGCCGTTCGCTGCCCTGGGCCAGAACATCTTTGACGCTGAATGGGACGAACCTGCCGAACTGTTCAAGCCTTACAAATTCTTTGAGCGTGGCGGCGTCAATATCGCCGTGATCGGTCAGGCCTTTCCCTATATGCCCATCGCCAACCCGCGCTGGATGTTCCCGGAATACTCCTTTGGTATCCGTGATGAGAACATGCAGGCCATGGTCGACGAAGTGCGCGGCATGGGCGCGGAACTGGTGGTGGTGCTGTCGCACAACGGCTTTGACGTCGATAAAAAGATGGCGGGCAAAGTCTCTGGCATTGACGTGATCCTGTCGGGGCACACCCACGACGCTCTGCCCGAACCGGTTCTGGTCGGTGACACCATCATTGTTGCCTCTGGTTCGAACGGCAAATTCATCAGCCGCGTTGATCTGGATGTGCGCGACGGCAAGATGATGGGCTTTCAGACCAAACTGATCCCGATCTTCTCGGATGTGATCGCGCCGGACCCTGTCATCACCAAGCTGATTGATGAGCAACGCGCGCCTTACATCAATGAACTGACCGAAGTCATCGGCCAGACAGATTCGCTTCTGTATCGTCGTGGCAACTTTAACGGCACATGGGACGACCTGATTTGTCAGGCCCTGATCGAAGAGCGCGAGGCCGACATTTCCATGTCACCCGGCGTGCGGTGGGGCCCATCGATCCTGCCCGGTCAGGACATCACCCGAGAAGACATCTGGAACGTCACCTCGATGAGCTACGGCGAGGCATACCGTACTGAAATGACGGGTGAATTCATCAAGGTGATCCTTGAAGATGTGGGCGATAACCTGTTCAACGTTGACCCCTATTACCAGCAAGGCGGCGACATGGTGCGTATCGGGGGCATGGGCTACAGCATTGATGTGTTCAAGCCCCAGGGCAGCCGGATCAGCGACATGACCCTCTTGAAAACCGGTGAGTCGATTGACCCGGCCAAGACCTATCAGGTTGCGGGCTGGGCGTCGGTCAACGAAGGCACCGAAGGCCCGATGATCTGGGATGTGGTCGAGGATCACATTCGCCGCAAAGGCACTGTGCATGTTGAACCTCATGAAAATGTAAAAGTCACAGGCGCCTAAGAAAATCCGGGCGCCTGAAAAGGCGCCCAACCGCGACCGTTTGACGGGTTATTTTGGCCCGTCAAATTCACTAAGATGAATTTATAAATGTATTGAGGAGCCAGTGTCGGATGACAATGAACTTCAAAGGCAAACCTTCACGCCGCGCGTTCCTGAAAGGGGCCGTTGCAGCAGGGGGCACCATGGCCAGCGCCAGCGTGGCCACCGCAGCGGGCGATCCGCTGATTACCGAAATGCAGGACTGGGCCAGTGGTCTGGGCGATGGTGTTGATGAGACGCCATATGGCCTGCCGATCAGCTATGAATCGGATGTGGTGCGCCGCAATGTGGAATGGCTGACGGCCGACACGATCTCTTCGATCAATTTCACGCCTATTCACGCGCTGGATGGCACCATCACGCCTCAGGGCTGCGCGTTTGAACGCCACCACTCGGGTGCGATTGACATGAAGAAGGGCGATTACCGGTTGATGATCAACGGGTTGGTCGACACGCCGCTGGTCTTTACTTACGAAGACCTTGAGCGTTTTCCACGTGAGAACCGCGTCTATTTCTGCGAATGCGCGGCGAACACTGGTATGGAATGGGCCGGTGCCCAGCTGAACGGTGCACAATTCACCCATGGCATGATCCACAATATGGAGTATTCCGGCATCCCCCTGCGGACCTTGCTGGAAGAGGCTGGTCTGGACGCTGCGGGCGATCTCAAAGACAAATGGGTTTATGTTGAAGGCGCTGATGCGTCGTCAAACGGCCGCTCAATCCCGATGGAAAAAGCGTTGGACGATGTGCTCGTGGCGTTCAAAGCCAACGGCGAGGCATTGCGTAAAGAGCACGGGTATCCAGTGCGCCTCGTCGTGCCCGGTTGGGAAGGCAACATGTGGATCAAGTGGCTGCGCCGCATTGAAGTCACGGACCAAGCCGTTGAAAGCCGCGAAGAAACCTCAAAATACACCGATACGCTGGAAGACGGCACCAGCCGCAAATGGACATGGGTGATGGATGCCAAATCCATCGTCACGTCGCCCAGCCCGCAAGCCCCGATCAAACACGGCCATGGCCCCTTGGTCATCACCGGCCTTGCATGGTCCGGTCGCGGTGCGATCACAGGTGTGGATGTCTCAGTCGATGGTGGCAAAAACTGGCAACCCGCGCGCCTTGGCGCGCCCGGTGTCGATAAGGCGCTGACGCGCTTTTACCTCGACTACAACTGGCAGGGCGAAGAGATGTTCTTGCAGGCCCGTGCCAAAGACTCCACCGGATACGTGCAGCCGACCAAGACCGAGCTGCGCGAAACCCGCGGTGAAAACTCCATCTATCACAACAACTGTATCCAGACCTGGTGGGTCAAATCGGACGGGGAGGCTGAAAATGTCGAAGTTTCTTAAGCTGGTCGCAGGCACAACGCTTGCCACGTCCCTGATTGCCGCCCCTGTCTGGGCCGAAAAATTCGGGTTAGGCCGCGCCGCTTTGCCCGAAGAAATCGCGGCCTGGGACAAGGACGTTGCACCCGATGGCACGGGTCTGCCTGCGGGCTCTGGGGACGTTCTGACCGGTGAAGAAGTGTTCGCCGACAACTGTGCAATCTGCCATGGCGATTTCGCAGAAGGTGTTGATAACTGGCCCAAACTGGCCGGTGGTGACGGCACGCTGGCGGACAAGGACCCGCTGAAAACCGTGGGCTCTTACTGGCCATATCTGTCGACCACATGGGACTATGTGAACCGCTCCATGCCCTTTGGTTCGGCCCAAACCATGTCGACCGATGATGTCTATGCCATCGTTGCCTACATCCTTTATTCGAACGATCTCGTGGACGAAGACTTTGTCCTTTCAGACGAAAACTTCCTCGACGTGGAAATGCCCAACGCGGGCGGCTTCATCATTGATGACCGTGAAACGTCCGAGGCGCATTTCTGGAAGCCCGAGCCTTGCATGAAAAACTGCAAAGACACGGTCGAGATCACCATGCGCGCAGCCGTCCTGGACGTGACCCCGGACGAGGGTGGTACCCAAGAAGCCACCACCCCAGCCGAGGAGGCGGCTGCCGCTCCTACACCCGCCGAAGAAGCCCCTGTTGCAGAGGCGGCGCTTGATCCAGAAGCGGTCAAAAAAGGCGAGAAGGTCTTTAAAAAGTGCAAGGCCTGCCATCAGGTGGGCGACACAGCCAAAAACAAGACCGGCCCAACTTTGAATGGCATCGTGGGAGCTTCGGTGGGCGCGCGTGATGGGTTTAAGTATTCTAAGCCTATGAAAGCGCTTGCAGACTCTGGCGCTGTATGGAGCGAAGAAGAACTGGCCGCCTTCCTTGCCAAGCCCAAGAAATATCTCAAAGGCACCAAAATGTCCTTTGTGGGCCTCAAGAAAGAAACAGATATCGTGGCTGTGACAACCTACCTGAAAAGCTTTCAGGAGTAAGCAGGCATGCGCACCGCAGCATGGGTCATATCACTTTGGGCGGTCCTCTCGGGGGCCGCCGTTTGTGAAGAAACGGCCGCCGCTATTGGCGACGCTGAGCGTGGGCAGAAGATGTTCAAACGCTGCCAGTCCTGTCATGAACTTGGCGAAGGGGCAGAACACAAGGTCGGCCCGCATCTGAATGGCATTTTCTTTCGTCCAGCGGCCACATTCAGCGACTACAAATATTCCAAAGGTATGTTCGCCGCACGTGAGGGCGGTCTGGTCTGGGACATTGACGGCCTTTCCCGTTTCCTTGAGGCCCCGAAAAAGACCGTTCCACACACCAAGATGAGCTTTAAGGGCATGCCCAAAGAGCAGGATCGCAATGACCTTCTGGCCTATTTGCGTGTCTTCTCGGACAATCCCCAAAACATTCCCGAGGCCGCACCCACCGCCCGCAAGGTCGAGGTTGTGTTGTCGCCCGAAATTCTGGCGATTGTGGGCGATCCGGAATATGGTGAGTACCTCGCAGCGGAATGTACCACCTGTCATCAGGCAGACGGGGGTAATGACGGCATCCCAACGATCACGCATTGGCCGACCGAATCCTTCGTGATCGCCATGCATGCCTACAAAGAAAAACAACGACCGCATCCTGTGATGCAGATGATGGCGGGCCGGCTTTCGGATGAAGAGATTGCTGCCCTTGCCGCCTATTTTGAGATTTTGGAGTAAACGCGCATTTGATCCGGGGAGGATAAGATATGACTTTGAACAGACGTAACTTTATTGGGGCAGGGGTTGTGACGGCTGCCAGCCTTGCGGCACCGATGGTGCTTGGCGCAGGCAAGCCCCGCGTCGTTGTGATCGGCGGTGGCCCCGGTGGCGCCACAGCCGCGAAATACATCGCCAAAGGGTCTAAGGGCGCGATTGATGTCACCTTGGTGGAACCATCCCGCACCTATTACACCTGTTTCTTTTCCAACCTCTACATCGGTGGTTTCCGCACCTTGTCCAGCATCGCGCACAGCTATGGAACGCTGGCGTCGAAATACGGCGTCAACGTCGTGCATGACTGGGCCGTGGGCATCGACCGCGACGCCAAAACCGTGACTTTGGCCGGGGGTGCCGCGTTGTCTTATGATCGTTTGGTGTTGTCTCCGGGGATCGATTTTGTCGATGGCTCTGTGCCCGGCTGGGATCTGACCAAGCAAAACAAAATGCCCCACGCCTATAAGGCCGGATCGCAAACCGAATTGCTCAAGGCCCAGATCGAAGCCATGCCCCAAGGCGGCACCTTTGCCATGGTCGCCCCCCCCAACCCGTACCGCTGCCCACCCGGGCCTTACGAGCGGATTTCGATGGTGGCGCATGTTCTGAAGGAAAAGAATCCGACCGCCAAAATTATCGTCGCTGACCCCAAGCCCAAATTTTCCAAAATGGGCCTGTTTCAGGAAGGCTGGGCCGATCACTATGAAGGTATGATTGACTGGATCGGGTCCGACTTTGGCGGAGACAACGTCGAAGTGAACGCCGATGAAATGACCGTCAGCATCGACGGCGAAGTCACCAAGGTGGATGCCTGCAATGTCATTCCGGGCATGAAAGCCGGACGTATCTGCGAGATGGCCGGTGTGACTGAAGGCAATTGGGCACCGGTAAACGGCCATACGATGCAAAGCCGCATAGATGAAAACATCCACATTCTGGGCGATTCCGCGGCGCAAGGTGACATGCCGAAATCGGGGTTCGCGGCCAACTCGCAAGCCAAGGTCGCCGCCATGGCCATTCGCGGAGCGCTGACCGGTTCCAAAGTGTTCCCGGCCAAATTCTCGAACACCTGCTGGTCGCTAATCGATACCGACAATGGTGTCAAAGTTGGCGCGACCTACGAGGCCACCGACGAAAAGATTGCCAAGATTGACGGCTTCATTTCACAAACCGGCGAAGACGCGGATCTGCGAAAGGCCACGTTCGAAGAATCCGTTGGCTGGTACGCGGGCATCACCTCGGACATGTTCACCTGATCTTATCGAAAGTATTTCGCGGGCCATCCTTGGGTGGCCCGTTTTTTGTTCAAGTGATTTTTCGGTGTACAGGCACCGTTCCAATGGCGTCCCGCCGGGCTATTTGAAATTGTACAAAACGGTTATTTTGGCCCTGAGTTTTGTACAAAACGGTCAAAACGCCGGAATTCTCGCATGTTGAGCGGATTTCACTCAGAGGGGTTTGGCCGTAAAAGAGGCATGAACAAGGACACAAGTTCACCTAATGTTAATCTTATTTTCGCTAGCTGCCCTTGCAGCCCCCAAACGCCAACACTAAGACTCGTTCTGTAGGCTTTGGCCACGTGGACGGACGCGAACAACAGGCAGGCGGATATGAACGACCCAATCGACACATATATGAATACACTCGTGCCCATGGTGGTGGAACAGACCAGCCGTGGTGAGCGCGCTTACGATATTTTTTCGCGTCTTTTGAAAGAGCGGATTATTTTCCTCAGTGGTCCGGTGCACGACGGCATGTCGAGCCTGATCGTGGCGCAGTTGTTGCACCTTGAGGCCGAAAATCCGGCGAAAGAGATTTCGATGTATATCAATTCACCCGGTGGTGTGGTGACATCCGGCCTCTCGATCTATGACACAATGCAGTACATCAAACCCAAGGTCTCAACGCTTGTGATTGGTCAGGCGGCCTCGATGGGCTCGCTATTGCTGACTGCTGGTGAGCAGGGCATGCGTTTTTCGCTACCGAACTCTCGCGTAATGGTGCACCAACCTTCTGGTGGCTATCAGGGGCAGGCGACGGACATCATGATCCACGCGCAGGAAACCCAAAAGCTGAAAACCCGCCTGAACGAGATTTACGTGCGCCACACCGGCCAAAAACTGAAAGCTGTCGAAGCTGCGCTTGAGCGCGACAATTTCATGTCGCCAGAAGAGGCCAAAGAATGGGGCCTTATTGACGAAATCGTCGAAAGCCGCGCCAAAGGCGACGACGAAGAAACCTGATATTGAAGCGCCCTGATGTGACCGCATCAGGGCACTTTCCACATTGTACTCGGATTGTGGCTGGCCTAAGCTGCCCGGGACGCGACGGCGCAGACCAATAATGGGAGCCCGAAAGGACTGACATGGCAAGCAATTCCGGGGATAGCAAAAACACTCTGTACTGCAGTTTTTGCGGCAAGAGTCAGCATGAAGTGCGCAAACTGATTGCTGGACCGACAGTATTCATCTGTGATGAATGTGTCGAGCTTTGCATGGATATCATCCGTGAAGAGACAAAAGCGAGCGGCCTCAAAGCGTCCGAGGGCGTGCCAACTCCGATGGATATCTGCACTGTTCTGGACGACTATGTCATTGGTCAGGCGATGGCGAAACGGGTTCTGTCCGTGGCTGTGCACAACCATTACAAACGCCTAAATCATGCGCAAAAATCCGGCGATATTGAGCTGGCGAAATCCAACATTATGCTGATCGGCCCGACAGGGTGCGGTAAAACGCTGCTCGCCCAGACGCTGGCGCGAATTCTGGATGTGCCTTTCACAATGGCCGATGCCACCACACTGACCGAAGCCGGTTATGTTGGCGAAGACGTTGAGAACATTATCCTGAAACTGCTACAGTCGTCGGAATACAATGTTGAACGCGCCCAGCGCGGCATTGTTTACATTGACGAAGTCGACAAGATCACCCGCAAATCCGAAAACCCGTCGATCACGCGTGACGTGTCGGGGGAGGGCGTTCAGCAGGCCTTGCTGAAACTGATGGAAGGCACGGTTGCATCTGTGCCACCGCAAGGTGGGCGCAAGCATCCGCAGCAGGAGTTCCTGCAGGTCGACACCACCAACATTCTGTTCATCTGCGGCGGGGCCTTTGCCGGTCTTGACCGGATCATTGCTCAGCGCGGCAAAGGCTCGGCGATGGGCTTTGGGGCAGATGTGCGTGGCGATGATGAACGCGGCGTGGGCGAGATTTTTCAGGATCTGGAACCAGAGGATCTTTTGAAATTCGGTTTGATCCCGGAATTTGTTGGCCGTTTGCCCGTTCTGGCAACGCTGGAAGATCTGGACGAAGACGCGCTGGTGACCATTCTGACCGAGCCCAAGAACGCTTTGGTCAAACAGTATCAACGCCTGTTCGAATTGGAAGATGCACAGCTGACCTTTACGGATGATGCCCTGAGCGCAATCGCCAAACGTGCGATTGAACGCAAAACGGGTGCGCGTGGTTTGCGGTCGATTCTGGAAGAAATATTGCTCGATACAATGTTTGAACTTCCCGGCATGGACAGCGTGACCGAGGTGGTGGTCAACGAAGAGGCCGTTGTCTCTGATGCTCAGCCACTGATGATCCACGCAGATGCAGAAAAAGAACCTGCCAACGTGGGTTAGGCGGAAAATAACCAAATCAACAGGGGTGGGCAATTTGTCCGCCCTTTTTCGTAGTCTGCCATACTGGACCTTTGTCCACGAATGGGGCATACGGGGTATGAATTTGCGGAGGCATCCATGGGTATTCTGAGCTCGATCAACAGCGTTTTCACCTGGTGGCATGGCGCCACTTTGAACACCAAGCTTTTCACTCGTCGCAAGGGTGTGAAAGTTGGCGAGGACGCGCAGGGCAACAGCTATTATCGCACCAAAGATGACAGCAAACGCTGGGTGATCTTTGCAGGCGACGTCGAAGCAACACGCGTCAACCCCGATTGGCACGGCTGGCTGCACCGCACCTATGACGAAACACCAGACGACAAGCCTCTGGTCCACAAGGATTGGGAAAAACCACATCAGGAGAACCTGAGTGGCACCGCGATGGCCTATGCGCCGGCAGGCTCGATTCGTAAAGCCGCAGCGCCCGCCGCCCGCAGCGATTACGAAGCCTGGGTGCCGGAATAAGACTGGACCATGTCGGCTGTTCGCACTGAAATCACCGTTGGGGCGGGCGTTGTAGCGGTTGCTATTGGCTTTCTGGTTTATGCTGGGCAAGTCAGCGGCTTTTCATCTTCGACCACAGGGTATCCGTTGACCGCGTCGTTCCGCTCGCTTGAGGGCGTTTCTGTGGGCACTGATGTGCGGCTGGCCGGGGTCAAGATTGGTTCTGTAACAAATGTCACGCTCAATCCTCAGACTTTTCGTGCGGACACTGAGTTTTCGGTTTTGAACGGTATCGAACTGCCGGATGACAGCGCGATTGTGATCTCTTCCGAAGGTCTTCTTGGCGGTAATTTCGTGGAAATCCTGCCGGGTGGGTCACCGTTCAATCTTGAATCTGGCGCTGAAATTGAAGACACCCAAGGGGCCGTCAGCCTGATCGGCCTGTTGATGAAATTTGTGTCTGGCGGAGACGGCGAATGATCCGCGCCGCAATTTGCTTGATGTGTGCCGCCGGAATGGCTGCTGCACAAAGTGAGATTACGGTCGAAACACTCGATTTTGATTCCGGCCCGCAAATCATCGTTGTTCCGCAACAACCCGAAGTGTTTTCGCTGCAGCGCGATCTTGGTGTTGTGACGTCTGAGGTTGCGACGCCAGCGATCAAAGGCGATGGCGCGATGCTGCGTGGCCTCGACAAGTTGAACGGTCAGGTCGTCGATATAGAGCTGGAGAACGGCTACAGCGTGACCTTTGGTGACTTGCGTGTTGATCTGGCTGAATGCCGATATCCGGAAGATAACGCAGCAGGAGAAGGCTATGCTTTTCTGACCATCTATGATGGGCAAGAGGCTGTTGATCCGTTGTTTCAGGGATGGATGGTGGCTTCATCCCCGGCGCTGAGCGCATTGGATCACGCGCGATTTGATATTTGGGTGCTGCGCTGCAAAGCGACGCCTTCGGCGGAAACTGCGTCTGAGTAAGTCAACGTAGCGGTGCCTTTTTGCGCCTCTTTCAGCAAGGTGTGATACTCTTCCCGGCTGATTTCAACCGCTCCCAGCGTTGCCAAATGCGGTGTGATGAATTGTGCGTCGAACAGCGTAAAGCCATTCAAATTCAACAATTCCATCAGCCATGCCAGTGCAATTTTCGACGCATTGGGGGTGCGAGAGAACATACTTTCCCCAAAAAATGCAGTACCCAACGTCACCCCATACACACCGCCAACCAGTTTTGAATCTTGCCAGATTTCTATGGAATGTGCCCGTCGTTGGGCGTGTAACACACTGTAAAGGCACCTGATTGTTCCGTTTATCCAGGTGTCCGTACGGTCAGCGCAGCCGTCTACCACCCCTTCAAAATCATGATCGACGGTGATGTTGTAGGCTTGGGCACGGATCGCCTTGGCCAGAGACCGCGACACGTGAAACCCGGCGAGCGGAAAAATGCCCCTCCGGTGTGGATCAACCCAAAAAATCTCGGGATCATCGCGGTGTTCAGACATGGGGAATATCCCCATGGAATAGGCGCGCATCAACAGGTCGGGGGTAATCTCGTCCTGCCAGGGATGCGCGCCATGAGCCATCAGCCCTCGGCCAGATTGGTTTCCAGCCAGTGTTCCAACCAGTGGATGTTATAGTTGCCGGTATGAATATCATCCTCGGCCAGAAGGGCGTGGAACAAAGGCACAGTGGTGTCCACACCATCCACAATCAACTCACCCAAAGCCCGGTTCAAACGCGCCAGCGCTTCAGGTCTGTCGCGGCCATGCACGATCAGTTTGCCAATCAACGAGTCATAGAAAGGTGGGATAGTATACCCGTCATAGAGGGCAGAATCCATCCGAACCCCCAAGCCACCGGGTGCGTGATACTGAGATATCCGACCTGGGCAGGGCGTGAAGTTCGGCAAGCGTTCAGCGTTGATACGGACCTCAATAGAGTGGCCATTAATCTCCAGATCATCTTGCGTGAACGACATGGGCATGCCTTCGGCCACCCGGATTTGTTCACGAACCAGATCGACGCCAAAAATGGCTTCGGTCACCGGGTGTTCCACCTGAAGGCGGGTGTTCATTTCGATGAAATAGAACTCACCTTTTTCGTAAAGGAACTCGATCGTGCCCGCACCAATATAGTTGATGTTGGCGCAGGCATCTGCACAGACTTTGCCGATGGCTGCCCGCTCTTCGGGCGAAATCGCCGGACCGGGCGCTTCTTCGAACACCTTCTGGTGGCGGCGTTGCAAAGAACAATCACGCTCACCAAGATGAACGGCGTTGCCTTTGCCATCTCCAAAAACCTGAATTTCGATATGGCGCGGTGTTGTCAGGTATTTTTCGATGTAGACTTCGTCGTTGCCAAAGTTCGATTTGCCCTCGGCACGGGCGGTTTGAAAAGCGCTTTTCATCTCTTCGGCGCTACCCGCAACTTTCATGCCTTTACCACCGCCGCCAGCTGTGGCTTTGATGATGACCGGATAACCGAATTCTTCACCAATCTTCAAAGCGGATTCCAGATCAGGCACGCCGCCATCGCTGCCGGGAACACAAGGCACGCCAAGCGCCTTCATCGTGTCTTTGGCGGTGATCTTGTCGCCCATGACTCGGATGTGTTCGGCTGTAGGGCCAATAAACGTCAGATCGTGGTCTTCAATGATCTGCACGAAATTCGCGTTTTCCGACAAAAAGCCATAGCCTGGATGGATCGCTTGCGCGCCGGTGATTTCGCAGGCCGCGATCAAAGCGGCCATGTTGAGATAGCTTTCCGTACCGGGTGGTGGCCCGATACACACCGCTTCGTCCGCCATGCGCACATGCATAGCGTCGGCATCGGCGGTCGAATGTACTGCAACCGACTTGATGCCCATTTCGCGGCATGCACGGATCACGCGCAGAGCGATTTCTCCGCGGTTTGCGATTAGGATTTTATCAAACATATCAGCCCCTTATTCGATGATGACCAAGGGTGCGCCATATTCCACAGTGTCGCCGTCTCCAACCAGAACCCGCTTCACAGTGCCGGATTTAGGAGCCGGAATGTGGTTCATGGTTTTCATGGCCTCAACGATCAGGATTGTGTCGCCTTCGGACACCTGAGTGCCAACGCTTACGAATGCGGGCGCGCCAGGTTCAGCCTGCATGTAGACAGTGCCAACCATCGGAGACGTGACCGCGCCGGGGTGGCTGGCGGGATCATCTTCACTGGTTGAAGCTGCAGGTGCTGCGGCAGCCGTAGGGGCAGGAGCAGCAGGAGCGGCAGCGACAGGGGCAGCCGCTGGGGCCATGACAGTTGTTGCGATCTGGTGTTGGCGGCTGACGCGTACGTTCAAGCTATCGTCGGATCCGTACTCGCGCATGACTTCCAATTCGGTCAGGTCATTTTCCCGCAGAAGTTCAGCCAAGGCCTGAATGAAGGCAACGTCGTTGTCGTGGTTCTTTTTGCTCATGTTTCTCTGTCCTCTTCAGCGCTTCGCCGCGCAATGTGAGTCTATTTTGGTTTCCCTTGCGTCGGGTTATATGGCATCCCAGCGTCCGTGAAAAGCGCACTTGCATTCTGACTATCTGGGGATGATCACGCAGATTTCGAGGGCAAAGCGCCTAGAATGGTGAACAACATGTCTAAAGCGGCATGCCAGATAGTTTCGCCACCAACTCAGCCAGCTTTCGCGCGCCGAATTTACGTAAAAGCCGGGCGCGGTATTCTTCCACGGTTCTGTAGGATAATTTTAACTCCAGACCGATTTCTTTGCTGGTCATCCCACGGCAGGTTAGAATCGCAACTTCGCGTTCTCGTTGCGTGAGCTCGACGATGGGGCGATCTTCGGAAAGGTCTGCAAAACTCCAGACACTTTTCTGAAAAGGGTCTTTCGGCGTCGTCGACTGGCCGCGGGTCCGGCACCAAAACAAAGACCCATCGCGGCGGCGCATCACACGTTCATCGTTGTAACGTCCGGTCTTTTGGATCGCGGTGTAAACTTTGACGCCGATGGTGCGAAAATCCTTTTCTGACGCATAAAAATCCGCCAAAGACCGCTCTTCACAATCTGCAGGGTCAGCTCGAAACATCGCCCCAAATGCCTGATTACAACGCACAATGGTGCGGTTTTCCAGAACAGCCAGCCCGATCGGCGCGTGTTCGAATGCGATTGCGTCCAGTTCCATGGTTCTAGATGTGCACAATGCAGAACAAAGGCCAACCCCTGAGATCCGAATTGCAGGTGATCGCACCTGTTAGAAAATGAAAAAGCCCGGCGCGTTGGCCGGGCAATCTCGTTTGAACGGGCAGGTCTTAGTTGACCAAAGTTGCCTCGGTCGCAGCGCGGAACTCTTCCTCGCTCACGCCATCGGCCAATTCGACCAACTTCAAGCCACCTTCAACCACGTCCATCACGCCAAGGTTGGTGATGATGCGATCAACAACGCCTCTGCCTGTCAGCGGCAAGGTGCATTCTTTCAACACTTTGGAAACACCGTGTTTGTTGGCGTGATCCATCACCACAACAACGCGGCCAACACCAGCCACCAGATCCATCGCGCCGCCCATGCCCTTGACCAGCTTGCCGGGGATCATCCAGTTGGCGAGATCGCCGTTTTCGGCCACTTCCATCGCGCCAAGGATCGCCATGGCAATCTTACCACCACGGATCATGGCGAAAGATTGTGCGCTGTCAAAATAGGCGGTTTGCGGCAGTTCAGTGATGGTTTGCTTGCCTGCGTTGATCAGGTCTGCATCCTCTTCTCCCTCATAAGGGAAGGGGCCCATGCCGAGCATGCCGTTCTCGGATTGCAGTGTGACTTCAACACCTTCCGGGATGTAGTTTGACACCAGTGTCGGAATGCCGATGCCAAGATTCACATACCAGCCGTCTTGCAGTTCCTGTGCCGCGCGTGCGGCCATTTGGTTACGATCCCAAGCCATTACGAAGTCTCCTTCTGACGAACGGTGCGCTGTTCGATGCGCTTTTCGTGATCGCCCTTGATGATGCGGTTCACATAGATGCCGGGCAGGTGGATTGAGTCCGGGTCAAGCGATCCGGTCGGCACAATCTCTTCCACTTCGACAACGCAGATTTTGCCGCAAGTGGCTGCTGGAGCGTTAAAGTTACGCGCGGTTTTGCGGAACACGAGGTTGCCGGTCTCATCGGCTTTCCATGCCTTAACAATGGCCAGATCGGCAAAGATGCCTTCTTCCATGATGTAGTCTTCCATGGCGCCGTCTTGGCCAGTCGGAAACTGTTTTTCAAACTTTCCGTCAGCAATCACTGTGCCCACGCCAGTCTTGGTGAAAAAGCCCGGAATACCAGCACCACCGGCGCGCATGCGCTCGGCCAATGTGCCTTGGGGATTGAACTCAAGCTCAAGCTCGCCGGACAAATACTGACGCATAAACTCGGCGTTTTCGCCCACGTAGGACGAAATCATTTTGCTGACCTGTTTGGTCTGCAACAGGATGCCGATGCCAAAATCATCGACGCCTGCGTTGTTTGACGCAAAGGTCAGGTTTTTGACGCCCGATTGTTTGATCGCTTCGAGAAGCAGTTCAGGGATGCCGCACAGACCGAACCCGCCAGAGGCGATGAACATGTCGTCTGTCAGCAGCCCGTCGAGTGCCTCAGTGGCATTCGCATAGACTTTTTTCATGGAATTCTCCCTTCAATTCGGAATTGAAGCCGTTTTGACGGGGCACCCTGTCAGAGTCAATCTTTGTGGGCGATGCGCGTATTACTACGGGTGATGATACGTAGTAAAAAGCCCCGCCAAGTTGGCAGGGCCATTATCTTATTTCTTGGCGGCTGTTTTCTTCGCGGGCGCCTTTTTCTTGGCGGGTGCTTTGCGTTTGGCAGGCTTTTTCTTTGCTGCCTTTTCCGAAATCCACTGTACGGCCTGTTCCATGGTCACGTCTTTGGCTTCGACCTCTTTAGGAATAGTAGCGTTTACCTTTTCCCATTTTACATATGCGCCGTAACGCCCATCCATGACGTTGACGGGACCACCACTCTCTGGATGTTCCCCAAGCTCTTTCAGAGGTTTGACCGCGGCACCACCGCCGCGACGACCGGGATTGGCCCGTTTTTCCGCCAAAATTTCCACTGCCCGGTTCATGCCAATTTCAAAGACATCGTTGGGATCTTTGACGTTGGCATAGACGGGTTTTGCGTCATCCGGCAGCTTGTGCATCACATAGGGACCAAAGCGTCCAAAGTTCGACGTGATCATGCCGCCTTCCGGATGTTCGCCAATTTCTCGGGGCAGGCTAAGAAGCGTGAGGGCCTTTTCAAGGTCCATGTCTTCTTTGTTCCAACCGCGTGGCAAGGAAGCGCGCCGGGGCTTCTTGTTTTCGGGGGTTGGCTCGCCGCGTTGAACATAGGGCCCAAATCGACCGGCCTTCAGCCAAATCTCGTCGTCTCCGTCTTCACCAAGTACCCGTTCGTCACCGTCGGCACCTTCGCCTGCAATCGGCCGTGTATAGGTGCATTCAGGATAGTTTCCGCAACCGACAAAACCACCAGTCCGCGAAGATTTTAGGTGCAACTGGCCCTGTCCGCATTTTGGGCAAACGCGAGGGTCAGAACCGTCTTCCTTGGGCGGATAAAGTTGCGACGCGAGAGCGTTATCCAACACATCCAGAACTTCCGAAATCCGAAGCTCCGAAGTTTCCGCAATAGCCGCCGAGAAGTCTTTCCAGAAGCGGCTTAGTACGTTTTTGTAATTACGTTCACCGGCGGACACATCATCCAGTTCTTCTTCGAGGTTGGCTGTGAACTCATAGCCCACATATTGGCAGAAGAAGTTCAGCAAAAAGATCGTAACAATCCGGCCTTTGTCTTCGGGGAAGAGGCGGTTTTTGTCCTTGCGAACATATTCACGATCCTGGATCGTGGTGATCACGCTGGCATAGGTTGATGGGCGACCAATGCCCAGTTCTTCCATACGCTTAACCAGCGTGGCCTCGGTATAGCGGGGCGGAGGTTGGGTGAAGTGCTGCTCAGGTGACACGGTTCGTTTGTCAGCCTTTTCGCCTTCCATGATTTGCGGCAGACGTTTGTCATCGTCATCCACCACGTCATCGCGGCCTTCTTCATAGACCCGCAGAAATCCGTCAAACAAAACAACCTGACCTGTGGCGCGCAGACCTACCTGACCATCGTCACTGGCAATATCGACCGAGGTTCTCTCAAGCCGTGCGCCTTCCATTTGACAGGCGATAGTGCGCTTCCAGATCAGATCATACAGCTTACGCTGATCCGGCTCCGAGATTTTGATGTCTTCGGCGCTGCGCATCATGTCTGTGGGGCGGATACATTCGTGGGCTTCCTGCGCGTTCTTGGCCTTGTTTTTATAGATGCGCGGGCTGGATGGAACATATTCGGCACCATAGCGGCTGGCGATGGCGTCGCGGGTTGCGGTCACGGCTTCGGGGGCCATGTCGATGCCGTCGGTTCGCATATATGTAATGTATCCGGCCTCATACAGGCGTTGCGCTGTGCTCATGCATTGGCGCGCGCCCAAGCCAAATTTACGACTGGCTTCCTGTTGTAGGGTTGAGGTCATGAACGGTGCTGATGGGTTGCGGCTTGCCGGTTTGGCTTCGACCTTGGCAATGCTCAGATCGCGCGATGAGATTGCCTGAACCGCCAGCTCGGCTGCTGTGCTGTTTTCAAGGCTGTATTTGTCGAGCTTATCGCCACCCAGAACGGTCAGGCGGGCTTCATATTCCTTGCCGCGGGGCGTGGCCAAAACTGCCTTTACGCTCCAGTATTCGCGCGCGTTGAACGCCTCGATCTCCATCTCGCGTTCCACGATCAGGCGCAGGCACACGGATTGCACACGACCCGCAGACCGGGCACCGGGCAATTTGCGCCATAATACCGGTGAAAGGTTAAAGCCAACAAGATAATCCAGCGCACGGCGGGCAAGATAGGCGTCGACCAGCGGCTGATCCACCTGACGTGGGTTTTGCATCGCTTCTGTCACGGCAGCCTTGGTGATTGCATTGAACACCACGCGGCTGACCGGGGTATCCTTTTTAATCGCCCGACGTTTGCGAAGCGCCTCTTCAAGGTGCCAGCTGATCGCTTCACCTTCGCGGTCCGGGTCAGTCGCAAGAATGAGGTTGTTGTCTTCTTTCAGGGCGTCGGCGATGGCTTTGACGTGCTTGCGAGAATCAACGCCAATCTCCCAGGTCATGTCGAAATCCTGATCTGTGTCGACGCTGCCGTTCTTGGCTGGCAGGTCACGCACGTGGCCGTATGACGCCAAGACAGTATAGTCGGACCCCAAGTATTTATTGATGGTTTTGGCTTTTGCCGGGGACTCGACGACAACTACAGGCATAAAATTTCCTCTCGACTCGGGGCGCCGTTATGGCGGCGAAAACTGTGCGGCGGAAGGGGGTAATGTCAATGCAGGGAAAAAATTCATGTGGTAAAATTGACGCGGATTGTATTCGCACCACGGGTTTTAAGGTGAATTTATGAAACGAATTTTGCTTATGCTCTGTCTTGTCGCAAGCGGTCTGTCTGCTGAAACCTGGACTGAGCCTGCGGTCGGATCACAGGCACGAAGGGACATGTTGGATGCAATGCGGCCACATGCGGAATGGCTGTTGGGCGCACCGGTTCAGTTTGTCGTCGAGGATCTGCGCCAGGCAAACGGGCTGGGGTATGGGTATCTGCGTGCGCAACGCCCCGGGGGGCGCCAAATTGATGTGTTGTCCACTCCGGGATATCTGCGCGGCGACATTGATATCGAACTGGGCGACTCGACTGACATCCACGCTTTGTTCCAGCGGTCTGGTGGAACATGGGTAGCACTGCAATGGACGATGGGTCCATCGGATGTCTGGCACCATTGGGATGAATACTGTCGCGTGTTTGATGTGGTGATCAGGGACCTGTGTCAGGCCAATTAAAGATATTGGTGTGGATTGAAATCAAACCTTTGACAGCAAACCTCCGGCTTGGCGGGTGATCTGGCCATCCAGTTCCAGATCGACAAGAACCGGCGCGACATGTCGGGCAGGGGCTTGCAGGTCGCGTATCAGTTGATCTTCGGCCACCGGGGCAGGTCCGAGCCTGTCGAGAATTTGCATGTGCAGGGCAGAGGTCTCTCGCAGGCTGCGAGGATTGTCCGTGACCGCAGCCTCAAACGGAAGCGGTTGTTCGTCGCTGACCTGAGGATTGGGACGTGCTTCGCCAATGGCTTCAATCACATCGCCCGCCGTGCGCACCAATGTCGCGCCATCGCGGATCAACATATTGCAGCCAGAAGCGCGGGCATCAAACGGATGTCCCGGGACTGCCAGAACTTCGCGCCCTTGGTCCAGGGCTTCGCGCGCAGTGATCAGGCTTCCGGAACGCACCGCGGCTTCAACCACGATAACCGCCCGGGTCAGACCAGAAATGATCCGATTTCGCGCTGGGAAATGACGGGCCTGCGGAGTGACGCCCATGGGTTGTTCGGACAGGCTCAGACCGTGCGTGTTCAACTTTTCCGAAAGGGGCAGGTTTTCGGCCGGGTAGATCACATCCACCCCTCCTGCCAGAACCGCAATTGTGCCGGTTTTCAACGCAGCATGATGGGCCGCCGTATCGATGCCACGCGCCATGCCTGAGACAATTGTATATCCCATTTCACCCAGTTCGCGGCAAAGGGCGCGGGTCATCCGGGTACCCAGTGATGACGCATTGCGAGCCCCAACAACGGCCACAAGAGGTGTTTCAAGAAGGGACGTGTCGCCTTTGACCCAAAGCAAGGGAGGGGCGTTGGGAATATGTGCCAGCAAAGTCGGATATTCGGCGTCATTCAAAGCGACCAATCGAGCCCCTGACGCCGCCCCGGCTGCCAATTCGGCATCGATGCGTGCGGGATCACAGGTTTTGTAATGAGTTTCACCGGCTTCGCTTGCGATTTCGGGCAGGGCAATCAGGGCCGCCTCGGCCGAGCCGTGTTCTGCCAGCAATCGGTGAAAGGTCGCGATACCAACGCGACGGGAACGCAAGAGGCGAAGCCACGAAAACCGTTGTTCTTCCGTGGTGGGTGGGAGTTGGGGGTGAGTGGAAGAAATTTGGGGTCCGGTCATCCGTTGCTCCGCCTGCTTGCAGAATCACATCTACCGCGTTGGTGGTTAACAGCGCGTAAACCATAGCTTTCTTTTTGCTGAGAACCTTACGCCGAGACCTCGCTTTTTTGTTACGTCGCCGAGCCGCCCACCGTGAGACCATCCATCAAAACTGTTGGCTGGCCGACACCCACGGGCACCCATTGCCCCGCCTTGCCGCAATTGCCCATGCCGGGATCCAGCGCCATATCATTGCCAAGACCCAGAATCTTAGTCATTGCGCTGGCGCCATCGCCGATCAATGTCGCCCCTGTCACCGGCGCGCCGATTTTGCCGTCTTGTACGCGGTAGGCTTCGGTACAGGAGAACACAAATTTGCCGTTGGTGATGTCGACTTGGCCACCGCCAAATCCCACCGCATAGATACCGTCCTTGAGCGATCCAACTAAATCCATAGGATTGGCATTGCCGCCTTCCATATAAGTGTTGGTCATACGTGGCATTGGTGGATGCGCAAAGCTTTCCCGCCGACCATTGCCCGTGGGGGCAACGCCCATCAACCGGGCGTTTTGGCGGTCCTGCATATAGCCGACAAGAATGCCGTCTTCGATCAGAACATTGCGGGCCGACGGCGTGCCTTCGTCATCGACGCTGATCGATCCACGACGATCTGGAATCGTGCCATCATCAATAACGGTCACGCCGGGTGCAGCGACCCTTTCACCGATACGACCCGAGAATTTTGAACTGCCCTTGCGATTGAAATCACCTTCCAGCCCGTGGCCAACCGCTTCGTGCAGTAAAATACCCGGCCAGCCAGGGCCTAGCACCACTTGCATGGGGCCTGCAGGGGCGGGGATGGCTTCGAGATTGACCAAAGCAATACGCAGCGCCTCGCGGGTTTTTGCCTGCCAGTCGATAGGATCGATCAGACCATCAAGACCCAACCGTCCGCCGCCGCCTGCACCGCCGCTTTCGCGTCGACCGTCTTTTTCGACTATGACCGAGACATTGACCCGGGTCATCGGGCGGGTATCAGTGACCTGCTGGCCGTCCGGGCGCAGAATAACCACCTCTTGGTGGGATGCCGCCAGTGTCGCTGACACCTGCACCACGCGCGGATCGAGATCGCGGGCAAAGGCGTCGATCTCGCGCAGCGTTTCGATTTTCACCGGCAAGGTTGCCCCAATGATGGGGTCATCGTCCGTATAGAGCTTTCGGTTGGTTGGGGTGGGGCCCAGGGCCAGTGTGCCGCCACCTTCTCCGACTGCAAGTCGCGCTGTTTCCACGGCGCGCGACAATGCGGCTTCGGAAATCTCGGAAGAATGCGCATAACCCGAGACCTCTCCACGCACCGCCCTTAGACCAAATCCTTCCGAAGCATCGTAAGAGGCCGTTTTGAGACGGCCGTCATCGAACACCAATGCCTCAGACCGGCGGCGTTCCAGGAACAATTCACCATCATCCGCGCCATTTGTGGCCGCCTGCAGGTGGCGCTGGGCCGCATCAAGGCCAATAACTGACTCAAAAGGGCTAAATTTGATCTGCGTCATATGGATTTTCCCTTCGGAATTTGATCTAAGTCAAAAAAAGCGTCCGTTTGACGCGGGCTGCCTTCTTTATTTGGCTGATAGAATATGGTTTCTAACAGCGATACAACAGCAGGATTCCACCTTAGGGGGTGGTTTTTTGCAAAGAGATAACAATGAACAACACCGCAACCGATCAGGGTGAACTATGCGAATTCTAACGAAAATCCTGGGCTTTCTTGCTGCTTTCACTGCTTTTCCTGCCTTCGCGCAGGAGGTTGAAACCGTGGGTAAGCCCGTCGATGGATTGATGGGCTGGCAGCCTGCCGCGACCGAACTGGCGCGTGACCTGCAGTCGCTGGACTATATGATTCTCGTCATCATCACGGCAATTGTGCTGTTTGTCTGCGCACTGCTGCTTTACATCATCGTGCGTTTCAACAAGCGCGCCAATCCGACACCTGCAACATTTACGCACCACACCCCGATCGAGATTGTCTGGACCATCGGTCCGATCCTGATCCTTGTGTTTATCGGCGCGTTCAGCCTTCCGGTCCTGTTCAAGCAACAGGAAATCCCCGAAGCCGACATCACCATCAAAGTGACCGGCTATCAGTGGTACTGGGGCTATGAATATGTCGACCACGGGTTTGAGTTCGACAGCTTCCTGCTAGCCAAAGAAGACTTGGTGGAAAATGGCTATAACGAAGACGAATATCTTCTGGCCACAGACACTCAGGTTGTTGTGCCAATCGGCAAGACCATCGTCATGCAGGTCACCGGCGCTGATGTGATCCACGCGTGGACCATCCCGGCCTTTGGTGTGAAGCAAGACGCTGTGCCAGGTCGTCTGGCAGAGCTTTGGTTCAAAGCCGAGCGTGAAGGCATCTATTTTGGTCAGTGTTCCGAGCTTTGCGGCAAGGATCACGCCTATATGCCGATCACGGTCAAGGTTGTCTCTGAGGCCGCTTACGAAGAGTGGCTGAAGGGTGCGATTGAAGAGTACGCAGGTGACATGTCGACCATTCCGGCCGGCGTGCATCTGGCTTCGGTCAACCAATAACAGCTTAAGGGCAGGGGCGCGATTGGCGCGCCCGGCCTATGGGGACATCTATGAGCGACGCAAGCATCAACACATCTGTCCAGCCGCAGGAAGCAGGCTTTGGTGACTATTTCGCACTGCTCAAGCCGCGCGTGATGTCTCTTGTTGTGTTTACGGCGATGGTCGGCCTGTTGGCCGCCCCGGTTGCCGTGCATCCGATGGTGGCCTTTGCGTCGATCCTGTTCATCGCCGTGGGTGGGGGTGCTTCGGGTGCGCTGAACATGTGGTGGGATGCGGATATCGACGCGGTGATGAAACGCACCCAGTCGCGGCCCATCCCGGCAGGTAAAGTCACCCGTGACGAAGCCTTTGCCATTGGCATCACTTTGTCGGTCTTTGCCTGTGTCATGCTCGCACTCGCGGCCAATATCTTTGCCGGTGCCTTGCTGGCCTTTACGATCTTTTTCTATGTGGTGATCTACACCATGTGGCTGAAACGCTGGACCCCGCAGAATATCGTGATTGGTGGGGCTGCAGGCGCTTTCCCCCCGATGATCGGCTGGGCCGTGGCTACGGGCGGCGTGTCGGTTGAAAGCGTTCTGATGTTTACGCTGACATTCATGTGGACCCCGCCTCATTTCTGGGCGCTGTGTCTGTTTATGAAGTCTGACTACAAAGACGCGGGCGTGCCGATGCTGCACGTCACCAACGGACGTCGTTCCACACGGAACCATATTCTTGTCTACACAGTGCTTTTGGCGATTGTCGCCGTGGGCATGGCCTTTACCGGCGTCGGTGGTCCGATCTATTTGGCGGTTGCCCTGATCCTTAACGGTCTGTTCATCGCCGGCGCAATCTCGATCTGGTGTCGCAACGAAGACGTGTCCGAGGCGGATGGCTACAAACGCGAAAAGTCGTTCTTTGGCCTGTCGCTTCTGTATCTCTTCCTGCATTTTGGTGCGATCCTGGTCGAAGCCACATTGGCCCCTTATGGTCTGGGAGGCTGGTAGGTCATGAGCTTTCGCGAAGATCACGAACTTCATAAACGCCGTCTGGGTCGCAATGTCGGTCTGGCACTGGTGTTGGCGGGCTTTATTGCAATCGTGTTTGGTCTGACCGTGGTCAAGGTCACACGCGGCGATTATGAGCCCGAGAACGCAAGGATCCAGAACTGATGGCAATGGATCGGCAAAGAAAGACGGTGCTTCAGCTGGTGAGCGTGGTTGTGACCATGGGCGCTTTGGCTTGGGCCTCGGTGCCGTTCTATGACTGGTTCTGCCGCGTCACTGGATTTGGCGGTGCCACAAGCGTGGCCGAAGCCGGATCAGACGTGATCCTCGAAAAAACCATCAACATCCGTTTTGACGCCAGCAAAGAGCGTGACTTCCCATGGGAGTTCAAGCCGCTGCAGCGCAAGATGGAAATCCGTATCGGCGAAACCGGGCTGGCCTTTTACGAGGCGTATAATCCCACAGATCGCCCAATTGCGGGTTCTGCCAGCTACAATGTCTCCCCCTATGAGGCGGGTGGCTTTTTCACCAAAATCGACTGCTTCTGCTTTGAAGAGCAGGTGTTGCAACCCGGTGAGCGGATTACAATGCCGGTGTCCTTCTATGTAGACCCCGAAATCGTGACGGACCGGGATGGCAAGTATGTGCATAGCATCACCCTGTCTTACACGTTCCACGAAATAGATCTGCCCGAGGAAACAGCTTCCTTGAAGCAGGCAAATGAAACCGAAGTTAACTAAAAGCCTTCCAACGAGGGAATAAAAATGGCGCACGCTAAAAATCACGACTATCACATTCTGCCGCCGTCGCTGTGGCCTCTTTTGGGCGCGGTTGGCGCGTTCATCATGCTGTTCGGCGCGGTGCTTTGGATGAAGGATGTGACACCGTACATGTTCTTTATTGGCCTCGTTATGGTCCTTTACGTTATGTACGGCTGGTGGGCCGAAGTTGTTGCCGAAGGCAATGGCGGTGTCGACCACACACCCGTTGTCCAGATCGGTTTGCGCTACGGCGTTGTACTGTTCATCATGTCCGAAGTGATGTTCTTTTCGGCCTGGTTCTGGAGCTTCTTCAAACACGCCATGTATCCGATGGGACCCGAAAGCCCGGCGGTTGATGGTGTTTGGCCTCCTGTTGGCATTGAAACCTTTGATGCCTGGCACTTGCCACTGATCAACACGCTGATCCTGTTGTGTTCTGGTATGGCGGCCACTTGGGCGCACCACGCGATTGCCCATGAAAACAACCGCTCGGACATGAAGTGGGGCCTGATTATCGCTGTGGCTCTGGGTGTATTGTTCACAGGCTTTCAGGCTTATGAGTACAGCCACGCGGCCTTTGGCTTCTCGGGTAACATCTATGGCGCCAACTTCTTTATGGCGACAGGCTTTCACGGTTTCCACGTGATCATCGGCACGATCTTCCTGCTGGTTTGCCTGCTGCGTTTGCAAGCGGGTCATTTCACACCTGAAAAACATGTCGGGTTCGAGGCTGCTGCCTGGTACTGGCACTTTGTGGATGTGGTCTGGCTGTTCCTGTTTGCTGCCGTCTACATCTGGGGTGGCTAAGCCTGCTGTAGGTTTGCGGTTGAAAAATCGCGATCAAAGCGCATAAAGCAAGTCGCGGGTGGCCACGCCATCCGCGACTTTCCTTTTGAAAGAGAGCCCCTTGTCCCGCCTTATTGTTCCCCTGATCTTTGGCATCGTTGGCACCGCGATCCTCGTGTCGTTGGGCAACTGGCAGGTCCGGCGCATGGCCGAAAAAGAGGCGTTCCTGGCCGCAATTGATGCGCGGATCGGAGACGTTCCCGTGGCGGTCCCGATCGATCCAAACCCCAAGGTTGATCGCTTTCTTGCTGCTACCGCCACCGGTACATTCACTGCGGATGAGCTGCACTTTCTTGTCAGTGTGAAAAAGGTCGGTGCAGGTTATCGGATCGTATCTGTGTTTGAGACTGAAGGCGGCCGACGTATCATGGTTGATCGCGGGTTTGTTTCGATACCCGACAAAAATGCTCCGCGCTTTATCGGTCCGGCCACGGTCAGCGGAAACCTGCACTGGCCGGACGAGCGCGACAGCTATACGCCGGAAAATGACGTGGCCGGGAACATCTGGTTTGCGCGCGAAGTCCCAATCATGGCAAAGGCTCTTGGCACAGAACCGATTCTTCTGATTGCCCGCGAAGTTTCGGAAAATGACCCGCGTGTGACGCCGCTACCGCTCGACAGCTCCGGAATTCCCAACGGTCACCTTGAATATGTGGTCACATGGTACGGTCTGGCGATTGTATGGGTGGCCATGACCCTTTATTACCTGCGCCAGAAATCCAACCGAATGCGCAAAACCAAAAAGGCCTGAGACCCGTGAAATACATCTCAACCCGCGGCAACGCCCCGGAGCTGACTTTCGAAGACGCCATGCTGACCGGGCTTGCCCGGGACGGCGGGCTTTATGTGCCTGAAACCGTGCCAACCATGTCCAAAGAGGAGATCGCGGCACTGGCAGGATTGTCTTACGAAGAAACTGCCTTTCGGGTGATGAAGCCGTTTTTGGGCGGTGTTTTTTCAGATGAAGAATTCAAGGGCATTATTGCCCGGGCCTACACGGGCTTTCGCCATGACGCGCGCGCGCCATTGGTGCAACTTGGTCCGAACCATTTCCTGATGGAACTGTTCCACGGACCGACACTGGCGTTCAAAGACTTTGCGATGCAGCTGATCGGTCAGTTGTTTCAGTTCTCCTTGGCGCGGCGTGGCGAGCGTGTCACCATCGTGGGAGCGACGTCGGGCGACACAGGTTCCGCCGCGATTGAAGCCTTTCGTGGGCTGGACAATGTGGATGTGTTCATCTTGTTCCCACACGGTCGAGTGTCCGACATTCAGCGCAAACAGATGACCACGCCGGAAGATGCCAATGTGCATGCGCTGGCGATGGACGGTGATTTCGATGATTGTCAGGCCAAGCTGAAAGACATGTTCAACGATTTTGAGTTCCGTGATGGCGTGAAACTGGCTGGTGTGAACTCGATCAACTGGGCGCGGGTGTTGGCTCAGGTGGTGTACTATTTCTCAACCGCCGTGTCGCTTGGAGCGCCAGATCGCAAAATCTCGTTCACCGTGCCTACTGGCAACTTTGGCGATATCTTTGCCGGCTACATTGCCAAAAAAATGGGCTTGCCGATTGATAAACTGGTGATCGCGACCAACCAGAACGACATCCTGCATCGCACGATGGAAACGGGAGCCTACACCAAAGAAGGAGTCACCCCGTCGATCAGCCCGTCGATGGATATTCAGGTGTCGTCCAACTTTGAGCGCGCCTTGTTTGACGCCTATGGTCGTGACGGCAGTGCCGTGGCGCAGTTGATGGACGAACTCCAAGACGGCTCTTTCACAGTGAGCCAGGGGGCAATTGACGTGTTGCGTGATACCTTTGCGTCCGGCCGTGCCTCGGAAGAGGAAACCATGGCCGAGATTACGGCGGCGTTTACACAAACCGGAGAAGTGCTTTGCCCTCATTCCGCGGTTGGGGTAAAGGTCGCGAACGAGAATCTGGGTGATAGCCCAATGATCACACTGGCAACCGCCCATCCGGCCAAATTCCCCGATGCTGTGGAACAAGCCATGGGCGCGCGTCCCGACCTGCCACCGCATATGGCAGATATGATGGATAAACCTGAGCGTGTCACGCGGGTGCCCAATGATCTGGAGCATCTGAAGGCCCTCATTAAAGAGCGGATCGCCGCACGTTGACGACACAAATACACACGCTGCCGAATGGCTTCCGGATCGTGACCGAGCATATGCCCGGTCTCGAATCTGCATCAATTGGGATTTGGGTCAGTGCCGGTGGGCGCCATGAAACCAGCGCTCAGAACGGTATCGCCCATTTTCTGGAGCATATGGCCTTCAAGGGCACCAGCAAACGCAACGCACTTGAGATCGCCGAGGCGATTGAAGATGTGGGGGGCTATATCAATGCCTATACCAGCCGCGAGGTGACCGCCTATTATGCCCGGGTGCTCAAAGGCGATGTGGCTTTGGCGCTGGATGTGATTGGTGATATCGTTCTCAATCCGATTTTTGATGCCAACGAAATCGAAATCGAGCGCGGTGTGATCCTTCAGGAAATTGGCCAGTCGCTGGACACACCTGACGATGTGATTTTTGACTGGCTTCAGGAACGCGCTTATCCCGATCAACCGATTGGACGCACCATTCTGGGTGCTGAAGAACGGGTCAAAGCCTTTGGGCGCACCGATCTGGCCGGGTTCGTTGCCGAACATTATCGCCCAGAACGCATGATCCTGTCTGCGGCTGGCGGGGTCGATCACGACGAGATTGTGCGCCTTGCTGAAGACATGTTTGGTGGGCTCAGTGGTGGCAAAACCCCGGTCTATCTGCCTGCGCGTTTTCAGGGAGGCGAATACCGCACCGAAAAAGCGCTGGAACAAGCCCATTTCGCGCTTGGACTGGAAAGCCCGGACTATTGCGATCCCGAGATTTATACGGCCCAGATTTACAGCACAGCGCTTGGTGGCGGCATGTCGAGCCGCCTGTTTCAGGAAGTGCGGGAAAAACGCGGGCTTTGCTATACGATCTATGCGCAGGCCGGAGCCTATGCCGATACCGGCATGACAACGATCTACGCCGGTACGTCCGGGGCTCAGGTGGCGGAACTGGCCGAGATCACCATTGATGAGTTGAAGCGCGCCGCAGACGACATGAACGCAACTGAGATTGCGCGCGCACGCACGCAGATGAAGGCTGGCATGCTGATGGGGCTCGAAAGCCCGTCCAGTCGCGCTGAACGACTGGCGCGGATGTTGTCGATCTGGGATCGTATTCCAACGTTGTCTGAAACGGTTGAACGCATTGATGGCATCAGCGACGACGACGTGCGCTGCTTTGCCGAACATATGGCGTTGGTCGCACGGCCTGCAATGGCGCTTTATGGCCCGGTGTCATCCGCACCTGATCTAGCCACACTGCAGGAGCGACGAGCGGCGTGATGCTATTGAACCGGCGCAAGGTACGAATCGAAACCGAGCGGCTGACATTGCGCCCGCCGGTGCATTCGGACTTTCGTGACTGGGCAGAGCTGCGCGGAAGCAGTGCGGATTTTCTGATCCCGTGGGAGCCGGCCTGGTCTGCAGATCACCTGACCCGTAAAAGTTTTACCAATCGAGTCTACTGGGCCCAACGATCAATTTCGGGCGGAACCGCGGTGCCTTTGTTCCTGACCCGTCGCAGTGATAATGCGTTGATGGGGGCGATCACTCTGGATAATATCCGCCGCGGCCCTGCGCAATCGGGGACGTTGGGCTATTGGGTGGCCAAGCAATTCACCCGTCAGGGGTATATGCGCGAAAGCATTGAGGCAGTGGTGCACCACGCTTTTGCACAAATGGACCTCAGCCGGATCGAAGCTGCCTGCTTGCCAGAAAACACACCGTCGCGTGGTGTGCTGGAAAAATCCGGTTTCAAATACGAAGGCGTGGCTCAAAGCTATCTGCAGATCAACGGACGCTGGCGCACTCATGTGCTGTATGCGGCGCTGCGCAATGACCGCCGTGGTCGCACGATGGCCGGCCAAGCCTGAGTACGGGCAGGGCACCTGGGCGTAACCTGATGTTTCGCCGACCTGTAATCGCAACGGCACTGGACGAATTTATGAACCATGCTAGGACTTAAGGCATGATCCTGAATTCTTTATCCCAAAATTTGATCGAAACTCTGTTCAACGCTCTGCCCGAAGATTGCCTGCGTCGCGCCGAACCACGCTATCTCGAAGAACCACGCAGTCGGTATCGGGGAAACAACGCCTCTTATGTGGCTCTGCCACGCACCGTGGACGAAGTGGCCACTATTGTGCGCGCTTGCAACACGGCCGGTGTGGGGATTGTCCCATACGGCGGCGGCACAGGGCTTGTGGGGGGGCAGGTATTGGATCAGGGTCCTGTGCCTCTGATCCTGTCGCTGGAACGCATGAACAAAATCCGCGCTGTTCATCCTTTGGAAAACGTTCTTGTGGCCGAGGCCGGTGCGATCCTGGCGTCCGTTCAAGACGCGGCAGAAGAGGTGGGGCGTTTGTTTCCGCTGTCGCTGGCCGCTGAAGGGTCTGCAACAATTGGCGGCAATCTGTCGACCAATGCAGGCGGTGTGAACGTGCTGCGCTATGGCAATACGCGCGACCTTTGTCTTGGGCTAGAGGCCGTGTTGCCATCCGGCGAGATTTGGCATGGTCTGACACGCTTGCGCAAAGACAACACTGGCTATGATTTGCGCAACCTTTTGATTGGAGCCGAAGGCTCTTTGGGCATTATCACCGCCGCGGCCCTGAAAATGGCCCCAAGACCGGCGTCTTATGGCACAGCCTTCATGGCCGTCAACGGCCCCGATGCAGCGCTCCAGCTTTTGGCGCTTGCGAGATCTCACGTCGGCGAGAGTGTCAGCGCTTTTGAGTTGATCCATCGCCAGGGTCCCTTGTTTGTGGCCGAAACACTGCCAGATGTGCGCCAGCCTTTTGTGGACCCACCTGAATGGATGGTTCTGGTCGAATTTGGCATGCCTGCCGGGGCGGATAGTGCTCTTGAAATGGTCTTCGAAGTTGCATTGGAAAAAAACTTGGTCAACGATGGGGTGATCGCTCAAAGCGCGGGCCAGCGCGCCGATTTCTGGTCCCTGCGCGAGCACATTCCAGAGGCCAACAAGCGCATCGGCTCAATCAGCAGCCATGACATCTCTCTGCCTCTGAGCGCTGTGTCTGAGTTCATCATCGTGGCCAACAGCGCGCTTGCCGATCTGGGCGAGTTCCGCATCAATTGCTTTGGCCATCTTGGCGACGGTAATCTGCATTTCAATGTCTTTCCCCCAAAAGGGCAAGACCGCGAGGATTTTGTCCATCTGCGCGACGCGGTCAAAAACTGCGTCCACAAGCTTTTGCAAGGCTTTGAAGGGTCGTTTAGCGCCGAACATGGCGTGGGACGGATGAAGGTCGAGGATCTTGAAAAATACGGAGATCCCACGCGTCTGATCGCCATGCGCTCGATCAAAACGGCCCTTGACCCCAATGGCATCATGAACCCCGGCGCCGTGCTGCGCGCCTGAGTTTCATCTTTGCAAAAATATTTCGTGGGGAAGGGGTGTGTCCTTTAAGTCTTAAAGCCCTTCAAATTCACAGAGAACCTGAACGTTCATACCCATGTCTTCGATCTTTTTGCGCCCGCCCAGTTCAGGCAGGTCAATGATGAAAGAACAGGCAATAATCTCGCCGCCCAGACGTTCAATCAATTTGATGCTGGCCTCGGCCGTACCGCCGGTTGCCAACAGATCATCGACCACCAGAATTTTTTCGCCCGGCTGAATGGCGTCGTCATGGATTTCCATGATCGCTTCGCCATATTCCAGTGTGTATTCCTCAGAAATCGTAGTGCCGGGCAGTTTACCCTTTTTGCGGATTGGCACAAAGCCAACAGACAACTGATGCGCGATGGCTCCGCCAAGGATAAACCCGCGCGCCTCAAGGCCGATCACCTTGTCGATACGCTCTCCTGCAAACGGGTGCAACATTTGGTCAATCGCCATGCGAAACCCGCGCGGGTCGGCAAACAATGTGGTGACATCGCGAAACAGAATGCCTTCGTGGGGGAAGTCCACGATGGTGCGGATGTAATCTTTGACGTCGTTGCTTCTGCGCATGGCCGGGCCCTTTGAAAAATATCGGTTACCGTTTGGCGGAACTTGGGAGGTGACGCAAGGGGCGTATGGGCGCAGATAACAAATCAGGTACTACGCCGCATCAGGGCGGTGAAGATACCCATTCCCATCAGAGTGACTCCGCCCAACCGGGTCAGATTGCGCAACACCGTTGGGCGCGACATACGTGCCCGCAGACGGTCGGCCAACAATGCATATGCCAGCGCATTGAGCGACGCAAAACTCACGAATGTCACGATCATGATCGCAAACTGCACCGAGATTTGCCGAGTGGGGTCAATGAATTGCGGTACAAAGGCGATAAAGAAGCCAATACTTTTTGGGTTTAGTGCTGTCACGATGGCCGCGTGGGAAAACACCGCGCGTGGGGTTTCCGCAGGCGCGTCCAGCAGACCGTCCATTCGGGCCCGACCGGCACCCTTGAGCATGCGAAACCCAAGCCAGATTAAATAGGCCGCTCCGACCCATTTTAAAACTGTAAAGGCCGTGGCCGAAGCCAGCACCAACGCACCAAGCCCCAACAGCGACGCGGTCATCGCCAGAAAATCACCCAACGCCACGCCTGCCACGGTGGCCAAGGCGACTTTGCGCCCCTGGCTCAGCGCGTAAGACAGCACCAAAAGCACGGTTGGACCGGGGATTAGTAAAAGCACGTTTGATGCGGCCACAAAGGCCAGCCACATTTCTAAACTCATGTCAGCACACGGCCTGCAACGGCGGACAATCTGCTGACCATGGCCGGGTCCCGCGCCTCAGGTGCGGTCAGGATTGCGTATTCCAATGCCCGATCACAACCATGCGGGCAGGGCGCGCGTTCAGTGCCAAGCATACCCGGAAGGCGGCGTACCAGATCACGGGCTTTGCCGGCATTTCCGGTCAATGTGGCAATGATATCAGAGACATCGACCTCACCATGATCAGGGTGCCAGCTGTCATAGTCAGTGACCATTGCAACGCTGGCGTAACAAATCTCGGCTTCGCGGGCGAGTTTGGCTTCGGGCATATTGGTCATGCCAATCACATCACAGCCCCAGATTTCGCGGTACATTTTGGACTCGGCCAGTGAAGAAAACTGCGGCCCTTCCATCGCGAGATAGGTACCGCCCCGATGCACAGTGATCCCTGCGTCTTTGGCGGCTGTTTCGCAGGCATCGCTCAGGCGTTCGCATGTCGGATGCGCCACGCTGACATGCGCCACCAGACCGGGGCCAAAAAAGGATTTCTCGCGCGCAAACGTGCGGTCAATGAACTGATCCACAACCACAAAATCCCCCGGCGCCATGTGTTCGCGGAACGACCCCACCGCCGAAACCGAGATCACATCCGTCACGCCGATCTGCTTCAACGCGGCAATATTGGCCTGATAGGGCACTGATGAGGGCGTGTGCACATGTCCACGCCCGTGACGCGGCAGAAAAGCCATTTTCACGCCGTCCAGCGTACCGGTCAGAATCTGATCCGACGGCGCCCCCCATGGGGTTTCAACCGCGGTCCAGTTTGCGCCTTTCAGCCCGTCGATGTCATAGATGCCTGAGCCGCCGATCACGGCAATCATGGTCTCGGTCATGGGGTGCTCCTGTTGATTGTCTTGCGGCCATTTTTGGCGGGGCTTGTCGTAGAAGACAAGCCGCGTGTCGCCCAAGTTGCGCGACATCATCGCAAACGACACGCTAAGGTATCACTAAGGGGCTGTCGGATCAGGAATGGCCACCACAGGAGAGTCACATGCGCGCCCAGGTCGCTGATGTCGAGATTTGCAAAGATATTCTGCGCGTTGTGCTAGAGGGCGCGCCAGAGCTGCAGGCCCGAACGCCGCTGGATGCGCTGGCGGAACTGCGCGCAAACCATGATGCATTCCGTCGCTTTCTGCTGGAGCCACCGCATGGACATGCGGATGTCAACGCCTGCCTGTTGCTGCCCGCAATGGAGGTGGGGGCGCAAAACTGTCTGGTGGTTGCAGCACAGTTTGGCTATGCGCCCGTGGCAGGGACCATGGTGATGGCAGCCTGTGCTGCCTTGTCGGAAACCAAAGAGATTGCGCATGATACCGGCGGAACACTGTGTTTTGACACCGCCGCGGGGAGGCAACGGGTCACCCGCCGCGACCTTACCGGCGAACACCCGCAAACCGTTTGGCAAACCTCGCGGCCGCGTTTGTGCGAAACAGATGCTCTCTTGTCGGTGGGCGGGCGCGCGGTTCGGGTCAGCCTGGTTCATTCCGGAATGGCCTATGTCGTGGTTGCGGCCCGTGATCTGGCGATTTCAATGCAGGACCATGTGGCCCTTTCGCAGGCGGGCAGGGCTGTTGTCGCCGCTGCACGCGAGGCCTTTGCACTGAAAGATTATGGTCTGCAGGGGCTGGTTGAGACCTATCTGGTCATGGTGGTTGGTGACATCGACAGACAAGGCGCGCGGCCCACGGTGGACGTCGCCTGGGTCTCGGGATCAGGTCTTGTCGCAAACTCGGCCGGAGGCACCGGCGCCCTTGCGGTTGCCGCCCATCTGCAGAGCCTCGGCGCGCTAGAAACAGGCGAGGTGCTTGTCACACAGGCCCCCGGCGGCCCGTTTGAATGCACGTTGCTTGACGATCACGCCGAAGTCGCCGGGTATCCCAGGTTGCTGGGTATCAGGACGTTGCAGGACGGGTCGTTTTAGCTGGATGCCCCAGTGCGCTCACATATCAACTGTTGTGCGATTGCGGCAATTCCGCTAGGGACGGCGCAGCGAACACTCCCAATTTTGCAGGTACCCCGCATGAGACGCGCCGCGCTGGCCCTCTTGGCCAAAAACATTTCCCCGCCCAATCTTTCTGTCATGCAGGACGAAGGGCTGACCGTCGGACGTGTCCGCACCGAAGTTCTCTCGGGGCTGACCGTGGCTCTGGCATTGGTGCCCGAGGCTGTGGCCTTTGCCTTTGTCGCCGGGGTGCACCCTTTGGTGGGGCTTTATGCGGCATTCCTCGTGGGGTTGATCACAGCGATTATCGGTGGACGTCCGGGCATGATTTCGGGCGCGACGGGCGCGCTGGCGGTGGTCATGGTGGCACTGGTGGCGCAGCATGGCGTTGAGTATTTGTTCGCGACCGTGGTTCTTATGGGCGTTCTGCAGCTTATCGCAGGCGCGATGCATTGGGGCAAGTTCATCCGGCTGGTGCCGCATCCGGTGATGCTGGGCTTTGTGAATGGCCTTGCGATCGTTATTTTCCTGGCCCAAATGAGCCAGTTTAAAGTGCCGGGTTCAATGGTTAGCGATGGTCACGGAATGACCGGTGGCGAATGGCTCTCGGGCATGCAGATGGCCACGATGCTGGGTCTTGTGGTGCTGACAATGGCCATCGTTTGGGGCCTGCCCAAGGTCACAAAAATCATTCCGGCCCCACTTGCGGGCATCGCGATCACGGCGTTTGTGGTGATCGGCTTTGGTCTGGATGTGCCGCGGGTTGGCGATATGGCCTCTATTCAGGGCGGTTTCCCGAGTTTTCACATCCCGTTTGGTGACGGTGTTGGCATCTATGGCACAGCACTTGCGCCGTTTAACCTTGAGACGTTCTGGATCATCCTGCCTTTCGCCGTAATTCTGGCGGCGATTGGCCTGATTGAGAGCCTGCTGACGCTGAACCTTGTGGGTGAGATGACCGGCAAACGTGGCGGTGCGTCGCAAGAATGTATCGCCCAGGGCGTGGCCAATGTCACAACCGGTTTTTTCGGCGGCATGGGGGGCTGTGCGATGATTGGTCAGTCGATGATCAACGTGAAATCCGGTGGCCGCACGCGGATCGCTGGTATCGCTGCGGCACTCTTCCTGCTGATTTTCATCGTTGCGGCCAGCCCGCTGATCGAACAGATCCCGTTGGCCGCTCTGGTCGGTGTGATGTTCATGGTGGTGATCGGCACATTTGCGTGGAACTCGTTCAAGATCATGCGCCGCGTGCCCCTGATGGACGCCTTTGTCATCGTGCTGGTGACGGTTGTGACCGTGATGGAAGACCTCGCGGTTGCCGTCGTGGTGGGCGTGATCGTCTCGGCACTGGCCTACGCCTGGCAAAATGCGCGGCGCATCCACGCCATCACCCGTGAATCCGAAAGCGATCCGGGTGCCAAGGTCTATGAGATCCAGGGCCCGCTGTTCTTTGGTTCGTCCGAAGGCTTTATCGAGCTTTTTGATATCGCCCATGACCCCGACCATGTGATTATCGATTTCCAGGAAAGCCGTGTGGCAGATCAATCCGCCTTGCAGGCGATCGAGGCCGTGGCAGCCAAGTATCAGGCTGCTGGCAAACAGGTCGCCCTGCGCCACCTCAGCCGTGATTGCCACCAGTTGCTCAGCCGGGCAGGCCATCTGGTGATCGACAGTGACGATGATCCCGAGTACGAAATTGCGGTGGATTACTCGGTCAAAACCGGCATTCTCGGCGGCGGTCACTAATCCAAACAGTCAACAAAAAGCTGCGGGTGTTCAGAGCACCCGCAGTTCTTCGTATGAGATCATAACAGTGTTGCGGTAGGCGGCCCGGGTCTTTAGCCGCGCATAATAGGCCTCAAGTGCCGGCCACTCAGGTCGCGCAATGTCAATATCGAAATACCGATATAGGACATGACCCAGCTGGATATCTGCTAGGCTGAACTGATCTCCAGCCAGATATGCGTGCTTCGATACTTGTTCCTCAGCAATGGCCAATTTCACCGACAACCCGTCCAGCGCCCGCGCGATGGCGGCTGGATCTTGGTCCTTGGGGGCTGTGCGCACCACCTGCCAAAACACCGGCACGGTAAAGGCTTGGGCGATATTCAGCTTGGCCCACTCAGCCCATTTGTCGACCCCGGTTCGAGCAGCAAGATCGCTTGGCCACAAGACGTCCGATCCGTATTTGTGCCCCAAATAGCGCAGGATTACGCCGGTCTCCCACAAGGGCGCAATGCCGTCGTCCTCGATCACGGGCACCGTGCGGTTCGGATTGAGAGCATAAAACGCGTCTGTGTCGACCACGCCATAAATGTGTCCTGCATCGTGACGGGTATGCTCCATCCCCAGCTCTGCCACCGCCCACATCACCGCCTGCACATTGGACGAGGTCTTGCGCCCCCAGATCCTCAACATGTCGGTTGCTCCTGTTCCAGCGCGTCGATATCGCCCTGCAGAATAGCGGGCAGTGCGGCTTCAATCTGCGCCAATGGCCAGTCCCACCACGCCAGCGCCAGCAGACGCTGAATGATGCCTTCGTCAAAGCGAAACCGCTCAACGCGCCCCGGATTGCCGGTCACGATGGCATAGTCCGGCACCTGACCGCGCACCACGGCACCCGCGCCAATGATGACACCATTGCCGATGCGCGCACCCGGCAGGATCAGCGCGCCGTAACCGATCCACACGTCATTGCCGACCACAGTATCGCGAGTGTCAGGCTGAAACCCTTGCATGTTCTCAGGGTCAAACACCGGAAATGGATAACAACTCAGCCCGTCCATAGCATGATTGGCCGAGCTGGTCAGAAACCGCACCCCATGGGCGATCTGGCAGAACCTGCCAATGCGCAGCGTTTCCTCTGAGAAGGGAAACAGATAGGGCGCAAGCCTCGCGGCCCAATCCTCCGGTGGGTCAAAGTCCGAGGCATAGGAAAACGCCCCCGCCTGAAACTTGGGGTGCTCAATCACGTCGGATAGAAAAACCGTGCCCTTATGATCCGTGCCATCCGGCAAGGTGATCGGATAACGTCGTGAAGGGTCGGGCAGGGGCATGATCAGTCGTCCGGGCGCGCCAGAGTAAAGGTATTGTCGACCACAGAATAGTCCCGGTATCCCAACCGTGCCAAGGGACGAAAGGTTGTGACATCAAAAATGCCTTCCACGATGCAATTGTCGCGCATGTGGATGCCGGTGACTTCGCCGTGGATCACGTAGTTGTTGGCGCCTTTCATCTGAAGGATATCGCTCACCTGACACTCCATACTGGCAGGCGCATCCGCAAGTCTTGGGCAGGTTATGGTCTCGCACTGTGCCGCTGTCAGGCCTGCGCGTTCAAATTCATCCACTTCCCTGGCGTACCCTTCGGTCGAGATATTCATCGCGTCCGTCATCGCCTGTTCTACGATGTTGATGCAAAACACGCCTGTTGCGCGAATATTGGCCAGTGTGTCTTTGGCGTTGGTTTGATCTTCTTTGGTGCCTGTGCTGGCGAACATCACTTGCGGCGGGACATATGCGGTGCCATTGAAAAACGAATAGGGTGCCAGATTGGCGTTTCCGTCCTGATCCTGCGTGGATACCCATGCGATCGGACGTGGGGTGATAAGCGCATTAAACGGATTATGCGGCAGGCCGTGGCCATTTTCTGGACGATAAAACATTTGAAAGCCTTCCTATGGTTTGCCCAACAGGTAACGCCGTGCTAGGGCGGTTTCCACGAAAAAATGCGAGGCAGGTCAGGTGATCCGGCTGACAGCAGAAACGGACGAGGATTGGTGGGAAGTTGAAGCCCTCTATGACCTGTGCTTTGCACCGGGGCGGGAAGCCTTGTCATCTTACCGCTTGCGTGATGGCGTTCCGTCGGTTTCCGGGTTGTCCATGGTGGCGCGTGACGCAGAGAATATTCTGGCTGGTGCGATCCGCTACTGGCCGGTGAAAGTTGGCGAACAAGACGTGTTGCTCCTGGGACCTGTGGCCGTACACCCAACCCATCAGGGCGAAGGTCTGGGCGGATTTTTGATCCGCGAGAGTCTCGCTGTTGCCGTCCCCTTAGGGTGGGAGCGTGTCCTGTTGGTTGGAGACGCGCCTTACTATGGCAAATTCGGATTCCAAAAACTGGACGGCGTGGTGATGCCACCCCCGACCAATCCGAACCGTGTATTGGGGTTTGAACTTGTTTCCGGCGCATGGACAAGTGTGCGCGGAGAGGTGGTTTCGGTTGCCCACTCTTGAACCTGGGCACTTTCCAACCAATCTATAGAGCATGACAAAGGATCTTGTGTTTGAAAGTGACACCCTGCTACCGCAGGATGTGGACGACGAACTAAGCCGACTTGTTGCGCGGTATCATGGCGCCGGTGGCCTTGGGTTTGAGTTACTGAATGCCTTGGGCGGTCAGATCGAAAATGTTTTCGATAAGCTGCCCCGAAACATCGTTGATGGCCTTGAAGGCGCAACCGGGCAGGCTTTGAGCAGCGCAATGAAAGTGGCGCACCGGTCACGCGGTGTCATGGATGATCGAATTGGGTGGCTCAATACTGCTTTGGCCAGTGCACTGGGTGCGGCCGGAGGAATGGGCGGCACCCCCACTGCCTTGGCCGAACTGCCTGTGACCACAACTGTTTTGCTGCGCGCCATCCAAAGTGAGGCCGTGAAACTTGGCTTTGATCCGGCCTCTGAGAACGTGCAATTCGATTGCATTCAGGTATTTGGCGCGGCAGGACCTTTGGCCAAGGATGATGGGGCTGATATGGCTTTCGTCAGTACGCGGCTTGCTTTGACCAGCGGCAGTATGCAGGCCCTGATCGCCAAGGTAACCCCAAAGCTTGCTGTGGTGCTTGGTCAAAAACTGGCGGCCCAAGCCGTGCCAGTGTTTGGCGCGGTGGCTGGGGCAACGGTCAACTATGCATTTGTGACCTATTATCAAGAGATTGCACATGTGCACTTCGGCCTGCGCAAGCTGGCGATCGACAGCGGTGTGGCGCATGACACATTGGTCGCTGAATTGAAGGCCCGCATGCGGCCGCCTAAGCTATCGGGAAAAACCGTCTGAGGTCGGTGACTTTGATGCGCAAAGGAGCCTCCGGCGGGAGTATTTAGAATACACTGAAGCCGTTCAGCATTCGTTTGCCATGCTGCGGCAATCTCGTTATCCGTCACAGGCCGGAGAGCCGATGGGCGTAAATAGTGCGGCTCCGTTTCGGTGAATCCGACAAACAAGCGGTTATGCAAAGCAGGGTAATCGCTAAATCCCACTACATTATTTCAAGAATACTCTCGCTAAAGGTTTTGCGCCTATCGGGTGCAAACTTCAGGATTGGGCACGTAGGTAGTCCATCACAGCCGGGCGCACGGATTGGTCGCCGCGTTCTCGGGCATCCACGATCACCTGACGTAACTCAGAGAGATTTGTGCGTCGGATCAGGCTTTTGACCGGGCCAATGGACGCCGGGCGCATGGACAGCGTGCGCAATCCCATGGCAGCCAGACAAATGGCTTCAATTGGGCGACCAGCGTCTTCGCCGCAGAAACTAAGCGGCGTATTGGTGTTGTTGCAGCGGTTCACGATGCTTTCGAGGAAGGTCAGAAAGCTGACGTTCAGTGTGTCATAGCGGCGGCGCACCCGTTCGTTCTCGCGGTCGGCGGCAAAGAAGAACTGTTTGAGATCATTGCCGCCAATCGACAGGAAGCCAACCTCTTCAAAGAATTTCTGTGGCGCAAAGGCCAAAGACGGCGTTTCAAGCATGGCCCCAAGTTCCAGCGTCTCGGGTAAGGGATGTCCAAGTGCGCGTTCACGTGCCTTGGCTTTTTCCATTTCAGCCAGGGCGCTGGTGTACTCTTCAAATTGCGCCACAAAAGGGAACATCACTGTCAAAGGACGGCCATTGGCCGCGCGCAACAAGGCCTGCAACTGCATACGCATGATACCGGGTTTGTCGAGCCCAACTCGGATAGCACGCCACCCCATCGCCGGATTTGGTTCATCCTGTGGTGTCATATAGGGCAGTACTTTGTCCGACCCGATGTCAAGCGTGCGAAACACCACGCGTTTGCCGTGGGCTGCGTCCATAACCTTGGAGTAAAGTGCCGCCAGTTCGGTGCGCTTGGGCATTTGGTTGCGGATCAGAAACTGCAGTTCGGTCCGAAACAGGCCAACCCCTTCGGCACCGGAATTATCCAGACTAGGTAAATCGGCCATCAGTCCGGCGTTCATATGCAGGTTGATTTCGGTGCCGTCCAGCGTGGTGCCGGATTTATCGCGGATCGACGCATAGCGTTCCTGCGCTTTGGCCTGCATCGCAATCTTGTCGCGAAAAGCGGTCACCACGGAATCGTCGGGCCGCAGGTGCACCGTGCCTTCATCCCCGTCGACCATGATATGATCGCCGTTCAACGCTTCGGTGGTCACGCGCTCTGCATGAATGACCAATGGAATTGCCAGCGCGCGCGCAACAATGGCCGCGTGCGAGCCAACCGAGCCCTCTTCGAGGATGATGCCACGCAGACCACGGCCATACTCCAGCAATTCAGCCGGGCCGATATTGCGCGCCACAAGAATTGGATCGGTGGGCAACTCAGCCCCGGTTTCCGCGCCCTGACCGGTCAGTATCCTCAACAGGCGGTTGGACAGGTCATCAAGATCGTGCAGGCGTTCGCGCAAGTAAGCGTCGGTCACCTGCTCCATGCGCGTGCGCGCAGTGTTTTGTTCTTTTTCTACGGCGGCTTCTGCCGAAAGGCCTTGGGCGATGTCATGTTCCATCCGGCGCATCCAGCCTTTGGAATTGGCAAACATCCGATAAGCTTCGAGCACCTGAAGCTGTTCCTTGTCGCCGCCCGCCGCTCCATCAAGCATCTTGTCGACGCCGACGCGCAGCTGATCCACTGCATCGTTCAGGCGCTGCGATTCGACCTCGGGATCATCCGCAATCGGGTTGGTCACCACCACACGCGGTTCATGCAGCCAGACGTGGCCTTCTGCGGCACCTTCTTGGGCGCAGGCTCCTTTGAACATCACAGATTGCTGATGGCGCGCGCCCATGGCGGCGTTGTCGCCCAGAAAGGCTCCAAGCTCGGTCATTTCCGCGAGCACCATGGCAACAACTTCAAGTGCATAGGTCTCGTCAGCGGAATAATTGCGCGCGTCGCGCGATTGCACCACCAGAACCCCAAGGTTTTCACCCAGACGTTGGATCGGCACGCCGCAGAAGGATGAGAAAACCTCTTCCCCGGTTTCCGGCATAAAACGGAAGCCTTTTTCAGATGGCGCATCCGCCGTGTTGACCACACGGGATTTCTTGGCCACCCGACCCACGAGGCCTTCGCCAATACGTAGTCGCGTCTGGTGCACGGATTCTGGGTTCAAACCTTCGGTGGCGCAAAGCTCGAGGGTTTCTTCATCACGAAAAAGGTAAATCGAACATACCTCAGTGCCCATCGAAGACGCGATCAAATGGGTGACCTTGTCCAGACGGGTCTGACCAGCGCTGTCCTCGGCCAGCGCTTCTCGCAAGCGTCCAAGCAGCTTGCGGCTTTCAGTTTGAGAGCGTTCCGACATGTCCCCCCAGAGGCCCCGTTATTGGTTAATTTTTTATGAATAGAACACATGCCGGCGGGAATCGGAACGCGTTTTTGTATCTAAGCTGTCAGCCCATCGGCGCAAGAGCGGTGTTTCGCCAAAAATAGCGGCAATTCGAAACGGAATTGATCTTAAAAGAAAACGCCCCGGACACCAAAGGCCCGGGGTGTGCATTGGTTAATATCAGTGTAACTCAGGCGGCTTTTTCCAGCTCGAACGCGTCATGCAAAGCCTGAACCGCAAGTTCAAGATATTTGCGGTCGATCAGAACCGAGATTTTGATTTCAGAGGTCGTAATCACGCGGATGTTGACGCCGTCGTCGGACAGCACTTTGAACATCTTGGCCGCTACACCGGATTGTGAGCGCATGCCGATGCCCACGACAGACACTTTGGCCACGTCCATGTCGACGTCGAGGTCGGCAAAGTTCAGGCCGCCCGAGGATTTCAGTTCGTCCAGAGCCTGCTCGGCGCGCTTCACCTGATCGGTGGGCAGGCTGTAGGTCATGTCGGTGCGACCCTCTTCCGAGATATTCTGCACGATCATGTCAACGTTGACACCGGCCTCGGACAGGCAACCAAAGATGATCGAGGCGATCCCAGGACGGTCAGCCACAGACAGAAGGGTCATTTTGGCTTCGTCGCGGCTAAAGGCGACCCCTGCAACTACGTTGGATTCCATGATTTCCTCCTCATCGCACACCAGTGTGCCAGCTTCATCGGATTGTTCTTCAAACGAGCTTAGCACTCGCAGTTTCACTTTGTAACGCATGGCCAGTTCGACCGAGCGGGTCTGCAGGACTTTTGCACCAAGCGAGGCCAGCTCCAGCATCTCTTCGAACGAGATCTTGTCCAGTTTGCGCGCTTTGGGCGAAACGCGTGGGTCAGTGGTATAGACCCCGTCTACATCGGTATAGATATCGCAGCGTTCGGCGCCAAAGGCGGCAGCAAAAGCCACGGCAGTGGTGTCCGAGCCACCGCGGCCCAAAGTTGTAATGCGGCCTTCCGGGCTGATGCCTTGAAATCCGGCGACAACAGCAACGCGCATGCCTTCGCCAAACTTGGCCATGATATTGTCGGTTGGGATTTCTTCGATCCGGGCGGACGCGTGCGCGCTGGTGGTCATGACCGGCACTTGCCAGCCTTGCCAGCTGCGCGCAGGCACATCCATTTCCTGTAGGGTCAGGGCCATCAGGCCCGCGGTCACGTTTTCGCCGGATGACACCACCGCGTCATACTCGCGGGCATCAAACAAGGGCGAGGTTTCATTGACCCAGCCAACCAGTTCGTTGGTTTTGCCTGACATGGCCGAGACGATGACGATCACGTCATAGCCCTTGGCGACTTCAACGCCGATGCGTTTAGCAACGCGTTTGATGCGGTCCAGATTGGCGACAGAGGTGCCGCCAAATTTCATCACGAGAACGGGCATGGGTTTTCCTTGCGCTTGGTTCGGGACGCGGTTTACGCGTCTGCGCGCGGGCTTGCAAGCGGGGTTGCTTGTCGCAGAGTCAATCCTTGCGAAAACACAAAGGGAAACAGGGGGCATTGCCCCTCTGGTCGCCATTGGCGTGCATTCGCCCCAGGGTACTAACTTCCACTTGGCAGCGGGTCAGAAAGCGTGAGTGCGCCCGCCCCATGTGCGAAAACACCCCGTCGTGGCAAGATCAAGTTCGTCAAACCGCGTCACAAGTCCCTCGGCGCTTTCATCTACAGTGATATCAGCGGCCTCAGACCCCATATCGGTTTTGACCCAACCCGGATGATAGATGCCCACAGCGATGCCGATGTGTTCCAGATCCTTGGCCAGATTACGCCCGAGATTAAGGGCTGCGGCTTTGGAGGCGCGGTAGATATAGGACCCTCCGGGCGCGCGTTCCTGTGAGGCCATTTGGGACGAAATAATGGCGATCTTTGGGGTTTTCGCCAATTGGAGGTTGGGCAGCAGGCTTTGTACGGTCAGGAAGACGCCTGTTACATTGGCCGCAAAGGTATCAGCCCACATTTCGGCCGGGTAGCCATCGGCAAGGCTTTCTCCTTTGTCAAAGTACACCCCGGCGTTACAGATCAAAAGGTCAACCGGGCGACTGTCCAGCGTGCGGGCCATGGCTGCGTGGTCATCGGGTTTGGTGACGTCCAGCGACAGAAACTCACCGGCGTTGCGTGCTGTGCCAGTCACATCATAGCCGCGAGCGCGATAGCGCGTGTCAATGGCTTGGCCGATACCTCGGTTTGCGCCAGTGATGACCACATGCATGGCGTTTCCTTCTCTTTAGTTGGTTTTGCGACCCGGTCGGAATGGCAAAGGCAGGACGGAAATGCCGTCTTCTATGAGAGCCTTGGCTTCTTCAGGTTTGGCTTCGCCATAGATGGATCGTTCAGGCGTGTCGCCGTCATGCATGGCGCGGGCCTCTTTGACAAAGTTCACACCGACATAATCGGAGTTTTCTTCGACTTGCTTCTTCATATTCGCGATGGCTTGCTCGGCCTCGTTGGCCGGAGCGCTGAGCGAAGCAGGGGCAGTGGCTTGATTTTGGGGTGTCGGTTCGCAAGCGGGGCCCGGGGATTCAGCTGGCTGGTGCGCGACGTTGCGCGCGGGTCGCACCCGGGGCGCCATCATTGCTTTTTCAACCGAGGTGTCACCGCATATTGAGCAGGCGATCATGCCTGCGGTCAAGAGTTTGTCATAGGCGTCGGCAGACTGGAACCAGCTGTCAAAGCGGTGGTCCTGTGTGCATTTAAGTGTGTATTGGATCATGCCGGTTGCGCCTTTGAGGCTCCTGCGAGCTGCTGAACAAAGATAGGGTTGCCGTCTCTGGTGATCAAGCAATAACCGCAGGTTCGGGTCTTGGTGTGTGGCCTAAACGGATCAAAGCAATTGCGAGGCGTCAAAATTGCGCAATATCTGCGCCAATTCTGGTTCGCGTACCCGTGACGCCGCTTTTTGCGGACTCAACCATTTTCGCCGGCGTTGGTCCGCTTCGGGAAATACGTTGCGCGTTTTGCGCGCAGCGAGCGGGTAGACCGAGACCATCACCGGCACAGGTCTTTCACCGCGGCGGGTTGGTATGGTTTTGAAATACGAAAAATACCCGATGGGCTGATTGTAAGTGGTGCCTTTGACACCCGCTTCTTCCCAGGCCTCCTGAGCGGCGGATTCGGCTGGAGTTTTGCCCCCCATCGGCCACCCTTTGGGAATGCTCCAGCTATGGGAACGTCGGGTGGTGATCAGCAAAACCTGGGTCTTTCCATCGCGCACCCGAAAGACCAATGCTCCGAATTGCGTGCGCAAATCGGTTTTGCGTGCTTTACGCATTGAGATTGGGTGTTGTTTCGGGAGGTGCATTGTCATGCGTTTGACCCGTTTGCCTGATAGTCTGCCCTTCATTTGGGTTAGGATACGACAGCTTCAAGCCCGCGCCAACAGCAACTTGGTCAAAAATCACGAAATCTTGTAACGTTGCAATGAGCAAACACCATATCGTGGGCAAATTGGCAGGCGGGAGTGCGGTATATGGAGAAAACTTCAGGACGATGTTTTTGTGGGCAGGTGACATAGCGGTACGCTGGCTCGCGTCTGCGCAATCTGATTTGCTATTGTGAATGTTGCCAGAGAGCCACCTCGGCACCCTTTGCGGCGTTCATTGTTTGTGTGTCCGATCAGGTAAAGTGGGAAGGCCCGCTGACCCATTTTGAAAGCTCGCTGTCAACGCAACGCGGGTTTTGTTCTGCCTGTGGTGCGCGCATGTGTTTCGTTCCGAAAAATGGCCGGATGAAATCCACATTCTTGCAACCACTTTAGATGATCCGTCAAAGTGCACTATCGACCGTCATGTTGTCTGGGGTGCACACGCACCTTGGTTCGAAGAGATCGGGGCTTTGCCGAAGGGTCGTAGTTTTGCTAAAAAGCCGGAGATAAAGCCTTCATAGTGGGCTGCATCCCGAATTCCCGATGTTATTAGGCGACGCGCCACTTTGCGCGTCATTCTTTTCCCGCCTTGGGTAGCGTGGGAATTCATGGGAATGGCCACGAAAAGGGTGATGAAGGTCGAATCATGCCCATGTCCATCTACATTTTCCGAGCGTCTTTTGTGGTTGAGAAGCGAAGTTTTTAAAGAAAACTCGAAATTATTGGGAATTTTAGGGAGGTTTCGCTACGGGCTTTGGCTTGTCTATATATCGCGTCTCCTGCGAAAATTTACTCCATATCTTGTGGTTGAGGGGTGTGTTCTTACACGATATGTTGTTTTTCAGCGTCGCCATGAACAAGATATTGTGCAAATTCCCAAAGATTTCTATTGATTCCCATGAATTCCCATGGCAATCATTTGTTACACGATGAGGACGGGATCAAAAATAGGGGCGCTAAAGACCCCGAACAGACTCCCAAGTCAGGTTTCATACAGGCACCCGCTTTCATCGAACCAAGAGATCCGGCGCGCGGGCGAGCAGACATCCCCCCAGGTGGCGCGCGCAGCTGGACACCCCGCTAGACGGGACGAGGGCGGCGAATTGATGTGTGGCAGCAAATCAATTCGCCGTTTCCCGTCGGGGCTCCAAAAAATGAAACATGACACGGGGACAAGAGAGGGACCGGCACGCAGTGGCACGCAGGTTCAGAGGCGAAAGCCATCATAAGGTGGACAATAAGGGCAGGGTGTCTATCCCGGCCTCGTTTCGCCGTGTGCTCGAATCCGGTGATCCCAATTGGCAGTCTGGCGGCTCTCCTGAACTGGTGATTGTTTACGGCGACCACCGTCGCAATTACCTTGAATGCTATACAATGGACGCGATTGATGAGGTCGACGATAAAATCGCCGCCCTTCCGCGTGGATCGATGGAGCGTAAGATGTTGCAGCGCCTGTTCCACGGCCAGTCTTTTCCAACAAACGTGGATGAAACCGGGCGCCTCGTGTTGCCTGCCAAGCTGCGTCAGAAAATCGACATTGATAACGAGGCCTTTTTTATCGCGGCAGGTGACACGTTCCAGATTTGGAAGCCGGAAACCTACGATCAGGACGAGCTGGCCAAAACCGAAGAGTGGCTCGACGATCTGCCCGAGGATTTCGACCCTCTGATCTTCCTGGATAAGCAGAAGGAGGAGTGAGGCCATGTCCGTCGTGACCTCTCCTTCTGATGATGCCCCCCATATTCCTGTCTTGCTTGAACCGATCTTGCGGCTTTGTGCGCCCATAAAAGGCGTGTGGCTGGATGGGACGTTTGGGGCTGGTGGCTATACGCGTGGTTTGATCGACGCCGGGGCTGATAAGGTGATTGGCGTAGACCGCGACCCATTGGCCTTTGAAATGGCGGCCGATTGGCTGGATGGCTATGGCAACCGCATTGAAACGGTACAGGGCGTGTTTTCCCGGCTTGATGAATACGCCAGCGACCTGGATGGTGTGGTTCTGGATCTTGGGGTCAGCTCCATGCAGCTTGATCTGGCAGAACGTGGCTTTTCCTTCCTGCGGGATGGCCCTTTGGATATGCGCATGTCCCAAGATGGACCAAGTGCTGCTGATCTGGTGAACACTTCGGACGAAGGTGATTTGGCGGACATCCTGTTTCAGTATGGCGAAGAACGGGCCAGCCGCCGTATTGCGCGGGCAATTGTCCGTGAACGCAACGCCGAACCAATTGAAACCACCTTGCGGCTGGCTGAGATCATTGAGGGCTGCCTTCCACGCCCCAAACCCAACCAGTCCCACCCGGCCACGCGCAGCTTTCAGGCGCTTCGGATTGCGGTGAATGACGAATACGGTGAATTGTTTCGCGGCATGATGGCAGCGGAACGTGCATTGAAGCCAGGTGGCTTGCTGGTGGTTGTGACCTTCCATTCGATCGAGGATCGCATGGCCAAGCGGTTTATGCAGGCCCGCGCTGGTCGTTTGAACAGCGTCAGTCGGTATGCCCCTGAAGTTGAACAGGAAAAACCCGCATTTGAGCTGATGACCCGCAAGGCTGTTGTCGCGGATGACGACGAACTGGCGATCAATCCACGGTCGCGTTCAGCCAAGTTGCGGATTGCACGACGCACTGATGCGCCAGCGGGTGATGTTGCAGGAAAACAAATTGGAATGCCGACACTCGGAGGGCGGCGCTGATGCGTAGTATGTTGTTTATAGTCACCGCACTTGCGGTCATCAGTCTGGCAGTTTGGGCCTATCGTGAAAACTATCAGACCCAGCATGTGATTAATGAAACCGAACGTCTGCAGCAGGAAATCGGGGCCGCGCGGTCTCGTTTGGCGGTGTTGCGGGCGGAATGGGCCTATCTTAATCGCCCTGATCGTTTGCGCGATCTGGCTGAGTTGAACTTTGACAGCCTCCAGCTGTTGCCCCTGCGCCCGGATCAATTTGGCAAAGCCGATCAGGTCTCTTACCCGCCATTGCGGCAGGTTGAGTTTTCCGAAGCCGTGGATGTGTCTGGCATCGATGGGCCCGGCCCAGAGGATCAGCCATGATCCGCACCCCCCTTCGTCCCTTGGCTCGAATTCTGAAAGCCCGCGACACCGGTGAAAATCCGGACGCGATTGAACGTGAAAACATTCGTCTGCGCCACGAAGAAATGCGCGACAAAGCCCGCAACCGGGCAGAAGGCCGCCTGTTGGTTCTGTCGGTCGCCTTTCTGGCTGGGTTCATTGTGGTAGGTGTTCGTATGGGCACTCTGGCGTTTTCCGAGGCGCAAGAACCGCGCGCTGGGGCCGCTGGGTCAGAGATTGTCGCGCAGCGCGCCGATATCGTGGACCGCAAGGGCCGTATTCTGGCGACCAATCTGGAAACCCATTCGCTATACGCACAACCGCACCAGATGATCGACAAGGAACGCGTCGCCAAAGAACTGGCCGCAATTTTCCCCGATCTGAAGGAAGAGCGTCTGACCAAGGACTTTATCGGTAAGCGCAAGTTCCTGTGGATCAAGAAAAAAATCAGCCCTGAACAAAAGCAGGCCGTGCATGACATCGGGGATCCCGGTCTGTTGTTTGGCCCGCGTGAGATGCGGCTCTATCCCAATGGTAAACTGGCAGCGCATGTGTTGGGCGGGGCCAGCTTTGGCAAAGAAGATGTGCGTGCCGCCGAAGTGATTGGCGTTGCTGGTGTCGAGAAACATTTTGACGATGCTCTGCGTGATCCGTCGAATGGTGGCAAGGCGCTGACATTGTCGTTGGACCTGACGGTGCAGGCTGCAGCCGAGCGCGTGCTGTATGGTGGTATGAAGTTGATGAATGCCAAAGGGGCTGCTTCGGTTCTGATGGATGTACACACCGGTGAGATCATCTCGTTGGTCAGCCTGCCGGATTTTGACCCGAATGATCGCCCACGCCCTCCGACCGAGGGCAACCCAAGCGACAGCGCGCTGTTCAATCGCGCAGTTCAGGGGCTTTATGAGTTGGGCTCGACGTTTAAAATTTTCACCGCCGCACAAGCGATGGATCTAGGTATTGCCAACCCATCAACGCTCATCAAAACAGCCGGGCCGCTTAAGTGGGGCAAGTTCAAAATCCGCGATTTCCACAATTATGGCTCCGAACTGACCCTGACCAAAGTCATCGTGAAATCTTCTAATATTGGCACAGCCCGAACCGCTCAGGTGATTGGCGCTCAGCGACAGCAGGATTTCCTGCGAGACCTTGGTTTCCTTGATCCAACGTCAATAGAATTGGTCGAAGCCAAGGGGTCGCAGCCCTTGTTGCCGCCCAAATGGTCCGAGCTTTCAGCGATGACAATTTCTTACGGCCACGGTTTGTCGAGCAGCCCGCTGCATCTGGCAGCAGGCTATGCGGCGATTGCCAATGGCGGCAAACGGGTTGTGCCAACGATCCTGAAACGGGACACACCTCAGGATGGCGCACGTATCATGTCTCTGGCCTCGGCCCGCGAAGCGCGGTCCATGTTGCGTCAGGTTGTGACAGAAGGCACCGCAAGCTTTGGTGAGGTTCCGGGCTATGCCGTGGGGGGTAAAACCGGCACCGCAGACAAGCCCAAGGAACGTGGCGGCGGCTATTATGAAGACAAGGTGATCGCCACCTTTGCGTCAATGTTCCCGGCCCATGATCCGAAATACGTTTTGATCGTCACATTGGACGAACCGGTGGAAACATCCGGTGCAAAACCACGCCGCACGGCGGGTTGGACCGCGGTTCCAGTGGCGGCCGAGATGATCGGCCGCATAGCGCCCCTGTTGGGCATGCGACCCGAAGTTGAACCCGGACAATTGGCTGGTATAACGCTGACATCCAATTGACGCCGAAAAAGGGCAGAGCAGATGGCAGCACTGGCACGACCGCTACATGAACTGGGGCTGACAGCTGCAGTCGGACGCAACCCTGAGATTACAGGTATGGCGGTGGACAGCCGCGAGGTCAAAGACGGTTTCCTGTTTGCCGCCCTTCCCGGCACCCGTGTGCATGGCGGCGAATTTATCCAATATGCTTTGCGCATGGGCGCCTCAGCGATCCTGACCGACGCAGAAGGCGCGGCGATCGCGCGCGACGAACTGGCCGCCTCTGACGCCGCATTGGTGATTGCCGAAGACCCGCGCCAGACGCTGGCCTACACTGCCGCCTTGTGGTTCGGCGAACAGCCCGGCGTCATGGCAGCCGTCACCGGCACAAATGGCAAAACCTCGGTAGCGACGTTTTTGCGGATGATCTGGCAGGAGTTGGGTCTTGAGGCCGTCAACCTTGGCACCACCGGGGTTGAGGGCGATTTTCAGGCGCCATTGCAGCACACGACACCTGAGCCGATCACCTTGCACCGCACATTGGCTGCAGCCTGTGAGGCAGGGATCGAATTTGCTGCGATGGAAGCGTCCAGCCATGGGCTGGAACAACGCCGCCTTGATGGGGTTCAACTTCAAGCCGCTGGATTCACCAATTTCACCCAAGACCATTTGGATTATCACGAAACCTTTGAAGACTATTTTGCTGCCAAGGCCGGGCTTTTCGCCCGTGTTTTGCCCGAAGAGGGCACTGCGGTAATCAACATCGACGACGCGCGCGGTGTTGATATGGTGGCCATCGCCAAGGCGCGGGGGCAGGACGTGATCACGGTCGGGCGCAATGGCGCCGACCTTAACCTTGATGCGCAGCGTTTTGATGCCACAGGGCAGGACGTCAGGTTTACGTTTCGGGGCAAAGCCTACACGCAACGTCTTGGTTTGATTGGTGGGTTTCAGTCAGAAAACGTGTTGCTGGCTGCAGGGCTGGCCATTGCCTGTGGTGCCGAGCCCGAGCGGACTTTCGAAGTTCTGCACGAATTGAAAACCGTGCGGGGTCGCATGCAACACGCCGCGACCCGCGCCAATGGCGCAACGGTTTTTGTCGATTACGCGCATACTCCTGATGCGGTTAAAACCGCCTTGCAAGCTATGCGCCCCCATGTGATGGGCCGGCTTGTGGCGATTGTGGGCGCTGGTGGCGACCGCGATGCCGGTAAGCGCCCATTGATGGGCCAGGCGGCAGCTCAGAACGCTGATTTGGTGTTTGTGACCGACGACAATCCGCGCAGCGAAGATCCGGCCAGCATTCGCGCCATGGTCCTCGAAGGCGCACCCGAAGCCGTTGATGTTGGCGACCGCGCCGAGGCGATTCTGCGCGCCGTCGATGCGCTGCAACCAGGCGACGCATTGTTGATTGCCGGCAAGGGGCACGAAAGCGGTCAGATTGTGGGTGATGATATCCTGCCGTTTGACGATGTGGAGCAAGCCAGCGTGGCGGCGGCGGCATTGGATGGAGGGTTCGCATGAGCCTTTGGACCGCTACAGAAGCCGCACAAGCCACGGGTGGGCGCGCGATTGGCGACTGGACCGTAAACGGCGTTTCCATCGACACGCGCACGATTGAGCCGGGGGACTTGTTCGTGGCCCTCAAGGCCGCGCGAGACGGGCACGAGTTTGTCGCGCAGGCGCTCAAAAAGGGTGCAGCAGCGGCTTTGGTCACACATGTTCCTGAAGGAGTGACGACCGATGCACCACTTTTGATTGTTGAGAACGTTCTTGCCGCATTGGAAGCCTTAGGGCAGGCAGCACGCGCACGCACGAATGCGCGTGTCGTGGCCGTGACCGGCTCAGTTGGTAAAACCTCGACCAAGGAAATGCTGCGGGCCATTCTTTCGGGGCAGGGGAAAACCCATGCTTCGGTGGCCAGCTACAACAACCATTGGGGTGTGCCGCTGACTTTGGCACGGATGCCAATCGAGACCGAGTTTGCCGTCATCGAGATTGGTATGAACCACCCCGGCGAAATCGGACCCTTGGCAAAAATGGCTCGCCCGCATGTTGGGTTGATCACAACGGTTGCAGCCGTGCACCTTGAAGCCTTTGAAAACGTTGAAGAGATCGCGACCGAGAAAGCCGCCATCCTTGAAGGGCTTGAACCCGGCGGCGTGGCCGTTTTGCCCGCGGATATTGAGACAGCGCATGTGTTGGCCGAGGCGGCGCAAAATCACGGCGCAAAGATCGAACAGTTTGGCGAAACCGCGCCAGACTGGACCTTGGGCAAAGTGACCCTCAAGGGCAACACCACGGTGGCACAGGCCAAAGTTGAGGGCGCGCCTCTGGTCTTCAAGATCAACTCGGCGGGCCGTCATTTTGCGATGAATGCTCTGGGCGCGCTGGCAGCAACCCAGGCGCTGGGGGCTGATCTGGCGATTGCAGCGTCTGATCTGGGGCGTTGGGTACCCTACACGGGGCGCGGTGCCCGTGAAGTTATCTATCTGGACCCGGTGGAGATTGATCGCACTCTGGATCTGATTGATGACGCTTACAATGCCAACCCGACCTCATTGGGTGCGGCGCTGGACGTTTTGGCGGCTGCTGAGACGACCGATGGCGTTGGGCGGATCGGCAAAGGACGGCGGATCGCTTTTGTCGGCGACATGAAAGAGCTGGGACCGCAGGAAAATCAGATGCACGCAGATATGGCCACGCATGACGCGATAACATCTGTCGATGTGGTTCATTGTGTCGGCCCCTTGATGCGCCATATGTACGACGCACTTCCGTTGGACAAACGTGGCAGTTGGGTGACCACCAGCGAGGAGATCGCGAAAGACATTCGCCATCTGGTGGACGCAGGCGATTCTGTGCTGGCGAAGGGCTCTTTGTCGATGGGATTGGCAAAGGTTGTTGACGCGATCCGCAAACTGGGTCATCCCGCCCCGCAATCAGATAACGAGGACGCATAATGCTGTATTGGCTGACCGAGCTTTCGGATGGCGGGGACTTTTTCAACCTGTTCCGCTATATCACTTTCCGCGCCGGCGGAGCGTTCCTGACGGCCTTGCTTTTTGGGTTCCTGTTTGGGCGTCCGTTGATCAACGTGCTGCGCCGCAAGCAAGGCAAAGGCCAGCCGATCCGTGATGATGGCCCCGAAGGGCATTTCGCCAAGGCTGGCACACCGACCATGGGGGGGTTGCTGATCGTGGGGGCTTTGCTCACGTCAACCTTGCTGTGGGCGCGTCTGGACAATGGCTTTGTCTGGCTGGTGCTGTTCGTGACGATGGCTTACGGCCTGATCGGCTTTGCGGATGACTATGCCAAAGTGTCCAAACAGAACACGGATGGCGTTTCGGGCAAGCTGCGGCTGGCCATCGGCTTTGTGATCGCAGCCATCGCGGCGTGGTGGGCAACGGTGTTGCAGCCCGAGGCGATGCAGATGCATCTGGCGCTGCCGTTCGTCAAAGATACCCTTATAAACTTGGGCTTTTTCTTTGTACCCTTTGCGATGATCGTCATTGTGGGCGCGGCCAATTCGGTCAACCTGACAGACGGTCTGGACGGTCTTGCCATCATGCCTGTGATGATTGCTGCGGGCACTTTGGGCATCATTGCCTATGCGGTGGGACGGGTCGATTTCACCGACTATCTGGACCTGCATTACGTTCCGGGCACCGGTGAAATCCTGATCTTTACCGCCGGGATTGCGGGCGGCGGATTGGGCTTTTTGTGGTACAACGCGCCCCCTGCCGCCGTGTTCATGGGCGACACAGGTTCCTTGGCTTTGGGCGGTGCTTTGGGGGCGATTGCGGTCGCGACAAAACACGAACTGGTGCTGGGCATCGTGGGTGGTTTGTTTGTGGTGGAAGCCCTGTCTGTGATCATCCAAGTGCTCTATTTCAAACGCACGGGAAAACGCGTTTTCCTGATGGCCCCGATCCATCACCATTACGAGAAAAAAGGCTGGTCCGAGCCGCAGATCGTGATCCGGTTCTGGATCATTTCGCTGATTTTGGCGATGATCGGTCTGGCCACGCTGAAAATCCGCTAAGCCACGAAAAGAGGCGTTTTGTCCGGTTTGTACAAAGTTTCCGGGGGCAAATATCCGTTTTGTACAAAACTGGTTGCTAACCCTTCGTTAGGATTTGCACCGAAAACGCTGCCTGTCGTGCGGTGAAGTAACCCACTTACAAGAGAGGTTAAGGCTTTCTTGTTGCCAACGATCTGCTAACTTAATCACAGGTTGAAATGAGGTGGCGGAATGCAAGGTTCGGTGTTTGACTATTGGCAGGCGATTGTAGGTCTGATTGCGGTGATTGGCGTTTGGATCGCGTGGAGGCAATTTAAAGGCGGTTCAACCAAGACCCAAAACACGATCAGCCACGGCGATCGGAACACGCAGAGTGGCGGTGCTGGATCGACCGAGAACTCAGTCGAACACGGAGACGATAACCAGCAGAGTGGATGACTGTGCTCGGGCCTAAGACCGGAAATAAGATTGAGAGTGGCGACGGCAATATACAAGCTGGTGGGAATGTAGGTATTGAGCCTGCACGGCACGAACGCATGCTTCAGGAAGCCCGTGATGAACTGAGGGTCGACCTTGAAGCGAAATTTGCTGAGGCCAAGCGGGCAGATACTGCGGAACGCGAAGTTCTCGATCTGAAGATTGAAGTGCTTCAAGGCAAGATTGCAGAGTATGAAAAACGACTGGCGAATCCGGAGGTGGCTTTCCGAGAATTTCAGCGGACGAACCAAGACCTAAAGCTACGCGCTTTTAACCTGATGCATACCCGGCCTCGCAAAAGTAGTTCCAGCATTCTTGCGGTGTGAACATGTCGCAGACTTCGGCCAAT
>NZ_FQZQ01000039.1 GCF_900142085.1 Shimia gijangensis
CTGTCTCATGTCCCACTCCTTGGTGGTTACGATGAGCCAGAAACACTCCCTTATCAAATCACCCTATTTGGACCCATAAGCGCTGACGTCAGACAACGAGATCAACCTGCGGATTGGCGGGGATGTGTTTGATCTCTTGGCGTAAGTTGCAATAACAACCGTTGGACCAATGTATTGGGCCAACAATATTTTTTACCACCCGGGGCTAAATGGCTTCCGGGTGGTTTCTTTTTTTGGGGGACGGGCCAAGCCACATCCACTAATGAGAAAGGTTATTTTGAGATCAGGGCACAGGTTTGTTCTGAAATTTCGCGCTCTTCGTCAGTGCGAATTACCCATCCGCTGACCCGACTTTGAGGTGTTGTCAAACAGGGTCTGCCGATTGCGTTGGCACTTACATCGAGATCAACACCCAACCAGCAGCATCGTTCAAGGATTTTGCGCCGGATTTCCGGTGAGTTTTCTCCGATACCAGCCGTGAAAACGATCGCATCAACACCTTCAAGCGTGGCGGCCATACTGCCGATCTGTTTCACGGCGCTATAGACAAACAGATCGATGGCTTCTTTGGCCTCAGGGGCGTCGCTGGATTGCAGGTCGCGCATGTCACTGCTGATCCCAGAAACGCCCAGCAGGCCTGCTTCATTTGACACCACAGCCTCGGCTTCGACCAGTGACAATCCTTTGTCGCGCATCAGGTAAAAAATCACACCCGGGTCGATATCTCCGCAACGTTTGCCCATGACAAGACCGTCCAACGCGGTAAAGCCCATCGATGTGGCCACGCTCTTGCGTCCATGCATCGCACAGACACTGGCACCATGGCCAAGATGCAAAACAATCACCCGCCCTTCGGCGGCGCCTGCACCTAGATGTTTGGGCAGTTGTGACGCAATGTAGTCATAGCTCAGTCCATGAAACCCATAGCGCAGGACGCCTTCTTCCGTCAGCGCGCGTGGAAGGGCATAGATTTGTGCCAGACGAGGTTGGGTTTGGTGAAAGGCCGTGTCAAAACATGCGACCTGAGGGATTTCTGGCCAGATTTGCCCCAGCGCGGCAATACCCGCCAAATTGTGAGGCTGATGAGCGGGGGCCAAAGGCGACAGTTCAAGAATTTGCCCAATGACCTCCGGGTTAACCAGCGCGCTATGACCAAATTCGTGGCCGCCATGCACAACTCGATGCCCCGCCGCTACTATTTCCACGTCTTCCAAACGTTCCAGTAAATCAGCGGCCAGCCATTGTAGTACTTTCATATGTCCAGCGGTTTCGGGCAGGGGCAGGGACATCCTGCCTCGGGTGTCCTCGATTTCGGCCCCCGCGCCAATACGTTCGATTACGCCGCGCATCAATTTCTCACCGCCGGGTTCTGCTTTGAACAGTCCGTATTTTATCGAAGAGCTGCCCGAGTTTAGGACGAGAATAGCTTTGGTCACAGAACTGTCTTTCCGGAACCACGGCGCACAATCAGCTGCGCAAGTGCGGCCGAGGCGATGCGCGATAACATGCCATCGGCGCGGCTGGTCAACATCACAGGCACGCGTGCGCCCAGAACAATGCCAGCGGCATCAGCCCCGGCAAGGTAGATCAGTTGCTTGGCCATCATATTGCCGGCTTCAAGGTCGGGTGCGACCAGAATATCCGGATCACCGGCCACATCCGAAACGATCCCTTTGGTGTCGGCGGCTTCTTTGGAGACGGCATTATCAAAGGCCAGGGGGCCGTCCAGAAAACCACCGGAAATTTGTCCTCGATCCGCCATCTTGCAAAGGGCTCCGGCTTCGACAGTGGACGGAATCTTGGGCGAAATAGTTTCAAGCGCGGACAAGATGGCAACCTTAGGTAAATCCACGCCCATAGCATGGGCCAGCTCAATGGAATTTTGGATGATGTCGGCTTTGGTCAGGAGGTCAGGATAGATGTTGATGGCCGCGTCGGTGATTAGAAGCGGTTTAGGATAACGCGGCACATCAAGGACAAACACATGGCTCATACGGCGCTCGGTGCGCAGGCCACGGTCTCTATGCACGATCTCGCTCATGATTTCGTCGGTGTGCAACGCGCCTTTCATCAACGCCTCGGCCCGACCTTCACGTACCAATGAGACCGCACGTTTTGCCGCGTCGTGGCTGTGTTCTGCGGATATGATTTCCAAACCTTTGATGTCCAGATCGCAGTCTCTTGCGACCTGCTCAATACGGGTCTTTGGGCCCACAAGGATGGGTTCAATCAGGCTGTGATCGCGCGCTGCCAAAGCACCTTCCAGAGAGGCCTCGTCGCAAGGATGCACAACAGCCGTGACAATTGGATCAAGCGGTGTGGTGGCGGCAAGTATCGCGGTGAAACCTGGACCGCATTCAGGCAGTTCATCCCGATCCTTGTCTTCGCCTTGTACAGGTATAATCACCTCTGTCTCCAGTTCACGTCGTCAGCGAGTTAATGGGATCCTATCCCATTTAGTGCATTTGGGGGCCAGTGAAACTTTTATTTACGTTTGGACAAGAAGGCAAAGTCAGGTCGATATTCTGTGGTCGGTGACCAGATCAGAAGGTTTCCAAACCCAAATCAGGAATTGGGTGAAAAAGCGCCATAGCCGCTTTGTGCAAAAACAAGCGGGCTGCCATCGTTCAGCAGAACACGATCCACGTGCCCCACGATGATGGCGTGATCGCCGCCGTCATGCAGCGCCGAGGTTGCACATTCGAACCGGGCCAGACAATCGTCCATCAAAGGCACGCCACGGGCATTCAGGGTCATTGGCACGACGTCAAAGGCATCCCCGCGGCGGGCAAATTCCAAAGCTACGTGTTTTTGGTCGGATCTCAGGACGTGGATGGCAAAGTGGGCCGCGTCGCGAAACCAGTCATACCGCAAAGACCTTTTTGACGGCGACCACAGGACAAGAGGTGGCGTGAGCGAAATCGAGGAAAATGAATTGGCCGTCATACCAATGCCACCCTGATTGCTGGGGGCTGTGATGACCGTCACTCCAGTCGCAAAACACCCCAAAGCATCGCGAAAATCGCGGGTATTGCTGTCATCCGGGACAAATTTCCTGACCATTTTGGACCCATGCCCTTTTCCTGTTTCGCGCGCGTCTAATCGCGTTTAAGCGATTTCAGTCCGCGTGCAAGGATAATCCGACCTGACCTAGTTCAGGTCTTCCAGAAGTCGACCATGTTTACGGGTCTGTTCGATGACCTGACCAAAGGTCGCAAAGCCACGCGATTCCAGCATGGGCAACATACGGCACAGGACTTCGCCAGTGGCGACGGCGTCACCAAGGGCGGTGTGGCGTAATTCTTCCGGGATTGTAACGCCCAGCCGATCGCACAAGGCGTCCAGCGTGTGCACATCGCTGGCACCAAACAGCACGGCAGACAGCAAAACAGTGTCAAGGATCGGGTGGCGCCAATCCAGACCGTTGGTCTTGCCGTGGCGGCGCAAGAAGGCCATGTCAAAAGGCGCATTGTGGGCCACAATGACCGAGTCGCGCGCAAAGGTGTGAAAGCTGCGGGACGCGGCATGGATGTCAGGCGCATTGGCCACCATACGATCGGTGACTTTGTGAACTTTGGTGGACGCAGCCGGGATTTTCATGCCCGGATTGACCAGTTGATTGATTTCTTCTCCGGGAATGATTTTGCCGTTCAGCACCCGAACGGCGCCGATCTGAACGATCTCGTCCTTATGCGGCAACAACCCGGTGGTCTCGGTATCAAACACAGTAAATGTCAGAGACCGGATTGGCGTATCCTCAATGGTGCGCGCTCCGTCTGTGGCGTTGTCCATGAGATCAAAGTCATAGACTAGTGGGCGCGCGGCATCTGGCGTGATTTGCGCATGTTCATCGTCAATCAGGATCATGTAGCCCGGCGCATGCCCCAAGGGTTTGAGGCGCGCGTCAAAAGTTAGCTTACCTTCAGCACCTTCGGCGGTAAAGGATACTTCCTTGCCGGTCTTCGCCAGCCTCTTGTAAGCACGATCCAGCGACTTAGGTTTGAAATAGTCAAAGATTGACGCATTCAGCCGCGGCGTGTGAATCTGGCTCAGCACTTCTGCGGCTTGCCCGTCATACAGAACAATCTGGTGGGCTGGACTGACAAGGATCATCGCCACCGGAATTTCCGTTAGCAACGCGGTTAGACGCGCCTTTTCCGCCGCCAGATGGGCGGTTTCGGCGGCCACGGTTTCAGCGGTTTCCATGGTGGTTTTTGTGAGTACAGTCGACACGGCTTCGGCGGCTGGTGCCAGATCACCCAAGTAACGCGCCGCATGGGTGTCAACTTGTTGTTCGACCCCTGCATGGGCGCGGGTGCGCATGGTTGCGGCCAGACGTTCGATGGGTTTGGCGACGTTTTCGTCAAACAACAACCACACCCCGGCGGTCAACGCCACCATGCCAAAGCCCGCGAGAATAGCTGTGAACACAAAGGCCGACAGAACGTCTCCGCCAAGAGAACGTTGATACCCAACATAGACGGCCAGCAGGACAAGAACGACACCACCAAGGCCGACAAGGCAGAAGAACAAGAAAATCCTAAGCCGCAAGCTCAAAGATGTGAACATAGCTAACCTCCGCAAATACTTGTCAGAATGGGATCGCCGCTCTCTGGCTCAACCCAATCTGCGCCGGTCACCGTGCCGTCATCATGAAAGGTCACGGCATCTATCAGAGCGGCGCGCCGACCATTAGCGCAATCAGTCAGCACCGCCAGCTTGTTGACAGGCGACCAACGTCCAAAGAAATAAACATCCGCCAGTCGCATATCGGGCTGTGCGTCATGGGTGTTGATCGATACTGTGTCGACGGCGACAAAACGTTCCGTAAACGGGCGAAGATAGGTCCACGGCCGATACAGTGCCTTGGAGTCCACGGATTGGACAATTTCCATGCCTTCAGGAAGCGTGTTCTTGGTGCGGGGATACCATCCGTATTCGCTTGAGATTGTCGCTACCAGCATGGCGGCCCCGGCGGCCACTGGCATGAACCACTTGGGCAGCCGCCCCTTTAGCACCTTGTTCAAGAGCAAGACAACACCTGCGGCGGCAACCCCAGCAAATAGCGTGGCAATCAATTCCAGAAACATCTCTTGTCCTCCTCATGGGGCTAGGGCCCCTGATCCTGATCCACGCCTCCTCTGACGCGGGTCTGGAAATTGGTGTTAGCTTAGCATGCCGCGTCCGTGGCCAATGGCCGATTGCAATGACTTCACAACCACAAATGCATCGCGCAAATGGCTGCGCTCAAAATCAGATAGCTCTGCGGGCAGCAGGTAGTTGTCAGGGGCATTGCCGTCTTTGACCAGATCGGCCTGATGCATCAGACGCGTTTCTGCGATCAGATCATAGGCGTCAAGCAAATCACGCGCACCGGATTTGGACAGAACGCCCTTGTGTTCAGCCTCTTCCAGTCGGGCGCGGGTGTTTACGGCGGTCAGACTGCCTTGCAACGCATAAATCCGCGCCAGATCCACAATTGGCACCACGCCGTTGTGTTTCATATCCAATTGATTTTTGTGCTCGCCCGAGCGGATGGTGGCAAAGCCACGCAACAGACCCAGGGGCGGCGTGTGTTTTAGCGAATTGGACACCATATGCGCCACAAAGATCGAATTTTTGCTGGCGGCCTTCAAGGTGTCTTCTTGCAGGTCTTCAAACAGATGCTTGTGTCCGCCGATCGGGCGCAGGTCGAACATCACACTTGCCAGCATTTGCGCCTCGGGATCGGGGTTGCGAATCCATCCGGCAAAGTATTCTTTCCACACCTTGATCGGCTGACACCAACGCGGGTTGGTAGCCATCATGTCGCCGGGGCAATAGACATAGCCACAAGTATCCAGCCCGTCACAGACGAAATTAGCCAGCGCATGGAAATACCCCATGTCGGCATCCGTGACCGAGTCATGCAGGATCAGGCAATTGTCCTGATCGCTGACGCCGGTTTGTTCCTGACGCCCCTGACTGCCACAGGCCAGCCAAAGATAAGGGGCAGGGGGATTGCCCAGCTTTTCTTCGGCCAGTGTCAGCAAGCGGCGCGTGGCGGTGTCGGCGATGTCGGTAATCAGACGGGTGACCACTTCGTGGCGGTTGCCACCTGCAACCAGCTGCACCAATAACTGAGGAATGCGGGCGGTGACTTCGGCCATTTCCTCGGGCGTCTTAGCGCTGGCTATTTCACTGACCAACTCGGCCGAGCTGACCGCCTGAAAACGTGTGAGGTCGGTTTGCGTGACAATGCCGACCAGCTTGCCACTTTCGACAATCGGCACGTGGCCGATCTTCATTTCCATCATTGTGTGCAGGACGTCTGAGCCGATGGAGTTGGGCGCTAAGGTGACCGGGTTCGCGGTCATGACTGTGCGAACAGGTGTCGAGACAGGCAGCGCCTCGGCCAAAATTTTGCCGGAAAGATCGCGCGTGGTCAGGATGCCGGTCAAAGCATCGCCTTCGGTCACGCAGAGCGATGATATGCGTTTGTCGCGCATTATGCGGGCGGCGTCCTGAACTGAGGTCTCGGGCGGGCAGGCCATGGGCGCGTGCGCCATCAGCGTGTTGACCAGACTGGTCGCCAATGAGGCTTCGCGGGGTTTTTCAACACGTGTGCGGTCAAAGAACTTTTTGGCTGGATCGTGGGTTTCGATCAGCTTGTAAAACGAGATCGGCGGCAGTACCAGAACCACGGAATGTTCATCCGCGCGCGCACTGGTCACAGCGATTCCATCGCGCAACAGCCCACGTTCACCAAATGAGTTTCGAATGCCCAGATGCGACACCACAACATCATTTTCGTCGCGGACTTCGATCATGCCCTCATAGACCAGAAACAGACCGGGCAACTTTTCACCCACATCATAAACCGAGAAATCCTGCTCGACCTCCCACGGCTCAAACAACGGAGCCAACTCTTCGACAGTGCCTTCGGGAAGGGCGTCATATGGGTGCACGGATTTCAGAAACCGGATGATCTGGTCTTGGGTTAAAGGCATGGAGGAGAACCTTGAAGATAAAAAGAAAAAGTCCTGCCCAGTATGCGCCGGGCAGGACCAAATTTAAAGATGGCGGGCAGTCGCAGTTGGGCAGCCCGCCACGATCAATTAGTGATCCTGCGCAACGCCGGCACCTTTTGGTACGCGGACGCTTTCGACCAGATCTTTGATCTCTTGTGGGGTCTCTTTGGTCGAGCTTGCCACGATGTAGGCCACTGCAAAGTTGATGGCGGCACCAATCGCGCCGAACGATGTCGACTTGATGGTTCCCAACAGCGGATCAGCATCTGTGAAGCTGTTCGTGCCAGGAATAAACAACCAACCTTTGTGCAGGAAGATGTACACCAAGGTGACGCCCAGACCAGCCAACATACCAGCAACCGCGCCAGTGTTGTTGATCTTGGTCGAGAAGATACCCATCATCAGCGCCGGGAAGATTGACGCAGCAGCCAGACCAAAGGCCAGAGCCACGGTTTGCGCCGCAAAGCCCGGAGGGTTCAGACCCAGATAGGTGGCCACTGCGATGGCCACGGCCATTGCGATACGTGCCGACAACAATTCGCCTTTTTCCGAGATAGCCGGATTGAGCGAGCCTTTGATAAGGTCGTGAGACACAGCAGACGAGATCGCCAGCAACAAGCCAGCAGCGGTTGACAGCGCCGCTGCTAGACCACCCGCCGCCACAAGACCGATCACCCAGCTAGGTAGGTTCGCAATCTCAGGGTTGGCTAGAACCAGGATGTCGCGGTTGAACTTGGTCAGCTCGTTGCCTTCCCAGCCTTTTTCCGCAGCCATTGCCTGCATGTCAGCGTTCTTGTCGTTGTAGTACTGGATTTTGCCGTCGCCATTTTTGTCTTCCCAATTCAGAAGACCGGTTTTTTGCCACGTGGCCATCCAGTCGTAACGCTTTTCTTCTTCGATTTGTTGCGTGGTCACAGCACCGCCTTCGATGCCGCCATTTGGCCACATCATTTCGGTGATGTTCAGACGCGCCATGGCACCAACCGCAGGAGCAGTGAGGTACAGCAAGGCGATGAACACCAGTGCCCAACCCGCAGACCAACGTGCGTCAGCCACTTTGGGAACAGTGAAGAAGCGCATGATGACGTGCGGCAGACCCGCTGTACCAATCATCAGCGACAGGGTGAACAGAACCATGTTCAGTGTGTCGGCGTGGTGCGTGGTGTACTCATTAAAGCCAAGCTCGGCGACGATTGCGTCCAGTTTTGCCAGCAGAGGCTCACCTGATGCAACGTGATCGCCAAACAGACCCAAAGCCGGGATCGGGTTGCCAGTCAGTTGCAGCGAGATGAAGATCGCCGGAATGGTGTAGGCCATGATCAGAACGACGTACTGAGCCACCTGGGTGTATGTCACACCTTTCATGCCGCCGAAAACCGCGTAAGCAAATACAACACAGGCACCGATCAACAGACCGGTTGTGTTCGATACTTCGAGGAAGCGACCAAAGGCCACGCCAACACCGGTCATCTGGCCGATCACATATGTGGTCGAAGCCACGATCAGGCAAACAACGGCCACAAGGCGCGCTGTGGGCGAGTAAAAGCGGTCGCCAATGAATTCCGACACGGTGTACTTGCCGAATTTACGCAAGTAGGGCGCCAGCAGCAGTGCCAAAAGCACGTAACCACCCGTCCAACCCATCAGGAAGGACGAGTTATCGTAGCCGGTGAAAGCAATAAGGCCAGCCATTGAGATGAACGACGCCGCTGACATCCAGTCAGCCGCAGTTGCCATACCGTTGGTAACCGGGTGAATGCCGCGACCCGCAGCATAAAATTCTGATGTTGAACCCGCACGGGCCCAGATCGCGATGCCGATATAAAGCGCAAATGACGCGCCAACAAACAGCAGGTTGATTGTAAATTGATCCATCTGTCCCTGATCCCTTTACTCTTCGCCAACGCCGTGTTCGGCGTCCAGCTTGTTCATCCGCCAAGCGTAGAAAAAGATCAGCGCCAGAAAGACCAGAATTGACCCTTGTTGGGCAAACCAAAAGCCCAGGTCGGTTCCGCCGACGGCAATGCCGCTCAGCATCGGGCGCAGCAAAATGCCGAACCCGAATGAGACCAGCGCCCAAATCACGAGGCTGATCTTGATGATACGCACGTTGGCTGCCCAATATGCGTTGTTGGATGAGTTGTCGGCCATGATGGCGTCCTCCCTCTTGTCCAGTTTCCTCCGCAAAGTGCCGTCCTCATGCAAAAAGACGATGCCTTACAACTTCCCCTTTACGCGGTCGCCTTTTCGACGATTGCGCTCAGATTTCCTGCGATCGCGTTGATGTCGCCCATGGCGTCAACCCGTTGCAGGGCGCCCTTGCCGTCGTAATAGGCAATGAGCGGTGCCGTCTGCGCGTGGTAAGCCTCAAGTCGGCTGGCCACGGTTTCGGCGTTGTCGTCAGCACGACGTTTCATCTCCGTGCCTCCGCATTTGTCGCAGGTGCCAGGTGTGGCAGGCTGCTTGAATTCATCGTGATAGCCTTCGCCGCATCCGCCGCAGGTGTAGCGACCGGAAATCCGGGTCACCATGGCGGCGTCTTCGACGTCGAGCGAAATTGCGGCGTTGATCTTCTGGCCACTTTCGCCCAGCAGAACGTCCAGCGCTTCGGCCTGAACCGTTGTGCGCGGGAAACCATCAAGGATGACGCCCTTGGCGCAATCATCGTCCTGAAGGCGGTCGCGCAGAATGTTGATGACAATCTCATCCGAGACCAGATCACCGGCTTCCATCACCGCCTTTGCGGCCAGTCCAGCTTCGGTTTTCGCAGCCACTGCCGCCCGCAAAAGATCGCCAGTAGACAGCTGCACGAGACCGAATTTTTCTTCCAATACGCGTGCCTGAGTTCCTTTCCCGGCCCCAGGTGGGCCGAGAAGGATCAGAACCGGCGCAGCGGTTCCAACGTTGTCGAGCATGGGATTTAGCCTTTGTTCATACGGTTTTCGATGAGATCATCGACCACCGCTGGTTCTGCCAATGTTGAGGTGTCGCCAAGGCTGCCATAATCGTTTTCAGCAATCTTGCGCAGGATGCGGCGCATGATTTTACCGGACCGGGTTTTCGGCAGGCCGGGGGCCCATTGGATCACATCGGGGCTGGCAATTGGACCAATCTCGTTGCGAACCCAGGTGCGCAACTCTTTGCGCAATTCCTCGGAAGGCTCCTGGTTGTTCATCAAGGTGACATAGCAGTAAATGCCCTGACCTTTGATGTCGTGCGGATAGCCAACGACAGCGGCTTCAGCCACCGCAGCATGTGCCACCAATGCGCTTTCGACCTCGGATGTCCCCATCCGGTGACCTGATACGTTGATCACATCGTCCACGCGTCCAGTGATCCAGTAATCGCCATCTTCGTCGCGTTTACATCCGTCACCGGCAAAGTAGTAGCCTTTGTAGTCCGAGAAATAGGTCTTTTCGAACCGGTCATGGTCACCCCAGACGGTCCGCATCTGGCTGGGCCAGCTGTCGGCCATGCAAAGCACACCTTCGACGCTGTTGCCTTCGATGATTTCTGCCGAATGTGGGTCCAGAACAACCGGGTTCACCCCAAAGAACGGCTTCATCGCTGAGCCGGGCTTGGTTGCGTGTGCACCGGGCAAAGGGGTCATCATGTGGGCGCCGGTTTCGGTCTGCCACCATGTGTCGACGATTGGGCAGTTGCCGCCACCAATCACGTTGTAATACCAGTTCCAGGCTTCGGGGTTGATCGGCTCGCCCACGGTGCCCAGCACGCGCAAAGACGACAGATCACATTTCTCAACCCATTCATCACCCTGACCCATCAGCGCACGCAATGCGGTGGGGGCGGTGTAGAACTGGTTCACTTTGTGCTTTTGGCAAATTTGCCAGAAACGCGAGGCATCCGGGTAGGTGGGCACGCCTTCAAACATCACTGTGGTCGCGCCATTGGCCAGCGGACCATAGACAATATAGCTGTGACCAGTGACCCAACCCACGTCAGCGGTACACCAGTAGATGTCGCCATCATGGTAGTCGAAGACATATTCATGCGTCATCGCGGCCTGTACCAGATAACCACCAGTGGTGTGCACAACGCCTTTGGGCTGCCCGGTCGAACCAGACGTATAAAGGATGAACAATGGATCTTCTGCATCCATCTCTACGGGCTTGCAATAATCGTCCGCTTCAAAGGCAAGTTCGTTGTAGTCGTAATCGCGATCCTGGATCCATGTGGTCTGACCACCGGTACGCTTAACAACCAGGCACTTTACAGTGTCTTTGCAATGCAGCAGGGCTGCGTCGACGTTTGATTTCAACGGTGTCTGGCGTCCACCGCGTGGCGCGTGGTCGGCTGTAATCACCACTTTGGCGTCACATCCGTTGACCCGGCTGGCCAATGCGTCAGACGAGAAGCCTGCGAAAACAATCGAGTGAATGGCGCCGATACGAGCACAGGCCAGCATCGCATAGGCGGCTTCGGGGATCATTGGGAGGTAGATGATGACCCGGTCGCCTTTGCGCACGCCAAGGTCTTCGAGGATATTTGCCATGCGGCAGGTGCGGCGGTGCAAGTCTGAGTAAGAAATGCTTTGGGCCTGCTCCTTGGGATCATCGGGCTCAAAGATAATCGCTGTCTGATTTCCACGGGTCTCAAGGTGGCGGTCAATACAGTTGGCGCTGACGTTCAACGTGCCATCTTCAAACCACTTGATGTCGATTTTTCCAGGTTCGAACGAGGTGTTCTTGACCTTGGTAAAGGGCTTGATCCAGTCGATCCGTTTACCGTGTTCTCCCCAAAACGCATCAGGGTCGTTGATCGACGCAGCATACATCTCGTTATATTTTGCTTCATCTGCATGGGCGCGGGCGACCATTTCGGCAGATGGCGGGAAACTTGGGTTTGCGGTTGCTTCAGATGACATTGAGGCTCCTCCCTCGGGATAATTGTGGCTGATGCCAGCCAGTCGGGCTTAGAAAAGTGGTTGTCTAACTTGGCACAGATCATAGCCGAGACTGAAAATTTTGAAATAACATGCCGAAAGGAAAGGAAGTTTTTGTAAAAACTTTTCCATTGACCGGGCGTGTTTTGTAAAGTTCTGCTGATGTTTGGTAAAAATACTAAGAAAAGCAAATGCCTATGAGTCAATCGCCCGAAACGGACCTTGAAAGGTATTTTCAAAACCACACAATGTTAGCGCACGTACCCAGAAATGCGGAGGTGTGACAAAACGTTTCGGTATGCCGTTGTATGCAAAATTTGCGCTGACACTCCCGGTCGACGGAATCGGCGGATTGAGACGGGCGGATGTGTCTAGGTGACCGTATCCCAGTTGAACTTTCGAACGGCTCGGAGGAACGAGTGAATGGTTTTGTGATCCTCACGTCCACGTCCGTTTCCCAGAAACACAGAGCGTCGAAAATCCATTCCTCTAAGTTGGGCATACCCAAGGTCTGCTGCAATAGCCGAACGCTCTGGCATGATTGAGGTTCCCATATCCTTAGACAAAAGCGATGTAATCCATTCTTCGCGTTCGCTGCTAATAATTACATCCGGGGTAATGTTGCGGGCGGCGAGTTTAGCCTCAAGATCGACGTCGCTCTTGTAGCTTAGAAGTTGGTAAAACTCCTGCTGATCGGATCGATGTGAGCGCTCGACTTTTCCGTTGAGCTGAAGCGTTCCGCGTTAGATGTAGGCGTGCCTGGTGCCGAGGTTGTCGACATGCCATGGAATCTGGCTTGGAGCTCATGGCCGTTGTCAGTTCGAACTTCACGAAAGCGGAACGGGAAGGTTTCGATGATGTGATCAATGAAACTGATCGCGTTTGCCTGAGTGCGTTTCTCAGAAACCTTAAGCGTTCTGACGCGTGTTGCATTATCGATTGCTGTAGACTGGAACCGACGAACCTTCTCTAGGTGTTTTCCTATGAATGTCAGAAACTTAACCTCCACTTGGATATGATGCTCTGGCAGCTGTGTCTGATACCGTTTGATATGTAATTTGCGCATTCATGTGCCTCTGGGCAGTCGGTTGAGGCCGTTGCGTTTGAGAATGCGATATCCCCCTGCATCCGAGATCTTGATGCCATGACAGCGCTCCAGATACCAAACGATTGGGCACGGCACCAAAATATGGGATTATCGAGGCAGAATTACCTAGTCGCGACGAACGCTCGCCACTCTGGGGAGGCAGGTACCCAGTAGGGTTGGTGTGGGATCTCAGTAATCTGCTTGAAACCCAATTCTCGCAGACCGAACTTTAGCAACCCTTCACTGATTTCAGTGGCACCGTCGAAACAAATCGGAAATTGGCCGCCAAAATATCTCTTTGTCGTTTGACTATATCTGACTGAAGTGGCCCGGCAAAACTGGACAGCGTGCTAAGGTGTATCCAACACGAATGAATGGATACGAGAATGACGAAGCGACGGAACTTTTCCGACAAGTTTAAAGCGACTGTGGCGTTAGAAGCGTTGCGTGGCGACAAGACGGTGCAGGAGATCGCAGCCAAGCGCCAACTTCACCCGACACAGGTAAGCACGTGGAAGCGCCAGGCGATTGAAGGTATGGCCGGGGTGTTTTCGGACAAGGTCAGGAAAGCTGAGAACAAAGACGGTGAAATCAAGGAGCTGCACGCTAAGATCGGTCAGCTGGCGGTGGAGAACGATTTTTTGTCACAAGGGCTAAAGCGATGAGCCCGTCAGAACGTCGTGAGATGATCCGCAAAGAGAACACCGGTTTGAGCCTGACACGCCAATGCAAGCTGCTGAGGATTAGCCGCTCATCGATCTACTACACGCCGGTTGGCTTTGATCCGGCAACGATTGATCTGATGCATGAGATAGATCGTATCTTTACGAAGCATCCATTTTTTGGCAGTCGCCAGATCGCGGCAT
>NZ_FQZQ01000073.1 GCF_900142085.1 Shimia gijangensis
TGAACCGCCCCGGGTTTACCGGAGAGTAAAACACTCCAAAGGTGAGCCTTATGACGAAGAAGAAACATACCCCCGCTTATCCGGCCGAGCTGCGTGAACGCGGTGTCAGGCTTTTTCGAGAGAACCGTGTCAATTATTCCAGCGATTCAGCCACCTATAAAGCGATCGCGCCGAAGCTTGGCTGTTCCCCTGACAGCCTGCGTGCCTGGTGCCAACAGGCGGAACGCGATGACGGTCAGCGGGCCGGCCTGACGACCGAAGAAAGGGATCGTATCAAAGAATTGGAGCGTGAGAACAAGGAACTTCGCCAGACCAATGAGATCCTGAAGAAGGCCTCCGCGTATTTTGCCCAGGCGGAGCTCGACCGCCCGTTCCGCAAATGATCGCCTTCATTGACGATCATCGCGGTGAGTTTGGGGTCGAGCCGATCTGCAGGGTGCTGCCGATTGCCCCTTCTACATTTTATGCTCATGCAGCGATTGCCCGTGATCCTGGTCTGGCGTCAGACCGGGCCAAACAGGACGCAATAGATCGAAAGAAGATCAAGGACGCCTTTGATGACAGCGGCAAGCGATACGGTGCGCGTAAAATCTGGCACGAACTGCGCCGGAACAATCATGACATTGCGCGCTGCACAGTGGAGCGTCTGATGAAAGTGATGGGAATACAGGGTGTTGTGCGGGGGCAAAAGCCGATCACCACCAATCCTGACACCTCCCAGCCGTGCCCGGACGACAAGGTCAATCGTGACTTCACAGCAAGCATGCCAAACCAGCTCTGGGTCAGCGATTTCACCTATGTCTCAAGCTGGCAGGGCATGGTGTATGTGGCTTTCGTCATCGACGTCTTCGCGCGCTGTATTGTCGGGTGGCGTGTGTCCACGTCAATGACGACCGGCTTCGTACTGGACGCCCTCAACCAAGCGATTTGCCAAAGGGCTCCATCTGAGGCGGACAGCCTGATCCACCACAGTGATCGCGGCAGCCAGTACCTGTCGATCAAATACACCGAACGTTTGGCAGAGGCAGGCATCGATCCCTCCGTTGGAAGCGTCGGCGACAGCTATGACAACGCTCTGGCGGAAAGCACGATCGGCCTGTTCAAAACCGAGGTCATCGACTTCATGGGGCCGTGGAAATCCGTCGCCCAGGTCGAATGGGAAACCCTGAAATGGGTGAACTGGTACAACACAAAACGCCTACACAGCAAAATTGGATACATCACGCCAAAAGAAGCAGAGGAGAACTTCTATCAAGCCTTGAACGCTGTCGAAAAAGCAGCTTAACATTTGAACCAACAACTCTCCGG
>NZ_FQZQ01000045.1 GCF_900142085.1 Shimia gijangensis
CATCGCAAACACGCCGCATAATACCATCAACAAGATGAGCCAAACACTCTCTTAGTTTAGGCCGCTCTTGGGCCCAAAAACTCTGCCGACGGACAGTGCAACGGAGGCAACATGCCAGAAACACTCCTCAACTGTGCGACAGTCGCCGAACGCTTTGGCGTCGCCCGCAAAACTATTTGGTGCTGGTCAAAATCAGACCCAACCTTCCCGAACCCGATTAAGCTTTCCTCACGTTGCACGCGCTGGAAGAAGTCCGAGATCGACGCTTGGGAAGCGCAAAAGCGCGTCACCAACTAAGAAGCCCGCCCCAGCAGGAACCGGGAACGGGCTGTATCAAAGTTAGCGCTTGAACAGTACCATTTTCCTGCACCGGGCACAAACCGAGAGTGAAAAAATGTACGATTTTGCCCCCAAGAAATACGACCCTCCGCAGGTCGATTGTTGCAACCCGCTGCAATCAGAGACGCCATCCGAGGAAAATTGCAGCCCGCTGCAATCGGCCCAGTTGCAACCCGAAAATTGCAGCCCGTTGCAGCAGGATGATCAGCCACCATCCGAATTTCCCGGCCAATTCAGCCGCGAAACAGGCGACGACTATGTCCGCGAAGTAATCCGTGTAGGCCGCTACCGCGTGATTGTCAGCAAAGATGAAGATCAGTGGATTATCCAAAAGCAGGCATTCGGCGCGACCACTAAGTCCGGCATCACTTGGAAAGCCATCGGGCACCACTTGAAGCGTCATTCTCTCACCCGGGTGTGGCAGGAAAAATCCAAAATGCCGGTGCCGGAACAGGTTTTGGCTTTCCCGGAGAACTTCCCCTACCGCAAGTAACCCCGGTGTGTGTGCAGAGGCTTTGGTGACATTTGGTTTGCCCCGCGAAAATTGCAACCCGTTGCAATTCTTGGCCCCCGAAAAGTCTCTGCGTACTGGTTTTGACTGTAAATCACAGGGGGGTGCCAAGCCGAAAGAAAACAAATCTGATGGGCTATCTCCTTCCTTTTGTGGGGGTGAATTCCCGCAAAGCCAGCCAAATGTTGCCGAGAGAGAGACGATGAGCCAGAGCGATCAGAACATCCCAAAATACGCCCGGAAGCCTGTATGGGAAGCCGAGAAGCAAGAGCTTGGCCGCAGGTATAAAAGCCGCGCTGACAAACTGAAGGCAGACAGAGAAGCGGACAAGCGACGTCAAGCGTATCAGCGCGACTTCTTCCGTGACCCCAAGGTCAAACTTGCAGCCATCGTCAAAGCCCTCTCCGGCAATGTAGGCCGTGACACCGCATACACTCTGGCCGCAAACCTGAACCTGTATGGGCCACAAGAACACCTCGTCAGTACCCGCCCGCATACCAAAGGTGACGGCGGCACGCGGACGATCTGTATCCTGCCGCCGGAACTCAAGGCCAAACACCGGATGATCAAATCTGCGTTGGATGCTCAACTTGTTCGGCACCACAATTTGTTTGGTGTCAAAGATCATGGTCGAGACAAAGCTGCTCAGTATATTCAATCTCTTCAACAAGCTGGGTTCACCTGCCTGTGGCAAACGGACATCACGGACTGCTTCGCCAGCTTCGACTTGGACGCCCTTGCGGGCCTCCCTCTTCCGGAAAAGGTGAAATCCAATGCCTTGGACACACGCCTAGACCATTTTTCGTTCCAAGCACTTCCCTCCAACTCTGAAGCCATGAAAGGGGCTTCGCCGGAAACGCCCAATGCGGCTACGCCGGAATTTTGCACGGTGCAGGACCACCGTACTATTATTGGTTCTAGTACCGAGGATATTGTTTGCAACACCAGCGGGCCTCGGGGACTTATGCAAGGCTCTCCGGCTTCCAGCGCTATTCTGGCGTGGTATTTGAACGACATTTTGCACGGCTTGCCCTGCCATAACGACGTTCAGGTTATTGTGTGCTTTGACAATCTTCTGATTGCCAGCCGCAATGAGGAAGACAACCACTTGAGAAGGATCACCTTGTCTGACAGCTTGGGTCAGTGCTCCTTTGGCCCCCTGACGTTGCACACTCCAACACCCAGTGATCCATTCGATGGAATGGACTTCCTAGGGTACAACCATCCTATCGGCGGCGGTGATATCGGCATCGGGCACAAGGCCCGTCAGAAGCTGATCAAGCGCCTTACCGCATTGGATGATGACTTCTGGAAAAACCGCGATTGCACACCGACTTACCGCTACTGTTACAGGCTATGGTCGATGCTTCTCGACTATGCCAGCGGGTTCTCCTGTGTCAGAGACAAAAAATCAGAGATGGCCGATTTCTTTCACCACTCTGCTTGGATACCCAAAGCCAGCCACGACCCGGCATTGGAAATTGCCCACTGGCATCTGTTCGACACCCTGAACACCGCAGATCCTCAGTTCTTGAAGAGTTTTCTCGCGCTTTCGAAACGTTACGGCTTTGCAAAATAATTAAAAAAACCAGTAGTTTAGCGTTTATCTCAACCACCACTTTGGTATGGTTTTACATGAAGAGAGATACACTTTTGGCCGCGATTGAAACCCTTAACGAAACGCCTCCGATGACCACAAAGCTGGAACATGCTTTAGGCATTGGCGTCGGTTTTGGAACCGCTTGGTATTCCAGCCAGAAAGAGCACTGGATGCGCTGGCTGAAAGAATATGACACTCCCGGCGTCTATGGCCGTAGGCCCAACTCCGGGCATAGCTGCCAGTTCATCTACAACCAGCTTCAGTGCCCCCCAATGGTGTTCTGGCTGGGGGAAGCCCTTGGAGCGCCCAAACTCGCCCTGAGACAGGCCTACGCGGCTGCTACGGGCGTCCTGCCCCACCATGCTCGCCAGACTGCCGCCATCCGCCGGGAAATCCCGTGGCGAACCATCGAAATCCGCATTCGCCAGTTGTCAGAGGGAGGTGCAACCCGTTGCAATGGTCATACCGATTTGACCGCTTCGCCCTGCGCGAAAAAATTGCAACGGGTTGCAACGCCGCCCCATTCTGGTTGCAGCCCGACGAACAAGAAATTGCAACTGGCTGCAATTTCTCCCCGGATTTCCTCCGCAACCAACGACCACGAGGTTTGATATGACGTTTTGGGTAATTTTTGCAGCGCTTGCTTACACACTCACCGGAGCATGGCTTTGGAAGGCCGTCTTCCTGAGCTCGCTGATTGAATGCCTGTTATCAGGAGAGGAATGGGCGTCCGATACCCTTGCCAGCCTTCATCAAAGAACTGTCGTGAGATTATTGGTAAAGGGTATCACAATCATGCTTTGGCCTTTATTGCTGCTTGCAGGCTGGATGTCAGCTATGGCCCGTTTGTAAGATACCACAATCAGGACCGCGCCAAGCTGGAGACGAAGCGCTATGAATTCTTTGACATCAAAAAGACTGAAGCCAACGCTCAATGCATAGCGAAACTGGTTGGTTCTGCCACCCAACCGCCCGTTGTATGTCAAACAAAAGACCCAATCCTCTAGTTGATTGTCTGAGAAGTTCTTTTGTACCGAATTCATACCTAATGGACCCAAGAAAATGATCCTTGCACTATTTGCATTTTTCCTTCTTTCGCTGCCAGTCGCCCTTGCCGGAGTTGTTTATCCGTTCAGGCCGTTCAGAACACGAAAGAGAGCTGCTAAGGCTTTTGGCGTTGCGTTCCTTGGTATTGTGCTAGTGGCCGCCTTCGGTGACCCCAACGGGCAAAACGAAAAAAATGCTGCACAAGAAACCCGAGTTGCCGCAGCGCAGAATTCTCATGAACAAACCAAGACCCCTCCTGCAAAACCAGAACCTGCTCCCAAAACTGAGGAAGAAGTCGCCGCCGAGCAGGAAGCGGATAGGCTTTTCAACATTGAAAACAGAACCGACATCCTTCTCCGCTCCTTTGATAACGGGAAATGGGGAGCAGTTGCGATAAATCTAGCGGCATTGCGCGAATTGAACGCGGACTTAGACCAATTGTCTTCGGAGATTGAAGCCAAAGTTTTGAACTATGTTCGCCCACTTCCCACGTCTGATTTTGAGGGAAATATCAAGGGTTACAAGCTGCTTACCGCATTGCGTCCGGAAAACTCAACTTACTCTGAGAAGGTTGCGTTTTATGAGAAACGAAAGCTTGATACAAGAAATGCGGCTGTTCGAAGGTTAAGAAAAAAGGAAGACAAAGTAGAAGGAGTCACCTTCTATTCACATCCGAATTCCCCCAAGTATCTCAACAGCCGATCAACGGTCTACCTTTACATCGGCAAAAGGTCCGCAGGCCAACCATGGCTGCGGATGAAGACAATTTACACCGCTTCCAACTGGCTGTTTGTAAACAACGTAATTGCTTGGCATGACGGCATTAAGGAACCGCTGGTTTCTGGGGCATTCGACCGTGATCATAACTCTGACATTTGGGAATGGCGCGACCAAACACCTTCTGGCTATCAGCTTGAGGTCTTACGGTCACTGGCAAATGCTAGAGAAGCAGTTCTGCGGTTCGAAGGTGATCAGTACCGCAAGGATGTTACTTTGTCGGCAGGAGACAAAAAGGCCATTCGCGAGGTTCTGCTGGCATACGATGTCATGAAATCTGGCAATTGGTGACCTACTTGGACACTGAGTAGACCAAGTTCTAAAAACAATGCCGGGCTAGGAACAGTTTCAGTGTGAAATATCGTTGTGCTCTGTAATGTTATTAGATAGCGCATAGGGATGAAGAAGCTTTCCCACCGATACAAGAATTGGCTGATAAAAGAGCCTTCGCAGAGCCGAACAAACGCGCTCAGCGCGCCCGTAAAAAGGCTTCGAAAGTGCGAAAGTCAACCGCGCATTCAGTAACAGCTTGGTTGGGCGGGGAATTTGAAGAAATCATCGCAGAAAATGCGCCTACTGGACGGAGAAACGTGGGCATCCGACACTCTCGCAATACTTAATCAAAAAGTTATCGTGGGTTTGCTGTTGAAGGGTATCACAGTTATGCTTTGGCCTCTCTTGCTGCTTACGGGCGGGCTGTCAGCCAAGGTCCATTGGTAGGGCAGTGCAACCGGGGCTGCGTTTTTTTGGAAACACGGCTCTATGTGAGCTTTGAAAGCAAAAAGGCCGAATGGACCTGCCCCGCTTTTGTGCCGCCCCAAAAGTTCGGATAAGGGGAAGCAGGCTCACCCACACTTCAATCAACAATATTTGGCTCGCTTAAGCCTCGACCTTGCTGCAGGCGTTTCAAGTTTTCGATAACGTCCCCCACTGTACCGACGGCAATCGAGAGCATAGCCAGCTGCAATAACTGCGGCTCCAAGATCCTTTCCATCCGCATAGCAAACACCAACATATCTATCGTAGGTTTTCTCACCAGTTAGGTCACAGTGAACACTTTTCCCTCTTAAAAAGTTCACCATCCAGCGCTTTGCTTCCTGTCCAGAGCGGGTTCCAAGTTCCGGGGCATCTACACCCTGCAATCGAACCGGGGTTCCGTCGACGACGATAGTGTCAGCGTCTCGAATTTGAACTTGCCCTGCCAAGGCTGGAGTAGTGGCTACCGCGAGAACAACCACCGCTCTTGTCGTCATTCTTCTCACGCGCTGTTCCATTTCAATTATGCTCGTTGCAGGAGCTAGCGAGTTCTCTTTGTTTTGTCGCCAAAACTAAGAAGACTACTGGTCACGGCAACCTTTTCTTGTTCAGATGCTAAGAGCAACTGGAATGAAGCAAGAAGCGCGGAATTATTACGTCTACTGCAAAAGGAAACGAAAAACGTGCACGAAATTACGATTTCTTATGAAGACATTCTTAAGCCATACGTGAAAGATGCCTTGGCACGCTTAGGCTACATTTTTCCTGAACTCGATCTTGTTTCGAGCGGAAGTGGCATTCGGGTACGGTCTAGCAACCCGTTCGACGAACTAGCGTTAAAAAAGGAAATCAGGTACGCTCTCTATCGATCAAAAATACGAGCGGAAGGTGCACAGAACAGGGCGGCTCTGTATTCGTCGGTGTTTGGCAAATGAAGATTTGGCCGTTGCAATTTCGTTCCATCGATAGTTCTCACATGGTTTTCACAGATGACACTGGGAAGTTTTTCAAAGCATCAACCAAATTCCTCGAGCGATATGCCACAGAAAACTTATCAGTCGATGATACGATTTTTTTACAGCAAAATGGGCACGCATTTCTTAACTTTGACGATTTTCAGTTTGTTGGGTTTGCTTCTAGGTGGATAAACAGGGTTAGCCCTGTTGGGGATCTAAAGTACGTAATTTTAGTACCCACGCTACGATGCGACCTCAAATGTGATTATTGCCAAGTTTCTAGAGTAGCGAAAAAGGCCAGAGGATTTGACTGGAGTGAAGCCACTCTCAGGCAAGTAATCTCGTTTCTGTCAAATCTGTCGCCAACCGAAGTAAAGATTGAATTTCAAGGCGGAGAACCTCTTTTGAGGTTGGATATCCTCAAAACAATAAGATCGTTTTGCAGACAGCGCTTCAAACAAGCCGAATTTGTTGTCTGCACAAACTTGCAAGAAGTTTCTGATGAAGCTTGGGAATTTTTAAGCGCCGATGATACTCAAATAAGCACGTCATTTGATGGCACCAATCATCATCACCAAAAAAGGAGAACAATTTCTGACACCCAACAAGAAAGCTTTGAAGAGAATTTGGGTCTTGCATTGGCTCGCTTTGGCTCCGAGAAAGTATCAGCATTGCCCACCATCGATCCGCTTGACCCTCCTGAGCCAAGCGAACTGATTTCAAACTACGCCTCTAAAGGTTTTCGGACGATTTTTTTGCGCAAAGTGAATTTCCAAGGTTTTGCCAGAAAAAAATATTCCTTCGAAGGAGCCGACCGGCATTGGGAAGCATTCTATCGTCAATTCATTGAGGAGTTAATCACTTACAACATGACGGCAGATAAGCCGGTAGAGGAGTTTTACCTCAGCCACATCCTTAGGCGCATTGTTCGCTCAGGACACCACAACCACGTCGATCTACGCAATCCCAATTGGCTAGGAAAGGATTATGTCGTCATTGACCATGATGGGAAGCTGTATCCGACTGACGAGGCCAGAATGATTTCCCGTGTTGGTCAAATAGACTTATCAGTTGGAGACTTAGAAAATGGATTAGACGCAGAAACACTTCATTCTCTTAACAGCGAGGCGTCAAATTTTGATGATCCCGACTGCGTACACTGCGTTTACAAACCCTATTGCGGTCCCGATGTTGTAGATGATCTTTCTAGGTACGGTCGAATTGACTTACCCCGGCACGAGACTGACCATTGTCAGAGACACATGTTCCTTTTTGACCTAGCATTTGAGTTGATTTTTTCTGAAAATCTCGCAGTACAAAAATCTCTGGCAAACTGGCTTGATATTTCAGAGTTCAACCAAAGACTGGCACCGGTCCTGTCATGATACAAATGCAAATCTCATCTGAATTTCCGCCCATTTCTCAACCCATGGTTTTTAGGCTGCGCACAATCATCCCAAAAGACCCTCAAGAACTGGACAACTGTGATGCAGTTCTCATCTCGGAAGAGGATCATTTTTCCGAATTTGATCTCCAAGGTTTTTCCATTCGTTTGAAACTCGAAAATGTTCATGATTTTGACGGTGATGTAATTTTAGCAGTTCCTGGGCGGAAATCAGTTCATCGGTTGGTACGCAGCCAGTCCAAACACAACACATTTCTAGTAACTGAGCAGTGCGACCAGAAATGCGTGATGTGCTCTCAACCTCCCAAGAAGCATCATCAAGACTTGTTTGATTGCTTTCTGGATGCCGTTCGGCTTGCTCCAATTGGCGCAACAATTGGAATTTCTGGTGGAGAGCCAATGCTGCACAAAGACAGGCTTTTTCACTTCCTAATTAAATCCCAAAAACTGCGCCCCGATGTGCGCTTCCACATTTTGACGAATGGCCAGCATTTCACTTCCGGCGATCAAAGAACGCTTTCGTTACTTGATCTGAGATCCATTCTGTGGGGAATACCCATATATTCGGCGGACGCTGAGATACATGATCGCATCGTAGCGAAAACAGGAGCGCATGAAGTCCTACTCCAAAACTTGGCTTTTCTCGGAAGCGTGGGAGGGCTTATCGAACTGAGAACAGTCCTTCTTCGCTCGAATGTGCAGGGATTGGCGAGCCTTGCAGACCACATCACCACATTTCAACCATTCGCACATTATTGGGCTATCATGCAACTCGAGAACATCGGATATGGCAGAATGAATTGGGCGGGCGAGTTTTATGATAATTCCGTGGCATTTGATCCGATCGCCAAATCCATCGATTTGGCCACGGCTCGAGGAATTCCCCCATCATTGTTCAACTTTCCCCTCTGCACGGTTCCTGACGACTACCGACCAAACTGTTTTGCTTCAATTTCTGATTGGAAACAAAAATTCATCCACGAATGCAGAGGATGTGCACTACGTTCTACTTGCGGGGGTTTTTTTGAATGGTACCCTGAGGACAACGGTTTTTCACGGATTGCGGCTCAATGAAAACTAAATTTGCCATCCCAACTTTGATCGCAGCTGGTTTTTCCAGCACGGAAGCAATTGCAAGTTACGATCCCGGCACATTGGCCGAGGATGCGCCTAGTGCGCCAAAAATGTACGAGCGTTTCCGTCAAAATCATACGTTTTCACTGGCTGGGCACCGCTCGCATTCCAGTCACGGCTCACATTCCAGCCATAGGTCGGGGTCAACCGGTGGCTACACTGCTCCACGAACTCCCACTCCTGCGCCCCTTTACACTCCTCCTACAACAAACAGAAACTCTAACAGTACCCCCCCTTCTTCGATACTGCCCAGCCCTCCGGCAGCCGCAACACGAACCCTACCGGGAAACTCCGGAACCTTTAAACAGATCGCAATGCAAGTTCAAACCGCGCTAATGTCTTATGGGTACTACAACGGAGCCATTGATGGTATAATCGGCTCAGGTTCCAAAACCGCTCTTTCGAGATTTCAGTCCGACTACGGCCTTAAGGTCACTGGCACTATCACCCCGGAGGTGCTTGATGCGTTCGGTATTTCGGCCAACTAGCTTTCTACTCGGTGCTCTTCTGGGTCTGTTGCTATCGCATTTAGCCACCCCTCTTTGGAACTTCGGCCTAATGAAACTGCACCAAGAGGAGTTCGGCGAATTGACCTTTTACTGTGACAACGCGATGCGTGTGCACTTTGTAGCTAAACAACGGTTGGCAGGAACTCCTTCTCAAACAAACGTAGAAACTTTGAAAGCTGCTGAGATTGGCCTTCTCGACTGTCAAGACTACGATCTCATGAGAAAGCGCCTAATTCGCTGGGGTCTAAGCGAAAACGAACTAAGCGAAATGTCCCTACTTGCTATTGAAGAGCAGGGGCGGGACCTAAGAGACGTAATAAAAATTCATGAAATTCGCTACTAGTTTTCTTACCGCGTTTACCGCCTTTTTCTCAATCTTTCCGACTTTTGCACAAGCTTCGGACATGAGAAGCACTGTGCTTAAAAATGCAGCTTTGGATGCAGGTTTCCTCGCCGCTCATGAAACTCATGTAGCGACAAATTTTGAACTGGTTTTAGTCGGCAAAACTCTTTTCGAAAGCCGACTTCTTTCGCTTGCTGAGGACATTGCCTGCGCATCATGCCATCTTGACCAATTCGGCTCGGCTGATGGCCTGCCAATCGCTATTGGGACAGAGGGGACAGGTGTTGGAGCACAACGCGTTGTAAATGGTGGAGACATAGTTCCAAGAAACACTTTGCCATTTTGGGGACGTGGTGGGGTTGGTTTCAACGTATTTTTTTGGGACGGCAAAGTTGATAGTTCCTCAGGGAAGGTCAAAAGCCAATTCGGAGATCATACGCCGTCTCACGATCCTTTAGTTGTGGCAGTCCATCTGCCACCGGTCGAAGTTGGCGAAATGGTAATTGACTTGGATGAAACAAAGATACTTCAAACGGAAAGTCTTTCATCCGCAGACAGCCTCTACACTTTAATTGCAGAACGAATTGAAAAGGATGAGGAGATTTCTTTGGCGTTAGCAAAAGCCAAAGAAATAGAAAAAGATCAAATTGTTTTTCGTGACATAGCAGAAGCGATTGCTGCATTTATACGTTTTAATTTTCGGGTAAAACCCACAAGGTTTCATGAATTCGTGTTTGGCAACACCCACTTGACTGACTTGGAACAAAAGGGGGGCTTGTTGTTTTATGGGCGAGGTGGTTGCTCACAGTGCCACAATGGCCCCTACTTTTCGGACCTTGAGTTCCACCCAGTTGCTTTTCCACAGGTCGGGTTTGGGAAAAACGGTTTTGGTGTAGATTACGGTCGCTTTAACGTCACTTTGAGTGAGAATGATAAGTACACCTTTCGTACCCCACCATTGCTAAATGTGACCAAGACTGCTCCGTACTCCCACTCAGGGTCAACATTCCAGCTTTCAGAGGCGATACGAGCCCACATTGACCCGCTCGCTCTCATAGATACCAAAACTATGAGTGCCAATGCTCGAGTAGAGTTCTACGAGAAACTAAAGCTTTGGGGAAGCAGTGCAACATCAGGAGCTGTTCTTACCGATGAAGACATCCAAGCGATTGAAGCATTTTTGCACACCCTTGAGTACGAAAGCGAAATGCAAGTGAATGTCGTGGACTAAGTCAGCTTTTGTCGGGCGGATAGATCACAAGGGACAAAACCGCTCGATCCATTAAAAGCAGCCGCAAAATTCTTGGCGGGTAAGATGGGGGGTAGCCACTCTGATCCATTATTTTTTCGAATAAAAACAATGGCAAGTGGCGGAGACGAAGTCCGCCAAATTTAATCCACAACGATTTGATTTATAAATAATAAAAAAGAAATTATAACTTTTATACCACATTAAAGCTACGCGCTTTTAACCTGATGCATACCCGGCCTCGCAAAAGTAGTTCCAGCATTCTTGCGGTGTGAACATGTCGCAGACTTCGGCCAATG
>NZ_FQZQ01000020.1 GCF_900142085.1 Shimia gijangensis
TTGGATAAGAGGCTAACCCAACCTCGGACAGCCCAATAAATCAAAGCGATTGCACACGTCAAAGTGCGAGAAAGAAAGAGTTTTTCAACAAAATCAGCCCATTTTGCCGAGCGAGCAGTTGCGGCATTTCGCAACCGCAGCAAATTCGCGCGAGTAAGGTCGGCTCTTAGCCGACATTGACGGCAATCTCGGCGAACATCTGGTTCGATTCTAACTCGTAATCGTAGCGTCGATAAAAGGACTAAAGTTGGCATTTTTTCTAAGTCGGTGAGTTGTCTGGCGGAAACCACAATCCCGCGCTAAAATCAACAAAGCACAACAACCCCCTTTTCTGGATTAGCGGATCATTTTAGCATTGAGCTAACACCTACTAACTTTCCATTGGAGACATCCATGAAGCTCTTTTTGAAACACCTCACATTTTCGGCGGCATTGGCTGTTTCAGCATCCTCTGTGGTGGCACAAGAGAGTAATTGGAATTTTGCGGCAACTATGTATCTATTCATGCCTGAAACTAACATCGCATCTGGTGGGATAGAAGCCACATTGAGTTTCAGCGACGCTCTTGAAAATTTGGATATGGCCTTTATGGGGGCCTTTGAGGCAAACAACGGACGTTGGGGGCTTTTGGGAGATTTTATGCTGACTGACCTTGAGTTTTCAAACAATACGCCCGGTCTCGCATACTCTGGCCTGAACACAACAATGAAGACGCAGTTTTTCAATGGCTATGTTCTATACAGCGCCTACCAAGCTCCAACCGTTAAACTTGATGTTGCTGCAGGTCTTCGATGGTTCGACACAAGTTCTGAACTAGATTTAGTATCCGGTCTTTTACCTGGAAGAACTTCCAGTGCGAACGATAGCTGGGTAGACCCTGTGGTTGGTGTGCGCGCGCAATTTGAAATTTCTGATAAATGGTCTGGGACTGTTTTTGCCGATTACGGTGGGTTCAGCAGTGACAGCGAAACTTGGCAGGTTCTTTTGACCGCCGACTACAATATTAGCGAACGCTGGTCCTTGCGTTTCGGATACCGGCATATCTCTGTTGATCACGATATAGGTGGCTCTGCTTTTAAGCTTGATCAGTCTGGGCCAATGATTGGGGCAACCTATCGGTTTTGAGTAACTGATTGCTTTATCTGCTTAACGAATATTGGTACCTCGCGCGGCGAAAGTCGACTTTCCGCCCGTTGTGTTGAAAAACTCTGCTTTTGCAGAAAACCAGTGAAAAATTTGCCCGTTGAGGGGCGCCGAGATTTTTGGCCAGGGGCCGGCCAAAACACCGCTTTGGCGATGTGAAAGGCTGTCATGTCCCTCTCGCGCCCGCGGAGAAAGTCCGCTCTCCGCCCTTCTTTCAGGTCACCTTCGCTGATGCAGCGCCGATTGAGCTCTTGCGGCGAAAGTCGGGAAAGTCCGCAAAGCAGACGTTGAGCCGAAACACTTCTCCGGGCCTACAAAGACACGCCAAGTGACGCAATGTCCTTTGCATCCCCTCTTGCCTTGTGCGCATAAATACATACCGTCGGGTATGTATCGTAACAGGAGACACGCATGCCCGGTGACAGCCATTTGCCCAAAGCCCTTCAAGGGCTTCGAATCCCCGCAGTTGCCTCGCCTTTGTTCATCATTTCGGTGCCTGCGCTGGTCATTGCGCAATGCAAGGCCGGGGTGATTGGTAGCTTTCCGGCGTTGAACGCACGTGAAAGCGAAGGTGAAGCACCGCTGCTTGAGGCATGGCTCAAGGAAATCACAGAGGAACTGGATCGCCACAATCAGGCCAACCCGGACTCCCCGGCAGCCCCCTATGCGGTTAACCAGATCGTGCATCGTTCTAACACACGGCTGGATCGCGATCTTGAGATTTGTGCCAAACATGAGGTGCCGATCTGGATCACCTCATTGGGGGCGCGGGTCGAGGTGAATGACGCCGCACACAGCTGTGGTGGCATCGCGCTGCACGACATCATCAACAATCGCTTTGCGAAAAAGGCGATTGAAAAAGGCGCAGATGGTCTGATCGCCGTGGCCGCCGGGGCCGGAGGGCACGCGGGCCCGCAATCGCCCTTGGCGCTGATCTCTGAAATTCGCGAATGGTTTGACGGGCCATTGTTACTCTCGGGGTCAATTGCCACTGGGAATTCTCTGTTGGCAGCTTTGGCGATGGGGGCCGACCTTGGTTATATCGGCTCGCCCTTCATTGCCACTGAAGAGGCCAATGCCGATCAGGGATACAAGGACATGATCGTGTCCTCCGGGGCCGAAGATATCGTCTATTCTTCGTTGTTTACTGGTGTATCCGGGAACTACCTCAAAGGGTCGGTTGAGAACGCAGGTATGGACCCCGACAACCTGCCCGAGGGCGACGTGTCGACCATGAGCTTTGGTGACAAACGCGAAAAACCAAAGGCTTGGAAAACCATCTGGGGATCGGGGCAGGGGATCGGCGCTGTCAAAGACGTGGTCCCTGCCGCAGAGGTGGTGTCGCGTATTGAACGTGAATACCACGCGGCCTTTGCGCGTTTGAAAGACCGCATGACATGAGCCAGATGATGCATCTGGTGCGTCATGCCCAGGCGTCATTTGGCGCCGCGGATTATGACAACCTGTCCGATCTTGGCCATCGCCAGTCAATCGCGCTGGGCGTGGCATTGAAGCGTCAGGGCGTGCGGCCCGACAAGGTGTTCATCGGAGCAATGAAACGCCATCGTCAGACGTGGGAAGGCATGGCCGCTGGTATGGGGCCGGACGCCGAGCCTGAAATCCTGCCGGGGCTGAATGAGTTTGATTTCACCGGCTTGCTGAACGCCCGCTTTGCGGATGGCGGGGCACCGAAAGGCATGCACGACGACCGCCGCGCGCATTTTCGCACCCTGCGTGATACGATGCTGATGTGGCAACGTGACGAGATTGATACCCCACCAGAACAGTTTGCCGACTTTTCCGCGCGCGTGCGCGATGCCCGCGACCAAATTGCGGCCAGCGGTGTGAGTACCGCATTGGCGGTGTCGTCCGGAGGCGCCATTGGCCGGACCGTGGCCGAGATTACTGGGGGGCCTGCGGATCAGATGATCGCACTGCAATTGCAGGTCAAAAACTGTGCCGTGGCGCGGTTGGTGATCTCGCGAAATGGCACGTGGCTGAACGGATTTAATGAGACGCCGCATATCACGGCCGAAAACGAACAAGAAATGCTAACCTACTCCTGAAGCGCATGTGTGATTGGCGCGGTCGGATGCCTCCGGCGGGAGTATTTTGGAAATAGTGAAAACTGCGTGTTTTTGGGGAGGACAGAATGGACGCTTCCAAACTTGATACAGAGGCGGTCGCCGCCTGGCTGGCCCGCAATATGCCGGGTTTTGAAGGGCCCCTTGAGGCCGAGAAATTTGCAGGTGGTCAGTCGAACCCGACCTTTGCGCTGACCTCGCCATCGGGGCGATATGTGTTGCGCCGCAAACCGCCGGGGGTGTTGTTGAAATCCGCCCATGCCGTCGACCGCGAGTTTCGTGTACAAAAGGCATTGGCCGACACGGATGTGCCTGTCGCCCGGATGCATGTGCTGTGCGACGACGATGATGTGATCGGATCAATGTTTTACGTCATGCAACGTGTGGATGGGCGCAACTTTGATGACCCGCGGCTTGACGGTTTGTCAAAGCACGACCGCGCAGCCGTGTTTAACCAGATGAACAAGGTGCTCGCGGCGATCCATTCGGTCGACATTGCTACGGTGGGCTTGTCCGACTATGGGCCCGAGGGCAACTATTTTGAACGTCAGGTCGGGCGCTGGACCAAACAATATCGCGCCTCCGAGACTGAAACCGTGCCTGCCATGGATGCGCTCATCGACTGGCTGGCGGCCAACATGCCTGCCGACGATGGCAAGCGCACCTTGGTGCATGGCGACTATCGGTTGGACAATCTGTTGTTTGCGGCAGACGGGACCGATTGCGTGGCCGTACTGGACTGGGAGCTGTCGACCATCGGCCACCCTTATGCCGATCTTGCGGGGGTCATAATGCAGTGGCAAATGCCGCCCGGCGGTTCTGGGCGGGGCCTGAAAGGCGTGGATCGCGCCAGCCTTGGCATCCCGTCGGATCAGGAATTTATCGGCAAATATTGTGAACGTATGGGCCTGCCGGGGATCGACAAGTTTGGCTTTTACCTCGCCTTTTGTTTCTTCCGCATGGCGGCAATCATCCAAGGCGTGAAAAAACGCGGGCTGGATGGCAATGCGTCTGATCCCGAACGCGCGGCCAAGATGGGCACCTATGTACCGCTGTTTGCAAATGCCGGCCTGGAGGCCTCAAAACATGGATAAACGCTATCAGGATCAGGTGGTTATGATCACCGGGGCCGCATCCGGGTTTGGCAAGATGGCGGCGGAACGCTTTCGCGATGAAGGCGCCAAGCTCGCGTTGTCAGACGTTTCCGGCGATGCGCTACGCGCGGTCGCCGACGCTTTGCGCGCATCCGGAACCGAGGTTGTGGCGGACGTGGTGGATGTCTCACAAGAGGCGCAGGTTGCTGCTCATGTCGCCAATGCGGTCTCTGCCTTTGGCACCATCAATGTCGGTGTCAACAATGCCGGAATAGGCCATGATCTGGCGCCCTTGCATCTTTTGCCGGTCGAACAGTTTGACCAGAACTATGCCGTAAATGCGCGCGGCGTGTTCCTGTGCATGCAGCAACAACTGCCGCATATGCTCAAAGCAGGCCAGGGCGTCATTCTGAATGTGTCTTCTGCTGCGGGTTTGACCGGGGCGTCGCAACTGTCGGCTTATGCGGCGGCCAAACACGCGGTGGTTGGCCTGACCAAGGCCGCAGCGGATGAATACGCCCGCAAAAACATCCGGGTGAACGCAATCTGCCCGGCCTTTACCGTGACGCCGATGGTCGAAGAGATGGCCGAACAGGTCTCCACACGTGCGGGGCTAAGCCGTGAACAGGCGCTTGGCCACATCGCCTCGCGCATTCCTATGGGTCGCGTCGCCCAACCCGAAGAGATCGTGCAGGCGATGCTCTGGGCCTGTGCGCCGGAGAACTCCTTTATGACTGGTCAGGCGATCGCGCTGGACGGCGGGCTGACCGCGATTTAGGGGGTGCGCACCGCCTGAGCGATCGCGCGCATGTGGCGCATGTCGGTGCCACAACACCCGCCAAGAATAGTGATGTTCGGATGGTGGGTGTAAATTTCCGCAAGTTGACGACCAAGCTCCAGTGGGTTGCCTGCATCCAGCTCTTCGGCCTCGTCCAGTTCTGCGTGACTGCAACGTGACGCATTGGCCACGACCCCCTTCAGGCGACGCATCCAGCTTTCCTGAGTTAGAATGCCCGTAAAATGGTCGGGATGGGCGCAATTCACCAGGAAATAGGACGCATACCCGTCTGTGGCCTGATCCGTGGCCTCGATCGCATCCCTCAGGCTGGCTCCGGTTGGCAAGCACCCGTCAGTTTCAACCGTAAAAGAAACCGCAATCGGCAGATCAAACGTCTGCGCCGCGCGCACCATGCCAATGGCTTCCTCGGGATAGGCCAGTGTGTAGGCCCCAATCATATCTGTGCTGGTGCTGGCAAGGACCTCAATCTGTTCGGAATGATAGCGTTCTGCCTCATCAGCGGCCATGATGTCTGATGGCGCATAGGCGTCTGTCCGTGGCCCGATGCTGGCGCTTAGGACCGTTGGCAAGTCGGGGCATTCTTCACGCACTGACGCCATCAACTCAATCGCCTCAATATTGCGTGCCCGCAGAGTCTCTGGTGCATACCCAATGCCCGCCGCCCGATCTCGATTGGCCACCCATGTCGGGCTTTCCAGAATAACACCGGCGCCTTTGGCCCGCCCCAGATCAATCATGTCGTGAAAGTATCTGCGCAGATGGGCCCGTCCTTCTTTGGTTTCCAGTAGCGGATAAGACGCGAACCCCGGCAGATCGACGCCCTGCGAGAAAATCAGATCGGTTTCCATTCCCAGATAGACCAGAAATAGATCGCCCCCCAGCTGCGGCAGGGCCTTGCTATAACGTGTCATGTCTCACCTTGTCTGTTGCGCGCTTTTACTGGACATCAGTGTATAGCAATTCCCGTTTGCGTCCAAATCCACACGATCCTCAGCGAGACCCTCAAGACCGCATTACGGCGATAATGGGGTTTCCCTTCGCCATCTGAGGTCGCTACAAACACCTTATGGAAATGACCCCACTTGATCCCCGCCTCGATGAAAGCCCCTATGCTTTGCAAAAACACCTTGGGTTTCACCTGACCCACTGGGGGCGGGATCATGCGCGTCTGGAATTGCCGATTGAACATTACCTGACCAATCGCGCTGGCCTGCCGCACGGCGGGGTCTATGCCACGTTGCTGGATACAGTGATGGGATATGCAGGCAGCTACACAGGCGATCCGGATCACAAGCGTCTGGCGCTGACCCTGTCACTCACCACCAATTTCCTCAGCCGTCCCAAGGGTCACCTTTTGATCGCCGAGGGGCGCAAAGTCGGCGGCGGCGCTTCGAGCTTCTTTGGCGAGGCCACAATTGTCGATGAAACCGGCGAGGTCGTGGCCCGCGGTTCAGGCGCCTTTAAGTATCGCAAAACCACGCTCTAAAAGCGGTGCGATTTACTTGCCGTTTATGGCGTCTTTTTCTTCCTTGGTCAGCTTGGCGTTCCATTGGTTTTTGCTGATCCCCAAGGCGTGCGGCATCGGTTTGGTCTTGCCAACTTTGACGCTGCCACCATTGTCCAGAAACTGTTTGATCAGGTCTTCGTCGGTTGTCTCTTTTGGTACTTGCTTCATGGCCTCAAAACCCCCAGATTTGCGCATCTCACGTTGCGAAATGAGATATAGAGGCATCTTACCAGCCTTGAGAGTGGAACGCACCGATTCCTATTGTGCCGTTTACGCCGCCTTGGCGGTCTCAGTTGAGACCAGTTCGGTTACAGCATCCAGAATGAACGCAATTGTCGCGTCATCCATCAGGTAACTCAGGTTCAGCCGTACAAAACCCGGTTTGCTTTTGGTGCTTCCCGACAGGATATCGGCGCGGATTTCCTCGGACCAGGCGTCGTCAATATCCATAAGGCGATGCACATATGGTCCCGCACAGGAGCATCCCCCCCGCGCCTGAATGCCATAGCGATCTGACAGGGCTTGGGTGAAAACACGGTAATCGATCCGGTTGCCGTCACTGTCACGTGGCACAAACGACAGGAACGGCAGGCGGTCCTGTTTGTCGGCGGCCAGAATTTCAATACCGGGAACGTCTCCCCAAACGTTGAACGCAACCCTTGCGTTCCCGGCATTGCGGGCAGAGATAAACTCTTGCCCGAGCACATCTTTGACGATCAGCGCCAGTGCCGCGCGGATATCGCCAATTACGTTGGGCGTTCCGCCCTCTTCTCGTTGTTCGATGCAGTCGACATAGTCATGGCGCTTGCCATTCACGAAGGCGACCGTGCCGCCACCGGGGCGGCTTGGCGTTTTGACCCGCACTGCATCGCGGCGCACCAACAGAACACCGCTGCCACCGGGGCCGCCAATGAATTTATGAGGCGACAGGGCCACGGCATCGATCGCCGCGCCACAGGGCAGGGTCATGTCGATCGGCAGATAGGGGCCACCGCCTGCGTAATCCCAAACTATGGCCGCGCCGCGCGCCTTTGCCAGACGGGTCACCGTGGCGACGTCTGTGCAAATACCTGTGACGTTGGATGCAGCAGAAAATGCTGCAATCGTCAGCCCTTGCGCCGCGCAACGTGCAAGTTCTGCATCCAATTGTTCCAGATCGGGTCCACCTTTAGGGGCCTCGTCAATCTCAATCACTTCCGCACCGCTTTCGCGCCACGGCAGGATGTTGGAGTGGTGCTCGTAAGGGCCCATGATGACAAAGGCCTTCTCGCCGCGTTCAATCGCATCGCGCAATCCCAAAAGGTGTACCAGTTGGTTCAGCGCAGACGTGGCCCCAGAGCCCGAAAAAATCACTGCATGGTCGTCCGTATTACCACCGCATTTGCGGGCAATCACGTCACGTGCTTCTGCGCGCATGCCGGTCATGGCCGCCCCGCAAAAGCTGTCGACCGTGTGGCTGTTGGCATAAAACGGCAGCACCTCGGTCATCACGAACTCTTCGACCTGCCGCAATGGCCGACCCGAGGCGATGTAGTCCGCATAGATCAGCTTTTGTGTGCCAAACGGCGTGGCAAAGGTGGTGTCCTTGCCGATCTGCCCATCCTTCAACGCCTGCACCGGATCGGGCAGGGCGCGCAAGTCTTGTTCAAAGCGGGCCAGAGGAGAAAGAGAGATCGACATAGGACACCTGTTCGCATGAGTGGTAGTTTGATTAAGATATGCTGGTATTACTGGGATTCCTTGGCCTAATTTGATTGAGAATTCACAAATTTTGTGTCATGTGATCGAATATGATTGAAAAAATAGATCAAATTGACCGTCGCATTCTGGATGTCGCACAACGGGACGGGTCCCTGTCTCAACGCGAGCTGGCCGAACAGGTGGGCCTGTCGCAAAACGCCCTCTGGCGACGTCTGAAACGGTTGGAAGAAGACGGTGTCATGCTGGGCTCGCACCGCCGGGTCAGCGCGTCAAAACTTGGCTTGGATCTGACGGTCTTTGTGATGGTGCGCACACGCAGTCATTCCGACGAATGGATCGAGGCCTTTCGCTCTCATGTCCGCAACATCCCCCAAGTGATCGAAATGCACCGGATTGGCGGCGACTGGGATTACATGCTCAAGGTCGTGACGCGCGGCATGTCCGGCTATGACAAGGTCTATAAACGCCTGACAACCGGGATTGAGTTGGAGACTGTGACCGGGTTCTTTTCAATGGAGACGATGCTCGAAGACCGCCCCTTGGATGTGTTTGATTAGGACAATAGCCCCGACGCCTTCTTAGGATTCTACAAAGCAGACTTTGGTGTAGCTGTGCAGCGAACGACCGCTACCCGCCGCTTCTGTGGAAAAACAGCCTGTTGCTCGCGCAGAAAGTAGCGTTCCAAATTGAGCACAAGCGCCTTTCTTGTCAGGCATTGTGCGTTTGCTGCGGTGCAAGGAATACCTTGGTCAGTTTGCGGAGGTTTTGACCAGATCCCTGGCGACCTGTCGCGCATCTTCGCGCTCTTCGCGGGTAATCTTGTGCGCATCAGCGTTGGGGCAGCATTTCCGCTTGGACGGACAGGCTTGGCAGACGTCCTTCAAGGCGCAACAGCGGGCTGTGCCCTTGCCGGTCGGGCCCCGGTTCGAATCGGAGTACTTCCGGCGGAACTGTTTGAGCTCGTGACCCCCGGGGCAGATGTATTGATCAATTTCTGCATCCCAGTCTTCCTTCGGTGTCGAGTTTTGCTTGTTCACGTCACTTGCCTAATCCTGGACAAATGGTGACAACCTCTAACCCAGTTTTTATAATCGATTACGTATTCGTGGTACGAGGATTAACTGAATGCCGAGCAAAACGGTTTACGAAGGTGGCTGCCTCTGTGGTGCTATCCGGTTTGAAGCAAAGGCCCCTGCACTCAATCCTCATTCTTGCTCTTGCAAAATGTGCCAGCGTCATAGCGGTGCGCTAACAACAGTTTGGATCGAGTTTTCCAAGGAAGCAGTGGTCTGGACCGGACCTAATGGTAAACCCGCGACTTATCGGTCGTCAGAGATTTCCAGCCGGGCATTCTGCGCGAATTGCGGCAGCACAGTGGGTGCAATAGACGATGGGCCAGTTGTCGCATTGTTGTTAGGCGGCTTTGACAATGCAGACGACAAGGCACTCATCCCAGTAGCGCATTCCTTTCGTGACAGTCCTCCGGAGTGGTGGCGGATAGAGATACACAACGAGTAATTTCCGGCAAAGGACTCTCACACCACCTGCTAAGCAACGACCCATAAGCGCGTTGGCCTGAATTACCAACCTTAGGTGGGCGATGTGGCGTTACCGGATAGCGCGGATGATTGCCTCGCAGGCACGTACGGCGTCGTGGCTATAGGATTGGATCAAGTAGTCAGGCCAGCTCGACACTTTCACCACCACCACATCTGCACTCATATCAATGAAGGTCAATTGTCCAAACACGCCGCGCGCCATGAACACGCCTTTGTCCGGCGCATGCACCCACCAGAATCTGCGATAGGCGCCACTTGGCGACAACAGATCATAGGGATCGCCATGTTTTGACGGATCTGCTCCGCCGCAAATTCCGTCAATCCAGGCTTGCGGAACAACCTGTTCATCGCCGACGCGCCCGCCGTTTGCGACCATCAGCGCAAAGCGGCCATAATCCCGCAGCGTGGCGTTGTACCCGCCGTCCGCCAGCGCGGTGCCCGCATCATCGACGGTAAAGAATCCGGAGTGTTGCGCGCCAATCTTTTGCCAGATCCGACTGGACAAAAGCGTGGCCAGGTCCTGACCACTTACGCGTTCCAGCACCCAGGCGATGACATCGGTTTCGATTGAGCGGTAGGAGAATTTCTGTCCATGCGGCCACTCTTGGGGCAGCGTCAGGATAACGTCGCGGATTGTCGGCTTAATCTCGCCCTTGCGCAGCGGGCGCCAGCCCGAGGCGACATCAACCCGTGTCATATCACTGCCCGGCAGACCATAGTCTTCGGTAAAGCGTACACCGGATTGCATATCAAGCGCCTGATCCACCGTGCACGCCGCATAACCACAGGCCGACAGCTCTGGAACAATGTCAGAAAGCGGTGCAGCGAGATCAAGCAAGCCTTCGCCGTGCAGAATCCCGGCAAGTGTTCCGACGAGCGATTTCGACACAGATTGCCCAAGATGCGCGGCAGAGGGTGTGAAGTCATTGGCATAGGTTTCAGCAACAATCTGCCCCGCCTTGAGCACCAGAAAACCGTCGGTATAACTTTCGGCCAGCCAGTCTGAAATCGACAGGTGGCGGTTGTCAAAAGAGGTGAACGAAATATCGGACAGGTTTTCGGGGGCGTTCGGCAATTCCCGGACGCTGTTGCCCGCAGCCACATCCACAGTTGGAAACAGGCTGCGCATGTTCTGAAATGACCAGCGGTTAAACGGCGCCAGATCCCAGTTGTCGAGCGATGGGCGTTTTTCCGGAGGGGGCGGGAAACCCTGCATAATGCCGATCTCACGCGCCGTCTTGGGCCAGGTGCCGGGTTTGTTTTTGTGCATCTTGCATGCTCCCGCAGGGCGCCTCAAAACAAGGCGCGGTCAGGGTGGAGAATTCAGGGAAAGTGACGGTCCGGTAATGGACCGTCACAAGAGGCGGGCTGGCCTTATTGCTTCAGGCGAGTCCAAACCTTGTTGTACAGATCAACAACGTCCTGATCGCATGGTTTGACAAAATCCGGAACCGGGGCATCTGCTGGCATCACGATCTCAGGCGCACTCAGCATTTCTGCATCCATGAATGCGTCGGACCCAAGAATACCGTTTGCGTAACGCGCAAAGTTGGATGTCATCGCCGCGTTTTCCGGATCCATCATGAAGTTCACGAACAGTTTGGCGTTCTCCATGTTTGGCGCATCGGCCAAAACAGCGACATTGTCCATCCAGCCGGTGAAGCCTTCTTTCGGATAGGCGTATTTCAGAGACGGACGGTCAGTGCGCGCACGCATTGCGGCACCATTCCAGCTTTGCGACAGGTCTACATCCTTGGATGTCAGCTTTTCGATGACCGCATAATCCATCGTGCGCCAATCAGCCTTGGCGTCGGTCAAAAGCGCCAGCAACTCTTTCATCTGGTCTGGGTTCGAGTTGCAGCGCGGATACCCGAGATACCGCAGGCCGGCGTTGATCACATCATTCATGTCATTGAGCATGTTGATGCGGCCTTTGAGCTCTTCTGGTGCATCAAAGATCAGGCCGAGCGTGTTGACGTCACCGCTGTAGATATCGCTGTCGACGGTAAAGCTGGTGGTGCCCCACTGGTAAGGCACCGAATACTTGCGGCCCGGATCCCAGTAAACATCGACCCAGTTGGGGTCCATATTCTTGAAATTGTCCATTTCATGGGCGTTGATCTCGGCCAGAAGGCCTTCGCCGACCATGATCGCGATCATGTAGTCACCGGGCACAACGACATCATAGCCGGTGTTGCCTTCTTTCACCTTGGCCAGCATGGTTTCATTGCTGTCATAGCCATCCAGGGTCACTTCGATGCCATGCTGGGCTTCAAACTTTTCAATCATCTCGGGGTTGGTGTAGTTGCCCCAGTTGTAGATGTTGAGTTTGCCTTCTGCATGTGCAGCCACGGCGCTGAGCGCCAGAGCCGAGACAGCGGCACTTTTGAGTAGAGACAGTTTCATTTTAGTCCTCCGTTGAGTGTTTTGGCGTCCCGCGCTGATGCGGGCTTCTGGTTATTTTTGTTTGCGTTGAAGAAAGAAGGTCAAAGTGACCATGGCGACGGTCAGGCCAATCAGTATGGTCGAGACCGCATTGACTTCGGGTGTCACGCCGCGACGGATCTGACCGAGAATATATATCGGCAGGGTTGTTTCACCCGGCCCCGCAACCAGCAATGTGATGATCACGTCATCCAGCGAAACCACAAAGGCCAGCATGGCCCCGGCCATGACGCCGGGCATCAAGAGCGGCAAAGTCACATGGCGGAATGCCTGCCAGGGTGACGCATAGAGATCGGCCGCCGCAGCCTCATAGGTGACAGACATATCCGACAGGCGGGCGCGGATCGGCATATAGGCAAAGGGCACACAGAACACGGTGTGGGCCAGGATCAGCCAGCCAATCCCTGTCACGCCGGTCAACTGACGCAGGATCGAAAAGAACGCCAGCGTGGCAATCGCCGTGACGATCTCGGGGATCATCAGGGGTTGGTTGATCAGGGCAATGGCCGCCGCACGCCCACGGTAGACCCCGCCCCGCGTGGTGGCCAATGCTGCCATCGTCGCAATGACGGTGGAAAAAACGGTGGCCGTGAACGCAACCTGGATTGAGATCATCGCCGAGCGGCGAATGTCATCATTTTCCAAAGCCGCTGCATACCAGCGCAATGAAAATTCAGTCCAGCGCACAACAGACCGGTTGTCGTTGAACGAGAACACGACCAGCACAGCGATCGGAGCATAGAGAAACACCAGAACCAGCCAGGACATGCCCGTAAACAAGGGTTGACGGCGCAGTTCGCGTGACCCCGTTGAGCGGCGGAAAAGAGACATAAATTTAGCCATGACCACCTTCCTTTGGCGCGCCCGCCCGCAAACTGACCAGCAGCGCGATCAACACGACCGCCATCAGAATCAACGCCGCCGCCGCGCCAAAAGGCCAGTTGCGGCCTGAGCCAAACTGCAAGGCAATCAGGTTGCCGATCATCAGCTTCTTGCCGCCACCCAGCAATTCGGGCGTGATGTATGCGCCCAAAGCCGGGATCAGCACCAATACACATCCGGCAATGATACCCGGTCGGGTAATCGGGACGATGATGTGGCGGAACACCTGTGTGCGCGAGGCATAGAGATCATGTCCGGCCTCAAGCAGGGAAAAGTCGAATTTTTCAAGCGAGGCATAGATCGGCAGGATCATGAATGGCAGGTAGCTATAGATCAGACCGGCCAGAACGGCGCCATCGGTGTAGAGCATCTCAAGCGGTTCACTGATGATGCCAATCTTCATGAGCATCAGGTTCACAAAGCCTTCGTCGCGTACGATCAGCAGCATCGAATAGGTGCGGATCAACAGGTTGGTCCAGAACGGTAACGTGATCGCAAAGAGCCAGAAGTTGCGTTGCTCTGGTGGGCGCGCAGCGATGAAGTAGGCCACCGGAAAGCCCAGCATCAGGGTGCCGATCATGGTTGTGATCGCCAGCCCGAATGAACGGCCAAAGATTTGCAGATAGGCGCTGTTGAATGCCAGCGTGTCATCAAAAATATCGCGTTCGAACAGGAACTGGACATAGGCATCAAACGAAAACACCCATTCGACCCCACCATAGGTTCCCGGCTCTAAGAGCGAGTAAACCAGCGCGATGCTTAGGGGAAACAGGCCAAAGATACCGATGATCCCAAGCGCCGGCGCCAGCAAAAACAGCCGCGTTCTGCGCACTTGCCGGGCGCGCGCGGCCTGAGCTGCGTGCAAAGAGGTTGCCGCGTCCGTAGGGGGAATATGCGTGGCGCTGCTCATCAGTCTTCCAGCACATGCAGCATAGAGGTGTCACACTCGAGACCGACCCGCGCACCGATAGCACGTGAGGTTGCGACCTGAACATGTACGTCAACGCCATCATCCAGACGCACCAGCATTTGTGAACCCGCGCCGAAATAAGTGCTGTCCACAACGGCGCCCCGTAACAAGGCACGGTCTGACCCTTCATCGACAACATCAATGGTTTCAGGGCGCAGGGCCACGTGCACCGCGCCGGGTGTGAGCGAGGTACTGGCAGTTTGAACCGTGAGTGGTGTGCCCTCGCCAAAACGAATTTTGGCTTTGTCCCCGTCAAATCCCAGCAGCGTCGCGTTCACAATGTTTGTGTCGCCAATAAAGTCCGCCACAAAGCGGCTTTGAGGTGCGGTGTAAATCTCTTCTGGCGTACCAACCTGGCGCACCGCGCCTGCGGACATCACCGCGATCTGGTCCGACATGGCCAGCGCTTCGCCCTGATCGTGGGTGACAAAGACAAAGGTGATCCCGGTTTCGTTCTGCAACCGCTTCAGTTCACTTTGCATGCCCTTGCGCAGCTTGAGATCAAGCGCCGAAAGCGGCTCGTCCAGCAGCAGAACCTTGGGGCGCGGTGCCAGCGCCCGCGCCAATGCGACCCTTTGCTGTTGCCCGCCGGACAATTGGTCGACCCGGCGCGACGCGAACTCCCCCAGCTGTACGAGCTCCAGCATTTCATGAATTGTGGCTTCGATTTCTGCCTTGGGCCGCTTCAGCATCTCGAGGCCGAAACCCACATTGCGCGCCACGCTCATATGGGGGAACAGGGCATAGCTCTGAAACACCGTGTTGACGGGCCGATTGTTCGGCGCGAGATGTCCAATCGAGTCACCATCCAAGGCGATCTCACCTTCAGTGGGCAGTTCAAACCCCGCAATCAAGCGCAACAAGGTTGTCTTGCCGCATCCCGACGGCCCCAGAAGCGTGAAAAAACTGCCCTCGGGAATGGCCAGAGAAATGTCGCCCAGCGCTGTTACGGCTGTCTGGCCTTCACCAAAGCGCTTTGTCACATGTTTTACGTCGATCATAATCTGAACCTAGCATCCCAGGGTGCTGTTGATTGGAATCAGACTAGAGCGCTATCCCCAATCCTGTGAATACCTCCAAAGGGCTGGGGTTATTCTACCTCTTTTGGGGTAGGCTCTTTAGTCGTTCACCGTGTGCAAAAACATCGAAAACAGGGCTGACTGAGACGAGATCCCCAGCTTTCGATAGATATTTTTCCTATGCACCTTGATGGTGGCAGGTGACACATCCAGCAAGAGCGCCGCCGACTGGGTCGAGTGGCCGCGCAAAAGGCTTTGAACAACCTCGACTTCTCTTTGGGTCAAATCCGGGCAGACCTTTTCGATAAGCGAGACAAAATTGACGTTGCCGCCCCGGTCACTCTGACCCGCACTTGGGCTGCGGTGAAAGTGCTGTTCGCAAAGTGCGGCGACAACTGGATGCAGCTCGATCAGCTTCTCCACATCTCTTCTGGTAAACCGTTTGTTCCCGTCGGCAGGTGCCAGCGAAAAGAAAAGCGTTCCGTTCGGTAGGTTTACAAAAACAGACAGCTCATCCTTGAGCCTCAGAGACTTGTAGTAGATCCGAAAATAATCCGAGTTTGAAAACCGGTCGGGGGCCACATCCCGCAAGACCATCACCGGCTCGTTGCTTCCTCCAATAAAGCTCACGACAAATGGATCCAGCAACCATGCCCGGTCCAGCCAGCGATCGATCACGACCGACCGGCGCTCTTGACGAACGTTGTCGTAAACGTGTTCTGGTCTCTCGTTTAAACTTAACCGGCTGACAAAAGCCCCTTGGAACAGACAGGCCGTGCGCATCAGGTTCAGCACTTCCTGGATGAAGTCAGCGGTCCCGACTGCGCGGATTGCGCGCGCCATTGTTTCAGAAAAAAGAAGTTCTGGTTTCATGTCCGCCTATCAGACCCAACTGTTTACATCTCGTCTCTGCCAACACTGGTATGCTGGTTTCGGTTTGGCAACTGAAGGATCGCTAATTTCCATCGATCTTTTCCCTGCAGGAGGCATTCGATCGCTCGTGAAGTGACCGCAACCTACTGGTGCGGAAAGAGAAAAAGTGGGCTGGCTTTGGGCTTGCTCTTGAGTTTTCAAAGCAACGGTTTGCAATCGCAGCGAAGGTCTGCAAACTGTGATACTGTTGAAAAACTCGGAAATCCGGGAAGCTCGGGTTTTCCGCGAACGGGTGATCAATCGAAAAGTCCATCACCGACATCGGTGACGAGCGCTGAGAAGCCCTCCGGCGGCAAGCATCAGGTTTTGGCCGACCCCTCAGCCAAAAAATCCTACCGGGCTTGTACAGGTAACTTTTGACTCGAATTTGTGCAAATTCGGAGTTTTTCAACAGCATCTGTGCTTGCTGCATTCCGCTGCACATGCAGCATGACAAAGCAGCCATTCTTCGAAAATCGATTAAGTCCGGTTTTATCCCGCGTTGCAGACCTTAGCGACCAGCGCGGCAATCGGCACTTTTGCGAGACGCCTTCATCCTCTGCGTGCGCAAAAGAGATTCTGCAAACAATGGAGAGCGGCCATTCATGTCCAGGATGCCGGATCAAAATATCCTATGCCGAAACGAGCCTGGTATGCTCAGCGAAGTGAGGAACCTATTGGCAGGTGAGCATCAATAGGCGCTACTCCCATCATGAATTACCAACCAAACCTTTGCTTTTCGGCGACGCATTTGAAAACAATCATGTGGCCGATCCGTTCCTTTCCGGATCTCAGCATCATTCAAAGGGGCCAGTATAGTAACTGTCGGACTTATCCTTTGGCACACCAACCGTTGTCGACGTAAGTCGCGTTGCCATTGACAAAGCTAGCCTCATCAGAGGCGAGGAACACAACCGCTGCGGCTACTTCCTCAGGATAGCAGATACGCCCTTGTGTCGCGGCCATCCCCGAGTCTTCCCACTCTTGCCCTGCCGCATCCAGTTCCGCTATCTCTTTCAGGCCATGGGCAGTTTCGACAAAGCCCGGGCAGATCGCGTTACAGCGGATGCCAGCATCGCGATATTCGGTTGAAATCGTGCGAGCGAGTTGCAGAACTGCGCCCTTGGACATGCAGTAAACAGATTCCAGCGCATAGCCCAGTTCAGCCGCAATAGACGAGGTGATGACGATTGATCCACCACCATTTGCACTCATGTCCTGAACCGCACGGCGACAAGTCAGAAAGGCGGACTTCACATTTACATCCATCAGCCAGTCATATTCTTCCGCGCTGGTTTCATGCATCGCTTTGACGATGATGGTTCCTGCATGATTGAACAGCACATTGTAAGGACCAAATGTTTCAAAGGCTGCATCAAAGGCTGCGTTGAATTCGGCGTCCTTGGTCACATCGGCATGAAAGAAAGCCGCTTCACCGCCATTTTCGCGGATCATATCGACTGTCTTTTGACCCTCTTCGTCCTGAATATCAAAGATGCTGACCTTGGCGCCTTCCTCGGCGAACATCAGCGCGTTGGCCCGCCCCATTCCCGTGGCACCGCCAGTAATGACTGCGATTTTTTCGGCCAACCGGCCATTTGGTGATTTCAAACTCTTGGTCATTGGGGTGTCTTCGGACTGGATTTCAGATACATTCCCCACCATCGATGACCAGCGCGTGGCCGGTCATGAACGTCGACATGTCAGAGGCAAGGAACAGGATTGCATCGGCCATTTCTTCAGTTGAGCCCCTTCTGCCAAATGCTGCGCCTAATACAAATGACCTCAAAGCGGAGCCTGTTTCATTGGAAACCAAATTCCTAGGACGTACTTGGGCCTTTCCCAACCCTTGGATTGGCACGTGTCCCATCCGACATTCCGATACAAAGCACGATTTCGTCTGTTCGGGGTGCATCAGGCACCCACAAGGTTATCGTGTCGATGTGGTCAAACGACCAGGATTCATCCTTGTGGCCCAATGGCAGATCAATGCTGCTTCCCAACGCCCCGACCTTGTGGTTGGACGGCATCAGCGCCTTGCCGCCGCCGATGGCTGCCCGCACCGGTTTACCAAGTGAAGGGTGCAGCACGGCCGCACCATGTTCCATCGCGCCGGAAGAGCCGACAAGCGCGGCCTTGCCGTAGCATATGGGCGACCCATCAAGCATTTTCACAAGCTCTGCCGCCAAAGATTGACCAAGTTTGGCTCCGGCGTCGAAAAGCTTCGAAAGATCCTGTTGATCGGTGCCAGCAAAGGGATTTCTCATGATTGCCATCGCAGCGACGCGCGTGATTGGGTCACAAGGCTTGCCCATTTCATCGGTAGCAATGATTTCCCTCGTGAAAACCGTTTTTCGAATATTCATGATCAGACTTTCTTTTGCAGGCCCGCTATGGGCGCGTTTTTGAAATGCTGGAAGGCTATCGCAAGCGGAACCACAGAAGCGAACAAGAGGATGGCAAGCGCAACAGTGCCGTAAGCGTTGCCCGTCGCATCGAAAATTGCACCTGCAACAGGTGGCGTGACCAACATGATTGCGTAGTACAGAGTAAAGAATACCCCCATACCAAAGGCTCGGACCTGAGGCCGCATCGCCTGCCCAGCCATCGCCATGATCACCCCCGCTGGTGCCATGCCGATCAAGCCAAAAAGCAAACTCGCGCCAAATCCGGCACCGGGTAGGCCGAGAAGCAATAGCGAAACGGTTGCCCCCGTCATGCAGACGGTCAACACAGTATTGCGCCTGCCGAAGCGATCCACAATCTGCCCGCACACGGCACCAGATACGATCATGATCCAACTGCCGATGCTGATGATGCCAGCGGCGACGATCGTTGTTTGACCAAGGCCTTCAAGAACCTTCGGCGCGAATGAAAGATAGGTGACGTAGGCAGCATTAAACACACCCCACGCCGCAGCAGCGCAGAAAACCAGACGCCATTCCTGCCCAGTCAGTACAGCCTTTGATCCGCCGATTGCAGATGGCAGATCATGCGGTGCACGGTAGAACACAAACACGCCAAGTGACGCGATCAGGCAATAAGCGGAGGCCACCTGAAACGGGACCTGCCAGCCGAAAGTTTGAGCAAGCCATGCGTGGCCGACCTGACCCATGGCGATCCCAAAGGGCCACGACATCACAAGCACGCTCATGGCAGTCGCGATTTCGCGGCCTTCAAACCAATCTGCGACCATTTTGGTGAGATAAAGAGTCGTGAACAGAAACCCGGCTCCTGCAACAACACGGCCCAGCCCTACTGCCCAGGATTCCGTGGCCAGCGATGACAGGAATCCGCCCAATGCCAGCGCGCCGAATCCAGACACCACCATAACGCGATCCGAGACATAGCGCCCCCAATACCCTGCCGGCATAGCCAGGAACAATCCGGGAGCCATGAACAGGCCAATCAAGAAGCCGATCCCCACATAGTCTAGCCCGAAGGCGACGACCAGATCGTCGCCCACAGAAGCCACGGTCTGAAACTGAAACCCAAGTCCGATGCGGGCCAGAAACAGCAAGCCAAGTATGCGCCAGCGCATCACAGCCAGCCTAGCCCGCGTAGGGCGTGTACGTCGTTCCAGATCTTTGTCATGTGGCTAATCTTGTCACCTTCGAACTGCATGACATAGGCATAATCGGAAACAACCGCCTTGGCAGTCGGCGCAACCGGACCGCCTGCGCCTGTTTGCGTTCCATGAAATTCGGCCGCCGCAACAACAGTCCCGCGCGCTTCATCCGCCGCAAAGGCAGTCAATTTGTAACGGCCATCCGGGATTGGTGTCAAAAGTCCCTTCATCCAGTCGGCATAAGCTGCCACTGTTGTTGTCTCGGTCAGGGCATCAGCCTGACAGGAAAAGGTGGCAAACTCGTGGCACCAGGATTTGCAGCCATCCCACCCTTTGCCGGTTTCGCAGGCATCGAAAAAGGCTTGTGCGGTTTCATATTGTGTCATCTTGATATCCTCCCAATAATGTTGTGGAAATCAAGTTAGGGCAGCCGCCGGAAACCCGGTATCGTGCAGATGCAGTAAAAATAACGTTCTGCGTGCAGTATTCAGACTACTACATTTGCAGGATTGCTTGTTGCGCATGTAGTACCCACACTGAAACCTAAGGATATTTAGCGGAGCCTCAAGCGTGTCAAATCAGGTCGATCTTAGCCCACGGGAATTGCAGATCGCGCAATCCTACGCGGGTGGTGCGACTTATCAAAAGATAGCCGACACATTGTCCATTGCTCCGTCGACTGTGCGCACGCATCTGGCGACCATCTACCGAAAGCTGGGGGTGTCCTCAAAGCTGGAGTTGCGAGATGCTTTAATCCCAGTGGCGAGCGCTCAATCCAATCAGGCCGTTGAATTCCCTCCGAGACCGGAAAAACCGTCCATCGCTGTTCTGGCCTTTGAAAACATGTCGGGTGATCCCGAGCAGGAGTATTTTTCGGATGGGATCAGCGACGACATCATCACCGCCCTGTCACGCTCACCCTGGCTGTTTTTAATCGCGCGCAACACGACATTTACCTACAAGGGAAAGAATGTCGACGTGCCCCGCGTGGCCGCCGAATTGGGTGTCCGATTTGTATTGGAGGGCAGCGTTCGCCGGTCGGGTGACCGTGTGCGCGTTGCGGCACAGTTGATTGACGGATTGACCGGCGGCCTTGTCTGGTCGGAACGATATGACAGTCAACTTGAGGACGTATTCGATCTGCAAGATGAGATCACACGCAATGTGGTGGCCTCGATCCAGACGACGGTGCATCTCACCACCATCGAAGAGCCGGTAGAGCGCAGCGCCCGCCCCGATCTAACGGTCTGGGAGCTTACAATGCGGTCCTGGCATCTGCTCTATGATTTCACTCCAGAAAGCTATGCCTATGCCAAAACCCTGCTGGAACGCGCATTGGCCCTGGACCCTGAAAGTGCCGAGGCAAATATGATCCTCTCGCTCATCAACCACCACATCGCCATTCTGGGGTTCGCGAAGGACAGCAGGCCAGCCATGGACACAGCCTATGCATTGGCCCGCCGTGCCACACAACTGGATGACCGCAACGAGTATGCCCATTGGGCGTTGGGGATCAGTTGCTGGGGTCTGCTGAAATACGATGAATCTCTGGCGGCATTGGAGCGCGCCGTTTCCCTGAACCCTAATTGTTCTTTGGCATATGGTAGTCTTGGCACCTTGCTGGGCATTTTGGGACGCTCTGACGAAGCCATTGAGAACCAGGAAATTGCCATCCGTTCCAACCCACTGGACCCGAGTATTTTCTTTCGGTTTTCGGGCCTCGCCCTGGCTCATTACATGGCCGGGCGGTACACGCACGCAATCGAATGGGCAGAGCGAGCAATACACCGCATGCCCCGTTGGTATTTCGCGCACTTCGTATTGACGGCCAGTCATGTGGCACTTGATCAGTATGAGCAAGCTGCTGAGGCTGTCAAAGACTGCCGGAACATCCTGCCTGAAATTTGTCTTCAAGACCTAGAACTTGTTCCCCTGAAAGACCCCGAAAAATTGAACGAACTGCGCAATCGATTGTACAAAGCTGGATTTTCCAGGTGAATGGAACCTCGTGAACAGTAGTCATTGGCGCAGCTACAGCGGAAGCTCACTTCGTACCGCATAGCTGACATCAGAACATACTGCATCGAAAGTCGGCTTCTTCGCCAAGGACATTGTCACAAAAACGTCACGCCCAAAGGGCAGTAAAACACTTGATCGCAGGTCGATATTTCAATATTTCATGAAGTATGGATAAGATAAATGCCCTCACCGCTTTTTCAGCCCTCAGTCAGGAAATCCGACTGGACGTGTTCCGCCTTTTGATCGAGGCCGGGGACGTTGGGGCGCAGGCCGGAGAAATCGCTACGCAATTAAATGTGCGTCAGAACACATTGTCGGCCAATCTTTCGGTACTTTTGAATGCAGGTCTGGTGACAAACCAGCGCGAGGGCAGGGCGATCCGTTATTTTGCCAACACCAACGGGTTACGTGGCTTGCTGGGCTTCTTGCTAAAGGATTGCTGTGGCGGGCACCCGGAGCTGTGCGAACCATTGATCGAGACCCTCACCTGCCGCCCAGAAGGAGACGCCACATGACCGAAATTTCACAGGCAGATGCAGGTCTCGGCACCTTTGAACGCTGGCTGTCGCTTTGGGTCGCTTTGGCGATTGTGGCGGGGCTTTTGCTGGGCAATCTCATGCCGGGCGTGTTCGGAGCGCTGGCCGCCATGGAAATCGCATCCGTGAACCTCCCCGTCGCGGTGCTGATCTGGGCGATGGTCTATCCGATGATGGTCGGAGTCGATTTTGCCTCGCTGTCCCATATCGGGGAACGCCCCAAGGGCATTGTCATCACACTGGTGGTCAATTGGCTGATCAAACCCTTCACCATGGCAGCACTTGGCGTGTTGTTCTTTGAGGTGGTCTTTGCAGGCCTGATCCCGCCCGACGATGCACAGGCCTATCTGGCCGGCGTGATCCTGCTCGGGGCGGCGCCCTGTACAGCGATGGTGTTCGTGTGGTCGAACCTTACCCGCGGTGACCCCACTTATACTTTGGTGCAGGTCAGCGTGAATGACGTCATTATGGTGTTTGCCTTTGCGCCGATCGTGGCCTTTCTCTTGGGCGTGACCGATATCGTCGTACCGTGGGAGACCCTGATCCTTTCTGTGGTGCTTTATGTGCTGTTACCTCTGCTGGCGGGCCTTCTGACCCGAAAGCGCCTTGTGAAACAGGGTGGCGAGGCCGCAGTGGACGCCTTCAAGGGCCGCGTGGCGCCGTTTTCCATCACCGGCCTTCTGGTCACCGTCGTCCTTCTGTTTGGCTTTCAGGGACAGGTCATTCTGGACCGGCCACTGGTGATTGTCCTGATCGCCGTTCCCTTGCTGATCCAATCCTACGGTATCTTCTTTGTGGCCTATGGCTGGGCGCGGATTTGGAAAGTCCCCTTTAACGTTGCAGCCCCCTGCGCGATGATCGGCACGTCGAACTTTTTCGAACTGGCGGTTGCCGTGGCGATCTCGCTGTTCGGTCTTGGATCTGGTGCGGCGCTGGCCACCGTTGTGGGTGTGCTGGTCGAAGTGCCTGTTATGTTGTCTCTTGTTGCTTTTGCCAATCGCACGCGCGGTTGGTTCCCTTCTTAAAGGAATTCCAAAATGACCAAAATCGCCATCAACGGCATAGGCCGCATCGGTAAACTGATCATGCGCAGCCTGTTTGACGTCGGCATCGACGCCGATGTTGTGTTGCTGAACGACCCTGTTGGGGATGCCGAACTGCACGCACATCTTCTGGAGTTCGACACGGTCCACGGTCGCTGGCGCGCGGATTTCGCCTTTGATGACGACAGCATCACCGTTGATGGCCAGAAAATGCGCAAAACCGCGGCCTGGAAGATCGAAGACCTGCCTTTGGCGGAGATGGGCATCGACGTGGTGATCGATTGCACCGGCGCGTTTAAAACCAACGCCAAACTGCAACCCTACTTTGATGCGGGCGTGAAAAAGGTGATCGTTTCGGCCCCGGTCAAAGAAGACGACGTGCCCAATCTGGTCTATGGCGTCAATCACGACACGTATGATGCCGCCAAGCACCGCGTCATCACCGCCGCCTCGTGCACAACCAACTGTATCGCGCCCGTGGTGCAGGTCATTCGCGACAACCTTGGCATTGAACAGGCCAGCTTTACCACCATCCACGATGTCACCAACACGCAAGTCATCGTCGACAAAGCCCACAAAGACCCCCGCCGTGCACGTTCTGCGCTGAACTCTCTGATCCCCACCACCACCGGATCGGCCAAGGCGATTGTTCAAATTTTCCCGGACCTTGAAGGCCACATTGATGGCATGGCTGTCCGGGTGCCGCTGCTCAATGCATCGTTGACGGACATCGTATTTGACGTCAGCCGTGACACATCGGTCGAAGAGGTCAACGCCCTGTTCAAAGCCGCCGCAGAAGGCCCGCTTGAGGGCATTTTGGGCTATGAAACCCGCCCGCTGGTGTCGACTGATTACACCAACGATGATCGTTCTTCGATTGTCGATGCGCTTTCCACCCGCGTGGTCAACAAACGGCACGTCAAAATCTATACATGGTACGACAATGAATGGGGCTATGCGTGGCGTCTGGCCGATGTCACCCGCATGGTTGTCGCCAGCCTCTAAGAAATCGCCCGGTCGACAGACCGGGCAGCGCCCGACCCGACCCATGGGCGGGTGCTGCTTTATGATGAATTCCACAAGATGACCGCCCAAGACGATAAACCCAGCGGCCTTGCCGCCTACATCACCGTCACCGCCGCCTATTGGGCGTTTATGCTCACCGACGGCGCGCTCAGGATGTTGGTGTTGTTGCACTTTCACACGCTGGGGTTTTCTCCGGTGCAGCTGGCCTATCTGTTTGTGCTTTACGAGGTGATGGGCGTGGTCACCAACCTTTCCGCAGGCTGGTTGGCAGCGCGCTTTGGCCTGACCTCGACGCTCTACGCAGGCCTGACATTGCAGATCGTCGCACTTGCCGCCTTGGCGCAACTTGACCCAAGCTGGAGCCTCACCGCCTCGGTGCTCTTTGTGATGTGCGTGCAAGGCCTGTCCGGTGTGGCCAAGGATCTTGCCAAAATGTCCGCCAAATCCGCCGTGAAATTGCTCGCACCCACAGGGCAGGGGGCCTTGTTCAAATGGGTGGCGATCCTCACAGGGTCGAAGAACGCAGTCAAAGGTCTGGGCTTCCTCCTCGGCGCGGCCCTCTTGGGGCTGTTGGGGTTTACAACCTCGGTCTGGGTCATGGCCGCCGTGCTGACCTTCATCCTGATCGGCGTGGCGCTGTTCATGCCTTCGGGCCTGCCACAGGGCAAGAAATCCGCCAGGTTCTCTCAGGTCTTTTCCAAGGACACCAACATCAACCGCCTGAGCCTCGCCCGCATGTTCCTGTTCGGCGCGCGCGATGTGTGGTTTGTGGTCGGCATCCCGGTCTATTTCTATTCGGTTCTGTCCGATGGCAGCCACGAAGGCGACCGCGCCGCGTTTTTCCTGATCGGCAGCTTTATGGCGCTCTGGATCATCCTTTATGGCTTTGTACAGGGGCTGGCCCCGAAACTCTTGCAAGCCAAAACCAGCACCACGCCCCAGATTGTGCACAAGGCCGTTGTCTGGGTTGGCATCCTCACGCTGATCCCTCTGGCGCTGGCGGGCGCCGTCTGGGCCGACCTGCCAAATCTCACCGCCATCGTGGTTCTGGGCCTCTTGGTGTTCGGCTTTGTCTTTGCGGTAAATTCCTCCGTGCACAGCTACCTGATCCTCGCCTTCACGACCGGAGACCGCGTGACGATGGATGTTGGGTTCTACTACATGAGCAACGCCGCCGGCCGCCTGATCGGCACGCTGCTGTCTGGGCTCTCTTATCAGGCCGGAGGCCTACCGCTCTGCCTGTTCACAGCGGCATGTATGGCGGGGGCCTCGACCGTGGCGGCGAATAGATTGCGCGATTAAAGGAAGGCGGGACAGCGCCTGCCCGTGGGATGGTGCTGACCCGGCGCCTTCGGCTTGTCCCGGGTCAAATACCCCGCCACCATCTCCAAAGACTGCCATCACCATCCAAACAAACGTAGGGTGGGGTTCCACCCCGCCGTTCACCCTACATCAAAGTCGCCAACCATTTTTGCGCCGCTTCAACTATTCCAGTTAATAGTTCCTGAGCCTTGGCTGGGTTCGCGAAACTCGCACCAACGGCCGCTGCAATGGCCGCCTCTGTTGCTTTGAGACCAATCCACTTGATCCCCTTCCAAAGCTTTTCAATCGCCGCTCTTATCCGACCTTTGTCCGGTTCATCTTTCTTGGTTTCTGCTTTCAGCTCTTCAACGGGTGCCCAAATGATCTCACGAATAACTTTGGTTTCCGGGGTATCAATCGGCTCCGGCGGATTGTTCCCGCCAATCTCAGTCCGCTGCTGTTCTGTCCATACACGCTTTTCCGCCTCAAGCTCTTCAATGCGCTTTTCCAATTCAAACTGCGCACGAATTTCCTCAATGCATTTGGCTATATGCTCGGGGCCTTGCTCCCAGTCTTCGTCAGGGATCAGGGCAACCCGGCGTTGGAGTTCCCAGTCGAGTGGTTTTCCAATCGTCATCCCTTGATACCAGTCGCGCCAAAAGGGAAAAGAAAAAAACTCATTTCGATGCAGGTCTTGAGTGAATTCAAGCTTCTGTTCGTTGGCCGTTTTTGATCCACCTACTATATCCGGATTGTTCGGATCAAAAGAGACCCATTCAACCAGGTTGGGAAACAAAGGTACGTCAAGTGAAAACTCGTTCTCTGCTTCAATATCTGCCAAAGCGCCATCGTCTCTTCCAAACGCTTGAGGTGCCAGTTTGGTAAAGAACAGGTCTGTTCTGTCTAGCTTCGTCATTGCATCGCAGGAATCAGCCATGCATAGTTCGAGACAACGACTGACCCCTTCACTTTGAAAGCCACTGTTTTCTTTAATTGATGCCTGTGCGCCATTCCGAGCTGCGACAAACAAATCAGAGGCAGGAGGTTCCATAGGATTTGGACGTGACTTCAGAGAGCCAATTGAGGTCTCTAATGAACCAAATCTTGCTGCCACGCACATCAAAAGTGCTGTGCGAAGTAGTTGAAAATCTCGTGTTAGATCGTATTCCTTCGAGTCCTTCTTTATGGAAAAATAGCAGGCAAAGCTCTGATAAAGACCCGACTGGCAATAATCCGAAGCTGCTCGACAGAAAGATTTAGCGCATTGTCAATTAACTGGTCTGCACCTGATTGGTTTGTGTTCATCTTGCTTGACCAACCTCAATTTCCACTCCATATCCCGCTACCATGACTGACCTGAATAAAATCCGCAATTTCTCCATCGTCGCACATATCGACCACGGGAAATCCACCCTTGCTGACCGCCTCATCCAAGAGACGGGCACGGTCAAGGATCGTGACATGAAAGAGCAGTTGCTCGACTCCATGGATATCGAGCGTGAACGCGGCATTACGATCAAGGCCAACACCGTGCGCATCGACTACAAAGCGGACGATGGCGAGACCTATGTCTTGAACCTGATCGACACCCCCGGTCACGTCGACTTTGCCTATGAAGTCTCCCGCTCCATGCGCGCGGTTGAAGGCTCGCTCTTGGTGGTGGACAGCACCCAAGGCGTCGAGGCGCAGACGCTGGCCAATGTCTATCAGGCGATTGATGCGGACCACGACATCGTGCCCGTCCTGAACAAGATCGACCTGCCCGCGTCCGACTGTGACCGTGTGGCCGAACAGATCGAAGACGTCATCGGCATCGATGCCACCGGCGCCATTCAGGTCTCGGCCAAAACCGGGCAGGGCATCCACGAAACGCTGGAATCCATCGTCAAAGAATTGCCCGCCCCTAAGGGCGACGTCGATGCGCCGCTGAAAGCCATGCTGGTGGATTCATGGTACGACGCCTACCTTGGCGTGATCGTGCTTGTCCGCATCATGGACGGCACCCTGAAAAAGGGCATGAAGGTGCGTTTCATGTCCAACAACACCCTGCATCACGTGGATCGCATCGGTGTGTTCCGTCCCGAGATGGAGATGATCGACGAACTTGGCCCCGGCGAGATCGGCTTCTTGACCGCCTCGATCAAACAGGTGCGTGATACCCGTGTGGGCGACACCATCACCAACGAACGCAATGGCTGCGAGGTCGCGCTCGACGGCTTTAAACCCGCCCAGCCTGTGGTGTTCTGTGGCCTGTTCCCCGTCGACAGTTCAGAATTCGAAGACCTGCGCGAGGCCATCGACAAACTGGCCCTCAACGACGCGTCCTTTTCGTTTGAAATGGAAACATCCGCCGCGCTGGGCTTTGGCTTTCGCTGTGGCTTCCTCGGGCTTTTGCACCTTGAGGTGATCCGCGACCGGATTGAGCGGGAATATGACATCGAACTGATCACCACTGCGCCTTCGGTGATCTACGAAATCCATCTGCGCGACGGCACCATGCTGGAACTGCACAACCCTGCCGACATGCCCGACATGACCCATGTCGAACACCTCCAAGAGCCGCGCATCAAGGCGACCATCCTTGTGCCCGATGAATACCTCGGCGATGTGCTGAAACTCTGTCAGGACCGCCGCGGCATCCAGGAGGACCTGACCTATGCCGGGTCCCGCGCGCTGGTGGTCTATGACCTGCCGCTCAATGAGGTGGTGTTCGACTTTTACGACCGCCTGAAATCGGTGACCAAAGGCTATGCGTCGTTCGACTATCAGATGACCGGATACCGTCAGGACAATCTGGTGAAAATGTCGATCCTTGTGAACGACGAACCTGTGGATGCGCTGTCAACAATGGTGCACCGCGACCGTGCCGAGGCACGTGGCCGCGCGATGGTGGAAAAGCTCAAAGACCTGATCCCCCGCCACATGTTCAAAATCCCGATCCAAGCGGCCATCGGCGGCAAAGTCATCGCCCGCGAAACCCTGTCTGCCATGCGCAAAGACGTGACCGCCAAATGCTACGGCGGCGACGCCTCGCGCAAACGCAAACTGCTGGACAAGCAGAAAAAGGGTAAGAAAAAGATGCGCCAGTTCGGGCAAGTGAATATCCCGCAAGAGGCGTTTATCTCTGCGTTGAAGATGGATGATTGAAGTTTCAATCCTGCCGTAGGGCGGGGTTTCACCCCGCCGCAGCGCGTAGAGCAAATTGCTAACCTCACCCATTGAGTAATTTAGATAATTTTGTTTCCAAAACAGCTAGTTGGATAATGTGTGAGCTTTTCACCAAAAAGCATCTGGATTTTGGAAATATTTCAAGAGGACTGCAAATATTAGCAGAAATGACTCCCTCCTTTCTCAATTTTGGGTAGAGTGCCCAATTGCTAATTAGGTGAACTAGGGATTGGAAACATGATTGCACGACTATTACTACTATGTAGTTTTTCCGCTCATCGTTGCAGTAAGTTCTGGGGTCCTAGTATATCACTACCCACAGTGGATATCAGGCGAAAATGCTTTGATTTACTCACGTGCTGAATTCATAGCCCCATCGATTGATGGTGATGATCATGTATTTCATAACTTAACCGTCAGCAATCGAACCGACAAAGTACAAAACAATGTCGATGTTAGAATTGAGTCCAAGTTCGAACTAGACACGGTCGAAATAGTCCCATCAGATGACAACGCAGGCGATCCGACAATTAGTTGGTCTGAGGACAAAAAAAGCATTGGCCTTTCGATTGCGTCAATGCGTCCAAAAGAAGAGGCAGCGTTTCAGGTTAAGATGCGCCGTTCCGAAGCGGTTTTTGTAGAATATGATGTAAGTTCAGATGAAAGCATCGGTGAACTTGCAGGGCAAGCTTCTGACGCTTCGGTTTGGGATGGCATCTCCAAGGTTTTGCCTGTGCTTTTTGGATTTTTATTGCCAGTTGCTCTAGCAATGTTTTTGTTTCGAAATCGAAGCTCAATTGCGTTGTCTTCTAACAACACAGGCTTTTGTTTGTTACACAGTGGAGAACTGGATGATGCGTCGCAAATTTTTGAAACAAAGATAGCAAAAAGTGGCGGTGGGGTTTTTGAACTGACAAACTATGCTTGTTGTTTGGCATTGAAGGGAGAACTGGAGAAAGCCAAACGCTATTTGTCAGCTGCGCGGCTTTTGGGTGGAAGCAAGAAACATGATAACGTTACATTGGCCGAATTGATAATTAGCTGGAAAGAAAAAGATGTTCCATCTGCAATGAACAGGCTAACCGAATTTCGGGAACAGCGAAGGGTGATATTTTTCTCACCATACAAAAGCTACAGACATTCAATGCTGTTGGCAGAAATTGAGGCAGATTTAGCCGGAAACTCGCCAAAGGTGTAGCAATCCGTAGGGTGCGCGCTCACACGCACCATTCTCCCACCCACCCCGCCGGCGGGGTAAAACCCCGCCCTACGTCAAATCCATTCCCGGCGTGAATCTCTCATCCCAATGCACCGATGAATACGGCCAATCCTCGGCGCGCGTGACGTAACCGTGCTTGACCGGGTTCAACCAACAATATCGCAAATGTGCGGTGAAATCGGCCTCACCCCGTATGTTGGGCTCCGCCCGTTCGGCCCTCAAACCATCCCCCGGATGGTTTGCCGCTTCGCGAACCGGGGCTCACTCCCAAAACCGCCGTTGCCAGATTGCCTGTTCCCGCTTGTTTTTCCGTAGACCGGGCTTTAGCCCGGCAAACCGCCCTTTGGTGATGACGGGAAACTCTGTCGGATAAGGCGGGGGATCCGGGCTGAAGCCCGGTCTACGGTTGGTATTTGTCGTTGCGTATTGCGCACGCACCGCCCGTGTGAACCGTGCCTTGATTGCACCCCACCGCGTTCCATACTCCCGATCACCCTTTGGCAATCGCCAAATGCAATGCAAATGGTCCGGCAAAACCACCCACGCCTTGATCTCAAACGGGCGTTCGGCGCGTGTGATGCGAACCGCATCGCGCAGGGTTTTGATCTCCCGCACCAACAGATCGCTTTGTCGGTTGGCAAGGGTCACTGTAAAGAACACCGGGACACCGCTCACCTTGGGGCGTCGATAATTGGACATGCCCCCGATCTGCGCCCATGTTGGTTAAGACCTCGTAAACGCGGGGCTGAGCTTATCTCGTCGATCGCCACCAAAACCACCGCCGCCAGCCTTTCCGCACCGTCACCTCAACCTCACCACCTTCCACCGGCTCCAATCCTCCGGTCGCCAAAATCCCGCGTTCTGCGGCACGGGTCATTTGCACCTTTTGCATTTGCAACGCGGCTTCGCGCGGGGTCACCGGATCGCCGTTCAGGCCCGGAACAAATCCGCGCAACAGGCAGGGTCCCGAACGCCCGCTTAGCGGGTTCTTAACCCCGTGTTCCTCGATCTCCTGCAGATCCCAGATCCGGGTCACCTCGGCGATCGAAACGATGGCCGCGACGGGTTTGTCGTGACGGGTCAGAAGGATGGTCTCGCGCGGGTCCTGCACACGGGTGCAAAGCTGTCCAAGACGGGATCTCGCGGCGCTGATCGGCAATCGCATGGGCTCACTTTCGGTTTGTACAAAATGGATATTTGCCCGAAAAGTTTTGTACAAAACGGTTAAAACCCGCTTTTGGCGGCGTGCGCAGGCCTGTGGCTTTGGGTCACGAGGGGGCGGAGTTTCAGCTCGCGCCGGGCTCGCGAACGGTCAGAATGCTGCGCAAATGTTCGGCGCTGTCATCCTGATCCAGATGGTGCGAAATCGTGCGGGCGTAATACTCAAGCAGGGGCCTTTGGTCGGGGTTGATGCGGTAGGTGTCGCCGTCTTTCAGCAGCACGTTGCGTGCCAGCAAAACGTCGAGACCCTGTTGGTGCACCTGCCGATCGTCCATGTCATCCGTCGCCAATGGCGCATTGCGTGTGCCAAGCACATCGATCAGATCCAATACGCCCTTCTGAAAGTCTTTTCTGGTCAATGTCTTAGCGTCGGATGAGGTCACAACCTGCGCCACCAAAGAGACCGGCAAAACCGGGATGATATCGCTGATTTCCTGAATGATGGTCTCGGCCATGGGGGCCACCATGGCTTTGCGACTGATGTCATCAAGCCCCTCAACGGTTTCGCCGCGCTGTGCCAACCACTCTTTGGCCGATAGGGCCGGGCCAAAACTGACGGCGGCTTGCCCAAACCGCTGTCGCTTGATTTTTAACAGGCGGGCGATCACTCCGAACGAATGCATCAGCGTGCTCTTTACGGTGTAAAGTCTTGATTTCTTTGTAAATCCCTGATCCTGATGTGCCAGCAATGTCATGTCTTCGGGGACCCGATCATAATTGAACGCGACAGGAATGAAGACGATATCTGTTGTGTTGTCAGTGCCAAGCCCGGCCAGAATGTAGCGCATGAGGCCCAGCTTGACAGGTTGGATCGCACCATCGCGGCTCAGCCCGCCTTCGAGGAAAATGCCCTGCGGCATGTGCGCGCCAATCATCATGTGGACGTAGCGGGCCAAAACGGTTTTGTACAACCGCCCCTGAGAATCCCGACGGATGATGTAGCAACCGCTCATCTGCATGATCCTGTTGACCGGCCACACTGACGCCCATTCGCCTGCAGCAAAGGAAATCATACTGGTGCGCGCCGCCAGATAGCTCAGAACCGCGACGTCCAGATTTGAGCGGTGGTTGCCGACCAAAACGATGCTGGCGTCTTCGGGAATGTCGGTGAATGCTTCCGGTGGCGGCTGTCGTACGATCTGGATATCGTACATCGACCGTAGCCAACGACGCGCCAGCCAATACCCGATGTGAAAGTAAAACAACGCAAAGAACGAGGGCATCAGCTCGTCAATATAGGTGAGCGTCTCTTTTTCGGCGGCTTCGCGTCCTTGGTCTCTGCTGGCGGTATCAATCGCAGCTTGGACTTCTGTGTCGTTGAACAGGCGCTCCATCAACACCCGTCTAGGAACCTGCAGGACCTTTGGCAGTGGTCGCGTGAGGGTCGTGCGCAGCCGTGCCTTTAGATCGCGTTCGCGGCGCAACAAGGCCCTGCGCACCAGCGGATCAATGACGTATGCCTTCGCTCCTAACACGCCCAGGACAAGAACAGGGATCGCGGCCCAAAGGGGCAGGGTGATCGGCTGGTTCAACACTTACGCGTGCCCTGAGCAGCAATGTCATCGAAAATCGCGCGTAATCTATCAAGCGGGCGTGCATCTCGTCCCAGCCGCAGGGGCACGGTAAAGTGGCCGCAAGGCCAGTCAAAACGGTTTTCGGCTGGCAATCCCCACTTGTCCTGCAGTCTTTGACCGGATGCGTAATGCGTTACGCGGTCGTGACGGCCAAGGATGCTCACGATCCGTTCGGGTGGCATGACGGGCATTCCGGGTGGGTCCAGCTTGTCGAGCCAGTCTTTTTGCATCTCTTTTCGCCAGCCCAGCTTGGCTAAGGGTTCATGCAATCCCCAAATGTCTGAAAGATCACTGTCCGTGGCAACGTCGCCCACATGTTCGCAGTGTGTCATCAAAAACAGAGCGTCAGGTTGCAATTGTTCCGGCCAGTCGTGGGCGCGAATGGACGCCATCTGAGCAGACTGCGCGCCAAGGCTGCTGCCTCCAAAGGCCACAGGCCCTGTGCTGGTTTTACGTGCCCAGTCCATGAGCACAGCCCATTCCTGATGTTGTGCGGTGAAATAGTCGAACTCACCCAGTGGGGCACGTGACAGAAATTTCTCGCCTCCATAGTAACCATCCGGAACTCTGCGACCGTGCCATGGGCCTTCGGGGCGGATCACGCGAATGCCGCGTCGGGGCATCATCGCAATCGGGTCAACAAGATTACGCCAGTGATCGAATTCCACGCAAATACCATGGCCAAATATCAGGGTTGGAGGATTCTCAACACCGACAGGTTCATGTACCCGCGCAAAAACGTCATCTCCCAAATGGGCTGCAGGTGACTTGAACCGAATCCAGTAATCCCTGCCCGAAGACGTCGGCACACTGCGTGATTGCGCGACAAGAGGCATGGTGTGAGGAGGCGCGAACAGCTTTTCGAAATCAGCCCCTTCGGCACCATATGTTGCCTCAAACTCCTCCGGTGTTGCAAAGCTTGGATATACAGTTGTCGCAAGCCAATGCCTGAGATAGGTAAAGTGCCGCCTTGTAGAGTTGAACCGGCTTCGGGCATGAAGGCGGGCCTCTTCAAGGGACGTAAGATGCTGTTCTGAAACATCATTTCCGCCAAAAAAGTTTTCACGCCAAAAGAATTCCACACTGTTGATATTGGCTCTTTCACGTTCAAAAATTCGCAATGCTCTTCGCAGTCTGCTGTGGTTTCTGATGTCACGTGTCAGCGGGCCTGCTGCGGCGAAAGCCTCGACTTCGCCATTCGCCGCACGGGCCGCAGCCCAAAGTCTTGAGAACGGAAAAAACAATCGCTTGAGGCTTTTGAGGATCAGCCAATCCAACCATGGGCGGGCCAAGACTTCACCGACCGGAGAAGCCATGATGCGTTGCGCAATATTCATCTCGCGTCGGGCAATCGGAGTTGCCAAGAAAGTTTCCGCCGCAAGGGGGGCGTTGTCCGAAGAGCCGGTCAGAGAATCTGTCATGCTTGCTGTTGTCCCTCTACCCTGATCATCCGCGCGATCTGCTTTTCAAATTGCTTGCCGTCTAAAGCCCGTTTCTTGCAGGGTTCGGTGCTTTGCAACTCGCCAAATCATGCAGGGGCGGCACTTTCTTAAACCCGTCGCCCGTTTGCCTTTCATACTTCTTAATCTGTTGGATGGGGATATGACACAGATCAAAGCCAATGATCTTGAATGCCTATCTTTTTTTGTAAAACTAGGGGTTCTGTTTCCTCAGGCAGGTCGCTGACTGTCAGCGATGGCTATATTCGAGAGCGTGAAACGGAGGCCTGTCCGGCGTTTCCCCGTGAGCTTCAATGGTGTTTCTGATGTGAATATGGGCAAGCAAACCTTCAGACAGCACTTAAAGAGGCAACTCCAGGTAACTATCAGATATGAAAGCACCTGTTGCCCGCATGATCGCAGTTTCGTCGACACGATCGACCACGGGCAACAGTTTTTGGAAAGTCAGCGCAAAATTGCCTCTGCTTCAATCTCGACTTTGTAATCCCCGATCAATTGCGCGACCACAACCAACGTGTTGGCGGGTTTGATGGCACCAAAAATACGACCGTGCGCTTTGGAAACTGCCAATACATCGTCTGCGTCCGTTAAATAAATTCGCGTGCGCACCACGTCTTTGGCATCTGCGCCAAGCGCGGAAAGCGCTGCCAGGATTTTGTCGATGATATATGTGGTCTGGGCACCGGCATCTTGGGATGCCACAGCCCGGTCTGTCCCTGCGGTTGCGGTTGTGCCTGAGACGAGGATGCGATCTCCGATCTTCTGAGCGCGGCAATAGCCTGCGATGTCTTCCCATTCTGATCCCGACATAACCCGCGTCGCGCCATCCCGATGTGGCACGGCGGTCTTTTCACAGGCCAGTGGCATCGTATCCAAATGATGGCTCAAGTCGCCCGAAGCGGTCAGAAACGGCGGCTTGCGATATTCATCGCCGCAATCACCGGGCAACGGATTGGTTGTGGCAAAGGCAGCGTCCAGGCGCTCGTGATCCTCATTGTCCAGAGCAAAGGAAAACAGTCGCGCATTGTCCGCCATATGTTCGCTTTCGCCCAGACGTGCGCCAATGATCACCCCGGCCACGCCGGTCTGTTCCAGAACCCACCGGGTCGCCACATTGGCAATTGACATATCGTGCTTGCGTGCAATCTCGTTCGCGGCGGTCAGAATGCCCTGATATGGCGCCCAGCCGCCAGCAGTGTCGATGAACCGCTTGTACTTCATTTTGGACCAGTCGCTGATTTCGTCCGGTTCCGGCTGTCCCAGCCAGCGTTCTGACAGGAACCCGCCGCAAAGTGTGCCATAACCCAGCAGACGCACCGGGCTTGCCGAGCACAACTCAGCCAATGGCCCTGCCGCGCGTCGATCGAGCAGCGAAAATGGTACCTGATTGGTTCGCAAAGGTACGCCATCCGCAAGCGCCAGATGTAAATGCGCCGCGTCGAAATTGGTCACGCCGATCTCTCCGATCAGCCCCTCCTGGCGCAGTTTCTCCAGTTCGTGCAACGCGTCGAGCCACGCCGGATGTTCAAAGCTCCACCAATGAAATTGCAGCAAATCCACCCGTGCCACACCAAGCCGATCCAGCCGATCCATGACGCCCGCGCGCACCACCTCTGATGTCATCGGGCCCGGTGCGGGGCACCATTTTGTAAAGGCTATCGGGCGAGTGCCCTTGTTGTCGTAGCGCCCCAGCAATTGGCCTGTGATGATCTCGGATGTGCCGTAGTGGTCGGCCATGTCAAAAGTGCTGAACCCGGCACGGACGTATTCCTGCAACGCATCCGCGCCCTTTTCCGGATCGATGATGTCGCCATTTTTTTCGATGTCCGCCACCTGCCAAAGGCCGGTGATTACCCGGGTGATCTCAAGCCTGTCGCCAAGCCGGTAATGCTCTGGACGGGCGTTCATACGGCGCCCCCATCGGATGCGCCGGGAACCATGATGCGGAAACTCCGTTCAATATCAGCAGTCAGTGCAGCAAAGGCCGCTTCGCGGTCTTCCTGTCGCAACGCTTCGATAAGCTGATAGTGATGTTCGTGCTCTTCCACCTCGGAGGCCTCCTGTTGATGGATGATCAGGTTCAAATAGGCCCCGTACTGCAGCCAAAGCGCCTCAACCAATGGCAACAATACATCCGACCCACTTTTGCGGTATAGCGTAAAATGAAAGTCATAGTTCTGCTGTAAATCCGGAAGCGGGCTGTCTGCCAATGAGGGTTTTTTCAGGATATCTTCCATCTGTGTCAGAGTTTCACCGTCCATCCGGTGCATCGCCTGATCCAAAATGATCCCTTCCAACGCAAGTCGCGCGGCCTTGAGGTCCTGCATCCGGTTCTTGTCAAAAGGTGGCACTTGCAAGGTACGGCTTGGCGTGTCGATCAACGCACCCTCAGCCACCAAGCGGCGCACGGCTTCGCGCACCGGGGTCATTGAAGTTCCCAGCTGATCGGCCAGCCCGCGCAGGTTCACCGTATCGCCCGGAGCAAACTCGCCGCGTGTGAAGGCATCCCGCAACGCGAAATAGACGTTTTCACGCAGTTTTGATTGTTCAATTTTTGCAATTTTCGGGCCGGTCATGTGGGTTTCTATTCCAGATTTTTCTGCCACGACATTAGCCGCAGGAGTCTGATTGACAAGGCATATGTATCATACATACGATAAAATATCACAGATCACAGTGCGGCGACCTTCAACCCGCCGAGGAGACTTATGCAAGATAACGACAAGGGGTTCTGGCTCTACGATCTAAAGGTCGAAACCGTGCTGGATGAGCGCGCACCCGTGTGCCGTCATATCGAAGGGGAAAGCTTTCAGGTTGAGGGCGAAGCGCTCGTGTTTGCGCAAGGCACCAAAGTCTCCATGTACGCGCTTGCTGCATTGTTGCCTTTGTTGCCCGCCAAACAACGCGAAACGGCCGAGTACGACTGGATGTCCAGCGATGCTGAGGTTGCTTGCCCCGATCCCCATTGTGGGGGGAGGTTTCGGGTAACACGTACCGACAGGCGCTGGTTTTCCCATGCAGAAACAACGGGTTTGCCTGAAAATCGTGGCACGCCTTACTGGCAACGGGATGACAATACATGACAAAAGTTGAAACTTGTGATGTTCGCCCCGGACATACCATCTCTCGGGTGATCAAGGGCTGCTGGCAACTGGCAGGCGATCATGGCCCAGTCGAACGCGAGGCTGCCATCCGCGACATGGAAGCGTTTCTAGACGCTGGAATCACCACCTATGATTGTGCCGATATCTACACAGGTGTCGAGGAAATGATTGGCGACTTTATCGGTGATGTTCGCCGCCGCCGGGGGGCTTCGGTTGCGAACAAGGTTTGCGTGCATACCAAACTGGTGCCTGATCTGAGTCGCCTGCCTGATCTACGCGCTGATGAGGTTGAGGCCATTGTCGACCGCTCACTCAAGCGGCTTCAGGTCGAACAGCTTGATCTGGTGCAGTTCTTTTGGTGGGATTTGTCCATCGGCAACGCAGTGGCATCGCTTGAGGTGTTGAAGCGTTGCCAAGACAAAGGTAAAATTGCCAACCTAGGTGTTAACAACTGGGATCGGGCAGAAATCGCCCCCTTTGTTGAGGCGGGCTTTGATGTCGCTTCAACGCAGGTGCAGTATTCCGTTCTGGACCGTCGCCCGGCCAACGGGCTGAGCGAATGGGCCAGCGATCACAATATGCAGCTTGTCTGCTATGGCACGCTCGCGGGGGGGTTCCTGACTGACAACTGGTTTGGCAAACCTGATCCGGGGTTTGAGTTTGAAAACCGGTCTTTGGTAAAATACCGTTTGATCATTGACGAATTTGGCCCGTGGGACAGGTTTCAGTTGCTGCTTGGTGCGCTAAAGGACGTGGGCGATCGTCATGGTGTGTCCATCGCAACCATCGCCAGCCGCTGGGTGCTGGATCAGCCGCAAGTCGCCGCAGCCATCGTTGGCGCGCGTTATGCCAGTCATCTGCCCAAAACGCTGGATGTGTTCAACGTTTCGCTGGACCGAGAGGATTATGACCGTATCGGCGCGGTTCTGGCGCAGTCCGATGGGCCAGACGGTCTGGTTTATGGTTTGGAGCGCGACCGCACAGGGCGGCATGGGCGGATCATGAAGTACAACCTGAACACCCGTCCCGATGATCAAATTCTTGGCAACGCGAATGACTGAGCCGATCCTTCAGACCCGAGGGCTCAGCCGGGATTTTGGTCCGTTTCGTGCGGTCGATGATCTGTCTCTGACGATCCAAAAGGGCTCAATCACCGGGTTAATCGGCCCCAATGGTGCGGGTAAGTCCACCTGTTTCAACCTGCTGACAGGCATGCTCGCCCCAACGGCGGGGCAGATTATGCTGAACGGTCAGGACGTGACCCGCCAGCGGCCCGATCAGTTGTTTTCTGCAGGTCTGGGCCGAACCTTCCAAATCCCACGTCCTTTCTCGCGGATGTCGGTGCTGGAAAACGTCATGCTGGCGCCGCTGAACCAGACCGGCGAACGCATTGTCGGGCCTTTTCTGCGCCGAGCCCGTGTGCACGACGAAGAGGCCCGTATTCGTGCGCGTGCGCTTGAGGTGCTGGATTTTGTCACGCTGGCCCCGCTGGCGGACCACCCCGCCGGGCAAATCTCGGGTGGGCAGATGAAGCTTTTGGAACTGGCAAGGGTGCTGATGGGGGATCCTGAGCTGATCCTGCTGGATGAACCTGCCGCAGGTGTGAACCCAACTCTGACCGGCATCCTGATCGGTAAAATCGAAGAGTTGAACCGGCAGGGAAAGACTTTTGTCATCATCGAACACGACATGGACTTTGTGATGCAACACTGCGATCCGGTGATTGCTCTGGCTGAAGGGCGTAAAGTCTTTGAAGGCACTGCGGCGCAGGCGCAGGCCGATCCGGTGTTGCTTGACGCTTATCTGGGGGCGATGGCCCATGGTTGATATTGCACTAACGGCTAATAACGTAGTCGCTGGGTATGTGCCCGACTTGCCAATCCTCAAAGACGTGAGCATGCAGGCCCGGCGCGAAGCCGTGACAGTGATCATTGGGCCTAATGGAGCCGGAAAATCCACATTGATTAAGGCCATAGCCGGACTGCTCCCGGTCAGCGCCGGAACGATCACCCATGGTGATCGAGACATCACGCACATGCGCCCCGATCTGTTGACCGGACAGGGGATTTCTTATGTGCCGCAGATGGATAACATTTTCCGCACGCTGACAATCCGCCAGAACCTTGATCTGGCCTTGCGCAAAGTCGGGCGTGATGCGCCTGCGCGACTGGACGATCTTTACGCCCGTTTTCCTGTGTTGGCCGACAAACGCAATGACAAGGCCGGGGCCCTGTCCGGTGGGCAGCGACAGTTTTTGGCGGTCGCCATGGCGTTGGCCACGGCCCCAAAGCTGATCCTGATGGATGAGCCCTCTGCCGGGCTTTCTCCTAAGGCCGCTCAGGAAGTTCTGGAATGCGCCCGCGGGCTGACTGATCAGGGCGTGACGATCCTGCTGGTGGAGCAAAACGTCAATCAGGCTCTGCGCATGGCCGACCATTGCTACATTCTTGCCGAAGGGTGCAATCAGGTTGATGGGTCGGCAGCAGATATGTTGAACGATCCCATAGTGGGCGAGATTTATCTCGGTGCCAAACGGATGAGGGCATCATGATCCAGAACCTTGTTGATGGTGTGCTTGTTGGGTCGGTCCTGTCGTTGGGGGCGGTCGGGTTGACCATGGTCATGCATATGTTGCGCTTTGCCAATTTCAGCCATGCTGAGTTGCTGTCGATCGGTGCCTATTCGGCGCTGGTGTTTGATGCGCTTTTTTCGGCCATGATGCCGCCCCTTACGGCGGCCATCGGTCCGTTGTCGATGACATGGGCGCTGGCGCTGTCGGTTGTCTTTTCGCTGGTCATCACGGGGCTTTCGGCACTGTTGATCGATCGGTTGGTGTTCAAGCGAGTGCGCGAAAAGGGGTCTGAGTTGTCGATGGTCTTTGCCTCATTTGGGGTGGCGATGATCATTCGTAACGTGGTCGGGCTGATCTTTGGGCTGGGAACACATCTTTATTCCAAGGACATTGTCTTTGCCGTTGTCCTAAGCCGTGACCCGTTGCTTTTGGTCAAACCCGATCAGGTGTTCACTTTGGTGGCAGCGCTGTTGATCATGCTGATCATGCATTTCGTGCTATCGCGGACAACGCTGGGCTATTCCCTGCGTGCCGTCGCCGAAAACCCGACGCTGGCACAGGTCAATGGCATCCGGCTAAGCCATATGATCGCGCTGGTCTGGCTTGTGGGCGGCGGATTGGCTGCTGTGGCGGGGATCTTCTATGGGCTGTCCAATCAGATCAGCCCAATGATCGGCCGCGATCTGGTCTTGCCGATTTTTGCGGCCACCATCGTTGGTGGCATCGGCAGCATTTATGGCGCCGTCCTAGGCGGGTTCATCGTCGGAATTTCGGCCAGTCTGGCCTTGGCGATCCTGCCGTCGGGCTATAGCCCGTCGATGCCATTTCTGATTATCCTCGCGGTTTTGTTGATCCGCCCCAACGGGTTATTCGGAGAAGAGCAAACATGATCGGTCTCCTTTCATACGCGGTGTTCTTCACCACTGTTGCCTCCATTCTGGCCATCGCTGTGCTGGGGCTGAACTTGCAATGGGGCAATACAGGCCTGTTCAATGGCGGTGTTGTCGCGTTCTTTGGGGCAGGGGCCTATGGCACGTTGATCCTTGGCAGCGCGGCCCAGCCAGACCAGTTCGGTGGGTTCAATCTGTTCTACCCGGCGGCCCTCATCGGCGGCATGGTGGTCGCCGGTTTGCTGGCCTGGGTGGTCGGTATACTGACCCTGCGATTGCGCCATGATTATCTGGCCATTGCGACCTTTGGCATTGCCGTAACTTTTGAAAATATCATGCGCAATGCGGAGTGGTTGTCTGGAGGAGCCAAGGGTATTCGCGGCTTTGAACAGCCTCTGCGCGACGCGTTCGGCGGAGGGTTGGCCTATAACGCGGCCTTTTTGGCCTTTGTGGTTGCTGCCCTGATCGCGGTTTATCAGTTTTTGCAGCATCTTGTCAGCTCGCCGTTCGGGCGGCTGTTGCGCGCCATCCGCGAGGACGAAGGCGCGGCCCGGTCTCTGGGCAAAGCTCCCTCCCGTGTGCGACTTACAGCCTTCATCACCGGATCAGTGATCATGGGGCTTTCCGGCGGGCTTTATGCCACATTCTATGCGTTCGTCAGCCCGCAGGATGTGCTGCCCACGCTGACGTTCCAAATCTGGGCCATGCTGATCGTCGGCGGGGCGGGCAATAATCGTGGCGCGGTGCTGGGTGCATTCCTGATTTGGGGCGCCTGGACTGCCAGCGGCTGGTCGTTGTCCCGATTTGCCCCCATCGAAGCCCAGCTTTACACCGGATCGATCCAGTACATCCTGATCGGGTCCGTCATTGTCGGCATGTTGCTCTGGAGGCCCCAGGGCCTGTTCCCCGAGCGGCTTGTCGTCTCACAATCGGGGAAACCCGGTGCAACAAAAAAACAGGGAGTTTGAAAATGAAAATGGGATCGAAACATATTACTGGACTGGCGCTTGGCCTGACAGTCAGCGCTTTTGGCAGCGCGGCCATGGCCAGCGATTGCACCACCAAGATCGGAACGGTCCTGCCGACCTCTGTCGACTGGGGCCGCCCGATCGCTGAAACAGCAGGGTTTGCAGTTGAGCAAGTCAACGAAGCCGGTGGCGTTCAGGGCTGCGAGATCGAAATGGTTCTGCGGGACAGTCAGGTTGATCCCAAAGTCGGTGTAGACGCTGCCAAAGCTCTGGTTGATCTGGATGGCGTTCAGGTTTTGATCGGTGCGGTGTCCAGCGGTGTATCGATGCCGATCCTGACATCAGTTACCGTGCCTGCGGGTGTCGCGCAATTCTCGTGCTGCTCGTCGTCCGGGGCCTTCACAACGTTGGCCGAAGAAGGCGGCACCAATGGTCTGTGGTTCCGCACCTTCGCCACCTCTGGCGTTCAGGCCGCCGTTGGTGCCAAGGTTGCCAAAGATCAGGGCTATGGCTCGATCGCGATTCTTTACAAGAACGACGACTGGGGTCAGGACATTTCCAAACTGATCGCCGAAGATCTGGTCGATATGGGCATCACAGTGACCGCCTCTGTTGCGATAAATGATGGCCAGCCATCCTATCGCGCCGAAGTGACCGAAGCGCTCGGTGGCCAGCCCGAAGCCATCTATATGGCGCTGTATCCCAATGAAGGCGCATCGGTTGTTCGCGAATGGTTGTCCTTGGGTGGTACGCAGAACATGGTTATGGCCAATTCGCTGAAATCAGACGAGTTCCGCGACAATGTCGGCCTGCAGTATCTGGGCAACGCACTTGGCACTGACACGGCCTCACCGCGCGTGGCTTCGGCTGATGCGTTTGTGGCGAGCTATAAGGAACGGTTTGAGTCCGAACCCAATGGCCCGGGCCTGTCCAACAGCTATGATGCGACCATGATTGCCTTGTTGGCGATGGAAGCCGCTGGCAAAGATGCCACCGGTGCCGAAATTGCCGCAAGTGTCAGCCGCGTGACTGACCCAGCTGGAACCCCAGTTTCAGCAGACGCCGCAGGTTTTGCCGCAGCTCGCGAGGCGCTCACCGCAGGTGGATCGGTGATGTATCAAGGCGCAACTGGCAACGTGCGGTTTGACGCCAATGGTGACGTTTCCGCCCCTGCCGTTGTCTGGAGCTTCACCGAAACCGGCACGCAGGAAAAGCAATATGTCACTCTGCAAGAAGTCGATGCCCTGATGATGGGTGACTAAGTCTGACAAAAATACCCGGTCCGGAACCTGCTATCCGGGCCGGGGTTCAAACATATCCGCAACGCGACCCCAAATCGTCAGATGAATGACAAAGCAGGCCGATTGCAGTTGCTGTCCGTCGTCACGCATTGGCCAACGCAGTAGCATCCCCGATCGGCCTGACGTTCTGGAGGACATGAGCGCAACCGCACAAAATGCGGCGACGACCAGCTCAAACGTCGGAATTACAACATCGAACTGTTCGGCATGCCATCGCAATCAGGCTTATTGGTCTTGCCGCGCTTGCATTCCGGTCTTTCAACTCATTTAGGCGGCCACTCTCATTGAATGCACGCATTCAACTGCCGTGCAGTGCTTAGCATTGCAAGCTTAGGTGGTGTTGTTCTTGGGTATGAGCCAGGAGCACCATATCATCGTGTTGATGCTTCTGAACCCTTTATAACGTCGAAACTCGCCTGAATATCTTATCTCCTTCATAGAAAACATTGCTCGGAAGAGACCGGACCTAAGCCACGACAAGATAAATGCAAGTTACTTGATTTATTTTTAGGTTTCAGACGCTGTGGCGAATATTCAAAAAATTTTCTTATCAACAAAGATTATATTTGGGGGATCAGTCATGACCATTTTCACGCTTTCGGGGTTTACGATTTTTTATGAGGACATTGGGGGCAACGACGAACAGGTCGATGGACAGCCTGTCACACTTCGGGTTGTGACCGAAGACTCAGAAACGTTCTTTTCTTACTCTTTGACCGGCGTCTCGGATGGTGGGCTTAGTGTGGTTGATATCACAGCCAACGTGCTGGGACTGATTGCGAATGCGGTAAGTGGCGATAGTTCAGGTTCTGGCCTGGAGTTTTACATCGGCGAACTTACATGGGGCTCGGGAAACCAGACCACCATCCTAAACATTTGGTCCGACACTGGAGGTGGTACTTCGGTCGAGCACGTGATTGCGATTGATGGAGACCCTCTGCCCGCCGTGAACTCTTTGGCTGATTTGACCAGTGTGACGGGTCCATCACAGCGGTTACTGGTGCGCCTTCGACAGGCCCATTTGCGCCGGGTCAGAACATTGCTTGGTCAAGCTTGATGGGTGCCACTGTTGAGAACGATAATCTGATCGAAGGCACTACGGACAATGACACGCTTGATGGTACAGATGGAAACGATATCAATGATCCCCTGACCAATGATTGGGAAGACATCATCAACGGCTCGTCTGGCAATGATTTGTTGGTATTTTCCGAGGTCGACTCGTCCAGTTTCTATACCATTATTTACGAAGACATGGATGCGGGTATTACCGTCAATCTTGATGCAGAGTATGGTATTGCGGAAGTTGACAAGGGCTTGAACGGGACGGACACGCTGGTTGATTTCCATGACGCAATTGGCTGGAATACTGGCGGCCAGGGCGGTTGGATCGGCGGAACCAGTCACGATGATGTATAAACGTCAGCAATGGCAACAGCACATGGCTTGGTGTGTCTGGTGGCCATGGCGACGACACTTTCAATATCGGTGGTGATGGCATTGTACGCATCAGCTTCCGTTACAATGGCTTTGAAAGCACCTTTGAAAATGCCACATTGGGGGCTGTCGTTGACCTTTCAACCGGCACTGTATCGAACGATGGATTTGGTGGGCAGGATACCATCACTGTGATAGGGTCCTCGGCCCGCGTTGAGATTGAAGGCACGCGCATCAATGACTCAATTACCGGCAGCAGCCGCGACGAGCGTTTTATCCTTCATCAAGGTGATGACACTCTGGATGCTGGTGATGGTTGGGACATGATCCGCTATGATCGATCAGGTGTCGGGAGCGTAAATATCAACCTCGCGACTGGCCAAGCCTTTGGTATTTGGGAAGGTCAAGGATTTAACCATTCGATCTCCGGTGTGGAAGAAATCCGAGGATCTCGTGAAGCGGCTTTGTCACGTTAACCCAGACGAACCAAATAAGCCGCCGCAATCCGAGATTAGGTCGCCACAATCTCACGCCATTCAGCAAATGCGTTAGCACGCATTTGACGGAAAGTTGAGCGAGAGATCAGATGGCGTTGCAGAGTGAATTGGTTGTAGATTGCGTCGTGGACGGACAGAAACCGTTGCATCGATCCGGGTGACTTGAACCGGCCCATTCGGCGTTCTCGTCGACGCGTCGGTTGATGTGAAACTTCCGCCCGATTGTTCAATCGACCGCCTGTGACATGAAGATGCTTCAGGCCAAGATCCCGAAGTGCCGCAGAATATGAACCCAACTTGTCGGTGACAATCATATCCGGAATGTACCCCTGCTTTTTCAGGAGTTTTCGCATAAGTTTAAGGGCTGAACGCTTGTTTCGGCGAGATTGAGCGAGGACTTCAAGAACCTCTCCTTCATCGTCTACGGCTCGCCACAAATAGGTTCGTTTGCCACCAATGCGAACAAAGACCTCATCAAGATGCCAGGTTCCTGAAGGTTGAACTCTGCGGGATCTGACGTTAGCGGAAATCGCCGGACCGAATTTTAAAATCCATCGGCGGATCGTTTCATAGCTGACATCGATCCCTCGTTCTGCCAGCATTTCCTCGACGTCCCGAAAGCTCAGCGGAAAGCGAAAGTAGAGCCAGACGGCCCGTTGAATTATTGTCGGTGGAAAGCGGTGGCGTGCGTAAGATATCTTTATCATTCAACCACAACTATCCGTCGCAAAGCTGATCGTCGAGTTAATGTGTCAGTGCCTAAATTCGCGTTGGACATTGCCCGGAAAGGGGCCGCGCTGGACAACAACGATGTCTATATTCAGGACCAACTTGGATATGCCTATTTGAGCGCCCAATTGTGGGACGAAGCAAATGTGCAGTTCGAAAAGACTTTGTCGCGCATCGTTAACGAAGCAGAGTCCATGGCGTGGTGCGGTTATGGGTTCTTGCTGCTGTCTCGTCATGAAAAAGCACATGAAGTTGTCATCGAAGCAATGCGGCTTGATCCGCTCCATCCCCCGTCTCTGGATTGGATTCTTGGGCAGGTGTATTTTTTCCTTGGCCGGTATGAGGATTCTGTTGGAAAACTGATCGGTGAGGCGCATTTAAATTCTTTGGCAGGTGCGATTCTCGTTGCAGCGTATGCGCATTCCGAACGGCAAGGTGAGGCTGAAACTGCATTGGTGTCCTTTGTTCAACGCCGCAGAGCTGAGCTTGAAAGTCGTGGCATAGCGGCGGGCGCTAACACTATCGCGGAACTCGCCGGGGGTTTCAGAGCGATGTGGCGCAATCCCGAAGACTGGGGGCTCCTCGCGTCTGGATTGCGCCAAGCTGGCCTACCAGACTAAGCGCCACACGTGTTTTCGATTGCAGCGGCAGGCAGCTTCGTCCGCATCGCGGTCATCCGCCCCGCGGAGATGCTGCAAGATGCACGAATGGCTGGTTTGGTGAAGCTGCATTGCAGCGCCATCGTTCCCGGTGAAAGGCAGGATTGGGCCGAAAGCGCCAACTGGGCAGGTTTGTAAGAAGGTCTGGAAAGTCCCGCGTAGTGTGAATCCGACCTTCGCAGAATTTGCAGTTGCAGCGAACGGCCGGTCTGACGGGCTGCGTCGCAGCATCATGAGGGTGAGTCGAAGGTCTGGTCTGGGCCGTTAGCAGTCAAACCCGGCAACTAAGCTGTGTTCGACAACGGCGGTTGCGGGCTCTCGATTTGAACCTAAAGGGTGACTTTGACAAATTTCACTGGACTAGCCAGTCAAACAGAGCGGTACTGTCATTGCGATGCCCCTGAAGGGCGCGCGCGAGTTTCTCCGCCCGGACCTCCGGGCCCCACTCAGTACAAGGCGCGGGAAAGTCCGGTGCCATATGAGTGGAGAAAGACATGACCCAAGAAACTGCACCCCAGCGGCTAAAGCCACCAGCATCTGCCTTCGCGAAGGCTCAGGTGGCCAATACCACCCGCCCAGTTCAGTTACGCAAGCTGCTGACCCGCAAGAGTGGCGCCACAATCGTACAAATCCAGAGGGCCTTTGGTTGGCAGCCCCATACGGCGCGCGCAGCGATCTCTGGCCTGCGCAAGCTCGGCGAAATCATCGAACGCAGCGAGACGCCAAGGGGCCCTGTGTATCGCATTGTGCCGACGGAGGCTGTGACATGAAGTTTCCCGCATCCGAGACGCTTGCGGCCGGTAGCTCAAATATCAACGGGCTGGAGCGCGCTGGCCATCTAGAACTCTGGCAGGAAGCCTTCGGACGGCCACCACCTAAACACCTGTCACCCCGGTTGATGAGGCGTATCCTGATCTGGGATCTGCAATGTCGCCTGCTTGGAGGGGTGCCGGTCAAAACAGATCGGGTCCTCAAGCAGATTGCGGCAGGCAAAGCGCCAGCCGGAACAACAAAGCCCGGCTCCCACCTGATCCGGGAATGGAACGGGCGCACCTATCAGGTTGAGGTAAAGGGCAAGGGCTATGTCATGGACGGCAAAACCTACCGGTCCCTCTCGGCGATTGCCCGACGTATCACCGGGGCCCACTGGTCAGGCCCGCGTTTCTTTGGGCTGACCTGATGCGCCGGGTTCGCTGCGCCATATACACTCGCAAGAGCACCGAGGACGGGCTGGAACAGGACTTCAACTCGCTGGATGCGCAACGCGAAGCTTGTGAAGCCTATATTGCCAGCCAGAAGCATGAAGGATGGGAGTTGCTGCCAGATCGCTATGATGATGGCGGCATCTCGGGCGGCCATCTTGAACGCCCGGCACTGCAAAGGCTGATGCAGGATATCGATGCCAAGCAGGTTGACCAGATTGTCGTCTACAAGATCGACAGGTTGACGCGCTCTCTGGCAGACTTTGCAAAGCTGGTTGATCGGTTGGACGCAGCGGAGGCGTCCTTTGTCTCTGTCACCCAATCGTTCAATACCGCCACCAGTATGGGAAGGCTGACACTCAATGTGCTTTTGAGCTTCGCCCAGTTTGAGCGAGAGGTCACGGCAGAACGCATTCGGGACAAGATAGCGGCCTCCAAGAAGAGGGGGCTGTGGATGGGCGGTCATGTCCCGCTTGGCTACCAGCCAAATGGCAGAACACTGCAAATTGACGAGGCTGAGGCCGAAACTGTTCGCGCGCTTTATGATCTTTATCTCGAGCACCGCTCCATCCGGATCGTAAAGGAAAAGGCCGAAGGACTTAAACTCAGGACCCGACGTCGTGAGCGACCGGATGGTCGCGTCACAGGCGGTGGCCTGTTTGACCGGGGCCACATCCATCATATTTTGACAAACCCGATCTATGCAGGACGCATCCGACATAAGGGGAATGTATACGAAGGCCAGCATCCGGCGATCATTGACCCTGAGGTTTGGGAACAGACACAAGGCATGCTGAAAGATGTCGCCCTTAAAACGCGTGGCACCAAACAACGCGCAACGCGCTCACCTCTAGCAGGCAAGCTTTATGATGAAACCGGCGACCGTCTTACACCCAGCCATAGTCAGAAAAACGGCAAACGCCTGCGCTATTACATCTCCCGCCGCCTAGTGGTGGAACGCAGTAAGAAGCACCCCGATGCCTGGCGATTGCCTGCAGAGCAGCTAGAAGGCCTGCTGGTTGATGTTGTTAACCAGCATCTCGGCCGCAAGGGTGCCGCTGCTCTGATGACAGTAGATCTGTCAGCTACAGAGCTTGTTGCTGTCAACGGTTCGCTTCAGGAAGTCTGCAAACCTCATCAAGTCATCGGCCTCATTGAGCGGGTTGATCTCGCACCTGGATCATTGCGCGTTCGCCTGGGTGCGGAAGCTCTGGTCAGTCTCCTCGGGATTCCGGCGGATAAGATCGTCTTTGAAGCGCTTACGATCAAGGCGCCGTTCCAGATGCGGCGCAGGGGTGTTGAGCTGAAACTTCATCTCGGGGTGGCGCCCGTAGAGATTGACAAGACCCTGATCCAGAACATTGTCAAAGCTAAAAGTTGGTTGGCAATGATCACAGAAGGTAAAACCTTCACCGAGATTGCAGACGCTGATGGCACTTCAAAGCGTCGAATCCAGGCTGTCATCGAGCTCGCTTTGCTTGCGCCAGAAAGCCTGGATGTCATCGCAATAGGCAAGCAGCCCATGGGGCTTACTTCCGATTATTTGGTCAAAACGGGCTTTTCAGCCATCTGGGCAGAACAACAAGAACAGTTCGCCAAATTGTAAGTCAGCCAGACACCTGAATCTCCAAACTGTCACCGCGGAAATTCCAAACTGAGACTGGGGCCATATTTGGGCTAAATCTCGTAGCAGGCCTGGTCTCTGTGAGAATTACACACACCTAACCTCCTGAAAACGCCACACAATAGCCCTCAAGGCGGTCAGCGTCTCAATTTTACGGAGTATTTGGCTGGGATGGTAGGATTCGAACCTACGATCTACTGTACCAAAAACAGTTGCCCTACCGCTAGGCCACATCCCAACTCTGAGGGGCTAATTAATGCGGGTTGGAGATGGGCGCAAGACCCCAATCGCACTTTTCACAGGTTTTTCTGCCTGTTTTTGAAATCAAATCCAAACCCGAAAGATAGCGGCAAAGTCGTACAGAAGGATAGCGACCCTGCGTCACTTTCTGTGCCCGGCATAGACAACATACCGAGTAGTAGGTCATGCTGATTTCAAACTGTGGATGAGGAGAAAAGCTATGGAACTGGGACTGCGCCCGGAGAACGAAGAGCTTTTGGATCGGGTCAAAGAGATGATCCATGATGAGATTATGCCTTTGGAAGACGAGTATCACGACGAGATCGATAAAGGTGACCGCTGGACCTACACCGAGCGTCAGGCCGAAATCCTTGAGGGGCTGAAGGCCAAGGCGCGTGAGCGCGGGTTGTGGAATTTCTGGCTGACCGACAGCGACAAAGGCTTTGGACTGACCACCGTGGAATATGCCTATTTCGCGGAAGAGATGGGCAAAACACCCCTGGGTGCCGAGGTCTTTAACTGTGCCGCGCCGGATACAGGCAACATGGAAGTGTTTGAGCGCTATAGCTCGGACGCGTTGAAAGAAAAATGGCTGAAACCGTTGTTGAACGGTGATATTCGCTCGGCTTATTTGATGACCGAACCGGACGTGGCGAGTTCGGACGCCACCAACATTGAAATGCCTTGTGTGCTGGACGGTGACGAGTACGTCATGAGCGGCGAGAAATACTGGTCGTCCGGTGCAGGAGATCCGCGCTGTAAAGTGTACATCGTGATGGTGAAAACCGGTGGCGACGAAACCCCGACCTACAATCGCCAATCGATGATTGTGGTGCCTGCGGATACACCCGGGATTGAGATTCTGCGCCCAATGAAAGTCTATGGTCACGATGACGCGCCGCACGGGCACATGCATATCCGGTTCACAAGCGTGCGCGTGCCCAAGGAAAACATCCTTCTGGGCGAAGGCCGAGGATTTGAGATCGCGCAGGGGCGTCTTGGACCTGGTCGCATCCATCACTGCATGCGCGCCATTGGTCAGGCGGAATCCGCGCTTGAGCAAATGTGTAAACGTGCCCTGAACCGCGAAGCCTTTGGCAAGCCGATTGCCCACTTGGGTGCGAACTATGACATCATTGCCAATTGCCGAATGAAGATCGAACAAGCGCGGCTTTTGTGCCTTAAGACCGCGTGGATTATGGATCAGGGCGATGCTCGCGCTGCGGCGCCGTGGATCAGCCAGATCAAAGTGATTGCCCCGAATATTGCGCTTGAGGTGATTGACGAGGCGGTACAGATGTTCGGCGGAACTGGAGTGTCGCAGGACACTCCGCTGGCGATTGCATGGACGCAGGTTCGGACACTGCGTCTTGCTGATGGTCCGGATGCCGTGCACCGCCGCCAAGTTGCCCGCAAAGAGTTGAAGAAGTACACTCAGCAAAAAGTGTAATAATAACAACACTTTATGTAGTAAGGGGGCGGTTTCCGCCCCCTTGTTAATCAGGGACTTCGCAGTTTCGCAAAGCCTCAATCCGCGCGGTATCGGGCTGATGCTCGGGCCAAGATCCGTTTGGCAGGGCATGCAATTCCTCGAACAAAGATTCCCACTTTTCATCCGCGCGGATCTTTTTTTTGCCCAGACTGCGCATGGCGAAACAGTCAGCTTCTTCTTCGTTATTGTACTGAGGCGTTAACGCATGATGGCCACAGGTATGGGCCAGCCAAAACTCACGTGCGAGTGGAGAAAACGTATTCAGCATGTCAGGGTTCAACAGAATGATTGGCCGCCCGGCACGATCAAGTTGCGCTCCGCCGAGCGTTTCAAGGGTGACATCCCCCAGATAAGGCACTTCCATGCCTTGCCACGACCGGCAGGTGGTTGGTTTGGCGAAGGCCATCGGTGCCACAAAGCAAAGGACCAGGGTGATCGCAACGGTTTTCATGTGTGTCTCCATGATATTTGGGCCACGTTTAGCATGGCCCAAAGCAGGAAAACCCGACTTAGGTCAAGAACCCCGCATTTTTTCGTGAAGACAACATTCAACCCCGTTGGAATTTGAAGAAACCGGGGCTTGCGGGTATCACTGTGGAACGTATTCTTGAGTATCGGAGCCCCCATGCCACACAGATTTGCGCTTTGGTCGATCCCGGTGGCGATTATTGTGTTCTTTCTCAAACTTTTGGCGTGGCAATGGACCGGGTCCGTGGCGCTGTTGTCGGACGCTTTGGAATCCATTGTGAACATCGTAGCGGCAATTATTGCCTTTTACGCCGTGCGCCTGTCTGCCAAGCCCGCCGATGCCCGCCATCCGTTTGGGCACAGCAAAGCTGAATACCTTTCCGCCGTTGCCGAAGGGGCGATGATTCTGCTGGCGGCTTTTCTGGTGATGCGCGAAGCGATCTCGGCTTTGCCCAACCCCACACTGTTGGACACGCCGACCTTGGGGATCGTTGTCAACTTGATCGCCGCCATTGTGAACGGAACATGGGCGATGATGCTGTTGCGCGTCGGTCGCGCCAACCGTTCTCCCGCACTTGTGGCCAGTGCCAGGCATATTTTCACAGACGTTCTGACCTCTGCTGGGGTTGTCATTGGGCTGTTTCTAGCCCTTGCGACCGGCTGGCTCATTCTTGACCCAATTCTCGCCATTCTGGTGGCGTTGAACATTCTTCGGGAAGGGTGGAAGGTTTTGTCTGAGTCTGTGGACGGGCTGATGGATGCGTCAGTGAATGATGACGAATTGCAGGCCATTCAGTCGGCGGTTGACACTTCTTCTGATGGAGCATTGCAGGTGCATGACCTGCGCGCGCGCCGCTCGGCTTCTGTCGTGTTTGTCGAAATGCACTTGGTTGTGCCAAAAGATATGGCCGTTGGGGCCGCCCACGATATATGTGATCGGATAGAAAAGGCAGTCACCGAAGCGCTGCCGGGAGCCCATGTCGCGGTTCACGTTGAACCAGAAAGCGAATTGATCTGAGATCACGATAAGAGCCCGGACTAAAGCCGGGCTCTTATTAGTTTCCTGTCAGAGTGAATTATCCCTGCAACGACCGTACTTCGATCTCACCTTCTTCACGCGCTTTCATCGCACGAGCGGCGGCATGGCTGGCGGCGGCAGTGGTGAAATAAGGGATCTTGTCCATCAACGCGACCGAGCGGATTTCGCGGCTGTCGTTTACGGCCTGTGCCCCTTCGGTGGTGTTCATCACCAAAGAGATATCTCCGTTTTTCAAACGGTCCACGATGTTCGGGCGTCCCTCATAGACCTTGTTCACACGCTCGCAGGCGACACCTTTTTCGGTCAACCACGTGGCCGTGCCCATGGTGGCCACGATGCTAAAGCCCAGTTCGATCAGGATATTGGCTGCTTCGACCATCTGTTCAGTCTTGTCGGCGTCCTTGATCGACACGAAAGCTTTGCCTGTCGTGGGCAGGATCATCCCTGCGCCCAACTGTGCCTTGAGGAAGGCGCGCGCGAACGAGCGGTCCCAACCCATGACTTCTCCGGTCGATCGCATTTCAGGGCCCAGAATGGTGTCCACACCGGGGAAGCGGTCGAATGGCATGACCGCTTCCTTGACCGAGAACCACGGCATAATTGGATCTGCGAGCGTCATCTGGTCTGCGATTGGTTGCGGTGTTGAAATGTCGGCACCTTCTTCATAGGGCGCGCGCGCGGGGAAGTTTGTCAATGGCTCACCGGCCATCAGACGGGCCGCGATAGCGGCAATGGCCGAGTCCGTGGCTTTGGCGACAAATGGCACGGTCCGCGAGGCGCGTGGGTTCACCTCAATCAGGTAAATCTCGTCGTCCTTGATCGCGAATTGTACGTTCATGAGGCCGACCACGTTCAGCGCCAGCGCCAATGAGACTGACTGCGCCTTGATGCGATCAATCATGTCTGCGCTCAGCGAGTAGGGTGGTAACGAACAGGCGCTGTCGCCCGAGTGTACTCCCGCCTCTTCGATATGCTGCATGATGCCCGCGATATGCACGTTCTTGCCATCGCAAAGCGCATCCACGTCCAGCTCAACCGCGCCGGACAGGTAGCTGTCCAAGAGAACGGGGCTGTCACCAGAGACCACCACGGCCTCGGCGATATAGCGTTCCAGCTGTGCCATGTCGCGCACGATTTCCATCGCGCGACCACCCAGAACATAGGACGGGCGGATGACCAGAGGGAAGCCAATATCAGATGCAATTTCAAGAGCTTGCGTGTCGGTGGAGGCGATGCCGTTCAGGGGTTGTTTCAGGTTCAGCTCATTCACCAGCGCCTGGAACCGCTCGCGGTCTTCGGCCAGATCAATCGCGTCCGGTGTGGTGCCAAGGATCGGAATGCCCTCAGCTTCAAGCGAGTTAGCCAACTTCAGCGGGGTTTGCCCACCGAATTGTACGATCACGCCGTGAAGGGTACCGTTTTCTTGCTCAACCCGGAGAATTTCCATCACGTGCTCGAACGTCAGCGGTTCAAAATACAAGCGATCCGAGGTGTCATAGTCTGTTGAAACTGTTTCGGGGTTACAGTTGACCATGATGGTTTCGTAACCCGCGTCCGTCAGCGCATAGCAGGCGTGGCAGCAGCAATAGTCAAACTCGATCCCCTGACCAATCCGGTTTGGACCGCCGCCTAAGATAACGACCTTTTTCTTGTCACTTGGGCGGGCCTCGCATTCGACGTCGCCCATCATCGGGGCTTCGTAGGTCGAATACATGTAAGGTGTTTGCGCTTCGAACTCGGCCGCACAGGTGTCGATGCGTTTGAAAACTGCGGTGACGCCGGCGTTCACGCGCTTGTTGCGAATGTCACGTTCGCTGTAGCCGGTCAGAATGGCCAGTCGGGCATCGGTAAAGCCCATCATCTTCAGCTTGCGAAGACCACGTTCATCTGATGGTAGGCCGTTTTCACGCACATAAGCTTCTGTGTCGACAATCTCGCGGATTCGATCCAGGAACCACGGGTCAAACATGGTGGTGTGGTGGATTTCTTCATTGGTCAGACCATGACGCATGGCTTGCGCAATAGTGCGCATCCGGTCTGGGGTTGTCTGACTGATGGCCTTGATCACGGCGGCTTTGCCTGGTGCGCCTTCGATCTCGATCTCGTCAAATCCAGTCAGGCCTGATTCCATCGATGCCAGCGCTTTTTGCAAGCTCTCATGGATGGTCCGACCAATGGACATGGCCTCGCCCACGGATTTCATCGCCGTGGTCAGATAGGGTTCCGATCCAGGGAATTTTTCAAAGGCAAATTTCGGAATTTTGGTGACCACATAGTCGATTGTTGGCTCGAAAGATGCCGGTGTCACCTTGGTGATGTCATTATCCAACTCGTCGAGCGTAAAGCCCACGGCCAGTTTTGCAGCGATCTTGGCAATAGGGAACCCTGTGGCCTTAGAAGCCAGCGCGGACGAGCGTGACACCCGTGGGTTCATCTCGATCACCACCATGCGACCGTCCGCTGGATTCACAGCCCACTGCACGTTCGATCCACCAGTTTCCACGCCAATCTCGCGCAGAACCGCGATCGAATGGTTACGCATAATCTGGTATTCTTTGTCGGTCAGAGTCAGGGCAGGGGCCACAGTGATTGAATCGCCTGTGTGCACGCCCATGGGATCAACGTTTTCGATGGAACAGACGATAATGGCGTTGTCCGCTTTGTCGCGCACCACTTCCATTTCGAATTCTTTCCAGCCCAACAGGCTTTCATCGACGAGGATTTGGTTCACAGGACTGGCATCCATCCCGGTGCGGCAGAAGTGCATGTAATCTTCGCGGTTATAGGCGACACCGCCCCCGGTGCCTCCCATGGTGAACGCTGGGCGGATGATCGCGGGCAGGCCAATGTCTTCCAACTCTTCCAGCGCCAGACGCACACCTTCTTCAAGGTCATCTTCGCCGTTGTCTTTTTTCGGCGCGGTCACAATCGCCGCCCGTGGGTTTTCGATACCAAGACGGTCCATGGCTTCGCGGAACAGTTTGCGGTCTTCGGCCATCTCAATGGCTTTGCGGTCCGCGCCAATCATTTCCACGCCGAACTTTTCAAGGACGCCCATTTCCTCAAGTGCGAGCGACGTGTTCAATCCCGTCTGACCGCCCATAGTTGGTAACAGCGCATCGGGGCGTTCTTTCTCGATGATCTTAGCAACCACATCAGGAGTGATCGGTTCGATGTAGGTTGCGTCCGCCAGGCCGGGGTCTGTCATGATCGTTGCCGGGTTCGAGTTTACCAAAACCACGCGGTAGCCTTCTTCGCGAAGTGCTTTACAGGCTTGCGCGCCGGAATAGTCGAACTCGCAGGCCTGACCAATAACAATGGGGCCAGCCCCGATAATCATGATAGATTGGATGTCGGTTCTTTTGGGCATGGCAGACCTCGGGTGTTGGGGCGAGCCGCATCAGCAGAGGAGTCGCCCGAAATCGCAAATTGTCGTGGGTTATAACTATCGCGGGGCAAGGTGCAAGGGGGATCGGTTAGATGACACAAATTGCCGCTTTCCAATCTGTTTTTTCTCGGTTTGGAGGCTATATCGGGCGCAGCGTGGCGCAAGGAGGCTGTTTTGGAGATTCGTTTTGATCGCGGACCGGACGGAGGTGCGACGCAATTTCGCGCCGCGCTTCGTCTGATCGTGGCTGAAACGTTGTCTGACGTGCCTTCCGCGCTGTCCGCATTGGATCAGGCCCGCGCTGATGGGTTCTGGCTGGCCGGATATGCTTCTTATGAACTTGGGTTTGCGTTCGAGGCACGCCTGCAGCATCGTCTGCCTGAGGCCGCAGGTCTACCGTTGATGTGCTTTGGTGTATTTGAGGGTCCCGAGGCCGCGCAAGCCTTGCCAGACGCGACTTTTGATCTTGGTATGTTTGTACCCCGATGGGATGCGACCCGTTATTCTCAGGCTTTTGCCCAAGTACATTCCCTGATTGGGGCAGGGGATATCTATCAGGCGAACCTGACATTCCCGATGGATGCGTCGTTTTCTGGCGACCCTGCGGCCCTTTACGCGGCCTTGTCTGAGCGCCAGCCTGTCGGTCATGGTGTTATGGTCTGCCAGAATGACCTGCCCACGATGCTGAGTCGCTCGCCCGAGTTGTTCTTTCGCACCAGTGCCGATGGCCGGATCGAAACGCGTCCGATGAAAGGCACGCAACCCCGCGCCGATGATCCCGTCGAGGATGCACGTCGCAAGCAATGGCTGTCGCAAGACGAAAAGAACCGTGCTGAAAACCTGATGATCGTCGACCTTTTGCGCAACGACATTTCCCGCGTCGCCAAACCCGGCAGCGTGCATGTGCCCGAACTGTTCAAAGTCGAAACATATGCCACCGTGCACCAGATGGTCTCACTGGTAGCGGCTGAGTTGCAGGACCACACCGGCCTTAGCGACATTTTTCGGGCGTTGTTCCCCTGTGGCTCGATCACCGGCGCGCCCAAACTGCGTGCTATGGAAATCCTGCACGATCTGGAACCTTGGGCGCGTGACATCTATTGTGGCACCATCGGTTGGGCTGCCCCTGATGGATCATCCGAATTTAACGTGGCGATCCGAACGCTGATGCTCGAAGGTGTTTCCGCCACGCTGAATGTGGGTGGCGGTGTCGTCTGGGACAGCACAGCCTCATCGGAATACGAGGAAGCACTATGGAAAGCTCGTTTCGCGGCCCAATCCCTGCCGGAACCCGCCTGATTGAAACCTTTGGCTGGTCGCCGGACGATGGATTTGCCCGACTTGATCGGCATCTCGCACGCATGGCTCGGTCTGCAGACAAACTGGGCTTTGACTTTGATGCGACCACCTCGCGGCGTGCGATCCAAGTTTCGGGCGAAGCTCCTTTACGCTGCCGCCTGTCTCTGGGCAAAGACGGATTTGATTTCACGACCGCCCCAATGGAACCTGTCACCGGGGTTTGGACGCTTTGCATCGCGGCTGATCGCCTTGTTGCTGAAGACCCATGGCTGGCCCATAAGACAACCCAGCGCGCGATTTATGACCGAACCCGCGCAGCTTTGCCCGATGGCATCGACGAGGTTATCTTTCTGAACAACCACGACGATGTCTGCGAGGGCACCATCACCAATCTGTTTGTGACACTGGAAAACGGAGACATGCTTACTCCGCCTCTCGCCAGCGGTGTGCTTCCAGGTATCCTGCGTGAAATCCTGATTGAAAACGGCACTGCCCGCGAAGCTGTGATCGACCTTGCCTTGCTCCGCGCCGTAAAAACCTTACATGTCGGAAATTCCTTGCGTGGTCTGATCCCTGCGCGCTTGATCGAAAGCTAACCATGCCGCTTCAAAAAATCGTTGCTCCGGCCTCATCCACGAGACTGTGGAGTGAATTCTTGCTTTTCTTTGTCGGAGCGCCCCTGGCAATTGCGGCTTTCTTGCCAGCGACCGTGATGTTCTCCGCCCTTTTCGCTTTGACTGCGATAGGATTGATTTTGTTGCATGCGACAGATGGATTCCACTGGCGTGATCTGCGTTATGGCTGGCGTAAAATCAACTGGTGGATGGTGTTAAAATTCACGGCGATGATGTTGGCGCTGTGTCTTGTCGTGATCCTGATTTTTGCTCCAGATCAGATGTTCAACATCCTCAAACGTGACCCTCGTCTGATGTTGATGATCTTTACGCTCTATCCGCTGGTCTCCGCTTTGCCGCAAGAGATCGTATTTCGCCCTCTGTTCTTTCGCCGTTACGGGGAAATTTTACCCAGCGGGCAGGCAGCACTGGTTTTGAATGCCGCAATTTTTTCCATGGCGCATTTAATGTACTGGAGCTGGATCGTCGCAGCGATGACCTTTGCGGGCGGTCTGGTGTTTGCCTGGGCCTATGAAAAACAACAGAACTTCCCGCTGGCGGTCGTCCTGCATGGCATCGCCGGAAACCTGATCTTTTTGGCCGGTTTGGGCATCTATTTCTATTCCGGCAACGTCACACGCCCTTTTTAGGTCCAATCAGGCCTAAACCGACCCAAGTTCCCTTGACTTTGCCCGCTACAAAAGGTGTATCGGCGCGACTTTACTCTTCACCCGTCCGAGGGAGCAACCATGCACGCCTTTCGCAGCCACACTTGCGCAGAACTGAACAAATCCAACGTCGGCGACACCGTGCGCCTTTCGGGCTGGGTCCACCGCGTCCGTGACCACGGCGGCATCCTGTTCATCGATCTTCGCGACCACTACGGCATGACCCAAGTGCTGTGCGACCCCGATAGCCCGGTTTTCGCCGAGATGGAAAAGGTCCGCTCTGAATGGTGCATTCGCATCGACGGCAACGTCAAGGCGCGTGACGAAGATCTCGTGAATAGCAAAATTCCAACCGGCGAAGTCGAAGTCTTCGTGCGTGATCTCGAAGTGCTGGGTGCCGCGGACGAGCTGCCGCTGATGGTGTTCGGCGATCAGGAATACCCTGAAGAAACCCGTCTGAAATACCGCTTTCTCGATCTGCGTCGCGAGGTGATGCAAGGCAATATGAAACTGCGCTCGGACGTTGTGATGTCGATGCGCAAACGCATGTGGGATCTGGATTTTCGCGAGTATCAGACGCCGATCATCACAGCGTCTTCGCCTGAAGGTGCGCGCGATTTCCTCGTGCCTTCGCGATTGCACCCGGGCAAGTTCTACGCCCTGCCGCAGGCCCCTCAGCAGTTCAAACAGCTGATGATGGTCGCGGGTTTTGACAAATACTTCCAGATCGCGCCGTGCTTCCGCGACGAAGATCCACGCGCCGACCGTTCGCCCACCGATTTCTACCAACTCGACCTCGAGATGTCCTTTGTCACCCAGCAGGACGTGTTCGACACGATCCAGCCGGTCCTGCAAGGCGTGTTCGAAGAGTTTGGAGGCGGTCGTAAAGTCGATACTAACTGGGCGCAGATTTCCTATGCGGATTCCGCCAAATGGTACGGCACGGACAAGCCCGACCTGCGCAACCCGATCAAGATGCAGGTTGTCTCCGAGCATTTCGCAGGCTCCGGCTTTGCCATCTTCGCCAAATTGCTGGAACAGGAAGGCACCGAAGTGCGCGCCATTCCCGCCCCAACTGGTGGGGGTCGCAAATTCTGCGACCGCATGAACAAATTCGCTCAAGAGCAAGGTCTGCCCGGCATGGGCTATATCTTCTGGCGCGATAAAACTGCGGATTCCGTGGCGCAAGAACTGGGCATCAAAGTCAAAGAAGCCCAAGCCATGCTGAAATCCGGCGAAGTCGAAGGTGGCATGGAAGCGGCTGGTCCTCTGGCCAAAAATATTGGCCCCGAGCGCACCGAAGCCATCCGTCAACAACTGGGTCTGGGTGTTGGTGATGCCGCCTTCTTCCTTGGCGGCAAACCCAAAGCGTTCGAAGGCGTTGCAGGCCGTGCCCGCGACGTGATCGGCAAAGAACTCAAACTGATCGACGAAGACCGTTTTGCATTCGCTTGGATCGTCGACTTCCCGATCTTTGAAATGGATGACGAAACCGGCAAGCTGGACTTTGATCACAACCCATTCTCAATGCCTCAGGGCGGCATGGAGGCGCTGAATGGCGACCCATTGGCCGTGCGCGGTTGGCAGTATGACTTGGCTTGTAACGGCTATGAGTTGGTGTCCGGCGCGATCCGCAACCACCAGCCCGAGATCATGTTCAAAGCCTTTGAACTGGCTGGTTACGGCGAAGACGAAGTTCGCAAGCGCTTTGGCGGTATGGTCAACGCGTTCAAATACGGTGCGCCGCCCCACGGTGGCTGTGCCGCAGGCGTTGACCGTATTGTGATGCTTCTGGCCGATCAGCAGAACCTGCGCGAAGTGGTCATGTTCCCAATGAGCCAACGTGCCGAAGACCTGATGATGAACGCGCCTTCCGATCCGATGTCGGATCAATTGATGGAGCTGGGTCTGCGGGTGATTCCACAGGACTAGCCTGTCAAACATTTCATCACAAAGGCCGCCTTTTCGGGCGGCCTTTTCATTTGCGAACCGCTGTGAATTCAGGGGCTTGGCGGATGCAGGCCTTTGTGCAAATCTAATGGCACAGCGACAGGAGCCTTGAAATGACTGATCCCCGCCCTCTTGGGCCAGTGCTCGAAAACTGGAGCCCGCCGCCAGCGCCTTCTGGTGAGGTCCTTGAAGGGGCATATGCACGGCTTGAACCACTGAGCGCCGAGAAGCACGCAGCCTTGTTGTTTCGCGCTTATGAAAGTCATGATGCGGTGTGGGATTACATGCCTTATGGTCCGTTTCATTCTGCAGCGGCCTATCATCGCTGGGTCAAAAGCGTGGCCGGGCAGGGTGATCCGTTTTTTTATGCGATCCAAGACAAAGCAACCGGGGCTTGGGGCGGCGTGGCCTCATATTTGCGCATAAGACCAGACGCAGGGTCCATCGAGATTGGCCACATCAACCTATCGCCTCACTTGCAGGGCACTCGGGCGTCTACCGAAGCCTTCGTACTGATGATGAAATGGGCCTTCCAAGCCGGGTATCGCCGGTTTGAGTGGAAATGCGATGCATTGAACAAGCCGTCCCGCCGCGCCGCTCAACGCCTTGGCCTTAGCTTTGAAGGTGTGTTCCGTCAGCACGTGGTGGTTAAGGGGCGTAACCGGGATACAGCCTGGTTTGCAGCCATAGATAAGGACTGGCCGTCATTGTCGGCCGCGTATGATGTGTGGCTGTCCGCCAATAACTTTACCGCCGATGGGCAACAATCAGAGCGTTTGGGCGATCTTACTCAACTTGCCCGAACCTCGGATGACCCAGCTCTGTCCTGACCGACTAAATAGCAACTTCCTGCGCAATTCGGTCTTTCAAAAGACGATCCAGCGTTGAGACATCTGTGTGCAATGAGTTGCTGAAACCATTTTTTCCACTGATCGCTTCAGCGGCGCGCGCCAGGGGGCGATCACCCGCACTACGCGCGATGCCACTTAGGAATTGACCGACATAGGCGATCTCTCTGGCTTTGACACCTTTAGACAAAGAAGCGGCGGCGTGGCAGAGATCATCGCGATACGCCACGCGATCAGGGTGCACCACCTCTGCCGGAACCGAACGAGGACCTTCGGGCTGTCTGTCTGCGGGTAATCTGGACAGGATCGCCTCTTGGAAAACGCCTAGGCTGGCGAGAGGTTTGGGCAGAAAACCATCGGCCCCGGCATCCATTGCGTCAGCTTCAACAGCGGTTTCACCAGATATGGCAAGCACCACACCCACACGAGGCTGAGCAAGAGCAAGTTCAGCGATCAGGTCAGCCCCGGAACCATCTGGCAACCCCATATCCACGATCACGACAGAAGGGCGGTAGGTTTGAAGATGCTTTCTAGCAGAGCCCAAACAATCGGCCCGCCGAATGCGGGCCCCACTGCGCAGACATAAAAGGCGAATGGCATCACAGGCATATCGGCTATCTTCGACAACCAAAACGGTAAGTCCCAGAAGGGGGCGACGGGCAGTGGGTTGGGTGTGGGCAGTCAGAAGGGAAAAGTCATCCATGTCATTGTCCTTGGCAGCATTTAGGACAAAGTTAGAACAGGGTTGGTTAATACACCGTTAACAACCCAATTCACAGGGCATCTCTCACGCGACGCCCTGTCGCTTGCAAGACTTGCGCGGCTTGCCCATAAGGTGGCCAAACGGAAATAAACCGAAAGGAACAGCCCATGATCGGTCGTTTGAACCATGTTGCCATCGCAGTCCCCGACCTCGAAGCAGCCTCTGCCCAATACGCAAATGCGCTGGGCGCCAAAGTCGGCGCGCCGCAGGATGAACCCGATCACGGTGTGACCGTGGTGTTTATTGAATTGCCCAATACCAAGATTGAGTTGCTGTATCCCTTGGATGAAAACAGTCCGATCAATGGCTTTCTGGAAAAGAACCCTTCGGGCGGCATTCACCATGTCTGCTATGAAGTTGACGACATTTTGGCCGCGCGTGACCATCTGAAATCCACCGGCGCGCGTGTTCTGGGCACGGGAGAGCCCAAAATTGGTGCCCATGGCAAACCTGTTTTGTTCCTGCACCCCAAAGACTTTAATGGCTGTTTGGTCGAACTCGAACAAGTCTAAGATCGCTATCTAAATCAGTGCGGGTGGAGTATTCTCTGGCCGTGCTGTCCTTTTTGATGCCCCACAGGAGAAATCCCCATGTCCATCACATCGGCCATCGTGCTTTATGCCGTCCTGTGGTTCCTGACGTTCCTGATTATCATCCCGATCCGCCTGAAAACCCAAGGCGACGTGGGCGAAGTTTTCCCCGGCACACAACCCGGCGCGCCCGCACAGCATAACCTCAAAACCAAGGCCATCATTACATCCGTACTGGCCGCGGCTATGTGGGTACTTTTGTGGTGGATCATCATGTTTGAGATTATCACCGTACGCGATTTTGACTGGATGAACCGCCTGCCGCCTGTAGCTGATGGAACAGATGGGTAAAGGTCGCAGCCCCAAGGATTGGCACCAGCAGGTTGACCAGCGGCACTGACAACGGCATCGCCATCAGGATGCCCGCCAGCCAGATCGTACCAATATGACGGCGACGTAGTTTTTTGGCGCCCTCGCGCCCCACCCGGCGCATTGCGGCCAGCTGAAAATACTCGCGCCCCAGGAGAAAGCCGTTCAGCCCCCAAAAGATGAACAGCGAGAACATCGGCAAAAAGGCGTAAACGATAAACGCCAACAGGTTGGCCACGATCAGCACACCCAGGAACGTCAGCGTATCCTTCAGAGCTTCGGAGAAGGGCACCGGCTCGACGGGGGGCAGATGCGGATAATGCCGGTCTTCCACGGCGCCCGCGACTTCATCGAGAAACATCGAGGTGATCGCCGAGGCCACCGGCACCATCAGGAACACCGACAGCACGATCATAAAGATAAAACTGGTGACGCTCAGCAGGTCCCCGATCCAGGTGATGTCCTCGAACACCGGGAAAAAGGCTTCTTCTCCAAAGAAAAAGTCGATCACCCACAGCAACCCGGCATATGCCCCGACCAAAAGCGCAAAGGTCAGCCCGACGCCAAGCATCAGAACGCGGCGAAACCGCGGATCACCAAGCTGCCCAATGGCCGAGAAAAACGATGTCAGGATTACTGCGATACCCATGAGACCTTGCTTTCCATGTCCGGGCGCGGGCGTTCCGGCGGTGCACTCTTTTCTGTGCCGATGTGGATCAGCCCGGCCAGTCGCTCGTGCGGCGACAGTTTCAGCGCCTCGGTGAGGAACCCACGATCATGCGCCGGCCAGCCGCTCAGCCAGTTGGCCCCCCAACCCGCCGCAAGGGCTGCGTTCAGCAACGACAGGCACACGGCCCCCGCCGAATAGGTCTGTTCGATCTCCGGCACTTTCTCGGCGATCACGGGGCTTTCCACCACGGCCACGGCAAGGTTGCCAATGTCGAACTGGCCACGCCCCTTGCCGATCTTTTCCGCGTCCAGCCCCAATGCCTCGCCACGCACCTGTGCCAGTTCGGCCAAACGGGTCATGGCCTCGCCTTCCAGCACGATCAACCGCCATGGCTCTAATTTGCCATGATCCGGCGTGCGCAGCCCTGCCTTTAGGATCGGGGCCAGCGCCTCTCGGTCCGGAACTGGCCTGGTTAGTGTCTTGGCCGGGCGCGACCGGCGGTTTAGCAGGAACTCAAGCGCCTGAGGGTTGGGATCGGGCATAAGTGTGCTCCGTAAAAATGGATGTTGTGCTTCATGTCGGCGGAATCTGCGCCCCTTTCAACCGCTTCCCGCTGTTTTTGCAAAAATCTCTGCCATTTCGTCGATCAATTCGACCACAAATCCTTCCATGCGAGCATCGGGTTGGCGAATGTGCAGCGTCTTGGCCATTGGATCCGGCACCTCCGTCGTGCTGCACGACAACTCTTCCATCACCGCATGGCCACAGAACGGCACATAGGCTTCGGAGTATCCACCCTCGTGCACCAGAACCAATTTGCCATCACACAGCTTGTCTGCGCTCGCCATCATCTGAGCCGTCATGACGCGAAAGGTCTCGGCCGTGGCCAGCATCCGTGCCAACGGATCAAACGCCGAGGCATCGTAGCCACAGGCGACAATGATGAGATCGGGATTAAAACTTTCCAAAGCTGGCAAGACGATACGATTCATGGCCTGCACATAGCTGCTATGCCCGGCGCCGGGAGGTAGGGGAATGTTGATATTGTACCCAAGGCCCGCGCCCCGCCCCCGATCTTCTATGTCGCCTGTGTCCAGCGGATAGTTATGCGCCTGATGCAACGAGATTGTCAGCACATCGTCGCGATCATAATAAATCGCTTCGGTGCCATTGCCGTGATGCACATCCCAATCGACAACAGCCACCCGTTTGGCTTGTCTCGCGGCCAAGGCCGCTTCAATTGCAATGGCAATGTTGGCCAACAAGCAAAACCCATTTGGCCACTCCGGCAGACAATGATGCCCCGGTGGCCGCGACAAGGCATATGCGTTATCCAACTCCCCCGCCAACACCGCCCGTACGGCCTCTTTGGCCAAGCCCGCCGACAAAGTTGCCGCCTCATAGCCACCTTTGCCAAAAGGTGTACGCAGCCCCAATTCGCCACCCCCTGCGTCGGAAACTTCCTTGAACCTGTCCAAATGGGCCTTGGGGTGCACGCGTTCCAGGTCCTCGCGCGTCGCCGGGTCTGCCGAACGCATTTGCAATTCATTCGCCAACCCGCTCACATCCAAGAGGTTTTTCAACCTGCGCTTGGTTTCCGGGCTTTCTGGCAATCCGCCCGCCGCCAGCGGTTGCACAAAATCCCCCACAGGCAGGGTCAGCGCATAATTCCCCCCTGAATGCCAAAAACACTTTTCGTCCCAGTAAAAGCCCGTTGCCATGTGATCTCCGCCCAATCTTCTTCAATCAGATTTTAGTATTCTTGATGCTTTTGAAAGGGGCAACCATGGGATTAGCTTTTTATCGTGTTCCAAGTCACCTGAAGCCAACAATTCATTTTCAATTCTGGACATTTCAAAGAGGTTTTTCTTGAGTTCGGATACCCGAAGGCAACTGTCTTTTGACATTTCCAGCAGTTGACAAGTCATCGGTGCTCAGGAATAGCGGCATCGGAGGAATACAATGCTGACGATACACATCCTGCTGTCCAAAGAGCTGGAGCTTGCTTACATAAAAGTTCCAAAAAACGCGTCTACAACCATGACCTCTGCGTTTTTTCACCTTGCGGGTGTTGATGCGGACGTGGACCAACCTCTGAATCTGTTTCACGACCCCGCTTTCAAATCTCAGTTTGATTCGATTGGTCTGGAATGGCATCAAATTACCGGGCCTGCCGATTTAGAGCGCTTTTTTGAGAGTTACAGCTCGTACCTGTGGACGGCGTCAGTTCGTGATCCTGTTGGTCGGCTTGTCTCGGCCTACTTCAACAAACTCAACCGGTATACCAAGCGATTTGCTAAAGGCGTCTTCTGCTACGGAAAAGCAATGCAAGCGATCGGTGGCCCAAAGGCTTGGGATAACAATCGTTTGGCGATCGAAGCCATGCGGAGAAAGTTGAGCCTGGATGACTTGGTAAAGGGCCTTGTGAGAAATGGAATCGACTTCGACATGCATTTCCGACCACAGTCGGATTTCATACGACCTGATATCATTCGTTTGGACAAAGTCATTCGGGTCGAACATCTTGAGGCTGATTTTAGATCCTTGGCGGCCTCAGTCAGATCGACGGAACCAGATATGTGGACTCTCCCGACGCTGAATTCGACAACCCTAGAAAAGGGGCGATCCAGTATTGAAGTTACGCCCCAAGCAAAACAAGGAATTTACGAGATTTACCGGTCGGACTATGACATTCTGGGTTACTCTTAGCTCACCCAGTAGCTCACCCAGGAACTAGCCGGTTTTCCCATCCAGTTGCAGCTTGTAAACTCCTTCGGGCAAATCCAATGCGGCTGCCAGTTCCTGAACTTGGTTGAGCGATAGGGTGATTTTCTGCACCGAGTCCGCGCGCGGATCGTATTGCTCGACCGTGACACAGTCCTCAAACATGTTGATAGTGACATCTTCGGTCAGCGTCGCGCTGCCTTCATCAACTAGGGTGACGACCGTAGCGTCAAATTCGTGCTCGATGCTGAACATGATCCCAGCCTAACGCAAGTCTGGAAACGTGCAAGCATTAAGGGGTGGAACTGGTGTCCCTCTGCGCGTACCTTTGGGCGTGATTATTGTGACTGATTGCGAGAGACCCATGCGCCGAAGCCTTTTGATTGCCCTGACTGCTAGTTTCGCTTTTCTGACAGCATGTACCACAACGACAACCACGCCTACGGCACAATCGGCGCCACAGAAGAAAGCCCCGCTTCTCAGTGTGTCACAGGCCAGTTCACGGCTTGCTTCAATCAAAGCGCGTGTGGAACCGGTCGCCGAACGCGAGTGCAAAGCTCGCACAAAGGGCATGAATTGCGACTTCCTGATACAGATCGACAAAAAAGCGGATGCTCCGCCCAATGCCTATCAAACAGTCTCGAAATCCGGCCGCCCCATGATCACGTTTACGGCGGCGCTGGTGTCGGATGCGCGCAACAACGATGAACTTGCCTTTGTGATGGGGCATGAAGCTGCGCATCACATGATGGGGCATATTGGCCGTCAGCAAAACGATGCCATGGCTGGCGCTGTAATTGTTGGTATTCTGGCTGCAGCAGCAGGCGCGGATGCCTCGGTGCTTGATGCCGCTATGGATGTCGGCGCCACAGTTGGTGCACGCGCCTATTCCAAAAACTACGAGCTTGAAGCAGACCGTTTGGGAACAATTGTGACGCACCGGGCAGGGTACAACCCTGTGCGTGGGGCCGAGTATTTCACTCGTATCCCTGATCCCGGCAACCAGTTCCTTGGCACCCACCCGCCAAACTCGCAGCGGATTGCGGTTGTCAAGCAAACTGCGGCTAAGCTCTGAGTCATGCTGCAAATTAACAATTTGGTTTCTGACCGGGGGTCGAAATATGCGGTGTCAGGCGGCCCTGTGACCAGCCGCGCCGAGATCGACGCCTTCCTGAAAAAACTGAAGCGCGACAGAAAATATGCCAAGGCAACCCATAATACATGGGCAGCGTTGCTGTCTGAAGGGTCCCCAATCAAAGGTGATGATGGGGAAAGCGGTGCGGGTATGGTGATCCTGCGGATGCTGGAACGAGACGACTTGAAGGACCATGTGATCGTTGTAACCCGTTGGTATGGAGGCGTAAAACTGGGAGGCGACCGGTTTCGCCGCGTTCAAGATTGTGTGCGCGCCTATCTCGATGCGCTGGCTGATTAGCGCGTTGAGAGATTTCACAATCGGCGATTGACCCATATCAAGGGGGCAAAAAAGCCACTGTGATATTTTGGATCCGATGTGAAAACCGGAGTCCGCAATGACCAAGCCTGACGTACTTAAGCGACATGCATCGCTTTTGGATCGCACAGCCGCACGGCTGGGGCTGGACCTTGAGGAAGAGGTTTTGGCTGGGCATCTTGAATTTGACGAGATTGCCGATGCTGTTTTGCGGTGCGTGTCTTGCGCCAACCCCGAGGATTGCGCGCATTGGCTAGACCGGGACGTATCAACTGAAAAGGCCTCTCCTGTTTACTGTCGCAATCGCGAGCTGCTGCAGCGTTTGCAGGAGGCTGAAAAATGAAACCTCTCGGTCGGCAGAACACACATGTGTGGTTGGCGCAACGTATGGCGCAAGTAACCAAAACGGATTTGGTTTTGGCCATGAAAAAGGCGCAACTCAATCAGGATGACTGGGCTGCAATGGTCGAGGATTGCCGACATTGCGATTGGACTGAAGGTTGCAAAAAATTTCTGGCGCTGCAAATCGATGCGCCCGCGCAGGTCCCTCCGGACGCCTGCCGAAATCAAGAACGTTTTATGGCTCTTAGAGTCGCGCTTGAGGAGATGGATACATGAGCAACGTGACACCACTTGGGGATCCAGCCCGCCATTTCTGGATGACCCGCAGCGTCGCAAGGGCCATGGGGGTCTCACTGAGCGAGGCGATGGCCGAAGACAGGCTGTCTCATCGAAACTACGCAGACTTGGTGACCCGCTGTCGGCAATGCCACTTTGTGCAGGAATGTGAAAATTGGCTTTCCAGGCAAGTTGACCGCGCCGATTGCGCACCGGGTTGCTGTCAGCATGCAGCACTTTTCGATTCACTAAAGGATGTGGCCCGCAAGGCCTGATGGAGACGTAAAATGAAACTTTTTAAGAAAATTGACGAACACTCGAATCTGATGGGGACGATGTCTGACAAAGTTGGGGTCGATTGGAGCGAGGTTTTGGCCGAGCACCCGGATATGGCGCAAAAATACAGGACTGCAGTAATGACTTGCACCCATTGCAAGGATGTCGGCGAATGCAAAGGTTGGCTGGCCGAAAATACTGAGGCGCCTGAAGCACCAGACTATTGCCTGAACAAAGACCTGTTGGGCAAGCTGGCCAAGGGCTGATCGTCTATTGAAAAATAGGCCGTCTCCGGTCCATGGTCGGGCAGGAGGCGCGCATGTTGTACTTTTTCCAGCGTTTTAAATTGCGGATAGTTTGGAGCTGGGCTGGTATGCGCCATGCCTATTGCGAAGAGTATTCGTTCCGGTCCTGGGTTTGGGCTAACCTGATTTCAGGTGGCTTGGCCCTGTGGTTGCCTCTGACATCAGGTGAGCGTGGACTGATCCTGGCACTTGGTCTCTTGGTGATGGCGCTTGAGTTGGTGAACACTGCGATTGAGCGGGTCGTTGATTACATCTCAACAGAACGACACGATCTGGCCAAGGCAGCCAAAGATTGCGGAAGCGGTGCGGTGGCCGTTGGCGCGATCGCTGCCGGTGTGGTCTGGATTGTGATATTCGTGAGGTTGGGCTCAGGGTGAGCTTTTGGTCGGTCTTTAAGAAATCTTGCCAATAACCACCGGTGTCAGAAACGGTCCTCGGTTTTCAGGTTCAAAAACGGTGAACATGGAAACCTTCGGTGCAACGCCTTCAATCAAAACCTGAAATTCCACTTGTCCACAGGAAATCCACAAGTAATTCCAATAGGTTATCCCCAAGAAATTTGAGTTTTGAGCTATTTTTTTCTTGCCAGACTCACGTTGTCGGAGTCAGCCTAGACCTAACGCAAGGGGTCGCAAGATCCGGAGCGGGACGCGAAGGTCTCTTGGGATCAGAGCGGGGTAGGGATAGGTTACACCGAACCAACTCCGTGTTGACGAAATCAGGACGCAGGTCGAAACACTAAGGTTTTCAAAATCTTGGTGGGAAGGCAGCGCAGAAAGCCCTCGTGTGGATCGGCCAAAATGCTTGCCATGAGGTCGGTTTGGGGGGGACAGATTTTCGGATCTGAATCCTGCAGCAAAGGTTCGCAAGAGCTGGAGCAAACTGATCGGTTGTGTCCCTTGGGGTGCAGTCGTTCTTGGAAGGCGTCAGGAAGGTGGCTTCGGCCACGCTGCAAAGACCGCGTCTGCGCACCTGACGTCTTCTTCTATTTCAGCACCCCGCACGGAACATAGGCCCGCTTAAAAGAGACGGGCCATTTTTTGTAGAGCAGCAGCCTTAGCGGTGGCGCAATTTGGGATCACGGCCTGGGTAACCAATGAGACGGGTCCTGATCGCTTGTTGCAACCAGGACCCGTGCGCCAGTTCTGCATACCGCGTCTATGCACCTAATAAAGCCTGCTTACCCGCCAAATTTTCATAAATCAACCATATGTTGTGGGCGTGAATATATGTTGAGGATTTGGCGTAGTAATAGTCTAAATGTGTGGTTTTCCCAGGTTGAAGTGCGTTGATAAGGGCTTTGTACTTTCTGTTTTGTGGCGTTCTAACGATTTGATTGATGAATGTGGTGGCGCTGGGCATGACGCGGAATGTGGTGAGCAGGATGTCGTCCGTTGTTCTTGGCGCTTTGCCTCTTTCCAATTGACCTGACCTTTCTTAGGTTTACCTTAAACCAAGTGAACAGGAGACACGCTATGCCCCTTACAGCTGCGCAGATGTTGCAGGACGCACATGCCGTTGTGCCAAAGATTTCCACTGCTGACGCACAAGATAGAATGGCACAAGGCGCGCTGTTATTGGATATTCGTGACGCCCCTGAGTTGCTGGCCAATGGCGCGGCTGTCGGGTCCCACCATATTCCGCGTGGGATGCTGGAATTTCGGGCGGATCCTGCGACAGCGTTTCACGATCCCGAATTGCGTTTTGACCGGCCAGTGATCGTGCATTGCGCCAGCGGTGGCCGTGCGGCACTGGCTGGCAAGCTGCTAAAAGACATGGGGTACAGCGAGGTGTTTAACCTTGGGGGGTTTGGGGATTGGAAAACAGGTGGCGGCCCCTGCACCGACCCTGCCGATCCCGGCATGTAGTAGAGTTTCGCAAGGTCATATTGAGATGCGGATTGGTTCACTCTGGAATCTTTCTTCGATGCCTATTAAGGTCAAAAAAAATTCGCAATACGGCTCAGCCGACAGTTTCCAAGAGGGTATAATGGTCAGCAAGAACTCCGATCTTTCTCAAAACTTGCTGGAACTCGTGGCACGTGAGGGAATGGTAGACATTTCTGAGATCAAACCAGAGAACCGCCTAGAAGATTTGGACATTCAGTCTGCAGATTTTGTGATGATTCTGATGGCGTTAGAAGAAGAGTATGGCGTTTACATTTCGGTCGACAATGAATTGAGCGACGTTGAAACCGTGCAAGATTTGTTGAACCTTGCGCAGGCCAAGATTGAAGAACACCAGAAAGAAACCAACGCGTGAATCGTGTTGTTCTGACAGGAATGGGGGCCGTTTCAGCCTGCGGGTTGGGCTCGGACGCTTTGTGGGCCGCTGTTGTGGACGGACAAAGTGGCGTGCGGCCCGTCAACTTTTCCAACATTTCCAATCAACGTGTTGGACAGGCCGCCGCATTATCTAGTGAAACTCTGGAGGCGCTGGGTGAGGAATTGGCTCACAGAATGCGTGATCCGGTGGCCGTCTATGCGGTGCGCGCAGCCCGCGAAGCAGTGGCTCAGGCGGGATTGGAAGCAGATGATTTCGGGGAGACCTGCGGGGTCATCATTGGATCAGGTTTTGGTGGCGCCAAAACACTGGACGACAATTACATGGCCTTTGGCGTTGAGAGCAAAATGCGCCTCGATCCAATGGCTATTCCAAAGATCATGAACAATGCGTCCGCGTCTTGGGTGTCAATTGAATTTGGCGCAACCGGACCGCTTTACGCGCCGTCTTCAGCCTGTTCTTCGGGAAGTCAGGCGATTGGGCTGGCGTATCAGATGCTCAAAGCTGGCGCGATTGAGCGTTGTTTGGCCGGAGGCTCTGAAGCTTGTCTGGTTGGCGGAGTATTTCGCGTTTGGGAATTGTTGCGGGTTATGACCGCCGATAAGAACCGCCCGTTTTCCAAAGACCGCAACGGTATGACACTGGGCGAGGGGGCAGGCATCGTGGTTTTGGAAACCTTGGACAGTGCCAAGGCACGTGGTGCAAACATCCTGTGCGAACTTGTGGGCTATGGTACAAATTCCGATGCTGGGGACCTGCTGCGCCCCAATCCAGAGCGCGCATCAGCATGTATGCAGGCCGCGCTAAGGGATGCAGGGCTAAACCCGTCTGACGTGGGCTATGTGAATACACATGGCACTGGAACCGTGGCCAATGATGTCACCGAAGTATGCGCCTTGCGTGCGGTGTTTGGAGAGGATCTTGGCGGCGTTCGAGTCTCTTCGACCAAGCCAGTGCATGGCCATGCGCTTGGCGCGGCTGGTGCTATTGAATGTGTCGTCGCCGTTCAGGCGTTGCGTCACCAGATGGCGCCACCGACCATCAACTTTAACGAGGTTGACCCCAAGATCGGGCTTGACCCAGTGGCCAATTCAGCCTGCGCGTTTGATAGTCGGGCTGTTATGTCTAATTCGCTTGCGTTCGGGGGCATTAATGCCTCGCTGATCGTCGCCCGGTTTGATGGTTGAGCGGCCTCTGCCCGCAATCTGTATTGAGGACGGCTTGTCCGCCACGGTTGTCCAGAAGCTGACAGAATGCTTGTCTTCAGTCGCAGGTCCCGTCACCTCGGCGCCGGACCATCCCGTGATTGCTCCTGCAATGCTATTGGGGCACCCGGCACTTTCTGAGATCGCAAGAATGATGCGGCCCGAACAAGACATGAGTCTGGTTCATGAAAGCCAGTCATTTACGCGCACAGGGACCGTTCCGTCAAAAATCCCTTTGACGGTTTCCGCGACCATAAAAGAAAGCGGCGCATCAAAAGTACTTAATTTTTCTCTGCAAGAAGAGAATGGTGCTGCGCTGGGCTCTATGCAGACCCGGCTGCGCACCGTAACCGCTGCGGAGATGGTGCGATTTAAAGGGAGTGCATTTCCTGATCACATGGATAAGGGTGACGTGATCTGGTTGTGGTCGGACCCCTTCTCCAAGTCGACAGTTCAGGCCTATCTGACACTTGCTTGCGATCCAAATCCAATCCACCGAAGCGACGAACAGGCAAAACTAGCCGGATTACCGGGCGCCGTTGTGCCGGGAATGCTCTTTGCGGGAGTGGCTGAGTTTATGTTGGCACGCGCATTGCCGGGGGGGGCTGTCAAGAGCATGAAGATGCGGTTCATGGCCCCCGTTCTGATTGGAGAGGCGCTACAGTACGGAGTCTTGCCGCGCAAAACTGGTAATGACGGCCGTCCTAAAACGGTGCGCATCTTCGTAGTAAGGTCTGACAAAATGATAGCGGCGATTGCCGATCTGGATTTGTGAGCACCGAACAGATTGATTAGACGATAAAGTTCAGCCAGAGCCAGATCAGACCAATTCCAGTGAGGTGGTGGAGTGCTTGATCAAACCCCATGGCACGCCAGAAAGCTGCATCCTCGGGGGTTAGCTTTTTGACTACATTTTCACGGGCTTTCCAGAAGTCCACATGGAAATGGATGACAAATTCAATCACAAAGATCGCCAGCAACCAAACAGGCGGAACGCTGAACAAGGCGAAGATGACGATGGACAACCCAGCATGAATGGCGGAATGGGCGGCGCGCCCAAGGTGCAGATATGTGTCTCGCCCAGTCAACATCCAGATTGTCTGAAGGTAGAAGTCAGCAAACAGATGCTTGACCTGCATGAGAGTAAACAAAAGCAGGATTTTCAACGATAGATCCATCACGCTCATTCTCTAACTGAAACGGTTCAAAACAAAGCTTAGCCATAGTTTGTCCGCTGCGCAAATACCTGATGAATGACACATGCGCTTGATATGCTCAGCAATTGGTTGTTAGCTTCACAAGACCGCGCAAAGGCTGAATGAAAGCCCTCAACAGGACACAATCCCATAGAACGTTCACTATTTCGCTTCATCTGGAAATACTCCAAACGAGAACAATTGGTTCTGTTGGCCTTGACGACTTGTCTGTTTCCTTTGCTTTTTCTGACGCTGGAATTGCCCAAACGCATCATCAATGACGCGATTTCAGCAGATCAGCCGTATGTCTATATTGACTGGCTGGACATTGAACTGGATCAGGTGACGTTCCTGATGGTGCTGTGCGGCGCCTTTTTATTGTCTGTTCTGGTGCATGGGCTAACCAAAATGCGCATCAATACAATGAAAGGCATCTTGTCAGAGCGGATGCTGCGCCGGTTCCGATATCAGCTGATTTCCCGGATCATGCGATTTCCGCAACCCTATCTGCGCCGTACATCGCAAGGCGAAATGGTGTCGATGATCACCTCAGAGGCTGAGCCGATGGGCGGCATGATGGGGGACGCGATCAGCCTTCCCGTTCTTCAGGCAGGGCAAATGGCGACTATTCTGGTGTTTCTGTTCGCACAAAGTGTTTGGTTCGGATTGGCGGCCGTTGCGTTGATCCCGTTGCAGGCCTGGGTGATTCCTAAATTGCAGCGCCAGATCAACCTGCACAATAAGGACCGCATTCAGGAAGTGCGCAAACTCTCGGCTGAGATAGGGGAAACCGCAACTGGTGCTGCGACATTGCGAGTCAATGCAGGTTGGCGGTTTCGCCTGGCTGAAATCACCCGGCGTTTGGGCACCCTATTTGACATCCGGCTGACCATCTACAAGAAAAAATTCTTCATGAAGTTCCTCAACAACTTCATCACTCAACTCACCCCATTCTTCTTTTACATGATCGGCGGGCTATTGGTGATCCGGGGGCAGGTCTCGCTTGGGGCCTTGGTGGCAGCATTGGCAGCCTACAAGGACCTGTCGTCTCCGTGGAAGGAGCTTTTGAACTATTACAATCGAGTGCAGGACATGGGTCTGCGCTGGCACCTGATTTCTGAGCGGTTTGATCCGATTGGTATGGTTGACGAGGAGTTGTTTGACGGTACACCAGAAGAGATTGGCCACCTTGATGGAGATATCGAGCTCAAACGTGTAACTGTGACCGACCATAGTGGTGATGCGATTCTGGAAGATATTTCGCTGACCATTCCCAACAACGCTTTGGTTGCAATTTCGGCTACCGATCAGGAAGAACGCCACGCGATTGCAGAATTGCTGACCCGAGAAGTACTGCCGGCTGCCGGTAAGGTTTTGATGGGCGGGCGTGACCTGAATGAATTGCACCAGATGGTGATCGCGGCGCGTATTGGTTATGCGGAAGTGAGCCCATATGTTTTCCAAGGTACGTTTGGTGGTAACCTGATGATGCCTTTGCGCCACCAGCCGTTGGATGCAGTGATCCTCCCGGATGATTTACGCGTCGGCGAAGAGGCGCGCGATTCTGAATCAATGCGCAGCGGCAACAGCACCGACAATTTTAACGCCAATTGGGTGGACCCAACGATTGCCGGGGTCGGCGATGTGGATGGCTTGCGGGACTGGTGGGTCCATTTGGTCGAAGCTATGGGAACTGGCAGCGCTATGTTCCGGCGAGGCCTTGAGCAGACCTTTGATGCAGCCAGTCACCCTGAACTGGCTCGTCGTATTATTGAGCTGCGGCCCCGTATCCGCGCTGAACTGGAACGTGAAGGATTGGATCAGGCTTATTACAGATTTGATCCAGAGGCCTATAATCCGGCCCTGCCTCTGTCGGCCAATCTGTTCTTTGCAACAGCGCGGCAATCCGTAGGTAATTACACGCACTCGACGGCGAACGACTTTCTTGAATTGCTGAATGAACTGGAACTGTCCGACGGCATGTTGCGGTTGTCGGTTGAGGTGATCGAAATGTTGCATCAGACCTTTGGGGTTGATGGAACCGAACACCCACTATTTCGCAGGCTTGGCCTTAATCCTGACCTATTTGAGGACAAAGTTGCCCTAGCACGCAAAGTGCGTGAGCATAGCCTTGAGGTGCTTGAGCGTGATGAGAAAGTACAATTGCTACATCTGCCTTTCGAAGTCTCAGCCGAACAGATCGGACCCGCCTTTACGGACGAGTTAAAACAACTCATTCTCGATTTGCGCCACAAGCAGCGCGCCAAAATTGAAAACTGGGTAGCCGATTACTTTGTGCCACTCAGCGAAGATAGTTTTGCACCGGGTCTTAGTTTACTTGAAAATTCGATCTACGGAACTTTGCCATCGTCTGGAGGGCGTGGGGAGGCGATACATGAAGTTGTAGAGCGGGTTCTGAGTGAAGAGCACTTAAAGCATCACGTTGCAGAATTGCTGTTTGAAATGCCGACGGGGTTGGCCGGGGCAGGGATGCCGTCAGCCTTTGTCGAACCTTTGTCAATCAGCCGCGCGGCGCTCAAACGCCCAGACGTGCTAATTCTAGATGGCTGTATCGCTACAGATGATCCCGAAGAATGCAGGCGGGCCATCCGCAGTCTCAGAAAATTATTCCCAGAAGCCGTTCTGATCTTTTTGGAGGACACTCATAAGAACCCCGAAGAATTCGATATGCTGATCGAGATCGAGCATGGACGGATCAAAGACAGCGCGCAACAAAGCGAAGCGATACAGGATAATGCGGCCAGTGCCGATCTACGTCAGAAGATGCGCGCGCTGGTGTCCACGGATCTCTTCTCGGGGCTGGACAGAAAACAGCTTCGGGTCTTGGCGTTTGGCGCACAATGGTTTGAAGCGCCCGCCGATACCTTTGTGTTTCGCCAGGGCGACGATGCCTCTGATGGTGCCTATCTGATCCTCGAAGGCGAGGCCGAGATGTACTTGGTTGATCCTGACGGAACGCGCAACTTGGTAACAGTTGCAGGGCCGGGAACTCTTGTCGGTGAACTTGCTTTGATCAAAGGCGGGCAAAGAGCGCTGGACATGTATGTGCCAACTGAATTCAAAGCCTTGAGGTTGGGGGAGGAAGAGTTCTTAGCAGTGGTCGGAAATGACGGCGGAACTGCTTTTAAGATCATGCAGGTTCTGGCCACTTATGTTGGCGCCTCGAGTTCCCAGATCGAGTCGGAGGCTGTAGAAGATGTGGCACAGGCGGATTTGCTCGATTCAGACGACTCTGGCGTATGAATCAAGAGCGACTCGGGGCATTTTGAGACTGATTCCAATTTTCGGCCCCGACATATCTTGTTTTAGGTGTGCAAGGGCGCAGGAAATTGCCTAGTTTTCAGGTGCAAATCGACGGTTTTCTCAAGAAAAATGCCTTTGTGAAGTTTTTTTGAATTTTTCTGCAAAAAGCGCTTGCGGGTTTGGTTTGATAACTCTAGAACCCACTTCACCGGCAGCGCAGAGATGCACTAACGGGGCGCCAAACGGG
>NZ_FQZQ01000025.1 GCF_900142085.1 Shimia gijangensis
CTTCTACAATCCGCGTCGCCGCCACTCAGCACTGGGCTGGAAAAGCCCCGTCGCATTCGAAAGGAAGGTGGCTTAAACGAGCACTTGGGGCGGCATCAAACCGCGACAGGTCCATCGAGTATCGTGAGGATATTTCTATGGGCGTAGAAATCAATTCAATTGTATTGCCAGCGGCGTCGCGGGCAAATCGAAATATTGCTAAATCATCCAAATTCCACTGTGTGGCACATACTGTTCTCGGTCTCGGTGCCAACCCACCATCCTTTCGACTTTGCCTTTGTCGTTCCCTTTTCCAGGGCGACCAAAACGATCCTCAAACAGATAATGGGACACCAGCTCGGAGAACACTCGGGTTCGTTTGCGTTTACCGTCACCCATAATGCGGGCCACGGCGATCCGCGTGTTGTAATAGAGAATGGAAACGGGGACGCCGCCGAAGAACGCAAACGCCGAGACATGTGCGTCACAGAATGCTTCAGTCGTCTCTGCCGGATACGCCTTCAGGAAACACGCATCCGAATGGGGCAGATCCATCACCAGAAAGTGGATCTTGCGTTCTACGCCACCGATGACGGCAAGTGCCTCACCAAAGTCAGCCTGAACGTGGCCCGGAGGATGTCTCAGTGGTATAAACATCTCCCGCTGACGCTGTTTGGTCGCGAAGACGTAGTCCTTCACAATCGTGATGCCGCCCTCATAACCATGCTCATCACGCAGTCCTTCAAATATCGGTTTCGACGTATGCCGCTGCTTCTTTGGAACCAGTTTTTCTGCCTCAAGGATCTGATCGATAATTCAGTAAAGGCATCCAGCTTCGGGCGACGCACCGGTTGGCTGCGCCGGTATCCGGGCGGAACAGAAAACGCCAACATCTTGGAAACAGTGCGTGGGTCAATTCCCAATACCCGTGCCGCTTCCCGGCCATTCAAACCATCGACTAAAACCGCGTGACGTACTCGCCCGTACAAATCCACTTGCTTCATCCCCGCCCTCTGAAAACAGAAAGCTTATCAACGATGGAGTTTTGCTCCGGCCAACCAGACAATCTGGCCGCTTCAGTGAGCGATTACTGCACTGGCGTTCTCATTTCCTAATCTCACTGCTTTGGCACCAACCGCGTCACCCCAACAGAGGCAGCGCGCGCCAGTTCTGGGTCGAGGGACATCGGTACATATTCCCCACGGCGCCACAGTTGGGACATGTCGTCATAAAACCGTGACAGGAAGTGCCCGGATTGCCCTGTTGAAATCACAAAGACCGAACTGTCCGGGTCCGCAAAATCATAGACGCCCCGGTAGGCCCCGGCGTGTACGTTCTGAAAGGGGTTAGGTCCAATACCACTTGTGCGTCCTCGTTGCAGGGTGTTGTCGCCGCCGCTGGTGGATTGGCGAATGTTCACGAAATACCGCAGCAATGGAACTTTGCCCAAAACCTGATGATCATGTGTGGCCTGATGGGCATCGCCCCAACGCAGGCTTTCCAGTTGGGTGCCGTATTTCTCGGAAATCCACAGCAACGCATCATCCAGCGCCAACCGGGCCATGTCTGTGCAGCTTTCGGTTGGCGCGCTTTGAATTACGTCACACCAAACACCGGCCCCATCCACATTGCGGAAAACGCGTTCGATGAACAAAGGTTCAATATGGGTAAATTCCTCGGCGAGAGGACCCATTTCATCTTGAATCAACCTGACTTGCAGGGCGCGCAACCAAGCCGAATAGATCAGAGGTTCTGGCAAATGTTCGTTCATCTCACCGTTCCATTCCGCAAGCAACGTCAGGGCGCGCTGGCGCAGTCGCTCAGTTGATCCATCCGGTGCCGCATTGCCGGTGAACCACAAATCACCCCCTACAAGCGGTAAAAGAGAGCGTGCGGTAAAGCTGACTGTATCCAGCTGTGCCTCGACAAAGCTGTCGCGGGTATGCACTTGACGGCCTTGCATCAAACGCTGCCAGCGTTGAATGCGTTGCGTGTCGCCCCAGACGTAAGACACATGCAAGGGAAACGGACGCTCAACCATTTTGTTGTTTGTATTGCCCACAATGCCCCCAATGGGAGATCGGAACACAGGGTTTGACGCATAGGGCAGGCGGCCTTGCCACTGGTTTTGCGCGAGCCATCCCAATGATGGCATCCGGCCTTTGCTTTGATGCTCGTCATCCCGCCGAGGCAGTGCACCAATCACTTTGAGCGCCACTGTCTCGCGGTCGGCCACCACCATGTTCTGGGCCGGAGAGATATAAGCCTCCGCGGCGTCGAGCGCGCCTTGTATGGATTTGGCATACATGATCGCGACCGCTGCACTCATCGATGTGTCACGCGCACTCAGAGCAGTCCAACCCAACGCTGCCACATGGTTTTCTGGTGTGACCGTACCAAGACTATAGTGTGATCCCGGCAAGACCGGACCGTTTTCGGTCCAGCGCAAAGTCAGAGTGACGGGTTGTTCATCGGCAATATTGATGATGGATTTGCGGGTCACAAAAGGTTCGAAGCCGCCCGGTGTGCGGTACTCCTCCGGGTTTTCGGGGTTCAGTTGTTCAATGAAGACATCCTGATCGTCGACATAGGCCGAGGTTAGCCCCCATCCAAGATCATCGCTACGCCCGGTCAAAATAGTCGGAATGCCGGGGATGGTGCCGCCGATTACACCGCCGGATGAAAGTTCCAGCCGGGTCAGATACCAGATGGCCGGGGCACTCAGGCCCAGATGTGGATCATTGGCCAGTAAAGTGCCGCCCGATGCTGACCGGGACGGCGCGGCAGCCCATGCATTGGATGCGCCCGCCAGAGGGCGACGGGGAAAGGGCGACAAAGGATGACTGGGCAATGGGGTCGTTGCCGTGAATCGCGGTGTTTCAGGAACTAGCGCGGCATATTCAGGAAGTGAGGCCACACCAGTGCCGGGGGCTTCGGGCAGAATGTCGAGTAGTCGGTTCTCATCCGGTAAAATCAGCGAAACCCGTGCCCGCAGGACCTCTTCTTCGAGGTGGCCAGACAATTGCAAGGCCATTAGTTTTTGAATGGCGATGGAATCTGCGGGCTGCCAAGGCGCAATTGCGTTGGGAAACAGGAACATCTCGGGTGCACCCCGGCCCAGAGAGTCGCGGTTGATCTCGTCAATGCGGGTGTTTACCCCGTTGGAATAGGCGCGCAAAGCCGCCGTGGTCCGCTCATCCTGATGCTGTACCGATTGCACAGCGAGGGTGAAAAAGTCGAGCCGGCGCAGCAGTTTGTCAATCGGTAGTGTGCTGGTGCCGAACACTTCTGAAAGGCGGCCTTGGGCCGTGCGGCGCAGGGTGACCATTTGCCAAAGCCTGTCCTGCGCATGCGCATATCCCAGCGCAAAAAACACATCCGCATCCGACTCGCCAAAAATATGAGGCACATTGGCGTTGTCGCGCACGATTTCAACCGGCGCTGAAACCCCATTTGACCGCAGAGTCTTGTCGTATTCCGGCAGCGAACGCGATGCCAGAAAATAGATAAGAGTCATAGCCAGCAAAGCTATAACCAACATTGCGCCAGCAATGCGCAACAACCATTGAATAAACAACCCCATGCGAATCCCGGATTACCTCTTGCCAACTGCCTCTCAGGACAGGACAAACACTACGACGATTGGAAGCAAGGGAAAAGCAGATGGCGAAAATTGCATTCTTAGGGCTAGGTGTGATGGGATACCCGATGGCGGGACACCTGACAAAGGCTGGGCATGAGGTCACAGTCTACAACCGCACAGCGGCCAAATCCGAAGCCTGGGTAAAGGAATTTGGCGGGGCTATGGGGCTCACGCCGGCCGAGGCCGCGCAAGGAGCTGACTTCGTTATGGCATGTGTCGGTAACGATGATGACCTGCGGGGCGTTTGCACAGGACCTGATGGTGCATTTCAAGGCATGACCAGAGGCGCGACCTTTGTGGATCACACCACCGTGTCAGCCAAAGTCACAAGCGAGCTTTACGCCGCGGGCAAAGATCTGGGTATAGCCTTTGTCGATGCGCCAATCTCAGGCGGGCAGGCAGGGGCGGAAAACGGCGTTTTGTCCGTGATGTGTGGAGGTGACGCGGCAGCCTATGATGCCGCAGAGCCGATTATTGATGCCTATGCTCGGATTTGCCGTCGTATTGGTAATAGTGGTGCTGGTCAAATGACCAAGATGTGCAACCAGATTGCGATTGCCGGGTTGGTTCAGGGCCTGTCTGAAGCGCTGCATTTCGCGAACAAGGCGGGTCTAGACGGGCGCGCAGTGGTCGAGGTGATCTCGCAAGGGGCTGCGGGCAGCTGGCAAATGGCGAACCGCTATGAAACCATGATCGATGACCATTTTGAGCACGGGTTTGCGGTGGACTGGATGCGCAAGGATTTGGATATTTGCCTGTCGACAGCCAATGAAACCGGAGCCAGCCTGCCAGTGACAGCATTAGTCGATCAGTTCTACAAGGACGTCCAAAACATGGGCGGTGGACGTTGGGACACATCAAGTCTGTTTAAGCGCCTGCAAAACCTGTCGTAGGCAAACAGTCAAAGACAGAAAAGGCGCCTGCTTTTGGAAGCGGCGCCTTTTTTGTGCAGTTTTCCCGTCAGGCATGATGCCTTTACGGAATAATACGGGTGTACTTTGTGCCTTCCAGCGTTGCTCCAACATGCAAGCCTGCCTGGCCAAACACCACAGCGATGACCGGTGCCAATGACGTGGTGGTGTCAATCTCAAGAGTCTGACCTTCGTCGATAGCCGCATATTTCAAATCTGCACCTGCCGCCCAGCCGTTTGAACGACGAAACTCAGCCAATGCGCCTTCGGTCATGAAGAACAGAACATGCGCATGTTGTGAGGCACCAATCTGAAACCCAAAGCTGCCTTTGGTGGCAGAGTAGTAATCAACTGTCACGTCGTTGACGCGCAACGCCCCCCGGCCGTAACCGCCGCCAACACCAAAGCCTGCTTCGGTGATCAATGGCATGACCAGAATGCCATTGGCCTTTGCCTCAAGATTGCGTGCATTTGGGTGGTTGCTGTAAAGATATTTCAGTGTGTTATCGACGCGTGCGTCAATTTCCGCGGCTCCATTGCTGCCCACACCATTGCCGCATGCGGCCGTCATGCCGGCACCAGCAAGGGCTGCCAGTGTGAAACTGCGTCTGTTCATCATGTCCATGATTGTTGCCTGTATTTGTTTTCTTTGCGATACCGCCGGTTTTCCGGTCGTTGGCCAAGACTATAGGGGCAGTGGTACGCACTGTCACTAGCCGCTTTGGGGTTCGGCGACTTACTGCCCGGCCAGTTTGCGTGCCACAGCAGGTGCAAAATAGGTAAGAATGCCGTCGCAACCTGCACGTTTGAACCCCAAAAGGCTTTCGACCATGGCTTTGTCACCGTCGATCCAGCCATTCTGGGCAGCTGCCATGATCATCGCGTATTCGCCAGACACCTGATAGGCATAAGTTGGTACGCCAAATTGGTCTTTTACCCTGCGGCAAATGTCGAGATACGGCATGCCCGGTTTGACCATTACCATGTCTGCTCCCTCATCCAGATCGCGGCCCACAAGACGAAGAGCTTCGTCTGAGTTGCCGGGGTCCATCTGGTAGGTGGCTTTATCCCCCTTAAGGGCACCGGACGCACCGACTGCGTCGCGGAACGGACCATAAAAAGCGCTGGCGTATTTCGCGGCATACGACAGGATCATCACGTTTGAGTGGCCTGATGCCTCAAGCGCGGTGCGAATTGCGCCAATGCGCCCGTCCATCATATCCGACGGGCCAATGATGTCGGCACCGGATTCGGCCTGTGCAACTGCCATTTTGACCAGAGCTTCAACCGTTTCATCATTGAGAATTTCTCCGTCTACAACATACCCGTCGTGACCGTTGATGTTGTATGGGTCCAGAGCCACATCGGTCATGATAGCAATCTCAGGCACGGCTTCTTTGATAGCACGGATGGCACGATTTGACAGGTTGCCGGGATTCCACGCTTCGGCGCAATCTTCGGTTTTCAGCGATGGATCAGTGTAGGGAAATAGGCAGATTGCCGAAATACCGAGATCGGCGGCCTCACGCGCGGCCTCGGCTATTTTGTCAACCGAACGCCGTACGACCCCTGGCATAGAGGCCACAGGTTCTTCGATCCCCTGACCATCGCGCACAAAGACCGGCCAGATCAGATCGTCCACAGTCAAAGTATGTTCGCGCACAAGGTTGCGGATCGCGCCAGATTGACGGGTGCGGCGAAGGCGGGCGGCCGGAAAGGCGGCTGGTTGATGGCTCATAACGGTCCTCAAATTCGTGTCCTTCTCAGGTGCCATGTATTTAGCAACATCTCAAGGCTAGGAATTGCCGCAGAGCCGCGTTATGTGGGGTGGAAACGAAAAGGGCTTTGGCAGTGGATTGGCACAGTACCGTCTTTGAACTCATTGATATGCGCAGTTTCTCGAACCTTTGGTTCTGGATCGCGCTTGCTGTTATGTGGTCTTCAACCAGTCACTGGGTGCTAGGTGTGCCCTTTGACATGGTTCAGCGGGCACGCCGCGCGGGCGGGCAGACAGAAATTGATCTTGAGGATCTGGTGCGCATCAATACCAACCGGCTTTTGTACATCGGCAGAGTCTCGGGGTCGTGGATTTTAGCGCTGGCTTGTTTTGTGCTGGCCGGTCTCGCCGTGGTGGGATTCGGCTATGGCATTGAGTTTGCTCAAGCCGTGTTTTTGTTGATGTTCCCAATGTCACTTGTTGGATTGATGAGCCTGTCCACAGCAGCCAAAATTCAGGCCGAAGAAGCCAGTGGCGAATTGCTGCGCAAACGTCTGACGCGGCATCGGATTTGGGTTCAGATGATCGGGATGGTTTCAATTTTTGTAACCTCGCTCTGGGGTATGTATCAGAACTTTCAATCCTCGCCTTTGGGCTAAGGTATTCTGGCGATGACGAAAGTAACCAAAATCACCGTTGGTGGTGCCCCCGAAGGCTACGACGCCCGGCTTATCCTGAACGAGGTCGCAAAATCCGGCGCTCCACTGGTGCATATTGCGCGTGACGACAAACGTCTGGCGGCCTTGCGTTCCGCAATTGCGTTTTTTCAGCCTGATATGCCGGTGATCACCTTTCCAGGCTGGGATTGTTTGCCTTATGATCGGGTGTCGCCCAATGCGGATGTTTCAGCCACGCGCATGGCAACTTTGGCTGGTCTGGTGCATCAAATGCCGCCGCAGTTTGTGCTGCTGACGACGTTAAACGCGGCCACACAGCGGGTTCCGGCCCGCGAAGTGCTACAAGAAGCGGCCTTTAAGGCGCGGGTCAACTATCAGATTGACGAAGCCGCCTTGCGAGCCTTTCTAGTGCGAATGGGCTTTACCCAAGCACCAACTGTGATGGAACCCGGCGATTATGCGATCCGGGGCGGGATCATTGATGTTTTTCCGCCGGGTGACAGTGGTCCTGTACGTCTAGACTTGTTTGGTGATGTTCTGGACGGTGCACGCCGGTTTGATCCAATTACGCAACGCACCACTGAAAAACTCGACGAGGTTGAACTGGCTCCGGTTTCCGAAGTTATTCTGGATGAGGCGGCCATCACCCGGTTTCGCCAGAACTATCGCATCGAATTTGGGGCGGCGGGAACGGATGATCCGCTGTATGAGGCGGTTAGTGCGGGGCGCAAACATCAGGGGGTCGAACATTGGATGCCGTTCTTTCATGATCGGTTGGAAACTCTGTTTGACTACCTTCCAGAAGCCACAATTTCTGTGGATGATCAGATAGATGCTGCACGCCTCTCACGTTGGGAGGTTGTGCAGGACCAATATGAAACACGGCACCATGTATTGGCTCAGAAAACCCGGATCGATACGGTTTATAAACCCATTCCACCGGACTTGCTGTATTTAGATGACGCCGCTTGGAACAAGGCCATTGAAGATCGTCGGATCCTCAATTTCAAACCATTGCCACAGGCAAGCGGTTCGGGTGTGATTGATGCGGGTGGCCGTATCGGACGCAATTTTTCGCCGGAAAGACAGCAGGAAAGTGTAAGCCTTTTTGGCGCTTTAGCCGATCACATCAAAACACGTATGCAAGATGGTCCCGTGCTGGTTGCGAGTTATTCGGAAGGTGCACGTGAACGGCTCAGCGGGCTGATCGAAGACGAAGGATTGGCAGAAACTGTTGCTATCACCGATGCTACGCGGATCGGTAAATCCGGTCTTTATCTGGCGGTTTGGGCACTGGAGCATGGGTTTGTCACCCCCGATATGACCGTTATCTCGGAGCAAGATGTTCTTGGAGATCGTCTGATCCGGGCGCCACAAAAAAAACGCCGCGCCGAAAACTTTCTGACCGAAACGCAATCCTTGTCGCCCGGTGATCTGGTGGTGCATGTTGATCATGGGATTGGCCGGTACCACGGGCTTGAGGTGATCACGGCAGCTGGGGCTGCGCACGAGTGTATCAGTCTGGAGTATGCCGAAAAATCAAGACTTTACCTTCCGGTTGAAAACATCGAACTGCTGTCAAAATACGGCCACGATGAGGGCCTTTTGGATCGGCTTGGTGGGGGTACATGGCAGGCCAAAAAAGCCAAACTCAAAGAGCGTATTCGCGAGATGGCGGACCGGCTTATTCGGGTGGCTGCGGAACGCGCATTACGAACCGCACCCCGGTTGGAAGCTCAACATCACGCATGGGAAGAGTTCAGCGCGCGGTTCCCATATCAGGAAACCGACGATCAGTTAAGCACCATTGAGGATGTTATTGGCGATCTGGGCTCAGGTCAGCCAATGGACCGGTTGGTTTGCGGTGATGTGGGCTTTGGCAAAACCGAAGTCGCCATGCGCGCGGCTTTTGTGGCGGCGATGTCCGGCGTTCAGGTTGCCGTGATCGCGCCCACCACACTATTGGCGCGCCAGCACACAAAGAGCTTTATCGAGCGATTTCGCGGATTTCCGATGGAAGTCAGAAGCTTATCTCGTTTTGTGAGTGCAAAAGAAGCAGAAAAAACCCGCGATGGTATGGCGCGGGGAACTGTAGACATCGTGATTGGCACCCATGCGCTTTTGGCCAAAAATACCCGATTTAAGAACCTTGGGTTGTTGGTGATCGACGAGGAGCAGCACTTTGGTGTGGCTCACAAAGAACGGTTGAAGCAGATGCGTTCGGATGTGCATGTGTTGACGCTGACAGCCACACCCATTCCACGGACGTTGCAATTATCTCTCTCTGGCGTGCGTGACTTGTCTATCATCGGTACGCCGCCCGTCGACCGTCTGGCGATCCGCACCTATGTATCCGAGTTTGACGCAGTCACCATCCGTGAAGCTCTCTTACGTGAGCATTACCGGGGCGGACAGTCGTTTTATGTGGTGCCGCGCATCAGTGATCTGCGCGAAATCGAAGAGTTTCTGGCCAATCAGGTGCCCGAGGTCAGCGTTGTCATCGCCCACGGCCAGATGGCCGCCGGTGAACTGGATGACCGGATGAACGCCTTTTATGACGGCAAGTTCGATGTGTTGCTGGCGACCACCATTGTGGAGTCGGGGTTGGATATTCCCACGGCTAACACCATGGTTGTGCATCGCGCTGATATGTTTGGCCTGTCGCAGCTTTACCAAATCCGGGGGCGCGTGGGGCGCTCAAAAACCCGTGCTTATGCTTACCTTACCACTAAGCCCCGAATGCGTCTGACCCCAGCGGCCGAGAAACGGTTGCGGGTTCTGGGGTCACTTGACACACTTGGGGCAGGGTTCACATTGGCCAGTCAGGATCTAGATATCCGGGGTGCAGGCAATCTTTTGGGTGAAGAGCAATCCGGCCAGATGCGGGATGTAGGCTATGAACTGTACCAATCTATGCTGGAAGAGGCGATTGCCAAGATCAAAGCGGGTGAACTGCAAGGACTGACGGACGCAGATGACCAATGGGCTCCGCAAATCAATCTTGGCGTGCCAGTTCTGATTCCGGAAAACTATGTGCCAGATCTGGACGTGCGGCTGGGACTCTATCGCCGCTTAAGTGGGTTGCACACCAAGGTCGAATTGGAAGGTTTTGCCGCAGAGCTGATCGACCGATTTGGAAAATTACCAAAAGAAGTCAATACACTGCTCTTGGTTGTCCGGATCAAGGACATGTGCAAACGGGCCGGTATCGCCAAGATGGACGGCGGCCCAAAGGGCGCGACTATTCAGTTCCACAACGACAAGTTTGCCTCGCCAGCTGGTCTGGTTGAATTCATTCAGGACCAGCGCGGATTGGCCAAGGTGCGCGACAATAAAATCGTTGTGCGCCGTGATTGGAAGAAAGAAAGCGACAAGATAAAGGGGGCCTTTGGTATCGCACGTGATTTGACGGCCAAGGTTGTTGCTGAAAAGAAAAAGACGCGAGCAACTCGCAAAAGTTGACTTGGGGTAAGGTGATCCTATCTTGCCAGATTGGGCCGTAGAGGCCTACAGTCGCATATTGTTTAGTCAACTGGACCAGCTGTCATGAAGACTTTTCGTTTAGCCCTGATGGGGCTTACCCTACCACTGACGCTTGCTTTTAGTTCTGTCGCTGAGGCCAATGACACGGATGACCCGCCGGCTAAGGACCCGCAAGCGATTGAGATTCTTGGCAATGCTTCAGAGTTTCTGAGCAGCCAGCAGAACATTTCGGTGAGTTGGTTTGTGTCCTATGACGATGTTGTCGACGGACGTGAAAAAATCACCCATACGCGTAGCGGCCACACGTTGCTGGCGCGCGAGGGTGGGCTATACTCTTATTCTGAAAATGGCCTGAAAACCCGAGAGTTCTTTTTCGATGGCACCAGTTTTTCCATGAATGACCCTGATCAAAATGTGTATGCGGAAATCCTGTTTTCAGGGGGATTTGAAGCGCTGATCGTTAGAATTAAGGAAGAATATGGTCTTGATCTGCCGATTTGGTCTGTTCTGAGTACGCAACAGAAAGAAATTCGCGCAGAATCTGCCACGACAATGGCATATTTGGGTTTGACCCGGGTTGGCGGCGAGATGGCGCATCACGTGGCTGTGGCCAGCTATGATGAAGACTGGCAAATCTGGGTTGCAGATGATCCCGAGAACCCGCGCTTGCTGATGATTGTCGGAACAGACCCATATATCCAGGGTTGGCCTCAGTACCGGGCGTATTTCACAAATTGGGACTTCGCACCTGAGATTTCCGAGGGGGCCTTTGTGTTTACCCCTAACGAAGACAGCGAACGCATGAGTTGGCCTAAAGTGCCAAGCCAATAAGGGGGAGATAGCTATGAAACGATTTTTCTGCGGACTCCTGATCGCATCAATGGCGATTGGAACGTCTCCTCAAGGGGTAATTTCACTGTCCTTCAAATCCTCGCAAGCCGAGGCGCGCGGACATAGAGGAGGGGGCGGGATGTCATCTCGTCCTGCTGGGCGTCCCTCGGGGGCCAAATCGCGGCCTGCGTCGCGTCCATCAGGCGGCGCGCGCCCATCAACTGGTGCGCGTCCTTCGACGGGAACGCGTCCGTCTACGGGGACAAGGCCATCCACGTCTCGCCCTGCAGCCAAACCGTCGACACGGCCTGCTGTCAAACCAGCCGCCCGCCCCGCGGCTAAACCTGCGGCACGGCCAGCGTCCGGTAACAAGGCGCGTCCTCCCGGGTCGCGCCCACCGGGCGCACGCCCTCCAGGAGGCCGTCCACCAGGGGCACGCCCACCGGGAACAACGCTCCCGGCGCATCATCGTCCACCAGGTTACCGCCCGCCGCATCATCGCCCTCCGGGGTACCGTCCGCCGTACCACCGACCGCCATATTACCGTCCGCCGCATTACCATTGGGGGAATTACCACTATCACTCAAGCTGGGGATGGTTCTTTACGGCGGCACTTGTGGGCTCGACGCTAGTCTACGTTGCCAACCTGCCTTCGGATAAAGAGTGTCAGAAGGTTCAGGATCAAGGCGAGACCTTGTATCTGTGTGACGGCGTTCTCTACCGCTCAACCTATTATCAGGACGAGAAAGTCTATGAGATCGTCAACGATTCCCCGGAGGAAGCCGCCGCAGGACCACAGACTGTGTTTGGATTGTCTCTGACAGACCCAATGACACGCGGTGACGTGGTCAAAGAGTTTCAGCAACGGTTGCTGGATCAGGGCTATGATGTCGGTACACCAGACGGTGTGTTCGGCAGTTCTACAGAAGCTGCCTTGCAGTGGTTCCAGTATGACAATGAACTTGAACCGACCGGTGTTGTCGATGCCGAAACGGCCAAGCTGTTGGGGTATGAGCAGATGGAGGGTGTCCCTCAAGACGAGTCTTCGGCTACTCCGGCTGCTGACGACACGGGCCAGAGTGTTGGTGAGATCACAACAGGAGAGGATGTTGGTGAAATTTCAACAGGGGAAGACGTAGGCGAAATCACTACGGAAGAACCTAAAGAATAAGGTCTCAACCACTTTCCTGAAAACATCAAACGAGGCGCGCTCTTACGAGCGCGCCTCGATCCGTTTCATCCATAGCATTAAGCCAAATCCCAAGGCGGCCTCGATGCCAATGCCCCAAATCAGCGGGACCGGCGTGCCGTTGAATGCAAGTCCAACCGGTACCGCCAATCCAGCACCCAACACCGTAGCAATTGCCCCCATAACGCTGGCGGCTGTGCCCGCCATGTGCCCCAAGGGTTCCATGGCCATGGCATTGAGATTTCCAAGTGTCATTCCAGCCTGAAAAAACACCGAGGTTTGCCAGATCACAAAGACAGCAAACAACACCGGCCCCGCAGACAGGCTGAGAGACAGGGCCAGCATGACAATCGACAAAATGGCCTGCACGGCCAATGTCACGGTCACCAGAAACCGCATGCCCAGTCGCATAACCAACCAGGCGTTCAATAAACTGGCGCTTCCGGAGATAATCGCCACGGCGCCGAACCACAAAGGAAATTCGTCGCCGCGCCCGAACGTGATGTCATAAACCTGCTGAACGGTGGTCAGCATGGTAAAAAGCATCGCAAAGCACAGGGTCTGTACGAGGATTGAAACGCGTACAACGGGGATAGCCCACATTTCACCTACTGCACCAAGAAGTACTTTAAACTGAAACGGTCGTCGTTTTTCAACAGCTAAAGGCTCTGGCAAGCGCAGGCCAAGCCAAAGGATCGACAACATAGAAAACCCGATGAAGGCCAAAAAGATAGAGCGCCAGCCCGCCAGCGCAATGAACACTGAGCCCAGCAATGGGGCAACGGCAGGCACAAGTGTGAACACAAGCATAACAAAGGACATCAGACGCGCCATGTCGCGCCCCGAGTACAGATCGCGAATAATTGCCAAGGTGACAATTCGTGGCCCCGCTGCGCCAATACCCTGGAACAAGCGGGCTGCCAAAAGCAGTTCAAGAGATTGCGAAGCCCAACCGATGGCCGCGCAGGTGCAATATACCAATGCGCCGCCTACGATCACAGGTTTGCGTCCAAAGGTGTCTGACAGTGGGCCAGTAAAGAACGTTCCAATCCCCATTCCCAGAACAAAGCTGGTCAGGATCAGTTGAGCTTTGTTGAGGTTGTCAGGGCTCAGTTCGGCGCCTATTTCGGGCAGGGCGGGCAGCATGGCATCAATGGAAAAGGCAATCGTGGCGAACATCATCGCGCACATCGCCACAAATTCAACGCGGGACATGTTGGAACTTTGGGTCATGAGGCGGGTTGATCGTCCTGATTATCGGCATGAGGTTCTTCAATGGCCTTATGATGGCCAAGCCGGGCAATCAGCCATTCAGAATGGGCAGCATGTTTCTCTGCGGTAATCCGGCCAAACTGCTGGATGACAAAGGCAAAGATTCCAAGGCCCACGAAGATAAAAAATGTGGTGCCGATTTTGCCCAGCGTGGTTGCTGGCACAAGAGAACCATAGCCAACTGTCGATAGGGTAATCACTGAAAAGAAATAGCTGTCGACCCACGTCCAGCCCTCGACATAGTGGAAGAACACCGTGCCCCCAAGAATGACTGGCGCGATCAGCAGCACCAGAAAGAAAATACGCTCTGCGGGGGTCATTCGGTGGCTTGTCCTTCCTTTAGTTCGCGGATGACTTTGATCCACAATTCACTGGCCTGAGCACCGGGAACGGCGTGTTTGTTGTCGACGATAAAGGTTGGAACCGAGTTTACACCCATCTCGCGACTGTGGGTGTCTCTATCTCGGATGCTTTGCGCATCAGAGTCTGATTTCAGTAGCTTTCCAACAACGGCGGCGTCCAAACCTGCGCTGTCGGCCACATCGCAAAGTACTTCGTGATCGCCAATATCGCGACCATCTTTGAAGTACGCTTTGAACAGAGCATCCACCACGGCGTTTTGTTTGCCTTCAATCCCGGCCCAATGGATCAGGCGATGTGCGTCCACTGTGTTTGGGGTGCGCTGGATTGCGGCAAAGTCGATATCCAGGCCTTCTTCTTCGGCATGTTTGGCAATTTCACCGTAGACTCGCACGGCATTGTCTTTGCCGCCAAATTTGGTTTCAAGGTATTCGCGCCGGTCCATGCCTCCGGCGGGCATATCAGGGTTAAGCTGAAACGGATGCCATTCAACGGTAAAGGGGTGATCAGGTTCGGCTTGCATGGCGCGTTCCAGGCGGGCTTTACCAATATAACACCAGGGGCAAATCGGGTCGGAAAGAATATCGAGCTTGATCATCTGTGTGCCTCAAAGTGTTGGCGCAGGGCGCGGCGGCTGAGTTTGCCGTTGGGGTTGGTTGGAAGAGCGTCGAGCCGTTGAAGCAGGCGTGGCTGCTTGTACCGGGCCAGCGTCTGTTCGGCATAATCGCTAAGCGCTGTTTCGTCCAGTGGTTCGTCTGAAGTATAAAAGGCCGCAATAACCCGAACATCCTGTTTGATTTCCACGTCAGTGACCCCGACAGACTGGATGTCTGGAAAGCGCGAAAGCGCGGCCTCGACCTCGATCGGCGACACGCGGTAGCCGCCAGCATTCATCATGTCATCCGCCCGACCAGAATAATGGATATAAAAATCCGCATTCATCGTGCCGCGATCTCCGGTCAAAAACCAATCGCCGATAAAGCGCGACGCGGTGTCTTCGGCAGCGTTCCAATAGCCTAACATCATGCCCGGATCGCTCTTGTCGATTGCGATAGTGCCTTCTTCCCCCAAATGCACAGGCGCGCCATTTTCATCAACCAAAGCAATGCGTCGTCCGTTTTGGGGTTTGCCAAACGTACCGGGATGTGCGGGCGAAGATGGGCTGGCGGAAATGAAGGTTGAACATTCCGACATGCCATAAGCCTCAAACAAAGACGTACCAGTGGCTTCGAACCAATCGTCTTGGATGGCCTCAGAGAGTTTTTCGCCGGCGGATAACCCATGACGCAAATCTGGTAAATGGATGTCCGGGTGATCCGACAGCATCTTACGATAGACTCCCGGAGCGGCGGCGAAAATCGTTACCTGATGGGTTTTCAGCAGGTGCGGAAGTGATGCAATGTTTACGTCCTTCGCCGGAATCAACGCGGTTGCACCCATAGACCATGGATCCATCAAGCCGGTGCCCAGCGTGTATGTCCAGTTGAACGCGCCTGCATGCATCAACCGGTCACTGTCCTGCAGCCCTGACCAGCCTTGGTGCATCATTTGGCGGGCCCAGATTGCCCGGTGCGCATGACACACGGCGCGTGGCACGCCAGAGGTGCCTGAGGTGTAAATGATATAGCCCGTACGTTCGGGATCGCCCATGTGGAACTCGGCAGGTGGCAAATCGCGCATGCCTTCAAGGGCCTGGATTGTCATTTGAGGGATTTCGGGCGTCACGGGACAGGATATATCTGGATCGCGCAGGATTGCGGACGGAGACAGTTCTGCAATCATTTTGGCGACTTCGGGCTCTGTCAATTGCGAAGATGTCGGCACGGGAACCAAACCGACGGCAATGGCACCCAGATAGGCAATCGGAAATTCAACTGCATTGCCAATCCGCATCAAGACTCTGTCACCTGGTTCAAGGCCGGCCTGCAACAGGCCAGTGCCAGTCCTGAGAATGGCCGACTTCAGACGTCCGTAAGACCACAAGTCTGCCTCATCCACGGACATGACAGCCAAAGCTGTTTTGTCGGATAACTCATCAGCATGCGCTAGAACGTAAGCAGCCATATTAAACGAACTGGGAGCTGGGGCGTGGCGGCCTTGATCAAATAGAGAAAACATGTGCGCTTGGTAGGCTCAGGTTTGATGAGTTGCAAGTGATGGGCTGAGGGGGGTAGAAGACCCGGTATGACAGATAATGACCCAAAATCCCTGATCAAGGTGGCGCTAGAAAACGGCCAGCACGATCACGTGGAACCTCTTGATCTCGGGCTAAGGGTGCGTGAATTGCGCAAAGCCCGCAGCTGGACCTTGGAGCAGGCAGCGGGGCAGGCGGGGCTCGCGCGTTCAACCCTGTCCAAGATCGAAAACGGGCAAATGTCTCCTACCTATGATGCGTTGAAAAAATTGGCTGTGGGGCTCGAGATTTCGGTTCCTCAGCTGTTTACGCCACCGCAAAAGGAAAAGGTAAACGGACGTATCGCCATGGTGAAATCCGGGCAGGGTGTGCATCAGGCAACCACCACATACGAACATGAACTGCTGGCAGAGACGCTGAGCAAGAAACAGATGTTGCCTTATCGTGCGCGTGTTCGCGCTCGCTCAATTGAAGAATTTGACGGCTGGGTACGCCACGACGGAGAAGAGTTTCTTTACGTGCTAACAGGCGTGATACATCTCTATACCGAATTCTATGAACCCATAGAAATGCGCCGTGGAGATAGTGCGTATTATGACTCGACTATGGGACATAATGTGGTGTCAATTTCGGACGAGGATGCAATGATCTTGTGGATCACGTCTTTGGTATAGTGGTAGGCCTGCATAGCTGCAGGTGCAGCGGGCGAGGAAAAAATGGCGCCGAAATCATTCAAGCTCAGCGACAAATTGCGGGCGGCTTTTGCCGCAGAGAAAGCAGGAAACTCAGCGCGCGCACGCCAGTTTTTTGTGGATATTCTGGAACGGTATCCTGCAAACAGCAAAGCCAAGGCAGGGCTGAAACGTCTGGAAAAATCTGCTACAGATCCGGTCAAATCATCGTTTAGTCCCGAGGCTCTTTCCGATCCTTTGCAAGGGCTGTCAGCTGGTGGGTTGTCTGGCCTTGAAGATCCATTGGCTTTACCCAAAAAGGGGGCGCGGGCGGCTGCAGCCGGAGCGACGCAAAATAATTTACTAGCCACATCTCTTGGGGGAAACGGGGCCGTCCCAGGCAACGACGCGACTGAAAGTGCGGAACAGTTGAATTCTCGCGGGCAAAAAGCTCATTCGCAAAACCGAGTACACGAAGCGATCGCTTTGTTTCGGGCTGCCATTGATGCGCAACCAAAGTTTACAGAAGCAAGAAATAGTCTTGGCATTGCTTTACGAGATGTTGGCCGCTTCAAAGAAGCCGCTGAAGTTCTGGAGGAGGCTGTAAACCACTGCCCTGAGGACAATGTGGTTCTTTGCAATTTGGCACGCGTGCAGTCAGATATGGAAGACTATGATGCAGCGATAACAACTTACAAAAAGGCGCTTGAGATAGACACCGCAAATCCAGTTACGCTGGGAAGTCTGGGTAATCTTTATAGTGCACTTGGGCGCACCGACGAAGCAATTGAGTGTTTTGAGACGTCGATTGCCCACAATCCAGCCTACATGTCGGCCTATTTACAACTAAGTGCCTTGCGCCCCTTTTCCGAGGGCGATGCGATCTTTAACAAATTGAAGTCAGTCCTTCGCAAGAAAAAAATACCGGAAGAAGATCAGGTCTACGGGCATTTCGCGTTGGGCAGTGCGTTTGCCAATTGGGACGACACAAAAAATGCTTTTGATTGCTTCCAAAAAGCCAATCGAATTGCCAAATCAAATCAAAGCTATGACGTAGGTGACGACAAAGCGATGTTCTCTCAGATAAAATCGCTGTTTCAGGTTGGTAAAGTTTCAAGATTGCTAGTGCCAGAAATTTCCTCGAGCCCCGTCACGCCGATCTTTGTAGTTGGGATGCCCCGATCCGGCAGTACTTTGATCGAGCAGGTAATAGCAAGTCATTCCAAGGTACATGGAGCCGGAGAAATAGGCCTCATGACTGCGATCATGGACACCGTTTTAAACGAGGCTACGAACAAGGCAGCTACCCGTGAAATTTCCAAAGATACATTGATCGAAGTGCGAAATACTTACCTTGGAGAAATGTCAAAAATTTCCGGACCTAGAACACGCGTGATTGACAAGAATTTGTTGAATTTTAGATACTTGGGGTTGATATTTGCTGCCTTTCCTGAGGCGCGTGTGGTCCATATTCAGCGAAATCCTATGGCGGTCTGTTGGTCGATCTACCGTCACAACTTTGCTGGCAGCCTCATGTCGTTTGCCTATGATTTGAATGACATTGCTGAGTTCTACAATTGTTATGAGAACTTGATGCAGTTTTGGAGATCTCGATTCCCCAATCGCTTTCTCGACTTGAGGTACGAAACATTCACACAAGATCAGGAAGGTGAAACCCGGCGATTGTTAGAGTACTGTGGGCTTGATTTTGAGGAGGCTTGCTTGAATTTTCAGTCAACCAATCGTGCGGCCCGGACAGCCAGCATGGCCCAGGTTCGAAAAAAAGTTTATCAGGGTAGCTCTCAGGAGTGGGAGAAGTTTAAGTCGTACCTTACTGATATTGAAAACAAAGTTGGCCTTTAGGTTTTCGAAAATAAAATGCCTCTAAACCAGTTCAAAGTTTTCCAAGCGTCGATTGCAAATCACCATAGCCGGTAAATCGATGCTCAAATTTGAGTCCCAATCGTTCGGCACACTCCTTAGCTTTTTCAACCAAAACCGGATCATCCGTTTGGGCTTGGTACACAAGTTTGGTGTAGTTTCCAAAATACATGTCACGCAATTCCGGGTGCCGATCGAGCCCCATTGGCTTCCAGACAAATGCATCAAACTGTCGGGTCAGGAAATCCGTAAGGTAGAAGGTGCCCAATTCATCGTCTGCCTTTTCGGCAAAACGGTCATTGCCTTCAAAAAAGCTATAGCAATGCGGGCCCTGCACCATTTCCACGCCAATTTCGTCGCAGGTTTTCTTGAGCATTCCGCCGGTACCGCAGTCTGCGTAAACCACAAAAATTTCGTCATATTCTGAACGGTGCTCGTCCACGGCCTCGCGGACGGCATCTGGAATTTTCTCAGGATACAAATGCAAATTGGCGGGCAAACAAGTGAGGTCCAGATGGGACCAGCCGTTTTTCTCGCGCAAATCCAGGATTTCTCGGGCTAGGGCACCGCATGCCAAGAGCAGAACACTGTCGGGCTTTCCAGCGGCAATCAGGGTCTCGGTTTGGGTGTCCATCGTGCCAATATTTGTCATTCCGTCCTCCCAGAAAGTAAAGGCCCGCCAGTAGGTTGGCGGGCCAAATTCATGTGGATGTTTTGAAGCCGGTTCAGGCGTTCAGCTGGTTATGTTTGCGACCCACAAGATCTTTGGCGGTTTCCACGGCCACGGCGGCGTCACGACAGTATGCATCAGCACCAATGGCCTTGCCAAACTCTTCGTTCAGCGGCGCACCACCAACCAGTACGATATAGTCTTCGCGCACGCCTTGTTCGACCAGCGTGTCGATCACGACTTTCATATAGGGCATGGTGGTTGTCAGCAGCGCAGACATGCCCAGAATATCGGGCTCTTCTTTTTCCAGCGCCTCAAGGTAATTCTCAACGGGGTTGTTGATGCCCAGATCGACAACTTCGAAACCGGCGCCTTCCATCATCATCGAAACAAGGTTTTTACCGATGTCATGGATGTCGCCTTTGACTGTGCCAATCACCATCTTGCCAACACGCGGTGCGCCTGTGGCGGCCAGAAGTGGCTTGAGGATGGCCATGCCACCTTTCATAGCGTTCGCAGCCAAGAGAACTTCTGGCACAAACAAAATGCCATCGCGGAAATCGGCACCAACGATGGTCATACCGCCAACCAAAGCTTCGGTCAGAACGCGGTAGGGTTCCCATTCGCGTTCCAGCAGGATGTTCACCGCCTCTTCGATCTCTTCCTTGAGACCGTCATAGAGGTCGTCGAACATCTGTTGAACCAGTTCTTCGTCGTCTAGTTCTGACAGGATGATATCGTCTTCTTCCGACATGGGCTTTCCTCTGATTTCCGGCGTGCTGGCCAGGGTTTTTGTAGTTGTCCCACATTTGTGCAATTTCGACCGTATCGACTGTCAAATTTGCGACATGACCCGGGCTGACACCGACTTATATCGTTGAAACATCGCTAGCCCAGTGAAAATTATTCAAGTTGATGTTGCGAATTATTGATTTTGTTCTTTGTTTGTTCTAATTGATTATGCATGACAGAACAAAGGGCGTACTCGATAGACAGCAAAAGGCGGCGCGGGCGCGGCGCGTTGAGCAACGCGACCGGCCGGTTTGATCTGGATCGCATTGAACAAAGTGATGGTTGGGAGATTGAAGAGGTGCGTCCTGCGTTTGACACGCAAATTCGCCTTGAACATGCCAAGAGTATGATAGCGCGGAACTCTTCGCCCGATGTGCCGTTTGATCGGTCGATCAATCCTTATCGCGGATGCGAGCACGGGTGCATCTATTGCTTTGCACGACCTACCCATGCCTATCTTGGAATGTCTCCGGGGCTGGACTTTGAGACACAGATCATTGCTCGTCCAAATGCGCCAGAGATTCTGGAAAAGGAATTGCAGCGCAAATCTTATCGTGTGGCGACATTGGCAATCGGCACAAACACCGATCCCTACCAGCCAGCTGAGCGGGATCACGGCATTATGCGGGCCTGCCTGGAGATACTGAGAGATTTCAGCCATCCGGTTGGGATTGTCACCAAGGGAACCCTGATTGAACGCGACATTGATCTTTTGGGGGATATGGCAGCGCGAAACCTGGTGCATGTTGGCGTGTCTGTAACCACGCTTGATCCACATCTGTCACGGCTGATGGAGCCGCGTGTGCCGTCACCTGCGCGCCGGCTCGCAACAATCCGTAGATTGAGCGACGCGGGAGTTCCCGTGCGGGTCATGATGGCGCCGGTGGTGCCATCTATCACTGATCACGAGATTGAAGCGGTTCTTAAGGCTGGCAAGGATGCCGGAGCGATTTCCGCGTCCTGGATCATGTTGAGGTTGCCGTTGGAAGTGTCTGATATGTTTAAGGAATGGTTGGAAGAACACTTTCCAGAGCGAGCTTCACGTGTAATGGCGCGCGTGCGCGAGATGCACGGTGGGCGGGACTATGACGCGGCGTGGGGGCGACGCATGCGCGGCGAAGGTCACTATGCCAGCATGATCTCAGCACGGTTCAAAATGGCTCAGCGCCGATTGGCGCTGGCTCCGGAATTGCCCGAATTGGCATATGATTTATTTTGCTCACCCATCAGGAAAGGTGAGCAAATGTCATTGTTCTGACAGATCAGCCCGCCATTTCGGCAATGTAGTCGCTGACGCAACGGGCTTTGGCAATGGCCAGTTCCGCAATTTTCTGGTGATCTTTCGACCCACAATCTGCAATTTGATGGTCAAACTTAAGGCGGGCTTTTTCCAACGCTTCCAATTCAGCCGGGCGTACTTCAAATGCATATTCCAGCGGCGCGTCCGGAGCGAGGATACCTTCGTTGCGCAATTTTTCTTCGGCAATTTCTCGTGCCGTGGGGGTCATTTTGTCAAACAGAATGCTCATTGTCGTCTCCTTAGCCGGGACATTGCAGACATGCCGTGTTCGGCAGGTATTTGTCGATCCGAGGTCCCGGCGGGCCAACCTTGGGTCAGGAGTAACGACTGGCACACTGATCTAGGTCAAATTGGGACAGGAGGTCGCAATGCAAAAGGCCGGAAAACCGATTTCCCGGCCTTTTGGCGAAAGGTATGTCGGACTTTCGAGCCGTCTTAGCTGCGGCGTCTGCGATTGCGACGGGCAGGTGTGGCGGGCTCATCGTCACCGGTGCCGTCTCCAGCCGAGGAAAACGGTCCCAGAACTGACGTGATCTGATCCAACGTTGGGCGCGGTCCCCGGTCACGGGTTTCCAAGGCTTTTCGCATAGCATTGAGATGTTCGGGCATAGTACCACAACATCCGCCAATGATCGTTGCTCCACAATCACGCGCCATAACAGCGTACTCACCCATCAATTCAGGTGTACCGTCATAGTGAATATGTCCGTCGACGTATTTTGGAATGCCTGCATTACCCTTGGCCACAATGGGCCGCTCTGTCCCTTGAGCGGCAAACCCCAACACTGTGCGTAGCAAATCCGACGCTCCGGTGCCACAATTGGCACCATAGCCAAGCGGAGGATTGGGCAGACTTTCGACCATTTGTACCATGTCCTGACTGGTCATGCCCATCATGGTGCGCCCGGCTGTGTCAAAGCTCATCGTGCCAACCCAAGGCATATCCGCCAGCGCAAATGCTTCGGCCGCAGCGCGGTATTCCTCAGGGGCAGAAATCGTCTCAAGCCACAAGACATCTGCACCACCCTCTTTCAGGCCTTCGGCTTGCTCGTGGAAAATTTCAACGGCATCGGCATGGCTAAGCGCGCCCACAGGTTGCATGATTTCACCTGTCGGACCTACTGATCCAGCAACAATCACGTCGCGACCGGCTGCGTCCGCCACGTCGCGACCAAGTTCAGCGGCCATACGCGACAATTCACGCGCACGGTGGCCCGCGTCATGCAGCTTAAGCCGGGCAGAATTACCCCCGAAGGAGTTGGTCAGAAACAGATCGCTCCCGTTGTCGACAGCCAGACTGTAGAGCTTCTTGATTTTCGCGGGCTCTTGTTCGTTCCAGAGCTCTGGAGCATCACCCGAGCTGAGTCCCATGTTGAAAAGATTGGTGCCAGTAGCACCATCCGCCATAATCCAGTCTCGGCTCGTCAGCATTTTGGACAGGGCATTTGACATAAGACACTCCTTTGAAACGCATCATTGTAATTCTGGCACATGTGTCACGCTGTGCAGGCAAGGGCAATTATATTTTGTTCATAGAGTTCATGAAGCAAAGGCGGTTTTCCGCCATTTGTGGTGGAGTAAACTGCTCATGTTTCAAAGAAAACGCGCGAGGTTTTCAGCTCGCGCGTCTCAATATTATTTTCGTGCAGTTCTAGTCCGAAGTTGAAGCTCAGGCTTCATCCATGACCTGTCGTTTAGCCACATTCAAAAGTTCGACGCGTTTGGCGCGAATCTCTTCTGACGTGATTTTGCCTTCCAGATCGGCAACCACTTTGCGCACAACATCTTCGTGGCCGGCCTCTTCGAAATCAGCGATCACAACGGTTTTGGCATAGGCATCAGCATCTTCGCCGGATTTGCCCAACAGTTCTGCGGCCCAAAGCCCCAACAATTTGTTGGCCCTGGCGTCTGCTTTGAAGTTCATTTCTTCATCGTGAGCGAATTTGGCTTCGAATGCGTTTTCGCGATCATCAAAGGTGGTCATCTGCGGATTCCCTTGCAAATGTTGAAGTCGGTCCTTGTTTGCACATGCGGCCCTATCGCCGCAAGGGGGGTGGGCGTGCTTGCGACAATGCCGCCCATGATTTATGAGGACGCCAGAGAGCGGGGACTCGCCCCCGCATGATAGGAAAGAGACGTCCATGGCGCGCGGTAAGAAGATTTACGAAGGCAAGGCCAAAATTTTGTTCGAAGGCCCTGAGCCAGGCACGATTATCCAATATTTTAAGGACGATGCGACCGCTTTCAATGCCGAGAAAAAAGATGTGATTGACGGGAAGGGCGCCTTGAACAACCGCCTGTCCGAATATTTCATGACCGGTTTAAACCAAATAGGCGTTCCGACGCACTTCCTAAAGCGGCTCAATATGCGCGAACAATTGGTTCGGTCATGCGAAATTATTCCACTGGAAGTGATCGTGCGGAACTTTGCCGCAGGCACTATGAGCAAACGACTGGGCATTGAGGAAGGCACACAGCTGCCGCGTCCGATTGTCGAGTATTGCTACAAAGATGACAGTTTGGGTGATCCGCTGGTCTCAGAAGAACATATCGCGGCGTTTGGCTGGGCTGGCCAACAGGATATGGATGACATTCTGGGCCTCGCGCTTCGGGTGAATGACTTTATGTCCGGCGTTATGTTCGGCGTTGGTATCAAGCTGATCGACTTTAAGATCGAAATTGGCCGTGTGTACGATGGCGATTTTCAACGTCTTGTCGTGGCCGATGAGATCAGTCCGGACAGCTGTCGTTTGTGGGATATGGAAACCAATCAGAAGTTGGACAAAGACGTGTTTCGCCGCGATTTGGGAAGCCTGACCGATGCCTATGCAGAAGTCGCTCGGCGTTTGGGTGTGATGCCTAAGGGCACTGGACCTAAACCGACACTTGTGAACTAACAGGTTGCGCCCGGAGCGGGCGTAGCAAATCGAGTATTTTTGCTGAGATGAAGCCTGTAAGGGTTCATATTGGCCAGACCGGAGAGAGACTGATGAAAGCGCGTGTCTATGTGATGCTGAAAAACGGAGTTCTGGACCCACAGGGCGAAGCGGTGCGTCACGCACTGGGAAGCCTAGGGTTTGATGGCGTCGAAGGCGTACGCCAAGGCAAGGTAATCGAGCTGGATCTTGCTGAAGGCTCTACTGAGGCCACGGTCAACGAGATGTGCGAAAAGCTGTTGGCCAACACAGTGATTGAAAGCTATCGCGTGGAGCTGATGTGATGAAAGCAGCGGTCATTGTTTTCCCGGGATCAAACTGCGACCGCGATCTTGCGGTGGCATTTGAACGCGCGGGTATGGATGTCACTATGGTGTGGCACAAGGACACAAGCCTGCCGGAAGGTCTTGATATTGTTGGCGTTCCTGGCGGATTTTCCTTTGGTGACTATCTGCGTTGCGGGGCAATTGCAGCCAACTCGCCGATCTGTCGCTCGTTGATTAATCATACGGAACGCGGTGGATATGCACTTGGGGTTTGTAACGGATTTCAAATTCTGACCGAGACCGGCATTCTACCGGGGGCGTTACGCCGCAATGGTGGGCTCAAATATATTTGCCGCACCGTAGGCCTAAAGGTCGAGAACAATGAGACCGCCTTTACCTGCGCCTATGACAAGGAGCAGGTGATTGACGTGCCGATCGCGCATCATGACGGTAATTACTTTGTTGACGATGCAAAGCTGGCACAGTTGCAAGGGGAAGGGCGAATAGCCTTTACCTATATGGACAATCCCAACGGGTCCGTGGCGGATATTGCTGGTGTGATTTCCAAAAACCGCCGGGTTCTGGGAATGATGCCACATCCAGAACGTGCCGCAGATGCGGATCACGGTGGGACCGATGGGGTGGCAATGTTCCGCTCGCTTATGGAGCAGTTGGCAACGGCCTGACTTGAGACCCGGCGCGGAGCCGCGTACTCTAGTTGCTATGGAACCGCTGCCGCTGGAAACCACCGATAGCCCGAAACCGCACCCTAGGAATTGGCGATTGCGGGTTGGGCTTGCCGTGGTCATAGCCATTGCCGCAGTAACGATTTGGGTCACCAATTCATTCCTGACCGACCGTTTTACTCAAAATACCCGCAATCGGGCGGAATTGCGGTTGGCTTTGTATTCCGGGAATTTGCAGTCTGAATTGCGACGCAACGCGATTGTTCCCCAACTTTTGGCGAAGGATCCAGCCCTGATTTCTGCGCTGACCTCGGGCGATTTTTCGTTATCGACGGCGCGTTTGATTTCATTCGTTGAGGAAATCGGGGCGGCATCGTTGATGCTGTTGGACTCAGATGGCCGTACAGTTGCGGCCACAGATCGCACAAAAATCGGCGCCAACTATCGTGGGAATGAGTTCTTTATCAGTGCCTTGCGATCTAATCTTACAGTGTTTTCTTCCGAAAGAAGTGAAAGCAACGCACATAAATTCACCTACGCCCGACGGCTGGATTTTCAGGGACAAGTGATTGGGGTGATCGCGGTTGAAGCGGATCTTCAGAAGTTTGAACGCGCGTGGGCTGGCATTTCTGATGTGGTGTTTGTGACCGACAGTCAGGGCACCATTATTCTGACGACCGAGCCGCGATGGCGTGGATTGTCAGAAGAAGCAGCGCTGATGCGTCAACCGGCGCAAGGGGCTATTGAACGTGCTATTCAGGCCACCTCTGATTGGACCCAAGTTCCTGCAGACGCCTACATTCGCGGCGAAGGCGTCATGCGCGAGGACGCTCGAATTCCGTTCCGGGGATGGCGGATGACGTCCTTTACCGGCTACAATAGCGTTCGCGAAAAAGTAAACGCTGTGCTGGCGCTTGAAATCATGGTTTTTGCCGTGCTTCTGGCATTGGCCTTCTACGCTCTCAATCGCAAAAGCCTTTTGCGAATGGCCCTGTTTCAAAGGGAATCTGCGGATTTGCGGGCGCTGAATTTGAGGTTGCAGAGCGAGATTGCCGAGCGCGAACGCATGCAGGAAAGCCTCGCCGTGGCCGAGCAATCTCTGGCGCAAGAATCTAAATTGGCTGCCTTAGGTGAGATGTCAGCGGCGGTGAGCCATGAGTTGAACCAACCATTGGCGGCTATGAAGACTTATCTCGCGGGCGCGCGTCTGTTGTTGCGGCGAAACCGTCCGGAAGAGGCTCTGTCATCCTTCCAGCGCATTGACGATCTTATAGAGCGGATGGGATCAATTACCAAGCAGTTGAAATCCTATGCCCGCAAGGGTGGCGATGTTTTTAACCCCGTTGAGATGACGGACGCGCTGAATTCAGCCTTGTCGATGATGGAGCCACAGCTGCGTCAGGGGCATGTTAGGATTGGGCGTATCCTTCCGGATGTGCCGGTTCGGGTGATGGGGGATCGGGTGCGTATTGAGCAGGTGATTATCAATCTTTTGCGCAACGCGTTGGATGCCACCAAAGGTGAACCTGACCCGGAAATTGAAATCCTTTTGGCGGCGGGTGAGACCGCCACGCTGACAGTGCGCGACAACGGGCCGGGGATTGAAAACCTGGATGACTTGTTCGAGCCATTTTTCACAACCAAGCAACCCGGAGACGGGGTTGGGTTGGGGTTGGCGATCTCTTCGGGCATCGTAAGTGATCTTGGCGGGCGCCTGACAGCGCGTAACGGAACCATTCGGGGGGCTGTATTTGAAGTTCAGCTTCCTATTTTGACAGAAGAGATTGAGGCAGCGGAGTAATAAGTCATGGCACAAGGTATGAAAATCGCCATCGTCGATGATGAACAGGACATGCGGCAATCGATCAGCCAGTGGCTGGCATTGTCGGGTTATGACACCGAGACATTTGCCAGCGCCGAAGACGCGCTCAAGGCGTTGGGGTCGGACTATCCCGGCATTGTTATTTCGGACATCAAGATGCCGGGCATGGATGGCATGAGTTTTCTCAAGAAACTGATGGGGGCGGACAGTTCGTTGCCGGTGATTATGATCACGGGGCACGGCGATGTTCCTATGGCGGTTGAGGCGATGCGGGTCGGCGCCTTTGATTTTCTGGAAAAGCCTTTTAATCCAGACCGGATGAGCCAGCTTGCCAAAAAGGCCACAAATGCGCGCCGGTTGACGCTGGATGCGCGGGTTTTGCGGCGCGAGCTGAGCGATGGTGGGCAGCTTATTAAGAAATTGATTGGGTCCAGCCCGGCTATGGAACGTCTGAAAGAGGACATTCTGGATCTGGGGCAGGCTGATGGCCATGTTCTGATAGATGGCGAAACCGGTACTGGCAAAACACTGGTGGCACATGCCTTGCACGCGGTGGGCAGTCGGGCAGGCAAAAAGTTTGTTCTGGTCAGCTGTGGTGCCTTTGAAGAAGACGCTTTATCACGACGCATTTTTGGACCAATGAACCCAGAAGACAGCCAATTGCCCGCGATCGAAGAAGCGCGCGGCGGTACTTTAGTTCTGGAGGACATTGAAACTCTCAGCGACACGCTTCAGGCGCGCCTTTTGAATGTCATCAACGAACAAGGAAGTCCGGCTGAGACGCGGATCATCGCGATCTCAAACCTGCAGGAACAGGATCGTACTTGTGAGGACGCGTTGCGGTCTGATCTATTTTACCGTCTTGCGGCCTTGCGGATAACTGTGCCGCCTTTGCGCCAGCGCGGTGAAGATATTCTGACACTGTTCACGCGTCTGAGTGAGCAATTTTCTGATGATTATGGCTGTGATGCGCCCAAAGTCAGCGCTCAGGAGGCTGCGCAGTTGTTGCAGGCGCCGTGGCCAGGCAATGTGCGCCAACTCATCAACTTGGCCGAACGCGCAGTGCTGCAAAGCCGGCGGGGCGAGGGGACCATTGCGTCACTTTTGCTTAATGATCATGAAGAAATGCAGCCCGTGATGACCACCGAAGGCAAACCGCTCAAGGAATACGTCGAGGCGTTTGAGCGTATGTTGATCGACAATACGATGCGCCGTCACCGTGGGTCAATTGCGAGCGTTATGGACGAGTTGTGCCTGCCGCGTCGGACACTGAACGAGAAAATGGCAAAGTATGGTCTACAAAGGGCTGATTATCTGAGTTAAATTTTGAGCTTGCGTGTGGTTTTCGTTTTGGTGACAGGAATTTGGAATTTCCAAAAAGCTAAGGTCACGTATTAAGTACCCTTGAGGTGAGCAGGACTCATGACAATGTCGAAAACACTTCAACTGGTCTTAATCGGCTTGGTTTTAGTCAGTTCTGCCCGTGCCGAAGGGCAAGAAAAACTATCTGACGACCCCACCAAGATCATCACCAAGCTGGGCGTACGCTATACGGATTATGCTTCGGTGTCCGGGTCGATTGCATTTGGACCGGTTACCAAGATCAATGTCTCAATTTCGGAAAATGAAGACTGGACGCTGGGCGGATCCTATCTGTTCAACTTCGGCATTGTGAACTTTGCGGCATCGCGTAAGGCATTGACTGGCGGGACCCGACAAACCCAGTATTCGCTGGGCAGCTTTGTTCCTCTCAGCGCCATTGGGCTTCAGCCTTCAGGGTGGCAATTGTTTCCGGCCTTTGGGATCAACTATACCGAAGGGCAAAAGGCGGATATCGTTCAGAATTTGGATGAGTTTGCCCTTGCGGCAACCTCGAGCAAGGGTGGCTACATTGGTGTTCTGGCGTTGAAACCCATTACTGCAGACTGGACTTTCAAAACCGCCTTTGTGGGTTCAAGAGGGTCTAGTAACTACTCAGGTTTCAGCGTGGGTGCCGGGCTGACGTACGGCTTCACACAGAAAGACAGCATCAGTGTTTTTGCTTCTTACATCGACAACACATACGGGCAGCGCGATCAGGTCGGGATTGGCTATAAACGCGAGTTCTGAGGCCGTCAGAGAACCGCAAATCGACGCGACCTTGTAAAACATGCACTTTTCGCGTGGGTTTTCGAACAGCAACGGCTTTTGCCATTGTAATTTAGGTGAGGCTGGTCATATTTAGAGACAGGGAGAGTCCGTGCTTCGGACCTGCCGTATGAGTTTCGCTGGACGTGACGCGCGATGGCCAAAATGCCCGACGCCTCGTTCAGACCGATTGAGCCTTTCAAAAGAAGGCTAGAGAGACGCCCGCACCGCAGTTTTGGCGGAGGGCTTGTAACAGGCGCGACATTGGCCAAGGCTTGTGACTGCGTCGGAGAAGAAACGCGATGAAGCGCGCGAATATATTGACAGACCGAGCAGAGGCCGCAAGCGGCCCTCTTGACCGCGCGCCTGACATTGCCCTGACAAGACACCCCCTACAATCCACCCTCAACGCCCCACCGGGGCGCAGGCGATTGCGCGGGTGCAAATGGACAACATGCCAAAGAAAATGCTTATCGATGCCACCCACGCGGAAGAGACCCGCGTTGTGGTGGTCGACGGAAACAAGGTCGAGGAATTCGATTTTGAGTCTGAAAACAAACGCCAGATAGCTGGCAATATCTATCTTGCAAAGGTTACACGGGTTGAGCCGTCGCTTCAGGCGGCGTTTGTCGACTATGGCGGAAATCGCCACGGGTTCCTTGCCTTTTCGGAAATCCACCCGGACTATTATCAGATTCCGGTGGCTGACCGCGAAGCGCTGATGGAAGAAGAACGCGCCTATACCGAGTCGCTAAAGGCGCGCGACGAGGAAGACGAAGACAAGAAAAAACCTTCGCGCTCTCGTTCGCGCAGCCGGTCACGGTCGCGATCCAAGCCCAAAGACAAGGATGCCACAAAGCCCGCTGACGCACAGGATGTCGCTGTAGAAGCGTCGCCGGAAGAGTCCGTTGGTGATCAGATTGAGGGTATGGAAACCATCGATCTTGGCGAAGATACGACCGAGGGTCTGTCTCCGATGGAACTGGTCAAGGAAACACCTGTTGAAGAACCGTCGGGTGAAGACGCTGTTACTGAACAGACTGTGGCAGACAACGCCTCGGATGAGGATGTCGCTGAAAAGAGTGCTGAGCCGGTTACCGAAGAAGAGGCGGCCGCAGAAACCACGACGGAAGTGATTTCGGTAGAAGTGGTTGCCGAGCCTGCAGAGGTTGAAGCACCTGTCGAAGCAGTGGCTGAAGACGCTGCTTCTGACGGTGCAGAAGCCGAAACCAAGGACGACAAAAAGGGCGGCAAGACAATGGCCGCCAAGACCGAAGGCGAGGATGCTGTTGCAACCCGCGATCCGGAAACCGGTGAAGAAACCGAAGCCGACGCAAAGGACGCCGCAGAAACCGAGGCACCAGCTGCCGAAGCGGTTGCTGAAGAAGAACCTGCCGCAGAGATTTCGCAAGCCGCGGATAAATCCGCCGAAGCAGACGCTGTTGAGGCAGTTCCTGAAGCCAACGCGGACGACAAAGCGGACGATTCCGTCGAGGCGGAGCTGGATGCCGATGAGGCTGATGATGACGATGAACCCAAGGCCAAAGGGTCCAAAGCGTCAGACAAAGACGACAGCATTGAATCGGTTGCTGACGAAGACGACTCGGAAGACATCCGTCCGCCGCGCAAGCCGCGTGCGCGCCGCTATAAGATTCAAGAAGTTATCAAAGTGCGCCAGATCCTTCTGGTACAAGTCGTCAAAGAAGAGCGCGGCAACAAAGGCGCTGCTCTGACGACATATCTGTCGCTGGCTGGACGGTATTGCGTTTTGATGCCCAACACCGCACGTGGCGGCGGCATCAGCCGTAAGATCACCAATGCGCCGGACCGCAAGAAACTCAAGGAAATCGCGACCGAGATTGATGTGCCTCAGGGCGCAGGTCTGATCATTCGCACCGCCGGTGCCAAACGCACCAAGGCCGAGATCAAGCGCGACTATGAATACCTGCAGCGCCTTTGGGAGCAAATTCGCGCCCTGACATTGAAATCCACGGCACCTGCCAAGATTTATGAAGAAGGTGACCTGATCAAACGCTCGATCCGTGATCTTTATAATCGCGAGATTGATGAGGTTCTGGTCGAAGGTGAGCGCGGTTATCGCATCGCCAAGGACTTCATGAAGATGATCATGCCGTCCCATGCCAAGAACGTGAAAAACTATTCCGATGGCCTGCCATTGTTCGCCCGCTTCCAAGTCGAAAGCTATTTGGGCGGAATGTTCAACCCAACGGTACAGCTGAAATCTGGCGGTTACATTGTGATCGGCGTGACAGAAGCGTTGGTGGCAATTGATGTGAACTCGGGCCGGGCTACCAAAGAAGGCTCGATCGAGGATACCGCGACCAAGACCAACCTGGAGGCCGCAGAAGAAGTGGCCCGCCAGTTGCGTCTGCGTGACCTTGCTGGCCTGATCGTGATCGACTTTATCGATATGGACGAGCGTAAGAACAACGCCGCCGTTGAAAAGCGCATGAAGGACAAACTGAAGACCGACCGCGCCCGCATTCAAGTGGGACGTATCTCGGGCTTTGGTTTGATGGAAATGTCGCGTCAGCGTTTGCGTCCCGGCATGATCGAGGCCACGACACAGCCGTGTCCCGCCTGTCATGGCACCGGCCTGATCCGTTCAGATGACAACCTTTCCCTGCAAATCTTGCGCCAGATCGAAGAAGAAGGCACACGCCGTCGGTCGCGCGAAGTGTTGGTGAAAGCGCCTGTGGCGATTGCCAATTACATTATGAACCAGAAACGTGAACATATCGCTCAGATTGAGGCGCGTTACGGGTTGTCAGTTCGACTCGAGGGCGACCCGCATCTGGTGTCACCGGACTATACGTTCGAGAAGTTTAAAACTGCTACGCGTGTTGTTGCCGAAGTGCAGGCACCGGTTGTTTCGGTAGATACGTCTTTGATGGATGCCATCGATGAAGAAGATGATGTCATCGAGGGCACAGCCGTTGCTCAGGACGAAGATGGGGAAGCCAAACCTAAAAAACGCCGTCGTCGTCGTCGTCGTGGTCGCGGAAAATCTGCTCAGGGTGGTGAAGAACAAAATAGCCTGGAAGCCGGAGCAGAGGCCACGACTGAGGCCACTGAGGCCGACGCCTCTGATGCCACCGAAGCGGCATCAGAAGACGTTGGCACGTCCGAAGAACCTAAAAAGCCGAGCCGATCACGCAGCCGTTCCAGATCGCGCAGCCGATCCAAATCGAAGAATGCAGATGAGGTTGAAGCGACTGCCGAGGCTCCGGCCGTGCAGGCGGATGCTGAGAAACCAGCTGAGGACACGATAGCTGAAGAGGCTGTGGTGGTGGAAACGGCCACAGAAGCGCCACCTGCCGACCCCGTGGCCGAGGTGAACGGAACTGAGGCAGATGTCGCTGATGCGCCAAGTGAACCTGAGGTGATTGCAGCCGAGGTTGAGGAAGAGGTGACCGTTGTGACGGAAGAGCCTGCGCCTGAACCCGCCCCTGAGCCAGCCCCCACAGCACCACCTAAACCAAAGCGTAAAGGCTGGTGGTCCAAAGGCAGCTAAGATCGTTTAGTATAATGGCAGAAAAGGCCGGGGGATCGCCCCTCGGCCTTTTCTTTTGGCGCGCGAATTCTAGGCACCTGCGAATCCGCGTCAGTCGCGTTTTTGGATCACAAAGGTCAGGGTGCCACCTGATTCACCGCTGCTCAGCAGGGTATGGCCGCTTTCATTGCAGAAATGCGGTACGTCAACAATTGCGGCGGGATCATCCGCCAGCAACCGGATGTGTTCGCCAGCAGCGAGAGGCTGCAGTCTCTTGCGCAATTTAAGGACGGGCAGGGGGCATAACAGCCCGATTGCATCAATCTCGTGGGTCATATCAATCACATATGCGCGAGGTCGCATGCTGTCCACAGGGATGTGACAGGACAGCCCCGTGACCTTGGCGACAGTTTGCACTAAGGAGGCGGTATGTTTGGAATCGAAATTATCGATGCAGGACTTTTGCCTGCAATGTTCGTGGCGCTGATCGCAGGCGTCGTCTCATTCCTGAGCCCCTGTGTGCTGCCGGTTGTGCCGCCCTATCTGGCCTATATGAGTGGCGTGTCGATCAACGACATGAGCGAAGGCACGGCCTCGAGAAACAAGGTTGTAATGGCCGCGTTGTTCTTTGTTCTGGGCCTGTCGACGGTGTTTTTGTTTTTAGGTTTTACTGCTTCGGCCATTGGCACAATGTTTCTGCAATACCAAAATGTTCTGAACACAGTTGCTGGCATTACAGTGATGATTTTTGGCGCGCATTTTGTGGGTGTCTATCGGATCGGGTTTCTGGATCGCGAGGCCCGCATCGATGTAGGGGACAAGGGTGGTAGCGCATTTGGGGCCTATATTCTTGGCCTTGCTTTTGCTTTTGGCTGGACACCCTGCATTGGACCGCAATTGGGCGCTATCCTGTCTTTAGCGGCTTCTGAGGCGTCGTTGACCAAGGGCACGGTGTTGCTTGGGATCTATGCCATCGGGCTCGGCATACCATTCCTGTTGGTTGCAGCCTTCCTGCCACAGATGAGCGGTGTCATGACATGGATGAAACGCCATATGCAGCAGATAGAACGCGTTATGGGGCTGTTGTTGTGGACTATTGGGCTCCTCATGCTGACGGGTGGTTTCTCATCGTTTTCCTACTGGTTGCTTGAGACGTTCCCGGCTTTGGCAGAACTGGGTTAATCTTATGTTAGGCATCTTTTGCAGGCGCTCTTTTGACTTACTTCAGCCTAAAAGCACCGCTACTGTGATCTCAAAGCAATGAGGTCTCATGGGCGAGAGCAGTCACAAATCGGTGCGCACCCGCCGGGTTTTCTATATTCCCGGTTATGATCCTATTCATCCCCGTCGATATCGAGAATTGTATCGCAAAGAGGGCGCCGCACAGGCGGCGATCTCGGATTATGAGCTGACACTGTCGGCAAAACAAGGCGATGGTCCTTATGGCTGGCACGTGAATGGCGCGCTGGAAGATGGTGAAACGCAAGCCGATTTTGATGTGCTGGTGTGGTCCGACATTGTGCGTGACAGTATGGAGCAAGGCATCATAGCGACCTATGTGCAGCTGGTGCGAACCGCCTGGGTTTACATTGGAACCGGTGCGTTGTGGCGGCTGATGCAATTGCGCAAGGGGCCTGTGATCGCGGCCCTTTATCCTGTGTTGTTCTTGCTCGTGCAGCTGCTACTGGCTTTGTTGGCTGCGCGTGGAATTGGGGCGCTGCTTACCATTTTTCTACCCGACTGGACCGTATGGGCGGGCCTGTTGATTGTGCCACCTTTGTTGAATTGGTTTCGCAAAAAGGACAACAAGTTCTTCGCCTATTACCTGATGCATGACTACGCATATTCGGCACAGTCGCGCGGGGCCGATCCAAAAGAGCTTGAGGCCCGCATGGTTGAGTTTGGCGATCAGATTGCTGCGGCGCTGCAAGAGGATGTGGATGAGGTATTGGTCGTGGGGCATTCGTCTGGGGCACATCTTGCGGTCTCCATTTTGGCGGATCTGATCCGTGCTGGGCGCGTGTCCAAGAGTGGACCTTCCCTTGGGTTTCTATCTTTGGGGCAAGTGGTGCCGATGGTTTCCTTTCTGCCTGATGCGCATCGTCTGAGGCGGGATCTGCAGTTTTTATGCCAACAGGATGTCTTAACCTGGGTCGACGTAACCGCCCCCGGAGACGGCTGCGCCTTTGCGCTGTGCGATCCGGTGTCGGTCTCTGGCGTGGCACCGAAAAGTGGTAAACGCTGGCCTTTGGTTGTATCAGCGGCGTTTACACAAACCCTCAGCCCCGAGCGTTGGAAGGAATTGCGATGGCGGTTTTTTCGTCTGCACTTTCAGTATCTCTGTGCCTTTGATGCGCCCGGTGACTATGACTACTTCCGCATTACTGCAGGTCCCAAAACATTGGCTGAACGCTATGCGATGCGCAGCCCGTCAAAAAGCCGAATTGAAAAACCCGTGAACAAATTTACCGGGATTGCGGGATGAGCGATTTGCCCCCCAAACCGCAATCGCGGGCTGACCGGGTATCTCTGCGCCAATACGTGCGCCTGTTTCGGCAGGACATCCTGTCGGCCCAGCCAGCGCGATTGTACAAGGCGTGGATGGCTGAATTTCGCACGCCGTTCTTTCGCTCCTATATGGTCAATCAACCGGCGCTGGTGAAAACCGTTCTGAAAGAACGCCCGGATGACTTTCCAAAATCCGGACGGATCAGCGAAGGGCTAAGGCCCTTACTTGGGAATTCAGTTTTCCTCACCAACGGAGACGTCTGGAAGCAACAACGGCGCATCATTGACCCGGCGTTTGAAGGTGGCAGGTTGAAAGACACATTTCCGGCCATGTGGGCGGCCTCTGAGGCGGCGGTTGCGAGGCTTGAGGCGTCGGTTGGAAAGACAGTTGAGATTGAGGCCGAGACCAGCCATGCAGCGGCGGATGTGATTTTTCGCACCTTGTTTTCAATTCCGATAGAACACGAAATAGCCGGTCAGGTTTTTGCGCAGTTTCGTGACTACCAACGCAGCCAGCCAATCCTGAATATTGCGGCTTTTGTGCCCTTGCCGCGTTGGATGCCGCGGTTTTTTGCATCTCGCACGAAAGAAACAGCGCGCGCCATTCGGGGTCTGATCCGTCAATTGACGGAAACCCGCATGGTGCAGATCAGGGCAGGCACTGCACCGGATGATCTGGCGACCAAGATCATGACCACGCGTGATCCTGAAACCGGTGAGACGTTTTCTACCTCGGACATGGTGGATCAGGTCGCAATCTTCTTTTTGGCCGGCCATGAGACCAGTGCATCGGCGCTGGCCTGGGCTTTGTATTTGCTGGCGCGTTATCCCGAATGGCAGGACAAACTGGCCGAAGAAGCACGAGCGTTGGAGGTGTGCGATTTTGCCGTTATGAGCAAGTTGCGGCTGAGCCGCGATGTGTTCCGCGAAACATTGCGCCTGTATCCACCAGTGCCGATGATGGTACGCCAAAACACTTGCCCGGAGAATTTTCGGGAGCGAGACATCAAAACCGGCAGTCAGATTGTCCTGAGCCCATGGCATCTGCATCGACACGAGCGGCTTTGGGACAACCCGGATGGGTTTGATCCGACCCGGTGGCAAACCGAAAATGGCAAAACCTGTATGCGTGAAGCTTTTATGCCGTTTTCGGCAGGACCCAGAGTGTGCACCGGGGCCGGGTTTGCCATGGTTGAGGGGCCTTTGATCCTGTCGATGTTGTTGAAGGCATATCGGATTGAGCCCGTAGGCGATCCCCCAGTGCCTGTGGCGCATCTGACGGTGCGTTCAAAAGACGGAATCAGGTTGAAACTCACCCGTCGTTAGAGGAGCTGACCCTCACCTCACCTCACCTTTGCAGGGCAAAGGCAACCCTCGCCCCTTGATGTTTTTGCCAATTGAAAGGGTCTAGTTTTCCTGCCACCAGACGCCGGGCATCCATTCCACACCGTCGCCATAGATCGGCAGGGTGTCCGGGTGTTTGAGATCAGATGTGTGAGCGATGCGGCCCACCGCATAGGTCCAGATCGGGATGACATAGCGGCCCGTGGTCAGGACACGGTCCAGTGCCTGGGCGGTCGTTTTAAACTCATCGGCTGTTTTGGCAGACGTGAGAGCCGCAACAAGCGTGTCGACAGGTTTTGATCGGATGCCCATCAGATTGCGTGACCCTTCCTGATCCGCGGCTTCACTGCCCCAGTACAAGGATTGTTCATTGCCGGGACTAAGAGATAGCGCGCGGCGATAATCGGTCATGTCAAAATCAAAGGCGTTGATGCGTTGGGCGTATTGCGCGTTGTCAACAGCCGAGACAGTAACGAAAATACCCAGTTTTTCGAGAGATTTACGGTAAATATCGATGATGGCTTTGTCCTGTTGATCGCCCTGGCGCAGCAGGATTTCGAAACTGAATGGCGTTCCGTCCGGGCCTTTTAGAATGCCGTCTTCCACCTCATACCCGGCCTCGGACAGAAGTTTCATCGCGTGACGCATATTGGCGCGGTTGCGGTTTGATCCGTTTGATGTCGGCAGGCGGTAGGCAGAAAGTGTGTCGTCTGGCAGATCGCTCGCGAAGGGAGACAAGATGCTTGCGGCCTCGTCAGAAGCAGGGCCGGGTGACATTGCCAGATAGGAGCCTGAGAAATAGGAGGTGATACGCGGTTGGCGACCTCCGGTTAGTGTATCTGCGATGTATTCGAAATTGAACGCATGGATCAGAGCGTCGCGCACACGGATATCGTCAAAGGGTGCGCGCCGGGTGTTCATGGCAAACCCAGTAATGCCCGAGGGCTTTTGGTGCGGAACTTCGGTTTTAATAACCTCGCCTGAGGTGATGGCAGGGAATGTATAGCGATTGGCCCAGGCTTCGGCGTTGAACTCGCGAAAAAAGCTGAGTTCGCCGGCTTTGAAAGCTTCAAACATCACATCGCCGTCGCCGTAAAAATCGATACGGATTTCATCAAGGTTCGCGATGCCCTGGCGCAGAGGTAAATCTTTGCCCCAATAGTCAGCGTTGCGGCGCAACGTGACATGTCGGCCTGCCTCAAAATCCTGGATGACATAGGGCGCACTGCCAATTGGGATATCGGACAAGGACGATCCAGCAAAATCTTTACCTTCCCACTGGGCCTTTTGCAGGATGGGGCGCAATCCGGCGATCAGCGCCAGTTCACGGTCTTCGGTGTTGAACGTTATTCGAACAGAGCGTGGTCCGGTCGGCGCGATGCTGTCCACTTTGGTCCAGAACCCAAGGTAGCGGGGATGACCAACAGTGCCCAAAGTCTCGTAGGACCAGATCACGTCATCGACCGTAACCGGCGCACCATCCGAAAAGCGCGCCTCGGGGCGTAGGGTGAATTCTACCCATTCGCGATTCGGGCCGACGTCGATCGATTCGGCCAATAGTCCATAAAGTGAAAACGGTTCGTCCCAATTTCGACCCATCAGGCTTTCGTGCGTGAGATACCGCAATTGCCAGGGCGGGGAGCCTTTTCTGACAAAGGGATTAAGAGAATCAAAGCCGCCAGTGTTGCCGGTAACGATTCGCCCGCCCTTGGGGGCATCGGAGTTTGCGTAGGGCAGAGACACAAAATCATGTGGTAGGTCCGGGTCACCATACATAGCGATGCCATGAGATGGCTCGGCATTGGCCATAAGGGCCAAGGAAAACAGGGCGGCGGACAGGAAACTGCCGGCAACCGTGCGGAAACATACTGGTCGCATTTCTAGAACAATCCTGTCTGAGCCTGTTTTTATTGATCGCCAAGCTAACCGGGGATTCCAACCTTTTCAAACTTTTAGCTTGGAGACCGGCGCCGAATTGCTTATAAAGGGGGCACTGCTCGATAGGTTTCTTGCCTGTATGAAACCTGCCTCAATAACTATACGCCCGCCTTGTGCGGGCGTTTTTTTTGGCGAGACTTTCTGTCCGTAGGAATACGTGTCGCACCAGTTGTCCCTTATTTTGCTGAGGCCACATGATAAGGTGCGGCCAAATCACGATCAGAAATCACCAACCAGAGGCATCAAATGACACTGTCAGGCAAATCCGCAATCATCACCGGTTCAAACTCGGGAATCGGTTTGGGAATCGCTCGCGAACTGGCCAAGGCCGGGGCGGATGTAGTTCTGAACTCATTCACTGACAGCGAAAAAGATCACGCGCTGGCCGCAGGCATGGCAAAAGAATTTGGGGTGGCAGTGCGCTACATTCAGGCGGATATGTCCAAAGGGGACCAGTGCCGGGGGCTGATCGAAAAGGCTGGTGGCTGTGACATCTTGGTGAACAATGCCGGTATTCAGCATGTCGCACCGATTGATGAGTTCCCGATTGAGAAATGGGACGCGATCATTGCGATCAATATGAACTCGGCCTTTCACACCATGGCAGCGGCCTTGCCCGTCATGCGCGAGCGCGGCTGGGGTCGTATTGTCAACATTGCTTCGGCGCATGGGCTGACGGCGTCGCCATACAAAGCGGCCTATATTGCGGCCAAGCACGGTGTCGTGGGCATGTCGAAAACCGTGGCGCTGGAAACCGCGCAGGAACCGATCACCTGCAATGCGATCTGTCCGGGTTATGTGCTGACGCCATTGGTCGAGGCGCAAATTCCCGACACCATGCGCGAATACAATATGAGCCGTGAGGATGTTGTTAAGAATGTCATGTTGACCCGTCAGCCCTCCAAAGAGTTTGCCACTGTGGAACAACTGGGGGGTACAACGATATTCTTATGCTCGGACGCTGCGGCGCAAATTACTGGCACGACAATCAGCGTGGATGGCGGGTGGACCGCTCTTTGATCCCTTGCAGGCTCTCATCGTCAATGGGTAGAGAGTGGACGCAATATGGCCGGTAAGAAGCGAATAAACCTCGCTCTGCAAGGGGGTGGGGCGCATGGCGCTTTTACATGGGGTGTGCTTGAGGTTTTATTAAAAGACCCTGAGATTGAGATTGCTGGGATAACAGGCACCTCGGCCGGTGCGTTGAACGGCGCAGCGCTTAAATCCGGAATGATCCGCAAAGGCTCGCAAGGCGCACTTGAGAACCTCGACGGGCTATGGCGGCGCATGGGCGCGATGTCTGTCACAGATATTGGGAACTGGTTTGGCGGACTTGGGCCGGACCCCGGTCAGGTTGCGCGGGCAATGGAGTATTCGTTGCCTTACACGATGGGTGAAACCATGGCGCGTATGATCTCTCCTTATTCTTATGGGCCGCTTTACAGCAATCCGCTGAAATCCATCGTTGAGGGATTTGATTTCTCTGAAGTCTGCGCCGCAGATGGCCCACGATTGTTTGTTTGCGCCACAAATGTCCGGACCGGCAAGGCCCGTGTCTTTACCAAAGATGAAATTACGACGGATGTTATTCTTGCCTCTGCTTGTCTGCCGACAATGTTTCAGGCGGTCGAGATTGAAGACCCGGAAACCGGCCTCAAAGACGCGTACTGGGATGGTGGCTACACTGGCAATCCCGCTCTTTTTCCGTTGTTTGACAATCGCCTGCCGGATGATGTTGTGATCATCAATATCAACCCGATTGAGCGCAAAGAAAAGCCGGTTACGCCGCAACAGATTCAAAGCCGTATCAATGAGATCAGCTTTAATGCAGCGCTTTTGGGAGAATTGCGGGCAATCTCATTTGTACAGCGGTTGATTGGCCAGGGGGCCGTTGCCGAGGGCGAGATGAAATCGGTGAAAGTGCACATGATTGCGGATGATGATTTGATGAATGATCTGTCTGTCGCCACCAAATCTGTGCCCACACCTTACATACTGGCGCGCCTCAAAGAGGCGGGTCAAAAGGCGGCAGAGGACTTTCTAAAGGCGCATCGCGGTGACATCGGCAAACGGGGAACGGTCGATCTTCAGGAGATGTTTACCTAGTCTTCTTCAATAGGCTGGGTTGGGCCTTTGGCGTTGGGATAGACAAGCCCTGCGGAGATCACCAATTTGGCAGCTTCTTCAACGCTCATTTCCAGTTCAATGATATCCTGTTTGGGCAGAAACAGCAAAAATCCTGATGTTGGGTTTGGCGTGGTCGGAATAAAGACACCCATCAATCTGTCCCCGGTATGAGCTGATTCCGAGACTTCGCCTTTGGCCTCGGTGGAAATAAATCCAACGACCCAAATGCCCCGACGCGGGTATTCGATCAGACAAGCCTTTTCAAAGTTCCGATCTGACTGCGCAAAAACGGTTTCGGCAATTTGCTTCACGCCAGAATAGATCGAACGCACAACCGGCATGCGATCCACCAGACTTTCGGCGAAATTGATGAACGACCGGCCAATCAGCCCCTTGGCAATCCAGCCAATGACGATTGTGAAGATCAGGAAGATAATGACGCCGACGCCGCGCAGATTGATGCCGATGTATTTCTCGGGCTGAATAGTGCTTGGCACCAGCGGCAGAACAACACTGTCCACCCAGCCCATCATTGTCCAGATCAGCCAAATGGTCATGGCCACTGGTGCAATCACAACGATCCCCGTCAGGAAAGACGCCCGCAAACCGGAAAACCGGCCATGTTTGCGGTGATGAGGGTGCTCGTCGTCGAAGGGCGTTTTCATGTGGGGGTCACTTTGAAAGGTTTGGTTGTACCTAAGCCGTCCGGACGGAACGATCAACGGTCAGACGCATGAATGGTCGTTATTTCTTAAGAGTTACGATCTCAATGGCTATTTCAGCAGCAAGTCGCGCGTTGTTTCTTACCAACGCGATATTGGCAGTCAATGATCGGCCTTCGGTCAGTTCAAAGATTCGCGACAGCAAGAAGGGCGTAACGTCTTTGCCAGTGATACCTTTTTCATTGGCTTCGGTCGTGGCCTGAGCAATCACCGGCTCCATGACATCGGTTGGGATTTCGTCGGCAACTGGGATTGGATTGGCAACCAACTGACCGCCAGGCAAGCCTAGTTTCTGGCGCATCACATGCGCGCGGGCAATGCGTACAGGGCTGTTCATGCGCAATGGGGCGTCCAAAAGCGAGTGCGAAGACCAGAACGCCGGAAAACTGTCTTGCTGATAGCCGATCACAGGCACACCGTTGGTTTCGAGAACTTCCAGCGTTTTAGGAATGTCGAGAATGGCCTTTGCACCTGCGGCAACAACAGTGACCGGGGTTTGCGCCAGTTCGCTGAGATCGGCAGAGATATCAAAGCTATGTTCCGCGCCTTTGTGCACACCGCCAATGCCGCCGGTACCAAAGACATGAATGCCTGCAAGATGCGCGGCAATCATTGTGGCGGCCACGGTTGTGGCGCCGGTCAGGCCTTTTGACATGCACACCGCGAGATCAGCGCGAGACAGTTTCGCCACGTTTTGCGACTGGGCCAGTTGGTCAAGTTGGGCATCGGTTAGGCCAATAAACAAGGTTCCTTCCAAAACAGCGATGGTGGCGGGTGTGGCACCTTTGGCCCGAATGTCAGCTTCCACCTGACGCGCGACCTGAACGTTTTGCGGAAATGGCATGCCATGGGTGATAATCGTGCTTTCCAGCGCCACAATCGGCGCGCCATTGGCTTTGGCCTCGGCAACTTCCGGGGAGAGGGTGAATAGGCTCATTTTGCATGTCCTCCTGAGACATAATTCGCCGCCGCAGTCAGAGCGCGGGCAAGAGCCTCGTCGTGGTCTGCTCCGGTGGTCTCAGCCGCTATATGGGCAGCCATAAATGTATCACCAGCCCCTGTGACACGGGTCACGAGCACAGAGGGTGGTGTCTGAGTGATGACTCCGTCCTGTGTCGCATCGCTGGCGGAATTGCCGCCGTCTGTCACCAAGGCCCGACCCGCGCCACGGGCAACCAAGGCCACTGCGGCGTCGGCAGAGCTGTCAAAACTAGTTTGGCAAAGCAAACCGGCCTCTTCGAGGTTCACATAGAGCACCGCGCGGCCATATGCGAGAAAAGGTAAAAGGCGTTCGGCCTTACCGGGGCTGGCCGGGGCGACGCGCAGGTCAGCGCGCGCAAACAACGGACTGTGCGCGATGTTTTCCAGCAAACGCTGGGTCAGGTTGCCGTCCAGCGCGATATACCCTTCGTAAGGAGCGGCAGCACTGGCCAACGTTCCATCTTCTAGTGGGCGTAGAATTTTGTCGCCGGCGGCCTCAAGAGAATGTGCATCCGCAATGGCCGCAATCAACCCGTTGGCACCTTCGACGGCCATGTAACTATCAGTGGGCAGGTCTTCTGAGCGATAGGCATGCTCGGTGATCAGCCCCAATTCACGGCAAGCGGTGATCAACTCGTGGCCTTCGGCGTCTTGTCCCACGGCTGTCAAAAGCGCAGGGCGCAAGCCAAAACGGGCCAGGGTCATCGCAATATTAAGGGCTACTCCGCCGGGCAGGCGGGTGATGCGACCAGGCACGTCTGATCCCTGGCGCATATGTGATGGTGCGCGGCCGATAATGTCCCAAAGGACGGACCCAATGCAAAGAATATCATGAGGCTGTGTCATGCCACTGGTTCTGACTGTTTGTGCCATTCTTGGCAAGCAGAGAGGCGTGGTTCAGAAGGCGGTGCGCAATTCCGTCAGTTTCGCGACCGGATCTTCATTGTTCCAAATCTCGTCACCGATGCCAAAAAAGTCTGTGACTGGTGACAAGGCGCGGATGATGTCCGTGTTCAGTGCGCCTTCGGCGACAACCGGGACTTCGATCATCTGGGACCACCATTCAAACAGATCATGTTCCGCCACTGACCCATCGCCCAGCGGGGTGGTGCCAACCGGGCCAAAGGCGACATAGTCCGCCCCCATTTCACCTGCCGTCATGCCATCATGGCGCGAGGCGGCGCAAAATGCACCGACGATGGCATCATCGCCCAAATCTTTGCGGGTTTTGCGCACCAGACGAGAGCCATCCGTCAGATGCACGCCGTCGAGACCCAGACGTTCGGCCAGAACCAGATGCTCGGAAATCACAATGGCCACGTCACGGGCATGGCAGGTTTCGCGAACCACGTCGGCGGCCCGGCTGATCCGGTCTTCGTCACGCGTTGAAAGCGCCAGCCGCACACATGCTATTTCAGTGGAATCCAAAACCCGCGCTAGCTGATCGGGAAACTTACTGAGTTCAATCTCGGGTGGGGTGATGAGATAAATTTGGGGTTGCTCGATTGAGGCCATTGTCGGGCTCCGTTTATGCATGTTTGCGCCGCTATAGCGCGGAATTGTTGGCTTGGCTACTTTGCAGGCAATGCGCCGACAAATTCCACAGCCAACGCCAGCACTTGGGCGCGGCGCGCGTCATCAGCCATTAGATCATCGTCCACGTCCAACATGCCACCCATCTTTTTACCGGTGAACGCCAGAGGGCTCACCCCGTTGACGTCCAGCGCCGCATCTTCATTAGCCTTGCCGACCCGAAACATACCACCGCCGTTGTGCACGCCACAGAGCATGTTGCCGTTCAGCATGAAGCACAGGCCACCGAACATTTTTTTTCCTCAATGCCATGCAAATCTGTCAAATCATCGCGCATCAGAGTCGCGAGCCCTTCGTCATAAGCCATTGTGCAACTGTCTCTTGTTGTTTTGGGGATTCTAGGCCTCCGGCCGGGATATTTACAGCCATTTGGAAGCGGCGGGTTGAATTTGGGCTACACACGTGGCTAAGAGCAACAGGATTTTTCAAGGAGTCTGGTTCATGCCGAGTGACAATCCGCAGCCCGCTTTTGTTCTGGTGCGCCCGCAAATGGGCGAGAACATCGGGGGGGCCGCGCGCGCGATGTGGAATTTCGGGCTGGACCGGATGCGAATTGTTGCGCCCCGGGACGGGTGGCCCAACCAAAGGGCGGTTGCGATGGCGTCTGGAGCAGGGCGTTTGCTTGATGAGGCGCGGCTGACAGAGACCACCGAAGCTGCACTTGATGATTGCCACTATGTCTTTGCGACCACTGCTCGGGCGCGCGGGTTGACCAAGCCTGTGGTGACACCAGAGCGCGCCATGGAGATGGCCCGCGAAAAGATTGCTGCGGGTGAGAAAGTCGCAGTGTTGTTTGGGCCCGAACGATCGGGGCTGGAAAATGAAGACATCGCCAAAGCCAATGCGATCATCAACGTGCCGGTCAATCCTGAATTTGCCTCGCTTAACCTTGCGCAATGTGTGTTGCTGACGGCCTATGAATGGCAACGTGGCGCAGTGGATGTTGCGCCGGAACGCATTGATATGGCCAAGACTGAATGGGCCAGCCAATCAGAAATGGAAGCCCTGAGCGCGCATTATGAACAAAGGTTGGACACGGCCGGTTTTTTCTTTCCCGAGCCCAAGGCCGAGGGCATGAAGGTTAATCTGCGCAATATGTGGTCGCGCATGCCTCTGACACGCGCGGATGTGCAGATGTTGCATGGGATAATGCGCCAGATGGTGCGCTGGAAAGAACGCGGTGACTGATCGCTTGAAGGTGGATAAAACGCGGCTTACTCTCGCTGAAACGGCAAGGACAATTCGATGAGTCAAAAGCGCAGTATTTTCGAAGATGTGAGCGACAGCGCCCCAAAAGAGGCACCCAAAGCCGTGGGTGTGATCGATCAGGGGGGCGGCGGTGCGCGCCGTGGAATTCGCGCGTGGTTGATCGTGTTGTTTGCCATGGTTGTGGTGATGATCGTTGTGGGGGGACTGACGCGTCTGACCGAGAGCGGGTTGTCGATCACTGAATGGCGCCCGGTGACTGGCGCCATGCCTCCGATGCGTGACGTCGAATGGCAGGCTGAATTTGACAAGTACAAAGCCATTGACCAGTGGCGGATCGACAATCAGTGGATGGAACTGTCTGATTTCAAACAGATATACTGGTGGGAATGGGGGCATCGCCAGATTGGCCGGGTGATTGGCCTTGTTTGGGCCGTCGGGTTTCTGGGCTTTGCTGCCACGCGGAAAATTCCAACCGGGTGGACTGGGCGATTGATCCTGATTGGAGCCCTTGGCGGGCTTCAGGGCGCCGTAGGGTGGTGGATGGTTGCCTCGGGCGTGACCTCGGGCCAAGAGGTGACCACAGTGGCCTCTTACAGGCTTGCGACCCATTTGGGGCTCGCCTTTGTGATCCTTGGATTCATCGGTTGGTATATCTTGCTGCTTGGGCGGTCTGAGCGTGATTTGATGCAGGCCCGGCGTGGCAAAGAAGCCAAGCTGTTTTCGATGTCGACGGGCCTGATGCATATGGCATTTTTGCAGATTTTTTTGGGCGCGTTGGTCGCCGGAATTGATGCGGGACGATCGTTTGTGGATTGGCCTTTGATGGCGGGGCAGGTGTTTCCGCCGGATGCGTTTGAAATCTCACCCGTTTGGAAGAACTTTTTTGAAAACGCCGGACTGGTGCAGTTTATCCACCGATTTTGGGGCTATCTGTTAGTGATTTTTGCTGTAGTGGTTTGGCGCGCAGGACGCGGATCTGCCCATAAGACCACGCAATTTGCTTTTAATTCGGTCATGGCAGCGATTGCGATCCAGCTGTTGCTGGGCATATTCACCGTTCTTTACGCTGCCCCCGTGCACATCGCGATATTGCATCAACTTTCGGCCATCGTGGTTTGGAGCCTGATCCTGCGGGCAAGGTTCCTGTCGCATTACCCTGTAACCCGTTCCATCCGTGAAGGTTAAAAACATGAGTGCATATGATGATTTGATGGCGTTCCAGCAGACCACCGAAGCGTTGGGACAGGTCGCTGGGCGTTTGGGCTGGGATCAGGAAACCATGATGCCACGCGAGGCCGCACCACAACGGGCAGAAGAGATGGCGGCGATGGAAAGCGTGCTGCATGCACGCCGCACGGATGCGCGTGTGGGAAGTTGGCTGAACGAAATCGATGACACGACACTTGATGAGGTCGGGCAAGCGCAGATGCGCCTGATCCGCCGGTCTTATACGCGCACGATAAAAGTTCCCGCAGACCTTGCCGCAGAGATTGCCAAGGTCACCAGCCGTGCGCAGGGACAGTGGGCTCAGGCCCGCGCGGATGAGGATGTGGCGGCGTTCTTGCCCGTGCTGGAAGAGGTTGTCGGCCTTAAGCGTCAGGAAGGTCAGGCGTTGGCCAATGGCGGCGATGTTTATGACGCGATGGTGGATGACTACGAGCCTGACATGACGGCCCTTGATCTTGGCGCGATGTTTGATGCGATGCGCCCACGTCTGGTGGCGTTGAGGGCGGCCGTTCTGGAGGCAGAGGCGCCGCAGGCCGTTTCAGGAGAATTTCCGCCAGACAAACAGATGAAGCTGACCCGGAAACTTGCCAAGACCTTTGGCTATGACATGTCCAAGGGTCGGGTCGACAAAGCCGTGCATCCTTTCTCTTCCGGGTCTGGCCATGACGTGCGGATCACCACACGGACCAGCGACGATGATCCCTTCAATTGTTTTTACTCAACAATTCACGAAGTTGGCCACGGGTGTTACGAACAAAATATTGATGACGCCTATCTGTTGACCCCGATGGGCTGTGGCGTGTCGATGGGCGTGCATGAAAGCCAAAGCCGGATATATGAAAACCAGCTTGGACGTTCCAGGGCCTTTACCGGCTGGCTGTTTAACGAAATGACCGAGGTTTTTGGCGACTTTGGCATTCCGGATGCAGAGGCTTTTTATGGCACTGTGAACCGGGTGCATGATGGCTATATCCGCACCGAAGCGGATGAGGTGCAATACAATCTGCACATCATGCTACGGTTTGATCTTGAGCGTGCATTGATGGCCGGGGATTTGGCAGCTGATGATCTGGAAGCCGCGTGGAATGACCGGTTTCTGGCGGACTTTGGTTATGCTGTCGACAAGCCATCAAATGGATGTTTGCAGGACGTGCATTGGTCCGTCGGCCTGTTTGGATATTTTCCGACTTATTCGCTGGGCAATGTCTATGCAGGTTGTTTGAACGAAGCCCTGCGCAAATCGGTGCCGAATTTGGACGGGCAGTTGGCTTTAGGGGATACCGAGGCCGCGACCGGATGGCTCAAAGACAACCTTCAGCAATTCGGCGGGCTTAGAAATCCACGTGACACGATTTTGCACGCAAGCGATCTAGAGCCTTCGCCCGAGCCATTGTTGGCGTATCTGGAAGAAAAGTTTTCGCAGTTATATGGACTTTGAGCCCAAATAACGCGCCATAGAACGGATCAGCGTTTTTCGTACGCGTTGGTGACCCGTTCTATTGCACTGGCGTAACGTTCACTTGACGCAATGAGCCGTTCTTGATTTTCCGCAATGTGCTGGTTGATTTCAACGATCTTGATGTTTGCAGCCGGGACGTTGCGATTGCGAAAGATCGCAATGATGAACACGATAGAAGTCACCAACAATGTGATAACTAAGATGGCTTAGAAGTTCATTCTTCTGACGCCTCTACTTCCTCTTCGCTTTGCTCGGCAATACGGGCGACCGAGACCACCTCTTCATTTTTACCTGTGTTGAAGACTTTGACGCCGCCTGCGCTGCGTGAGCGGAACGAAATACCCTCGACCGGCACGCGGATCGACTGACCCTTGGAGGTGGCGAGCATGATCTGATCGTCGATTTCGACAGGGAATGAGGCGACAAGTTCTCCGCCGCGCATGGCTTTGTCCATTGCAGCAACGCCCATACCACCACGTCCGCGAACGGGATAGTCGTGCGATGATGAAAGCTTGCCTGCGCCGCCCGACGTGATCGTCAGGATCAGGTTTTCAGCGGCTGACATTTCAGCGTAGTCGAATTCGACCGATGCGCTGGTCGATTCTTCTTCGTCAGTGCCTTCTACATCATCAGTGAGACCAGCCATTGCACGGCGCATTTTGAGATAGGCGGTGCGCTGTTCGGGTGAGTATTTCGAATGTCGAATAATCGACATCGAAACAACTTCGTCTTTGCCAGATAGCCTGATGCCGCGTACGCCAACTGAAGAGCGGCTATTGAAAACGCGTGTCTCGGTTGTGGGGAAGCGGATGGCGCGTCCGGAGTTGGTCACCAACATGACGTCATCATCATCCGAACAGATACGCGCGTTGATCAGCTTGGTGTCGGCATGATCGTCTTCGAACTTCATCGCGATTTTTCCGTTGGATTTCACATTTGTGAAGTCTGACAGGCGGTTACGGCGTACAGTTCCTGCGGATGTGGCAAAGACTATTTGTAAATCGGCCCAGTCGTCTTCGGGAACATCGACAGGCATGATTGCGGCAATCGAAACACCCGTCGGAATCGGCAGGATGTTGACGATGGCCTTGCCTTTCGCAGTGCGACCGCCTTGGGGCAGGCGCCATGTTTTCAGCTTGTAAGCCATGCCGTCTGTTGTGAAGAACAACAACTGAGTATGGGTATTGGCCACGAAAAGGGTGGTGACCACGTCCTCTTCTTTTGTCTGCATACCAGACAGGCCTTTGCCACCACGTTTTTGGGCGCGGAAATCGGCCAATGGCGTGCGTTTGATATAGCCGCCGGATGTGACCGTCACAACCATGTCTTCACGCTCGATCAGGTCTTCGTCTTCCATATCGCCAGACCAGTCGACGATTTCGGTACGGCGCGGCACGGCGAATTTTTCGCGAACCTCGGCCAGCTCATCGGTGATGATCCCCATGATCCGGTCGCGTGATCCAAGAATCTCAAGGTATTCCTTGATCTTACCGGCCAATTCTTCAAGTTCACCAGTGACCTCTTTGACGCCAATCTGCGTAAGGCGCTGCAGGCGCAATTCGAGGATTGCACGGGCCTGAGTTTCGGACAGGTTATAGGTGCCGTCGTCATTGGCGGTATGGGTCGGATCATCGATCAGGGCAATATATTGCAGGATCGGTTGGGCTGGCCAGCGTCGCGTCATCAGCTTTTCGCGGGCTTCGGCGGCATCTTGTGACTGGCGGATTGTGGTGACAATTTCGTCGATGTTGGTCACAGCCACGGCCAGACCACACAAGATGTGGCTGCGCTCACGGGCTTTGCGCAATTCAAATGCCGTACGACGGGCGACAACTTCTTCACGGAAATCAATGAACGATGTCAGGAAGCGGCGCAGAGTGAGCTGTTCCGGTCGGCCTCCGTTCAAAGCCAGCATGTTACAGCCAAAATAGGTCTGCATTGGTGTAAAGCGGAACAATTGGTTCAACACGACTTCGGCAGTGGCATCGCGTTTCAGTTCCACAACCACGCGCACTCCGTTGCGGTCAGATTCATCCTGAACGTGGGCGACGCCTTCGATTTTTTTGTCGCGCACCTGCTCGGCAATCTTTTCGATCATCGAGGCTTTGTTCACCTGATAGGGAATCTCGTCGATGACAATTGCATAGCGATCTTTGCGAATTTCTTCGATGCGGGTTTTTGAGCGGATAATGACGCTGCCACGGCCCTCAATATAGGCTTTGCGCGCGCCTGTGCGACCCAGCATGATGCCGCCAGTCGGGAAGTCAGGCCCGGGCACGTATTCGATCAGTTGTTCTGTCGTGAGGTCAGGTTCTTCGATCAGAGCCAGCGTGGCATCAACCACTTCGCCAAGGTTATGCGGCGGAATATTGGTCGCCATACCAACAGCAATGCCGCCAGCCCCATTGACCAGCATATTTGGGAAGCGCGATGGCAGAACCGTTGGTTCTTTGTCTTTGCCATCATAGTTATCCTGAAAGTCGACCGTATCTTTTTCGATGTCAGCCAGCACAAAGGCGGCCGGTTTGTCCATCCGTACTTCGGTATAGCGCATCGCGGCGGGGTTATCGCCATCCATCGAGCCAAAGTTGCCTTGACCATCCAGCAGAGGCAGGGACATCGAGAAGTCCTGAGCCATCCGCACCAAGGCGTCATAGATCGCGCTGTCGCCATGTGGGTGGTATTTACCCATAACATCACCCACTGGGCGGGCTGACTTACGATATGATTTATCGTGGGAGTTTCCGGTCTCATGCATAGCGTAAAGAATACGCCGATGAACCGGTTTCAGACCGTCCCGAAGGTCAGGAATCGCACGGCTCACGATCACGCTCATGGCGTAATCGAGATAGGAAGTGCGCATCTCGTCTTCGATGGTCACAGAAGGTCCGTCGTGAACCATGTATTCGCGGACGGTTTCTTCTTCGTTTTCAGGGGTTTCTGGCGTGTCGCTCACGTAGGGGCTCGCTTCTGTCTGGCGGTCTTTATTTAGTTGTGGTTGTTATATCAGCCACATCATTTAGGGGCAATGGTGCGTTAAGTTATTTAAGCGCGTTGCCCCTCTCATCGTCTTTCCTTGAACAGACCATGCTCACCCCAGAGTTCTTTGAAAAGTGAAGCCGATCAGGCAGAGCAGCTAGCGCGACCAAGAACGCAGAACTTTGCACAATGCGGGTGGTTGAGGGCCACGTCGCGCTCTGCGTCTTTCAAAGAGTGTCCAAGATCAAATTCAGGGACATAGGGCAAAAGCGTGCAGGCTATGACCGAAGGCAGTTCCGCGCCTTTGTGTTTCACCACCATTCGTGATGACGCGCACATCACGTCACGGGGGGATTTGTGAAGAATGCCCCAGCAGTCGGTAGTGATTTCGGGCACCTCGGCCAATTCGTCCATCTCAGGGAACAAGACAGTCTGGCTCGGATCCTGTGCTGATATGTCAAACCCATGTGTTGCATAAAGATCGGCATAGCCCGCGCGCGCTTCGTATTCAGTTTCACCCCAGACTGTTCGTCCAGCCACCGTCATTCGAATACCGTTGTTGTGCAACCACAGCATGCCCGCGATTGTGCGCGCAAAACTACCGCGGCCGCGTTCCGTTTCGTGTAGATCATCCCGCCAATGATCTACAGAAATTCTAAGCGTAAGTTTGTGGCCAAAACGCTGTTGCAGATCAAGAAGACCCTTTTGAACACGTGGGCGCATCATCGGTTGCATGGCATTGGTCAGCACAAGAACGTCATACCCGCGCTCAAGTGCCTGGGCGGTCATATCGATCATGTCGGGGTTCATAAAGGGTTCGCCGCCGGTAAATCCAATTTCACGTGGATTCCAATTGCGCTCTTCGAGTTGATCCAGGTAGAGCGACACTTCGACCGTGCTCAGATACACTAGGGCATCATTGGTCGGAGATGACAGAATATAACAATTCTCACACTCGATATTGCAAAGCGTACCGGTGTTGAACCAAAGCGTTTCCGGATTGCCAAATGGAACGCGGGCGCGTAACTCACCCGACGCCGTGACATAGGGGTCTGAGAATTTTCCGGGGATACTTTGATCTTTCATGCGCGCCATCCTGTTTCGGACATTGCTAACGGACCATAAAAGGTCAGAAAACCCGTATTGTGGCGACTGACACAGTTGTGATGCGCACTTGCAGTGATAGTATCGGAATGGTAGTGCTTGCGTTAGCGCTAACATTTTCCGGAATACTCCGGTTGAGACAGTGACACGACACGGCATGGAGACCCGCATGGCTGAGATCGAAGCATTTGACCTGGTTGTGTTTGGCGGCACAGGTGATCTCGCGCGGCGCAAGATTTTACCGGCCCTGTTCAAGAGGTTTTGCGCGGGGCAGATGCCGTCACCTTCCCGATTGATAGGCGCGGCGCGATCGAAAATGTCCGCAGCGGAATATTGTGATTTCGTGCGTGCAGCGCTGCGTGAGTTTTGCGATGCCGCTGATGGGCGTGAGGTCGATCAGTTTCTGGAACATATTGATTATGTGACGCTTGATGCGATGGGAGATCAAGGTTGGCAAAAGCTCGCTGATAAAATTGGTACACAAACTGTTCGGGCTTTCTATTTTTCGGTGGGGCCCAGCCTGTTCAAGGAACTGGCAGAACGGCTTCACAAGTGGGAGCTGGTCGGGCCAGATAGCCGAATTGTCGTCGAAAAACCCTTTGGACGTGACCTTGAAACAGCCCGTGCTTTGAACCGCGTATTGTGTAGTCATTTCGATGAAAGCCAGATTTACAGGATTGACCACTATCTTGGAAAAGAAACCGTTCAGAACCTGATGGCTGTTAGGTTTGGCAATATGTTGTTCGAACCATTGTGGAATGCGCAATACATTGATCACATTCAGATAACAGTGGCCGAGACAGTGGGTGTGCACGGCCGTGAGGCTTATTACGAACGCGCAGGGGCGATGCGTGACATGGTGCAGAACCATCTGATGCAACTGCTGTGCCTGATTGCGATGGAGCCACCCGCCAAATTCGAACCGGACGCCGTGCGTGACGAAAAGCTGAAAGTCATCAGAGCGTTGGATACAGTAGAGCCGCATCATATTGTCCGTGGCCAGTACACGCAGGCTGACAATGTCCCCGGTTACCGCGAAGATGTTGGCAATCCGCGTTCCACCACCGAAAGCTTTGTCGCGCTGCGGTGTCAGCTTAGCAACTGGCGATGGGCAGGAACGCCGTTTTATTTGCGTACGGGCAAGCGTCTGAAGTCGCGGGATTCACAGATTACCGTTGTTTTCAAAGACGCGCCTCATTCCATTTTTGGCCCCGAAGCCGGGCGCCACAATAACGAGCTGACCATTCAGCTTCAGCCAAACGAAGGCATCACGCTCGATGTGACCATCAAGGAGCCGGGTCAGGGAGGGATGCGTTTGATGGACGTGCCCTTGGACATGAGTTTTGCCGAGGCTTTGGGGCCTGATGCAGACGCTCCGGATGCCTATGAGAGGCTGATAATGGATGTGATACGGGGAAATCAAACTCTGTTCATGCGCGATGATGAAGTTGAAGCGGCTTGGGCATGGACCGATCCGATAATCAAGGGATGGCAGGCGAGGGGTGACGTGCCAAAACCTTATGATGCATTTGACTTCGGACCAGATATGGCGGCACAGCTGATGCGCCGGGATGGTCGGGAATGGAGAGGAATAAAGGCATGAATTTTCTGAAGTATCCGGACTCGGAGATGATGGCGATGGATGTGGCCAACATGTTGGCAGACGAGCTTGGAGAAGCCCTGCATCACGAAGAGCGTATCTGTTTTGCGGTGCCAGGAGGGACCACGCCCGGACCAGTCTTCGACGACTTGTGTGCCGTGGATATTGATTGGTCGCGGGTGGATGTGGTGCCGACCGACGAACGTTGGGTTCCTGAGGATCATCCACGCTCGAATGCCCGCTTGATCAAAGAGAGACTCTTGGTCAACAAGGCGGCAAAGGCACGTTTTCTACCGCTGTGCGCAGCCCAGCATGCGCCGCAGGATGTTCTGGCCGAATTGGAATCGCAGATTGCATCAGAGTTGCCGATTGCTGTGGCGTTGATGGGAATGGGCGCGGATATGCACACGGCCTCGCTATTTCCCGGGGCGGCGGGGCTGGTCGAGGCTCTTGACCCGCACGCGCCAATTCTTGTGCCTGTCGCACGGGATGATCTGGAGGAACCGCGCGTGACATTTTCGGCGCGAGTTCTAAATGGTGCGTTGTCCAAGCATATATTGATCACGGGACAAGACAAACGGGATGCATTGCGTGCGTCTCGAAATCTACCTGTCGAAAAGGCACCTATTCAAGCCATTCTTGAAGCCGCAACAGTGCATTGGACCCCATAGATCATGTGGAATTCCCTTCAAGACTCTCGAAAGAAAACCGAAGAACGCAAAATCGCTGCCTTATTTGAGGATGCCAATCGCGCAACAGATTTTTCGATTCAGACGGATGGGCTTTTGCTGGATTACTCCAAGACCAATCTGGACACAGATCAACGTGCGGCGCTGATCGCGCTGACCAAGGACGTTGGACCCCGCCGGGACGCGATGTTTCGGGGAGAAAAGATCAACGAAACGGAAGGGCGCGCTGTTTTGCACACAGCTTTGCGTCAGCTCGAAGGTTCAACCACGGACGCAACCTTGGTTGTGGATGGAACCGATATTCTGGCCGAGGTCCGCGAAGTTTATGACAGGATGCGTGTCTTTGCGCACCATATCAGATCTGGTGCGTGGCAAGGCGAGGGGGGGCGCGTAACGGATGTGGTCAATATCGGCATCGGTGGGTCGGATCTTGGTCCGGCAATGGCCGTGTTGGCGCTTGCGCCCTACGCCGATGGTCCCAAATGCCATTTTGTATCAAATGTGGACGGCGCAGACCTGCAGGACACTTTGCAGGGGCTGAACCCGAAAACCACGTTGATTGTTGTTGCGTCCAAGACCTTTACGACCCAGGAAACTATGATGAATGCGCACACGGCGCTGCAGTGGATGCAAGGCGAATGCATCGATCCAATGCGTCAGTTCGTGGCAATTTCCTCAGCTTTGGATCAGACCAAAGTCTTTGGAATTGCAGATGAAAACGTCTTTGGATTTGGCAATTGGATTGGCGGGCGTTATTCTGTTTGGGGGCCGATTGGCTTGTCGCTGATGCTGGCGATTGGACCCGGGGGGTTTGCAGACTTCCTCAAAGGTGGTCTGGCGATGGATCAGCATTTTTCAAGCGCGCCACCCGAACAAAACATGCCGGTCCTGTTGGCCTTGGTTGGACTGTGGCATCACAAATTCTGTGGTTATGCGACCCGTGCCGTGATCCCCTACGAGCATCGTTTGCGTCGGCTTCCTGCCTATTTGCAGCAGCTTGAAATGGAATCCAACGGTAAAGGAGTGGGGCTGGACGGGAAGTCATTGCTTCATGGCGGTGGTCCTGTGGTCTGGGGAGAGCCTGGAACCAACGGGCAGCACGCATTTTTCCAACTTCTGCATCAGGGCTGTGACGTGGTGCCGGTCGAGTTCTTGATAGGCGCCAAAGGACATGAAGTTGATCTAACGCATCACCACGAGGCACTGGTCGCGAATTGTCTGGCGCAATCCGAAGCTCTGTTGCGGGGGAGAACATTAGGGAAAGCTCGCAACATGTTGAAAGATAATGTTTCTGATGGCGATGTGAACCGCCTTGCATCTCATAGAGTTTTCTCTGGAAATCGACCGTCGATCACGCTGGCTTATCCAAAACTTTCCCCATTTGTTTTGGGACAGATCATAGCGCTTTACGAGCATCGCGTTTTTGTTGAGGGTGTCGTACTTGGGTTGAATTCATTTGACCAATGGGGAGTCGAGCTGGGAAAAGAACTGGCCAGTGAGTTCATTCCGGCCGTTGCAGGCAAAAGTTCACCGGAAAACACCACGGCCTCGACCCAATCTTTGCTCGATTACGTACACGGGCACCGCAACGGGCGTTGAAGTCTGGTGTTGGGATATCGGCAAATTGAAGAAATTGGAGCGGGTAACGGGAGACTGTTCAATTTCCGTAAGTCCTTGTTCTTCAAGACCTAGCGTCCATGACTGAAAGTATAACAGGTACAACTAGGGATACTAGGATGACCTGTGGTCAACTAACCCCTTTGTTTCAGATCCAACCCTTTGACTCTATGACGAAAAATGAGTGGGGTTTAAGGGTGGGAGAGGAAACAATTTTGTGGGCTGCCTCAACTCTCCCTTGGCCCGAGCGCACTGGTGAGTTCCCTCACGCCAGCCGAACAAACGCTCAGTGTTGTTCTGCGGTTTTCGTTCTACGTTCTTCCTCAGGCAACCAAGGGCCTTGCCTTCGGTGCTGCTCAAGGACTTCGCTGGTGTGAACATCCAGCCATTCCCGATACATCCCTGCTTCCCAGTTCTGATCAAACCGGTTGGTCAGGGCTTGCTTCTCACCATCAGACAGGCTGCTTGGCCATGTCATCCCGTTTAGATGTAAAGAGCCTTTGTCTTGTCGTCCCTGAAGATACGAGGGTCGCCAGATTCCTTGGGGTGGATGATCCCAACGATCAAAACTTCATCTTGCATCTTCTTGGATTTGAAACGCTCTGGGACCTGATCATAAAACTCTTGGTTGTCGTTGAGAATGATTTCAGCGTTTTGGGGGAGGTCGTGACCCATTGATTTCCTTTTGATATTGCTTTGAGAAAAACTCGTGGAGTGCCTTCAGTCGGTAGAAAGACAAAGAGGCCGAGCAAATGCCCGCCCCCCTTTGCGTTGTGTTAGAGTTTTGGATTGTGGCCTCTTCATCGAATGAGGATTTCGACACCCGACAAGTACAGGCCGATGAGGATCAGGAGGGTCACTAGGTCCATCAGGAGTATTCCCCTGAGGCCAAGATATCCTTGTTGGCTTCGATGATTGCAGCAGCTTCAGGAGAAGGCTTCAAACCATAGGTGCCTATTGTGTCCAGATAGCGAAGACAGTGAGCGCGAATGTCCATCTCGGACTGCGGAATTGAGACAGAGCGAAGCAAACTCTCGAATGCTTCCCTCCGCAGAGTCTCAAGTGCCGAACTCATTACTCACCAGTGTACTTCGCATATAGACGGTCAAAGTGATCGACCACTTCAGCACCACTCAGGTGACCCAGAGCAGCGCCAGCCATCAACCCTCGGACCAACTTTGCGTCAGCCGAAGTTCCGGTGTCGTGGACTTCTCGCAGGAACTCCATGCGCTCCATCCCGAGGTCGTCGCCAACTTCCAGCGCGTTGTAGACGTTCTGGTTGCCAGCATCAGTGATCTGGGCGAATTGCTCTCGCATGATACCTTCGCCAATCCCGTGGTTACTCAGAGCCTTCTCAAGGGATGCTTCGGTGAGTTCACCGTTCTCGACAAAATCAGCAGCGAAGTCGTTCAGGGTTTCGAGGCCCTTGCCTTCGGTCTGCATGTTCCAGCTTTCGACAATTAGGTCAGTGCCATCCAGAGCTTCTTTGGTGTCGTTTTGAACGGCATTATCCACCATATCTTCTGGCGACATTTGCTGTTGCTGTTGGGGTACCACTTGTTCACTCGGGTTTTGCCCGAGCAGACCCATAGACTTGGCAGTAGCAACATCCATCTGCATACCTGAGATGGTGACGATATCGGTGTCGTGATAACTGGCATTGCCAACTTCGACAGGGTGTCCGTCGTCAGAGTTTTTGGAACCAAGAGCGGCGTAAACTAAGAGAGTGTTCGGCTCATCTGGTTGGTTTGATTATGCGGCACGTTGACTGT
>NZ_FQZQ01000029.1 GCF_900142085.1 Shimia gijangensis
AGCGCTGCTGACATAAAACATCCTCCCAATCAGGATGAATCACAAATCAAACCAAATGGGAATCCCATGATTCAGCTTTCAAGCTCGCCGCTTTAACTTCGTCGGTTGTGGCGGAGATAACGTCAGATAGACAATTGCTATGGCAAGAGCACCAGTGGCCACGAGCGCAACGCCATGTCGTAATGAAATGCTTTCGGAAGTGGCGGGGCGCACAAGTACTATCTTTCTCTTGGTTCGTAAGGGATGCATAGGACGTGACCTTCGCCGATACAATATCTATTGGCTCAAATGAAATCCTTCTTGTTGTCGAAGTTTTCAACTGTATCCCGGCACGACCTTTGAGACAGAGCAGCAGTTTTGCTTAGCGAGAGCTTTCGGTTTATCGAAATCCATGAAGGGATACGAGATGAGAACGAAGACAGGGCCGAATGGATCCACCGTTGTGTTTAAGAAATGGAGGACTTAAAATGGCAAACAAGCGATTAAAGCCGGAAGAAATTGTCTCGAAGTTACGCCAGGTTGAAGTTCTGACGGGGAAAGGAACGCCGCGTCTGGATGCGATCCGACAGATTGGGGTTGCTGAACAAAGCTATTACCGCTGGCGCAAGCAATATGGGGGAGATCATTTTGCCGCGTTTTCCAATACTTCAAGCACATCGTTCGCCAATTTTTTGCGATCAAAGCTCTGCGCCCCACGCAATCCATTCTTACGTAGTTCGTCACGCAGCCCCGGGTTTGACTTTAAGCTCACCAGTGCAGCCGCCAAGGCCTCTGCATTTTCCGGTTCAAACGTAACACCAACTTTGTAACTTGTGACAATATCCGCAGATTCGCCCTCGACACCATGCAAAATCGGCACCCCCATCCCCATGCATTCGAACATTTTGGACGGTATGACCGTTCTGAAAAGGTCGTTCTTTTTCAGATGGATGATCGAAACGTCCAATAGCGACCAATAGCGCACAACCTCTTCTTTCGAAACACTCTCGAGAAAGATAATGTTTGATAAACCTCGCGCGCCTTTAATAACGGCGTCACGGCCTGCGCCGTTCCCCAACATTAGAAGCTTGATGTCTCGGCCCCCAACGTTCTTCTCCAGAAGCCTCGCCGCGTCCACCACGGTTTCCAGCGCATGCGCCATTCCATGTGTGCCGATGTAACCTGCAACAAACTTGCCATTCAGATTGAGCTCTTTCTCCAGATCTGAATCCTTGTGTCTTGGGAAAAACCGCGACGTATCCACGCCATTGGTCACCACGTGAATTTTCTCGCCATCTATACCGCGCCTGACAAGGTTGTCTTTAAACGAATTAGTCACTGAAATGATGACTTTCGACCGGCGGTAAAGGAACAGTTCAATTTTTTCGAAAGCATCAAGAATTTTGGAATCTTTCATCGCGCCGACAGCCCGGATTGACTCAGGCCAGATGTCGCGAAGTTCGAATACAAACGGTTTTTGCTTGATAGCAGCGGCGGCCCATGCCGCACAGGCCGTGAAAAACTGTGGTGACGTTCCGACAATGATATCGACGCGACGAACAAAAATCGACGCGAGAAAACTTGTCAGCATGTAGCTTTGGTAGTCCAAAATCCGCTTCGCGAAGCCTTGATTGCCCGTAATATAGCTCCACACCCGAATGACGCGAATTCCTTCCACGTCTTCGCTTTGCCAGAGCTTGTTCTTGTAGCCTTCAAACACCTTCCCGTGCGGGAAGTTGGGTGCGCAGGTGATGATTGTAACCTTGTGGCCTTTTTTGACCCATTCACGCGCATGCTCGAAGGTCCGCGAGGCCGGAGCGTTAACTTCGGGAGGAAAGTTGTCTGTTAGAAAGAGAATATGCATGAAATTAACGCCACCGTAGGATCAAATCTGCGCGTTGAGTATCAAACGAAATGACAAGGCATTTATTGTCTTGCGATACCCCAAATTCAGGATGCCAGGTTGTCCGATCCAAACGAACTGTCCCTTCTTGGGCTGAAAACATTACGCATTGACCATCGGCTAGGATCAGGCAACCGCTTGTCGCATCTTCCATTTCGACCTCTACGTCTGGATGCAAATGATAGCGCGCTTCCGCTGGCGCAAGCCGACTGATCTTGTCAATGATAGTCAGGGAATTGGTGGTCAAGTGGAGATCTCTCCGATGATCCAAGCCTTCAACCATCCGCCGATACCCATCATGACTTGCCGAAGCTAGCAGCGTATTGCCTTCCTGCGATACGCTTCGATTCCTAATCCGGGCGCGGGCACCAACACGGAAGCCCGACCAGACCTCGGACGAGTTTTCGCCAATCACTGTCACCGTATTGTGAGCAGGTGTGCCACGTTGACGTAGCCGCTCAGCGCCTATCCCATAAACAGAGGTGCCCGAATTGACGAAAAGCCTCTGACCGTACAGCGACATTTCGATCGACAACGTATCGGCATGGGCATGGCCAGGCAGGTAGTCCGGACCAATGGGGGCCAAATCAGCCAACACTAGAGCAGGACCTGAGGCTAGGCGACACAAGCCACTGTTGGGAAGATCCAAAATGCCGTGATCTTCGAGCGATGGGAGTTCAAACCCCAGGCGCTCAGCATAGGAAAACAACACAGCATTTTCAGGGGCAACACCAAAGGCCGCGTCATTAAAAAATGAAGTCCGCCCGTCGGGATGACTTGTGACAAACAGCCATCGAAGCATCCTCGGAATGATTTCCCGCCAACGCTCAAGCTGTGCAGCCCTTGATTCTGAACCGAAGCTATCTGGATGCGCGGCGGTGATATTGACTAAGTCCAGCATGTCTTCCACCGCCAATGCGTGATACATTGGTGAAAGTTCGAACTGGCCGCCATCAGGCAAAATTTGCTCAGGGACCTCGCGGGCAAGGATTGACAAACCTCGGTCCAACCACCGTTTTGCCTCGGGTCCCGTAAAGTACAACCCAGCATGCACAAGTGCCTTCGCATTAGCAAATAGGTGATTGCCAAGAAGGTGCCATTCTAGACGCTTAGAGAGCCACCTTGCTTGCACCGCCAGGCTTTTCTCCGCATCAGACGACAGAAAATTTCCTGAGTGCGCCCATTTCACCCAGTTCACTATTCTAAGGGAGGTGGGGTACGGCTCCCAACCATTTCCAGATGCCGGAGGGTTATCTGCGACCCACAGGTCGATGAGATCTTTGTGCCATGAGAGACGGTCCTCTGAACTGGCCGCATTCAGGTCGTCAAAATAGTGCTGATTGTAACGCCAGAGTTTTGATCTCCGGTCGTTCTGCCATCCGATTTCGGCTAGTTCACCGTCCTCATTCAAGAACCGCCAGGCCGTCGGACCAATCATGTTTGCAAGCCTGCGGGCAGGTATCTGGTAAGTAGCGTGTGTTGATCTTAGGCCATGTGGAGCAGATAAGTCAGGTCCAGGGCGGGCAAGGCGAAACCAAATACGACCAGAAATTTGCGCCGGTCGTAAGTGGCGCACAGTACGCCAGAGAAGGCCAATCCTGCCAGGCATTTTCGCTTAGCCTCTCGCGGCTACGGCGGCTTCGATGGTAACGCGAGTGACCTCGAAAATCTCCGATTTCGGAATTGGTGTCTTGGTGCCTTGGCGTACCGCATCGATGAATGCCTTAGAACAGACTGTTTGTCCTTTATCCTGGCGCCAGAGGTTCATTTTGGAGAACCCGGGCCACCCCCAACCTTTGAGTTTTCGAAAATTGTCCAGCTGTAGAACCCGCCCTGCGGCAAAGACTTCGATCCGTTCCTTGGGAAATCCTTTGTGGCCATTGGCCAGGTAATGGATTGTTGCAAACGAACCGTCTTCAAAGCCTAGTGTGATTGACACCTTGTCATCGCGGACAGCTAAAGCAGGTGACCGGCCGATTGGTTGCACGTGATGCGAGGTGACCGGCGATCCAGCCAAGTGAAGAGCTAGGTCGATGAAATGACAGCCTTCTCCGATGATACGACCGCCGCCAATCTCTGCATCCTGCGTCCAATGATCAGGTGGGATGTCTCCTGCGTTCACAGTGATTACGATTGATTTTGGTTGGGCCACCGGTGCGAGCAGTTCTTTCATTTTAATCACGTGAGGTGCAAAACGACGGTTGAAGCCGATCATCAAGTGTTGGTCTGGGCGCAACTTTGCCTCCGCCTGGATCGCCCCTAATTCTTCTGTGGTCAAGCACAGAGGTTTCTCGCAAAAGACATGTTTGCCAGCTTTCAAAGCTCCAAGCACCTGGAGGGCATGAGCGTCGTGGCGAGTTGCAACGACAACCGTGTCGATATCCGGATTATTCAGTACGGTTGCACCATCAGTTGACGCTTCGGAAAAACCAAATTTCCGACCAAAATGCACGGCGCTCACACCGCCACTGCTTACAACCGTGTGTAAACTAGCACCGGCGGATTTGAACGCAGGGATCAAGACGCGCCCAGCGTAATTTCCAGCACCCAAGAATGCCACATTTGCCTTTGCTGTTTTAGCAGTAGGTGCGGCGCCAGTAACAAGCGCCACCTGTCGAGCCGGGGGTGCCGACATGCCTGTGTTCGGATAGGTCAGTAAGATTCCAAGGGCTGGCTCTGCCGAAGTCAGAAGATTCATCGCCTTCTCACCTTCAGAGATATCGAAACGGTGGGTGATCAGTGGTTTCAGATCAAGTGCTCCGCTGCTCATCATATCCAAGACAGCTTCGAAGTTGCGCTGCTCTGTCCATCGCACAAAACCAACTGGATAGTCCTGACCTTTATCTTCGTAGTTGCTGTCATAGCGGCCGGGTCCATAGGAACAAGACACTTGGAAACTAAGTTCCTTTTCATAAAATTCAGCGCGACTGAGTTCCAGTCCGACGACACCGACAAGGACAATTCGACCCCGTTGCCTGCACATCCGAGCCGCTTGAGAGACTGGTTCATTGCTTTTGGTTGCGGCTGTAATGATGACTGCATCGACCCCAGATCCTCTGGAGAACGCCTCCGCCTTGGCAAGAACGTCTTCCCCAACGCCAGGGTTGACGGTCTCAGCCCCAAATCTACGAGCCAGCTTTAATCGCTCGGGGTCATAATCTATGCCTAACACGCGACAGCCTTGGGCCCTCAACATCTGTACGGTCAGTAGGCCGATAAGACCTAACCCAGTGACAACAACTGTTTCACCGAGTGTTGGATTGGTTAGTCGAATACCCTGTAGTCCTATGGCTGCCAAAACTGTAAATGCGGCGGACTCATCATCGACGTTATCGGGGATTCGAGCACAAAGGTTCTTTGGAACAGCGACCACTTCGGCGTGTTTGCCGTTGGAGGCAATGCGATCACCAACCTTGAACCTGTCCGCGTTGCTTTCGATTACAGTGCCAACGTTGCAATAGCCCAAAGCCAAAGGCTGATCGAGTTTACTTCGCACCGCTTCCAGCGTGGTGCCCACACCGTCAGTCTTGGCCTTATCCAGAACCATCTTGACCTTGTCGGGCTGACTGAGAGCCTTTTGGATGAGGTTGCCCCTTCCGAATTCTACGAGCATGCGTTCGGTTCCGGCAGACACTAGTGTTGTATTGGTATGGATCAACAACTGGCCCCTGCCGGCACAGGGAGCAGGCACCTCTTCAAGAGAGGTAGAGCCATCCTTGAGCGATTGTAGTATCTGCTTCATTGCTTCTATTCCGTGTGAGGAAGCCACGAACTTGCCTGCCATGTTGGGCAACTCTGTGTTCCGAATTTCCGTTTATGGTCGTGCATAGCTAATTAGAACCGCGCGATACGGTCCCTTGAAGACGAACATGCTACCTGCCGCCGCTCCCACTATACCCACGTTTTCAATCAGTTCGGCCATATGCTTCGATGTGCCCGCGCCGCCCAAAATAGTCAGCGGCGAGGTGGTGTTGTCGCGTGCTAGCCGAGCCAAAGTTAAATCATAGCCTTGCATCATGCCATCTCGATCTATCGAGTTGATCACGATTTCCCCTGCGCCGCGGTCGGTAGCTTCGGCGATAAAATCCGCCAGCTTAGGCTTGTGCTTACGAGTGCCGTTGTGACTGTATATCGAATAGCCACCCAGCAAACTCTTCTTAACGTCAATCGTAACAACAACACTTTGTCGACCAATACGGTTTGCCATCTCATTTATCAGATCTGGGCGGACCAAGGCCGCGGCACTGACTGAAACCTTTTCAAATCCGATCTTGACGATATCGGCTGCCTGCTCGGCGTCAGAAATGCCGCCGCCATAGCACAGTGGCATTCGGCTTTCTTTTGCTATCGTTCCCAAAAAATTCATGTCTGGAGTCGATTTCTCTACCGTAGCATCAATGTCAAAAAAAACTAACTCGTCGACCTCTTTTTCATTGTAGATTTTCACCGCATTCAGCGGATCCCCAACATATTTATCATCCTTGAACTGGCGGGTTTTCACGAGGCCTCTGTCTCGCATTAACAGGCTGGGGGTAATTCGAGATTGCAGCATCAAGACAACTCCGCAAAGTTTTGAATCAGGCGCATTCCATTGGAGTGACTTTTTTCCGGGTGGAATTGGACACCATACACATTACCATTGCGCACAGCACAGGGCAGGTCACGGCCATAATTCACGCGAGCCAGAACGTTTCCCTCCGCGGCTACATCGAAATAATAGCTATGCAGGAAGTAGAAACCACGCTTGGCATCAATACCCGAAAACAGCGGTTCTTCTCCATTCAGGGTCACAGCATTCCACCCCATGTGAGGCAGATGGGGACGGGTCGTCAGGCTGCTGGCGTCGATTTTTCGAACACGCCCGGGTACCCAATCTAAACCGTCGCGCTGACCTTCATCACTACCTTGGGAAAGCAGGTGCATGCCGACGCAAATCCCTAGGATGCGTTTACCCTTGCCGTGAACTTCGTCACGTAGCGTGTCGAGGATCCCCGATCCGGTCAGATGGGCAATGGTCGGATCAAATGCACCGACGCCTGGCAGCAGAAATCTGTCGGCCTGCCGAAGCTCCGTCGGGTTACTGGACAAAAAATGGTCAATTTTCTTCTGCTTCAGCAGATTCATGATCGCGGCCACATTGCCCGACCCATATTCAATTATTCCAATCATTGCCTGATCACCGTTTTACAGATTTTTCAAGACCCAGCATCTTCATTGCTTCTGATCCCAGAGAGAAGAGTTTTTCTTGGTTCTTGTAGTCACGGTGTGTCTTTAGAGGCATCTCGTGATATTTGCGTAATTCTTCAACGGAAATATCCAACTTAGTTGCTATATACTCAAAATCCTCGTCAATCATCTCTGGGTCATAGGCAGGTTGCGTTAGTTTCTCCAGAGCTTCTTCACGCGTCATTTGACCTGTCAGGATCAGCGAAGAATATTGCACCTTGCGGGTGTCATACCCGAACCTGGTCGGTAGCCAATAAGCCTCAAAAAATTTGGTGAACCGGCTTTCAAAATGCTTCTGCGGATAAGCCTTCCAGCCATATGTTTCGGATAAGGTGTCAATCGCCAACTTCTTTGTATAAGGGAGAAAATTTAGAGGCTTAACGACTCTAATTCCCTTCAAATAACGCAGATAGACCTTGTGATAAAGAATTGGAGAGAACGGGTAAGTTTTCAGCTCACGGGTGCCAAAGAGTTTCTGAATGTTCTTGATTTGCAGTATATCACTCCCATGATACAGCCAATCCAGCGGATTGCGAACACACTCAGTGGAATAATTGCCACCATTCATGATGTACTTGATGTTGTGTTTATCCGCAAAACGGTACAGCGTCGCGATAAAGGCATGGTCTTGCGGAATATCCAAATGTGACACGCCCGACTTGAAGAAAGAAAGCTGAAAGTCGCGCATTTCTTCCCAATTGATCACCTCGGTGTAGAGATCGAGCCCCAGTTTATCGATCAACATCTGGATGTTGTTGACGGCAATATCAGAATTCCAGCCACCATCGACGTGAAAAACTAGAGGACGCAACCCATATTCCTTGACAATAAGATGCAGCATGTAAGAACTGTCCAAACCGCCGGACATGCCCAAAATACAATCAAACTCCTTACCTTTGCCCTTTGCCCTGATGTCCTTGATCACCTGGCCGAGAGCCGCGTGGCTTTCTGCATCCGGGTGCCAGTTCGGTAGGACATTTTCGCGAAAACCGCTGCAGTGGTCACAAACACCGTTGTCATCGAAAACTATTCCCGGATCGGTTGTGTCCATCACGCATTTGATGCAGATTTTTAAACTATTGTTCAGCATTCTTGTCTTTCGTGGTTCTCAACTATGATTTGCTTCGAGCATTGTATTTTCTTAGGCTGCTAGGAAATCGGAAAAAAGTGGCTCTAGTTGATTTTCAAAGGCAGAAAATTCACCTTCAAAGCTCTTCAATGAGCGCTGAGCGTTATCCAACTTCTGAGGTTCCTTCAAGAACTGTTCGAGTAAGTCTGCTAGGGCCATGTGATCGTTATAGCGAAATGAAAAAGCCGCGCCTGCGTCAACGAATCTCTGGGCCGTTGCCACCTCAGAGTTGACGATGAAAGGCGTGCCTAGGAAGACGCAATCACCCCATTTGTTGGATTCAGCATGATGGTTGATAGCAACGGATGGATCATAGAGCGTTAATGCAATGCTTGATTGACGATACAGTTTTAGGGCTTCGACCTGAGGTAACTCACCTCTAAAATCAGCGTAAGAATGTTCAATAAGTTGTTGCCCGTCATCGGATGAAATACGCCCCGCGACGAGAACTCTACATGATAGGTTTCGTCGCGCCAGTTCATCGATCGCCTTAATAATGATCCGGGAGCCGGTGTCCCACGCAATCCACCCATTTACGTAAACTGAAAGCCCCTGATCAAGACTTGTCCGCGGAACCCGCATAGCTTCTTCATAGTCTGCCGACATTGGTGTGTTACGAAGAAGCGTCATTCCTTCGTGTTTCCACTCATAACGGGTCCAGCCTGGTACCACGTGACGATAGCATTTCATCGATGTCCACTTTTCCAGACGCACCAAAAACTTGTGGACAGGCTTGGGCAGCTTCAACAACATCGAAAACCTGTCAGCGTCGTCAAAAATGATAGTACTTCGCCTAAAAATCGCAGCAAGTCGCGCAGGAAACGCGGTTTCCCAACCCAAACACCAGCACTTGCTTGCTCGCGGCAGGAGCAACACCCGGAAAAAAACAGCAAACATCCAAACTGGGTACATCAACCTAGCTTTCTTGCTCGCATATCCTCCCCCCCTTAGTAAAACGCTTTCCTTTATTGATGATCCTTGCCATCGATGGAGTTCGGCTTCTCCGGCTACACGCTCCCAGCCGAAAAATTGTACTTGCATTCCGCTATCTTCTAGATAGCGGCCCATCTTTGCGAGCCTTGTGCGCTTACGTACTGCGGACAAAGGTGCAAACATATTGACCGATGATGCCATTAAGTTATCCTTTTCAGGGTGACGAATGATATGATTCCATACCCAGAAGCGCTTCGCAAAAACCAGTTAGTCATCGAGCCAATTGCAACGCTAAGCATCGGATCCAGTTTAAGAACGTTGAGCATAACCAAGAATACTGCGGCTGCACTGAAAATCGCAAACAATTGCGCGAAAATTAGAACATCATGATGCCTAGGTTTAGCAAATACACCATTGTAGGCACTTGGAAATTGGTAGGCAGTAATCATAACACTGGTCGCCAAGAAAATCAGCCGCAAACTCGTATCCGGATTGCCGATCGAAGGGTTCATAATTTTCCAGGCGCCCAGACCAACAAAGTTCATGGCCACCGCAATAACGAGAGTCAAAAGTAAAGCCAAAGGCCAATTATGTCGTAATTTGTTTCGAAAAGAGTCGTGGTTCTCGCGAACCCATGGTCCCAGAAGAAATCCGAGATACCCATTAAGCAATCCCATCGGAAATAGGAAATATGTCGCGTGAGTAAAATATTCCGCCGCCTGGTCGACAGTCCCAACCGACTGTATGACAAGTTGCTCAGCATACACTGCAAGGGCAAGGAAAGTGGATGTAGCTAGAAACCGAGCTCCGATGCGGTACATCTGATGAAAAGGTTCCGGATTTTGAGGAACTAATTCCGACGGTTTGTAGTGTCTGATAAGAACAGCCGAAACTCCGACGCCACTTAATAACAATGCAACAACCGAGTTTCCTAATGGAAGAGCATTGGGTTGCCAAATCATCAACAGTATCAAGAAAAATGACGCGATACGCCAACCTTGTTGGGTCAGCTGCGCCATAGCTCTTAGGTGATGTGATCTGTAATATTGATATATGGCAATAGCACCGGACGATCCGATGGCGAGAAAAAACGCTTGGAGATAGCTGTCAAGATATCCAAGGCTATGAACCAATGCGGAAACCGGAACAGCAAGCAATGGCACTTGAAACACTAACCGTCGCAACAATCGGGACGAAGATTGTGGGCTGCGAACAAACACCTGATCTAGTCCACAAAGGCACAGAAACCCTACAATGCCGATTGTTGACCGCATTTCGGCCCAAGAAACAATGTCTTGTGGCTCCATGTAACTGGAGACAAGAATATCTGTGGCGCTGAAGAGTCCAAGCCCCAGTCCGTATAGTCCAATTGGAATTATTCTATTCATGGTTGACGTCAAAATTCATCTGAATTGCGGTAGCCGATGTGCCGAGCGGGCACACCAGCAACGATTTCACGAGTGTCAACGTTTTTCGTTACAACGCTCCCGGTAGCAACAATCGCACCCGCTCCGATCCTAGCTACGGATTCCAGAACGACTGCGTTGCTTGCAATCCATACATCCGCCTCAATTTCTAATTGGCTCAGCCTGATGGGGTTTTCGCGCCAATCCATAGGCCCTCGATCAACTGGATGAGTATGCGTGAAAATCTTAGCACCCTCAGAAATTGTTACTCGGTCACCCAATTTGATGCCGCCAGATAAGTCGACCAATGCGCCATACCCAACATGAATATCCTTTCCAAACTCAGATTTTAAACCTGAGACATGCAGCTTTTGAATGCGGACAAAATTGTCCACTACAATTCCAGGAGCATTGAGGAACTTAGCATATGTTTTATCTCGCCAATTTCGAAGCCCGGGAAGCCCAAACAATCCGCTGTTCTTCATCAGGGAGAAAAGAAATTTCATCATTGCGGCATTCCAATGGTCGGAGAGCTTCTTACACGTATGTTTATTAGAAAGCCTATTGAAAAAACTGGTACGAGCAACACAAACAACCGGCCAAAAAAGCCTAAGAATTCAGAGTACAGTAAGCCTGTACTTAGCAATACTGCCAGCAACAAAAAACCTGTCTTGTAAATTGCATTCGAGCTTCTGTGAAATGCACGCATCGCACGGGACGATAGAAAGGCCCAAGCTACGACGGACAGCGTCACACCAAGATAGCCAAAATTCATGTATGCTTCAGTTACCAGACCGGTTGTGTAGGAGTTATTTCCTGCCCGGCCATCAACATAACTTCCTGGATGAATTGTATTGATTAATATCGGGCCAGCCCCGTGCGGTTTTCCTGGCCAAAAACGTCTCGGAACAACGTTTAAGACACCGGCCAAATATGTCCACCCATACTGAAGCTCCATATTCTTCGAATGCTCCTGGAGCCACAGCATGTTCTCATCGTTCCCAAAGGCGCCAGACAGGGCATAAAAAACAATACGTTCCCGGCGCTCAACCAAGTACCCGTAATCGAAGTTTCCGTATCGGAGTTTAGTGATTTGAGTTGCTGCAACGTATAGAGCAAAAACTGTAAGCATCAAAATAAGTGTTTTATTTACCGTATCTCGACGAAGTTTCCAGCCTTTGGGTTTGCGAAGAAAGTGGTTACCTCTGTAAGTAAAGGCAAGGAAAACAGTCATGTTTATTACCGAGAAAAGGAAAAGTGTGTTTCGAGAATTCAGAATAATAGCGTAAAAAACCACTGGAATAACTAAGATAAAGAAAAGGAACAGATTCCTGCGCCGTAACTTTTTTTCGGACAACACCGCCGCTAGTAACAAAGCCGATCCGAGAGTTGTAAGATTGGACAAAATGCGCAAGGGGTTTCGGTGAATGGAAGCGCCATGAAGATCGCGCATAAACTCGAGATAGCCAATACGATTGAAAATCGTCGTCACATCCTGAAAAAGAAAGAACGCTCCAATAGCGTAGAGCGCCACAGAAGCTAGAATTAGAAATTTCGCTTGAGGTCGGGTTAATTTTCCTTCGGAAACCTTTGACGGGAAAGGGCTGAACTGCACACTTTTTGACAAAATCCAGGCCATCAACAGAAAGAGAATTCCAACAGCAGCGTTCAAAACGAGAGTCGGGGGTTCATAGTGATCTTGATAAGCATACGGCCCCTGAGTAAATTTCAACAGAGGAGTAACAAAATGAATCATTGAAAAAAAGACAGTGAACAAAAAGATTGGCTGAACAGCCACCGCACTTGGGCCATATCGCCGTATAGTATGCAAAAGAATGCTCGCAGCAAGAACCAGTCCGGCAGCCAGCAAACCGATATAAAGTTGATCTGTATAATTCATGTAGAAAAAATACCGCCCAAATGCAAGATGGCCATCGTGTTCACGGGGAGATCGGTTTGGCGTTCAAAAAAGTAGCCGACACTGCTATAGCAGAATGCATCAGCGATCAGTCTCTTTGTTCACAAACAAACTGTCCCAAAGAGTTGTGTCACTTAAAACTTTGGAGCCCAAATACCTTGCCCCTGCCAAGGTCAGGTGTGTTCGATCAGGAGATAGGAGCTCTCCGTTTTCATCCGTTATAGGGATCATGCCGTCACTCGCTATGCGATCCAATATTGAGATGTAATACTGCTCAGGAATCATGGAGGACATTTCCCTTTCCTGACTTACTACTGCAGAAATCAGCTTGTTCTGCAAGTTTCCTCGCTCCCGACTTTCCACTCGAATGACCCAATTCAAATTGTACCCGAAATGCTTGGTTCCCAAATAATACAATTCTTTTCTGTTGGCTCGAGCAATGTCGAGGTCACCCTCAACACAGCCCTGCCTGGGAGTTACCGAGGAAGCATACAATAATATGTCGGCGTCATCGTAGAGTTGTTTGAGATCATAAGCATGTAAGTCACCTATGCATCCTACAATATCATTTCTGTAAACTAGATTTAGACCAACATCGGGTGTGGTTTCCAATAGCATGTTAATGGCATCTCGGCCAAAACTATTGCCAATGACCAGAACGTTTTTGAATTCCGTAGCGGGAAATTTGTCCCCAATGTAACTGTTGGCTCTTTTATTGTAGTCGACTGTATTTTCAACCGAAAGAGCGGTTCCTATTCGACTAGGAAATCCTTGATGGGAATTCAGAGAATAGCCGAACGCAACAATTCCCGTTCCAATTGTTACAAAAACAGTCAACGCAATTCTTGTTGGTATGACTCTGGCATTTCGGAATGGCTGCTCGACAAAACGGTAGGATATATACGCCATGGGAAACGCACAGAGTAACGGAATTATTAGCCAGGAGCCTGGATCCTCAGAGACATAGACTCGAAAGAAGGCCAACAGAGGTTGATGAAAAAGGTACAGGCTGTAGCTAATCAGACCAATGGAGACCAAGGCGGAAATTGACAAAAACCTTTTCACATAGCCTCTATCACGTGCAAACAGCAAGATGAGTATTGTACCCAAAACGGCGAAGGCTATGCGGGCCCCCTCTGGGAATCCCCAGTGCGATGGGAAAAGAGTTCCAATAAAAATCAGTGCAAGACCAAAATAGGACGGGAAGGTACGATTTAGATCCTCAATGCCAAAAAGATTTCGCCTTAGGACAACAGCACCAATGGCACCTGTTAGTATTTCCCAGCTGCGCGTCGGTAAAAGGTAAAATATTGCAGCTTCACTTTTGGTGCTCATTGGCACAAACAGAGGTGCCACGGACAAAATGATACTCATGACAAAAGTTGTAACCAATGCTGGAAGAAGTATTTGGTGCCCCCAACGCCACACGAGTAACAAAGCCAGCGGAAAAACAATGTAATATTGTTCCTCAACAGCCAAACTCCATGTGTGAAGCAATGGTTTGAACTCTGCTGCAAGATCCCAATACCCTGTAGTAAGTGTGAGCAATATATTGTTCGAAAAAAGCACGCTTGCTATGAGCGACTGCCCAAAGTTCTCCAGATCATCCGGTAGCATCCAGAACCAAGAAAACGGTAGACATAACAAAAGCATAAAGAATAATGCTGGTAGCAATCGCAGAGCCCGACGCACATAGAAGTTTCTTAAGCTGAAATTCTTGCCCTCAATTTCCGACACGATAATCGTTGTAATCAGGAACCCACTTATTACAAAGAAAATGTCCACACCGACATATCCACCATCAAAACCGGGAATTTGCGCGTGAAATAGCAAGACGGGCACAACCGCAACCGCCCGTAAACCATCTATTTCTTTTCTATACTTCATTTTGGTTGTTTTGAACCAGCCACGCCGAACGTGACGAGTTTCCCTCTACGCGCGAATAATTTTCTGTCCACCGCATTGTCCATAAACAGGACTCTAATTGGTGGCGATCTCTGAATAGCATGTCGATTTCAAAGCCCAACTGTATCAATTACAAAACGCGGTGGCTTTGGGATCTCTTTGAACTCACGGTGTGCAACTAGGTAGACGTGAACGTCGGCACGCTGAAGTGACTCGTTCATGGTGACTAGTTCAGCATTGCTGAGCCCCTCTGGGAGTGCATCGATATTTGGTTCCACTGCCAGCAGTGGGCCTTCGTGCTGTTCACCTAACGATTGTACAATCCGGACTGCCGGACTTTCACGTAGGTCGTCAATGTCAGGTTTGAACGCCAACCCATAGCAGGCAATCGTCACATCTTCTGCCGCAAGTTTCGGATACTGCTTGAGAAAGGCGCCGACCGCCTCATTTATCTTTTTCAGCACCCATACCGGTTTGTTGTCATTGACCTCGCGCGCAGTGCGGATGATACGGCTTTCCGCAGGAGCGTTGGATACAATAAACCAAGGATCAACTGCAATGCAGTGGCCACCTACACCCGGACCCGGGCGAAGGATGTCAACTCGGGGGTGGCGGTTGGCGAGTGCAATTAGTTCCCAAACGCAAATCGACTGCTGATCACATATCAGAGACAATTCGTTAGCAAAGGCGATATTGACGTCCCGGAAGCTATTTTCCGTTAGTTTTGCCATTTCGGCCGCCCGTGGGTTCGAAGCAATCACACATTCACCGGTAACGAAGGCCTGATAGAGTTGAGCAGCTTCCTGTGCGCAGGTCGGTGTCATCCCGCCAATTATCCGGTCGTTTGAAATCAGCTCTTGCATTACTTTACCTGGTAGCACCCGCTCAGGGCAGTGGGCAATACGGATATCGGACTCGGTTCCATGAGTCTGCGGAAAGGAGAGGTCTGGCCGCTCGATCGCGAGCCAATTGGCCATCTGTTCGGTTGCACCGACTGGAGATGTGGATTCCAGGATGACCAGGTTTCCTGACTGGAGCACTGGCGCGATCGCCTTGGATGCGGCCTCGATGTAAGAAAGGTCCGGATCGTGATTGTCCCCTTTGAAAGGAGTAGGCACTGCGATCAGAAACGCCCCAGCTGGTTCTGGCTCAGTAGTAGCCTTAAGAAACCCTTCTGAGACTACCGCACGAACGACCATGTCGAGATCCGGTTCCACGATGTGAACTTCTCCGCGATTGATCGTGTCCACTGTGTCTTGATTGACGTCGACGCCAACAACCCTAATTTTTCGCGACGCAAACATGGCGGCGGTAGGGAGGCCAATATACCCAAGCCCAATGACCGATATCCTTGTGAATTTCGTGTCTTCCATCACTGCTTCCTATTCCATTCCGTCTTGTTTAGTGCGTTTTCTGGCCCAGTTTTGGATCGCCGCCAATATACGTCCCGTCGCTTGGCCGTCTCCATAAGGGTTATGAGCGAAGCTCATTGCTTTATACGCACTTGAATCATCGAGGAGTTTCTCCACTTCAGACACAATCAACCTAGTGTCTGTTCCCACCAATTTAACTGTTCCCGCATCAATAGCCTCTGGTCTTTCCGTCGTATCCCGCATGACAAGAACTGGTTTCCCGAGCGATGGTGCCTCTTCTTGAACGCCACCGGAATCCGTCAAAATCACATCGGCCTTGCTCATTAGGTACACGAATGGAAGATAGTCTTGGGGCGCGATCAGAGACACATTTGAGAACTCAGAGAGGCGTTCTTCAACTGGGCCTTTAACGTTCGGATTGAGGTGTACTGGAAAGACAATCTGGACGTCCTTGCGCGAAGCAAGTTGAACTAACGCGTCGCAAATGCGCTCGAAGCCATCGCCAAAGCTCTCTCGACGATGTCCCGTCACGAGAATAATACGCTTATCTTTTGGGAGAGGGAGTTGCTGGGCTAGGGTGCCAGCCAAATGTTCGTCTTTTTCAATTCGCTCCGATACCCACTGCAGCGCATCGATAACGGTATTGCCCGTGACAAATGTTTGACCTTTCGAAATGCCTTCAGACAAGAGATTGGTTTGTGCACCTTCCGTTGGTGCAAAGTGTAAGCGGGTGATAGCTCCCGTTAGCTTTCGATTGATCTCTTCGGGCCAAGGCGAATAGATGTTTCCCGTTCTTAAGCCGGCTTCGACGTGTCCCACGTCGATTTGTTGATAATAGGCAGCTAAGGACGCCGAGAATGTTGTCGTCGTATCTCCATGTACGAGAACCAGGTTCGGTTGAAATTCCTCCAGAACCGGTTTTAGCCCCTTTAAAACCGATGAGGTTATATCGTGAAGGCTTTGCCCCGCTTTCATGAGGTCGAGATCGTACTCAGGAGTAATGTCAAACAGATCGAGAACCTGATCCAACATCGCTCGATGTTGAGCAGTGACACAAACGCGCGCATCTATTCCTGGGGCAATTTCCAACCCCTTCACCACTGGCGCCATTTTAATCGCCTCTGGGCGAGTTCCAAAGACGGATAGAACTTTAAGGTCTTTCTTCAATGTTTCTCACTCCACGGTAACTGATTTTGCAAGATTTCTGGGCTGATCCACATCCGTACCCTTTAATACTGCGACGTGATAGGCGATCAGCTGAGCTACCACTGCATGCGCAATCGGCGCCCACGCGTCCCACGCCTCAGGTACTTTCAAAACCGAACCTTCGACATCTTTCAGTTTCGAAGCCCCTTTAGGATCGGTGACCCAAATCAGCCGACCGCCTCGAGCGGCAACTTCCTTGCCATTGGACACAAGTTTCTCGAAATGTTCATCGGAGGGCGCGAACACCACAACGGGTACGCTTTGATCAATCAAAGCAATAGGTCCGTGTTTCAACTCCCCCGCTGCATATCCTTCAGCGTGAATGTAGGAGATTTCCTTGAGCTTAAGTGCTGCTTCCAGTGCCAATGGGTACATCACGCCTCGACCTAAGAAGAGAACGTCACCTGCATCAACGAGGTCCTTCGCAACAGCTTGGATGGCACCGTCGAGAGCCAAGATTTCCGTGATCTGCCGTGGCAGCATTGTCAGGTTTGAAAGAAGGTTCTGTTCGTCTGCTTGAGAAACAGTTCCTCTTTGAAGTCCAGCCTTGACAGCAAGGGCCGCAAGGCAGATCAACTGCCCTGTGAAAGCTTTTGTTGAAGCGACACCAATCTCCGGCCCAGCCTGAATTTCAACAATGTGCTCGGCTTCCCGCGCAATTGAGCTCGTGGGCACGTTGACCACAGCAACCCGATGCGCGACCCGATTGCGCAGATGATTTAGGGCCGCAAGTGTGTCGGCCGTCTCACCGGACTGGCTGACGAAGATTGCAATCTCTCGACCACTCAAGGCTACGTTACGATAGCGAAACTCACTAGCAATCTCAACTTCGACAGGAAGGCCGGCGAAATCTTCCAGCCAGTATTTGGCGATGTGACAGGCATAGTGTGCTGTGCCGCAAGCAACGAGAAGAACCCGGTCCACACCAGCAAAATCGATCTCTTCGAGAAACGGCTTCAGCTTACAGCTGTGGTGGTCGACAAGCCCGAGCAGCGCCCGGCGCAAACTGTCTGGTTGCTCATGGATCTCCTTGGCCATGAAGTGCTGGTAGGGTCCCTTGTCCACACTCATGTCTTCGGTGTGGATTTCTGTGATTTCGCGGACGACTTCCATGCCGTTCTCATCTTCGATCAGAACGCGGCCTGGGCTTAGCACTGCCATATCGCCATCTTCGAGATAGGAAATTTGAGACGTGAACGGCGCCAAGGCCACGGCGTCCGACCCAACAAACAACTCAAAGCTCCCGTCGGCTGCCGCGGGCCCATAACCAATTACCAGTGGTGAACCTAATCGTGCGACAATCATCTGGTCTGGAGCACCATCAAACAGAAAAGACAACGCGTAAGCGCCTTCAAGTTTTCTCAAGGTTTTACGGACTGCGTCCTGGGGCTCATCGCCTTGGTGCAAAAACTGATCGCATTGACTTGCCACCACTTCCGTATCTGTCTCAGATTGGAAAACCCAACCGTCTGCTTCAAGCTCCGCGCGAATTTCAGCATAGTTTTCGATGATACCATTGTGAACGACGCTCACTTGGCCGGAACGATGGGGGTGGGCATTGACTTGCGTAGGCGCACCATGGGTGGCCCAACGGGTATGGCCAATACCGACCTTTCCCTCCAAGGGGTACCGCGCCACTTCGTCCCTCAGGGATGTTAGTTTTCCAACGGATCGACGCATAGCAGGCCCGTTGTTTGTCAGCACGGCAACACCAGCGCTATCATAGCCTCGATACTCTAGTCGTGACAGGCCCTCTAAAAGCCGATCTACGACAACTGTTTGGCCCAAAATGCCAATAATTCCACACATTCAAATGATACCTCAAAATTCTTCTTAAACTTGACGTTCAAATTTGCCGGCCTTCCTGTTGCCGCAATCTACGAGCAGGAGACCACTGTTCGTTCTTCCAAAATTCACGCAATAAAACTGCATTAAGCAATTAGCATCACCATTGCACTCAAAATTTCTCATTTCCTTTAGACGAAGTGACGCACTCGACTCAAACACGCGGTAAGGCAAACCTTGACTTCCTCAAATTATTGCGAACAAAAACACCCTAGAGTTTAGCTGAACGACTCAAGCTCGCGGTAAGGTAAAAATCAGGACCAACTCAAACTACCGATAGAGCAACGGCTGACGCATAACTCAATTCGCTGACCGTCTCTTCGCCCTTCAGCCCCGGCGAGAAGATCGTCAAAGACATCAAACGGGCTTCGCGCAAACAATATTCTTCTGAGGAGAAGATCAGGATCGTTCTGGATGGCCTGCGTGGTGAAGACAGCATTGCTGAGCTTTGCCGTCGTGAGGGGATTTCCCAGGGCGTTTACTACAAGTGGTCCAAAGACTTCATAGAAGCCGGGAAGAAGCGGCTTGCCGGTGACACAGCACGTGCAGCGACAACCGACGAGGTCAAGGAGCTGCGGCGCGAAGCTCGTGATCTGAAAGAGGTCGTGGCGGAGCAAACGCTCGAACTTCGGCTGCTCAAAAAAGCATGGTCGGGGATGGGGGCGACCAAGAATGAGATAGTCGAGAAATACCCGCGCGCGCAGAAGCGCCTACCCCAGTAGCGCTTGCGCAGTTCCGGGAACTCCCTTTGGATACGCCGTGATGACCGCCCTTTGATGTGCTGCATGACATCCGACAGCGAGAGCTTCGGCGGGATCGACAGGAACATGTGGACATGATCGCGCGCTAGCACACCACGCACGATATGGACGCCCATTTCCGCGCAGGTCTGCCGGATGATTTCCCTGATCCGCTCGCGCATTCCGCCCTGCAAAACCTTGTCGCGGTAATTCGTGACCCACACGACATGGAACCTGTGGTAAAATCGCGTGTGCGCGGATGAGGAAGTTGTTAGGTCGGTCCGGGGAAAAATTGGAATTTCTGAAAAAGGTCGAAACTCTGGCGTCTTGAATGTTACCTTCAAAGGTGGAAACAGGGAGAACGCCTCACCACGCAAACTGATGGATGTCAGCCGCTTAGCACGATTGGGTTGGACCAATTCGATCCCTCTGGGTGAGGGCATTGGGGGAACCTATGATTGGTTCTTGAAACAAAAAATAGTGATCTGCGCTCTAAGTAATCTTAACCTACGACTTGCCTTGCAATATCAATTGACACAAAACGCTTTCAACAACTCATCAATTTCAGGAGCTTAACATGATTACCCCTGTTCTTCTTTGCGGCGGCTCCGGCACTCGACTTTGGCCGCTCAGCCGCAAGAGTTATCCCAAACAATTCTCACCTCTGGTGGGAGAGCAATCGCTCTTCCAGGCATCGGCGCAAAGACTGGTCGGGAACGGGTTCACTGAGCCTCTGGTGCTTAGTAATTCTGATTTTCGCTTTATCGTCACCGAACAGTTGGCCGAGATCGGCATCGACCCGGGCGCGATCTTGATCGAGCCTGAGGGGCGCAACACCGCTCCGGCGGTGTTGGCTGCAGCGCTGTGGCTTGAACAGTCCGATCCTGAAGGGCTAATGCTGGTGGCACCGTCCGATCACGTGGTGCCTGATGCGGCCGCGTTTCGAACTGCTGTCAAAGCAGGAGAGGACGCCGCACACAACGGACAGCTCGTCACTTTTGGCATTACTCCCACCCATGCTGAAACTGGTTATGGCTACCTTGAAATGGGTGCTCCTGTCGAAGGAGTGATCTCTGTACCGCTGAAACGTTTTGTCGAGAAACCCGACGTTGCCAAGGCTACTGAGATGTTGGCCGATGGCAATTATTTGTGGAACGCAGGTATCTTTTTGTTTTCGGTTAAAGCCATTCTGGAAGCATTCACAACACACGCCCCGGATTTGGTCACGTCAGTACGCAAGGCTGTGGATCAGAGTATGTCAGATCTCGGCTTTCTGAGGCTTGACCCTGATTGTTGGTCGGAAGTTGAGGACATCTCGATTGATTATGCGGTGATGGAGCGTGCAGACAACCTGTCTGTTGTACCCTTTGCAGCTGGCTGGTCTGACCTTGGTGGATGGGATGCCGTTTGGCGCGAATCCACGCATGACAGGCGTGGTGTGGCCACCTCAGGGGCAGCGACAGCAATTGATTGTGATGATACTCTTTTACGGGCGGAAGATAGTAAGCTCGAAGTTGTAGGCATAGGTCTGAAAAACATCATTGCGGTTGCGATGCCGGATGCCGTTCTTGTCGCCGACGTATCGCGTGCTCAGGATGTTAAATTGGCGGTTGCGGCTCTTAAGGAAAAGCGCGCAAAGCAAGCTACCGAATTCCCCAAGGACCATCGCCCCTGGGGCTGGTTTGAAAGCCTTGCAATTGGAGAACGGTTTCAGGTGAAGCGTATCGTTGTTCACCCCGGAGCGGCTCTTTCATTACAATCCCATCACCACCGGTCTGAACACTGGATTGTGGTCGAAGGCACGGCCAAAGTTACAATCGATGACACCGAAGAGCTAATTTCAGAAAATCAGTCTGTCTACATCCCTCTAGGTGCGGTTCACCGAATGGAGAACCCCGGCAAAGTCCCAATGGTTCTTATCGAGGTCCAGACCGGATCCTACCTTGGGGAAGATGACATCATTCGTTATGAGGATGTCTACGCAAGAGACAAGGAAAACTAGTAATGAAAATTGCGGTTGTTGGTCTTGGTTATGTGGGCCTTTCGAATGCTGTGCTTTTAGCACAAAGCCATACTGTTGAAGCTGTGGATGTATCGCCGGAGCGGGTTGCGATGGTGAATGAACGCAGGAGCCCGATTGAGGATGTTGAGCTGGAGGCGTACCTCGCCAACACGCCGCTTGATTTGACCGCGACAACTGACTTGATGGCGGCGGTGAAAGAGGCGGAGTTCGTAATCGTCGCCACCCCGACCGACTACGATCCGCAAGAAAACTACTTCGATACTTCCTCGGTCGATGCGGTTACAGCGGAAGTGTTGGCGGCAAACTCGAAAGCCGTGGTAGTAATCAAATCCACAATCCCCGTGGGTTATGTGAACAAAATGCGCCAACTCCACGATACGGACCGGATCATGTTCAGCCCCGAGTTCTTACGCGAAGGCCAAGCACTCTACGACAACTTGCATCCGAGCCGGATCGTCGTGGGCGAACGATCAGAACGAGCTAAAGTGTTTTCAGAGTTGTTGCGCGAAGGGTCGTTGGAAGACGATGTGCCGGTGCTGCTTACCGATCCAGATGAGGCCGAGGCAATCAAGCTGTTTGCCAACACCTACCTTGCGATGCGGGTGGCGTTTTTTAACGAGCTTGACAGCTATGCCCTGGCGGCCAGCATGGATACGCGCCAGATCATCGAAGGGGTGGGGCTCGATCCGCGCATCGGGAACCAATATAATAACCCATCGTTTGGCTATGGCGGCTATTGCCTTCCAAAAGACACCAAACAGTTGCTCGCAAACTATTCCGATGTGCCGCAGAATCTGGTGCGCGCCATCGTCGACGCGAACCGAACTCGCAAGGCGTTTCTGGCGGACCAGATCGTGGCAATGGGCCCAAAGGTTGTGGGCATCTATCGCTTGGTGATGAAGGCCGGGTCTGACAACTACCGACAAAGCTCGATCCAGGGGATCATGAAGAGAATTAAGGCCAAAGGGATCGAGGTCATCGTCTATGAGCCAGTGCTCGTCAGCGATACTTTCTTCCAATCCCGTGTGGTCAATGATCTCGAGGCCTTCAAAGCTGAAGCTGAGGTTATTGTTGCAAACAGACTCACGGATGAAATCGCTGATGTGGCTGACAAAGTGTTCACGCGGGATCTGTTCGGCACAAGTTGAAAGTTTCGACAACAAGAAGGATTCCATTTGAGCCAATAGATACTGTGTTGGCGAAGGTCACGTCCTATGCAGCTCATGCAAACCAAGAGAAAGATAGTACTTGTGCGTCCCGCCACTTCCGAAAGCATTTCCTTGCGACATGGCGTTGCGCTCGTGGCCACTGGTGCTCTGGCCATAGCAATTGTCTATCTAACGTTATCTCCGCTACAACCGACGAAGTTAGGTGGATATGTCTCGGACAAGGCATACCACTTCATTGCTTTCGCCGCATTAGCGTTTCCAACGGCATTACTTTATGCTCGCAGCTTGGTTTGGATCATTCCTGCAGCATTGCTATTAGGTGGGATCATCGAGCTTGTTCAACCTTACGTCGGTCGATCGCGTGAAGGAGCGGATTGGATTGCTGACGCATTTGGTATAGGCTTTGGCGTCAGCATAGGCTTGGTGATCCGGAAAATCATTCGCAAGAAAAATTGAATACTATCCTGGTTTTACAGGGCCCTTTTGGTGCGTCGGATCGATTAACCTTCTGGTTCCTCTCCGAGTGGTAGACAGTCAATCGATACGTGAAGTGTAAGGCAAGTTTCTCCTACGCCAATCCACAGGCAAAGTTGAACGCTGCCATCAAGCTTTGAAAGCCTTGCTGCAACAAACGTGTTCTGCCCGGGGATACCGAAGTTCTGATTGGTGAATTCTTTGCTTTTGACAATTAGCGAGACCATGCCGGAACCATGTGCTAGGGTCAGGACCCATTCCGGTGCATAGTTCCCAATGAAGGATCTCACACCTTCCGCTGGCCAAGTGAGATGCAAGGGGGCGTTTCTGGCCGAACGAACCGACCGCGAGGAGACTTTGGCCGGGTCAACTTGATGGTCATCAATCTTCGATCAAGCTGAGCCAGTCACTTCACTGATCTAATGCCGTTAAGATCTTTGTGTCCCGTCCGTATGGGTCTTCACGGAAATGAACCTCTTGGTTTTCCACCCAAGCGGTCCAATAGGTCAACAACACCGGCATTGGCTTCGGCAAATTGATGCGTACTGTTTTTCCACCATCCAAAATGGCCTGCATACGTGCACTACTCCATTCAGGATCACCCTCCATCAGCAATCCCGCCAGCTCAAACGGGTATTCTACACGCACGCATCCAGAGCTCAGATTTCGTTCGTTCCTGTCAAAAAGACTGCGGTCATTTGTGTCATGCAGATAGACGGCGTACTTGTTGGGAAACATGAATTTCACAAGCCCCAGTGCGTTATGGGGCCCAGGGGTTTGAACCAGCGTTACACCGGGGTTTTTGGCACCCCAGTTGACTGAACTTGCCGGGATAGTCTTACCGGCTGAATTGCGGACGATGTAATTGTTTCGATCCAGGTATCCGGGGTCGTTTCGAATGCGTGCAAGCTTGTCTTTGCGAAAGATTGAAGCTGGTACGGTCCAAGTTGGATTGAACTCCATATATTGAATTTTATCGCGAAACACCGGCGTTTTACGATACTCGGTTCCAGTTATTGACCGCGTCGTCCACAACGATCCATCCGCTTTGACCAGATATGTTCGTGCACCGGCAATGTTCACGAGAATATATTCTTCTTCCTCGTCTCGAAACAACCAACGACCACGTTCGAGACTAAGCCGGATCTGGTTAACTCGGTCTTGCGCTGAGCGGTTGAGAGACGCAAAAGTTTTCGCTCCGACCACGCCATCTGCGTTCAGGCCATGGCGCGCTTGAAAGGCTTTGACATCGTTTTCCAGACGTTCATCATAAAGCCAACTGGGATCTTCTTCCGGCTCTGATGAAGACGGCAGAATTCGACCTTGGTTCAGCACGCCTTCGGCAGCCAATCGCTGCCGCAGTATGGCGACTGCAGGCTCTGAAGCCCCCGGCTTAAGAACGGTATCACTCGGCACTTCGGGCCAACCTCCAGAAGAGGCAAAGGTTCGATACTTTTTCAAGGCCCCTATAAGGCTTTGATACTGACCATTCTCGATGTTGATCAGCTCCATCAATGCAGAAAATCCAGCGTCGTCGAGATACTCATTGAGCGCTTGCACAGGATCTCTTTGGATAACAGGCTTTGAAAAGTTCCAGTCGCTGTCCAGAGCACCGGGATCCACTTTGCCGAACACAAGATAATTTGTCAGTTTTATTGCTGCATCCGTTGCGACCACATCAAAGATCGCTTGTTCCCAAGCACCACCTGTCTTGGCCTTCTCATGCATTTCCAGCAATTCTGGTAGGTGGAAGTCCGCGGGCTGGAAACCTTGCGCAACCCCTTTGGATAGTTCGGCAAACAGCGCATCTGCAGAGCCCTTTTTGTTCCAAGCTGGCCGGTACTCTCGGAACGCATAGAGCTTTGGAAGCAGAACCGCGGCGTCTAGGACAGTGCCTTGGGCAATGTTCGCTTCAGCATCTTCTGTTGTAGAGACAATATCGCGTATTTGCTCGGAGATAGGACTGGCGACGGCAATTTCCGGAACCGCAAGACTCCAAGTTACCAAGACCATATATAATCCGGTTTTTATCAGCCTTTTGGGGTGCGACAGCACATCAGTTCTCCAAATCCTAGCAACTTGAGAAACCTTATCCGTTGAGCGCGCCAATCCAAACCTTTTTAGGGTATCAGTTCTGGGTATGGTTGCAAAAAATACCCACACCTTTTGTGAGAACCGGATTGCCAATCTGTTCCGGTATTATCTTTGCTTGGAGGATTTGTGAAATGAGCATGGCCCATTACCAGGTTGCTCGTGAAGCAAGGGGCACGCGAGTCTTTTAAAAAGGCGTTCATCGTTGATTTCAACTACAGGGCTACCATCCCAACTTAGAGACTGGGTCTTCCGAGACAGTATTGTTGAAACGCGCACAGTGTTCGGGCCAGTGTCCTTTTCAGTATGAGTTGCACCTCGTCTTCAAACTTTGCATCGAGATATTTTGTTGCTTTTTTTGGGGCATACGGTTTCGGGGGCGTTTTTTCCGTGGTACAGTCTACGCGTATTGGATATTGCTCCGATTCTTGCAACGCGTGTATTGACGCTCTCAGTGAAAGAGCTTCAAAGTAGGTTGATTTTTGTTAGACCTTTTAATTGATCATTTGGCAATTTGGACTTGGACTCTGTCGATGTTGGGTGCGTTTGTGATGTCGCTGATCGTTGGCGCTCTCTTTGTCCGGTTTCGCCCAGCCCTTGAGCGGCTAACAAAGGTCAGAAATGACCACCTTGCAGTACAGGCCTCGCACACAGGTAATCCGTTGCGGCTTGGCGGTCTCGCTGCCATATTCGGGTTTGTTTTTGGCGTGACGTTGCTCTTGATGCATTCTTCAACCACGTATTCTCTTTACTTGCTGATGTCACTCATCCCCGCATTCTTTGCAGGATTGTATGAGGACCTTGGTCACGGGGTCTCAGCAGGCCGACGTTTCCTAGCTTCCGGCCTTTCCAGCGCAGCCGCAGTAATGCTGCTCGGCCTTTGGGTCTGGCGCGGCGATCTGCCGGTTCTTGATGCCGTTATGGGGTTCATCCCGGTTGGAATCTGCATCACGATTTTCTTTGGTGCATGCTATAGTCACGCGGTCAATCTAATTGACGGAATGAATGGTCTCGCAGCGACGGTCATCATTTTTTCCTCGTTTGGTATCGCCAGCATCGCAGCACAATCAAACCTTCATGAAATCACAGATCTGGCATTGCTGCTCTGCGCAGCGACTTTCGGGTTTCAACTCCTGAACTGGCCGTCAGCAAAACTTTTCCTCGGTGATGCAGGCGCCTATGGGCTCGGGCATATCTTGGCTTGGCTTGGGGTTTCAATCGTCGCACTGGCTTCGGATGTTGCCATACCTGCTGTGATGCTTGTTCTTTTTTATCCCATCTTTGATACGGTCCACACCGTGTTACGTCGTCTTCGAGCGAGGAAGAATATTACTGCACCTGATCGCATGCATCTGCACCAAAAAATCCGACGCGGCCTAGAGATTGTCTGGATTGGTCAAAATCGCAGGCATATCTCGAACCCGCTTACAACCATTTTCCTATTACCAATGACGGCTGCACCGGTGGCTGCGGGCGTGGTTCTGTGGGACCAACCTGTCGCTGCCTGGAGTTTTTTGGTGGTCTTTAGTGCCGTTTTTGGGGGAACACATCTTATTGTTACGGCCCTGGCCCGTCGCTACAGAAAGCAAGCACCGGTTTGCTCTGCCAATTAGAGGGGGCGTCGCGAAAAGCTCCCACTTTTTCGCAGCCATATTTACATATGCCTTGGTGGCGTGAAGCAGGGGAATATACCCACATAATCCCCTCCATTTTTGGTGGGGGAATTACCGCGTCAGATGGTTGAAATTATGGCTCCGTAGCGATGAGAAGCTTATTGGCGGCTGGTGTATGTCAGAAACAGTGTGTGGGTTGTTTCTGCTTCTTGACGTCTTGACGCCAAGCGCTGTCTCGCCACGTCAAGTTTTAAGCGTGCAGCTTCCAGCTGTAGCATGGCGCGTTCACGCTGTTTGTATAGGCGCCTAATGGGGGAGCCGGGATTCCCAATTGCTGATGAATTTGGCCGTGCGCCACGCGGAAACCAACTCTTCATCTCTTGTCGGGCAATGTCCCAAGCTCGATCTGCTTTCTGATAACGTTGGTAGGCCACCAGCAGAACCCGACGTCTCGTTGCAAGATCAGAATGCATACGTCATCTCCATTTCTTGGTTTGGCGCCTAGGCGAGTGATGAGCTCCGCCTACTCCTATTGGCCGCCGCCTGCTTCGTTCATATCGCCATGTAAGGTCCGAAATTTGGTGACAATTGTACGCCGCACACCTTCAGGCTGTTCTTCGAGGGCTTCGGTAAGTGCACATAGTTCCCGACGCGTTTGGTGCAGATTGTCGATAAGGGTCAGTACCACAGGAAGCGCCTCTGTCGGGAGCGACATATCCTTCTTCAAATCACACAGGAGTCGGATACGGGCGACATCCAGCTCATCGAAGATTGGCCCCGCCTCACTGTGAGCAGGGCGAACCCAACCTTCGCGCACCCAAATCCGCAGTTCCCTTAAGTTTAGGCGCTCAACGCGAGCGACAACCATTCGTTCGTCAAAACTCATGTCCTCCTCCGCAGTTCTTCTCGCGGGTCAAAACGGGCCTTCTCCCGCCAGCGTGTTGCAAGCTCTTCCAATTGCTCATCGATATTGTCTGGCAGCACTATCTTAATGCGGACAAACTGATCTCCACCCTGTCCCTTTCCCTTGGTGATCCCCTTGCCCTTAAGCCTTAGGCGGTGCCCGGAGGACACTCCCTTGGGAATGGCCATAGATACGGCACCTGAGATCGTTGGCACTTCGATCTTGGCGCCAAGAACAGCCTCATCAAAGGTAATTGGCAACTCAACTTCAATATTGTCACCATCCCGTATAAATACCGGATGTGGACGGACACTGATGGAAACGAAGGCGTCACCGGATGGTCCCTGTCCATGGCCTGGAGCGCCTTTCCCGCGCAAGCGAAGGGTTTGGCCATCAGTTATCCCAGGCGGAACCGAAATCTCGATCCCCTTTCCGTCCGGCATCGTTACGCTACGCTTGGCACCAATTGCAGCATCGATGAAATCGACATCAAGATGGTAGCGCAGATCCTGACCGCGCGCGTGGAACTCCTGTCCGGATGCGTTGCCGCTGCGCTGGCGCTGCCTGAACAACTCAGCGAACAAATCAGACTGGTTGTCAAAGCCCCGCATATCAGGGCCGGCATCATAGCGCCGCCCCGCATCTCGGTTGGCATACTGATGGTAGAATTGTCGTTCCTGGCGCTCCTGGCCGCTCGCGTCAATTTCTCCAGCGTCGAAGCGTTTACGTTTATCTGGGTCACTCAATAGATCATTGGCAGCCGAGGCGGCTTGAAACTCTGCCATCTTGTCGGAATCGCCAGGGTGCAAGTCTGGATGAAGTTTCTTTGCGAGTGCACGGTAGGCCTTTTTAATCTCGGCCTGCGTCGCCGTCTTCTCTACGCCCAGTATCTTATAAGGATCGTTTCTCATAGATCAATTTCCAAACCCGTTTGTGGATCGGCCTTATCGTTCAGTCTAGTGAAGCGGATTTCGCATTTCAACAATAGGGGTGTTTGAGCGTTGGTTCTTTAAAATTCCCCAACATGGAACATGCCCGACAGGCGGCTCTTCCAGACAAGCGTCGAGCTTGTGAGCCGCGGCCCCGTTTGACCCAGAGAAAGACGGTTGAAAGCCCCCTTCCAGCTTCATATGTTCGCCGAGAAATCTGATTGATCGCCCAATTGAAGCAAGGAATATTCCGATGACGGCTGCTGATGTGAAAGAAACCTTTTCGTTCCAGACGGAAGTTGGCCAGTTGCTGGATATCGTGGCCGGTTCTCTTTACTCAAACCGCGAGATTTTCCTGCGCGAGTTGATATCAAATGCCTCAGATGCCTGTGACAAGCTGCGTTACGAGGCGCTGACAGCACCAAAGCTGGCTGCCAATGCAGAGCAGTTTGCAATTGTTCTTGATGTCGACAAGAAAGCCAAAACGCTTTCCATTTCAGATAACGGCATCGGGATGAGCCATGCTGATCTTCTGGAAACGCTAGGGACAATTGCACGATCCGGGACCGGTGCGTTTCTTGAGGCCCTTAAGGAAGGCAGTAAGGGCGATCTCGGGCTTATTGGTCAATTTGGGGTCGGTTTCTATTCGTCGTTCATGGTCGCCAGTAAGGTAGAGGTGATAACCCGGAAAGCCGGGGAAGACCAAAGTTGGCTGTGGGTTTCTGACGGTAAAGGTGAATTCACCATTGAGCCAACTGACAGAAACGAATGTGGCACAACGGTGGTTCTGCACCTAAAAAAGGACGCCAAGGAATTCCTGGAAGACGCACGAATCAAGCATATCGTACGAACTTACTCAGATCACATTAGCTTTCCGGTGCTCTTGGGCGAGGAGGCTTTGAATTCTGCTTCCGCAATCTGGACCCGCCCCCCGAAAGAGGTGACCGAGGAACAGCATACGGAATTCTATCATCATTCGTCACATGCGTTTGATACGCCTTGGCTGGTTTTGCACAATCGGGTGGAAGGCACTGTGAACCACACGAGCCTTTTGTATGTGCCTTCAATGGCGCCGTTTGATCTTTATGACACCGAGCGCAAAAGCCATGTGAAACTCTATGTGAACAGGGTCTTTATTTCCGAGAACACCAAAGGGCTCATACCATCGTATTTGAGATTTCTCAGAGGTGTTGTCGATTCAGAAGACCTCTCTCTAAATGTGTCCCGAGAAATGCTCCAATCGGATCCCAAGCTGTCAAAAATCAAAAAGGCTTTGACCAAGAAAGTACTGAGCGAGCTCAAAAAGAAGGCGGGCAAGGCTCCTGACGAATACGCAGCATTTTGGCAAAACTTTGGTGCTGTCCTTAAAGAAGGCCTGATTGAAGACCCTGATTTGCAAAGCAAACTGTTAGAGATCTGTCGCTTTTCGTCGACTGGAAGTGACAGTTTGACCAGCTTGTCGGACTATGTCGGTCGTTGCAAAGAGGGACAGGACTCAATCTATTACATCACTGGGGAAGACAGTAAGAAACTGGAACAATCTCCGCAGCTTGAGGGGTTCAACGCAAAGGGCGTCGAAGTTCTGCTGTTGTCTGACAATGTCGATGAGTTCTGGCTCCAACATGTGACAGAGTTTGAAGGCAAGACCTTTAAATCTGTCACCCGAGGAGCGACTGAACTCGACAAAATCGAAGATGATCAAGCCAAAGATGATGACAAAGACTCATCAGGCGAATCTGACCTTGCTGATCTGATCGCTGTGATGAAGGTTGAGCTTGGTGATGCCGTGAAGGATGTGCGCCCTTCAAAGCGTCTCACAAGCAGCCCAGTGTGTCTGGTTGCCGATGAAGGTGACATGGATGCCAATCTGGAAAGGCTGTTGAAACGGCATGGTCAAATTGTGGACGGAACCACCAGAATTCTTGAGCTCAATCCCACTCACAGTATTTTGGAAAAGCTGGCACAACGGGCAAAGGGCGAACAGGCGGAATCAGATACTCTGTTGCAGGACGCAGCACATTTATTGTTGGATCAGGCCAAGATTGCCGACGGCGAAGCGCCTTCAGATCCGGCAGAATTTGTAAGACGATTGAGTGCTGTGTTTGACAAAGCGTTGTAATGACGCTTCGGTCATTCTAGGTAAGGCTGGGGGAAGGCAATGTGACCTAGGGATGCTGAGTCGTTCTGTTCGCTCACCGCTTCGGTGCGATGTCGGTGACACAGTCAGGTCCCAACACAGTCAGGTCAGATTTTTTGCTCGGAAGCCAAACCGCCGCTGAAACCCGTCGGACGTTTGAGTTCACTTTTTTGAATTCACCAGAGGCTCCCCAAATCAAACCGGATTTGGGGGCCAAGACATTTTGTGAATGTTAACACGGTCGGTTTTTCTAAGAAACATTCTGACCAAGCTTCATGCCGCGGGAACAAAAATCTCTCAAAAAGTTACCCTGGAGATTGGGGAAAATCTCCAGGGCAGGAGTGTTCGTCAACACTCTCGTCTAACCACTCACGGAAAGGACACTGAATTCATACCAAGAAGTGTGTACTTGTCCAGTAAATTATCAAAATGATAAAAAATATGATTCTTTCGTTCCGATATTGTCATTGACTGGCGCCAGGGTTGCGCCGAAAAGAGTATCATGAACAACCTAAATTCAATCTTTCAACTTCGCAGTGTTCTTCTCCAGATGGAAAGAGACATCGGCCTCGATGAATTAAGCGCTATTGAAAAAGACATCTTGCTGGCGGCCCACAGTTTGACTGCAAACAAGAACGATGTCGTAGCGTCTCAGCAAATTCGTTGCCACGCGCTTGTTGAAGCAATGGCTCCGGCGTCCTTTCATCGAGCTTTGCGCTCGTTGCTCGAGCAGGGTTTCCTTGAGCGTGCAGGTGATTCAAAAGCTAAAAGCTATGTGGTTCGTAGCGATTTGATTAACAGGTAGATTTTGAACATCCGAGAACAGGATTTAACTCAGTTTGATAGAAATGTTGTCCCTATTGGCTTCTTCGGGAGCAAAGGAACGGCTTTGAAAACTCTGTGGGTCTGATTTTGCTTGGATATATTTGGAGTAGCGCCCTGATCGTTGCTCTCTATGTGCTCGCCCACGGAATAACAGCCTTCCTAGTGTTTCCACTTCAAGAAATGTACCTTGGAAATATCACGGTCTTTGCAAGCCTCATGTATTTACCTCAAGGTGTGAGAGTGTTGGGAACTTGGATAATGGGTTGGAAGGCCATCCCATCACTGTTGGTCGGCCAGTTTCTCTCACAAAAGTTTTTCTTACCAGATTTTGCCTTAGACATTGTTGAGCCTGAATTGATTTTGTCTTCGGTTGTCGGCGCGACCGCAGCTGTTTGGGCGTTTGAGGTCGTGCGCCTGTTTGGGCCCAATTTGTATGCAGGTCAAAACAAACACATTAGCTGGAGGTGGCTTCTCTTTGTTGGCGCGATTGCATCTCTGATCAACTCAATGGGGCAGTCATTCGTGTTTTCGGGATCTATACTCCCAACAGATGCACCGAATATCTTTCTTTCTTTCGCAATTGGAGACCTTGTTGGTCTCATCGTTTGCATGCTTGCGCTGATGTTGATCTTTCGCTGGATGCGGTTCTATTCAGCCAAGGATGGGGGGCAGGATTGACTGCATCTTAACCGTCGACCATTTTCGAGATGCGTCCCAGCCTATCAAAAGCACTCGATCAATTTTGCCGAGGCACAGGCCCCCAGAACGCACCAAAACTGCCGCGCTCTTCTCAAATCGGTTACCTCTGGCAGGTCACCGGCTTTCCCTGACAGGCCACATGCGACGGCATATTGCTTGATTTTGGCCGCGCGGAGCAAGGGATATAGGGTGCTGATCAATGGGCAAGTTTAAACTCTTCGATGGTTATTGCCCCGATGCTTGTCCAACGCAGCCAATTGCTTGATGTAGAGCGCCATCAGCCTATGGGCTTGTTCAAGAGACATTTTACGACCTTCAAAGGTCTGTTGCTGCAGGGCGGCCCTACGCAAGCACTCTTGGGCCGCATAATGTGTCGCCACCATTTGTGTGGCAAGCATGCCCTCAGCACCGCCGGAAGGTTCCAGGCTTTCGTACAGGTCCAGAGCGCGGACGAGACGAACGTGCATACCTTCATTGTCCAGACCTTCGGGCATCCAAAGCAATTCGCCGATCTCGTTGATCTTTCGGGTCCGAATAGCCGCTTCATTCACCGCCCAAGACTACCGCGTCATCGTCGGTGACGCCACTTCGTGGACTGGAACCATCTTGGCCGGTTGTGCGGTATCTTTTTCTTCGTCACCCGCATACTTCCTTTTTTGCTGCGCGACAGCCTCAGCTGCAACTATACAGGAAAAACCGCCGCGAAGCACGGGAATGAAGTTAAAACTCTACTGTGCATGAGGTCGACCTTGATGTCTCGACATGTGCCCCCGACTCAAAGGCTCGATAACGTGACGAGTCGACGAGTATCGAGTCACACTTTCGTTAAAACAAAGAAAATGAGGAACGAGTATCTAGGGGCTGTTGACGTTCACCGGGTTTGAATGATTGCTGCCGCAATCGAGATGAATGCCGTAAAGCTCTGGTCTGTCTTGCACGAGCGCATGGC
>NZ_FQZQ01000031.1 GCF_900142085.1 Shimia gijangensis
TCCAAACACGCATCACAAACAACACCCCCTCCGAGCGCGCCACAGCCTGCAAACAAGTCGAACGCATCGCCTTGCATAGATTAAAGGATCTGGTGGAATGATGAGAATTGTAACCGAGCCTTTGTCGGCCAATGCCTTTGCTCCGTTTGGTGATGTCATTGAACTCAAGGACAGCCCAGACAAGCTCATCAATCAGGGTCTTTGCGGACGTCATCACGATCTTGCCGAAATGGATTTCACCAATGGTCGCGCCGGGATCAGCCTGTTCAATGCAGACCCCCGCAGCCTGCCTTATGTGCTTGACCTAGTGGAACGCCATCCGGACGGCTCGCAGGCCTTTATCCCGATGACCCCTGCCCCGTTTCTGGTGATCGTAGCTGCAGATGAGGCTGGGAAGCCCGGCACACCGCAAGCTTTCCTGACGGCCCCCGGACAGGCCATCAATTTTCACAAGAATACCTGGCACGGCGTCCTGACACCACTCTCGGCACCGGGCCTGTTTGCTGTGGTCGACCGAATTGGGCCCGGCGCAAATCTCGAAGAATTCTGGTTCGACACACCCTACACGGTGGTATCGGCCTGAACCCACGGGCAGCGCGAACTGCCCCTCACCCAAAAGCCGCACACAAGAAGGCGGCGAGACCCCCATACACAGGAGGAAACCCGTATGGCTGATACTTCAATAGGGACACCGGAACAACTCAGGGACCCGAATTATACCCCCCCTCTTGCCAAAGCAATTCCGCTGGGCATTCAACATGTGCTGGCGATGTTTGTGTCAAACGTCACCCCGGCGATTATCATTTGTGGCGCGGCAGGGTTTGGCTTTGGCTCAAACTCGCCTGACTTTCCCCAGATGATTTACATGATCCAGATGTCTATGTTCTTTGCGGGCCTCGCGACACTGATCCAAACCATCGGATTTGGCCCGGTTGGAGCAAAGCTGCCCATCGTTCAGGGCACATCCTTTGCCTTTATCCCGATTATGATCCCGCTGGTTGTGGGCAAAGGCGTTGACGCCATGGCCGTGATCATGGGCGGCGTGTTTGTCGGCGGTCTATTTCATGCCTTTCTTGGCCTGTTTATCGGGCGCATCCGTTTCGCGCTCCCTCCGTTGGTGACCGGGTTGGTTGTGACCATGATCGGTCTGGCGCTGGTCAAGGTCGGCATTCAGTACGCTGCGGGTGGTGTGCCTGCGATTGGCAAACCGGAATATGGCTCCTTGCAAAACTGGTTTGTTGCCAGTGTCGTGATCTTTGTCACGCTGGGGCTCAAATTCTACGCGCGTGGCATGCTATCAGTGTCCGCCGTGCTACTGGGCCTGATCGTCGGCTACATTGTCGCTATGTTCATGGGCATGGTCAGCTTTGGCAACGTTGGCAACGCCTCAAGTTTTGCCCTGCCAAACCCGTTGCATTTCGGGATGGAGTTCAGCGTCGCCGCCATCATTGGCTTCTGTCTGATGGGCTTTGTGTCGGCGGTTGAGACCGTTGGCGATGTCTCAGGCATCACCAAAGGCGGAGCGGGTCGCGAGGCCACCGACAAGGAAATCGAGGGCGCCACATATGCTGACGGTCTCGGTACAGCTGTGTCCGGCCTTTTTGGCGCTTTGCCCAATACCTCGTTCAGCCAGAATGTTGGCCTTATTGCCATGACCGGTTTGATGAGCCGCCACGTGGTCACCATCGGGGCGCTGTTCCTGATTGCCGCAGGTCTGATCCCCAAGATAGGCGCCATCATCTCGACCATTCCGATCGAAGTGCTGGGCGGCGGTGTCATCGTAATGTTCGGCATGGTCGCGGCCGCAGGCGTTTCGATGCTGTCGGACGTGGAATGGAACCGTCGCAACATGGTGATCTTTGCCATCGCGCTCAGCATGGGTCTTGGCCTGCAACTGGAACCGGGTGCCTTGCAGCACCTGCCCGGTACGCTGAAAGTACTGGCCACCAGCGGTATCCTGCCCGCTGCCCTGATCGCCATTGTGCTGAACCTGATCCTGCCAGAAGAACTGGCCGCTGAAGCCACAGACGAGGCCTCGGGTGGACATGCTGGTCACGGCAAGGGGTCTCTGGGCAAGGACGATCACGTCTGACTGAGACACCGCACTCACGCGAACCAAAAGCGCCGCAGACGGGCTGCGGCGCTTTTTTTCTTTTCTGTCTACCCACGAATACGAGTTCCTCACCTGACGCATGACTGCTATGACCCCAAGGGGCTAGCCAAGTAGTTTAATACTAAACTATAAGCACTAAACGCTACGTCAATCAGGAGGAGGACGCTGCGCATGGCGACCCAATTCGAAGATATCGACCCAATAGAATCCCGTGAATGGCAGGATGCCGTTGAGGATGTGATCGCCCGTGATGGCGCCGATCGAGCCCACTATCTACTTGATAAAGCAGTACAACAGGCACGTGCGGCGGGAGCAACGCTACCGTTCTCAGCAACAACACCTTATCAGAACACCATCCCTACGGACGATCAGGAACCTTTTCCCGGTGATCTGGATATGGAATGGCGGATTCGCACGATCAACCGCTGGAACGCCATGGCGACAGTGGTGCGCCGGAACAAAGTATCTTCGGAATATGGCGGACACATCGCCTCGTTCGCCTCATCTGCCGTGATGTATGATATAGGGTTAAACCATTTCTGGCGCTCGAAGTCGGCGATCCACGGAGGCGACCTAGTATTCTTTCAGGGCCACGTCATTCCCGGTATCTACGCACGTTCGTTCATGGAGGGACGCCTGAGCGAAGAGCAGATGGAAAACTTCCGCTCGGAAGTGAATGGCAAAGGTCTGTCATCTTACCCTCACCCCTGGCTGATGCCCGATTACTGGCAGTTCCCGACCGTTTCAATGGGTCTCGGGCCACTCATGGCGATCTATCAGGCGCGGTTCATGAAATATATGCACAACCGGGGCCACATCGACATGGCCGACCGCAAGGTCTGGTGTTTCCTTGGCGACGGCGAGATGGACGAGCCGGAATCGCGCGGCGCCATCGACCTTGCCGTGCGCGAAGGCCTCGACAACCTAATCTTTGTCATCAACTGCAACCTGCAACGTCTGGATGGCCCTGTGCGCGGGAACCACAAGATTGTTCAGGAACTGGAAGGTGATTTCCGGGGCGCTGGCTGGAATGTCATCAAACTGCTGTGGGGCAAGGGCTGGGACGCGTTGTTGGAAAAAGACACCAGCGGTAAGCTGCGCCAGTTGATGGATGAAACCGTAGATGGGGATTACCAAACCTTCAAATCTAAGGATGGTGCCTATATCCGCGAACATTTCTTTGGCAAATACCCTGAAACGGCAAAACTGGTCGAAGATTGGTCTGATGAGCAAATCTGGTCGTTGCGCCGCGGCGGACATGATCCGCAAAAAGTCTACACCGCCTTTAAACGTGCGACTGATACCAAAGACCAGCCCACGTGTCTGTTGATCAAAACCGTCAAGGGTTATGGCATGGGCTCGGCTGGCGAAGGACAAAATACCACACACCAGCAAAAGAAGATGGCCGAGGATCAGCTCCGCGCGTTCCGCGATCGGTTCCAAATTCCGGTCAGCGACGAAGATCTGCCAAAAGCCCCGCTTGTAAAGCTGAACAATGCGCAGAAATCTTATTTGGCAGACCGGCGCAAAGCGCTGGGTGGAGAGTTTCCAAAGCGCGAGAGTGTCTCGCCCAAATTGGAAATCCCCGCGCTGTCCAAATTTGAAGCACAGTTGAAATCCACCGGAGATCGCGAGATTTCAACCACCATGGCCTTTGTGCGCATCCTGACAACATTGTTGCGCGACAAGAACGTAGGCAAGAACGTGGTGCCAATCGTGCCGGACGAAAGCCGGACCTTTGGTATGGAGGGCCTGTTCCGGTCCGTTGGGATTTATAACCCCAAGGGCCAGAATTATACGCCTGAAGATGCCGATCAGATGATGTTCTACAAAGAAAAAGAAGACGGTCAGGTTCTGCAGGAGGGCATCAACGAAGCCGGCGCCATGGCCGACTGGATCGCTGCCGCCACGTCTTATTCAAACCACGGCGTGCCGATGATCCCGTTCTTCATCTACTACTCGATGTTTGGCTTCCAACGCATTGGCGATCTGGCTTGGGCGGCGGGTGATAGCCGCGCGCGTGGCTTTATGCTGGGCGGCACGGCAGGACGGACCACGCTGAATGGTGAAGGGTTGCAACACGAGGATGGCCACAGCCATATTCTGGCCAGCACCATTCCGAACTGCATCACTTATGACCCGACCTTCCAGCACGAGGTGGCCGTGATCGTGCAGCACGGGTTGAAGCGCATGTATGAGGATCAGGAAGACGTGTTCTTCTACCTCACCCTGATGAACGAAAACTACGCGCACCCGGATATGCCCATGGGCGTCGAAGACGAGATCATCAAGGGGCTCTATCGTTTCAAGGGCGTGAAAAAACCGGGCAAGAAACACGTTACTTTGATGGGCTCTGGCACTATTCTTATCCAGGCGATGAAAGCGGCCGAGATGATGGAAACCGACTTTGGAGTCACTTCGGAAATTTGGTCCGCAACATCGCTTAATGAGCTGGCACGTGATTGTCAGGACGTGGCGCGCTGGAACCGGTTGAACCCGCTGGAAGAACCCAAAAGCTCTTTCGTGAACCAGCAATTGTCCAAGGCCAAGGGCCCGGTGATTGCCGCCACCGACTATATGAAGAACTACGCCGAGCAAATCCGCACCTGCGTGCCGGGGCGCTATACGGTTCTGGGCACTGATGGTTTTGGCCGATCAGATAGCCGCGAGAACCTGCGACGGTTCTTTGAAGTGGATGCCAACCACATCGCCGCCGCCGCCATGGTCGACCTTTTCCGCGAAGGCAGCATCACCAAAGTCGTGCTGGAAAAGGCGCTGGCAAAATATGACATCGACGGCACCAAGCCGAACCCGCGTCTTGTGTGATCGGGAAAAGGAGACTTAGACATGACTATTAACGTAAATGTTCCCGATATCGGTGATTTTTCAGAAGTTCCTGTGGTGACCGTTCTGGTCAGCGTTGGCGACGTGATCGCGGTTGAAGACCCGATTGTGGAACTGGAAAGCGACAAGGCCACAATGGAAGTACCTTCGTCTGCAGCCGGAACAGTCAAAGAGATCAAAGTGAGCGAAGGCGACATGGTGTCCGAAGGCGCCTTGATCCTTGTGCTGGAAGGAAGTGCAGCTGAGCCAGCCATCGAGGCTGCCCCAGCTGCGGCCACCCCTGCCCCGTCAGCGCCTGTCTCTGCCCCGGCTCCGGCGGCCCCGGCACCCGCGGTGACAGACGCAGGCTTTGGCAAAGCACACGCCTCGCCTTCTGTACGGGCCTTTGCGCGCCAGCTAGAGATTGATCTGTCAAAAGTAAACGGGTCGGGCCGCAAGGGTCGAATTTTACGCGAAGACATCACGGCACATCTCAAAGCCACGACTACGGCCCCTGCGGCTGGTGGTGCTGTCTCGGGCGGTATGGGCATTCCTCCAATACCGGCTGTGGACTTCTCCAAATTCGGACCCGTTGAAAACATCGACATGCCGCGCATCAAGAAGCTCAGCGGCCCGGCTTTACACCGGTCGTGGTTGAATATCCCGCATGTCACCCACAACGAAGAAGCGGATATCACCGATCTTGATGGGTATCGTCGGGAACTGGACGGTATTGCCAAGACCGAAGGTTACCGGGTCACACTGCTCAGCTTTGTGATCAAGGCGTCTGTTTCAGCACTGAAAACCCATTGGGAAGTGAACTCGTCGATCCATCCGGACGGCGACAAGCTGGTCAAGAAGGATTTCTACAACATTGGATTTGCGGCCGACACGCCAAATGGATTGGTTGTGCCAGTGATCAAAGATGCAGACCGTAAGGGCATCATTGAGATTTCCAAAGAACTGGGCGACCTCAGCGCTAAGGCCCGCGAAGGCAAGCTGAAGGGGGACGACATGTCGGGGGCAACCTTTACCATCTCGTCGCTCGGTGGCATTGGCGGCACATCCTTTACCCCCATCGTGAACGCGCCAGAAGTGGCCATTCTGGGTCTGACCCGGTCAAAAATGGCCCCTGTGTGGACCGGCGAAGAATTCCTCCCTCGCAATATGCAGCCTCTGTCGCTGAGTTATGACCACCGCGCGATTGACGGCGCTTTGGCCGCCCGCTTCTGCGCCACCCTGAAACACCTGCTCGGCGATGTCCGACGGTTGATGCTGTAAGGAGGGGTCTGACAATGGACGTTAAAGTACCTGATATTGGTGATTTTTCCGATGTGCCCGTGGTGACCGTTCTGGTCGCTGTGGGTGATACTGTTGCCGCCGAAGACCCGCTCATTGAAGTGGAAAGCGATAAGGCAACGATGGAAGTGCCCTCACCTGCCGCTGGCGTGGTGAAAGAGATCAAACTGGCCGAGGGAGACACGGTTTCCGAAGGCTCTCTGATCTTGATCCTTGAAACAGAGAACGCGTCTGAGGCGCCCATCGAGGCCGCAACAGACGCAGCCCCCGCCGCCCCGCAAGCGATTGCCGCTACGGGCAGCGCGACGGGTGCCGGGGACATCCACGCCGAAGTGGTCGTGCTGGGCTCAGGTCCAGGTGGCTACACGGCCGCGTTCCGCGCCGCTGATCTGGGCAAAAAGGTTGTGCTGATCGAAAAAGATGCCTCACTGGGCGGCGTTTGTCTGAATGTGGGCTGTATCCCATCCAAGGCGATGCTGCACGCTGCCAAGGTCATCACCGAGGCCGAAGAGATGCGTGGCCATGGCATTACTTTTGCCAAACCCAAGGTCGACATCGACCAACTGCGTGGCTGGAAGGACAGCGTCGTGACTCAATTGACTGGCGGTTTGGCCGGGCTCGCCAAGGCGCGTAAAGTTGAGGTCGTGACAGGCTATGGGTCTTTCACTGGCCCAAACATGATCGAAGTCGATAATGATGGCGTGACATCCACGGTCAGCTTTGACCAGTGCATCATCGCCGCTGGTTCTGAACCTGTCACCCTGCCCTTCATTCCACATGACGATCCGCGCGTGATAGATTCCACCGGCGCACTGGAACTGGCCGATGTCCCCAAACGCCTGTTGGTTTTGGGCGGCGGAATCATTGGTCTGGAAATGGCCACCGTGTACGACGCGCTTGGGTCCGCGGTAACCATCGTAGAATTCATGGATCAGCTTATTCCCGGTGCCGACAAGGACATCGTCAAACCGCTGCACAAGCGGATCGAAGGCCGCTACGAGGCGATTTTGACCAAGACCAAAGTCACCGCTGTTGAGGCCCAGAAAATGGGCCTGAAAGTTACAATGGAAGGCCCGGATGGCGAAATCACCGATACCTTTGACAAGGTTTTGGTCGCTGTTGGGCGTCGCCCAAACGGTGCAAAAGTGAACGCCGAAGCCGCAGGTGTCGCTGTGGACGAGAGCGGTTTCATCGCCGTCGACAACCAGCAACGCACAAGTCAGAGCCATGTCTTCGCAATTGGCGACGTGGTTGGCCAGCCGATGCTGGCCCACAAGGCCGTGCACGAGGGCAAGGTCGCGGCTGAAGTATGCGCCGGTCACAAGCGATACTTTGATGCCCGTGTGATCCCCTCTGTGGCCTACACCGATCCCGAAGTGGCCTGGGTTGGCGTGACCGAGACACAAGCCAAAGCCGAAGGCATCAAGCTTGGCAAAGGGTCCTTCCCTTGGGCTGCGTCAGGTCGGTCGCTGTCTCTGGGACGCTCTGAGGGCATCACCAAAGTGCTGTTTGACGAAAACGAGCGCGTGATTGGTGCCGGCATTGTCGGCCCCAATGCAGGTGATCTCATTGCCGAAGTGGCGCTGGCCATCGAGATGGGTTCAGACGCGGTGGACCTTAGCCACACCATCCATCCGCATCCAACGCTGTCAGAAACAATCAACTTCGCCGCTGAGATGTTCGAAGGCACCATCACCGATCTGATGCCGTCCAAGAAGCGTAAATAGCGTTACAATCCCCGAACCACACCAGAGCCGCTCTGACAAAAAACAGAGCGGCTCTGGTCTTTTCGCCTTCAGCTTCGCCTTGCTCCAAATACTCCGGGGGTCCGGGGGCAGCGCCCCCGGCTGGGCCCAACTGCCACGAAACCAAAAGGTTTCGAGCAGGCGGGAGTGTGCCTTAGAGCGGCCAGAAAAACGGGATCAGGAAAGAGGCCAGCAACCCAATGCTGAGGTTCAAAGGAATGCCCACCCGCATAAAATCGGTGAACTTGTAACCACCAGGACCATAGACCATCATATTTGTCTGATAGCTGATCGGCGTGGCAAAAGTCGCACTTGCCGCGACCATCACAGCCACCACAAGAGGGCGCGGATCAACACCCAAGGACACCGCCAAGCCAATTGCCACAGGCGTCAGAACCACTGCAACTGCGTGGTTGATCAGCTCGGACAATACGGATGTCAGCAGATAGATTGCCCAGACGATAAAGAACGGTGACAGCCCTTTGATCAACGGTGTCAACGCGTGCACGATCAGCTCAATCGCGCCAGATGTCTCGAGGGCCGTAGCCACCGCCAGCATGGCAAAAATCAACGCCAACAAGCGCCCGTCTACAAAACCAAAAGCTTCATCACTGTCGATACAACGGGTCAGGAACACCACGGCCATTGCCAGCACAGCCAGCAACAGAATTGGCGCGACACCTAAAGCCGCCAGAACAACAATTCCAGCCAACGCCGCAATGGCAACTGGCGCATGACTTCGGCGATAGGCGCGATCCGTGGGTTTGGACACATCCAATAGGTTCATCTCTTTGGCCAATCGCTGAATGTCTTCGGGCGCGCCCTCCAAAAGCAACGTATCCCCGGCCTGGACCACAAGATCGTCCAACTGACGACCAATGTTTTTGTCTCGACGATGCGCGGCCAATGGATAAACACCGAAACGGCGACGCAGCCGCATTTCCCCAAGCCGACGTCCGACCATCTTACAATTGGGTGTGATCAATGCCTCAACCGTGGTGGTCTCAACAGCAGACACCTGATCGACGCGTTTTAGGCTTTTGTTGCGCTGAAGACTCAACAACTCAGTCATCTTGGTACGCAAGACCACCCGGTCACCAACTTGCAGAACCACCCCCTGCAGGTTGCGCCGCAACGACGCATCGCCGCGGATCACATCCACCAACCGCACGCCATCGCGTTTGAACAACTGCACATCCAGCGCCTCTCGCCCAATCAGGTTGGACTCGGGCGGGACCACGGCCTCGGTAAAGAATTTCTTGGAGGACGTATCCGTCAGAAGGTCCGCCATACTGTCGCGATTGGGCAAAAGACGCGGCGCCACAAAACGCAGGTACAATGCCCCCCAAACCGCAAGGATTGCCGCCAGTGGCGTGACCTCAAAGATCGAAAATGGCTCCATTCCTCGAGATCGTGCAACACCATCAACCAGCAAGTTCGTCGAGGTCCCGATTAACGTTAGACAGCCACCAAGAATTGCCGCATAACTAAGCGGAATTAATAGCTTACTGGCTGAAATATTCAACTTTCGGCCAAGCTGAACAAAAACCGGGATCATCACAACCACGACCGGCGTGTTGTTCATGAAAGCCGAAGCCACCATCACAAACGCCATCAATGCACCAATGGCCACAGCAGGGCTGCGTTCGGCCTGTGCCTCGGCCAGTTGGGTAAACCAATCCAGCGCGCCGGTGCGCACCAGTGCCCCCATCACAATAAACATCGCGGCGATGGTCCAGGGTGCGGGGTTTGCCAGCACATGCAAAGCCTCGTCATAGGGCAACAACCCCAGTGCCAGCAGCGCCGATGCCCCGGTGATAGCAATCACCTCGGCCGGATAGGCCTCGCGCATGAACAACGCAAACATCGCGGCCACCACGCCAAGCGCCATAAAGGCCTGAGTGGTCTGAGAAAAATCGAAATACTGGATCATGCTTGCCCGTCCCTTTGACGCTTGGGATCATTGTTGCCCAATCCCTGCGACGGAGCAACCCGGTTGCCACGCCCCGGTCGCACCAGTGTCATGCCCAAAGCGATCAACCCCATCGCCCCCCAGACCCAAAACGAATACCGTTCTCCCAGCAAAAGCATCGACCACACCACGCCTGTCGCGGTCACCACATAAGCCACTTGCGTCGCGAACACCGCGCCGGCCCGTCCAATCAGCCAGACATGCCCGGAGTAGACCAGCGCGTGGATTGCAGAAGAGGCTATCAAGGCATACTCAGGTGCGCCCCACTCGATACGCGGGTCAATGAATTGCCCGGTCGCAAGCGCCAGCGGCAAGGATGTCAAAATCCCCATGACCGAGGCCCCAAACAACACATGCCCCGGCCCAAGGCCATAGGTGCCCCATTTGGAGACGATATTGCTTTCGGCGGCATAACAAAGCGGCGCAAAGAGCGCGAACAGCACCCAGCCCACCGAAATATTGCCAGGCAGACTATCAGGGCCAACCAACAAGATCACACCCACAAGACCCAAGGCCAGCCCTGTCAGGCGAAGCCAGCTGAACCGGTCAATTCTCATAAGCAGGGCCAAGGGGAAGGTGAAAATCGGCACCAACGAGATAATTACAGCCATGACCCCCGCAGGAAGATAGGTTGTGGCACGAAATGAAAAGCTGTGTGGTAACACCGTTCCGGTCAGCGCGATCAACAGGAAAAACCACAAATGTTCGCGGCGCATGGCGATCGGTTTGCGCTGCAACAATCGTACAGTTCCCAAGGTGATCACGCCGATGACAGATTGCCAAAAAATCAGCCCAAATGGTTGATGTCCGTTGCTCACGGCAATCTTAATCAATGGCTGCGTCAGCCCCCAGCTCGTGCCGAGTGCCAGCAGAATAAGAAACATCTGGCGTTGGTTCATGGACCAGACTGACTGAGCCGGCCACCCTGACGCACCATCTCGATGCGCGTTGCCTGGCCGGTGCGATCATCGGTTTCCACGTAGACGCCGGACAATGTCGCTTCACCCAGAGCAGGTGTGAACCGCGACTTTGGCATACCGCTCACGAAACGGCGCATCGGTTCGGTTTTTTCCATGCCGATGACCGAATTATAGTCCCCGCACATGCCCGCATCCGCCTGAAAAGCTGTTCCGCCGGGCAGGATTTGCGTGTCAGCGGTGGGCACATGGGTGTGCGTTCCCACAACAAGGCTGGCACGACCGTCGCAAAAGTGCCCCATACCCATTTTCTCGGAGGTCGCTTCGCAGTGGATATCAATGATCGACGCCTGCACCATACCGCCGCGCGGATGGCTGCGCAGCACTTGATCAACGGCAGAGAACGGGTCGTCATAGGGGCGCTTCATAAACACCTGCCCCAGCGCTTGCGCCACCAGAATCTTGCGACCACCACGTGCTTCAAACACCCGAAACCCTTTACCCGGGACATCACCGTGCGCATAGTTGATCGGACGAATGACACGCGGCTCGCTCTGGATGAACTGCATCATGTCTTTTTGGTCAAAAGCATGATCGCCCAGCGTGACACAATCGGCTCCGGCATCGAGGATCAGCTTGGCATGATCGCCACTCAGCCCCATGCCGTTTGACGCGTTTTCGCCGTTCACCACAACAAAATCGAGCCGCCATTCGTCACGCAAACGCGGCAGGTTATCCCTCACAGCAGCGCGACCCGCGCGCCCCATGACATCTCCGAGAAATAGAATTTTCATACCTCAACCGCCTAGCGCCTTCTGCGACTTCGGGCAAGAGGTTGGGTTTTGATCTTTGAGTATTTGCAGCGAGATGAAGATTTGGCACGATCAGGTACCAATTAAAAGCTGCGAATGCCCGTTTCAGTGATGATCATGTCCAATGGCTGGTCTGTAGGCTCAAGCGGTAAATCATCAGCTTCTTGTGCATCAAAGGCAAAGCCGATTGCCAAAGTGGCCCGACGCGCCCGCAGGCGTTCCAGCGTGCGGTCATAGAACCCACCACCATAGCCCAAGCGACCTCCTCTTGCGTCAAAGGCCACCAGGGGAACAATCAGAATTTCAGGGTCGAAATAATCTTCGACCTCGGGCACTTTGGCACCAAAAGGACCCTCCCGCAGCGGCGCATCTGGTTCCCAACGGGAAAACTCAAGCGGCAGCCCCGCCCCCTGGATAACAGGAACCCCCACCGGACCGTAGGCCGCGGCCTCGGCCATGGCTGGCAGTGGGTTGATTTCGGTGCGGATCGACATGTACCCCGAAAGCGGCACGCCCCGGTAGCCGGCCAACACTTCGGACAAATGCGCCGATTGTCCTGGGCCCACTGTTTCAAACGCGGATTTGCGACGTTCGAACCCGGCTTTGCGGGCGGCAGCTTTGATTTCACTCAGGTCCATCAGACCCCCTAAACAATCAGGTCAACATTATGCTCGCCAGACCCAGGAATGCGAAAAAGCCCACCACATCCGTCACAGTGGTCACAAACGTACCTGAAGCCAGCGCAGGGTCTACACCCATCTTTTCGAGTAACACCGGCACAACGGTTCCTGCGAACCCGGCAACGACCAGATTGGCCACCATTGCGGCAGCGATGACATAGCCCAGCTCCATTGATCCAAACCACAAGACTCCTACGGCCCCCATGACGATGGCAAAGGCCAATCCGTTCAGCAATCCCACAAACACTTCACGACGGATGACGCGCCAGACATTTGCCCCGGTAAGGTCTTTGGTTGCAATCGCGCGCACCGCAACCGTAAGTGTCTGCGTGCCTGCATTGCCGCCCATAGAGGCGACAATCGGCATCAATACGGCCAAGGCCACATATTTTTCAATCGTGCCTTCGAACAGGGCAATCACGACAGATGCCAGAATGGCGGTGAACAGGTTCACACCCAGCCATGGAAAACGCTGACGCGCGGTTTCGGACACGGTGTCGGAGAGCGAGCCTTCGCTCACACCGGCCAGACGCAGGATATCCTCTTCGTGCTCTTCATCCAGCACCGACATGGCATCATCGATGGTGATCACACCCACCAGCCGCTCACTTTCATCGACCACCGGGGCCGAAATCAGGTGATACTGGTTGAACGCATAGGCCACATCTTCTTCGTCCTGATTGACCGGAATGACCTGAAACATTTCTTCGACAATGTCGCTCAGCCGGGTGTCGCGGTGCGAACTCATGATCCGGCCCAATGTCACGTTGCCCAAGGGGCGCATCTTTGGATCAACAAGGATCACGTGATAGAACTGCTCGGGCAGCTCCTCGGCATTGCGCAAGTGATCAATGCACTGCCCGACGTTCCAATGCTCAGGAGCCCAGGCCGTCTCGCGCTGCATAAGGCGGCCGGCGGAATCTTCGGGATAGGCCAGAGCCTGTTCAACAGCGACCCGGTCGGCATCTTCAAGGTGTTCCAGGATGGCTTCCTGATGGGGCTCATCCAGATCTTCGACAATGTCCACAACATCGTCGGATTCCAACTCGCGCACCGCTTCGGCCAGAACGTCCGGACGCAGGAAACCAATCACCTCTTCACGCAGGCTTTCGTCCAGCTCTGACAGGATTTCGCCGTCAAACTCGCGATCGTAAAGTTGGATCAGGTCAGCCCGATCGCTTTGTGTAATCTGCTCCAGAAGGTCAGCGATGTCGGCCGCGTGTAACGGATCCATCAGCACGCTTAACGCCTGCTGGTCACCGGCCTCTACAGCATCAAGAATGTTGGAAACCGTTGAGCGATCAAGAATATAGACGTCATCGTCAATCTCGGCTTCGGGGGGAATTTGGTCCGAATGTTGGTTCATGTCGTGCCCTCCTTGCCGTTTTGGTCGGACCATAGGGGAAAGCCGGGGTTAAACTCAATGGCAGGCTGCAATTTACAGGACAAAAAACCTGCCTTACGCTGCACCACTGGAAACCGGAGACGCAAATGACTGATGAGACCCTTCTATTGGGCCAGACGCTGGGCTTTGATCAAAACCCTTTTCAGACCCCCATAGACGAAGCTGCAAGCTATCGGCGCCGTGGCGGAGTGCTGATCCGCGAGGGTCTGATTGTGACGGTTGGAGAGGCCGACACTTTGAAAGCCGCGCATCCAGGGGTCAAGGTTGTGGACTATGGCGAAGGGTTGATTACGGCGGGGTTTGTGGACGCCCATGTGCACTACCCTCAGACAGGCATCATTGCCAGTTGGGGCAAGCGCCTGATCGATTGGCTGAACAGCTATACGTTCCCCGAAGAAATGCGGTTTCATGATGCAGATTATGCTGCTGAAATATCAAAGCTCTATTTCGATCTGACACGGTCGCATGGTGTCACAACCATGGCCAGCTATTGCACCATTCACCCCGAGTCCGTGGATGCGTTTTTCACAGAGGCGCGGGCGCGTGGCCAACGCGTGGTTGCTGGCAAAACCTGTATGGACCGCAATGCACCGGACGGGCTGCGTGACACCGCACAAAGCGCTTATGATGACAGCAAGGCGCTGATTGGCAAATGGCATGGCGTTGATCGCCTGTCTTACGCGATCACACCACGGTTCTCGCCCACGTCGACCCCGGATCAACTCCGGGCATTGGGGGATTTATGGGCAGAACACCCCGATTGCCTGATGCAAACACATCTCAGCGAGCAAACAGATGAGATTGATTGGGTGATGGGGATGTTCCCCGAGGCGCGGGATTATCTTGATACCTATGAAGCCTATGGATTGTTGGGAGAAAAGGGTCTTTATGGTCACGCGATCCATTTGGAAGATCGCGAACGCGCGCGTCTGAAAGAAGTTGGTGCCGGGGTGATCCACTGCCCAACCTCCAACACGTTCATCGGATCCGGACTGTTTGATATGGGCGGGTTGATGGCCGAAGGGCAACGCGTTGGTCTGGCCACGGACACTGGCGGCGGGTCCAGCTTTTCTATGCTGCGCACCATGGCTGCGGCTTATGAGGTTGCCCAGTTGCGTCACAACCCGTTGCATGCTGCACAGCTGATGTGGTTGGGCACGGCGGGATCGGCGGCGTCCCTTCACATGGAAGACAAGATCGGCAATCTGCAACCGGGACTGGAGGCAGATATCGTGGTGCTGGATCTGGCATCCACACCTGACATTGCACAACGCTCAGCACGGGCAAACGATATCTGGGAGGCTTTGTTTCCCACGATCATGATGGGTGATGATCGGGCTATCTCGGATGTTTGGATAAACGGAAAAAGGGCTGCTTAGAACAAGCCGTTGTCATTGGCACTTGCACCGCTGATAACCTGCAGAACATCCCAGTGTTCGACAACTTTCCCGTTGTCGTCAAAGCGAAAGATATCGATGCCAGCAAAGTCATCGCTGCCCGGCCATTCCTGATGGCAATGCAGCACGACCATGTCGCCTTCGGCAATGGCGCGTTTGAAATGCGTGACTTTGCCGGGATACTCGGCAGCCATGCGTTCGAAGTAGTCGATAAAGGCCTCTTTGCCATCGGCCACATGCGGGTTGTGTTGGATGTAGTCGTCACCGACATAGCGCTCAATGGCCTCGCGCGGCTGACATTGATTGAACATCAGGTCGTAAAACGCGATGGCGTTGGCTTTGTTCTGTTCAAGTTTGGTGGTCATCATACTCTCCCATCCGGCGTACTGGTTCAATTGACCAGACCATTGGCGGGCAAAGTCGGCGATCTGTCAATTCGACAGAAGGCTGCGCCGGGCAAGATCACGCCCTGCCCGGCGCATATTGGCTTATTCGGCAGCAGCGATCTTATTGCGTTTACCGTCACGATAAAGCGCCTTGGCCAAGGCGACACACATCAGCCCCATCACCATGGTGAATGGCAAGGCACCGATGATCATTGCATTTTTCAACGCATCCATCGGATTATTCTCGCCAGCTGCAAGGATCAGCGTACCGATCACCGCCGTCAGGATCAGACCCCAGACGATACGGTGTTTGATACCGGTTTCCTGTTCACCACCGGACATGATGGTGTTCATCACCAGAATGCCCGAGTCTGCCGATGTGACCAGGAAGGTCATAATCAGCACCACGCACATCACCGTCAGACCGGACAGCAATCCGCCATCAATCATCTGACCTAAGGTGGCAAACAACTGGTTGGTCTGAGATGCCCCCGTGATGGCACCTGCAGCGCCTCCGGTCAGTTCCAGATCAATCGCTGTACCACCCAGAATGGTCATCCAAGCAAAGCAAACCAACGCCGGTGCAAACACACAGCCAACGATAAATTCACGTACTGTACGACCTTTGGAAATGCGCGCCAGGAACAGCCCAACAAACGGTGAGAACGCAATCCACCAAGCCCAGTAGAACGTGGTCCAGCCAGCCTGCCAGCCAAACTGACGTTGCGCATTGCCCGCTTCATAGACAGCGGCCAATGTAGCATCGTCCAACTCGGCTGCAGCGCCTGCAAGACCGGATTTGAAGGTCTCAAAACCATCAGATCCACCCCATGCGCCCCAAGCGTTGGTTGCTCCACCGATCAGATCATCCGCCAGCGGCTTGGCAGCCTCAGGCAAAGCAGCAGCAAAGGCTGCCGGATCTTGTGGGCCATAAGCGCCAAAGCTGATGGAGAAGAAGTTGATGATATAATCGACGAAGGCCGAACCATATGTGCTCATGGCAAAGGCGAACGATCCAAAGATCACGAAAGTCGTCAACAGGATCAGCGACAGAACCAGGTTCAGGTTCGAAAGATACTTCACCCCGCGGCCAACACCCGACACGGCCGAAATGATCGACAGCCCCATGATCACAACAAGACCAGCCACAAGACCAACCTTGCTAGGGACCGGGACATCGCCCGCCGAATTCATGATCCACTCAACGCCGGTGATCGCGTAGACACCGTCAATGAACTGGCTAACACCAAAACCGATGGTCACCGAAACACCCAAAATCGTGGCAACCACACCCAGAACGTCGACGACATGGCCCAAAAACCCATTCATCAATCCGCCAAACAATGGTGTCAGCGCCGACCGAATGGTCAAAGGCATGTCACGTGTGTAGGCATAATAGGCAAGGCTAAGGCCGGTCACCACATAGATCGACCAAGCGTGAAACCCATAGTGGGCAAAGGTATAGCGATACGCTGATTGCACCGCCTCTTCGGTGTTGCCAGCAACGGCGCCAGCGACGACCACTGGGTTTGACCCCCAAAGGCTCAGCGGCTCAGCAGTCGCAAAAACCATCAGGCCAACACCCAGACCGGCACCAAACATCATAGAAAACCATGAAAAATTGGAAAACTCGGGCTTTTCACCTGGTCTTCCCATCAACTGTGATCCTGTTTTCGGCAGCACCGCAACAACCAAAAGGAAAAATGCAAAAAAACCAACGATGTAAATGTAAAACTGATTGAAGACATTCAGCAGCTGACTGTTCAAACTGCCGAGTGTTCCGTTTGCGTTTGCAGGCCAGATCAGGGCCCAAAGAACCAAAGCAACCATGATCCCCTTGCTAAGCAAGGCAATTTCAACGCTGTGCCCCTCGTAAAACCCACCCGCAGCTTTTTTGATCTGCAGATCGGTGAATGGTGGTGTAACAGACATGTGTATCCTCCCTAATCACACGCATCCGTAAATGTTGGGCGAGGATTGAATAAAAAGCGAGACAAATACGATTGTTTTTCGCATTTTCACGACACATTAGCGCTAACATACGCCAACGAAGGGTTCGCGACGCAGAGAATCCCCAAGCAGGCCCCATCATTCAATTCTGCAATGGGTTGTGAAAAATTACGCCCCAACCGTTTCCGGCAGGGGCGTAGATCGTATGAATGCATATCCTGATTTTTTACCACTCACGGAACGCAGAATACGCGACAATTGAATTGGAAGGCCTTGTCTTTAAATAATCCCAAACACAAAACCGTGTTAGGCACTGAAACAGTATCGCATTTTACGTCAATACGCCCTAATCAACGAGTAACCAGTAACTAATCAGTTGAGCGCACCACAATGAATAAGCCACTTGGCAGACTTCACGATTCGGTCCAGCCAAATGGCGAAGAAATGCGTAGAGACCGGCTATCGCAACGCTTTTCCCAAGAAGCCCTGCTTGAGAGATGCCGGGCACAAAACGCATATTTCAGCATCCAAAGCCTGCGGCGCGCGGAACGCGGCGAACGCGTGGCCAGAACCACAGTTGTGGGAATTGCTAAAGCGCTGGGTCGCCCCGAAACCCACTACATCCTTCAAGAGGGCAGCGTAGACAGCACAGGCACTCCTGACATCATCGGCGATTGGCTGGCTTTGTCGATCGAAGACGATCGGCTGAGCAAGGCCTATGTTCTGGAAGAAACAACAACCATTTCCCAAAAAGAAGACGGAACCTACAACCTTACAAGCCAGTCCGAAACCTTTGCACGCACAGAGTTTTCTCAGAACGTGATTGTGGTCAACGATGTGATCATCGGACAGACCTTTATTGAAAACTGGACACCACCGGCTGGATTCGGTTCGTTTCAGTTTCAAATCTTGCGGGAAAACACGTTTCTTGAGGGCTATGTCACTTGGTACGATAGCGATACCAGGCGCATTGAAGTTTCAAAATTTGTCGCCGTTCGCAAAGGGATCCCGGATTTTGACGCATGTGTCCGCGCCGCACGGGCTTTGATCGAAACAGAGCTTCAAGCCTTTCGGGAACGGTCGCCGCGCTAGAAAGCTTTGAACGTCAGCGTGGTGAGCGTGCGCTCAATGCCTTCAATATCCAGTAGGTTGTCATTGATGTACTTGCCCACGTCTTCAGCACTGGGAATGTAGAGCTTCATCAAAAGATCATACTCGCCGCTGGTCGAAAACAGCTCGGAATGGATTTCCTTGAGCGCGATGCCCTCGGCCACGCGGTAGGTCGTGCCGGGTCTGCAACGTATTTGAATGAATACACAGGTGCTCATGTCGATCCTTTCAGGCTATCGTCCTAGGCTGGCACAATTGGCACGGGTTCCACAATCCCGAAACGTGCCGTCTTGGCCTTCTTAGTGCGCACGCCTATAAGGGCGCCGCAAAGAGACAAAGGATCACCGACATGCGCAGCGCAGAGGTCAGCCGCAAAACTGCGGAAACCGAAATTACAGTGCAAATCAATCTGGACGGCACGGGCGTTTACGACAATCAGACGGGCGTGGGGTTCTTTGACCACATGCTGGACCAGTTGTCGCGCCATTCTCTGATCGACATGACCGTTCGCGCCGCTGGTGATTATCACATAGATGACCACCACACGGTCGAAGATGTGGGCATTGCGCTGGGCCAGGCTCTGACACAAGCGCTGGGTGACAAAAAAGGCATCCGTCGCTACGCCGCCTGCCACCTGCCCATGGATGATGCGCAGGTCCGCGCGGCTCTTGATCTGTCGGCCCGCCCCTACCTAATCTGGAATGTGGAAATGCCGACGCCGAAAATCGGCGCATTTGACACGGAACTGGTGCGTGAATTTTTTCAGGCGCTGGCCACTCACGGCGGCATCACGCTGCACGTGGACCAGATTCATGGCTTTAACAGCCACCACATTGCCGAAGCAACGTTCAAAGCTGTGGCCCGCGCCCTGCGTGAAGCGGTTGAAACTGATCCACGCAAAACCGACGCGATCCCGTCGACCAAAGGGGCGTTGTAAATCCAATGCTGACAGCAATCATCGACTACGAGAGCGGCAACCTGCACTCGGCCGAAAAGGCATTCCAACGCATGGCCCGAGAGGTTAATGGCGGCGAGGTTATCGTGACCTCGAACGCCGACGTCGTAGCCAAAGCGGACCGGCTGGTATTGCCCGGCGACGGTGCCTTTCCGGCCTGTGCCGCGGAACTTCGGGGCCACAAGGGTATCTATGACGCCATGGTCGAAGCGGTTGAAAACAAAGGCCGTCCCTTCCTTGGCATATGCGTGGGCATGCAGCTGATGGCCACCACCGGCCACGAATACGAAGAAACCACAGGGCTTGGCTGGGTGGCAGGTGACGTCGAAAAGATCACACCGTCAGACACGTCGCTCAAAGTGCCACACATGGGCTGGAATGATCTGGTGATCGAGCAACCACATGCGGTGCTGGAGGGTGTGAGCACCGGTGACCACGCTTACTTTGTGCACTCCTATCAGTTTCATGTCGCCGAGCCGGATCAGCGCATTGCCCACGTAAACTATGGTGGCGACGTCACGGCCATTATCGGGCGTGACACCATGTTGGGGATGCAATTTCACCCAGAGAAAAGCCAGCATGTCGGCCTGCGTATGATTGGCAACTTCCTGCGCTGGACACCGTAAACGCAAAACTGCCCAACCATTTGGCGGAGGCTGTTCCAAATCGTCCGGCGCGTTTAATTGACGCGTTTCCAATCCTGACTGCGACCAAATGCGGATACACCGACGAATCCGCGCACACTCAGCGTGGAGCCGCTTAGCGACATCTTGGATTTGTAAGTCTTGTCGGTGTCCGGTGCCCAAATTTTGCCGCCGCTGTACTTGCCGCCGCCGTCAGCGTTCATTCCCCACAAAAGCTTTTTGCCCATGTGTTCATAGTCAGAGGATTTGGAGCCGCTCTTGTCATACGCAGCGGCAATCGTGCCGCAAAGTGCCGCTCCACAAGTCGCGATATTCACATGTAGGTAACCTCCGGTTTCCCCCGGCTCAGTTTTCCACATCCCTTCTGCAGGATCGGCCAGCGCAGCCCCTGCCCCAACAATCGCCAAAGATGCAGCCAATAATAGCTTTTTCATTGTCTTCCTCCCAATGGTTAGCTGAAACTCTGAGCTAGTCCGCGATTTCAATCAACCCTGACTGTGGGTCACATTGCATTTCCGGCAACCTCATGCCAAACCGCCCGCGAAAAGCAGCTTAACCACGGTGTTCCCATGATCCTTTACCCCGCCATCGACCTCAAAGACGGAAACGCCGTGCGCCTTGTCCATGGCGACATGGAAAAAGAAACGGTGTTCAACGAAAACCCCGCCGCGCAAGCGTTGGAGTTTGTCAACGCGGGCTGCGAGTGGCTGCATCTGGTCGACCTGAATGGCGCCTTTGCCGGCGAGCCGGTAAATGCTGCTCCGGTGGAAGAGATTCTGAAGCAAGCCAACGTACCGGCGCAATTGGGCGGCGGCATTCGCGACATAAAAACCATAGAAAACTGGATCACCAAGGGCCTCGCCCGTGTGATCCTTGGCACTGTTGCGGTTGAAAACCCCGATCTGGTGCGCCAAGCAGCGCGCGAGTTTCCCGGCAAAGTCGCCGTCGGCATTGATGCCCGCAATGGCCGGGTTGCCACCAAGGGATGGGCGGAAGAAACGGATGTTATGGTCACGGACCTTGCCAAATCCTTCGAGGACGCAGGTGTCGCCGCCATTATTTATACAGACATCAACCGTGACGGTGCCATGCAGGGGCCCAACGTGGAAGCCACGGCTGCCTTGGGCAACGCCGTTTCAATTCCGGTGATTGCGTCGGGTGGTGTTTCGTCGATTGACGATCTCAAGGCGCTGAAAACCTGCGGCGCGCCACTCAATGGTGCCATTTCAGGGCGCGCGTTGTATGATGGGGCGATTGATCTGAAGGACGCGCTGAAAATCATGAAAGGATAGGTCACGCCATGCGGCGTACCAATCTCATTTTCGCATGTCTTATGATAGCCCCGATCATACTGTGGCTGCTCACGCTCATTGCGATGTTTTTTCTGGGCTACGTGTTCAACTGCAAAGTCAACGAAGGCTATGTCCAGACCTGCAAAGTCTTTGGAATCGAACTGGGCGAAAGCATATACACGGTTGGCATTTTCGCGGCCTGGGGGCCGTTGATTTTTGGGCCGGTCGTTCTGGGGACTGGCCTTTTATGGGCTGTCGTGGCATTGATCGCGACAATTCGCAAAAGGTTCCGCTGAGATGCTAAAAACCCGCCTGATCCCCTGTCTGGATGTCGCCGATGGCCGTGTGGTCAAGGGCGTAAATTTTGTTGGTTTGCGCGACGCCGGAGACCCGGTTGAGGCCGCGCGCGCCTATGATGCCGCCGGCGCTGACGAAATTTGTTTTCTCGACATCCATGCCACGCACGATAATCGCGGCGTGATGATCGATATGGTACAACGCACCGCGGAACAGTGTTTTGTCCCTCTGACGGTGGGCGGCGGCGTGCGCACGGTACAGGATGTACGCAAACTGTTGCTGGCGGGTGCCGACAAAGTGTCCTTCAATTCAGCCGCTGTCGCCAATCCGGACGTCGTGGCCGAAGCCGCGGCACAATTTGGATCGCAATGCATCGTGGTCGCAATCGACGCCAAGACCGTATCTCCCGGAAAATGGGAGATTTTCACTCACGGCGGACGCAAATCCACTGGCATCGATGCTATTGAGTTTGCCAAGCTGGTGGTCGCCAAGGGCGCCGGAGAAATCCTGCTGACCTCGATGGATCGCGATGGCACCAAGGCGGGTTTTAACCTCCCTTTGACCAAAGCTATCTCTGACGCCGTGAATGTGCCGGTGATCGCTTCTGGCGGAGTTGGCACGCTGGATCATCTGGTCGAAGGTGTCACAAAAGGGGGCGCAAGTGCGGTTCTGGCAGCGTCCATTTTCCATTTCGGTGAGTATTCCATTCAGGAAGCCAAACAGCATATGGTGGACGCCGGTATCCCGATGAGGCTCTTATGAACACGCTCAACGACCTCGCTGCAACCATCGCAGAACGCGCTGCAGCCGATCCGGACTCGAGCTGGACCGCAAAACTGTTGGCCAAAGGCCCGGAGAAATGTGCCGAGAAATTTGGCGAAGAAGCGGTTGAAGCCATCATCGAAGCGGTTAAAGACAACCGGGATGGTCTAATTTCAGAAAGTGCGGATGTCCTGTTTCACCTGCTGGTCATGTTGCAATCACGCGGCGTCGCTTTGGACGAGGTGTTGGCTGAGTTGCAGCGCCGTCAAGGCACCAGCGGTTTGAGTGAAAAAGCGTCTCGCACTCAGACCTGATTTTCACCTTTTCCCAAGCACTACAATGAGAGTGGCGGGCCCCTCCTCGTTACAGTTTGGACGAGATTACACCCGTCGCAAAACCGCCCATACGCAGCTCTCCGAACAAACGTTGATATTCAATTTTTGGGCAACGGTTCTGGATAACATCCACGCCACGGGCTTCGGCCTTGGCCGCTGCCTCGGCGTGTTCCACCCCAATCTGCATCCAAATGGTTTTCAGATCAGGGAAACATTGCAATGCCTCATCGACAATTGGCGGTACAGCTTCAGAGCGGCGAAAGATATCAACCATATCCACCGGTGCGTTGACCTCTGACAGGCTGGCTATCACCGTTTCTCCAAACAAAACCTTGCCCGCATGGCCGGGGTTCACCGGGATCACGCGATAGCCTTTGAGATTGAGGTATCGCGCCACATAATAACTTGGCCGAACCGGGTTCATGGAAACCCCAACTACAGCCACACATTTTGTGCGCTGCAGAATGGTTTTGAGATACTTGTCTGAATAAGTCATGGCGCAGGCTACCCCGGCTGATCCCAAGAAAAAAGCGCCCAAGTAACCTTGGGCGCCTAAGTTACGGAACGAGGGACAGTGAAGACAGAGGCAGAAGTTCCGTTTCCGCCTCTCTGAATAAAAGATAGGGTTGGTTCCGGGCGGTTAAAGGGCAGGTAAATTCCCTGTGATCGCGAATTGGCGAAAAACGGCGAAAAGCCGCCGATCTCATGCACTTCAGACCCAAAATCTATGATTTGCTTAGGAAACCTTCGAATACAGCCTGTGAACAGTCAGGCGTTAACGCGGCAAAGACGCATAAAGCGCAACAGCCGCAGCATTGGACACATTGAGCGACCCAAAGGCTCCGGCGAAGTTAATCTTAACCAGCGCGTCGCAAGTTTCCTTGGTTTTCTGCCGCAATCCCGGCCCTTCGGCCCCAAGAACCAAAGCCACAGGTCGGTCGTGTTTTCCGTCCAGCACCTGTTCGATGCTCTCATCGGCCTCACCATCCAGCCCCAGAACCAAATAGCCCATGGCCTGCAGTTCAACTATGGCGTCCGACAGGTTTCGTAAACGCAGGTAAGGCTGACGTTCCAGCGCGCCGCTTGCAGTTTTCGCCAGAGCGCCGGTTTCCGGTGCAGAATGGTGGCGTGTGCCAACCACAGCCAGAGCACCGAACACTTCAGCCGAGCGTAAAATCGCGCCGACGTTATGTGGATCGGTCACCCGATCCAGCAAGACAAGACGTTGCGGGCGATCATCATCTGCAATTGCGCGATCCGCCAAACGGCCCCAGTTCAATGGCTTCACTTCAAGCGCTGCCCCCTGATGCACGGATTGCGCGTCAATCGGAACTTTGAAGTTGCGGGGATCCGTCATCTCGGGCTCCATGCCCGACGCCTCGATTGCCTCTTCCAGCTTGTCAGCCGCATTCTTGGTCAAAACCAAACGCAACTTTTCCCGGTCCGGATTCACCAAAGCATCGCGCACCGCATGCAATCCGAAAAGCCATATGGTCTCGGCTGCTGCTTTGCGTTTGTCTTGCTCTTTTTGAACGACCCACTTGGGCTTTTTCATTGCTCTGATATCCGGTTTTTGTCGGGGAGTTACCAATGCGCCGTATCATGCGTGTCTGCAAGAGATTTTCTTGTTGACGGCCCTCGCAAGGCGCAGTAATCAGCGCCTCACACCAAGGTCGCAAGGCCAAGGAAAGTGGGCGACAGGCCGCAAGGTGTGGCAGGGGACTGTAACTCCCTCGCGGAGACGCACGCCTGGTTCGATTCCAGGGTCGCCCACCACTTTCTCTCCCTCGAACTACGGAAAGAAGGCGCACTTTGAGTAGTGTTTGTTTTTCAATGGGTTGGAGGCATTATTGTCGACTGAGACCTCACATTCGGTCTCTGATCAGAGCGATTTGCGAGCTTATTGTGGGAAAGTCTCAGCGGGGCAATTGGGTGTGAGGTCTTTCGTTTTTTCGAGCCGCCTCAAACTGAGGCAAACCCAAGGAGCTGGCGTTGCTTTGTCCAATCCGCTGGTAGTTCTGGGAGCGAACGCAGTGTTTTGGCGTTAAGATGCTGCGGCTGACGGCCTTCGAGAATGGCCGTTGAGATGTCCGGCGCCAGCCAGGCAAGGGGAAGGATGCGGCTGACAACCCCGCTTCGTAATCCTTCCTGGTCCGTGATTTGCTGAATGGATGTGACTTTGCCGTCAAGGAGTTCTCTTGCCCATCGCCTTGCATCGGCAACCAGAGCTATGAGATCCGGATCAGGTTGTGGCGCATTCTCGGAAGCAATAATGATCGGCTTGGCGCGACCGTTCTGACGTCTTATGAACGGGATTTCAAAGGTAGCTGGAAGGGGACCTGAGGTGCCACTCCCTTCAAGCAATGCTTTGAGGGTCACTGAGATTTGCAACCGCTTCTCGTGAACATCGATACGATCTAAGAGGCCAGAGAGATCTTTCAGTTTAGCGGTGCCATCATTTCCATTTGCGCCCTCCAACAAGATGTCTGCGGCTTGCGAGAGATCTGCAATCAAGCTTGCTCTTGCTTTGTGTTCTCCGATCTGTTCGGCCAACCAACCAGTATCCGCGAGTTGTTTCTGAAGACCAATCAGAACAACGCGTTCAATCTCATCGGCGGGCAGGCGTTCAATTTTCGATTTATCTTCTGAGTGCTGCGCATTTGATGTGTAGTACCAATATCGCTTCGTACGATACGTTCCATTCTGGTGGACTGACTTGCTGGAATATGTGGTGCGCATCATCCGCCCCACGGAATCGAATATCAGGCGGTCCAACAACCGCTTTGCAGGTCGTCTACCCATGTTGATTTTCTTGCCACCATTGTTGGCCAACTGGGTCTGCACCTGCCGCCAAGTCGCGTCATCAATGATTGCTTCATGAAGGCCCTCGTACAGCGCGTCCTTGTGACGGATCTTACCGACGTAAACCGGGTTGCGAAGCATGTAATAGAGCGCGCCAGGTGATAAAGATTTTCCGCCTTTGGTGTGCCCATGCCGATCAATCCATCGCCTACTGACAGTATTCATTTCTTTCAGTCGAATAGACAATTGCCGGACGCATCCCGATGCCAGATATTCGGAAAAGATCGTCCGGATTGTCGCGGCTTCCGTGTCATTCACCGCCAGCGCCTTGTCCACCACGTCATAACCCATTGGAACAGAGCCACCCATCCACATGCCTTTTCGTTTAGAGGCGGCAACCTTGTCTCGGATGCGCTCGGCCGTTACCTCGCGTTCAAACTGCGCGAAGGACAACAGCACATTCAGGGTCAAGCGCCCCATCGATGATGTGGTATTAAAGGCTTGCGTGACCGATACAAACGACACCCCTGCCCCATCGAACACATCAACCATCTTGGCGAAGTCTGCCAGAGACCGCGTGAGCCGGTCCACCTTATAGACAACAATGACATCGACGCGCCCTGCCCGCACGTCCTCCAGCAGCGCCTTAAGGCCCGGCCGCTCCATGGACCCACCGGAGAACCCGCCATCATCATACCGTCCGGCAAGCTCGGCCCAACCTTCGTGTTTCTGACTGAGAATATAAGCCGCACAGGCCTCTCGCTGCGCATCCAGCGAGTTGAAGTCCTGTTCAAGCCCCTCCTCGGTCGACTTGCGGGTATATATGGCGCAGCGCTGGCGGATCATCGCTTGCCCCCTTCACGCAGCCCGAAGAACTTTGGCCCGTTGCGATTCGTTCCAGTCATTGCGCGGGCTACCGCCGACAGCGAGGAATAACTCTGGCCGTTCCAGATTGCAGCGCCGTTTTCTGTGATGAGCACCTCATGCGTCGCCTCAGCCCAATGTTTGAAGATGCGGGTGCCTTCACCGGCGAGAGGCGCTTTCGCATTCTCAGCTAGACCCTTGGCCCTGTCTTTGCTCCCTTCCCTTTGGACCCGCTTCCATCCGCGCCTTACCCTGGTCGTTTCTCGCGCCGCACAGTCGGCTTGCACCTCCCAAGCCAGTGCCAATCGCATCAACCGCGCCGTGAAGGTCTTTGGCGATGCAGTGCCATTGGCGTCCGCCCAAATCCCTCGAAGTGTCGCCGCATCAGCGTCTTCCAACAGCCGGATATCCAGGTCGGTTCCCTTTGTTCTCACCGTTCTTCTCCGGACACCACACGGTAGCGCGCCGCCCTGCCGGACCGGTCGAGCGCAATAGGCAGACCTGATGATCTGAGGCGCGAGATTGCCGCCCGTATTGTGTGCGGCTGCCAGACCAGGCGTTTCTGAATTTGTGTAACCGTCACCCCGTTCGGTCGCGACACAAGCTTGCGCAATATCTCTACCTTGGTCCTGCCAGTTCGCTTCTTTGATTTCGGCTTCAAGCTGCCGGTCGCGGGAGAACACTCCGACCGTACATCTGAACTCATTGTTTGGTTGCTCATCTTTGTCTCCTTTCGATCACCAGGGCTATTGCGCCCCGTACCGACCAAAGCCCGACAATTCGGGCTGGAGACTCAGTGCGTCGGTAGGGTCAGTGACGCTCCAATCGCCAAAGAAGTCCAGACATAAAACGTAAGCCCGGCGACCATCGCCAGTCCTGAAGGGCGAACGGCTATCGCCGTCCGCCAATCTCTCAAATGTCGATCTGCTCGGCAATACTCAGCGCGTCTTCAAGTTCGACACCGAGGTAGCGCACTGTGCTGTCCACCTTTGTATGGCCAAGCAAAAGCTGGACAGCACGGAGATTACCAGTCTTGCGGTAAATCAGCGCCGCCTTAGTGCGCCGGAGTGAATGCGTGCCGTACCCGCTTGGGTCGAGATCAATCGCAATCACCCAATTACGAACAAGCCGAGCATATTGTCTGGTCGACACATGCGCCCGGTCGTGAAACCGGCTCGGGAAAAGGTGGCCGACCGCCAGCATTGCCGGACTGCATACCCAATTCCAGACGGTGTCCCTTGTGCCTTCAGAGACCTCAAACTGAACTGGCCGTTGCGTCTTGCTCTGGATGATTGAAACGCGCTCCCGGACACAATCGCCTACCACGAGATCGGCGACCTTTAAGGAGACCAGATCGCAGCCCCGCAGTTTGCTGTCGATTGCAAGATTGAACAGCGCAAGGTCTCTGAGATTCTCGGCCAATTCGAGCCGTGCACGAATGGCCCAAACCTGTTTCGGCAGAAGTGGACGTTTCTGGCCGATAAGTCGCCCCTTGTTCCAAGCTCGGCGCTTCGGTTTGACAGCAGGTAGTTGGATATTGGACATGAGATATCCTCCATCCATCCCTCCCTCTCCTGGCATCAACACCGTGTTGATCGGTCGATTCTATCAAGCCGCCAAATGGCCGGTTCCATCTGAGTGCCGGACTTTCGTGCAAGTTGCAGCAAACGGCAGGATCGAGCCCTCTGAGCCTCCCCATCTGAATGGGTCCACCGTTAAGGTTAGGAAACGGAGGACTAAGAATGGCAAACAAGCGACTGAAGCCGGAAGAGATTGTCTCA
>NZ_FQZQ01000024.1 GCF_900142085.1 Shimia gijangensis
ATTGGCAGGGAATTGAAACAACCAACCCTGATCAGCAGGAGCGAAAAGTAGCTTAAACTACGCCAGATCCTGTCCAACAAATGGGGAGTAGCTCATTATGAGGAAGGTGGGGTCAGAACACCGGTTACGTATAGTTTGTTACCCAACCGGAAACACTTGGGATTCAGCCTACCACTGTTTGACTGGCTATTTTGGAGCGCGTCATTATCGGACAAGGACTTAATACTCGGATTGACCACGGTTTCTCTTCCCTCAGCTCTTGTCTGCTATCAATCGACCGAAACCCTGAAACTTATAGGTAGGAAACTTGATCTTTCCTGAACAGTCCTGCGTCAATCAACTCTGCTCCTGCCGCCTTGGCATCTATAGAGAAAAACAAAACTCGCAAATTCACTTCAGCACGAGAGAAGCAAACGTAAGCGAGTTTTTCTGTTAGCTCTCGTTGCCGATCCGTTGGTTGACCAGCAACATTCGGTGTGAGGAACTTCGAAAAACTATATGTGTTCCAGTTCGCTTCTATATCATCGATCATAACAAGGACGTTTTCGTACTCTTCTCCTTTTGCACCGTGCTGCGTGCTAAACGGAGAACTCTCGTCGAGAAAACTAAAGTAGCGCTCCAGCTCTTCGGTCCCCAGCTCAAAAAACTCATCGGCCAGCCAGTCGCCTTTCTCACGTTGATGATCCTCCATATCTCGATCAAATTCTTCCCGAGGTTTACGGTCCATTTGATACGCAAGCCGTTCAGATATTGTACACAGATCATTGTCGTGACAATATTCAAGCACCTCCTTCACAGACCGGGTTTCCCACATCTCTCTGAGTTTTTCGGTGTGTTGCACAGCGTGATCTAGCATCGCTTTCAGCGATTTGCTCTTGTTCTTCCCCGTATCGGAGAAAGCGGGACTAATCCGACGCAGCGTTTCTATGATCCTCTTCGCATCGCCCTTTCGGGAGGCCTCAACGAGTTCAAAAACTCCATCCACGAAAGGCTTAAAAAGATAGTGGGTGCCATCTTCGTAGACAGATTGTGAACGCGAGGATGAATAAGTACCGGTGAACAGAGAGTGGATATTTTTAAAGTCCAATCTCCGTGCAATCATACGCCTGGCCAAAAACAGGTTTTTCACGGACGGCAGGTTTTCCCATCCCCATTGCGCAACAGCATTTGTGTACTTCGAAGTAACATCATCAAGCTGTTCAACTGTATATGTGTTTCTTGGTCCAGAAGGATCAGGTGCCTGAACAACTGTGATTTCAACGCTTCCTTCGATTTCTATGTTCTTGCCTCCTGGTACTTGCTGCAAGTCCGACCTGAAGTTATTGAGAAGATCGATTACCGACGTCGAACATCGAAAGTTCTCTTCCTTGGGTATTATCTCTGCACCCTCCGGCCCCGAGAAGCCTCCCGCACGTTTGTCGTAGATTTGCTGCATCGGGTCGCCAAAATACCCAATTAACGGAAGGCCATCCTTTGCGCATATTGCGTTCAATGCGGCCATTACTTGAGGGAAAGTGTCCTGCGCTTCATCGACAAAGAAAAATGGGTATTTGAACCCAAGACCTTTTCGCAAGATCGGCCTGTTGGAGATTAGAAACGAAGCAACATCGATAACGTCGTCATGGTTCAGGATGCACTGGGCGTAGTCACTTATCGCCGTTTCCTCATATCTGACCTTTGGCTCCTCTTTGAGCGCTTCCAACTCTTGCGACAGCCTTTGAACCTTTTCCCGTGCGTTTCTCGCTCTTTGGGAGGTTCCGCCGTTATCATCCTTTTGCGCTTTTGCAATGTGCCTCGGGATTACATCCTCGCAAAGTGCTTCCCGCATTGCATTTTGAAATCGAAAAATCTCGCCCCACAAAAACCCATGAAGGGTGGTCACCAGAAAAAGATCATCAAATCCGAGTTTGGAAGAAATCACATCGACAGCACGGTTGGTATAGGTGATGCATACGACGCGTTGCCCGTTTTTTCGGAGTTCTTTTCCATGTTTGTCACGTATTTTTTTTAGAGCTTCGACGAGCGATGTGGTTTTTCCCGAACCAGCACCAGCAATTACAGAAAACGATTTTTCGTCAGAGATACACTCGACAATTCTTCTGTCTGCCTCTGTCGGCTTCAGAACAGTTTCCATTCATACCTCCTCGGCATTCTGGCATAGTTGTCCATCCAACCAGACCAGACCTTCAGAGATGTATTGCGGAACGTTCCAGGGAAGCTGCGCGACGCCAGTGTTGGCACCTTCTTCTTCATCATGCTGTTGAGGCGGCTCGTAAGCCAGCACATTCATCGCAAACTCGGTTTTTTTGAATGTGGAGCTTTTGATACGTTTCCAGACATCTCTATGCAGGGCGGCAAGATCGTCTGGTAGATCAATATCAATGCTCAATGCATCGTTTCGAAATAGGTCAAGGTTCTCATAAACGAAAGCTTCCTCAAGTGTCCTTCCGTGGAAAATTTGCGCTTGTCCTCCCACATCTATCGAGACAGGCGTTTGATAGCTGATGAAACGCATTCCGTCAGCCTGCTCACGATCCGCTTTCGTTTTGGCGGCGAGTGTTTTTACGCTGCTATCATCGAAAAAGTAACCAAGAGTAGCATTCGAGGACACCGCATTGTCTGCTGTTGCAATACAGTTTTTGCGACTATTTGCAGGGTCAACAGAATCGATATCAGTGATGATAAGGTAGGGAATCTCCAGGAATTCCAGCAATCCGGCAAAACGCATTCCGTACGCCCCACCTACCTCGAGAACGGTCAAATATTTTTTGTTTAGGCTATTGGCTGAAAAATCGATCATGCGAGGCAACAGAAGCTTTTCAACCGACCCTTCAACTAGAATGGCCGCATCTGAAAAGAAAAGGTCGCAATGGGTAAGGCGTAAATACTTCTTCAAGAAGGAAAGAGCCACTTCTGGTGAGACAATTTCTCCATCCAAATCGATTGGCTCCGGCTGAAACTGAGCGAGACTGTGCACTGTGGTTCCATGGAATGTTTCACCGTTTTGAGCATCATTGACGGACTTGCGGCGGAAGTACCGAATTTTGGAAAAATCAACAGTATCGAGAATGTGTGAAGAGTGTGTAGTGACAGCGAGCTGTGGGGTGCTTTCGCCGTCTGGCGTGCCTTCAGTCAACACATCCCACATTTGACGAATAAACGTCTGCTGAACTTGAGCGTGGAGGTGAACTTCAGGTTCTTCGACAAAAATCACCTGACATAGCGGGCGGTCTTCCTCGGTTGCAAGCCATTGTCTGTAGAAATGATCAATTTGAATTGCCATGAAAACGAGGTTCTTGAACCCCAGTCCATTATAGGCTTCGGGAAGCTCATGGCTCGTGTTGGCGTCTACGTAGTATAGCTCTGTGTTCCCGCGCAATGCGTCTTCCGAACTCAACGTTGAAACAACCTTCATGGCGCGATCATTGTCGGAAGGAAGCCCAAGCCCACCAATCATTGTCATCAAAGGTGCAAAGCGTTGAGTGTAATGGCTGGTCAGGTTTTCGTTGTTCTGCTCGATGATGGCTATCGCTTCCTCGGCCAGTTCCGCTTGCTCAAGATTGCGTCTGTAGTAGGTCGCAAACGCTTCGGAGAGCCTGTTGCTCCTTGCAGCATTCTCGTCATCGATGTTTCGCTGTGCGTCGACAAAATCGACACGCACCAGTGAGCTAAGAATTTTCTTTCCATCTTTCGGGTCCAGTGGCGTTGGCAGCGGATCGTTGTCCGTGCGCTCCAACGACGAAAACTGCACACTAAAGTGCTTTCTCAAATTCCCTTCAAAATCCAGAAAGTGACTTAGCGTTCGTTTTCGAGCGCCATCCTGAGCCGCTGGAAAGGCCAAATCATACTGCCTCCAGAGTTCTTTGGCGTCATCAACCGTTAGCGAACACCGAATTCCGATTTCGGAAAAATCTGTCGATAGAGTTGTTGCAAGGGCGAAAACCCGCCCGAACGAAACCGCGTTGGGATCAACTTTGAACCAGAGATCGAGCTCAATCGACGGTAGGCTTTGCCCTTCGTCATTCACGTAAGCATCAATCGCTGATATACTGCTGACCGAAAAATCGTGTATCTTGAAGTCGCGATTTCCTAGAAAACTTCGCATAACGGCGGTCGCCGAAGTTTTCCCACTGTTGTTTGGACCAACAAACACAGTCTCTTTCTCTTCGAAATCCAGATCGATGCTTTTCAGTCGGCGAAAATTTCTTACGGAGATGCTGTATAAGCGCATTCAAAGCCTCGTATACTATTGAGGCTACAGTATCACCATTGGGGACACTTAAAAAGTGAATTACGAGTGCTTTAATCTATTTCGAGTTGCGAATCTCTACATCCCGCGGCAGAATTTCCGGTGAGACCGAAGGTGCCCATTTTTTGTGCCTGTCAACGGCGGTGTAAAAACCTGCCACCGTGGCGGAGTAAAAGTAGGCCATTTTGGTGCGAGCACCTTGGAGCGTGCAGCCATCAAATAGCAAGCACGTTCCAAGGCGCATTGGCCGCCAGGCCAATTATTCATTTGTCAATTTGAAGGGTTTGCGAGGCGTTCGCGGCTTTGTTTCAGGCGATAGCTTTCGCCGTTCATCTCCAGGATGTTGACGTGGTGTGTGAGCCGGTCGAGCAATGCGCCGGTGAGACGTTCGGTGCCGAAGGTTTCCGTCCATTCTTCGAACGGCAAATTGCTGGTGATCAATGTGGAGCCTCGTTCGTAACGCTGTGAGATCAGCTCGAACAGAAGTTCTGCGCCGGTCTTGCTGAGCGGCACAAAGCCCAACTCATCAATAATCAACAACTTCACCTTGGCCAATTGCCGCTGACGAAGCAGCAGGCGCTTCTCGTCTCTGGCTTCCATCAGTTCATTGACCAACGCCGCCGCTGTTACAAAGGCCACCGGCAGTCCCTTTTGACAAGCCGCAAGGCCCAGCCCGAGCGCGACGTGGGTTTTGCCAGTGCCAGAGGGGCCGAGGGCGATGACATTCTCCTGGCGTTCAATCCACTCACAGCGGGCCAGCTCCAGTACCATCATCTTGTTCAACGAAGGCATGGCTTTGAAGTCGAAACTATCAAGGCTTTTGACGGCCGGAAACTTTGCAGACTTGATCCTGCGCTCCACCATGCGGCGTTCCCGGTCGATCAGTTCCAGCTCCGTCAGCCGGGCCAGATAGCGCACATGGTCCACACCTTCGGCGGCACAGATACGTGCCTGCTTGTCATGCTCACGCAGGAACGTCGGCAGGCGCAGGGTCTTGAGGTGATGGGCCAGCAGCAGCTCTGGTGCATCTGTCATGCCTCACCTCCCGCCAGCAAGCTCATGTAGGAGGATGCGGATGTTGTGGCGATATTGGTTCTGGGCAGGAACGGGTAAACATCCAAATCCAGCCGAGGCGGGCGTCGTTCCACCCGGCACAACAACAGATGCTTGATGGCGTCGAAGCTGATCGCACCCATTCGCAGGGCATCCCTGATGGCCAGATGCAGGACCTCGATCTCGAAGCGTTCCAGCAGGCGCAACACCTGCACGTACTCACGCTTGCCTGCGTTGCCTTGCCGGGCTTCCAACAACCGCTGAAGTGTGGCGAAGGCTTCTGGCAGCTCCCAGTTTTGCAATGGGGCGGCCTGATCAAAGGACATGATCTTGCGCTCGATCAGGCGCAGGTAATGTACTGGGTCAAACACCATATCACCTGTGTCATAAGAGCGGGGATGGTCTGCGATGATCTCTGCCGCGCAGCCGATCACAACACGATCCACGAAGCCTTTGATCCAGACCTCGCGGTGACCGAAGGCCACGGGTACAGAGTAATCATTGCCGCGATAACGCACGACGGATGTCGACGTTACCTGACTGCTTTGCAGATCGCAGGCTTCAAAAGGCGCGACTGGCAGGGGGCGCATCGCCAGCAAGTCCGCTTCCAGGCGGTCAGCAATGCTGATCTTGTGACCGCGCAGGATGTCGGCCTGCCGTTTGCGGCATTGCTCCTCCAAATACTCGTTGAACGCATCCCAAGTGGCGAAGCGTGGTATCGGCACCATGAAGTTGCGCCGTCCGTAGCCAACCAGACCTTCGACCTTGCCTTTGTCGTTACCCTTGCCTGGGCGGCCATACCGGTCCCCAATCACGTAATGCGACAGCATCGCGCTGAACCGCTGCGTGCGATTGCGGGTGCCATCCGGCATGATCTTGGCCACCAGGCAACGGTCATTGTCGTAAAGGATGGAACGCGGCACTGCGCCGAAGAAGGCAAAGGCATGCACATGCCCGTCAAGCCAGGCTTCAGTGTTAGCAGCAGGGTAGGCACGAATATAACAGGCATCGCTGTGCGGCAGATCAAAGGCGAAGAAGTACGCCTTCTGCTCTATCCCGCCAATGACAACCAGCGCTTCGCCAAAATCCGCCTGCCCATACCCCGGAGGATGGCTCAGCGGCACAAACATCTCCTTGCCGCTGCGCTTCCTGGCACGCACATAATCTTTTACAATCGTATAACCACCATCAAACCCGCATTCGTCGCGCAACCGCGCAAAGATCCGTTTGGCTGTGTGTCGCTGTTTGCGTGGCCGGGCCTTGTCTTCAGATAACCACTGGTCAATCTGGCCTGTGTAAGGATCAAGCTTGGGGCGCTTGATCGGCGCAGTCCGCCGATAACCTGGCGGTTCGGAATACGCCAACATCTTCGAAACACTATCTCGGCTGATCCCAAAATCCCGAGCAATCTGACGCCCGCTCAAACCTTCCTCATAGTGAGCGTGACGAACCTTCAAATACAAATCCACGGTGAATATCCCCAAGCCCTCCCATCAAATGAAAGGGCAAAAGTGGCCGACTTTTACGCCGCCCGCGACAACACAATGCCGCCGCTACCGTGGCCGAGTATTGCTCCGCCGATTACATATTCGTACTTTCCATCTGTTTCATCGCCCCCTCCAATCATGTTTCAAGCCCGTGCACAAAAGTAACCGTCAAACCGCAGCTATTCGAAAACGTCATTCAGTTTGAGCTTGGGTTTTCAAATTGACGCTTTGAAAACCCTTCCTAGGCACGACCCACTTCACTCTGCCCAAAATCAACCAGAATTCGGATCAACTCTTTTGATCTTCTCAGGCTGGCATGCTGTGAGAAATCGTTGATCAACATCTCATGGTCCGCCATCGTGAGCGGGATCATTCTTTGATCTACGCCGCGCTCCTCGGCATAGGCCGCATGCATTGATCGCAGGATCGCGGGAAGCTGGCTGTGTGTCGGCGTCTCCATCTTGTATACAACACAACGACTCCGCAGCGGCTCCGGAATGCGCTCGATGTAATTAGCTGTGAACACCCAGCTAATTGTTGAGCAGTCGGTCGTCGTCGACAGAAACTTGTCACGGTAGGTTCTTGCATCTGTTGGCTCGGTCAGTAGCAGAAGCTCTGAATAGATGTCGCCATTTTGCGAGGGGCGCACCTTGTCGATTTCATCCACAACCAGAATTGGGTTCAGGACTCCTTGCTTGAGAACAGCCGTCGTCATGACGCTGGGTAATGCGCTGCTCCATCCGGCGGATACGCCGAAGATCTGTGAGTCATTGTGACCTGCGACGGAGACAATCTCGGGCGCAACACCAAGACCCTCAAGCATGGCCCGCACCATGGTGGTTTTACCAACACCCGGTTCCCCAAGAATGATGGTCGGGCGAATTCGAATGATGTCGTCGCCAAGAGCAAAGCCTCGCCGCATTTCCCCCAGAAGCCCTTCAATCACGTCACCTGCGTTCGGAAACCGCGATTTGACGGCTACCGCATTCGCCAGTGCCTCTCGGTCGAAGTGGGCCACATCATCAATTACAAATAGCTTTTCGCATTTGTTCAAACCGGATCGGACAGAACGCGGTAGATCTGACTTATTTCGGGCACCCGTAATGTAACGCCGCTCGGGCTCTTTTCCTTCTTCAGGCAACGGAACCTTCAACGCTTCAATAATTGTGTTGAACTCTTCTTCGTCGGTGACCCGCAACAGGCGCCTCAACAAAGACATCGGTTCTCCGACATTGTCGTGGCCGTCCGCCTTCCACGCCTTGAAATAGCGTTCTTCCAAGGCCCTGGCCCAATCCTCATCCTCGTGCCAGCGAAAGTGATCCAAGGTCTCTCGGAGTTGCTGGCGTTTGCTGGCTGTTTGGATCGCGGTCTCAACAAGCTGGAAATCCAGATGGTCCCAACCTTCGAAGAGGTCCTTTAGTACTGAGAATTTCAATGGGCCCAGAACCTCAAGTCGCTTCAGTTCAGTTTTAAGATCTTTGTCCATGTTTGCCTCGTGCAATGCCATGTGGAATTGGTAGGAGGCATCGGACTCGAACCGACTCGTGCACTCTAATCTGGAGCTACAGGGATATAAGTCCCGCCCGCATACCCATGCTGCCTCCCGAAAATCGGGTTATCGGATGGAAACCGATATTCGTTGGCAGGATGATGTGAGCAGGAAGGGCATGAGATTGGTCTTTGTTCTTGCGTTTTGTTGCTGAGTGGCTTTGGCGATCAAGTGGCTCGCAACCTAGAGAGATAAACTCTGGGTAAGGTCGGTCGCCGTTCTAATTTGATGACTTCAGGAAGTTCCGGACCCGCGCTTGAATCCGCAACTGATCATACGGTGTCAATTGCATGCCACTGGTAAGGTCCTGTTCAAAAGTGGCGAAGTCTTCACCGGTCAATTCGTTAGAGAAATCATCATCTCCCTGAAGGGCCAGGGCAAGATTACGTTTGCGTGTTTTGAGTAAGAAGGCGGACAAACGATCACAAAGCTTGAGGAACTTCTCATTGTCTACTTCATCGGATTTTTCAAAACTGGTTTTCATTCTGGGGTTTCCCAAATTGGGTTCGAATTTAGGTCATCCAGAAACAGGATGACCAGTCAACGGAGCCGCCAACCAGAAAGTGGCAGCGGCTTACACGATTGATATGTGTTTGTTCGAATCCATGCAGAACGATTGATCGAAATCCAAAATCAGTCAAGGGCAGCAGTGTGAGTTGACCCGTTATTCTGCTGCCGCAAAACACTGTCTGGCGCCTCTTTCGAACCCCAACAAAATAAGGGCCCGTAGAGTTTTGGGCATTTTATGCCTGCAAAAACCGGCTTAACTCGCCCAATTGGGCATCTTATGCTTGGTTATACACAACAAAGCCTTGTCGATTAATTCAGCCGCATTTGGAATGCCCGCAGGACCCACATGTCATGCAGCCTTCGATCATACGTAGCTCGAACTGGCCACAGGAAGGGCAGGCTTTGCCACGCGGCGCTTCGCCTACCGCCATAACCTCGGCTTGCGGATCGGATTTAAGCCCCATACCCTCGCCTTCAATAAAGCCGATGGTGATCATGTGCCGCTCGATCACGCCGCCAATCGCCGCCAGAATGGAGGGAATATATTTGCCTTCCATCCAGGCGCCGCCGCGCGGGTCAAACACGGCTTTCAACTCTTCAACCACAAAAGAAACATCACCACCGCGACGGAAAACGGCCGAAATCATCCGTGTCAGGGCCAGCGTCCAAGCGTAATGCTCCATGTTCTTGGAGTTGATGAACACCTCAAACGGGCGACGATGGCCATTGATGATGGTGTCATTCACCGTGAGGTAAATCGCGTGCTCACTGTCAGGCCACTTCAGCTTATAAGTAGCTCCCTCAAGCGATTGCGGGCGTTCCAGCGGTTCGGACATATAGATCACTTCGCCGTCTGCCACGTGATCCGCAGGTTTTTCGCCGGGCGCACTTTCCGCGGTTTCTGATACGGCCAAAACCGATCCTGTCACATCGTTTGGACGATACGTGGTGCAGCCTTTGCACCCGGTATCCCACGCCTGCATGTAAACGTCTTTAAACTCTTCAAAACCGATATCCTCGGGGCAGTTGATTGTCTTCGAGATACTGGAATCAATCCATTTCTGCGCAGCTGCCTGCATGCGCACATGGGCGGCAGGCGCAAGCGTTTGGGCATTGACGAAATAGTCCGGCAAAGCTTTGTCACCAAACTTGTCGCGCCACATCTGCACAGCGTAGTCGACAACTTCTTCTTCGGTGCGGCTACCGTCTTTTTGCAAGACTTTGCGCGTATAAGCATAGGCAAACACCGGCTCGATACCCGACGACACGTTGCCGGCATACAGGCTGATCGTGCCGGTAGGGGCGATTGAGGTCAGTAACGCGTTGCGAATGCCGTGTTCAGCAATCGCGGCCTTCACATCCTCATCCATCTGGCTGACAAGACCGCCGGACAGGTATTTTTCCTTGTCAAACAGCGGGAAGGCACCTTTTTCCCGCGCCAGATCGGCAGAGGCCAGATAAGACGCGCGCGCAATGGCTTTCATCCAGATTTCGGTCTGTGCGGCACCTGTTTCGCTACCGTATTCCAGCCCCAGCATCAGCAAGGCATCGGCCAGACCAGTCACCCCAAGGCCGATACGACGTTTGGCTTGCGCCTCTTGCTGTTGGGCTTCCAGCGGGAAGCGCGACGCATCGACAACATTGTCCATCATCCGCACTGCTGTTGCGACCAGATCGGACAGTTCCGCCTCATCCAGCGCGGCATGACCTTCAAACGGGTCTTTGACCAACCGGGCGAGGTTGATCGACCCTAAAAGGCAGGCACCATAGGGTGGCAGAGGTTGCTCACCACAAGGGTTGGTGGCCGAGATGTCCTCGCAATAGTTCAGGTTGTTCATCTGATTAATACGGTCGATGAAAATCACACCGGGTTCGGCATAATCATAGGTCGACTGCATAATCTTGTTCCAAAGGTCACGCGCTTCAACCGTGTGATAGACCTTGTCCCCGAACTTTAGCTCCCACGAACCATCAGCCTTGACGGCTTCCATAAACGCGTCAGACACCAGCACCGACATGTTGAACATGCGCAACCGCGCGGGATCAGATTTGGCTGTAATGAAGTGTTCAATATCCGGATGATCACAGCGCATCGTCGCCATCATCGCACCGCGACGCGATCCGGCAGACATGATCGTACGGCACATCGCATCCCAGACATCCATGAACGACAATGGACCAGACGCATCCGCTGCAACGCCTTTGACATCTGCTCCACGTGGGCGAATGGTCGAGAAATCATAGCCTATGCCGCCACCTTGCTGCATGGTCAGTGCGGCCTCTTTCAGCATATCGAAAATGCCACCCATGCTGTCAGGCACCGTGCCCATGACAAAACAGTTGAACAGGGTCACATTGCGCGCCGTACCTGCCCCAGCCGTGATGCGACCCGCAGGCAGGTATTTGAAATCTTCAAGGGCGGCGTAAAACTTATCTTCCCAGTCATTCGGGTTCTTTTCGACCTTCGCCAAGTCGCGCGCAACACGCCGCCAGCTGTCTTCAACCGTCAAGTCAATCGGTTTGCCGTCCGCTTCTTTGAAGCGATATTTCATGTCCCAGATGGACTCGGCAATGGGGGCGGCAAAACGGCTCATTTAGTGATTCCCTGAAACTCTGTGTGGCGAAGAGGCATCCAGATTAGACCAGATCGACCTTCCCGCACAACCAAAACACACGCAAAAAAACACAACTGCTTGCTGCTGTTGCGAAGTAAACTACAATATACAGATGTTTCTTGGGAAGAATCTGTGGGTAAGCTGTGGATAAGTTCGTAAATCTTGTAAAGCTCAGTGTCGGATCAGAAAGCGTTGATACGCTGATCGACTGGCAAGCCACGCGCGCGGCCCAGTCTGAGGATGCCCTACCCCGCCACGTGACACGCATGTGGCCCAAACGCGAGCCTGAAATTCTTCAGGGTGGCTCGATCTATTGGGTCATCAAAGGGGCTATTCAATGCCGCCAGCGTATCCTGCGGCTGGACGAAGTGATTGGTGTGGACGGCATCCGGCGCTGCGCGATCGTGCTGGAACCGGCTGTCATCCGAACCGAAACCGCCCTGCGTCGACCGTTTCAGGGGTGGCGGTATCTCAAACCCGAAGACAGCCCGGCAGATTTGCGCGACCAACGCATTGACGACGATAGCCTGCCCATTGAGCTGGCAACCGCTCTGGCGGAAATCGGGGTACGTTGACGCCCTTTGTGTGTCGCGCGCACAGACCCTGTGCAGTGATCACCCTTTCTTGATTGAAACGTGGCCCCTACCTTTTTGATTGTTCAAAAGGAGACCCGTCATGCCCCCGTTTCACAGCCAATACACGTCCGCAGAAACACTCGATTTCCCCGGCGCGATCACCCTCAAAATCCTGCTGACCGGCGAGCAATCCGGCGGAACATTGGAGGTCTTCGAAGATATCGCTCAGCCCGGCGTGGGTCCGGGCCGTCATATCCACCATGATCAGGACGAGACATTTTTCTTTCTCGAAGGGCAATTCGATGTCGAAGTCGATGGTGTCTTACATCACATGTCACCCGGCGATGTGGCGTTCGTGCCGCGTGGGTCTGTTCATGCTTTTAAAAACGTCGGCGACGCCCCGGGGCGGTTGCGTTATGTCTTTTCGCCCGCACTAAAGATGGAGGCCATGTTTCGGGCTTTGCACGCGACTTTGGGCACCCAAGGTGATCTGTCTTTTGAGGACATGGAAAAAGTCGCCACCGAGCACGGGCAAACTTTTGTGGGGCCACCTTTGTAAGGTGGCCTGAGAAAGCTTAGCGCAGTTTATCCAGCAATGCCGACAGCACCTTGCGGTCGGGGTCAGAGTAAGTCGCGACACGGCTTCTCCACAAAGTGGCCTGAGATTTCAGGATTGGCCCATCGCCCAGAATCTTAAGGTGATTGGCGCGCAATGTCTCACCGGTCGAGGTGATATCGGCAATCGCCTCGGCTGTTTCATTCTTAACAACACCTTCGGTTGCGCCCTGACTGTCGACCAACTGGTAATCCGCGACACCATTGTGCTGAAGGTACTCGCGCACCAGCCGGTGGTATTTGGTTGCAACGCGTAGACGAAAACCGTGATTGGCCCGAAAAGCCGATGCTGCTGCATCCAGATCGTCCAGCGTCTCCACATCGACCCAACAGCTGGGAACCGCCAAAATAAGATCGGCCTGTCCAAATCCAAGCGGTGCGACTTCTTCCAGTTGTTGTTCCCAACGGGGCAACTTCTCGCGCACCAGATCAGTACCGGTGACACCAAGATGAATGCGTCCCGAAGCCAGCTCTCGCGGAATTTCCCCGGCAGAGAGCAAAACCAGCTCGACACCTTCGACACCTTCGACAGCACCTGCGTATTCGCGATCTGATCCGGTTCGCGCAAGCGACACGCCACGTTTTCCAAACCAGTCAAAGGTTTTATCCATCAACCGCCCTTTGGACGGCACACCCAGCTTAATTGTCATAGTGCACCCTCCAGTTCCAAAAGCAGACCGGGGCGGATCACGCCCCCGACGGCCGGAATTTCACGACCCTGCCCCAGCACACGTGTCAGCGCATCATAGCGCCCGCCGGTGGCGACAGGCGGAAGATCGGGACGCCCTTCGGCATAGAGCCCAAACACAAAGCCGTCGTAATACTCCATCGAGGTGCGGCCGTAGCTCGCCTCGAACTCCAACGCGTCCACGTCGACGCCCTGTTCTTTGAGCGCTTCGATCCGATCTTTGAGGCAATACACAGCCTCTGTGATTGCCGGCATATCAACGGCGATGTCGCGCAGTCGCTCCAAGGCAAATGGCAACTTCTCTCTGACCGAGAGAATGGCTTCAATCAATGCGACCTGCCCATCGGAAATCGGCGGCGCCTTGGCATCTTCGCGCAGGGCTTCGATACGCTCAGAAATCTCAGCTTGCGAGCGTAACCCTATTTGCGGTTTACCGTGCGCCATCGGATTCGGATTTGTCAGCAAAGCTGCCCGGCTGGCAGGCACCGGACTGCGCCCGGAAAATCGATCCAACAAGGCACGGAACCGCCGTGGACGCCAGATATGCCGCATCAGCGCGTTTTTGCGTCGATCCGTTGTGTCCAACCCCGCAACGGCTGCCTTCAATATCCCCATATCACCGGTTGCCGCCCGTAATTCCAATGTGCCCAACGCCCTTTGGATCAGGGCAAAGACTTCGGCATCTGCCGCACCGGGGTTTTCGCGGTCGAACACCTCATAGCCCACTTGCGCGTATTCATTGGGCTTGGTGGGATCGTCTTCCTGACGGCGGAAAACTTCGCCCGCATAGGTATATCGCGCAGGTTCAGCCCCATGTTCCATATGCATCTGCACCACGGGCACCGTAAAGTCCGGGCGCAGCATTTGCTCGCCGCGCAACGCATCCGACGTCACATAGGCACGCCCACGAATGTCTTCGCCGTAAAGGTCCAAAAGCACCTCGGCGGGTTGCAACAAGGACGCCTCAACCGGATTGGCCCCAGCAGCCTCAAAGATCGCACGGATTTCAGCGCCACGGGCGCGGATTTTTGCCTTTTTGGGCATCAGCCGTCCTGCCCCTCGAGAATTTCGCGCACTTTGGCGACCAGTTGATCGCGAGGCACTTCAAACTGGCTGGGGCGCTCTTTCCACTCTTCGTGGGTGGCGCTTTGAGCGATCTTGGCTCCAAGGATCAGGTCCTTGATCTGCACAACGCCGTTTTCTTTCTCATCCCCGCCTTCGATCACCGCAATAGGGCTGCCGCGGCGATCCGCATACTTCAGCTGATTGCCAAAGTTCTTGGGATTACCAAGGTAAACCTCGGCACGAATACCGGCATTGCGCAGTTCCGCCACCATCGACTGATAGTCGGCCATACGATCGCGATCCATAACGGTCACGACCACGGGCCCTTCGACACGGCCACCAAGGCGGCCTTTTTCGCGCAGCGCTGCCAGCAAGCGATCCACGCCAATGGACACACCCGTTGCAGGGACGGCCTGACCAGTGAAACGTTTCACCAGATCGTCATAACGCCCGCCACCGGCGACCGAGCCGAACTGACGCTTGCGGCCTTTTTCGTCAAAGATTTCAAAAGTTAACTCGGCCTCGTAAACCGGCCCCGTGTAATACCCGAGACCTCGCACAACGGACGGGTCGATCTCGATCCGATCCGCACCATAGCCGCCTGCAGCCAACAGGTCAGCGATCTGTTCAAGTTCGGCGATGCCTTCGGCACCGATAACCGAGGTGCCAACCGCACCCCGCAGGTTTTCAAATGTCTTGGCGACGTCCGCGGCCTTGGAAGTCAGAAATGCAATCACAGGCTCTGCCTGATCATCGCTAAGGCCAACACCGTCGATGAAAGCACCGGATGCATCCAGCCGACCCTTGGTCAGCAATTCGCGTACACCTGCCTCACCCACTTTGTCGAACTTATCAATAGTGCGCAGCACGTTGTCACGCGCGCCTTCACCTTCGGGCAGGCCCATGGCCTCGAGCACACCATTCAAAACCTTGCGGTTGTTGACCCGCACCAGATAGTCGCCGCGCGGAATGCCCACGGTCTCTAAAGTGTCCGACAGCATCGCACAAATTTCGGCATCTGCGGCCATGCTGGAGGTACCAACAGTATCCGCATCGCATTGATAAAATTGACGATATCGGCCCGGACCGGGTTTCTCGTTGCGCCACACAGGTCCCATTGCATAACGGCGATAAGGTGTCGGAAGATCATTGCGGTGCTGCGCATAGACACGCGCCAAGGGGGCGGTCAGGTCATAGCGCAAGGCCATCCAATCGCCGTTGCCATCATCGTCAGATTCCTGCCAGGCAAACACGCCTTCGTTGGGACGGTCGACATCGGGCAGAAACTTGCCCAGCGCCTCAACCGTTTCCACAGCGCTCGATTCCAGCGCGTCAAAACCATAGCGATGATAGACCCCGGCAATCTTTTGCAGCATCTCAGAGCGCTCGGAAACTTCGGCGCCGAAATAGTCGCGGAACCCCTTGGGCGTTATTGCCTTGGGGCGAGGGGCTTTTTTCACTTTGGCCATGGTCATGGTCCCTTTGGAAAGTCACTTGCCAGTGCCTTTACCCAATGCCCCGCGTGGGGGCAAGCTAACCCTCTGTCACAGGTGGTTCAAAGTCAGATGTCAGAGAAGTCTCCACCACGACCTTTGCCGTCTGAAAACCGCGCTGCTCCGGCGACGCCTTCTGCACTAAATGATTGAAAAGATTCCCATTCTCGCCGCAATGCCAACGCCAAATCACGTCCCGAGAGCTGCGCAGAGGCAAGGTCTGCCTGCATACAGGACTGCGGAAATGTCACGAGCGCATCCGCCAGCCTTTTTGCTTCGCCCAAAGCCTGCCCGTTTGGGACAACACGATCGGCAAGCCCCATTGAGTGTGCTTCTTTTGCCTGCACGGGGCGACCCGTGAGGATCAGATCATTGGCCCGTCCTTGCCCCAGGATGCGCGGCAAACGCACTGTGCCACCATCAATCAAAGGCACGCCCCAGCGGCGACAGAACACGCCGAAAATGGCGCTTTCGGCGGCCACGCGCATGTCGCACCACGCAGCCAGTTCAAGGCCGCCAGCCACGGCGTAGCCCTCGACAGCGGCAATGACGGGTTTTGACAAAACGAGGCGAGAGGGGCCCATTGGTCCCGGTGCTGGTTGAGAGCAAGCATCAACCCAACTCTCTGAAATTTCGACATTTTTCAACCAATCCTGCCCGTCACCTGAAGCCGCAGACTTGAGGTCGTAGCCCGCACAAAAATGCCCATCCGCACCGGTTAGAATGGCGACATCCGCCGCCTCATTCGCTTCAAATGCCAGAAAAGCATCATACAATTTCTGGGCCGTTTCAGGGTTCACAGCATTGCGCGCTTGGGGGCGATTGATGGTCACAACTGTGATCCGCGACTCGGTTTCAACTGTCACTGTCATAATGCGGTCCTCCTGCTTTCCAGAGTTCTGTCCGAGCATCGACAAAGCAAGACAAACGCAACGTCGCTTGACCCAGACGCCCACCAAGCCTATCGAGCGGGCATGGAAAAGCTTGAAGAACAAATCGCCCATTTGACCCGCACAGTCGAAGACCTGTCCGAGGTTGTCGCCCGTCAGGACACCGAAATTGCGGTGCTTACGCGGCGCGTGCAGATGCTGATGGAACGCGAAGCGACGCGGGAAACAGACGGCGGCGGCGGTGTGATCATGGGAGACGAGCGTCCACCGCATTACTAGGCCAAATTGGCAAAATGACCGTTTTGTACAAAAGTTTTGGGGTGGACTCTCCGTTTTGTACAAAATGAAAAACGCTTGCTTATGGCAGGATCGGCGGGGTGAAACCCCGCCCTACGGGTCGCCTAGAACTCTTCGACTTCCATCACACCATCGAGGGATTTGATCGCACCTTTGATCTGCGGATTGACCGGGCATTCGATGCCCAGATCCATCTCGACCTCGCCGGGCAGATCGTTTTGCATGAGGCAGAACATAATCGGTCCTTTTGCGCCACGCTTTACGGTTTGCATGGATTGCTGCAACACGTTGGCCACCGGGATCACGGCGGTGATATCCTCGACATAGATTTTGAGCCCGGCGGCGCCAGCATCCGCCACGATGGTATCGATTGGTGCAATCGCGCGGGCGAGCAGTTTTAGCTGATCCGCCTCCATCGTTGCCTCAACAGTGACCACAACCTTGGAGCCTGTTTCAAGATAGTCGCGGCTTTTTTCCAGAGTGTCGGAAAAAATCGTGACCTCATAAGCACCGGTTGGATCGGACAATTGCGCAAAGGCAAAGCGGTTGCCGCGTGCTGATTTGCGTTCTTGGCGGCCCGAAACCCGGCCTGCGATTTTCACCACGCAAGGCCCCATTCGGGCCTGTTCGGTGGCTTCATCCAATGTCAGCACTTTCTTGCGCTTGAGCGCAGTCATGTAATCTTCGAGCGGGTGGCCCGAAAGGAAAAATCCGATGGCTTTGGCCTCTTCGTCGAGACGTTCGGCCGGGAGCCAATCGCTCACAGGGGACAGACGCGGTTCAGGCAGATCGTCGCCTGCTTCGCCAAACAGCGACACCTGATTTGAGGCCTTTTGTTCAAAGATCGCGGCAGAATATCCAACAAGTGAATCGAGGCTTTCCAGAACACGGCGGCGGTTCTTGTCCAACTCGTCAAAGGCACCAGACCGGGCCAGCATTTCCAGGGGGCGTTTACCGACGCGCTTCAGATCAACCCGGCGAGCCATGTCAAACAGCGTGGCAAAAGGTTTTTCGACGCCGTCTATTTTGCGGCCCTCAGTGACCAGTTTCATCGCTTCGACGCCGACGTTTTTCAGCGCACCGAGCCCGTAAACCAACGCACCTTCGCGCACCGTGAACGTGGCCTCGGACCGGTTCACGCAAGGGGGAATGTAGGGCAGCTGGAGCTTTTTCTTCACTTCTTCGAAGTAGACCGCCAGCTTATCCGTGAGATGGATATCGCAGTTCATCACACCGCCCATGAACTCAACCGGGTGATTGGCCTTGAGCCATGCCGTCTGATAGCTGACCACCGCATAGGCGGCAGCGTGGGATTTGTTAAAGCCGTAGTTGGCGAATTTTTCGAGAAGGTCAAAAACTTCAGAGGCCTTTTTCTGGTCGACCCCGTTTTCCATCGCACCCTTTTCAAATTTGGGGCGTTCCTTGGCCATTTCTTCGGCGATCTTCTTACCCATGGCGCGGCGCAGAAGGTCTGCTCCCCCCAGCGAATAACCTGCCATGACCTGCGCGATCTGCATCACCTGTTCCTGATAGACGATGATGCCTTGGGTTTCTTCAAGGATGTGGTCGATCAGCGGATGAACGGATTCAATCTCGCGCAGCCCGTTTTTGACCTCGCAATAGGTCGGAATGTTCTCCATCGGGCCGGGACGATAGAGCGCCACAAGGGCGACGATGTCCTCAATACAGTTGGGTTTCATGCGCTTGAGCGCATCCATCATGCCGCTGGATTCCACCTGAAACACAGCGACCGTGGCGGCGTCGGCATAAAGCTTGTAGCTGGCTTCGTCATCCAGAGGGATGGCGTTGATCTCGTTCACAGCGCCTTCGGGGGGCTCATAGAGTTCTGCGCCATCAGCCGAAAAATGGATATCGCGGCCTGCGGCCTTGATCAGATCGACGGCGTTTTGAATGACGGTCAGGGTTTTCAGGCCCAAGAAATCGAATTTGACCAAACCGGCCTGTTCGACCCACTTCATATTGAACTGGGTGGCGGGCATATCGGAACGCGGGTCCTGATAAAGCGGCACCAGTGCGTCGAGGGGGCGGTCACCGATCACCACGCCCGCAGCGTGGGTCGAGGCGTTGCGCAACAGGCCTTCGACCTGTTGGACATAGTCCAGCAGACGTTGCACAACTTCTTCGTTGCGGGCCTCTTCGCGCAGGCGCGGCTCATCGGCCAGCGCCTTTTCGATGCTGACCGGTTTCACGCCTTCGACCGGGATCATTTTGGACAGGCGATCGACCTGACCGTAGGGCATCTGCAACACGCGGCCGATGTCGCGCACGGCAGCCTTTGACAACAACGCCCCAAAGGTGATGATCTGGCCAACCTTGTCGCGACCGTATTTTTCCTGAACATAGCGGATCACTTCTTCGCGGCGGTCCATGCAAAAGTCGATGTCAAAGTCGGGCATCGAGACACGTTCAGGATTGAGGAAGCGTTCGAAAAGCAAGGAATAGCGCAATGGATCAAGGTCGGTGATCAACAGCGCATAGGCCACAAGGCTGCCCGCGCCCGATCCCCGACCGGGGCCGACAGGAATGCCCTGATCCTTACCCCATTTGATAAAGTCGGCAACGATCAGAAAGTAGCCGGGAAAGCCCATGCCTTCGATGATGCCGAGTTCAAAGTCGAGCCGTTCCTGATATTTTTCAACGCTGACCGCGTGGGGGATCATCGACAGGCGATAGTTTAGACCCTCCTGGGCCTGGCGGCGCAGTTCGGTGACCTCATCGTCGGCAAATTTGGGCAGGATCGGATCGCGGCGATAGGCCTGAAAGGCACAACGCTGGGCGATCTCGACGGTGTTTTCAATCGCTTCGGGCAGGTCGGCGAACAGCGTGACCATTTCCTGCGGGCTTTTGAAGTAATGCTGGGGCGTCAGGCGGCGGCGGCCCTCTTGTTGGTCAACATAGGCGCCTTCCGAGATGCAGATCAGCGCGTCATGGGCCTCGTACATGTCGGTTTTGGGGAAATAGACATCGTTGGTCGCGACCAGCGGGATATCCATCGCATAGGCCATTTCGACAAAGGGGCGCTCGGTCAGGCGCTCGGCCTCGGGCTGGCCTGCCTCGCCGGGGTGGCGTTGCAGTTCAATATATAGCCGGTCAGCGAAAATTTCGTGAAAGCGGCGCATCATGGCCTGGGCAGCATCGGTCTGGCCGTTGCGCAGGAGCCTCCCCATGGGACCATCCGAGCCACCGGTCAGACAGATCAAACCATCCGAATTTACCTGCAATTCGTCAATCGAGACCTGCGGCAATTGCCCACCGCTGTCGACATAAAGACAGGACGAGAGCTTCATCAGGTGTTCATAGCCGGTTTCATTCTGAGCAAGCAGGACCACGGGCGCGGGTGGCGGGGGCTGTGTGCGCCCTGATGGGTCATCATGCGGCATGGTCACGTCGACCTGACAGCCGACAATAGGCTGAACCCCTGCCCCGCTGGTGGTCACTGAAAACTCAAGCGCGGCGAACATATTGTTTGTGTCGGTTATCGCGACGGCGGGCATGTCCATAGCAGCGCACATGCCGGGCAGCTTCTTGACGCGCAGCGCGCCCTCGAGAAGGGAATATTCGGTGTGGGTGCGAAGATGAATGAATCGGGGCTGTTTGCTCATTCGGGCAAGCTAGCGCAGCGGGGGGCGGAGGTCACGGGGGTTTGGCGGCTGGTTATACGTTTTGGTCACCGAACAGAGAACAGGCACCACGAGGGGCCGCCCCGCAAGACACCTTTGTGACGACCCGCGATTGGGAATTCAGCGCAGCTTACTGATTTTGAGCTTGTCTTGTTTGGCTCTGGTCTTTGTTGAGTCCTCGGACCGCGTGAGCGCTTTGGCGATCGACTTCAGACCCATCCCCTTTGCCGCCAAGATATGCAGTTTTTGAATTTCTTCCTGGGTCCAAGCCTGGCGGTGGCGTTCGAAACGTTCGGCCATAAGAGGCGTCTACCTTATCATTGTTTCTGGGCTGCTTTGAGTATGGTCGTGCACCCGCGCCGACGCAATGGCAGTAACCAAATGACCAGAAACTGTCTGTAGAGTAGGTGTGGAGGCTGCGCGGATCCCCGATTGGCGATCAAAAAAGGCGTCTGAAACGGCTCGTTTCGAGATCTTTTTGCCAAGTTAATCTTCGGGTTTACCCGGTGTATAATTGGGTCTTTCAATTTTTCCAAGATAATCAACACCTAAAATCTGCATGTTTTCCTCATGTTTTCAAAGGCTTCGCATTTGCCGATTTTCCCAGATTTTCTCAACCCCCGTCATTCTGCGCCGAAGTTATCCTTGCCGAATCCCGGCCCTGCTCCCTAGGGTGTGAGCGCTCGAACAAAAAGGCACATGGGGCATTCGAACTCGTGGCCGCAACAGGGAACAGAATTTCATGACTGGGACATTGCTCAGCATTTCAGGCTTGACCAAAGCCTATCCAGGCGTGGTCGCCAACGACACCGTATCCTTTGACATCCAAGAAGGCGAAGTTCACGCCCTTTTGGGGGAAAACGGCGCTGGAAAATCCACACTGGTGAAAATGATTTACGGGTTGGTAAAGCCCGACAGCGGCACCATGACGTGGCGCGGCGAGGCCTTTGCCCCGCCCGAACCCAAAGCCGCCCGCGCATCAGGCGTGGCGATGGTGTTTCAGCATTTTTCGCTTTTTGACGCCCTGAACGTGGCCGAGAACGTCGCTCTGGGCATGGAAGATCCCCCCAAGATGCGCGATCTGGCCCGCCAGATTCGCCGGGTGTCCGAAGCCTATGGCCTGCCACTTGATCCCAACCGGACTGTGGGTGATCTGTCGGCGGGCGAACGTCAGCGCGTTGAGATCATCCGCTGCCTGTTGCAGGACCCCAAGCTGTTGATCATGGATGAGCCGACATCGGTTCTAACACCGCAAGAGGTGGAAATCCTGTTCAAGACGCTGAACAAGCTGAAGTCTGAAGGCACGTCGATCCTGTATATCAGCCACAAGCTGGAAGAAATTCGCACACTTTGCGATCACGCGACCATCTTGCGGTTGGGCAAAAACGTTGGCGAATGTGTTCCGGCGGAAACCTCGGCCCGCGATATGGCAGAGCTGATGGTCGGCGATACATTGCAGACCCCCACACGCTCGACCGAAAAGACAGGCGACGTCATGCTGGATGTCTCTGGTCTGTCGCTGCAGCCGACCTCGCCGTTTGGCACGACACTGAAAAACATCCACTTCACAGTCAGGGCAGGTGAAATCCTTGGCCTTGGCGGGGTTGCGGGCAACGGGCAGGACGAACTTCTGGCGGCCCTTTCGGGTGAATCAACCACATGGCCCGATGCGGTCAAAGTGAAGGGTCGGGATGTTGGACATCTGGGACCTAACGCGCGGCGCGAGCTGGGTATTCTGGCGGCCCCCGAAGAACGGCTGGGCCACGCAGCAGCCCCGGACATGAGCCTTGTCGAAAACGCGCTTTTGACCGGGTTGATCCGCAAAAATCTGACGTCGAACGGGTTTGTTGACTGGGCCGGCACCACGGCATTTGCCGATGAAGTCATCAAAGAGTTTGACGTGCGCACACCGGGATCTGACCGGGCGGCGCGATCGCTGTCTGGCGGCAACCTGCAAAAGTTTGTGATTGGTCGCGAAGTTCTGCAATCACCCGAAGTGTTGGTAGTCAACCAGCCAACCTGGGGTGTGGATGCGGCCGCGGCGGCGTCGATCCGCCAGTCGCTGTTGGATTTGGCCGCGGGCGGTGCAGCCATTGTCTGTATCAGCCAGGATCTGGATGAGTTGATGGAAATCTCCGACCGGTTTGGCGCGCTGAACGAAGGCCGCATGTCAGATATCCGCCCGGCTGCGGGTCTGTCGATTGACGAAATTGGCCTGATGATGGGCGGTGCCCATGGCATGGAAGTGGCCCATATCAACGAAGGAGCGGACGCATGATTAAGCTGGAAAAACGCGCCCAACCGTCGCGTACGCTCGCCCTGTCGACGCCGCTCATTGCGGTTGTCATCACGATGATCGCCGGTGGGTTGCTGTTTGCAGCCCTTGGCAAGAACCCGTTTGAAGCCATTGGAACCATCTTTTGGGAACCGCTGTTTGGTGAGTTTGCGTTCTACTATCGCCCGCAATTGCTGGTCAAAGGTGGGCCGTTGATCCTGATTGCGATTGGCCTGTCATTGGGTTTCCGCGCAGGTATCTGGAACATTGGGGCCGAGGGTCAGTACATCATGGGCGCCATTTGTGGTGCCGGTGCTGGATTAGCGTTCTACCCTATGGAAAGCATCTTTATCTTTCCGATCATGATCCTTGCAGGCGCCTTGGGCGGCTGGGTCTGGGCGATGATCCCGGCGTTGCTGAAAGTGAAATTCGGCACCAACGAGATCCTTGTGTCACTGATGCTGGTTTATGTGGCCGAACAATTGTTGGCCTCTGTGTCGCTGGGTCTGCTGAAAAACCCACAAGGGTTTGGCTTTCCGGGGTCGCGTAACCTGCAGGAATATGCATCTGCGCATAATGCCGAGCTGATCACAGGAACCGGCATGCACTGGGGTGTTTTGTTCGCCTTTATCGCGGTCATCATGTCCTACGTTTTGCTGAACAAGCACATCCTTGGGTTCAACATTCGCCTCACGGGTGAGGCCCCACGGGCCGCGCGTTTTGCAGGGGTGAATCCAACCCGGTTGATCCTGTTCTGTCTTGGGACCTCGGGTGCTCTGGCAGGCCTTGCGGGCATGTTCGAAGCCTCGGGTCCGGCGGGTCAGATCAGCATCGACTTTGGTGTTGGCTATGGCTTTACCGCGATCATCGTGGCCTTTCTGGGCCGTTTGCATCCGGTCGGCATTCTGCTGGCGGGCTTGCTGATGGCGCTGACGTATATTGGCGGCGAAATTGCCCAGTCGAACATGGGGCTCCCTGCGGCGGCCATTCAGGTCTTTCAGGGGATGCTGTTGTTCTTCCTTCTGGCGCTCGATCTTCTCACCAACTTCCGTATCAAATTTGCAGTGAAGGGGGCCGCATAATGGATCTCTCAGCCATCAATCCCGTCCTCCTGATTGCCTCGCTTATGGTGGCGGCAACACCACTGTTGCTGGCCGCTGTTGGAGAGCTTGTCGTTGAACGCGCCGGTGTTCTGAACCTTGGCGTAGAAGGCATGATGATCGTGGGCGCCATCGGCGGTTTCGCGGTCTCGGTCGAAAGTGGATCACCCTATCTGGGTCTGGTTGCGGCCATGGCCGCAGGCGCCGGTCTGTCACTGTTGTTTGCCTTTCTCACACAGTTCGCATTGGCCAATCAGGTGGCTTCGGGCCTAGCCCTGACGTTGTTTGGTCTGGGCCTGTCGGCCCTGATGGGTCAGGGCTATGTCGGGATCAAGCCGCCCGCGTTGGGCAACATTCACATTCCGGTCCTGAGTGATCTTCCGGTGATTGGCCCCATTCTGTTTGGCCACGATCCGGTGCTGTATATCGGTATTGCACTGGTCGCAGCGGTCTGGGCCGTGCTGAAATACAGCCGCATTGGTCTGGTACTGCGTGCGGTGGGTGAAAACCACGAAGCCGCCCACGCGTTGGGATATAACGTCATCCGCGTGCGGGTTCTGGCCATTATGTTTGGGGGTGCCTGCGCGGGCCTTGGTGGGGCTTACATCAGCCTGATCCGGGTGCCACAGTGGACTGAAGGCATGACCGCCGGTATCGGCTGGATCGCGCTGGCGCTGGTGGTTTTTGCCAGCTGGAAACCATGGCGCGTTCTGCTGGGAGCTTATCTTTTTGGCGGTATCAACGTTTTGCAGCTCAATCTGCAGGCCGCCGGTATTGCAATTCCGGTCGAATACTTGGCAATGTCGCCCTACATCATCACTATTCTGGTGCTTGTCATTATGTCTGCTGACAAGAGCCGTGCGCCGGCTTCGCTTGGCCGCATATTCCATGCCTCTCAGTAGGCCAAATAAAAAACGTAAACAGGGAGTATTACGTATGAAATTGACCAAACTTTTGACCAGTGCTGCGCTGGTGGCTGGTCTTGCCACCTCGGCGATGGCCGACAAAACCAAAGTAGGTTTTGTCTATGTTGGCCCGATCGGTGACGGCGGCTGGACCCACGAGCACGACAAAGGTCGTCTCGCGGTAGAAGCTGAATACGGTGACAAGGTTGAAACCGTCTATGTGGAATCGGTGCCAGAAGGCCCGGACGCAGAACGCGTGATGACCGATATGGCGCTGAAAGGTGCCGACATCATCTTCACCACGTCGTTTGGCTACATGGACCCAACCATCAACGTCGCCAAGAAGTTCCCGAAAGTGAAGTTCGAGCACGCCACCGGGTATAAGCAAGCTGCCAACGTATCGGTCTATTCAGCCCGTTTCTACGAAGGTCGCGCCGTACAGGGCCACATTGCCGGTCAGATGACCAAATCCAACACTATTGGTTACATCGGATCCTACCCGATCCCAGAAGTGATCCGGGGCATCAACTCGGCCTATATCCACGCCAAAGAAGTGAACCCTGACGTTCAGTTCAAAATCGTCTGGGCCTACACTTGGTTTGACCCGGCCAAAGAGGCTGACGCGGCCAAGGTTCTGATCGAACAAGGCGCGGACGTGATCCTGCAGCACACAGACTCGACCGCACCTCAGGCTGCGGCACAGGCTGCTGGCAACGTCATCACCTTTGGTCAGGCATCCGACATGAGCGAATATGCTCCGATGCCACGCGTATCATCGATCATCGATGACTGGGCGCCCTACTATATCGCCCGTGTTGGTGCGGTCATGGACGGCACCTGGGAGAGCGTGAACACATGGGACGGCATTGGTGCTGGCATGGTTGGCATTGGCGAGATTTCCGATGCTGTTCCGGCTGAGATCAAAGCTTCGGCTCTGGCGCTGAAAGACAAGCTGGCTGACGGCTCGTACCATGCCTTTACCGGCCCTGTGAACAAACAGGACGGCTCGGCCTGGTTGGCTGACGGCGAAACGGCTGACGACGGCACACTGGCTGGCATGAACTTTTACGTCGAAGGTATCGACGGCGACGTTCCGCAGTAAGCCGGACATCCAGACACAGACAAGAAGGCCCGCCAATAGGTGGGCCTTTTTTTGTTGTTACGGGGCTGTTCTTTTGCGTTTAATGCACACAAGTCAAATTCGGAGATGTACCATGACCCGCTATCATCCTTTGCTTGTGACGCTTCACTGGCTGCTTGCAGCAATGATTATTGGCGGCCTCGTTATGGGCAGCAATGTTTTGGCTGAGACGCCAAACGACGACCCCGCCAAACTGGTCTCATTGCAAATGCATATGAGCCTCGGCATTGTTATCCTTGCGCTTATGGTAATCCGTTTGGCCCTTCGGCTGCTGACCACCAGGCCGCCACATGCGGATATTGGCAATGCGATGGTCAACAAACTGGGTCAGGCCGCGCATTGGTTGTTCTATGCCGTTGTGATTGCCATGTGTGCCTCGGGGCTTGCGATCGCCAATATGGCGGGATTGCCGGGCATTGTGTTTGGCGGCTCGGGTGCCCCCCTGCCCGCAGATTTCAGCATGTATCCCCCCCGTGCGGCGCATGGGGTTTTGGCCACGGTTCTTGGGGTGTTGATTCTGGGCCACGCTGGCGCTGGCTTGTGGCACCAATATGTGCGCAAAGACGGTCTTTTGCGCCGCATGTGGTTCGGGAACCGGTCTGAGTGAGCGGCCCCGATAAAGGCTAAGCATCTGAGGAAGCCACCCCAGCAATTGAGCCTTGGGCAATCCATCCAAGGCGTCGCGCGGCTATCAGCGGAGTTGTGACGTGCTGGCGCCTCATTTTTTTGATCATTGACGATTTTTTGCCGAGTTCACCTTATATTCACTTGCTTACCTGACCCGATAGTCTATCCGACTAGCAAACACTAACCTTACGGCAGGCTCATGAACGACTCCCTACAACCACGCTCCGACCAAACTGCAAAACTTGCTGCGCGTGACTGGATCAAGAAACTGGCGCACTACCGCGAACCGGATCAGTTGCGCAGCGCGTTTGAGCTGGCGGTGAGCGTCGGACCATTCTTGGTGCTTTGGGCGCTGGCCTGGTGGTCGTTGTCGATCAGCTATTGGCTGACATTGGCGATATCGGTTGTGAATGCGTTGTTCCTGTTGCGGATGTTTGCCATTCAGCACGACTGCGGACACGGAGCGTTTTTCAAGAACCGCACAGTCAGTGACTGGGTTGGTCGCCTTTTGGGAGTGGCGACGCTGACACCTTATGATGTCTGGCGGCGCACCCATTCGGTTCACCACAGCACACACGGCAATCTGGACAAACGCGGCATGGGCGATATCCACACCAAAACCGTGACGGAATACAACGCCCTGTCCTCATACGACCGCTTTATGTATCGTCTGTATCGCCACCCGATTACCTTGTTTGGCTTCGGCCCGAGTTACTTGTTCTTCCTGCAAAATCGTTTGCCTCTTGGCCTGATGGCTGGCGTCAAATACTGGGTCAGCGCGATGAGCACGAATATCGCGATTATTGGCGCTCTCATCCTGGTGTATTACTTTGGTGGCTTGATGCCTTTGGTGCTGATTTTTGTGCCGTCCACATTGATCGCGGCCACTGCGGGCATGTGGCTGTTTTATGTGCAGCATCAGTTTGAAAACACCCAATGGGACCAGGACGAAGACTGGCAACTGCACGACGCCGCACTACACGGTAGCTCGTACTATCGCCTGCCAGCAGTCCTGCAATGGTTCAGCGCCAATATCGGCATCCACCACGTGCATCATCTGTACAGCCGCATCCCGTTTTACCGCCTGACCGAAGTCCTGAAGGATCACAAGGAACTGGCCGAGGGCAATCAGATGACCATTCGTGAAAGCCTGGCCAGCGCCAAACTGCATCTGTGGGACGAAAAAACCAAAAAACTGTTATCGTTTGCTCAGGCGCGCGCGCTTTACGGCTAGTGGGCTGTAAGCCTTAATCTTTTTCGCCAAACGCCCAGAATCCTTCGTCAATTGACCAAGGTTCCCAGAGCAATTTCTGTCCTTAATCAAACAATGCTTTACCTTCTGAACAACACGTACCAGGGGAGAGGTATTGCATGAGACAATCAGGAATTTTGGAAACTGTTTGGGCCGGAGTCGCTGCTGTGGCGCTGATGGCCACAACGGCATTTGCCGAGGCGCCACCAGTTGGTGAGCCGTCTACGGACGACGATATTGCAGCCGCACTGACCGGCGGCGTGCCGATGGGCCGCTGGAAAGAGGGTCTGACATTTGAAGGCATCAGCCCACAACCATGGTTGAGAAGTGCGGCCAACTGGTTCCCCGGAACGGAAGACGTTCAGCCAAACGAAATGCGCATCATCTTTATGGGGTCAGCACCGTTTATCCGCCCCGGACAGATGAACACTGCGATCCTTGTTGAGCTGGGCAACGGCAAAATTTTCATGTTCGACATTGGTGAAGGCTCGCCCGCCAACATCATTGCCGGTGGTTATGCGCTGAACCAGATCTCAGATGTCTTTATCAGCCACCTGCACGTCGACCACTTTGGTGGCCTGCCCTATCTGTGGATGTTTGGCACCTGGGCTGGCGGCTGGCACGAGCAGCTGACAGTACACGGACCGTCGGGGCGCACCGAAGAATATGGCACCGCGACCATGGTCGAAGGCATGAAGATGATGACCGGCTGGCACCGCGACGCGTTCAGCGTGTTCCCGGTTGGCAAAGGCTGGGACATCGAAGTCAACGAATTTGATTTCCGCGATAATGGCGGCGTCGTCTATGAAGAAGATGGCGTTCGGGTCATTCACTGGCAACGGAGCCACGCCAAAGATGGCGCGTCGGGTTATCGTCTCGACTGGAACGGCATGTGTTTTATCTGGACCGGTGATGGCCGTCCGAACATGATCGACATTCCTTATGCCAAAGGCTGCGATGTCTTTGTCACTGAACAACAGCAGGAAATTCTCGAGATTTCATCAGGCGTACAAGGCGTGCCACCGTTCCTTGGTCGCTACACCGTGGATACACACCACACCCCAAGCTATGCCGCGGGCTATATCGCCAATCTGGTACAGCCACGGCTCTTGATGAACACTCACATGAGCTATGACCCCTATCAGATTGAAGAAACCGTTGCGGAAATTCGCGAGCACTGGAAAGGGCCCTATCATTTTGGTGCGCCGGACGGGATCGTTGTGAACGTGACCAAGGATCAGATCTGGGTGCGTGAAGGCATTCTGCCGCGTTTCCCGAACAGCCGTGCACCGCAGTTTGATTTCTCGAACGGACAGCTCGTGGTTCCGCATCCGCCGCATGCACGCGAGGATATTCAGGAGCCATACGTTCGCGATATGGAAATCGACCCCAAGCTTTACTACCCCGAGGGTTACCATCCTGAACTGTTGACGGAGTGGCCCGTGGACGGTGATCTGATTGTGCCGCTGGACAAAGTGCCGCCTTCCTTGAGCAACAGCATGGGTGCCGCATGGCGTTTGCGTGAAGCGAACCAGAAGGTTTTGAAAGAGCAAAGCGGTAACTAAGCCTCGTTTGCAAATCAGACCAATGCAAGGCTCGCCCCGTAGGGCGGGCCTTTTTTGTGGGCGAACACGCATTTGGCACGTTTTCACATGACCGTGGCACGAACTAAAATGGTAAAAACGATATGTGCCCCCATTTCTTATTCAACAGCAACGAAGGGTGCTCTGGAAACTTCCTCCCTCGCCAGAGCACCTGACATGCAGTTACCCCGGTCTTTCCAATTCACCGGGCTTACCTTTACAAGAGCGGTTCGGGGTCCTGTCCCTTCGTCGAACCGCTCTTTTTTCTTTCAAACAAACGCTGGATCCTCTGTGCAAGACTGCACAAGCGTCGCGCTGAACGCCCCCTATCCTGCGCCCTGAAATTTAGGGTATGCTGGGGCAACAGGACGGGAGAAAACCATGCGCAAAATTCAAACCCAGGGCGTTCATCACATCACTCTGAACGGTGCCGACCGGCAAACGTCGATTGATTTCTGGGAAGGTGTGCTGGGCATGCCGTTCATCTTTGACCAGCCAAATCTGGACAACCCCAACGAAGGCCATCTGTATTTTGATCCCGGCGACGGGCGACTGATCACCATCTTCACCGACGAGACCCGAAAGGTGGATTCATCCGCCAACCCACGCGATCCAGGCACCGTGCATCATATTGCCTTTAACGTGTCACATGCATCGTTGATGCAGGCGATTGAGCGGCTGGATGACCGAGGCGTCGCCCACACCAAGATCAAGGATCGCGGCTTTATGGATTCGATCTATTTTCGCGATCCATTGGGCCTGACAATTGAGCTGGCCTCCTACCGGTTCGAACCTCCGGTGGGCTGCACCCATGCCGATGTAATGATCCGGGCGCATCGGATGCGGGTTGCTGCTGGTGATTACAACATCCAAGAAGTGCATTTGGCCGATGCTATTGAGGCCTTGGTCGAAGAGCGTCAGGGGTCACTTTCCAAAGATCGTTCTGCAAAAAACCCTTACGCGTGATGAACGGCATCCGGGCTTTGGCCTATGGAGCGACCTTTCCACACGACAGCCTCAGACGTGACGGGTCAAACCACCGTCGACGCGCCAGTTCTGGCCGGTAACATAGCTGCCTTCCCCGGCAAGATACGACACCAGAGACGACACCTCGGAGGCGGCGCCATAGCGCCCCATCGGAATACGCGCCTTGCGATCTTCGGTTTCGGGCAGTGAGTCAATAAAGCCGGGCAGGATGTTGTTCATCCGCACATTGTCGGGCGCAAATTTGTCTGCGAACAGCTTGGTGAAACTTGCCAGGCCGGCACGAAAAACGCCGGATGTCGGAAACAATGGGTCTGGCTCAAACGCGGCGAAAGTTGAGATATTGATGATCGCGCCACCGCCTTGGGCCGCCATGATTGGCGCAACGAGTCGGGATGGGCGGATCACGTTCATCAGATACACATCCATGCCCAGATGCCAGTCTTCATCACTGATCTGCATGATGTCACCCTTTGGGCCATGGCCTGCCGAGTTCACCAGAACATCCACACGGCCCCATTTTGCCATCGCGGCGTCAACCAAAGCCTGTAGATCTTCTCCTATCAAATTTGACCCTGTGACACCGACACCGCCAAGGTCGTCGGCCAATGCCTGGCCTTTGCCAGACGACGACAAGATCGCCACGTCAAACCCATCAGCATGCAGTCTGCGTGCTGCATCGGCGCCCATACCGCTGCCTCCTGCGGTGATGATTGCGACTTTGCTCATATCCATACTCCTTGAATTGTTGCCGCCAATCTAAGGTCCGCCACCCTTCATGACCAATCATGTTTCTTGCTCCTAGACTGTAGAAAAGTTACTGTCTGAAAATGAGAAAACCCGCCCTTAACGCGCTGCGAATGTTTGATGCCGCGGCCCGGCACGGAAATTTCCGTCTGGCCGCCGAAGAACTGTATCTGACGCAGGGCGCGGTGGCGCAACAGGTGCGCAAACTCGAAGCGGACCTGGATCAAGCTTTGTTTAGTCGCCTGCCCCGAGGGCTGGCACTAACCGAAGCAGGTGCCCGTTATCATCAGGATATTCGTAAGGCATTGGATTTGATTGACCGTGCGACAGAGGCTTTGCGACCGAACCAAACAACAGTCACATTATCGGTACCGCCATCGCTGGCGTCAAAATGGCTGGTACCGCGCCTTGGAGATTTTGCGGCGCACCACCCTGACCTGACGTTGGATCTGCGCGCAAGCGAACGGCTCACGGATTTTGAACGCGAAAAGGTCGATCTGGTGATCCGTCAAGGCGCAAGTCCTTCGGTTTCGGGACTGGTCACCCGGACTTTGGCCCCTTTACATCTGTGTGCTGTCGCCAACCCCAGCCTGGTTGCGCAATCCCAGAGCGCCCTTTCACTGACTGAATTGGCAAACTGGCCCCTTATCGAAGATGGTCATCGCCATTGGACAAATCTGTTCAAGAGCCAATCCATACCGTCACCGCAGATTTCACTTAGTTTCAACCAGACCGCTTTGGCAATCGACGCGGCGATTTCAGGCCAAGGCATTGCAATCGTTCCCCGGCTTCTGGTGCACGACCCTCTCAACGCTGACATTCTGAGCGAGATTTGGCAGGCTCCAAACACACCGGATGCCTACCACCTCTTGCATCCTGACCACCCTCACCCAGCGCGTGACAAAGTGGTTGGCTGGTTGCTCGGCCAAGCCTGAGTTTTCACATTTTCCAAAATACTCTGGGGTGAATTGGGTCGATCCGACCCAAGAGGGGCAAAGCCCCTTTTCCCCCAGGAAAAACCGTGCCAACGTTCCGCCATGACACATGTGATCCAGAGTTCCGATGGCACTGCCATTAGCCGCTTTGCCTTTGGGGCAATGCAATTTGGTGATGCCGCCGATGAACGCGACTCACAAGCTTTGTTCGACGCCTGCCTTGGCGCGGGCATCACCCATTTCGACACAGCCCATGTTTATACCGAAGGCCGCTCTGAAGAGATTCTGGGCCGTCTGGCAAAACCACACCGCGACCGGCTCGTGATTGCCACCAAGGCGGGGTACACCGGCGGGGCCGGGTCACAAAACCTGCGCGCGCAATTTGATATGTCCCGCAAACGACTGGGCATGGATCATGTCGATATCCTGTATCTGCATCGCTTTGATCCTGACACGCCCCTTGTCGAGACACTCGACACATTTGCTGCACTGAAATCCGAAAAGCTGATCTCATACGTTGGTCTTTCAAACTTTGCAGCATGGCAAGTGATGAAAGCCGTGGGTCTGGCCGAGGCGCGTGGGCTGACGATTGACATTCTGCAACCCATGTACAGCCTTGTGAAGCGACAGGCCGAGGTGGAGCTTTTGCCGATGGCGGCCGATCAGGGTATCGCAATTGCGCCCTATTCGCCGCTTGGCAGTGGGCTTTTGACCGGCAAGTACAGACGGGCCAACGCCACGGGGCGGCTGGCTTCGGATCAGCGTTATGCCGCGCGCTACGGATTGGACTGGATGCATGAAACAGCCAGCGGACTGGCCGCGGTTGCTGCGGAAATCGGGTGTCATCCGGCGACCCTTGCCGTGGCATGGGCCGCCCGCCATCCATCTGCTCCGATGCCCATTTTGTCCGCGCGCAATGTTGCTCAGCTGATGCCATCCCTGGCGGCAGTGACGTTTGAGATGTCCGACGCTCTGTATGACCGTCTGGCACATCTGTCACCGACTCCCCCACCTGCAACAGACAGGATTGAAGAAGCATGATTGATTTTCTTGTCATTGGCGGCGGGATCGCCGGAACGTCGACGGCAGCGCGTTTGGCGCCCTTGGGCAAAACGGTGCTGTTAGAACGGGAAACGTCGTTGGGGTATCATGCCTCCGGTCGCTCCGCCGCGTTGTTTGAAGCCAATTATGGATTGGAGTCGACGGTGGCTCTTTCGGCTGCCAGTGCGGATTTCCACGCCAATGCACATGGGGGTTTTCTAAGCCCGCGCGGGCTTATGCTGGTGGCCAAAACCTCAGAGAAAGATGATTTTCCGCGCGCTTGCAAAGACCTGAACATGGAGCCTATTGCGCTGGATCACGCCTTTGACATGGTGCCCGTTCTGGACCCGGATGTTGTGGGCTATGCCGCCTATCACGAGGCGGCGCATGACGTGGACACCGAGCGCGAGATTCAGACGTTTGCGAAACTGACCCGCGCGGAGGGTGGCGAAGTTTTGACCGGCCAAACCGTGACAGCCATCCGACGCACTGACAGCGGATGGATCGTGACTGCAAATGGGACCGATTTTGAGTCACGGATGGTCTTTAACGCCTCGGGTGCATGGGTGGATGAGATTGCAAAAATGGCAGGGATCACGCCATTGGGCTTTACTCCGCTGCGCCGCTCCATGGCCCGCATTCCGGCCCCCGGAGGGCATGATGTTTCAAAGTGGCCCATGATGTTGGGCGTGCGCGAAGACTGGTACGCCAAGCCGGACGCGGGCAAACTGCTGGTGTCCCCGTCGGAAGAACACCTTCAGGAACCGCATGACGCCTGGCCGGATGATATGGTTCTGGCCGAGGGTCTGGCGCGGTATGAAGAAGTCGTGACAGAACCGGTGACGCGGCTTGAACATAGCTGGGCCGGGCTGCGCACGTTTTCGCCTGACCGAAATTTGGTGCTGGGACCGTCTGTGGACGACGGATCATTCTTTTGGGTTTCCGGACAGGGCGGTTATGGTTTTCAAACCGGCCCGGCAGCCTCGCAATTGGTTGCGGATTTAGTATCGGGCGTCGCGTCCGTGCTCGATGCCAAGACATTGGCCGCACTTGATCCTGCGCGGTTTGCCTGATGCCGCGCCGTCTGAACCTGCCTGATACGGCCTCGGTGGCGCAAGCAACTGAGGATGGTCGCATGTTTGCACCTTCTGCCGCGCGCAATGCCGAGGCCATTGTGGCCCTGGTGTGTGACCGCGCACCAGAACAAGGTCGGGCGTTGGAGATTGCCAGCGGAACAGGTCAGCATGTGGTGCAACTGGCCAAAGCACGGCCCGGTCTGCACTGGCAGCCCAGCGAAGTCGACGCGGCCCGGAGGGCCAGCATTGATGTGTATGTCGCTGAGGCCGGGTTGAAAAACATTTCTCCTGCCACGGACCTCGATGCAACAGCACACGGATGGCATGCCGACCATGGCGGTCAGGATTTCATCATGCTGGTGAACCTGTTGCATCTGATCTCGGAAGGTGAGGCGCGGGTTCTTGTCAACGAAGCCGCAGGCGCCTTGTCATCTGGCGGCACCTTGATGATCTATGGCCCCTTCATGCGCGATGACGCGATGATCAGCGAGGGCGATGCAAGTTTTCACGCAAGCCTGCAGGCGCAAGACCCAGAGATCGGCTACAAAAGCGACTTTGACGTGCTGGACTGGGCAGTCGCTGCAGGTCTGGAGTTTGCGGATATGGTCGAAATGCCCGCCAACAATCTCGCGATTATCTTGCGCAAGCCTGCTTAAGTCCCCCCAAGGCTCTCGCCCTTTGTTTTGACATCCAAAATGTCGCAAAGGTTGGGCGTGGCCTCGCTACGCTCGGTAAGGCAGAACAAATTCCAAAAAACTGATCTTTGTCAAGGAATCGCCTTTTGAACCGTGTTCTGAGGAGGTAATTCACATTCAAGGAGCAAGATGTATGAGTTGGAATGACAAGCTGAACGATACCCGCAATCAACTTCGCGGGCTGAACAAAGCCATCCCCGATGCCACGCGGGCATTTGGGGGCTTGGGAAAAGCCGTCAAAGAAGGTGGCGTTCTGGACTTTAAGACCAAAGAGTTCATCGCGTTGGGAATTGCGGTCGCGGATCGCTGCGAAGCCTGTATCGTGTTGCATATTGCTGCGCTCGTCAAAGCGGGCGCAACCCGTGATGAGGTCGGTGACGTTCTTGCGATGACCATCCAAATGGGGGGCGGACCGTCGATGATGTATGCCGCCAAGGCAATGGAATGTTTTGAAGAACTGTCTGCTGGTTGAGCCGGGACCCTCGGCAGTCTACATAGGGGGTAACGCCCCTATGTTCCCCGAAAGGAAACTCATGTCACGGCTTTTACCTTTTGCTCTGGCTGCTGCTCTGGCTGGATCGCCCGTTTTGTCTTCTGAAACGGCTTCTTCCCAACTTTGGGATCTGGACGCAAACAATCGTGTCACCATGACCGAAGTGGAACAACGCCTGAGTGCCATCATGTCCAAGTACGACAAAGATGGTGACGGCGCACTGAATGCCCAAGAATACGATGCATTCGACAAAGCCCGCGAAGAAGAAGCTGCCAAACATGGTACGTCTTTGGCCTTGCGTGCGGTGACGGGGCTTTCGCGTGGGTACGTTGACACCAATTTTGACGGGCTGGTCACACGGGAAGAACTGATGGCAGCTGGACGTAAATGGTTCAATGGAATGGACCGCAACAATGACGGCCAGATTGACGATCAGGATTTCAACGACATCAAGGAATTCACGACAGGGGACTGACCCTTTTCGGGGATGACTTTGGGATTTTTCCCCTGCAGTTCTAATGACTGCAGGGGCATTCTTGGGATGACACCAAATTCCTGCAGCCCAATCGGAGCATCCAGATGTCCATTCTCAATCTATTACAACAAGCCCAGCAAGGCCAAGGTCTGTCCAAAATGGCCAGCCAATTTGGGCTGGACGCCACTCAGACGTCTGAACTGGCAGAATTGCTGGCGCCTGCAATCGGGTCTGCCGCCAAGAAACAAGCCGCCTCTGGCGGGTTGCAAAACCTTTTGGGTGCCCTGAAAGGCGAAGACCGTGCATCGTTGTTTGACGACAGCGCCACCGCCGCCAGTCCCGAAGGTCAGGCGCATGGGCTTTCGTTCCTTGAGGGTCTGCTTGGGGATCAGAACGCGGTGCAAGGATTGGCCGGAGAAGCCGCCGCACGCACCGGCGTGGATACAGCCACTGTCGCACAGTTCTTGCCCGCATTGGCCGCAATGCTACAGGGTGGGCTGCAAAAGAACCTGCCTGACGCTTCGATCGAGCCAATAATGGGTGGCGGTGGCGCCAAAGGGTTGATGGGGTTGGTCGGTGGCCTGATGGGGCAAAAAGATCAGTCTGCTGGCGGCGCCGACCTATCTGTGCTCACGAAAATGCTGGACAGCGACGGAGATGGATCGATTGCCGATGATCTGATCGGAAAATTCCTGCGCTAACTCACAAATTACGGTCCCAACGGAGCTCGGGACCGCAGCATTTCTAAGAATTTCATACAAGCTCAAATGTCAGGGGCGAACGCCCGCCTCCCCAACGAGTGTTTGTCCCAAGAGTAATTATAACGCCTTTTCAGTGGCTTGTAATTGACACCGCTCAAAAACAGGCCTTTCCAATGAAAAATGCCATGGCAACCGGGGTCGCCATGGCATTTGAAGCCGTGATCAAGATACAGCGTCACCCATCCTTGCGGATGGTTTCGTTTTTGGGGTCATAAGGGCTGTCACAGGTGACAACAGCGTCCCACAGTTTGTCCTGCAGTTTGACCTTCAACTTGGTGCCCTCAACTGCCAATTCCGGCGTGACATAGCCCATGCCGATGGATTTCTTGAACGCCACCGAATAACCACCCGAGGTCAGACGTCCCACACGGGTGCCTTCGGGCGTATAGAGCACTTCGCGACCCCATGGATCGGCATCAGCAGGCCCGTCGATCAACAGAGTGCAGCATTTGACACGAATGCCTTTGGCTTCCATTTCTGCCTTGCCGTGGAACTCTTTCGAGTTATCGATAAAGCGTGGCAGATCGGCCTCGGCCGGGGTCGCGTCACGGCCCAGCTCGGTGCCGAAGGCGCGATAGGATTTTTCGAGACGCAGCCAGTTTTGGGCACGTGCACCGACCAGTTTCATGTCATGCTTTTCACCCACCGACATCAGCAGATCCCAAAGGTAGTTCTGCATCTCAATCGGGTGGTGCAGTTCCCAACCAAGCTCACCGGTATAGGCCACACGGATCGCATTCACGGGGCACATGCCCAGTTCGATCTGACGGGCCGACAGCCATGGGAAACGTTTGTTCGACAGGGCGGTTTCAGGATCGGCGTCGTTGATGATCTCTTTCAAGACGTCGCGCGACTTGGGGCCTGCGATGGCAAAGACACCCCATTGCGTGGTGACATCCTGAATTTCGATATAGCCGAACTCTGCCATTTTCTCGTCTGCGGCTTTGCGCAGATAGTCGGCGTCATATTCGGTCCAGGCGCCTGCCGAGACGAGGTAGTAGTTATCTTCGCCGTTGCGCACGATGGTGTATTCGGTGCGGGTGGTGCCGTGGCTGGTCAGCGCATAGGTCAGGTTAATGCGGCCCACTTTAGGCAATTTGTTACAGGTGAACCAATCCAGGAACTGGGTGGCACCGGGGCCTTTGACGACATGCTTGGTAAAGGCGGTCGCGTCCACAAGGCCAACGCCTTCGCGGATGGCCTTGGCCTCGTCCACGGCGTATTGCCACCAGCCACCACGGCGGAACGAGCGCGCGTCGTGGTCAAAGGTGTCTGGCGCATCAACCGGGCCATAATAGTTGGGGCGTTCCCAGCCGTTGACCCAGCCGAATTGCGCGCCCAGCGCCTTTTGACGGTCAAACGCAGGGGCTGTGCGCAAGGGGCGCGCGGCGGGGCGTTCTTCGTCAGGGTGGTGCAGGACATAGACGTGATCGTAGCACTCTTCGTTTTTGCGCGCGGCGAACTCGGTTGTCATCCAGTTTTGGCTGTACCGCTTGGGGTCAAGCGAAGCCATGTCGATCTCGGCTTCGCCATCGACCATCATTTGCGCCAGGTAATAGCCGGTGCCACCGCCGGCGGTGATGCCAAACGAGAAGCCTTCGGCGAGCCACATATTGTGCAGGCCCGGTGCCGGACCGACCAGCGGGTTGCCGTCAGGCGTGTAGCAGATCGGGCCGTTGAAATCGTCCTTGAGACCAGAGTCGGCGCAGGACGGCACACGTTCGGTCATGGCCATGTATTGTTCGGCGATACGATCCAGATCGAGCGGGAACAAATCGGCGCGGAAGCTGTCAGGCACGCCGTGTTCAAACCGCGCTGGTGCGTCTTTTTCGTAGATGCCCAAGATCCACCCGCCACGCTCTTCACGGGCATAAGATTGCGCGTCGGCGTCGCGCACAACGGGGTGCTCGGGGTTGCCAGCTTCACGCCATTTGACCAGTTCGGGGTCCTGATCCATGACGATGAATGTGTGCTCAACGGGGACTGCGGGCATTTTGATGCCCAGCATCTTGGCGGTGCGCTGTGCATGGTTACCCGAGGCTGTCACCACATGCTCGGCGGTGATCACAACCTGTTCGTCGCTGGGAACAAGATTGCCACCCTTCTCAATCATTTTGGTGCAGGTCACTTCCCAGTGCGTGCCAGTCCAGTGGAAAGCGTCCGCTTGCATCTTGCGCACAATCTCAACACCGCGCTGGCGGGCACCTTTGGCCATCGCCATGGTGACGTCGGCGGGGTTAATGTAGCCATCTTCGGTGTGATAGATCGCACCTTTCAGGTCATCGGTGCGGATCAGTGGCCAGCGTTCCTTGATCTGATCCGGTGTCAGCCATTCGTAATCCACGCCACAGGTTTCGGCGGTTGAGGCATAGAGCATGTATTCGTCCATGCGATCCTGTGTCTGCGCCATGCGCAGGTTGCCCACCACGGCAAAGCCTGCGTTCAGGCCGGTTTCCGCCTCAAGCTCTTTATAAAAGTCGACCGAATATTTGTGGATGTGGGTTGTCGCATAGGACATGTTGAACAGCGGCAACAAACCGGCGGCGTGCCATGTTGACCCCGACGTCAGCTCATCACGTTCGATCAGCATCACATCGTCCCAGCCCGCTTTGGCCAGATGATAGGCAATAGAGGTTCCGACGGCACCACCACCGACGACCAGCGCTTTGACTTGAGTTTTCATGTCGGACGACTCCTAAAAAACAGAATTGTCCATAACCTGACAAATCATAGGCGAGCGCGGCGGGTCCAGCCGACCGAAAAAAGGACAAAACCGACCCCTTGTCGCCGAAAGGCCGGAAAAGGACAATTTGTCCTGATGGATTTTGGCAAATTCAGGGAACGTTCGGAGGGTCGAGCCATTCGACTTCGACCGGGACTGTCATCGCCACAGGCGCCGGAGAAACGTCGCGTTTGAGGGTCTGAGCCTGAGCAACTGCGGTCGCGACCAGTGCCATCGACACAAAAATAAATGGTAAAACCCGGCCCATTTGTCACTCCTCTACTCAACCCGACATCAGTCTGCACCCGCAGGCTGACGAAATTGCGCAGGCAATTAGGCGATTTTCTGGCAGCGTTCGGTCACTCTGAGGCAAATCTGCAAAGGTATTGCCGCAATGCAGCATCACCTGTTATCAAGGGCGTCACGACAATATGGAACACGTGCAACATGAAGATTTGCAGAACCATCGCAGAATGCCGAAGCATCGTCGCGGGCTATCGTTTCGCAGGTGAGACCGTCGGTTTGGTGCCGACCATGGGCTTTTTACACGACGGTCATCTGGCCCTTGTCGCCTGTTCCGAGACCAGGGTGGATCGCACGGTCGCGACGATTTTTGTCAACCCTGCGCAGTTTGGTGAAGCGGCAGATCTTGAGGCCTATCCGCGAGACGAAGAGCGCGATTTTGAAATGCTGCGCGCGGCCGGTGTCGATTGTGTGCTGGTGCCGGATGTCTCTGAGGTTTACCCGGCTGAGGACGAAACAATTGTCGAAACCACCCGGATGGCAAACATTCTTCACGGCCAGGTGCGCCCGGGTCATTTTCGCGGTGTCACCACGGTTGTGGCCCGGCTGTTCAATTTCGTACAGCCCGACATCGCCTGTTTTGGCGAGAAAGATTACCAACAATTGCAGGTCGTCAAGAAGATGACCCGCGATCTGGCCTTTCCAATCGAGATCATCGGCGTGCCCACAGTGCGCGAGGACGACGGGCTGGCGATGTCATCGCGCAACGTGCGGCTTGGGACCAAAGACCGTCAGGCCGCGCTGGTTTTATCCCGGTCGTTGAACGCCGCAGATCAGGCCGCCGCCAAAGGCACCACGATTGAAGCACTGCACGACGTCATTAAAAACATCATCACCGCCGAGCCACGCGCCACGCTGCGCGGGCTTGATATTGTGGCGGCCGGGGATCTCACCGAGATTTCAGGCGCGCTCACTTCTCCTGCTGCCATTATGATTTCGGTCGAGTTTGGCGGCATTCTTCTGCTGGATCAAAGGGTCGTAACACCATGAGCAAGCAAGTCAAAATCCGCCGCAACACCGTTCCGCAAATCGCCGCGCGCAAGGGTGGCGAGCCGATTGTGTCGTTGACATCCTACCACGCGCATACCGCTGCGATTGTCGACAAATACGCGGATTTCATCCTTGTCGGGGACAGTCTGGGCATGGTGATGCATGGAATGGAAAGCACCGTGGGTGTGCCTCTTGATCTGATGATTATGCATGGCAAGGCGGTGGTGCGTGGCACTGAAAAGGCGTTGATCGTCGTGGATATGCCGTTTGGCGCATACGAGGAAAGCCCCGGCGTGGCGTTTCGCAACGCCGCCAAGATCATGAAGGAAACCGGCTGTGGTGCGGTCAAGATCGAAGGTGGCAAGCGCATGGCCGAAACCATCACTTTTCTGGTGGAACGCGGCATTCCGGTGATGGCGCATATTGGCCTGACACCACAATCCAGCCACGTCATGGGCGGGTTCAAAACCCAAGGCCGCGAAGAAGACAGCTGGGCAGCACATGAAGAAGACGCACGGGTTGTGGCCGAGGCCGGGGCCTTTGCGGTGGTGCTAGAAGGTATGGTAGAACCGCTGGCGGCCAAGATTACCACCCAGATTTCCATTCCCACCATTGGCATTGGCGCATCGGCTGACTGTGATGGGCAAATTCTGGTGCTTGAAGACATGCTAGGGCTGAACGAATGGACGCCGAAGTTTGTCAAAGTTTACGGCGATCTTGGCCCCGCGATAGAACGCGCTGTCGGCCAGTACGCCGAAGAGGTCAAGGACCGGAGCTTTCCGGGTGAGGATCAGGTCTACAGGTAGCGTAGATCAACACTCTCAAGGCTGACGATCCTGATAGGCCACCAATCAGGAATCTCCGGTGCTGGTGTTGACAAGATATGTGCGAGAGTCGCGTTTTTCATTCTCCAACAGAACCGACCAGACGTTGGTATTTAGGTCATTTTGGTACAAAAAGCTGTCGCCATGAAAGGTTAAGCCAAACAACCGCACGCGTTCATCGTCCACCGCAACGGCGCGCGGCATCCCAATTCTCGGCACATCAAGAGTCACGGGAATGTCTATGAGAGATCCATCTTAACCGAGCTCCTCAAACCCCTTTCTGCTGAACTTCGTTTCAATAGCCGGGGATTTTCCGGAGCCCAGAAAGGGTGCCAAGGCTTCGGATTGCGCTGCGCTGTGCCCGAACAAAATCACGGACTCAACATTTGTTTCTGGCGTCACATTTACGCGTCAGCGCACCGCCTAAGTATTTCTAAGCCCCAAAACAACCGACTGCCCGGCGCGATCCAATAAGACATTCACTTCCGGGCCATGAATACGGTCGCCAGTACGAATATTGCCATCATGCACCACTAAAACGTGCACCTCGAATGTGTTCGCCAAAGCAAACCCGGCCCAAACGACCAGAACCAAAAGAACCGCAGCGCGGACTACCCAAATACCAATTCGCAAAACCGGTGACATAGCGCACCTCAAAAAAATAAATTGATCACGTCGCAACGCAGAATAACAGCAAGTGCTTGACACGTAAAACGTGCAATTCACATACCCTTTTCCGCTGACGCTATATGACGTCAACTATTCTACTATTGCAAGTGAATTTACAAGGGTCGCTGTCTTTTTGTGAACGCTGGCCAGTTTTCTCGCAAACCAATTGTCGTGGTTCCAGGCGCGGGGGCAATCTCAGGTCAGACCGGATATAAAAGCGATCCAAAGACAACCTAATCCTCTGGAATGATTTTGCCCGGGTTCATGATGTTGTCCGGATCTACGGCGGACTTGATCGCGACCATCATATCGACCGCGCCACCCAGTTCTTTGACCAGATAGGGGCGTTTGCCCTGCCCGATACCGTGTTCCCCGGTGCATGTACCGCCCATAGAGATCGCCAGATCATTAAGCCAGCCGACAAATTCGTCCGCTTTGGCGACCTCTTCGGGGTTGTCCATGTCGATCAACGGCAAGGTATGAAAATTCCCATCCCCGACATGGCCAACAATAGGGGCAATAAAACCCAAAGCATCCAGACGTTCCTGAGCGGCATTTACGCATTCCGCAAGGCGTGAGATCGGCACGCAGACATCGGTGGAAATACCCTTGGCGTCGGGGCGCAGGGCGCAAGAGGCCCAATAGGCATCATGGCGCGCCTGCCACAGCTTGTTGCGGTCTTCGGCACTGGTGGTCCACTCAAACCCGGTGCCGCCAAATTCTTCGGCAATACCGCCGAACAATTCCGCCTGTTCGGCCACGCTGTTTTCCGAGCCGTGAAACTCGAGAAGCAGCAGTGGCGCTTCGGGCAACGTCAGATTGGAATAGGCGTTGACTGCCTGTACGGAAAGCGTGTCCAGCAATTCGATCCGGGCGACAGGGATGCCGCATTGAATGGTCATCATCACCGCCTCGCAAGCGGCCCCGATGCTGTCAAATGACACCCGCGCCGAGGACATGGCCTCGGGGATGCCTTGCAGTTTTAGGGTGATTTCGGTGATCAGGCCCAATGTGCCTTCGGAACCCACCATCAACCCTGTAAGATCGTAACCTGCGCTGGATTTCTTGGCACGACTGGCGGTGCGGATCACCTCGCCCTGAGGGGTAACAACCTCGAGCGCCAGAACGTTGTCTTTCATAGTGCCATAACGCACCGCGTTGGTGCCGCTGGCGCGGGTTGCTGCCATCCCCCCAAGAGACGCGTTGGCGCCGGGATCAATGGGGAAAAACAGGCCCTGATCGCGCAAATACACATTCAGCTGTTCGCGGGTCACACCGGGTTGCACCACGCAATCAAGGTCTTCGGAATGCACGGCAAGGATTTCGTTCATTTCGGTCATGTCGACACAGATGCCGCCCGCGGGCGCGTTGACATGCCCTTCAAGCGACGTGCCGGTGCCATATCCGATCACCGGAACCTTGTGGGTGGCACAGACTTTAACGATTTCGGCCACTTCGCCAGTGTTTTGAGGAAAAATCACGGCGTCAGGGATTTGGTTTTTCAACCATGTTGTGGTGTGGCCATGCTGTTCGCGGATTGAATTTCCGGTTTGGAACTTTTCACCAAATTGTTGTTTCAAAACGCCCAGCGCGGCGGTGATCCCAATCTCGTTGCGCGGTAAATCGGTGGCTTGAACCATGGCTTATTCTCCCCTTCTGGCGGGCAGACTATCCGTTGTTAGATGCCAAGCTGCAAGGCCTCACTCACCCAGAGCCAGACCCTCACGGCGTGGGTCTGCGCCACCCAGCATTGTGTCACCAAAGGATATTGCGTGCAGACCCGAATTCAGCCCGCGCACTTTGACTTCATAGCCCATGTCCTCAAGCGCGCCTTGCAGGGTGTCCTCTTCAAGATCATAGGTGCCAAACCGGTTGGCCAGATGCGGCAGGCTGACGGCCTGTTGCACGTCCATGCCCCAGTCAAGATGGGCGATGATGGTCTTGGCCACATAGGGAATAATCCGGCTGCCGCCGGGAGAGCCCACGGCCAGCACAGGCTTACCATCCCGCAAAACAATTGTTGGTGCCATTGATGATCGGGGACGTTTGCCCGGTGCAACAGCGTTTGCTACCGGCACGCCATCGCGATGCGATCGGAACGAAAAATCGGTCAACTCGTTGTTGAGCAAAAACCCCCGCACCATGACCCGACTGCCAAAGCCATTTTCGATGGTTGTGGTCATCGACAACACGTTACCATAGCTGTCGGCAATGGTGATATGCGAGGTTGATGGGGTCGCGCGATCTTCGTCATCAGCCCAAAGTAAGGCGTGTTCAAACTCGGGGGTTCCTGCGGAGACTTCGGGCAAAGCATCATCACCAGCCAAAAGCTTGCCGCGCTCGCCCATATAGGCGGCATCCACCATGCCCTTGACCGGGACGGGTACAAAATCACTGTCGGCGACATAGCGCCCGCGATCCGCAAACGCGAGACGCGAGGAATCTCCGATCAGACGCCAAGCCTCGGCACTACCCGGGCCCAGCGCGGCCAGATCATAGGCTTCAAGCTGACCCAATATCTGACCTACAGCCAAAGCTCCGGACGATGGGGGGCCCATTCCGCAAACCTGATTGCCACGGTATGGGGCGCAGACCGCCGGGCGTTCTTCAACGCGGTAAAGCGCCATATCAATCGGCGTCAGCAGGCCCGGGTTGTCCGCACCTCGCACGGCCCGCACAATGGCATCCGACACATCGCCCCGATAAAACGGAGACGCGCCATTGGCCGCCAGATTGCGCAGGGTATCGGAATAGGCCGGGTTGCGTAAAACATGCCCTGCCTGCAAAGGCGCACCGTCAGGAAGAAAATACGCCGCCGTCTCAGAATGCACCGCCAACCGATCGGCATCGCGCGCGACCGAAGCGGCCATGCGAGGAGACACAGAAAACCCATCTTCTGCCAAATAAATAGCCTCGGAAAACAGACCCGCCCATTTGGCTTTACCCCAGCGCAGATGGGCATCCTCCATCAACAGCGGTGTTCCCGGCACACCCACCGACAGCCCGCCTACAACGGCGTCGAAAAATTTGAGCGGCTCGCCTGTGTCATCCTGCAAGAGGCGTGGCGTGGCCGCCAAAGGGGCTTTTTCACGACCATCCAGCGTGGTCAGCTGACCTGTATCGCCATCATACCAGACCAGAAACGCGCCGCCGCCAAGACCCGAGCTTTGAGGCTCAACCAACCCCAACACAGCCTGCACAGCGACCATTGCATCAGCGGCCGTGCCGCCTTCTGCCAGAACTCGCCCACCGGCTTTGACCGCCAGGGGATGCGCCGCGACGACCATCCAGTTTTCAGCTTCAACCGGTTGACCCGCTTCTTTGGCAGCCTGTGACGCCGCGAGAATGCCAGCGGTTACCCCGCCCAGCGCAGTCGTTTGTTCTGGTGCGACGCCATCTGCGGTTTCCTGTGCCAGCGTCACCGATGCGAAAAGGGCCATGGCGATAGCAGATAGTCTCAAAAGGCTCTTCATGGTACGCATCCTTTGGTGGTTTGGTATCAGCCTAACGCAGATACCGATCACGACAATGCGATTCCTTATAACCCGCTTGGCTTTTGTGGATTTCCGCCACAAGATCACCAAAAACAGGAGCCCCCAATGACGATCAATGTTTGCCCCGTGGCCACTGAAGACAAAGCCGATTGGCAAGCACTGTGGACACTGTATCTGGAGTTCTACGAAACCGAGCGCGGACAGGATATCAAAGACCTGAGTTGGGCACGTATTCTGGACGCAAAGGAACCAATGTTTTCCCAAATCGCGCGGAATGCGGATGGCAAGGCGGTGGGGTTGGTGAACTATCTGTACCATCGCAACTTCTGGCAGGCCGAGGATGTCTGTTATCTGAACGATCTGTTTGTTCTGCCCGAAACCCGTGGTACCGGGGCCGGGCGAAAGCTGATTGACGCCGTCTACCAGCAGGTCAAAGCCGACGGGCTTCCTGAGGTGTACTGGCTGACGGCCAAAGACAACACCACCGCCAAGCGGCTGTATGACTCGGTTGTCGAACAGTTCCCGTTTGATGTGTATCTGATGGAGGCCTAAGGCAGGAGGAGCATTGATAGGATCGGCTCTTGTGCGATCTTGCCGTCATTCAATTTAGTTAGCCAAATGGATAAAAATGGCCCTTCGCAGACCCTGGCCCAATTCGTGGCGAATGGCTGGCGTGAGGCCCAGAGCAGACACTCTTTTACTTCGGGTCGAAAGTTTTGTGCGGCGGCCTACAGTTCAGCCGGGACGACTCCCACTTCTTCCGCATAGGCTTCCCACGCCGCAATCAACTCAGACAAAAGGCCGGGCATTTCTTCTGAAAGATCGCGTGCTTCGCCGGGGTCGACAGAAAGATTGATCAGATGCCATTCCCCGCCGCCGTAGGGTGCCGGTACTTGAATCGCTTTGAAATCTCCCTTGCGAACCCATTTGCCCCCCGCCATTTCTCCTGAGACAACTTCCTCGGGATCATACAGCGTATCATCGCCGCCGTTTAGCAACGCCATCATCGAACGGCCTCGTGGTGGCTCAACCTGATGCCCATTGAAAGTCTCAGGATACTCTACGCCGGCAGCATCAAGCAGCGTTGGCAGGATATCCCAAACATATGCAAAGGCTCTTGTGGTCTGGCCCTTTGAAATGCCCGGCCCAGAGACAATCAGAGGAACTCGGATTCCACCCTCTCCCACGGTCTGCTTATATAGGCCGAGAGGTCCACTGGAACCGGCTGCGAACCCGGGGCCGTACGCATAATTTGAACCGGGGTGCCCAAGGTTTTCAAAGCTATGATCGAATTGAGCGACAAAGCCGGGATCGTCGGCCCCCGGATAGTCCACGGAATAAAATGGGTTGGATCCGTTGTCCGACAAAAATACCACAATCGTGTTGTCTAACTCGCCAATGTCCTGCAGGAAATCGACCACACGGCCGTAGTGGTAGTCCATTGCCTCCACCATGCCAGCATAAACTTCCATTCCGCGAGCTTCTGTTCGGCGCTCATACAGCTGCAGTTCTTCCCAGGGTGTCACAAGGGGCTGAGAACCCGGCAATTGCGCATCTTCGGCAATGAGGCCAAGAGACTTTGCCGCCTTCCAGCGCTCCTGTTTCAGAACATCGTAGCCTTCGTCGTACTGGCCCGCGTATTTTGACATCCATGGTTCGGGCACATGAACAGGATCGTGTGGTGCTGTAAACGCGAGATAGCCGAAAAACGGTTTGCCGTCGCCTCGGTTTGCTCTGATCGCATCAATCAGAAAATCCGCATAGCTCCGGCTTGAATAAAAATCTGCTGGAAGAACATCGAGATACTCGCCGTTCGATGCATACTTTGCAGGGTCATCCTCGGGCAAAATCCCCAGCCTGTCAGCCCAGTGGCTCGTACCGCCAACCAACATGGTCAGCGTTGTGTCAAATCCACGATTGAAGGGAAGTCGTTCCTTGGAGTGTCCCAGATGCCATTTACCTGCCATGTAGGTGTTGTATCCGGCAGCTTGCAAGATTTCAGGCAACGCTGCTACTCGGTCGTTCAGGTAACCTTCATATCCCGGCTGGCCCCGCTGGTTATCAACGAGCATCTCGCTCATCGTTCCCAGTCCGGCAATGTGATTGTCATTACCTGACATCAACATAGCGCGGGTGGGCGAACAGGACACCGATGCGTGGAAGTCAGTAAAGAGTGTTCCCTGCGCAGCCAGTTCGTCTAGGTGAGGCGTGTCAATCTCTCCACCATACGACCCAACATCACTCCACCCCAAATCGTCGGCCATGACCAACAAGATGTTCGGTCGCTCATCTGCGGCAGCGGCACTTATGATGAACGACGAGAAAAGAAACACGAAAAAACAGTTGTTTGCGCGAAACATTTCTGCACTCCCTTTTGCAGCCAATTGAACTCACACTGAAGCAATCGCCCGTTAATGCAACTTCAATCAATGACAGAACAAACCAGTTTATGTCCGCCTTATCCGCAAAGCAAACCTTTGGCCGGAGTGCAGCTAAAGCTCGTTTTCGCCCATGCGCCAAACTTGGCGTCCGGGTCTGGCGGCTGCTTTGGATCTATTCCAGCTTTTGACGGCTTTACACGCGCTCAACAGAATCCATGTTTCAAAGCATCGCCGGAACAACCAAATCCGGTGGGCGATGGCCGTCATCAAACGTCTTGATGTTAATGAGAACTTTTTCACCCATCTCAAGCCGGCCCTCGATCGTTGCGGACCCCATGTGCGGTAATAGAACAACGTTTGACAGGCGTCTAAGATCGGGGTTCACGTCGGCGCCGTTTTCATACACATCCAGCGCGGCCCCGGCGATATCTTTGGCTTTCAACATCCGCACCAGCGCGTTTTCGTCGACCACTTCGCCGCGTGATGTGTTGACCAGATAGGCATCGTCCTTGAGCAGTTTCAGACGTCGCGCGTTCATCAGGTGAAATGTGCCCGGAGTATGTGGGCAATGAATGGTCAGAACATCCATACGTGCCACCATCTGATCAAGGCTTTCCCACCATGTCGCCTCCAGTTCCTGTTCCATCTCTGGGCGCAAACGGCGGCGGTTGTGATAGTGGACCTGCATTCCAAAGGCCTTGGCGCGTTTGGCCACAGCCTGACCGATACGACCCATACCAAGAATACCAAGACGGCGGCCACCCACGCGGCCACCGAGCATGGCGTTCGGCGCCCAGCCGGTCCAGTCCCCTTTGGCCATTGTGCGCAGACCTTCGGGAATACGGCGGGTCACGCCGATGATCATCGCCATGGTCATGTCGGCAGTATCATCTGCAACGACGCCCGGTGTATTGGACACAAGCACTCCGCGCCGGCGCGCGCTTTCAACATCGATATGGTCGACCCCCGCACCATAGTTCGCGATCAGTTTGAGCCGTTCTCCGGCCTGAGCGATCATGCGAGAGTCAATTGCATCTGTCAGGGTGGGCACCAAAACATCGGCAGACGCCATGGCCTCAACCAGCTCTGCACGTGTCATTGGTTTGTCGTCATCCCGCAGGCGCACATCGAACAACTCCGATAGCCGCGTTTCGACCGCTTCGGGCAAGCGTCGCGTTACGACAACACTCAGACGTTCCTTTGGCATGACAAGCCTCCCAGTACTTTGCAAATCAGTGCGTTGATGTCAGAGTGCATCACACACCGACGGGGCACAAGAACCCGCGTACAATCTAGAGCAGAAAAACAGGCAAAAATGTCCAAACGGGTAATGTCAGGTCTTTGCTGTGCGATCAGCATGTGCCTTTTGTTGGGGGCTCAGTCGCTGATGGCCGAGCAAGTGCGCGGTCCAGTGACCAATCTGCCTATGCCACGATATGTGTCGCTGAAGGCCAATAAAGCCAATGTACGCCGCGGACCATCGCTCACCCATCGGATCGACTGGGTGTTTATGCGCCGCAACATGCCGTTGCAGATCACGGCGGAACACGGCCATTGGCGCCGGGTTCAGGATATGGATGGCGCAGGCGGCTGGGTCCATTATTCGCTTTTGTCGGGCGTGCGCACTGTGATTGTCGAAGAAGACCTGATGCCAATTCGCATGAAGCCCGAAGGCGCATCAACAGAAGTGGCGTTGCTTGAACTGGGCGTCGTGGCGCGGCTCGGGGAATGTGGACCGGAATGGTGCAGGCTTACCTCGGGTGGTTACAAAGGCTGGGCGCACAAGACTGACCTGTGGGGTGTAAAGCTGGAAGAGCTGCGGGACTAGGTGCAACAGAGCCCAAAGTATGGCCCCTTAGGCGCAGGCACGGTCATCATTGACCAAATTCTGAAGAGACGAAACATCGTTAATCGTGACGCTCCGATGGATGCTGCGCACGCCGAATTGTTTCAGCCGACCAAAAGCACGAGACAGGCTTTCTGGTTTCATTCCGAGTTTACCGGCCAGCAAAACCTTTTCATACGGCAACACCAGTTCACTTGCCCCGCCGGCAGCATCACTCAGGTCGATCAGGTACTCTGACAATCTTTGGGTTCCGGTTTTAACCTTTAGTTGCTCAATATGGCCGATCATAGAATCAAGATGGTTAGACGCCGCCGATAAAACTGCCTTGGAAATCTCTGCATAGGCATTTTCGCACGAACAGATCGACGACAGCTTTACAAACATCACGGTACAATCGCTGGCCGCTTCGGCCGAGGTCGGACTGGTGCCCCCCTGCAAAGCAACGATTTCGTCAAAGCTTTGGCCCTGCTCCAGTGTAGACAAAACGGCCTCGTTCCCGTTGGGGCAAACACGGTACAGTTTTACCCACCCATTGAGGACAATTTTCAAACACTCGACTTTTTCGTCCTGAAGGCAGATCGATGCGCCACGCTCAAAACGCTTGGTTTGCGCTTTGGACAGCAGACAGTCGCGGACTGACCGAGACAGCTGGTCCAGTATTGGCGTGCGAATGGACTTGTCCAAATTGTAATGTTGCATCTGTGATCCCCGTTAAGAGACCCAACTTAGCTAACACATTCACGACATGATTTGAGGCAGATCAAAAAGGGGCAAAACGTAGTCATCTTTTCGGAAACACGCGAAAATACAAAATTAATTGTTTTACTTCAATTGATTATCGAGATTCTTAGCCTGTGAATTAGCCTTTCCCCTTAGTCATCACAGAATAAAAATTTTACAAAACAGCCGAAACCGCAGATTTTAACGCGCGAATATTTTTACCGTAAACTTCGGCTCTATCGACGCTGCCACCTTTAAACACGGCAGAGCCAGCAACCAGAACATCTGCACCGGCTTTGGCCACCAAGGGGGCGGTTTCTGTGGTCACGCCACCGTCAATTTGAATGTGGATCGGGCGATCACCGATCATCTGGCGCAGGCGGCGGGTTTTCTCGACGCCGGAATGGATGAACTTTTGCCCGCCAAAGCCCGGGTTTACCGTCATGATCAACACCATGTCGACAAGGTCGAGCACATGCTCGATGCTTTCCAGCGGGGTTCCGGGATTAAGGCTGACGCCGGCCATTTTACCCGTCGCCTTGATCGCCTGAATGGTGCGGTGGATATGTGGTCCGGCCTCAACGTGTGCAGTGATCATATCGGCGCCCGCCTCGGCGTAAGCCTCAATATAGGGATCGACCGGCGCGATCATCAGGTGCACATCCATGAAGGTTTTCACATGTGGACGGAACGCTTTGACGGCAGGTGGGCCAAAGGTCAGGTTGGGCACAAAGTGGCCATCCATCACATCAACATGCACCCAATCAGCACCTTGCGCCTCGATGGCCTGAATCTCTTGGCCAAAGTTGGCAAAATCCGCGGACAGGATAGAGGGGGCAATCTTGAGAGAACGGTCAAAGCTCATGGCACAGGCCTTTTGTTTAAGCTGCGCCGCGCGCAGACGATTCGTGGTTTGTGCCGAAAATGGGTGGTCGCGAGCAAAAGTGCAATCACCCCGGTTCTCCTAACTTGTATTTGACGACAGCCTTCTAATTTCTGGTCGAAACAGGCGCGGCCGTGTTAGGCCTTTGGTTCAGGCACCTCCTAAAAGGCCCCCAATGCGTCTTTTGTCCTCATTGCTTTGCATCGCCAGCCTTCCGGTTTTGGCCGATTGTCCAACGCCCGGAGATATGACACGCGGCGTGCGGCTGACCGAAGCCAATGGAGACACTGAGACCTTTTTTGAGTTCTCGAACAGGGTGGTACGCGGCGTCTACAATGACGGCACTGACAGCGGATCCCGGTATTTATTGCAAGACGGGATCTTTGTGATCGAAGCGTTTGATACGCTGGACGATCACGCCATCCCTGGCTCGCGCACCACTTTTTTGTACCCGGAGGATGCTCCGTCGAAATTTGAAGACACCCGTTGGGATGTTCAGGTCATCTCACTCATTCAGGGCGAATTTTTGAATAACAACGAAAGCCATATTTTTGGCCCGAAGACACAGGTTGAAATCGGGGCCTGCCTGTTTGACATGGTGCCGGTGATCTCGATCTACCACGATCTGGACGGATATGAAGAGCAGTTGAATTACCTTGTGGATTTTGGCTTTGCCTATCTGGTCGAAATGAAAGAGAGGGATATGTTGCCGGATCGCTTTGATTACATTCGCATCGAGGCGATCAATCGCTGACCTTTTCTGCAATGCAGCAGGCGCATCCCGGCCATGTCCAAACGTACGTAGTAACTCAGCCCTTCAAGGCCTACATGCTCTGTAACACTTTGAAGACGCAAAAAACGAGACGTATCATGGCACAACTAGACCTACATTCCGTTGGGCACAGCCCTATCCTTCACATTCTGGCGGCGCCTTTTGTCGCCATTGGAAACTTCATGGTCACCTTGGGTGAAGCCAACTCTCGCAGCCGTCAAGCGTCGTATCTGTACTCGCTCTCGGATCGGGAACTTGCAGACATCGGCATCAAGCGTGAAGACATCGCACAATATGTCTTTGGCGGATATTTCGCCTGACCGACGGGTCCCACATTTGGTTTTCGAAAGGGCGCTGACTTGAGCGCCCTTTTTTTGTGCAACGTCCACAATTATTCCTCCCCCAAAGGTGTATTCCCCCCATACCAAATACTACGGACTACCCAAGTGCACCCGCACTGCGCTAGGCTGTGACAAACACGGGCAATAATGATCCGTGTTATGGGAGGAAAATTTATGAACCAATTTTTGGGTAAAGCCGCAGTTGCGGCTATTACGCTGGCGTTTGCATCGCAAGCGGCGGCAACGGAATGGAATGTCTCGGTTTGGGGCAAACGCCGCGCCTTTACGGAGCATGTAGAAAAACTGGCCGAGTTGGTCAGCGAAAAAACTGACGGCGAGTTCACGATGAACGTGAGCTACGGCGGTCTGTCGAAGAACAAAGAAAACCTGGATGGGATTTCCATCGGTGCGTTTGAGATGGCGCAGTTCTGCGCGGGCTATCACCGCGACAAGAACCCCACCATCACGGTGCTGGAATTGCCTTTCCTTGGCGTAAACACACTGGACGAAGAAGTGGCTGTCAGCCACGCAGTCTATGGCCACCCGGCGGTTCAGGCCGATCTGGCCCGTTGGAATGCCAAACTGCTGATGACCTCGCCCATGCCACAATACAATATCGTTGGCACAGGCGAGCCGCGCGACTCGCTGGCCAAAATGGATGGCATGCGGGTGCGTGCGACCGGTGGTATCGGCAAAGCCTTTTCGGCTGTGGGCGCAGTCCCAACATCTGTGACCGCGACCGAAGCCTATAACGCCATGGAAAGTGGCGTGGTTGATACCGTGGCCTTTGCCCAGCACGCCCACCTTGCTTTCCGCACCATCGATCAGGCGGAATGGTGGACGGCCAACCTCAACCCCGGAACTGTAAACTGCCCGGTTGTGGTGAATGTCGATGCCTATGATGCCTTGTCCGACAAAGAGCGCGAAGCGCTGGACAGCTCGGTTGATGAGGCCATCGCGCATTATCTGACCAACTACGGCGAGCTGCTGACCAAATGGGAAGGCATTCTGGCCGAAAAGAACGTGACCAAAGTGACGTTGTCAGACGCCGAGCTGGACGCATTCCGCGCCAAGGCCGCCGACCCGATCCGCGAAGCCTGGATTGCAGACATGACTGCTCAGGGCATTCCAGCCCAAGAGCTTTATGATCTGGTCATGGACACGCTGAAGAAACAGCGCATGTAAGCCGCTGATCCGCGCCGCCCGTTTGTCATAACCGGGCGGCGCATTTCTATCTGACAGATGACAGGGGGCGACCATGGCAGGCGGATCTTCCGTGCTGGAAGACGACAGCACGCTTTCCAAGCTGGACCAACGATTGCACAAGATCGAAATGGTCTTGGCGCTGGTCTCGGGCTTTGCAGTATTTGCGACCATGGTCTTTGCGGTTGTGTCGGTGTCTGGCCGCAATGCCATCAACATGCCGGTGCCCGGCTATGTCGACTGGATCGAACAACTCATGCCGCTGATTGCCTTTATGGGCATCGCCTATACCCAACGTGATGGCACCCATATCCGCATGGATATCCTGATCGGCCGTCTGTCTGGCCGCGCGCTTTGGGCGGCCGAGTTTATCACCACATTGGCCGCATTGATCCTGATGATCCTGTTGGTCTGGGGCTCTTGGGAGCATTTCCAGCGCAGTTTTGACTTTGGGCGACCCTGGTGGTCGAACGACAGTTCGATCGACATTGCCCTACCGATTTGGCCCGCCAAACTGCTCGTGCCTGTGGCGTTTTCCACATTGTGCCTGCGGTTTGCGCTTCAGCTTTGGGGTTATGGCCGCGCGTTCATCTTTGGCCTCAGCGACCCGGTCGCCGTTCCCATGATCAAATCCGCCGCACAGCAGGCCGCCGAAGAGGCTGCCATGCTGGACAGTGATACCTAAGGGGACCGCAGCATGGAACCAATTCAAATCGGCATGGTTGTCTCGGGCATCATGGTGCTGTTCGTGGTCTTGGGCATGCGGGTGGCCTTTGCCGCAGGCATGGCCGGACTTGTGGGGCTGGTATGGATTTTCTGGGCCAAGTTTGGCTACGCCCCCGACAAACTGGGCAAAGCCATCACTGTCTCGGTCAAGGTTGCTGGCCAAGTGCCGCATTCCAAGGTGTCGACCCAAGCCTTGTCGCTGATCCCGACCTTCATCCTGATCGGCTATCTCGCCTACTACGCGGGGCTTACAAAGGCGTTGTTTGAGGCAGCCAAACGCTGGGTCGGCTGGTTGCCGGGGGGCTTGGCCGTTGCGACGGTTTTTGCAACCGCTGGCTTTGCGGCCGTTTCCGGTGCGTCCGTGGCCACATCGGCCGTATTTGCCCGTATCGCCATCCCCGAGATGCTGGCCAATGGTTATGACAAGAAGTTTGCGGCTGGCGTTGTGGCCGCTGGCGGCACCCTCGCGTCCCTGATCCCGCCCTCGGCCATTCTGGTGATCTATGCGATCATCGTGGAACAGGACGTCGGCAAACTGTTGCTCGCCGGGTTCATTCCGGGCGCTTTCTCGGCCATCATCTATGGGTTGCTGATCGTGACACTGGCGCTGATCCTGCCCAATTTTGGCCCGCCTGTGCGTGGGTTCACCTGGGCGGAGAGGTTCAAAGCCCTGCCGCCTGCGATGCCGATCTTCTTCGTGGTCTTCATCATCATCTTCTTTATCTACAACCCGTTTGGCGGTGACGCCTGGGGCACCCCGACAGAAGGCGGCGCTTTGGGCGCTTTCGTCGTGTTCCTGATGGCAATCTGGAAGGGCATGCGATGGGCCCAGTTCCGCGACGCGTTGTTGGAAACCGCCAAGCTTGCCGTGATGATCTTTACCATCATCTGGGGCGTGCTGATCTATGTGCGTTTCCTTGGTTTCGCGGATCTGCCGGGAGCGTTTTCGGATTTCATCACCGGCCTTGAGCAATCGCCGATGCTAACCCTTGTCATGATCTTGCTGGCCTATGCCGTCTTGGGCATGTTCATGGATGCCATCGGAATGCTGCTGTTGACCCTGCCTGTCGTCTACCCTGCCGTCATGGCCTTGAACGGTGGCGAAATGGTCTCGGCCGCTGACAGTGCCTTTGGCATGTCCGGCCCGATGTGTGCGATCTGGTTTGGTATCCTCGTGGTCAAAATGGCCGAATTCTGCCTGATTACACCGCCGATTGGCCTCAACTGTTTCGTGGTGGCCGGAGTGCGCCCCGAAGTCAGCGTGCAGGACGTTTTCAAAGGTGTTGCACCCTTTTTCATTGCGGATGCTATCACAATCGCTTTGCTGGTGTCTTTCCCATGGATCGTACTCTGGTTGCCGTCTCAGGTGTGAATCCCTTCCAAATGGAGACAAATATCTCTGCGGCATGCTCGCGCACCTTCAACCGGCGCAGCCTTTGGTGTAAACGCAGCCAACTGCACCAAGAGCCGCACCGATGATCGAGATAAAAAACGTCACGCTTTCCTATGGGGACCGCACAGTGTTGCGGGACATCTCGCTTGCCCTGAGTGAACACCGGATCGCCATTATCGGTGCCAATGGATCAGGGAAATCGTCATTCGCGCGGCTGTTGAATGGGTTGGTGCTGCCCACCACCGGCGACGTTTTGATCGACGGTCAAAACACCAGAACGCACGGTAAAGATATTCGTCAGAAGGTTGGATTTGTATTCCAAAACCCAGACAATCAGATCGTGTTTCCTGTGGTCGAAGAAGACCTCGCCTTTGGCATGAAGAACCTTGGCTTTCCGAAAGAAGATATCCGGCGCAAAACGGACGAGATTCTCGCTCGATACGACATGTCCGACCTGCGCGAACACCCGGCGCATTTGCTGTCCGGCGGGCAGAAACAATTGCTTGCGATCTCTGGCGTTCTCGTGATGGAGCCTGCCTATATTGTGCTGGATGAACCGACCACATTGCTTGATCTGCGCAACAAAAGACGCGTAACCGAAGCCATCCACGCGCTTGACCAGACTGTCATTCTGGCCAGCCATGATCTTGATCTTTTGCAAGATTTCGATCGCGTGATTGTATTTGATGACGGGCGCATCATTGCCGATGATCGACCAGAGAATGCAATTCCCTATTACATCGAAAGCATGTCCTGATGCTTGATCTTTACAGCCCCGGCACGTCGTACCTGCACCGCCTTGGGCCAGGTCCAAAAATCCTGACCATGATGCTGGGTGGCACTGGATTGTTCCTGTTTGACAGCCTGCCAATTGCCTGCGCCGCCTTCATCGCCATCGCGGCCCTTTACCCGGTTGCGGGCCTCACCGCCAAACAGGCGTGGGCCCAGATTCGCCCGCTTTTATGGATATTCGCCATTTTCTTTGCCCTGCAATGGTGGCTAAGCGGCTTGACCACTGCCGCATTTGTGGTGATCCGTTTGGCCGCACTGATCTTGTTGGCCAGTCTGGTGACGTTGACCACACGTGCCAGTGATATGATCGACAGCCTCACTCATGCTCTTGGGTTTCTGCGTCCTTTCGGAGCCAACCCCGCCAAAATTGGCTTGTCAATCTCGCTGGCTTTGCGGTTTATTCCCGTGCTGGCTCAGATCACACAAGAAGTTCGCGAGGCCCAAAAAACCCGAGGGTTGGAGCGGTCTGTGATCGCAACCGCGCTACCTGTGGCCATTCGTACGATCAAAATGGCGGATGATATTTCCGATGCGATTGAAGCTCGGGGATACCGTCCTTAACAGGCTATCTGACACAACACGCGCCTTGCACTCTGGCGACAATCTGCCTACCACCGCCGCCATAATTCAACGTGTCACCACGCGATCGCACAGTAAGGACCTTCGACATGGATACAAAGAGCATCGTTTACATCGCTCTTTTTGCAGCCCTGACCGCCGCACTTGGGCTGATGCCACCGATCAGCTTTGCAGGCCTCGCCCTGCCCCCGATTACAGCACAATCGTTGGGCGTCATGCTGGCAGGCAGTATCGCCGGCGCCCGTCGGGGAGGATTGGCCATGTTACTTTTCATCGCATTGGTTGCTGTGGGCCTTCCTCTTCTGGCTGGTGGTCGAGGTGGATTTGGTGTTTTCGCCGGAGCCTCAGGTGGCTTTCTGTTGGCTTGGCCCATTTCCGCGGCCGTCATCGGATATCTCATCGGCAGAGCGCCTGCAGCCGGGTTTACTCTGATGGCTCCGATGATCGCTTTCGGTGGCATTATCGTGATGTACGCCGTCGGCATCCCCTGGATGGCCGCAGTTGCAGGTCTGCCTCTGACCAAAGCGGTGACCATCATGCTGGCCTATGTGCCGGGTGATCTCGTCAAAGTCATCCTCGCGACGATCATCACCCGTGGCGTGCGTCGGGCCTATCCGGCACTCTAGATGCCACTGGGTCGCGTCATAGAAATCCACGCCCGCCAAAAGCCTGAAACGCTGGCGGTTTCGCAATCGGATTTCTCGCTGACATATGGCGCGTTGCACGATCTGATCCTGCGACTGGACAGCGCTTTGCGTGACTGTCCAACCCGTCCCCGGCAAGGTATCGACCTGCCTGAAAATGGGCGTGTCTTTGCCGTCACTTTGGGCAACAGCGGGTCTGCTTTGCCGCTTTTGGCAACCGCACTTGCAACCGGACATGCGGCGCAAGTCATGGATCCGGCCCTGCCCGAAGCCCGTTTGGCCGAGATGCTGAAAACTCTCCCGCCGGATGTGCTGTTTTGCCTGCCAACTCAGGGTCTGTTGATAGACACAGCACATGCACTGGGCATTCCTGCCATCACCGATCTCAGCGTCTTTGCGCAAACCACACCCGCAAATCCGTTGCCGTATCACCCAAAACACAGTTTTCTGATCGGCTACACTTCAGGTACAACATCGCAACCCAAGGCCTTTGCCCGCGCCCGCCGAACCTGGCGCATCAGCCTTGACGCCAGCCGTGATGCCTTTGGGCTGGGTCTCACCAGCCATACGCTTGCGCCCGGCCCTCTGGCGCATGGGATCACGCTCTATGCGTTGGCAGAAACACTCGATGCCGGAGCGACATTCTATTCCCTGCCTCACTTTGACACCAAAGCCGCGGCTGAGTTTCTGAAAAAAACAAACCGCATTGTGGCCGTACCAACAATGCTCGAGGCCCTTTGCGGGTCTCGCAAGGGGTTTGGCCAGGTGGAAAATGTGACAACCGCCGGGGCCAAGCTGAGCCCAGCCCTTCTTGGGCGCCTGCATCACACGTTCCCATCAGCGACCATCTATGAATACTATGGTGCCTCGGAATTGGGATTTGTCAGTCTCAATCGCCATTTGATAACAGGGTCCTGGGCGCCTTCACAGTCCGTAGGGCGCCCGTTTGCGCACGTCGATCTTTCCATACGCCACGGCGGCCACGAATTACCCCAAGGGGAAACCGGCGCAATTCACATACGCGCGGATCTGGCCATAGATGGCTATTTGTCCAAAGCAACGACGACAGGATTTCGCCGTGATCAGGATTGGGCCACAGTGGGCGACCTTGGGCGCATTGATCAGGATGGCAACCTGCACCTGATGGGGCGAGAGGGGGGGATGGTCATCACCGCCGGGCACAATGTCTACCCACAAGAGGTGGAAACCGCGATAAGCTCTTTGTCCGGTGTCACTGGCGCCGTTGTTTTTGGGGTGCCAGATGCAATGCGCGGGCAGCGTCTGATTGCGGTGGTCAGTGGCTCTATTTCACGAGATGCGCTGCGCATGCATCTGAAAGACATTCTGCCGAACTACAAAATACCGCGACATTTCTATAACATTGACGCATGGCCTTACACAGGAAGCGGCAAAATCGCCCGCGCGACGCTGCTCACCTGGCTGCAACAAAAGGATGCGCGCCTTGTTCCAATTACCGCCTGAGCGTCAACCCGTCATCATTGCGGCCCGTCGCAGCGCGATTGGTCGTGCAGGTGGCATGTTCCGCGATCTGGAGGTGCAGGACCTCGCCGCTCCGGTGTTACGGGCCGCTTTGGCCGACACGCCGATCACGCCAGACCAGATTGACGATGTTATTCTTGGCAACGCAGCAGGTCCCGGTGGCAATATTGCCCGGCTTTCTGCTCTGACCGCGTGGGGACAGGTCACGGTGCCCGGCGTCACGACAGATCGCCAGTGTGGCGCAGGCCTTGAGGCTGTGATCCATGCCTGTCGTCTTGTTCAGGCGGGGGCCGGAGAGGTTTTTGTGGCGGGTGGTGTGGAAAGTCACAGCCGCAAGCCCCACCGCGCTTTGCCATCTGAAACGGGGTCCATTCCTTACGATCGCGCCCGGTTTTCGCCGGACAGCATCGGTGATCCCGAGATGATTGAGGCTGCAGACTCTGTGGCCCGAACCTATGCAATCACCCGAGCGCGTCAGGATGCCTATGCCCTTCAGTCTCACAACCGTGCCTTTACTGCGCGAGACGCCGGTGTTTTTGAAGCAGAAATTGCAGCTGTCAAAGGACAGGCCACGGATGAATGCCCACGCCGCGATCTCACGCTCGAACGACTGGCACGGCTACGCCCCACTGCATCAGGCGGTACGGTGACCGTGGCCAATGCATGCCCGCTGAACGACGGTGCGGCGGCGGTCGTGGTGACCTCGGCCGCGCGCGCGCGCGTCCTCGGATACACCTGTGCACTTGCTTTTGAAGACGCCGCCGCCGCAGGCGTTGATCCAAATCTGCTTGGCATTGGACCCGTGGCGGCAACGCGGAAGCTGTTGGCAAAAAGACCTGATCTGGCATTGAAACACCTCACCCATCTGGAATTCAACGAGGCCTTTGCCGCACAGGTTCTGGCGAGCCTTGACGAACTCAACCTGCCCGCAACTCTGCCGAACCCCGAAGGTGGAGCCCTTGCTTTGGGGCACCCATTCGGTGCCTCAGGCGCAATCCTGATAACGCGGCTTTTCAGTCAACTGATCCGCACACAAGCGCCGGATCACGCATTGGCTATGGCGATGATTGGCATTGGCGGGGGTCAAGGTCTCACAGCCGCTTTTCGCCCTATCTCCCTTTAAAGCGTCCCTTTTTCGGAAATACACTGGGGTGAGCGTTGAAAATCTCAGGATTTTCGACGTGAGGAGCAGCGCCCCAAAAGCAAAACGGGGCCACCCTGGTGACCCCGTTTTTAAATTAAATTTGCCGAACTTAAAGCGGCGAGCTTGAAAGCTGAATCATGGGATTCCCATTTGGTTTGATTTGTGATTCATCCTGATTGGGAGGATGTTTTATGTCAGCAGCGCT
>NZ_FQZQ01000032.1 GCF_900142085.1 Shimia gijangensis
CTTCCGTTTCGACATCGTCGATCTCCTTCGTGTTGAAGATCAACAGACAACAAATCGCAGCTTACGTCAGTGTCCGAATTTCGGGGGGTAGCTCAATTCATCGCATTCTTCATTTCGTTTGGGCATCAGGTAAGTGGCGATTTGCTTGATAGACAGATATTTATCCAGCAACGCTTCGGCTCCTTATATGACAAGAAGATAAAAGAATTATGAATGCCAGTTCTGTCTGTCAGACCAGTTTACTTGGGCATTTTATGCCTGCAAAAAACGGTCTAACTCGCCCAATTGGGCATCTTATGCTTGTACCCACAATAGATGTCATAACCGCCAATAGTTGCCCAAATGCAGAAACCTAAAACCCTTGTTTTTATAGGTTCCGAAATTGCCGCGGCGGAGAACCCGCCCAAATACCAAGTATAAAACGCCCATAAAAAAGTTTTCGGAAACAAAAAAACCGCTCAAAAGAGCGGCTTTCACTAGTAGTACTCTCTGAATTTTACAGGTCACTCAACCTGTAAAACTCCGCTCGCACGGCGCGTTCCTTCCACTCAGGAAAGACGCCTCTCGCAGCCAGTTCCTCCCGCTTACGGCTCATCTTGTTTGGCCTACGATCACAAAAGTCAGAGAGCTTTTTATAGGTTGTCTTGAATTCATCGAGCGACGAAGGGTCGATCAAATCCCGCATAGTGCCCATATGCCGAAGCTGGCCGCAGGTCTTAAGATATGGCTGGTTTTCTTTATCTTTAGTCGAAAGAATGTAGGACACAGCCTGAGAAGTAAGTTTCAACTCTCGAGCAGCATCCGAAATCGTAACCCCAGCTTTACCAGTTTGCAGCCTCAATACTTTTGATACCTCCTCCAAGCTTACAAAGACTGAATAGAATGATGTTGTTCCTTTCAGCGTCTCAACTTGCTGAAGTTTTCCTCCCAGCAAGGCTCGAACGATTGATACGAAAGGCACATGTAAAGCACAGCTGGTTTCGGCGATGTTTGCCATGCCAAAACTAGCTCTCTCGACCTCACGGCCTTGAGCATAAATTTTGTCAATCAGCCGATCCAGGTCTCTGGAATCGACACCTTTGTGGCGACCACTATCCCTTTCACTATCTGCCACAACAGAGAAGAGCAGCTTCGTTTTAATCATGGCCTGGGCGTGTGTCCGAGAGCACCCAACATAACCAGGGATGCGGGCAATTGGCACCGCTCTGGACAGCCGCCGCATCACATCTACAGCCTCTTTTGCTGGAACAGTTGCAATTAAATTGTCTGAGGTCACCTTACTCGAAATCAACCCAAATTTTCGCAGAGCTAAGGCCACAGTGTCCGCGTGAATATCAAATTGAGCAGACAACGTTGCAATCGTCTGGCGCCTACTTTCTTCAACCTTCTGCCCCAGAAGCATCTGGCCTGGTTTGACAGCCATAGTATCCAGCACATGTTCGCGCAAAACGTCCCGAATTGGGCCAACTGGCTTCCCTGCCCTGCTAAATTGCAACCACTTATACAGTTGGCCAAACACGCCTTGAGGGCCTGAGTGACATACTGACTTTTCGGGTTTGCTTTGGATGTACGACAACCCCTTACGAACTCCTTCTTCACCACGGGAGGTGAATTCGAAACCGATGCGCCCAGCCATATCCCATTCAGCTTCAGACAGCTTGGACTGTTCGAAATGCGCACCAAATTCAATGCACGCACCAAGCATTTCAGTCGCCTTGGTGGCTTGATCGATATCCTGATTGTCCAGCCAAGTGTGTGTTCGCCCACCCAAGAATCGGCGCTCGACATAGGTCTGGAGCCCCGAAGGTTTGAGCTGAACGGCCGCCTCCGCCAACTCCAAAACTTGAGCACGCGGAGGTAAATGTTCAGCCAGATCCACGAAAGAAGCGCTTGTTCCAGCACTCGGGATTTCGATAAGAGACGCTTGATGCTTGGCACATGTACGTACTGGAGACAGAACCCAGTTCAAGCGACCCTTAGGGAGTGGCAAGCGGTCATCGCCATTTTGTAGGTCTTCACAAATACACTTAGGGCAAAACTTAATCGGGCTTCTCGACAAGAATTCCAAAGAAAATTCCTGTTCAAAATGCCGATAACGGCGCTTTCCAAGCGGCTGAAATGTCGCTGACATCAGCTCATCGAACTGAACACCAGAGAGGCGAGCCAGCTTATTAATTGCTTCAGGTTTTGCCATTTTGACTTGCTGTTGCTGAATACCAAACATGTCCAAGAATGTTGGAACGGAATTCCCGCATTGAATTCTAGCAAATCGGGAAATCCAGGAGACCAAGCTTTCACCAGTAGCAATCGGAATGAAAGGATGAACATGGCTCATGCTGAAGTCCTTCCCATTTTCCGGAACTGCCGCTGTTTTCGTTCGAATTCGAAATCTGCGGCTGCTTCATCCAAGCAAAGATGCCGCCAATCATCGATTGCGAAGACATTCTGTTTCCATGCACAACCCTCCTGTACCTCCCACGCAGCGGCAAAGTGCATCCTCGTCAGATTGCTAGAAGCCTCATTTAGAGCGCATTCAATGGCATCGAGAATAGTTTCAAGCGCTCTGCCGAACCGACCACGAGAACCATGAATCAAGCGACCTGCAAGCTTCCCGCCTGGATCAAAGGAAAGATCTGCAACCTTGCAATAGTTGCGAATAATGCCTTCCATCACAGCTACTTCATCTTCACCAAGAACTAGATCCCTAGGCATAATCTTGACAAACCTTCTATTCACTTGGGGATCGAAGGCTGTAACATCCGAAAGCCGCTCGGTGCCGCTCAGGATGACGATCACGGCATTCTCATTCTGCATCAGCGACTTGATAGTTTTGAGCATGTTGTCGATTTCAGAGGGTTTGCCTGAAAAAAACATGTCTTGAGCTTCATCGATCCAGAGTGCGGTTGTATCCAGCAAACCAAACCGATGTTTGACCAATTTCCAAATATCCCAAGCCTTCGAACGCTCGGAAAGGTCATGCATCCCAGTTCCCGCTAGAATTGCCAGCCCCAAGCTTTTCATTGTGGCTGGGCTAGGGACCTGGATACTCACGACGGGCTGAGAACCACTTTGTGCTTGGCGAGCAAAGGCTGGATGCTCAGATAAGACCTTTTTTAGCGCCGTTGTTTTTCCTCCTCCAGAGCCCTCGATCATCATGATGCCACGTGTCTCCATGTTCCCGGTGAAGCGAACAGGAACTGGGAGTAAATTCCCTTCGGAATCGCGTTGCAAAAGCCGGTCTAGATACTTGCGGAGTTCGATGTCGCGATCAGTTTTTAGGTGAATTTGACGAAGCCTAAGGAGTGTCTTTTGCACTTCGGACGAGTTTGAAATTGACATGTTCAAGACTCCTCATCTGTTGGAAACTGCATCGTGGCAGTGCGCTTGGGTTGAAGAAGTCCGTCGTCACCCGTGCCAAGGTTGGTTTCTGGCAAAGGCACAATGTCTTTGCCGTAGTCGGCCTGTTGCAATGCGTCTGAAGGCATTTCCGCTTCAATCACGCGAATGCCATTGAGCAAGGTTTCTTCTTGATCTTTAATGCGCTCGCTGGTCCACTTTTGTGTCAACACCCCACGCTCAATAGATTTGGCGTAATTCAATGAAGTAATGTCTTTGATTGACCGAGAGACGACCTCTTCCCGCCACAGCTCTTGCTTTGGATCACGGGCCGCCAAATTGCGGCGAGCCTGGAGCCAATCTTGAGCGTGCACCCCGTCAAAACACTTATTGACTGCGGGCACTTCAACCCAATTGTCTTCCAATCGTACCGAGACACGTCCGATGTCATTTGCCGACCAGCGAACCTGAACTTCATGCTTATCTTTGCGCATGAATTCATGAGCAAGCGTGTCCGCATTGTAATGCACCCCCAGAACCGAAACGCCTGATTTTGAGACAACTCGGGTTTCCCGAAGTCCGAAAGCCAAGCGTTTCTGACTTGTAGATGGAGCAGATCTGAGCGGGACATTGCCTTCTTTCATGTCAGCTTCCCACTGCTCAAGTGGAGTCCGACCGCCGAGGCCTCCGTGATTGGTATTGTGGTAATCATCGACAACCCACCGGACCAATGCAAAGCACAAATCCCGAATTTCTAAACAAGCCTTCGCCTCCGAATTATAATCACCCTTTTCCAATACGTTGGAAAACGTTCTTCCATTCAGTCGTTGAAGCAGGTTCGTTGTCGCCGTCCGAAAAAACCTCTCAACGGTTCCCCGCATCATTGGCAATCCAGCAATGGTTCGTAGATGAGTGATGCTTAGATCAGCACAAGCCTCCGAGAAGGCCTCCGAGCAATAGGCAGAACCGTTATCGGTCACGACAGTCTCAGGCGTCCCGTACATATGCCAAACTGTCATAGAACCCACGGCATCAGCCCATGGCTCTTTGTCAGATGTGACCATGTCAAGTGTATGAACAGAGGAGAAATGGCTTGGGTCGTTGACCAAGTTCAATCCCAAGACACATTTGGTACGGCAATCAATCGCCGCCGAAACCCACCAGCGGTGTTTTTTGCCATCAATCCCTAAAGCAACCAACTCTTCTTCTGAAAAGGTAGAAAAGAAACCTGTTTCCTTAAAAATTGAGATGAGATCAATACACCATTCATCCATTTCAACACGTTCCAGAGGACGGCTGACTTCGAGGCCAGCATTTACCGGCGTAAATCGTTTCTGTGCCGCTGCCATGCCCTCTCGACACAGTACCACTTCAAACGCATCCAATTGGTTGATACGAGTTCGGACGGTTTCTCGGGATGGTACTCGTAGAAGTGTCTCACCATCCGCAGCTCTAAGCTTGTTGGCATCAGAAAACGCTTCTTTTACATCGTCGTAAGTCCCAGCCTTGGTTGACTTCAACTCGCCCAAGTAACTATCACGGATAGTTTTGTTAAGCAGAACATTTTCCGAAGGCGAAAAAGAGTTGTTCCTGTTCCCTTTTTTCCAATTCGCGTCAGCAAGCCCAATCAGACCATCACTCTCAAACTGTTTACACCACCGGCGCAATGTTCGTGGGTGCGGCATTCGCAGAATGACTTCCTTGGAGCCTCCGTTTTCTGCACGCTTGCGATTTACTCGTTTGTCCGCCTGCTGAAAAAGCTCCTTTTCACCAAGTTGCAAATCCCGATACAACTCGGAAGCTCGGGCCGCAATTTCGTACTTGTTTTTGGCAAGCGAGTCGTCGTTTACCCTAAGCTCTTCCTCGCGGACCATCTGCTCAATTGTTTCGACAAATGCCTGACGTGTTTTAATTGACCGAAGCTGCGAAGGTTTTAGTTCATAAAGTCCGAGAACATCCACCGACGCCCGCTTTTTTGCCTGAGCTGCTGACCAGTGATTGGGAAAGTGTTCAATTTTCCCAGCAGCACTTAGCTTACCAAGCCGGCCCCAATCAAAGGTCTCACAAAGACCATTATCGTTTTGAAGCACGTAAGATCGATGTTTTTTTGAGACGAATTTGTACTTGGTCCCATCAATTACAATGTGATCTTTGCTGCCAATGTGAAAATGTGGTTTTAGAAAATCTGTATGGTCGTTCATGTTACTGATCCTTAAAAATAAGCTTGGTTTCTGGGGTGATGGCCATTGAAGATTCGGGGGCCAAAACTCCATCCCGACAAAGTCGAATGAGAGCTCGATAACCCCGTGCCGCCAGCCCGGTTTGAATTGTAAGAGCCCGGAGTTTGACCGCCCCCTTCAAACCGCAGGCGACTTCAAGAGCCTTCGAGTCGGCCTCCTCATCGATTTCCTGAACGGCTCGATACATGGCTGCGTTGCGCAACTGTGCTGGGTCGATGTCGGCCTCAGTGATCAGCCGGACGGTGTCGCAAAAGTTCGAGTTAACGGCGTGGCGGGTCACTTCGCGAATTTCATCAAGAAACCGTCCGGACTTCAAACGCACCTGTGGCTTTACTGTGATGGCTACTCGCTGAGACCCTTGGAACTCAGCATAGGCATCAAAGAAGTGGCACCGAGGTTTTCCGGCATCATCCCGCCAATCAAAACGCGCCTGTTCCTTAAGAAAGGTGACGTCTGGACGGGCATTAAGCATCAAGAGATTTGCCAACTCCAGGTTTGACTCTGCTTGTACTTTAAAGCCGGTCCCCCGTCCTAAGACGGTATGCGCGATGCAATGGCCTTTTGAAGCAGCTTTCACTTTCCGATCTGCCCGTGAATCTGACGGCAGTTTGATTTCTGAAGTCGACCCCTCGGCAGATTTCGCCGACAGGAGTTGATTTTTGTAAATTGTCTGACCCATGATGGTCTGTCCTCACGTATTTCGAGTGCTGACGGCCTGCGAATGCAGCCGAAACAATCGGTTTGAATTGGTCTGAAAACGGAAAGAGCGGGGGTAGTCCGCTCTGATCAGACGCCTATTCGCGTTGAGGACGAGAGGATGGCTTGCAAAGGTACTGGGGTGCACGAATTGATACAATCCATGCAATCGAGTCCCTTCTGAAAAGCCTTATTAGAATACATCATGTTGATAACCCAATGTCGAAATCTCAGTCGAGTTGGCCGCTCGGAAACAATGTTTTGGAAAGGTGACGAAACCTAAAACGACCAAAAATACGGTTAACTAGAACCGTATCTGGGCTGTATCAAAGATGATGCGTGCGTTCGTCATGACGTGCAGCAAACGATAAAATGCCCAAACATGTCAATATAAAAAATCGAAAAAGCTCCGAAAAACTTTTTCAACCAGAACTTGTAGTGCCTGTTGAGCAGTAGATCTGGGGAGACGCAGTTTTCCGTTGTTTCCTTTTTATCCTGTTATGCAATCAAATCTCAAGCAGTGGGCACAACACCAATCGACTCTTCCATCACCTCAATCGCTCCCCAAAATGGCTCATTACTCTGACGGTTTTCCGGAGAGAATCGGGCAGCCATGCCTACCCAGGCATTCGTCCATATCTGGTGTCACAACATCTCAAGAAGTTGATGTGGATCTGTAGGTTTCTCTCAGAATGCGTGCGAACAAATTTCAAAAACCAACCTTCCACTCTTCCATCTATTCTTGGAAACTGATTTTCCCTGAATTTGGGCTACGCCCAAATTTTGTCTTTGTTACTAAATTGATTTTTGAATTTACAAGAATAGTGTTTGTTTACAGCACCTTATTGATTTTCCACATCAAACATGCGACATTCCACTCTCACTTAATGGTCTACGACGGCTGTACGCAACGGAGAACGCAGAGGAGAAGATCAATGGTTGATTTGAGCACGCATTCTGGCGTGAACCTAGTGACGGAAGTTAAACGTCGCATCGAGGATGGCAGCATTGATGCTCTCTTGTTTGACCTGACGACTGCCCGATTTCATTACCAAGGCACAAGAGATTACCCACGCGATGTTGATAGCAACTCACTAATCGGAGTCGTATTCCCAATTGTCAAATTCGACGAAGACAGCGTCTCCCACGCTGCGACGGTTTCGCTCCTCAGGGAGCTGACGGATTCGAAATTCAAGGCACTAAGAGACGTTGCTCGATGCTTCTTCGGCGCAGTAATCAAGCACACCAAAGATCGCTACTCGGCATCACGAATTAAGCCTGAGGTTGCAGGCCAGGAGGGGGAATGATTGTTGACCTCCCAATCCTAAAATCCTTTTTGGTCTGGTTCAGTAAAGTCTTTTGCGCCCTCCTTCATAGTGACGCGGATTCGACCCAGACTCAAAGTAGTATTTGGCGGTATTTTCTCTTGCTGAAGTACCTACAATCCATAACGCCTCCCAAGCGCCGTTTTTTTGGGGGCGCTGACCAATCTCTCGAGGCACTTACTCCCTCTACAACTACTGCGTTTCAATCCGGGAAACATGATGACCAATTTTGAAAATCTGATTGCATCACTGCACCCACATGACATTCAAGTTCTCAGAGAAATCAATGAGCCTGGCAGCCAAAGGAAACTTTCTTGGGGAGCCTCGATGGAACCATCGTTCAGGTCCACCAAAAGGCAACCGGCGCAAAAGGGGGTCAACGTCAGGCCATTGGGCGCTCACGCGGCGGATTAACGACTAAAATCGCGGCAACGGTGGATGCGCTTGGCAATCTGGTGCGCTTCCTGCTGCTGCCGGGACAAGCGCATGATATGAAGGGTGTCGCGCCGTTGATCAGGGACGTTTATTTTGACGCGCTGCTTGCGGACAAGGCGTTCGACGCGGACTGGCTGTTGCAAGACCTCGACCAGCGCGGTGCAACCGCCGTGATCCCGCCCAAAGCCAACCGTAAAGACCAGCGTGATTATGACGCGGAGGTCTACAAGTGGCGGCACATGGTGGAAAATTACTTCGCAAAGATCAAAGAGTTCAGAGGGATAGCCACAAGATACGACAAAACCGATTGCAGCTACGCCGCGTGTTGGAACCTCGTAGCAGTACTCATAGCCTCAAGATGATTGTCCACAGGCCCTAATCAAAATGCTATAGTTTGATGTTTCTTTCTAGGACCATGAGTGTTGAGTCAACCTGAGAACATTTGTCTTCTTGCTCCGGAATCAAGGAAAATCTCGCGTTAACAATTTTGCTTTGCAAACTATGGCTACTCGCCCCACACCCCGATCAAAACACCTGAGCTCTTGCCCGACAAGCCAGCCCCTCTAACAACCTCATCGGTCATGGTGACACGGTTCTTGCGGTTGATCAGACGGTCTAAAAGTTTTGACTCCATGTCACGCCGAACCAGATCATAGTCAGGATCGCGCCCAAAATCGTGGAACTCTTCCGCATCATTTTGTAGGTCGAAAAGCTGTGGTGGGAAGCCCTTGAAATGCACGTACTTCCATTTATCGGTGCGGATCATGTAGCCACGTGCATCCGACGGGGCCACATCCAACGTTTCACGCGCAGCATAGAATCCATAGTCTATTTCCGAAAAAACCGCATCACGCCAGCCTTTGGGAGTTTCGCCGTGCAACAAGGCCATAAGCGACCGCCCCTCAAGTCGGTGTTCAGCAGAGGGTGCGCCCGTCACTTCGAGGAATGTCGGCACAAGGTCAATGGCCTCGACCAGCGCCTCGGTTGAAGTGCCACGGGTGGCATCGGCCTGCACACGAGGATCCACAACAATCAGCGGCACGCGCACGGAACACTCGTGAAAAAGCTCCTTTTCACCCATCCAGTGATCACCCATGTAATCGCCATGATCCGAGGTGAAGACAATCATCGTCTCCTTGTCTTTGCCAGACTCTTCCAGCCAATCAAACAGGCGGCCCAGATGATCATCAATCTGTTTGATCAGGCCCATATAAGCGGGCAAAACGGTTTCCCGCGCCCCCGCCATTGAAAAGGTTTCGCTGACCTCCATACCCATGAACGCGCCATACACTGGGTTGGGGTCTGTGCGCTCTTCATCGCTCCGCATCACCGGCAGAAAGGTCTCGGAACCATACATGTTGTGATAGGGCGCAGGCGCCATATATGGCCAGTGCGGTTTGATAAAGCTGAGGTGGCACAGCCAAGGCGTATCGCCCGCCTCTTCGATGAATTCTTTGGCTCGCATGGTCATATAGGCGGTCTCGGAGTGCTCTTCTTTGACCCGTGCGGGTAGGTTTGAGTTCTTCAAATGCCAGCCGGACAGCAATTCTCCGCCGGGACCCTGAGCGGCATTGGCATAGTCATTCCAGGGATTTTCACCCTCATACCCCTGTTCACGCAGCCAGTCATTGTAGGACAGCGTGCCTCCCTTGTTACGCAACAATTGTGTCGGGTGCAGGCCATCATCCCGCTCATAAGGATCAAACCCCGGCTGGCTAATCTTGATGCCGATCTCGGTATCCCGGCTTAGGCCCAATCGCGCCATTCCCTCCGTGTCTGGCATCATATGGGTTTTACCAACCACCGCTGTACGGACCCCTTGTGGGCGCAAGTAATCACCTAGCGTTAACTCTCCTATGGGCAACGGCACCCGGTTCCATGTCGCCCCATGGCTAAATACGGTGCGCCCTGTGTAGCATGACGCCCGCGACGGCCCGCAGACCGGGGACTGCACATAGGCCCTGTCAAAACGCACACCTTTGGCGGCAAGTCTGTCGATGTTCGGTGTGTCCAGATGCGGATGCCCATAGCAGCCGAGGTAATCCCAGCGAAGCTGATCGGCCATGATGAAGAGGATATTTTTTACATGTGTCATAGAGCAACCCCATTAAAGTGGATCAAGATCGCCCCGAAAACAAAAGCTCGGCGTTTCCATGATAAACTGCTTCATGATCGATACCGTCAAACGCGGCCAATGCATTTAGAAATGCATTGCATCGCCTCTCAGGGGCAAATGGAAAATCGGTGCCAACCATCAGTTTATCTGGGTCGGCAAACGCGGTTATACTGGGCAAAGACGTTGGAGAGGAAGCGAGGGATGTGTCCAAATAAAACCTACGCATCAACCTGTAGCCGTCCTCTTCATCCTCAAGTGGAGACACGCGACCGGCAATTCGCGAGGCGATGAAGGGTAGAAATCCCCCAGCATGTGACAAGATCACCCTGAGGTCTGGAAATCGATCCATAGCACCACTGCGCATCAAGCTGATGGCACCTCGAACGGTGTCGAGAAGAAAGTCTGCCATAAAAGCTGGAATGCCCGGTGCGGCACCATTTGGCAACTCGGAGGGGTGCAAAAGAACTACTGCCCGTCGACGGTTCAGCTCGGCCAAAACGGGCGCAAAGCTGTCTTCCCCGATATAAATCCCCTCAACATGCGGCCGCAAAACAACTCCAGCTGCGTTTAGATGGTCAAACGCAAAGGCGATCTCGGCCAATGCCCTATCAACGTCTTTCTGGGGTAAGATTGCGAAGTATCCAAATCGGTCAGGTGTCTCAGTTACGACCCGCGCTGAGTTTTCGTTGAGACGCCTCGCCATTTCGGTGGCCTCAATACCATCTACGATGTCTACACCCGGTGCGGAAACTGACAGGATTGAGGTCTTGATGCCCGCCTGATCCATAAAGCCAAGTGCCTTATCTTTGCTCCAGCTGGGCATCTTCAAGTTTTCGGTATCCAGGTCCTTGTTCAGACACCACTCCCGATAAAAATCGGGAACAATGTGGGCGTGAACATCTATGCGCGTCGGTTGATGCATCATGGTTTCCTGAGCTTGCTTGAGAAGTTCACCACCTGATTAGATAACACCGATTATCCTTGACCCAGCAATGATGCATAGGATTGCAATCCGGTTTCCAGATCAGAAGGCGAGAATGCTGCGGCACAATAGCGGTCTGGGCGGATCAGCAATATCTGGTCTCGATGAGTACGCAGAGGCTTTCCCCGTTCGTCTAGTACCTTTGCAGCTACCGCACTGTCGGCGACGGCTTCATTGCCATTGTCCAATACCACCTTGCTCAAGGGCAATCCTCCCAAGAGGCTCACGTCCAAGTTAGACAACGCGTCCGCACAGGCTTTATCCTGCGCAATCAAAGCAAACCCGTTGCCCAAAAAAGTGTCCAGCTTTTCTGATCCTGCCCCCGCATCGACGTCGGGCTGCGTGATCATTTCTCCCACCAGAGAACTCTCAAGGGGTTGGGTCTCCAAATCAAGGAACAAGCCCTGATCACAGCGCGGACGGGGTTTGAATTTCATCTTCAGCAGATAATCCTGAACGCCGGGAAACGGCGCCAAAGAAGCCATCATGTGATTGCGAAACGCCTGTTGCTCTGGCTCGATGGGCATAATGATATCGCCCATCACCACCGCCAACTGGATCATCGCCCAGGCAGGATCCCGGCGTTCATTCTGGTAACTGCCAAGAATGCCATCCGCGGCCCCACCATTTACGATAGCGGCCAGTTTCCATGCCAGATTGTTAGCGTCGCGCAGGCCAGCATTCATCCCTTGCCCTGCGAACGGTGGCGTAAGGTGGGCCGCATCTCCGGCCAGCAGTATCCTCCCTACACGAAACTGATCCGCAATCCGGGCGTGGAAGGTATAGATCGTACTGCGAATGATGTCTTTGGCTTCTATGTCTCTGTATGGCTTCAAGAGTTTGCGCACAAACGCTTCCTCAAGGACCTCTTTGTGAGTTTCACCGGGCAACAGCATGAATTCATACCGCCGCCCGCCATTCGGGGCCGGGATTGAGACATGCGGACGTTCCACCGAGCAGATGAACTTGGAATGTGGTGCAAGGTCTGTATCGTTCAGGGTATCGATGACAATCCAGTCCTGGGCATAGGTCGAGCCCGTCATTTCGATGCCCAGACGTTCACGAATGGGGCTACGTCCGCCATCTGCGGCCACCACATATTGCGCCGTTACTTGATGCGCCGCCCCTTCTTTGTTCGTCAGGTTGACAACAATGTCCGAGGCGCCCTCATTCACTTCAGCCACATCACTGTCAAATCTCACTTCGCACAAAGGCGTTGCCGCTATCCTTTCGTGCAATGCAGCTTCCATTTCCGGCTGATTGACAAAATGCCTTTTTGCAAAGCCATAAGTCTCGGCCCCGCTACCCACGCGGGCAAAGGCAACACCGTTGTCGTCAAAATACTCGGCACCTTCGCCTTTGATGGTGTTGCGAACGTAGGTCTCATCTGCGCCGAAGGATTGAATAGTCCGTGCACCTTCGTCGTCCAGAACAATGGCACGAGGGATGTCCATCGGAGCGCTATTGCGATCCAGGATGACAGATTTGACGCCGTATTCAGCCAGCAAAAGGCCAGTAGTCAAACCGGTGGGTCCAGCTCCGACAATGACGACAGGAATGTCTGAGGGATAAGATTGCATCTCGTGTCCTATTTGTTCTTGGTTTTGGAAATGTGCGCGGCCTGTGATTACTCGACCAGCAAGACGATTTTTCCCAAGTGAGCACCGTCTTCCATCATGCGATGCGCTTCAGAGGCCTTTGCCAACGGAAACGTTGCATGGATGTGCGGACGCATTTTGCCCTCGGCTAGCAACGGAACAACATCTTTGCCAAGTTTGTCCGCGATCAGCGCTTTTTTGTCTGATGGCAAGGGGCGCAGTGTCGACCCCGTCAGAGTCAAGCGACGCCTGAGAACCGAGTTCAGGTTGACGTTCACGTCGCGTCCACCTTGCAATGAAATCAGTGCGTACCGACCATCGTTGGCAAGGCAGTTAAAGTTCTTGTTCGTGTACTCGCCTGCGACCATATCAAGGACCACATCGACGCCTTTGCCATCAGTGAGCGCCATAACTTGTTCTTCCCAATCCGAAGACCGATAGTTGATGGCATGCTCTGCACCATGGGAAACGCAATAGGCGCATTTCTCATCAGATCCGGCGGTCACAATTGGAATTGCACCAAGGGAACGGGCCCGAGCGATGGCATGGCTGCCAATGCCGCTGGATCCGCCGTGAATCAGAACGATTTCACTTTTGTTCAAACCGACGCGCATGACCATGTTGAACTCAACCGTATAGGCAACTTCGGGCAAAGCTGCGGCCTCGGCAAAGTCCAGACCCGCCGGGATTTTCAACGCATGTCGTGCATCGACGGCACACAGACTGGCATAGCCGCCCCCGTGCGTCAGAGACATGACCGGATCACCGATCTTAAAACCGCTGACACCTTCGCCAATTTCGGCGACCGTCCCTGCAATTTCCAATCCGGGCAACGGGTTGGCATCTGCGGGAACCGGGTAGCGGCCAAGTCGTTGGGCCACATCCGGACGGTTTACGCCCGCTGCGCGCACAGCAACTAGAATTTCACCAGCGCCTGCGGTTGGGTTTTCGGCCTCAATCGGGACCAAAACCTCGGGCCCGCCGGGTTCGCTAATACACACGGCTTTCATGATTTCAAACCTCGTCCTTGATTGTATTGCGCAGGGTGCCAAGGCCGGTGATCTCTACTTCAATCGTGTCACCGGGCTTCATCCACAATTGTGGCTCGCGAAACAGACCAACCCCCGAAGGTGTGCCCGTCGCGATAACATCGCCAGGCAGCAGCGTGATAACGGTGGACAGATACTCAATGATTTCACCAACATTGAATGCCAGATCACCGATGGACGTGGATTGAACCTGTGCGCCGTTCAGACGGGTTTCCATGTTGAGGTCTTCGAGCTTGCCGACCTCATCCGGTGTCACGATGCACGGCCCCATGGAGCCGCTGTCTTGAAAGCTTTTGCCAGCCCAGAATTGCGAAGTGTGACGCTGAAAATCACGAATGGACCCATCATTGAAACAGCTATAGCCCGCGACGTAGTCCAAGGCGTCCGCCGCCGCGACATGACGTGCTGGCTTGCCAATCACCACGGCAAGTTCGCCTTCAAAATCGAACTTTTCCGAAACTTTCGGACGGATCAAATCAGCTTCATGACCAAGAACTGAATCCGGGAATCGGATGAAAATCGACGGGTATTTTGGTTTGTCACGACCCGTTTCCTTGATATGACTCATGTAGTTAAGGCCGATGCAGATAATCTTGTCTGGTTGCGTGATCGGTGGCAGCATGGTGACTGTAGCGGCATCCAAAGCCGGATTGGCCTGAGCCGCAGCGTTCAACTCATTCAAGGCACCCGCCGCAAGAACATCCCGCAAAGTTGCGTATTTGGCGCGAAATACGTCCCCCGCATCGTGAATGCCCGCGTCGGTCGATACGCCGTATGACGCCGTGCCATTTTCCAAAGTGTAAGAACAGATTTGCATCTTGTGCTCCTGTGTGTTCGTGCGTTTTGTTTGAATTTTCGTGTTTTACAGATGCCGGTTTCAGGTTCCTGCAACGATCCCATCAAGCCAGGCACATCCGGTGGGGTCTGGGGCCCGCACTCCGCGTCTGGAGGCGTCCAGGGCCATGTCTTTCAGACGGCGGCGTGTTTCAGAATCTTCCGGCAAATAGAGCCTGTCATGACCCCAAATAGACGGCCCATCAAAGGTCTCGTGGGATTCCCATGTTTCGGGATCTATCTCCAACCCACCCCAGCCATATTCGACAAAGAAACCAGAGGGTGAGTTTGTGTAAAAGGATGTCATATGGTCATTAGTGTGGCGCCCCAGAGTGTAGGCCAAAAGATCCTTTTGCTCTTGCGCCAAATCATAGCCTTGCCCGACATCGTCCAGCATGTTCAGCTCAACCATGAAATGGTGCATTCCTTTGTTGCCGCTGCCGACCATCGCAAACGTATGGTGGCGGCCATTGAGGTGAAAGAAATACAGCTTGTAAGGTTGCGTGCCATAGTCAGAGACTTTGAACCCCAAGAGGTCGCGATAAAATGGCAGTAGCGCCTCAGCGTCACTTACATGTAGTACGGCGTGCCCCATACCCATGGCGCCGGTTTTAAACCCCGAAATAGGGCGTCCGGGCTGAAACGGGTCAGTGGCAATATGCGGATTGCAGAAAACCTCGATCCGGGTTCCCTCGGGATCATGAAATGAGATGGCCCGGCCAACATACCTCTGATCGGCAAAGGCGCGGCTCTCCAAAGTGACTTTGATACCAGCATTATCCACCCGATGCGCCAGCGCCTCAAGATCATCCACCGTGTCGACCTCCCACCCCATAAAGGCCAGTCCTTCGTTAGCATCATTTGAGACAATCAGGCGCTGCTTGTGGTCGTCCATTCGGAAAGCGTGCTGCGCGCCAGATGCATCGATCTGCTGCATGCCCAGAAGGCCGGTGGCGTAACTTGCCCAGTCGTTCATGTGAGACGAATGAATGCCGATGTAACCAAGAGATTTAAGTGTCAATTGTCATGCCTCTAGGGTGGTGTCTCTCCCGGATCTGGCCGAGAGAAACAGGTTTTGAGGAGAGTATGAACGGCTTAGAAAGCGCCGGGGTACTCGCTAAGGGCCGCTTTGAAAGCATCATGGATGGTCTGGCCGTTTTCCGTCGACGCAATCCATTCTTCCGTGGCAACGCTGACCGCAGCACGCCATTCTTCCAACAACTCACCTTCGGCTGCGTTAACAGTGATCCCATCACGCGCCATTTCTTTGACGCCCGAGGCTTCAACGTTGCTGTCAAAGGCCTTGCCAAAAAGATCAGAAAAATCGCCACCCGAATGGGCGTCAATCGCCGCCTTGGCCTCGTCCGGCAGGCTGTCATATTTGTCTTTGTTCATGACAACCAGCATCGCTGTCGCGCCCAGCGGCGCTTGCAGGTAATGCTCGGCCACTTCGCCAATACGGAATGTGCTGACCGCACCCCATTGCGACAAAGTGCCATCGATCAGACCGCGGCTCATGCTTTCGGCAATGGTCGGGCCAGTGATGCCACCTACAGGAACCGACCCAAGGGCTTCCAATGCCGACAACAATGTTGGGCCAGGTGCCCGAAAGCTCAGACCGCTCATGTCAGACGGCTTTACAACGGGTTTGGTCGAGACGACGAAGTTCGGATAACTTGTAAAGATTCCGATCATCTTGAATTTCTTGTAATCGCCCTGAAGCAACCCGTCTTCATAGAGCTTCCACATTGCATTCGACCCTGCCTCCGAGCTTTGTACTAGGAAGGGCAGTTCGCCTACAGTGCCTTCGTCAAATCGCCCCGGCGTATACCCTGGAATAACCCAGCCAATGTCTGCGACCCCATCTTCAACCAGCTTCAATTGTTGAGCCGGGCTGCGACCCAAAGTTCCGCCGGGGAACATCTTGACCTTAATGGTGCCACCCGAGGCTGCCGAGACTTGTTCCGCCCAAGGCGTGAACACGTTTTTTGTCAAAAAGGCGACTGGTGGCTCAAAGCTCGCAAATCGCAATGTGGTCTCTGCGAAAGCAACGGTGGAGCTTAGTCCCGCTAGTGCCACACCGGTGATCAGGTTTCTAAGAATACGCATGTTTCCTCCCAAAAGAATCTGTCTGTCATGTTGATATATCGGGTCCAAACGAAGGCTCACCGCCCTGTATTACATGTGTCCACCAAGTGAACACTTTCTTTGAAACAAGAGTTAACCAATTGTAAATATACGCTTATTTACTGCGTCAAATCACAAAAGGCCCACGAAACGCGGGCCAGTTGAAACAAACCGGATCTGATTTTATCTTAAGATTTGCGGCAACCAAAGCGTCAGAGACGGGATCAAGGTCAGCAACGCCAACCGAACAATGTCAGCGCAAAAGAACGGCATGATCCCGCGATAAATGGTCTTAAGTTTGATGTTTGGATTCATACCACTCAGCAGCATGACGTTAATGCCAATCGGGGGCGTCAACATGCCAATGCCGATCACCACGACGTTGATAATGCCCCACCAGACCAGATCATACCCGAGGTCTTGAATAACTGGGATGACAAAGGGCAAAGTGATCACCATCGCCGCAACTTCGTCGAAGAATGCTCCTAGAAAGATGTAAAGCAAAAGCAAGAGTCCGATGACCACTAGCGGCGGCACATTCAATGCACCAATCGAGCTTACAACCAAATCGGCGCCTCCGGTCACAGAAATGAAATACGAGAAAATGGTCGCACCAAAAATCATCAGGTAGATCATGGCAGTACTTGAACTCGCCTCTCCCAAAACGGCTAGAAATGCCCTTGGCCCCAACCTGCGGCGCATCAGGGCAAAGAGAAAGGCAATTACAACCCCAATGGCGGCTGCTTCATGCACCGTGAAGATGCCCGAATAAATCCCACCGAGCACGACAATCGCCAGAACTGCAACACCCCAGCCCTGACCCAACGCTCGAATTCTCTCCCTGGCAGGCAAACGCTCGCCTTTGGGACCAAACTCCGGGTTCAGATGAAGCTGAACTTGAATGGCAATGATGTAAAATAGCACGGCGATAGCGGCAGGAATGAATGCGGCCGTGAACAAGTTGAGAACAGATTGCTCAGTCAACACGGCATAAAGGATCATCATGCCTGACGGAGGTACAATAATTCCCAAGGTGCCGCCTGCGGCTACAGACCCTGTCGCAAGACTGGGTGAGTAACTTCGCTTGAGCATTTCGGGCAACGCTACCTTGCTGAAAGTCGCAGTCGTCGCCACACCTGAACCGCACACGGCACCAAACCCAGCACTTGCCACAATAGTTGTTGTCGCAAGCCCACCCCGTCGATGTCCGATCAGCGCATAGGACACTTCGTAAATGTCGGTTCCAAGTCCGCCCACTGTCGCCAAACTGCCCATCAGCATGAACAATGGGATGACCGCGATATCAAGATTGGACATTGCTGCGGCGGGTTCCGATGCCATTAGAGATAAGGCGGGGGCCCATCCGGCGATTTGGGCAAAGCCAACGACTCCGACAAGGGCCATGGCGACGCCTAGGGGGACGTGCAGCAAAATCAAAACGAACATGGCAATAACGCCGATCATCGCCAGGGTAAGCGGATCCATTAGGTTTCCTTTCGATTGGAAGAGCGTACTGAGGCTGCTGCCCTCAGAGAGTTTGTTTCTTGTTCTTTTTAGGTGGGAGGGAAGATCCCCTTATCGCGGACCCTATGTCGGTCAGAAGCACGACAGCTTGAACAACCGCCGCAAAAATGATGCAGCCACAAGCAAAGAACCACCACGGCCAGACTTTCCACGCCAAAACCCAAGTGCGCTGGCCCGTTTCAAGCAGATCAGCTGCATAGGGCACGAACTGCCACGCCATCAGCCCGATAAAAACCATAGTGCAAAAGCTGGCAAAAACGACAATCGCTAACCGACCCCGCTGGCCTGCTAGACTACCGAGGACTTCAACCGAGATGCTCTGCTTGTTCACCAGATTTGCAGGAATACAGGCGGCAATCACGACCGCCATGACCACTGAACTGACATCATTCACACCATGGATCGGGTAGGCAAAACCCCATCTAAAAGCCACATCGAGCGATGTCAAAATCGCAAGGATCAAGAGACCCGAGAAACCAACCAAAGCCAGAATTCGAGCCGCTCCGAATAATCGGTTTTGCAGGTTTTCAAAAATCGTCATCTTCCGTGTGGCCCCTGTTCGCATCAATGGCTAACTTGGCAAGGATGTTGACTCATCTCGCCGCAACTGCCACCCAAAGACATTGCATTGTTCACTGAGTGAACAGATCTTGAGGGGGTTTCATGACTTTTAAAAATGTGAGAGCACTTGAGCGCGGCTTAGAAGTTCTGTTGATCGTGAATCAAAAAAATGCGGCCAGTATCAAAGATATAACCAGCCTAACCGACATTCCCAGACCAACCATCTATCGACTTCTTGATACGCTGGAAACTCAAGGATACATCGTCAAAAGTACGACCGACGACCGTTGGCATGCAGCGTTGAAATCCAAAGCGCTTAGTTCCGGTTTTCGCGATGAAGACTGGGTCGCTCGCCACGCGGTGCCTCATATGATCGACCTCGGCAATCGCATTTTATGGCCTGTCGATCTCGTAACATTTCAGAATTTCGAGATGGTGGTACGGGAGTCAACCCATAGCCTGAGCCCATTTTCAATCGACCATGGCGTGGTTGGTCAAAGTTTGCCATTATTGGAAACCTCTGGCGGGCGTTGCTATCTGGCTTTTTGTAACGACACCGAGCGAACCATGATCCTTGATGGATTGAAGAAATCAGGCCGAATGACAGAAGGCTACTTCCAAAGTGAGCTGAACCTCGACTACATGCTAGGGCAAATCCGCGCCCTCGGGTTGGGGTTCCGCCGCGAGGGGTTCCGCGAGCACACGATGAGCTTGTCTGCACCCATTTGGTCAGAAAACCGGGTGATTGCGTGTTTAACAATCATCATCATCGCATCAGCAATGTCGTTCGAAGCAGTGCTGGAAAAACACGCGGAGGACCTAAAGGAAACTGCATCTAAGATTTCTGTCGAAATGCCAACACTGGCGAAAACAAGCCTGTAAGCTAACTTTGATTGATTACCACTTGCGCCGACGATCTTTCAGACATCGCAGTCAGAAACCTCTCAAGGTTCTGGGGGAGTTCCATCCCCTCTTTCTTTGCCCATCTTAGAACATAAAACAGGGCCGCATCAGCGATCCCGAAAGATCCCAAGAGGTAGGGAGATTCCCCCAACATTTTAGAGAGAGTTCGGAGACCCTTTTCGACTTCACTCTGTCCAAAGGCACGAAGATCCTCGGTGCCTTTGTCATCCAGTTGAAATTTTTGCGGCACCTTCACCAGCGTGAAGCCCCGCATGTGAACCGACCCGACGATGAAATCCAATGCTTCAAGCGTACGGCACTGGGTTTCCAACAAATCCGGCCACAAACCCGCTGTTTCGAAACGCTTGGCCAACCAAAACGCTATGGCTTGAAATTCAGTTAGAACCAGCCCATCTTTTCGCATCAGCGCTGGAACCTTACCCTTTGGGTTCTTTCCCAAAAACTCGGGCGTGCGCTGCATGCCTTTCATGACGTCGATAACAACGACCTCATACTCTGCTCTAACTTCTTCCAACAAAAGCAAAATTCCGTCAGAACAACTTCCTGGAGAATGAAACAAAGTGAGCATTTTGGTCTCTTTCTGATTATTTCATGGGCAGATTTAGGAGTTCACGGGTGTTCGCAGCCGAGAGCACCTCAGCACCCAGGTCCCTGGCCATTCGCACAGCCTTCGTCACCATAGCGGCATTTGACGGGGCCTTCATGCCACGATTTAAGAAAGTTGCGTCCTCCATACCAATCCGGACATTGCCCCCGGCGATGGCCGATTGAACAACCATCGGAAACGCCCATTTTCCCGTCGCAAATCCGGTCCATGTCGCGTCCTTGGGTAATTGGTCTCGAGCGTATAGAAGTGTTTCTGGTGAGGGACGAAAACCGAAGTTCACCCCCATCACAATCGAGCACAGCGGGTCCACCGGTAGGACACCCTGTTTTATTAGATGATGCAGGATCGCGATGTCGCCGCTATCAAAAAGCTCAATTTCGGGCCGCACGCCTGCCTTCTGCATCAAATTGGCCATAGTGGAGATCGACTGAACTGTGTTGATGACCGCTTCTCCGCCAAACAGCATGGTGTTTAGATCCAGCGTCGCAATGTCCGGTTTGAGCGCAAGAACATGCTCTACCCGTAATTCAGGTCGTAACAGATTAGTACGCGGCCCAGCAATTGCCGGATCATCATCGGACGGGTGATACCGACCGCCATTTCCCGTAGTCAAATTGATGATCAGGTCGGTCGATTTTTCCCGGATGCGTTCGACAACCTCTCGATATAGTCCGACCTCCATAGATGGTTGTTCTGTCTCTGTGTCACGTACGTGAATATGGACGATAGCTGCACCTTCAGCTTCTGCTTCCAGACAATCGTTTGCGATCTCCTCAGGCGTAATCGGAAGATTTTCGTTTTGGTCGCGGGTAGTGAAATTCCCCACGATTGCACAGGTTAAGAATACTCGGTTCATTGCTATAGCCGACCCATAGATTTGCATTTGTTCCTTGACGAATGACCGACTTGCAGTTGACTGATAAGCCGGAACACCGCGTCTGTTCACTCTGTGAACAGCAATGCGCGATGGGCACTGGCGTGCGAAACAGCGACATCACTGATTAATTGCCCCATTTCTCTTAGGGCGGTTTTAACCAGAACAAACGTCAACCAGCATGATCTCAAATTAAGGCTGTCCCTACGAACGGTTTCAGCCTGCCTAGTTCAAACAAGACACACGATATCAAGTGGGGGGAGCCAAACCGATGCGGTTTTTCGACATTATTGATAAATCGCGTCATTTCGTCTGGGTCGTCTTGAACGCATAGGCTCTCGTTATCACTATTGGAATATCCGCCCCTAAACCAAGAAGAACTCATTGTTTTCTCTCCCTGATTGGCTTCGATCCAAACCAAGACAGATTTCAAAAACTGATCCGACTTCGGCTGACGGAACCGACGACGGTTTGCTTGCGAAAGTCGGAACCAACATCGACCGTCCTGTCATTGAGTTGTACCGCCCCCATATTCTCTCAGGTGACTGCCTGATTGTAACGGGGTATCAGGATTTCTTGTCCTCCCTTTCAATCTTAATGAAAGAGCTTCCAGAGCTGAAAGACCTCGAATGCGAGACAGATATTCGGATTCGGATATCGTTTGGAATAGACACAGGGAATGCAAAGCGACTGACCAATCCGCCGCCAGTCACTGAAGAAATGAAACTCTACTGGCTGGAGCGTTCCGGGCTTCAAGTAGAAGAAGACCATGATCTTTTGGCGGTGCTCGCCAAAAACGCAATCCAGTCTGGAAAAGTCGATCTCCGTGTTTTTGACCCTGACCTTGCCAAGAGTACGATGGGAATTTCAGGCGAGCGGCGATTGCATTCAAAAATAGTCAGCTCACCGGAAGGCGCCGTAGCAGGTTCAGCGAACTTTTCCCGATCCGGTCTCTATAGCAACATCGAATATGCTGACAGCATAGACACTGGAACTCACGATTTTCAGATCGAGCGCAAGAAGGCCGCCGAACAGGCTTGGGAAGCGTCCCTAGATTGGAATTCCGAAGCACTTGAGATTCTGGATAAGCTCATTAAGCCCGTCACGGCTGAAGACGCGATGGCACGCACGATCTCGGAACAAAAGGGATTTGCACCCTGGTTAACAGGAGATCGTAAGGAAATAACGACGCACACTCTTTTCGGCTATCAACAAGAGTTAACCTACGAGGCCTGCTCCATCGTCTATGAACATGGCATTGCATTTGTGGAAGCGCCGACAGGATCTGGAAAGACAGAGATAGGTTGCCATCTGGCGGAAGCCTTGTCCGAAACATTTGCTCATGTAATTCCACGCTCACCGGTTCACGGTGTCGCCCGCAAGAACGCGGCCGTCATAGCGCCTCCCAAGGTCATACCGAGCTGGAACAAGTACTCTACGAATTCCCTTAGGGCGCTGGCCAATACTAAGCTTGCAAGACAGCATTTGCGGGGCGCAGGCGACGAAAACAAATCTGGTTTGAGACTGGATCAATTTGGTGTCCTCATCATTGACGAAAGCCACACTGTATCCCCCGGTTTTGAGCAAGCCTCCCAAATGGCATCAGCCATTGAACTTGCTCCGCCAAGTTGGAACGTCTGCCTGTCCGCAACGCTCCTTGGCAATCGCGACGTCGATTGGTTAACTCACATGCAGGAGAAGCGGGCTTCGATTTTCATGACACCTGCTTTCATCCAAACCATGGGCGAATTGTTTGACAGGGAGACGCAAGCGCCCGTGGACATCTTCAAGCAGGAAGTACCTCTGGCCGTTCTGTCCAAGCCAGAAACGACACTGTCTCGCCAGGCCCGCACTGAACTCTCCGCACTTGTTTCACCGTTTTTGGCACGTCGACAGCGGCATTGCATTGGCGAAAATGAAGACCGAACCAAACACAGCTATCCAAGGCTGGCCAATCACGGGCGCCTAGGCTCCCTTAAAGCTACCCAACCTCAGCGAGCCCGGTTGGAGGAAATCGTTTCTCTTTGCAAAGATCTAGCTCCCGGCGGTCGAGTAACAGCTGTCGAGAAAAGCCGTTTCGGTCATGTGAGCACCCAGCAAAGCACTCAGGATCAGCTATTTATCCGCAACCTATTGAACATCCTTCGAGTAAGTTCTGCACAGGCTCATTGGGAGATGTCACATGGCGCTATAGGAAAATGGCTTCGAGACTTTGAGCGTGGCACCAAATCCAAAAGGCGAGCAACAAACCAAAATCAGTCTGACATGTTCGCTATGATGGGAATTGAAGCTCCTCCCCCAGCCCGAAAATGCGAGTTACTGACTCAAAAGCTTGGTCTGGCCGCACTACACGAACTCGATGAAAAACGGTATGAAGCCTGCCTGAAGATTCAACGATCAAATGAAAGAGTCGTTTTTCTCGCAGAACGCACAGATACTTTGGAAATCTTTGCGGAAGCCCTTTCTCGCAAAGGGCCACATGCCAACTTTGTGGTTGGCAACCAGACAAAAGGCGACGAACGCGCTGTTAGGGCCATCTTCGGGGAGGCCACTGACGGTTTCAAACGCATCAAGCAGGGTAAATCAGTTGAATCTTACTTCCGGCCAGGTGGAAAAAATGCACCGGAAGGACCAGCATCTGTCTTCCTGACATACAAAATGGCTGAAGGCATCAACCTGCAATCGTCAGATACTCTGGTTTTGCTCGGTGTCACTTCCAACCTGAAAGAACTCATACAAGGTCTGGGACGAATTGATCGAATAGACAGTCCTTTCGGAACCGTTAACTACCACCTTGTCGACATACCTGTCGGGCAGTTTGCATCAGATGAGAAGATCGCAAAACGAATTGAGAACTACCGAACGTTGGCCGGCGAAGAGCTCATTGATGCGGTGCAGGAAGAAGGTTCAGAGGACGCGGAAGTGATTTTGGAGAGCGTTGTCGAATATCTACGGTCACCGCGTCGCCTGCGGGATGAAAACTATCATGATGTCCTTTGTCGGACAAAGCAGACGATCTCTCGTGACAGGTTCAGCTTGATAGAAAAGGCCAATATTCAAGGCGCTTGGGGCGCTGAACTGGCACTACTGTCGGCGAGGGAGAGCTTCACAGCGCTTCACTTAAAGGGCGTAAGTAAACCCAATAGTTTTTTCCCGCCACGTTTGCTTTTGCTTCAGAAATCAACATCAGGCGTCACTCTGGTTCGCGACCAACTCACATGTGCAAAACTACTGGAAGCGGCTTTTCAGAGAACCAAAAGCTTGAACATGCACAGTGCGCATGTGTCGGCAGAAGATCTTTCAAGGTCTCTTGAGATCATTTCCTCTCAGATAAGCAAGCTTGCCGAATGGGATCTTCGCCCAGCACGTGTCGAAAGCTTGCTAAAAGCATGTGCTCAGTTCATGAGCCGAAAGAGCGGGAGTGATCGTGATGATCAGGAGTTGTTTGGGCACTTGTCACTGCCAGCAATAGAAATGGTCTGTGAGTCATGGAGCCGTTTACTTGACCCATTTTGGGAGCAAGCAAAACACGAAGTGCGTGACAGCTTTGCCTATGAAGGTCTTCCCAAAGGCTATATCGCCCTCCAAGCCATCCTTGAAAAGCTTGAAAGTGACGTTCACCGCTCCACAGAAATCCATAAGTTAATGAAACAAGTGTTTGCTGAAGCGGACCAGCTATCACAAACCCACGAACCAGAGATCGGAAAGCGGATTTCTGTTGTGTTTTTCTCTGAGGGGATCGGCGAGCGCTGAATTATCTTGGTGCCGAACAATGATACTCAATTGGCGTCCAATACTTGAGTATAGTTGTAAGCGGTGCGCCGGTCACACTGATCTGACGTAATTCCACGGCAGCAGGTCTTTGATGTCAGCCTGTTTGTGGCCTTGGGCGATGGCGGTCAGGATTCCAGACAGGTAGCCGTGCGGTTCGACTGCGTTGAGTTTGCAGGTCTCAATCAGGGAGGCAATCATGGCCCAGTTCTGTGCGCCAGTGTCGTGCCCGGCGAAGAGGGCATTTTTTCTGTTCAGCGCGATGGGGCGGATGGTGCGTTCGACCGCATTGTTGTCGAGTTCGACGCGGCCATCCGTCAGGAACAAGCACAAACCATCCCAGTACTTGGCAATGTATTTGAGGGCCTCTCCGGTCGGGGATTTGGTGGAGACGCGAGCCCGGCCTTGAGCAAGCCAGCCTTCGAAGGCTTCGATGATGGGTTTTGATCGTTCCTGGCGAGCAGTGTACCGGGCATTGGGGCATTGACCCCGGATTTCTTTCTCGATGCGATACAGCGCTTGGATGTGGGCGAGCCCTTCCTGCGCAATCGGGGCCGTGCTGGATTGCGAGACATCGTAGAGCTTGCGCCTTGCATGTGCCCAGCAATAGGCCAGTGTCACCTCCCCATTGGGGCGCCTGAGCAGGCGGTTGTAGCCTGCATAGCCATCCACTTGCAAAATACCGCTGAAGCCGTTCAAAATCTTGTCTGCGTATTGACCGGATCGGCCGGGCGCGTAGGTGAAGGCCACACCGGGTGGATCATCACCGTCCCATGGGCGATCATCACGCGCCAAGGCCCAGAAGTATCCTGTTTTGGTGCGTTTGTGACCCGGCGCCAGAACCGGGGCGGGCGTTTCGTCCATGAAGAGCTTGGTCGACCATTTCAGATCTGCCATCAGCGCCTCATAGACGGGTGTCAGCTCGAACGCCGCCTTGCCAACCCATGCGGCCAGCGTTGAACGATCAAGGTCGATGCCCTGGCGGCTGTAGATTTGCGCCTGGCGATAGAGCGGCAGATGATCGGCGTATTTCGAGACGAGAACGTGAGCCAAAGTGGCCTCTGTCGGCACCCCACCCGTGATGATGTGAGCCGGTGCTGGGGCTTGGATAATACCGTCCTCGCATGAGCGACAGGCATATTTAGGGCGGCGGGTCACGATCACGCGGAACTGGGCCGGGATGACATCCAATCGTTCGCTGATATCTTCACCAATCACGTGGCGCACGGCCCCACAGGTGCAGGTGGTCTCCGGCTCAATGATCTTTTCAATCCGCTCCAGATGCCTGGGCAGTGATCCGCGATTGGTTTGGCGGGGCTTGGGCGGACGTACTGGTGCGGTACGTTCATCGGCATCCACCTCTGCCTCGACCTGGGCGATAGCTGTTTCGATATCTTCGAGCTTCAACTCGAATTGGTCGGGGTCGATCTTCTCGGACTTGGCTCCAAAGAGCGCCTTTTTGAACGCCGCCAGCAGAGCTTCCAGCCGTGCATTCTGATCCTGCTGGGCACGGATGATCGCCTTCAACTCGGTAATATCATCGGGCAATTTATCAAGCGCATTCATGGCCATCGGCATAGCAAAACAAGGAGTAAATGCCCCGTACAAACCAGCCCGTGAGTCACTCCGCCGCAGCCGGAGCCGCCACCTCCAAGGGGCGTACGCGTCGCCAATCCAGACCCGCAAACAGAGCCTCAAACTGCGCCGGTTCCAGACGCATCACCCCGTTCTTGATAGCAGGCCATTTGAAGCTGTTATCTTCGAGCCGCTTGTAGGTCATTACCAACCCCGTGCCATCCCAGTAGACCAGCTTCAGCCGATCCGCCCGCTTGGCACGGAACACATAGACCGATCCATCAAAGGGCTTCTGGCGCAGGTGGTTCTGCACCAGTGCCGCCAGCCCGTCATGACCTTTGCGGAAGTCCACCGGATCAGTGGCCACAAAAATCTGAACCTTGTGCGACGGCGTGATCACCCCGACAGCGCCCGCGCAATCTCGGCGATCCGATTGGCCGGGGTATCACACCCCAGGCGGATCACAACATCACCGTGCACAATCTCAACCGTTGCGCTGGCCACGTCCGGTTCCGAACGCTCCGTTAAAGGTTCAATAACCATGGGTGCGAACACCGGCCCTTGTACCGGCTCAGCATCACCCGGTGGCGCAGGCAAAACCAACTTCCCATCCCGTGCCAAACGCCGCCACGCCGACAAATGATTAGCTCGCAGTCCATAACGCGCTGCCACGTCCTGCACTTGAGCACCATCTTCCAAAGTCTCAGCTACAATGCGCGCTTTCAGGTCATTCGGCCAACGCCGCTGACCCGTCGGGCCGATAACCAGACCAAACTTTGTGAGAAACTCACTGTGATCATCCATGGAGCTACTCCGTGAGGAAATACGTCTCGCACGGAATCGCAGATCATAACGTTATGAGCTACCCCCCGAAATTCGGACACTGACGTAAGCTGCGATTTGTTGTCTGTTGATCTTCAACACGAAGGAGATCGACGATGTCGAAACGGAAG
>NZ_FQZQ01000022.1 GCF_900142085.1 Shimia gijangensis
CTTCCGTTTCGACATCGTCGATCTCCTTCGTGTTGAAGATCAACAGACAACAAATCGCAGCTTACGTCAGTGTCCGAATTTCGGGGGGTAGCTCACCAAGCTGGAGGAATGGGAGCGGTTTTATAACTTCGCCAGACCTCACGGCGCGCACAATGGCCAGACCCCTTACGAAGTACTCAGAGACAAGCTACAGTAACCCCACCAGTGTCCCGCCGGTCTGTCGAGTTTACACTGCCAAAAATGGGAAATGGCTCAAAAAAGCTCTAAGTCATGTTGAATGCGTGTGCCAGACGCAATAAGTGAAAACTAGACTCAAAACGGCGTTTTCAAGGTGAGTACACAATGCGAAAAAAAGTAACAAAGGCTATTTTTCCAGTGGCTGGATTGGGAACACGTTTTCTTCCGGCCACCAAATCTGTTCCAAAGGAGATCATGACGCTGGTTGATCGCCCATTGATCCAATATGCGATTGATGAGGCGCGGGCAGCAGGGATCAAGGAATTCATTTTCGTAACGGCGCGCGGCAAAAGTGCATTGGAAGATTACTTTGACTATGCCCCGAACCTGGAACGGGAACTGCGCAAAAAGGGCAAACAAGATTTATTGGAAGTTCTGGAAACCACGTACATGGACAGTGGTGCGATCGCCTATATTCGACAGCATCGCGCAAAAGGTCTGGGACACGCTGTCTGGTGCGCACGTCGCCTGATTGCCAATGAACCCTTTGCCGTTATTCTTCCGGACGATGTTATTGCTGCGAACGAACCTTGCCTGAAACAAATGGTTGAAGCTTATGAAGAAACCGGCGGCAGCATGGTTGCCGCAATGGAAGTCCCGCGGGACAAAACCTCAACTTATGGGGTTTTGGATATCAAAGAAGACATGGGATCACTTGTGGCTGTTAAAGGTATGGTCGAAAAACCTTCCCCAGAGCAGGCTCCGTCGAACCTAGCCGTGATTGGCCGTTACATTTTGACGCCAAATGTTTTGCGAAGCCTGAACAAGCAGGAATCTGGCGCTGGCGGTGAAATTCAGCTGACAGATGCTATCGCCAAAGAGGTTGAGCAAGGCAACGATGTTTACGGGTTCCGTTTTCGTGGACAGCGTTTTGACTGTGGCTCGAAAGCTGGGTTTCTTCAGGCAACGATCGCTTTTGCTTTGGCGCGGCCGGAATTGCGGGATGAGTTGAATACCTACTTGCGCGCGATGAGAACTGCCGAGAAAGCAGCAGAGTAACGGGAGAACAAAGTGCAAAGTGTTTTAGTCACCGGGGGTGCGGGGTACATTGGGTCGCACGCGTGCAAGGCTTTGCGGGATGTAGGTTTTCAACCGGTTACTTTTGATAATCTGTGCACAGGGTGGAGAGATGCGGTCAAATTTGGACCGTTTGAACAGGGTGATTTGCTGGACCGCGCCCGGCTGGACGCGGTGTTTGAAGCGTATCGCCCAATCGCGGTAATGCATTTCGCAGCGCTTTCCCAAGTAGGCGAAAGTGTTCATAAACCGGGCCCCTATTGGCAAAACAATGTTGGCGGTTCGCTCAACCTGATCGAGTCTGCGATCGCGGCGAATTGCAAAAACTTCGTTTTCTCATCAACTTGCGCTACCTATGGCGATCAGGACAATGTGGTTCTGGATGAAAACTGTGAGCAAAGACCTGTGAATGCCTACGGAGCCTCAAAACGGGCAATTGAGGACATGTTGGAAAATTTTGACGTTTCTGACGGCCTTCGTCATGTCACGTTTCGCTATTTCAACGTTGCAGGTGCTGATCCAGAAGCGGAAGTTGGTGAGTTTCATCAACCTGAAACGCATCTGGTTCCACTGATCCTGGACGCAATTGACGGCAAACGGGATGCATTGACGGTCTACGGCACAGACTATGATACGCCGGATGGAACTTGTATCCGTGACTATGTTCATGTTTGCGATCTGGTCGATGCGCATATTCTTGGGCTCAAATGGCTGACGGATGGCAACAACAGCCGCGTGTTCAACCTTGGCACCGGGCATGGTTTTTCCGTGCGAGAGGTGGTTGACCATTCAAGGGCGGTGACAAACCAGACCGTTCCAATTGTCGAAGGTGCGCGCCGTGCTGGTGATTGCACGCGTCTGGTGTCAGGTTCAAACCGCGCAGCCAAGGAATTGGGGTGGACGCCGTGGCGGTCCAATCTCAATGAAATGATTGCGGACGCTTGGAGGTGGCACCAAACTGGACACTATGCCGAATAACCCGCCACCTGCGCGCTTGCTTGATCTGACAAGGGCGATGCAGTTGCATTCAATTCCACCGACCGGAATTGATCGTGTTTGTTTTGCTTACCTGAAGGCTCTCTGCGACGCTCCGGAGCCGGTCTATGGTTTGGTTAGAACTGCCTCGGGATATGTCCTCCTGGATGACGTTGGTATGCAGGAGGTGCTGGCGCGGATGGAAGGAAGGAAGCCTTGGGGTCCACCAGATTTTCTTTCCAAATTGTTACACAAGCCGGATTGGTACAAGCATTACACTGAGGCTGAATTGCGTCGATTGCGCATTGCGCGCTGCCAGCCAGCCTTTCTGGGGCGTATATTGCGCAGGCACCTACCAGAGGGCACCGTTTATCTCAACGTAGGCCAGAGTAATGTGACAGAGCGGTTGATCAGAGCTGTCAAATCTGTACCAAAGTCGCGTTTTGTACCCTTTTTGCATGACACAATTCCCATGGACTTCCCCGATTACCAAACACCGGATTCCATCAAACGCTTTGAGCAAATGTTTGCCATGCTGCAGGGATCTGCAGACGCTATTTTATGCAATTCACAAGTTTCGGCTGATGACGTGAAGCGGCACATGGCGCCCTTGGGTGTGGTGCCGCCAATTCATGTGGCTCACCTTGGCGTTGACAATTATTTTTTCCAATACGGAGACAATAAAGGCATTCCGACGTTGCCCAAACCCTATTTTGTTCTTCTCGGAACGATTGAGCCTCGTAAAAACCACGCACTGATCTTGGATGTCTGGGAGGCTCTGGAAAAGGAGTTACCAGAACAAGAAATGCCTCATTTGGTGGTTTGTGGACGGCGTGGATGGATGAACGATGAGGTGTTTGACCGATTGGACAATAGCCCTCAACGTAGCCGATATCTGCATGAGTTCAACGAGTTGAACGACAACCAGATCCAGGCCTTACAAAAGGGTTCTGCCGGTTCGCTCTTTCCATCCTTTTGCGAAGGATTTGGCCTGCCACCAGGGGAAGCCGCCTCCATGGGAGTTCCGGTGATTTGCAATCCGCTACCCGTTTTTCGGGAATTTCTGAAGGATATTCCCATTTACGCAAGCGTAGCAGACAGTTATGCATGGAAACAGGCAATAAAAGAACTGGCGCAGCAGGCGCGGGCAAGGGGTAAGACCCAATGGCAGACACCTACAGGGAGTGGTCTGCCAACTTGGGAATCGCATTTCAACGTCGTCTTAAAGATGACGTGATACCCCAGCTTCAAATCTGCACGTTTTTGTGTCAGGACCGAAAGGGGCAAATTGGGATTTTGGACATCATATCGTCTAAGGATTCAGCGACGGCGCTGGCTTGTGCGTTCTATTCGCAAGCGGCGCGAATTGCGGAGCATTGCCGACCGTACACCCAGTATTAATCGCGACGATCTTTTGCTGTTCTCGACGCAAAGAAACGAACATGTGCGGCTGCCCTATTTCCTGAACTACTACCGCGAGAAAGGCGTTAATCATTTCCTAATCGTGGACAATGATAGCAACGACGGATCGCTTGAGTATCTGGCAGAGCAGCCAGATGTCTCGGTCTGGCACTCTCGTAAAAGCTATAAACGGTCGCGGTTCGGTGTTGATTGGCTGAATTGGCTGCAATTGCGCTATGGGCATGGTCATTGGTGTCTGACTGTCGATCCGGATGAATTTTTTATCTACCCGTTCTGTGACACACGACCAATTCGTGCCCTGACAGACTGGCTTGATGCCTCGTCAATCAAATCTTTCAGTGCGATGCTTTTGGACATGTACCCCAAGGGCCGGATTGATGAACAACCCTATCGGGCCGGACAAGATCCAATTGAGATTGCTAGCTGGTTCGATGCCGGCAACTACACGATGGACAAGAATAAGCTGTATGGAAATCTGTGGATCCAAGGCGGGCCTAGGTCTCGGGTGTTCTTTCCAAACGAACCCGAAAAAGCCCCAGCCCTGAACAAGGTGCCGCTAGTCAAATGGGACAGGCGTTATGCCTATGTCAGTTCGACCCATATGTTGCTGCCGCGCGGGTTGAATCAGGTCTATGATGAATGGGGGGGTGAAAAAGCATCTGGAATTTTGCTGCATTCAAAGTTTCTCGACACTTTCACGGTTAAAGCCGCAGAAGAACTGCACCGAAAAGAGCATTATGCCGCCAGTGTTGAGTATCTGGCCTATGCCGCCGCGCTAAAAGATAACCCGGAGTTGTGGTGCAAGTGGTCCGAGAAATACATCAACTGGCGTCAGCTTGAGATATTGGGCCTGATGTCAAAAGGGAACTGGGCATGACCGTCGGGATTGTCATGTTGGTTCACACCGCGCTTGATCGTGCCGAACAGGTTGCGCGCCATTGGTCTGTCGCGGGATGCCCTGTTGTGATTCACGTGGATGCCACCGTGTCACGACGGGTCTACAACCAATTTGTCAAAGCTCTTGAGGATGTGCCGACAGTTCGATTCAGTGAACGGCACACCTGCGATTGGGGAACCTGGGGACTGGTGGCTGCGTCGCAATCAGCGTCCGAGATGATGCTGAAAGAGTTCAGAGACGTACGACACGTCTACCTTTCTTCCGGATCGTGTCTGCCGCTGCGCCCAGTGAAAGAGTTGATTGATTACCTGAGTGCACGACCGCGGACGGATTTTATTGAATCCGCGACGACGGCAGATGTTCCATGGACCATTGGCGGTCTCAGCGAAGAACGATTTACGTTACGGTTTCCCTTCTCGTGGAAAAGACATCGTTACTTGTTTGACCACTATGTTGAATTGCAGCGCGCTCTTGGCGTCAGTCGCAAAATTCCCAACGGGATTGTGCCGCATATGGGGTCGCAATGGTGGTGTCTTACTCGGCAAACGCTTTCGGCCATTCTGGAAGACCCAGAACGCGACACCTATGACACCTATTTTAAGAGAGTCTGGATTCCTGATGAAAGCTACTTTCAGACACTGTCCCGCCTGTTTTCGACCAACATCGAAAGCCGGTCTCTAACCTTGTCCAAGTTTGACTTTCAGGGCAAACCGCACATCTTTTATGATGACCACCTGCAATTGTTACGTCGGTCAGATTGCTTCGTGGCCCGCAAAATCTGGCCACACGCAACTAAATTGTACGAGGCTTTCTTGTCCACCCCGGAAGGGGCGGTCAAGATGGCCGAACCCAACCCATCCAAAATTGACCGCATCTTTGCCAAGGCGGTCGAACGTCGGACACGTGGGCGACCCGGTCTGTATATGCAAAGCCGCTTCCCTAATCATGGTTGGGAAAATGGCGTAACCTGTGGCCGCTATTCAGTGTTTCAGGGATTTTCAGACTTGTTCGAGGGCTTTGATCATTGGTTATCTAAGGCCACTGGCGCACAGGTGCATGGGCATTTGTTCCACCCCGACGGGGCTCAGTTCTCGGGTGGGCAAAAAGTTATCAATGGTGCTCTGTCAAGCAGCCCCGCACAGCGCGACTATAATGCGATTGCCTTTCTGGCGAATATGATATGGAACACGCGCGGCGAGCGGCAGTGTTTTCAGCTTGGCCCTGACGATATCGATGCTCCGTTGGGGTTTCTTGCGCGGGATCCAAATGCGCAAATCTCGGTTATCAGTGGTGCCTGGGCCATTCCGCTTTTCAATTCCAATCGAAATTTTTCTGACCTGCGTCAGGAAGCGGCCCGGTTGCAAAAGCAAGAGAGTGAACAGTTGGATGCTCTGCGTTCACCTCTTTCCAAAGCGCGTATTCGTATCTGGACCATGGCCGAGTTTATCGAAGCTCCGATGGAGCCATTGCAGAGTATTATCGACGAAATGGGCCAGCATTCCCTGCGTCGCCTTAGCGAGGCTCCAAGGATGACTGACTTAACGGGGTTTGGCCAATTCCTTCAGAACCTGAAAAACCAAGGCATGCACCCATATCTGATGGGAGATTTTCCGGTCAATCCTCCTGGATTGAACCAAACCAAACTCCCCCGTAAACCCTATTTGGTACAGTAACGCGAGATGGGCGATTCATTTGACTATTTCGTTGTTTTTGCAGAGATGCGGACAGGTTCAAACTTCCTTGAGGCAAACCTGAATGCATTTGACGGGCTAAGTTGTCAGGGTGAGGCGTTTAACCCGCATTTCATTGGCTATCCAAATCGTTCTGAAATTCTGGGAGTGACGTTAGAGCAGCGCACGGCTGACCCAATGACATTGATCCGTGCCGTTCGTGGGGAGCAGGGCGTCATGGCCGGGTTTCGGTTTTTCCATGATCACGACCCCAGGGTTCTGAGCATCGTTCTGAATGATCCCAGGTGCGCTAAGATCGTACTGACCAGAAACCCTGTGGACAGCTATGTATCGCTCAAGATTGCGCGCGCGACGGGGCAATGGAAACTGACTGATGTGCGGCGTCGCAAAGAGGCCGGTAAAATTCGCTTTGATGGCGGTGAATTCAAATCTCATGTCCAGGAATTGCAGGATTTTCAGGTTAATTTGATGCAGGCTCTGCAAAAGACCGGACAGACAGCGTTTTATGTGGCCTACGAAGACCTTCAGGATGTGGATGTCATGAATGGTGTCGTCCGATTTTTAGGACAGGACGCTACTCTTGAAGAACTGGATGCATCCTTGAAGCGTCAAAACCCCAGTTCCCTTGAGCAAAAAGTGTCTAACTTTAGCGAAGTATCGGGCGCATTGGCTGATCTGGACCGTTTTAACCTAAACCGCACTCCGAACTTTGAACCCCGACGCGGCGCCGTTGTACCCAGCTACACCACAGCCGCCAGCACTCCGTTGTTGTATCTTCCGATCCGTTCTGGCCCCGAATATGAGGTGTATGAATGGCTCGCCGCGATTGATGGGGTGTCCCCGGAAGACCTGCCGCGCAAATACAATCAGAAAACACTTCGTAAATGGCGGCGCGCCAATCCTGGCCACCGGTCGTTCACAGTTGTACGCCACCCGGTAGCGCGCATTCACCATGCGTTTTGTTCAAAGATTTTGGGTGATGGGCCGGGAAGCTATGCGCAGATCAGAAAAACTTTGCGCAAAGTTTTTAAGGTGCCGTTGCCCAAGGATCCGAATGACGACTCGTATGACATTGTGGCGCATCGCGCAGCTTTCTTAGCCTTTCTGGGCTTTGTCAAAGCGAATCTCTCTGGACAGACCAGCCTGCGCATCGACAGCCACTGGGCCAGCCAATGTGAAGTGCTTAGGGGATTCGGCGAAGTTGCGCTGCCCGACATGATTGTGCGGGAAGAGGAAATGTTGGCTTATCTTCCAGTGCTTGCCATGCAGGTCGGGCGTATGGAAACGCCTGAGCCAACCAAGGCAACCGAGGACAGCCCGCATGCCTTATCTTCAATTTATGACCAGGAGATCGAAGCCTTGGTTCAAAGCATTTATCAACGGGACTATCTTAATTTTGGATTTGGATCCTGGCGGTAGTCAGGCGGCCTGAACGTTCTGAGCCTCGGTCAAGATCGAATACAACGTCGACGCATCCTGATTGGCCCGCAGTTTAACACATAGCGACGCGTCGCGTAGTGTACGAGAGACCAGCGCAAGCGCCTTCAGGTGCTCAACACCTGCATCTTCCGGAGCAAACAGGGCGAATGCGATATCTACAGGCTGGCGATCAACGGCGCTGAAATCCACGGGTTTTTCCAGTAAAACAAAGGCTCCGATCACCGAATCCAGACCAGTGAGGCGTGCGTGAGGAAGAGCGACGCCATGGCCAACACCCGTCGGGCCAAGGTTTTCACGTTCCAGCAGTGCTTCGACAACCACGGGTGCGTCCAAGGCGTACGCAGACTCCGCCAAGTCGGCTACAGCATGTAGCAATCTCTTTTTGCTCGAGGCGGCCGAAACAACTTTGACCGCCTCAGGCTTAAGGATCGTAGTTAGGTCCATTGCCCGTATCTCCAAACAAAGACCAAAGTCCTTGTCGCGTTAATCCTGCGGATCAATCCAGCCTATGTTGCCGTCTTCACGGCGATAGACCACATTTACTCCGTCTTTACCTTCGTTGCGGAAAACCAGAACCGGTGCACCCGCGAGCTCCATTTGCATCACGGCTTCACCCACGCTTAAAGATGGAATCTTAGTTTCCATCTCGGCGACGATCATAGGCTGAAGCGTTTCAGGCTCAGCCTTTTCTGTCTCCCCTTCTGAGGCGAGGATATACGAGGACGCGCCGAAGAGTTCAACCGGTTCTGCACGATCCTTGTGATGGTCCTTTAGGCGGCGTTTGTAACGACGCAGCTGCTTCTCCATTTTCTGGCTGCAATCGTCAAAAGCGGCGTAGATTTCAGTCGCGTGGGCCTTGGCCTGAGCGGTCAGGCCGGTCGATAGATGGACCGTGGCCTCGCAGACATATTCATGTGCGCTTTTGGAAAAGATAATATTAGCATCGGTCGGGCGTTCAGCGTATTTGCCGACCACCGTACCCAATTCATCCTTCACATGAGTTTGAAGGGCATCACCGATATCGATATGTTTTCCAGTAATTTGGTAGCGCATCCTGTCTCCTTTGCGATGACATGTCGAACCCGGACTAAGGGCGTTGAAACGCCCGGCGTAAGTTAGGTTCGAATGCTGAGATTGGACATTTCTGATGATTGTCCGAGGTCGGGCCTTGTCGCAAAGGCTGCGTTGATCAGCGGAGCAGAATCCAGAAATGTCATGCCTATATTTGAAAACAGAGAGGCAGAGGTGTCAATGAGGACAGGTCAGTTTTTAGCGTAAATCCGCGTAAAAAATTTTGGGATTCAGGAAATCTTGAAGTTATCGCCAAGATAGACCCGACGCACGTTTTCGTTTTCCACAACATCATCAGGGGTTCCAGACATCAGCACTTTACCGTCATGCAGAATATAGGCCCGATCAACGATCTCGAGAGTCTCACGCACGTTATGGTCGGTAATCAGCACGCCAATCCCGCGTTTTTTGAGGTCCGCAACAAGATGTCGGATATCCCCGACCGAAATTGGGTCCACCCCGGCAAATGGTTCGTCCAACAAAAGATATTTCGGTTCAGCTGCCAGACAACGCGCGATCTCAACACGCCGACGTTCGCCACCCGACAACGCAAGTGCAGGCGCGCGGCGTAAATGTTCGATCGAAAATTCTGAAAGAAGTTCTTCGAGTCGCTCGCGGCGTTTGTGGCGGTCCTTTTCGGTAATATCCAGGATGGCCAGAATGTTGTCTTCAACACTTAAGCCCCGAAAGATGGACATTTCCTGAGGAAGATATCCGATCCCAAGCTTGGCACGCCGATACATCGGCAGTCGCGTGGCGTCGCGGCCATCGATGGTCACCTTGCCACCTTCGGGCATGATCAGCCCAGCGATTGCGTAAAAGGTTGTGGTCTTGCCGCAGCCATTCGGGCCAAGCAATGCGACCACTTCACCACGGTTCAGTTCCATGCTGAAATCACGGATCACAACCCGCTTGCGATAACTCTTGCGCAGATTTTCTATGCGAAGGCCGGACTGGCCTTCCTGCACAGTAAGAGTTGGGCGCGCCATTATTCGTCGCCCGTCTTTAGGATGGTTTTCACGCGGCCTTCCATCTCGGCTGACCCGGTATTCAGGTCAACTGTCATCTTGTTTGAGTTTAAGGTGTTTGGCCCTTGGGTCAAAAGAACGTCTCCTGTCATCACAACAGTACCCGCACTGATGTTATAATCAGCCCGATCTGCTTCGGCGGCATCTTTCTCTTTGACCAGTAAAACGCGTCCGGTGGCTTCGAGCCGGTCAATGCCGCTGGTTTCCTGATTGTAGATCACAAGCACTTCCGGGGCACTGATGCGCATGCTGCCCTGTATGATCAGTACGTTGCCTTTGAACAGAGCGGTGCCATCATTTTGGTTTAAAGATAAAGAATCAGACGTAATTTCGACAGGTTGTTCGGTGTCTTGCTGCAGTCCACCAAAGGCGACCTCGAATTGCTGAGCATGGGCGGCAAAGGCGAACATCAAGACGCCAATCAGAGCAGTTATTCTAAAAAGGGACACGTAAAACCTCATTAGTCCATTGGTATGTATATCAATTTCACACCTTGGGTGAAAAACAAAGTAACTTCGTTAGGGTTGTCTGTGGGAGAGATCATCATTTTGCCAGCTTCAAACCGCCCCGCAGGGCCCTCACCGGCAACAGCGCCTAGAGTTTCAGCGCTAAGTTCTCTCATATTGGCGCTTAGTTCATCAGTGTGAAGTGTGTACCCGTTAGAACTCAGAATGATAACGTTGCCGCTTAGCGTGGCAGTATGAGTTTGGTTGTTCACGCGCGCTAAGTCCGATGTAAATGCCAGATGCGATCCATCCAACAGATCAATCTCGGCGTCCATCTTTGTGGCCAGCGAGTTAAGCGCATCTTCTGGGTCCGGCTTGGCTTGATCGGCCGTGAAGGAGACCAGATGCCCGCCAGACGTTTTTCCAGAAAAGAATGGCGCAGTGATCTGCTGTTCGCGTGCGCGCTGCTCCAGATCTACCTTGGCAAAGGGGATAGCGTTCGAAGACGTCCCCCCGATATTTTGGGAAATCAGAAACAGGGTAGAAAGCAAAGCCAGCGCACTCAGAGGCAGAACGACCTTGAGAAGAGCAACTAAGCGCGAATATGTAATGCCCTCACCGGCCATTTCAACTGAGCCCGACCCTCAGGCAGTCGTGGATGTGTAAAAGCCCGACAACTTCTTTGGGACAGCTCGGTTCGGCCACCAACAGACAAGTGATTTTACGGTCATTCATAGTGCTCACGGCCTTTTCAGCCAATGCATCGGGCTCAATCGTCACCGGGTCGCGGGTCATGACCTCTTGGGCGGTTAGTGTTGCCAGCCCGCTAATATGGCGGCTGATATCTCCATTTGTAATGATACCTTGCAAAAGGCCGGCCTCATCAGTTACGCCAACCACGCCAAACCCTTTTCGTCCGATCTGAGTCAATGCCTCGGACATGGGCGCATCCAGCTTAACCATCGGCAGGGCGTCTCCGGTGTGCATCAGGTCGTTGACACGGCTTAGCTGGGCACCCAGTTTTCCGCCCGGATGGAACTCGCGAAAATTCTCGGGCGTGAAACGACGGTGTTCCATCATCGCGACTGCCAACGCGTCGCCAAGGGCAAGCGTCATCGTTGTCGATGATGTGGGCACGACCCCGGTTCCACAAGCCTCTTCGGCGCGCGGCAGAATTATACCAACATCAGACTGTTTGATCAGGGTCGAATTGGTGCGGCTGGCCACGCCGATCAACGGGATCGAAAAACGGCGGGTGTAGGCAATCACATCTGCAAGTTCTGGCGTTTCGCCTGAATTGGACAAGACCAAAGCAACGTCGCCTTGCGCCATCATACCAAGATCACCGTGGCTGGCTTCCGCAGGGTGGACGAAATGCGCAGGTGTGCCGGTGCTGGCCAATGTAGCCGCAATTTTTCGCGCGATATGGCCGGATTTTCCCATGCCGGAAATAATGATACGCCCGGTCGCCGCCAGCATGATTTCTACAGCGCGGTCAAACTCATCACCGAGACTATCACCAAGATCGTTTAGTGCCTTGGCTTCGATAGAGATCACCCGGCGGGCAATATCCAGATATGATTTATTGTCGACCATCAGTGCGCAAAGATGTCTTGTTCCGGCCAACCTTCAAGATCAAGCAGAGCACGGGTTGGGAGGAAATCAAAGCAAGACTGGGCCAATTCAGTGCGCCCTTCGCGTTCCAGTCGGGTGTTCAGCTCTTCTCGGAGGCGATGCAGGTAAAGAACGTCCGAGGCCGCGTAATCCAACTGAGCATTGGTCAAAGTTTCTGCCCCCCAGTCACTCATCTGTTGGTGCTTTGAGATATCGACGTTCAAAAGCTCTTGCAGCAGGTTTTTCAGTCCATGGCGATCTGTGTACGTGCGGATCAGTTTCGAGGCAATTTTGGTACAATAAACCGGTGCAGTTAGTGCACCAAAGGCGTTGTGCATTGCGGCAATGTCGAACCGACCAAAGTGGAACAGCTTGAGCACGTTTGGGTCTTCGATCATCTTGCAAAGGTTGGGGGCCTTGGTTTGGCCCTTGGCAACCTGAACAAGATGCGCATTCCCGTCGCCACCGGACATTTGGATAACACACAACCGGTCCCGGTGTGGATTTAGCCCCATGGTTTCGCAATCAATTGCCACAACTGAGCCTAGGTCCAGGCCGTCGGGAAGGTCATTTTGATAGAGATGGTTTGCCATTTGAGCCTCGAATATTCAGTTACCCAAGCATTTACGGCTTCTGCCCGCCTGATTCAATGTTTGTGGCTGGGCGTCACTCTCAGAAACAGAAATATTCTCGTCAGTACGACAGCCACTATCTGTGACCCAAGCCTTCAATTGGGTTCTTGCGCGGCATTCGCGGACCGACTAAATGAGCATTGCATCGCCTCAATAGCTCAGCTGGTAGAGCAGGTCCTTCGTAAGGACAAGGTCGGGGGTTCGAGTCCCTCTTGAGGCACCAATTTCCATGCAAAGTGATTTGGCATTGCAACTATCGGTTAGCCTAGGCTCTTAGGCGTGCGACGTGTCCTTAAAAACGTATTTTGAGACACCTGCAAAATTTACGGCAAGAGCAATCAATGATCCTGCCATGGTTGCAAGGACCGCGTTCAGGGGTGTTGGCGACAGCACCCATAGCACTGCCGCAAAGGTCAAATAGTTCACAGCCATACCAAAACTCTGGATGCCGAAGTACTTGAGAAATCGCGCGCTGATACTGCCGGTTTTTTGATCTGAAAAAGTCCAGTACTGACTGCCAGCCCAGGTGACAACCACAGCCACAGAAAAGCTTAGTATGCGCGTCAGGTAGGGGTCACCACCCATTGAAGTAAGCAAAAACAACAGCCCGGCATCCACTAGGAATCCTACGGCGCCCACAATCAGGAAGCGCGGGAGAGTGTGGCGTGCCCGGTGGCTCATTGCCCGACCATTAACTTTTTGGGCTTTTGTGATGTGGGTTGCGGTCGCGCCTTCGTTGCGACGCCAGGGATGGACAGATATTGCATTCGCTTTGCTTCTTGGCGGGCACGGGTCACCAGATCAAGCACCATTCCAACAGCTCCTGACAAGCAGGCTATGATCATCAGGCTTGCCGATAGAACGGCAGTTGGCAAGCGCGGTACCAGACCAGTTGCAAAGTATTCGGTAATGACAGGCGCGGCCAAACCCAAAGCTGCTATCGCCAACAATCCCGCCACCAGCGAGAAGAACCACAATGGTCGCTCGTGGCGTGCCAACCGAAGGATGGTGCGCAGGATACGCACGCCATCCCGGATCGAGTTTAGCTTGCTTTCCGAGCCTTCCGGACGGTCGCGAAACGATGACGCCACTTCATCCAAAGGCATCTGCAATTCCAGCGCGTGCACTGTCAGCTCGGTTTCAATCTCAAAACCCCGAGACATGATCGGAAAGCTTTTTACGAAGCGGTTGGAAAAGACCCGGTAGCCTGACAGCATATCTGTCGCTCCTGTGCCAAAAATCTTTTGCACCAGACCGGACAACATCATATTGCCCAACTTGTGGCCAGGGCGGTATGCAGTGGTTGAGACTGCGGACCGGGTGCCGTTCACCAAATCCAGACATTCCGTCGTCATTAGCCTGACCATCTCAGGGGCGGCAGTTGCGTCATAGGTATCGTCGCCGTCGACCATCAGATAGACATCCGCTTCAACGTCCGCAAACATGCGGCGCACCACATGACCTTTGCCTTGCCGCGGTTCACGGCGCACAATGGCGCCGGCGGCTTGCGCCCGAATGACGGTCTTGTCAGTGGAATTGTTGTCATACACATAGATCGTGGCAGTTGGCAGTGCGGCCTGAAAGTCTTTGACTACCTTCGCAATTGCCTCGGCCTCATTGTAACACGGGATGAGTACTGCGATTTCTAGTGCATCGAACGCCTGATTGGCGTGAAAAGACTGAAAGTTGCTGCGTAGGCTCTGGTTCATCTCGTGTCTCGCTTTTTGCGGTCTCATGGATGGGAGCCTGCGCCTTAAACCAACGCGGACTGCCCCCTTTGGCACGACTTTGGTGGTCTAATGTGGCAAATTTTGGGTTAGCAACTGCAATTATTACGGCACTTTTCCATGCTGAGGCGGTCCTAAATTAGCCCCGATCATGCCCTTGTGGTGCCCGTGTCCGGTGATGCAAGATGCAAAAAATTCGAGCAAGGATACGAAGCATGCCCACCCTGCAGAATGCATCCCCAGTGGATCGTTGGCTCAAGATTGTTCTCGTGGTTGTGCTTGTGCTGACGCTTGGCAAGGCGGTCAACATTGCATTTGATCCGATGACCCGACTCGCCAACGGAGACAACGACGACATCTTGCGGTTTCTTCAGGTCAAAGCGTGGCTGGAAGGGCAAGGATGGTTTGATGCCCGAATGTACCGCTTGCTGGCCCCAGAGGGCCTGGATTTACATTGGTCGAGATATGTCGATCTGGGCATTGCGGTTTTGGTTTTGCCACTTTCAGCCTTTTTACCTCTCGACGCAGCCTTGGGTTTGGGCATTGTCCTGTGGCCAACGCTCCTGTTCGTCGCTCTTGTCTTACTTACCGTGCGCACCGCGCAGCGCACCTTTGGCAGCCTGACCGCGATCATCGCAGTTTGTGCGATTGTTATGTGGCAGCCGATTGGACAAAATTACTTTTTGCCAACACGAATTGATCATCACAATATCCAAATATTGCTGACAACGGCTATGGTTTTCACCTTGATTTTCCCAGGTCGGAAGGCGGTTCTCGGTATTGTGGGGGGCGCGCTGGCTGGGTTTTCGCTTGCTATTGGGTTAGAGCTTTTGCTGACAATCGCGCTGACCGGCGTTGTGCTCGCTTTGCGCGCTGTGTTCGGACGCGAGGCGCAATCCACGCAGTTTCTGGCCTTTTGTGCTGCCTTCGCGGTGTCGGCAGCTCTTTTCTTTGCGGGACAGAATGCGCCACAGGTTTGGACAGTATCGCGTTGTGATGTGTTATCCGTACCGTACCTTGCTTTGACCGCGATGGGGAGTGGTGTGGCTGTGATATACACTCTCTTTGCGCGTCGCATTGCTTTTGTCGGCCTGCGCTTAGGCATTCTTGTGGCCCTGTCCGCAGGTGGTGTTGTCTTGCTCCTTCCGTTGATCGAACCGTGCTTTTCCGGCCCTTACGGTGCGCTGCCAGAAGACGTTAAAAAAGTTATCTATGGATCAATCATTGAGGCGAGGCCGGCACTAGGCCCGCTGTTGTCTGGTGACAAGGTGACCTTTATTTACATTGTGCCCCCGCTGTCGGCTGTGCTGGTGACGAGTGGTATCTGGCTGTGGCGGACTGTTACTATTGAGGATAGAGGCGGTGTGCAGACACGTCGCCTTGGTACTTTGCTGATTTTTGGATGGCTGGGGCTGTTGGCCTGCCTCTGGCAGACGCGGCTGATCCTGATGGGTGCGGCTGTGTATCCGCTGCTTGTGGGTGTTGCAGTGGCGAACCTTCTCGAATTGCGTAAAGGCAAACGCGCTTCGTTGGCCACTTTGGGATTCATCGGTGTCATTTCGACCACGCTTTTTGCCCCAACACTTCAGAAGGCCTCGGCCTTTATGTCTAGTGGTGCCCCAGAAGGCACTTCCAAAGCACAACGCAGTGCTGACACGTGTCGTGACCCTGACATGCTTCGAAGCCTTTCAGCGATTCCATCGGCTCGGATTTTTGCGGCTACAAATGTAACTGCGCCGATGATGTTGGTCACTGAGCATATTGGACTGACCGGTCCATATCATCGTAGCCCTGATGCCATGGCAGACGGGATCATCCCCCTCTACAGCGACGAGACAACCTTGCGGGATGCGCTTGCGCGGACCCAGGCAGATTACCTACTACTATGCCGGGATGCGACGTTTTGGAAAGACACCGGTTTTGCAACCGCTTTGGCCAAAGGCTTTGTTGCTCAGGGTTTGACCCCAGTTGACGGATTGCATGAAGACTTGCTTTTGCTCGCAGTCGACCGAACAAAGACAGTAGACTAGAAAACGAAACGATCGCATTAATTTCGCATGGACTAATTTCCGCGCGTTCCAGTTTTTGGAAGACTAGAAAAAAGTTCTGATTGACCCCGGAATTGCAATTCTTTCAAGGCATCAACCCAGGCCTGCGCCTGATCGACAAGGCCTCTGCGAACCAGATTGAGGGCCATTTCCCGTTGAGGGCAGTCAGGATAGTTTTCGAGCAGATCAGAAATCATGCTCTTTTCAACGCTTTTACTTGTCATGCGCGGCTCCGATAAATGGCTTTATTAGAAATTGAAGGCACTTATGCACAATCCAAAGATAACACAAAACCACATATTTACGTAACGTTAAGATTTTTATGTATTCGGCGATCTGTTTCTCCCCGTGGCATCATGCCTCTGCTATTTCCGGATCAGATCAATTGAAATTTCCGCGCGACTGATTTAAAGCGGCGGCATACGTGGTGTTGCTGCGACTGCAAAAGGTGCGGCGACGTACAACCAAGGATTGGTAGCGCAGCTACATAAGTCACCAAAGTCTCCTTTAATCGCTGAAAGGTAGAGATCTCATGGCCGATAAATTGAACGCAGACATATTGTATACCATTGTAGACGAAGCACCCGAGCTGGCCTCGGCTTCGTTTCTTCCGATCATCCGCAAGTTTGTTTCCGCGGCGGGAATCACCGTTGCAACCCCCGATATTTCGCTTGCAGGCCGCATCATCGCGACCTTCCCAGAAAACCTGACCGACGATCAGCGCCAATCTGATGATCTGGCCGCGTTGGGCGAATTGGTTAAAACACCTGCTGCAAACGTCATCAAACTGCCGAACATCTCGGCGTCGGTACCTCAGCTAGTTGCGGCCATCGAAGAACTGCAGGCGCAAGGCTACGACATTCCGACCTATCCCGAAGAGCCTGCTACAGACGCAGAGAAAGCCGTCCGCGTTCGTTATGACGCCATCAAAGGCTCGGCTGTAAACCCGGTTCTTCGTGAAGGCAACTCGGACCGTCGCGCCGCCCGCGCCGTAAAAAACTATGCCCAAAACAACCCACATTCGATGGGTGCCTGGGCTTCCGACAGCAAAACCAAAGTGTCGTCGATGCCGGGCGATGATTTCTACGCCAACGAAAAATCGGCTACGATCACTGCCGCTCAAGCCGGTGATGCAAAAATCGAATTTGTCGGCAGGGACGGCTCGATAACTGTCTTGAAAGACGGTTGGCCGCTGGATGAAGGCACTGTTGCTGACGCGACTTTCATGTCCGCTAAGGCGCTGGGCGCATTTCTGACCGATGCCATTGAAGATACCAAATCCGACGGCACCATGTTCTCGCTTCACATGAAAGCGACCATGATGAAGGTCAGCGATCCAATCATTTTTGGCCATGCGGTCAAAGCATGGCTGGCGCCTGTGTTTGAAAAATTTGGCGATGAGATGGCCGCGCTGGGTGTGAACCCGAACTCGGGCATGGGTGATTTGCTGGATCGCGTTGCAGGCAACGCCGATATCATGGCAGCGATCGAGGCCGTTACTGGTGATCGTCCCGCTATGTACATGGTCGACAGCGACAAAGGTATCACCAACTTGCACGTGCCGTCTGACGTGATTATCGACGCGTCGATGCCCGCGGTTATTCGTGCAGGCGGCAAAGGTTGGGACGCAGCGGGCGCCAAAGGTGACACCAACTGTGTGATTCCTGACCGTTGCTATGCGACGATCTATGATGAAACCATCAACTTCTTCAAAGCCAATGGCGCGCTCGACGTTACCACGGCCGGTTCGGTGGCCAACGTTGGCCTAATGGCGCAAAAAGCTGAAGAGTACGGCTCGCACCCAACCACGTTCGAGGCCGCTGCAGATGGCGTAATCCGCATCGTTCTGGCCAATGGCGAAACATTGCACAGCCATGATGTGGAGGCCGGTGATATCTGGCGGTCGTGCACGGCGAAAATGGCTCCGATTGAAAACTGGATCGAATTGGCGCTAGACCGTCAGCGCCTGACCGGATCCGAGGCGATCTTCTGGCTGGATGCAAACCGCGCCCATGATGCTCAGTTGATCGAATACGTGAAACCAGTTTTGGAAGCCAAGGGCGTTGCTGACAAGTTCCAGATCATGGCACCTCGCGAAGCCACAGCTCAGTCTTTGAAAACCATCACGGCCGGCCATGACAGCATCGCCATCACCGGCAACGTGCTGCGGGATTATCTGACCGACCTGTTCCCGATTCTGGAATTGGGCACTTCGGCCAAAATGTTGTCGATTGTGAAGCTGATGAAAGGCGGCGGTTTGTTTGAAACCGGCGCCGGTGGATCGGCCCCGAAACACGTCCAGCAGTTGGTCGAACAGAACCACTTGCGCTGGGACTCGATGGGTGAGTTCTGCGCGCTGGGTGAATCGCTGAACTTCCTTGCCGACACGCAGAACAATGCCAAAGCTGGTGTTCTGGGACGCGCCGCCGAAGAAGCCACCCAAGGCATTCTGGACAACAACAACTCGCCCAGCCGCAAGGTCAGCGAACCCGACAACCGTGACAGCCACTATTGGTTTGCGCGCTACTGGGCTGACGCGCTTGCTGCACAAAGCGACGACGCTGAGTTGGCTGCGGAATTCGCACCGCTTGCCAAAGCTCTCGCGGATGGCGAAGCAGCGATCACCGCGGAACTGGCTGCAGCGCAAGGTCCGGCTGCGGACATTGGTGGGTACTATCGTCCAAGCGCTGAGCTGAAAGCCAAAGTGATGCGTCCAAGTGCTACGCTGAACGCGATTGTCGGCTAAGTTTCAGTAAGTGAATTCTAAAAGCGCCCGGGCTTGGTCCGGGCGCTTTTTTTGTTTCAATAGTCCCGCTTGAAGAAAATACCAATTGCCGTGTCAGAATCTGAATCGACCCGCCCTTTTAGTGTAATGCTGGGCGTTACATCATAGTTCAGGCTGATCGAGCTTTGGCCTTTGCCGTCAACGCCAATCTCGGAATAGAGCTTGTCGTTGATATGTTTACCTGCACTGACACCTGCATTACCTTCGTCATCGGTGGTGATGTCGATATTGTCTACTCCGAATCCTTTGCGCAGCTTGCTGAACAACCCATCTGAACCGCCGCCATTGAGGCTCGCCAAAGCCGCGGCAAGCTGTGCAGCCTGAAACGCGGAGATATCCGTCAGAGTGCGACCAAAAAGGATTTGGGACAGGGCTTCTTCATCAGGCATGCTTGGCGAGGAGTTGATGGTGATGTCGGGTTCGGTTGCGCGACCTTCGAGCACGATTTCAAAGCTGGCATCCGAGGTTTCGGTTTCGGCAATCATGCGGATGTAGGGAATGAAATCCCCTTCAAGGCGGATCAGCCCTTCGGTCAGATCAAGCCGTTTGGTCAGAAAATCAAGCCGCCCGCGCGACAGGTCAAATTCGCCGGACGTCACAATGGCATTGGTGGGACCAGCCAGTGCAAATTGACCCTGAAACTCTGCGTCTAATCCAAGACCGCGCACAAACACTTTGTTGTTGGCCTGTACGATCAAATCAAGGATGTAAGACGCAGCTCCTCCAGATCCAGAGCCCGCCGCCTTTATGATTGCGCCAGCAAATTGCCGAGTTCGGTTAGCTCCGGATTTTGCGTTGCGATGCTTAATGTCGGGCAGCGCGCCAGCGCCTCCTAAAGCAGAGGTCGATACCTTAATTTCTGTGCTGTCCAACTCGACCAAACCAGAGATTTTCGCACCACCGGTCAAAGGCCCGTTGACGTTGACGTTCCCAACCAAAACAGTTTCCAGTAAATTTTCGTACTGAAACTTTGCATGATCGATTGAAATGTCGAGATTCCCGTTGAAGGGCGCCGCCAAAGCCAGCGTACCATTCACCCCAAGCGCGCCGCCAGCGACCACAACGCTGTTCATAGCGACAGCAGCCGAGCCGTTCGAAAGCGTGATGGTCGCTGCCAAATCACCAAGGGCAGCTTTGACTTGAGGTATTGAAACACGTGCACCAGACGTCTGGATTGTGCCGCTGACACTCTCGAGAGCCATGGGGCCCTTGACTGCCAGATCAAAAGCTGCCGAGCCCTGTACCGAAGTCGGCTTTATCGCGACATTGGCCAGTTCGATGGGGACAGAACCCGCTACTATCAGGTCCCCGTTCTGGAATGCATCGTCGATGTCTCCGTTGACCCGAAGCTCGATACCCGCAGAGCCTCTACCATCCAGATCGATCGACCAGCCCCGGTCATGGCGGTTTGCTTGGGCTGTAATGGCGGCAGAACCGGGCAGCGATGGGGCAAATACCTGCACTTGACCAACTTGAAGGTCCATAGAGACGTCACCACCACCGGAATTCGGGAGGCTTAGGTTCGCGGACAGGGTTGTCTGACCCGGAGCGGTACCATCAACATCGGCAAGCCAACCATCAGCAGTCTGCGAGGCTGTACCCGCCAAAGTCACAGATCCGGAATAGTCTTTAACGATGCGCTTAACGTCGTCCAGCGCTGCGTTGAAGGTCAAAGAACCTTCTCCGGTTTTCAAATGCCCTTGCGCGTCAGCTTCAATTGCGTCCGAACGAAGCTCAAACTGGCGCAGGTCAATACCCGCATCACTTCGGGCAGCAGACAGATTGAGCGCGGCTTGCTCGCCGACAAGAGAATCGATGACTTCTTCGCCTGTCTGAACGCCAGAAGCGGTGGCATTGAGGAGGATATCAAAGGCCCCCGATACTGGGGAGAATTCGCCGGAAAGCGCCGCTTTGGCCGCGCCGCGTACCGGGCGATCCAGGAGTGGTTCAAGAAACGCCAGATCAGCTACATCAGCATCCAATTGCCCTTTGATGTGCATCGCATCTATGGGCCCGGATATCAAACCACTTGCCGTGATCTCGCTGCGGTCAGTGCGCAGGTGCAGTGTTTCCAACTCGACGGGATCACCTGATCTCCATTTCAACTTGGTCGCCAGCTTGGCGATGGGGCCAAGCGCCTCGGCGGCATCTGAATTGTCAGGGTCTGTGGCGCTGATCCCGATGGCATCCAAAGAAATATCAGCGCTCAGATCCGGGTTCGCAAAGTGGTGGATAGCGCCGGTGCTATCCAAGTTTATCGCGGCGATAGACAGGGTCGGCTGAACGATTTCTTCGATCCGCCCGCGCAATGACCATGCGTCCCCCTGATTGACATCGTAACGTGCGTTTATCACGGCGCTGCCAAGGCTTAGATCATTGGCAAAAGGAAGGTTTACTGCGCTTCCGTCTGGGTCTCCCAGATTAATGTCAAACGCCAAGAACTCGGGCAGACCATTGGCGGCCAGCGTCATTTCCCCGGCAATCTGCATCGAACGCGTGTTCAGCAACAATTGATCCAGACGCGTTCGTCCATCCGAAGGACGGCGTACAATCGATGTGATGGACATGTTTGGACCGAAAAAGCTTTCGTATTCCGGGGCAAATAGAGGCGCCAGATCGCCAATGATATCGACACCAAACTGACGCGTTTCGCCAATTTTCACGGCTTTGTCGTCCAACTCGGGTTGGGCCTTGGTCGCCACAGTTCCAGTTAAGCGGCTTTGGTCATCAGTACTAAGTGCGATGTTGGCGACATATTCGTCAATTGGCCCGGTGCCTCTGACGCTGAGATCGACCGACGGTTGACCTGGCAGGGACATCAGTGTCGCCGCAATACCATTCGGAGCCTCTTGCAGGTTGAATTCAATGGCCAGAATTTCATCGGCATTGGCATACCCTGCCTCAAGACGGATATGACCTTGTTGTCCGTCGGTTCGGACGAGGTCAAGTTTGGCTGCTCCTGTGCCGTCGAGCAGCAACATACTGCCAACCAGAGACACAGTGGTTTCGACCCCAAATACCGGTTCGCCAATCGCAACCCGAGCGGCATTGATTTCACCAATATTGACACTGACAGGCAACTCAGGAAGCGCAAAACCTCCGCTGGCTTCGGGCGAAGGAGAGGTCTTTTCAGGTTCTGGCAGTCGAGGGATCAGGATTTCTTTGGCGATTAGCTTTTCAACTTCGATCCGGCCTCTGAGAACGGCGGAACGGGTCCAGATCAACTCGACCCCATTCAAGGTAAGCCATGGGCCCTTGGAGTCCGAAATGATCAAGCTTTTCATTGTCGCATGAGAGCTGAGTGCGCCTTCAAACCCTTCGATCTGAACCTCGCGGCCTGCACCAGAAAGCGTATCTTCCAAGAACCTGGTCAGTCGGCCCTTGTCTTCTTCGTTTGCCAAAGCAGACAAGGGCATTAGCAACAGCCATATAGTAAGAATCCACCGCATCAGAATGCTTGCCCAATGCCGATATATAGTTGTGTGCCTCCGGAGGTGTTTCCTCTCACTGGCCAACCAAGGTCAACGCGGATCGGGCCAATGCTTGTGTGGTAGCGCAAGCCAATACCAGCGCCTGATTGCCAATTACCACCACCAGAAAAGCTGCTGGATTCACCAACAAATCCGGCATCGTAAAATGCGACTGCGGATATCGTATTGGTGGTCTTAACGCGCACTTCGCCAGACAGACCAACAAACGAAAGACCACCACTTTGACGCCCGTTCACCGTGACAAAGTTCGACTGATAGGGTTGTCCACGAACGGTACCGCCGCCGCCTGACAAAAACAGCATATCCGGTTGGGTTTCAGCGATGCTTGGGCCCACAATGGAACCTGCCTGCAGTCTGCCAGCCAACACAACCCGATCGATGCCAACACTCTTGTAGGTGCGCGAGTCACCGAACAAATACAAACCCGGAGCACCATCTCTGGAACTGGCGTAAGGCATAAATGTGCCGCTTATGAAATACCCTTTGGATGGGTCCAGTTCATCGTCGCGCCGATCCCAGATTGCACGCGCCGGAAGACCAACAGACCGAAATTGCCGGTTTCCATAATCGTCCAGCGAATTACTGGCATCAAGGATCACTCCGCCAGACAACGTCAATTGGTCTGACACGATACGGTTAAGCGAAGCACTCAGGACAAATTTGTCGATCTGGTAGAGCGGATCGTCAATGCTGTCTAATTTCATGCCGACAATCAGGTCGGTGTCGGCTTGAAAAGTCGCTGGACGCAAAAGTTCGACATTCACAGTGAAGTCAGTGCCTCCGGTCTGGGCGCCTATCCCGGAAATTTCTCCGTCAATTTTCAAACGCTCAGCGCCACCAAACAGGTTACGGCGTATCCAGGTTGTCGAAAGCGTCAAACCATCCCGAGATTCCAATTCAGCCCCAAAACTTAGCCGCCTTGGTTTTTCGTCTTCAAGTCGAACGTCGATATCCAGAGTTTTGTCGGCTCCCACGTCGTCAGATTCGGAGATAGAAACAGAGCGAAAAACCCCGGTGCGGCGCAATCTCTTGCCAATTCGGTCGAGTTCCTGAGGGCTGAAGGTCTCGCCGCTGGGCAAGGAAATAATGTCGACCAACCGGTCTTCGGACACAGTGGTTTCACCCGAGACCCGTAGATTGCCAAATCGCAATTTCGGACCAGGATCTAGGTCAACATCTACGTCCAGGGTAGCGTTGTCGTGGTTGGCAATAATCGATTGATCCGACACGCGCGCTTTGGCGTGCCCAATGTTTCTCCATCCTGAGACACCTCCCGACGCCGCGTGCGTGATTACACCGGTTCTTGCTGAATGTCCTGACGCAAATTCTTCGGGAAGCGCGGTTTCAGGGGCCAACGGAGCGAGGTCTGTTTTCCCAAACAAGAATTGCGGACCGGGATCGACCCGCAGTTCCACGGTGTCGACTTGTCTAATGATGGCGAATGGTGGCAACGTTGCTGCCTCTCGTCCATCAATCAGGACGCTGATTTCCGGGCCAAAGTATCCATCTGAGTACAATACGCCTAATAGACGACGGTATTCGGCCTGAGCGGTGGCGACAATGTCCTGAGAATCTGTGATGCCTTCTTCTTTTGCGGCAAAAACAAGGGACGCCCCTGTGAGACGTTTTTCAAAATTCTCGGGGGCTTTCAGAACTACCTCAAAGGCAGTTGCAGGACAGGAAAAAGCAAGCGCTGCAAGTACCGCGCCAGCGGCAACTTTGGACATAGACTTGAGAACCCAAGCCAGCAACGGTTTCATACCTTCCCCCAACGCATCAGACGTCCCGCGTAACCTAGCCCAGTGGCTGACGGTTGAACATAGGGCTAGGCGGATTTTGTCCCGCGTTTTGAGTTGGTGACGCATGACTTTGACCGGTCGCATTCGCCCTTGCGCAAGTTGAGAATTGTTTGCTTCCCAAAGGCGCTGCCAAAGGGCACAAAGGTAAGGATTGGTGGAAGTGGATTTTTTGACAGATGGATAAGGAAAGACAGGTTACTTTTAGCGTCAAATTCAGAAGCTTGACGTTTTACTTTTTGTCCATCGTAATGGTCTTGCCGTTCCTACTTTTTTTGCCGTTTCTGCTAATGCCCATGAGGTATATCACCGCGGTGACCAATACCTACCTTCGGGCTCAGCTTTGGCTTTTACGTGCTATTTGTGGCGTGCGATATGAAGTCAAAGGATTGGCCAACCTACCCGACGCGGGATGTCTGATTGCCTCACAGCACGAGTCATCTTGGGAGACATTGTATTTTCAGGTTTTACTGGATCAGCCTGTCATGTTTGCCAAAAAAGAAGTGTTTAGATATCCGCTGATCGGATTATTGGCGCGCAAAATCGGGCATATCCCAGTTGATCGGACAGGCTCAGCAGATGCAATGAGAAAAGGTTTCCAGGTCGGCCGCAAAGCAGCGCTTTCCGGGCGTAAACTGCTCATCTTTCCAACCGGGACACGCACAAAGCAAAAGGAGACGCCCCTTCAATCCGGTATTGGGGCTTTGTATCAATTGGTCAATCTGTCGGCCGTACCTGTTTTATTGAATTCAGGACAATGCTGGCCTGCGAACAGTCTTTTGAAATTTCCCGGAACCATCACGGTTCGCCTATTGCCGGCAATAGCGCCAGGAATGGATCGCCGGGAATTTCTGGTGCAACTTTCCAAAGACCTTTCAGAACCCACCTGATTGCGTTCAATTAGATCTATTAACGTGGCCGCAAGACATTCTGGATAATGTTGATTTTGGGTGAGTAATAGGTGGTGTGAATGGGTGCGCAAAGCAATGCGGCACCAGTCATCATCAAACGGAAAAAGGTTGTCGCAGGCGACGGACACCACGGTGGGGCGTGGAAAGTGGCTATGGCATTTCCTTTGAAATGAGGGGCGCTTTTGCGCCTGGTTGATCGATCCACCGTTTGGCGGTCATGAGAGTCTTTCTGACAGTTGCTGGCCGGTGGTCCCGGTACAGCGCCACCCTTTCGGATGCTCGATCACCATGTCGTCTGAACTGCTAATGGAAAGCTAAACACCAATCTCCAAATGCAGGAAACTTAAATAAAATTCATGTCACGCCCGTTTTTCCATCTGGCGTTCAGGCCGTGTAACGACAACGGATCTGTTTCCACCACTGTCATAGGTCTCAAGCGAATTCTAGGCTTGCCGCAATGCGTTCATCCGATCAGCAACCTCACGAATTCCCTGCAGTGCGCTGTCGAGCAAAACCTGATTGCGCGAAACCTTGTCACGCAGCGGAGCGAGCGTCTCTGTCTGAGGCCCCTTGAGAGCACTGAGGCGATCCAGAAAAGTCTCTTTTTCGGCCAGGATTGAAGAAATTTCGCCCAAGTCCCCTGCGAGTAAAGCGTGCCGTTCTTTTTCTAAAAGAATGTCCAAAGATTCGAAAAGCGTTCCGGTTTGACTATGGGTCATCAGATGTGTCCTTCAATGCTTGATAGAGAGTTTCAGCAAGGCCAATTCCACCTGCTTTAGCCATTGCGCGGGCTTGTTCCAATCGTAGGAGCGAAGAAAACTGATCTTCTCCGGTGCCGCCGCCAAATCCATCTGGCGATTGTCCCAACCCAGCCCCTTTTAGCATTTCAGACAGAAAATTTGCCTCAAGCTCGATTGCGGCATTACGCAGTTTCATCTCGGTGGGTGTAGTCTGTGGGATTGTTGAAACAGGGGGAATCAATGGAACATCTCCAAATTGAACGAGTTTGCCGTAATTAGACCGTTCAGCGGTAAAGAAGTGGTAACCAACATCATCGAATAGTGGCGTCAGCTGGAGAATAAATCTTCGGAGAAGCCATGACTGCACCAATACCTAGCCGATCCAATTCCACCTTGCTAACCGGAGGAGTAGTTCCGATTCCGAAGGAACGGACGCAAGGAAAAATGCCGTTTGATCTGATTTTTTGGGAGATGAGTGAAAATGGCGATGACGCACAAAATGAAATAATGTCACCGGAACTGAGCAACCCAATGGAAGGCTCAGAAGGTGATGGTTTAAGTGTGCTTCCGGAGAATCGAGACACCCCCAAGGAACCAGCGCTGCCGGCAACAGATCGGCAGAACGATCATGGGAGAGAAGAACAGTTTCAGGATGATAGTGCAGGGGATATTACCGTGTGTCACCCATGCACGGCGACCGAACTGAGTCCTCCAAAACAGGCAAATTTGGGCGAAATGGCCCTTGGCCAAATGGTTCTGGACCTGCACGAAACACATGTTTTCCGGCGACCTTCAAAGATCACTTCCTGGGCCTCACCTTTAGCTCCGCATGTGGTTGATGTGGGTGGAAACACAATTGCCAAACCTGTCGCCAGCGAACTTGAGCATTTTCATACAGGTGCGCCGCATCTGACTATGTCGACGAACACTGCACGCGGGTTGGCTTTGCTTGGGTCACAACCCGGTCACGTCCCCGCGCACGGGGCCGCCAGCGACCAATCAAGACCTCCTCGCTGGGAACAGACCATGTTGTTGACCCACGCCACCTCGGAACACTCGCCGGTCGCGATGCTTTCAGGAATGGGGAAACCTCTCGAGTCTCCTGCACATTTGGCGTTGGCGCAAAATACGGGCGCTGCGACACTCGGTGCTTCGGTTCAACCGCCAGCGCTTGCTCCGGATCCGGAACCAACTCAGCCAATCAGTATTTCGGGATTTGAGGATCGAACAAAAGCTTCTCAGTCGCATGGTACTCTGGGACTACCCAATAAATTGGAGACATCCAGATCTATAGTGGGTGCTGGAATTTCTGCCACAGAACCGAAGAATTCAGAGGCTCGGGATAACTGGCAAGCAGAACATAAAAGGTTTGAAGGTGTGTCGACTTTACGTGCCTCAGTTGAGCCATCCCTGATGCCCAAACATGATATGCCTTCTGAGTACGCTGTGCAGTTTGACAAAGGTGATACGGCCAACACCCCGCTCAGACTGAAAACAGCCCAAGAGGTTGGCTTGGCGGCATTGGGTAACCCCCGGACAATGATGAAAAACAATGAAGGTGCGCTCAATGAAAACGCATCTGTGTTCGCTGTCAGCGGTGTCGGAGCATCTGAGTTGCAAAGTGGGGTTGCACTGGCTGAAAAAACGGGATCCCTGCCTCGATCAGAGGTTTCCCGTGCCGCTGTGCAGCAGGTGATTGACGTGATTTCAAACCGCCCAAGCCAATCGGTTGAAATCACGTTGAGTCCCGAAGAATTGGGCCGGGTCAGATTGGTTTTAACAGGAACCGAAACGCAAATATCAGTCTCTATACAGGCAGAAAGAGCGGAAACTGCCGATCTCATGCGCCGCCATCTGGACTTGCTTGCCGATCAGTACAAGGCCCTCGGTTATAGCAATATCTCTTTTTCTTTTGGGGAGAAGGAGGAGCGTCGTCAAAATCGGGATTCGTCGTCAGAAACACCTCATGTGCAGGATGCTCAAGAGCCCGATCAGCCTACATCAGTAATTGGAAACATATCGGCCAGTGGAGTCGATATTCGAGTCTAAGGAAATCTCATGGAAATCGCAGCCTCCAACCATCAAGTTTCGCAACCCGTTACGTCTCAGGCGTCCAGCACATCGCTGAGTTCAGATTACGAGACTTTTCTCAAAATGCTCACGGTCCAAATGAACAATCAGGACCCCTTAGATCCAGTAGATTCCGCCGATTACGCCGTGCAGTTGGCCACTTTTGCGTCGGTCGAACAGCAGGTGATGACAAATGATTTGCTGACCGCCGTTCAAGCTCAGCTGACAACGATGGGGATTACACAGCTTGCTGGATGGGTTGGGATGGATGCTCAGGCCATGGCGCCAGGTCAATTTGACGGAGAACCTGTAGAAGTCGCAACATATCCCGACAGCCTTGCGGATCAGGTCGAGCTGGTGGTGCATGATGAAAATGGGACGGAAGTATACCGCCAGGCAATTGAAGTCGGGCAGCAAAATATCCAATGGGGTGGCATAGCCAACGACGGCACAGTCCTGCCCGAGGGCCTGTATTCCTTTAGCACCGAAAGCTATGCCGATGGGTTATCTCTTGGAGAGCAACCCGCAGACGTCTATTCAAGGATCATTGAAGCGCGTGCAGCCAATGGCGGAATAGTTTTGGTGCTGGAAGGCGGCGCAATCGTAAACTCCTCGGAGATTGCTGCCCTGCGCAACCCGGCCTGAGGCTTGCTGACATCTGATAAGTGATCTAGCGTCACGCAGTTTTCCGAGAATGGACAGTACGCTGGAACAGACATTTGCAAACCCTCCGACCTTGCTGGTCGATGCGATTGTTGCGAAGTTCGATTGGGCCAAAGGCGCAAGTTGGACGCTCCTGTCCGGAGGGCGGACAAACTTTGCCTGGAAGCTGTCACCTGAATCAGGGGGTGCGGCAGCAGTTGTAAAACTGTATCGCGGTCCTGCTCTTAATCCGTTGTTTCCAAATGATCCGAAATCCGAAGCATTATTATTGAAACTATTGCTGGGAACGGGTTTGGCTCCAAAGCCCCTAGCATCTCTGAGTACCGAAGTCGGAGAGTGCAACGTCTATTCTCATATCCCGGGTGAGACCTGGCGTAGAGATACTTCAATTGTCGGAAAACTAATGCAAGGTTTGCATTGCCTAACTGCTCCAAACGATTTGCAGATTGCGCCCAGTGGAAGCCGGGCGCTGGGTGAAAAAACAGAGTCTATTCTCGTCAAATGCGACGAAAAATCGTCGATTCTGCGCGAGCGACCCAACGAGCATGTCCTCGCTTCACAAAGGCAGTCCTTGCTACATGGAGACATTGTTCCGGGTAATTTGATTTGGAACGAAACCGGGCTTCATTTAATTGATTGGCAGTGTCCATCAATTGGTGACCCTTGTGAAGACATAGCCATTTTTCTGTCTCCAGCGATGCAAAGTCTTTACCGTGGAAGTCCGTTATTAGAGACTGAAATTGCTGATTTCTTTGAGGCTTACGATGATCCGGTAACCGAAACACGCTACCGCAGCTTGGCTCCGTGGTATCATTGGCGCATGGCGGCTTACTGCCTGTGGCAAAGCCAGAATGGCCGGCCGGATTATGCAGAGGCATTGGAGTTGGAAATAGACGCTCTTCAAAGATCCAGAACGCGATAACCCAGATAGGCGGGGTACATAGCCAGACGACGATAACTGCCACCCGGAGTACGGCGCGGTGGTGTTGTGAGGACATCGGGTTGGCGCAGAGTTGATTTGCCGGCAATTTGTTCCGCCAACAGCGCACCGCTATAGCTGCCAAGGGCGACCCCATTACCGTGATAGGCATAGCTGGCAAAAATGCCAGCCGACCCAGGTATCTCACCCACAAATGGTGTCATATCGGGCGCGTAACAAACAAACCCGGACCAGTACCAAGGCGTTTCCACATTTGCCCAGCCCGGAAACATGGTTTCAAAATCCTTACGAATAGACCCCTTGATTGCATGATGTACGCGTCGCGAGGTTGCCAAACCACCGCGCATTCCAAACAGAAATCGACGGTCCGGCATCAGGCGAAAATAATGCAACAGGTTGCGGGTGTCATAGGCCATCTGATCGCTAGTCCACCCCTGAGCCTCCAAATCTTTATCGCTCAGCGGCCGCGTTACGATCACGCTCGACTGGGCTGGGAAATAGCGACCTCGCATCCAGTTTGGAATGTTCTCACTTGAGTATCCATTGGTCGCCATCACGACTTTTCCGGCGCGAACCTTGCCCTGTGGTGTGTGCAGAACAAAGGCACCATCTTCGCCTTCAATACATGTTACGGCCGTGTCGCCAAAGATCCGTGCGCCAGCATTTTCAACCACATCAGCTAGTTGCAAAACGTATTTTTTGGGATTCAAACCAAACCCAATAGGCGTTGTGATACCTCCGTAAAACGCCCCGTTCATTCCGCGCTCTGCCAGGCCATCTTGGCCAAATACATCTGCGTCGACGCCAAACAGTTTTTTGACTTCTCTGGCTTCGTCTTCCAGTCCGCGAAGGTCCTTGGGCCTGTGGGCCAATGAGGTTTCACCGTTTGAATGGATGTCGGCTTGTATGCCGTGGCGGGAAATTAGGTCGGCAACAAGGTCAACCGCATCGCGTTCGGTCAGTTGATAGTCTCGGTAACCGACATCGCCAAAGCGTCGGCGCATCTTGGCACCACTCATCTTTGACCCACCTCGGCAGCAGAAGCCGCCGTTTCGTCCCGAGGCGCCCCAGCCCGGCTGTTTTTCTTCTAGCAACACAACGGAACGACCTGCTTCGGCCAGATGCAATGCCGCTGAAAGGCCTGTGTAGCCACCGCCAATGACCGCCACATCAGCGGCTATGTCTCTTGATAATGCAGCGCGGGGCGCGGCCGAGGCAGTTTCATTCCAGAAACACGTCTCGACCGGCTCCTCGCTATACGCAAACGGATCGCAAATGCGAGTCATCAGGCCTCAACGCGCTCCGCGGCTTGCTCTTCAGCTCTCTGGCGAACTGCCGACCGTTTTGAGATCAGCGATGCTGCAATAACCCCAGTTGCGACAATTGCGATCATGATGGTCGACAAGGCGTTGATCTCTGGGCTGACACCAAGACGCACGGAACTCCAGATTTTCATTGGCAAGGTGGTGGCTGATGGACCCGCGGTAAAGGCCGCGATCACCAGATCATCCAACGACAGGGTAAAGGCCAACAGCCAACCCGAGATCACCGCCGGAGCGATGATTGGCAAGGTGACTAATCGGAATGCCTGAAATGGTGAGCACCCAAGGTCGAGCGCAGCTTCTTCCAGCGATTGGTCAAAGCTGACCAACCGGGAACTGACCACGACCGAAACATAGCACATCGAGAACGTGGTATGCGCCAGAACGATGGTCAGAACGCCGCGATCAAGCCCAATACCGATGAACAGCAGCAAGAGCGACAGACCGGTGATGACTTCGGGCATTACCAGCGGTGCATAGATCATGCCCGAGAACAAAGTTCGCCCATAGAACCGACCTGCGCGTACCAGCACGATAGCCGCCATGGTACCCAAAACCGTAGCAAAGGTTGAACTTGTTACTGCTACTTTGATGGTGACCCAAGCAGCATCCAGAAACGCATCGTTCTGGAGCAGTTCGCCATACCATTTTGTTGAAAAGCCCGCCCAAACCGTCACCAATTTTGAAGAATTGAAGCTGTAGATCACCAGAATGACCATCGGCATATAGAGAAACGCAAACCCGAGTGTTAGTGAGGTTGCATTAAACCAGCTGAAACGTTTCATCCTTCAGCCTCCCTCTGTTTTTGTTCGTTGCGCTGGAACAGGATGATCGGGATCACCAGAATCAACAGCAGGATTACAGCTACCGCAGAGGCTACAGGCCAGTCGCGGTTTGAGAAGAATTCTTCCCACAGGACCTTACCGATCATCAATGTCTTGGACCCGCCCAACAGGGATGGGATCACAAATTCACCCAAGGCCGGAATGAACACCAGGAAGGACCCGGCGATGATACCTTGCTTGGACAGTGGAATTGTCACCAACCAAAAAGCGGTAAAGCGTGAACAACCCAAATCTTCGGCGGCTTCCAGCAGGCTTTCGTCCATCTTTTCCAGCGCCGAATAGATCGGCAGGATCATGAACGGTAGATAAGTGTAAACGATGCCAATGTAGACGGCGATGTTTGTGTTCAGAATGATCAGAGGTTCGGAAATCAGCCCAAACGACATCAGGAACTGGTTCAGATACCCTTCCTGGCTGAGAATACCCATCCACGAATAAACCCGGATCAGAAAGCTGGTCCAAAACGGTAGGATCACCAGCATCAACAGGGTCGCGCGCCACTCGTGCGGGGCACGGGCCATACCATAGGCAATTGGATAGCCGACAAGCAGCGTCAGAATCGTCGACGTTAACGCTATCTTGAAGCTGGAGATATAGGCCTTCCAGTAAAGATCGTCTTCGGTCAGGAAAACATAATTCTCCCAGTCCAATTCGGACAGGAAGCTTTTAAAACCCTGCCAACCAGCAGCAAAGTCCAATGTCGGCGTGTAAGGCGGGATCGCAAGCGCCGTGTCCGACAGAGAGATTTTGAAAACAATAATAAAGGGCACCATAAACAGGGCCAATAGCCACATGTATGGAACCGCGATCAGGAAAAAGCGACGCATGGCTCAGCGCTCCAACAGAACACCAGCGGTGTCCGTAAAGCTGAGCCAGACATCGTCTTCCCAGGTAAAGCTGCGGCGCGACAAGCGACGATTGTTGGCGGTTTGCGCCTTGATGACTTTTCCGCCGGCTAGCTCAACATGGTAGGTTGAGATGTTACCGAGATAAGCGATATCCAGAATCTTACCCTGCAAACAGTTCGCCTTTTCCGGTTTTTCCGCTGTGATTGACACTTTTTCCGGACGGATCGCAAAGTGCACGGTCTGGCCGTTGGAAAACTCGGTGGTCGGAGTCCCGATGATGTCAGGTTGGCCCTCGGCCCAAGTGATCTTGAGCTTGTCACCGTCCTGGCCGGCGGCTTTGCCTTCGATCAGGTTCACGTCGCCAATAAAGTCGGCCACATAGGTTGAGTTTGGCGTTTCATAAATCGCATCTGGCGTGGCGACTTGAATGATTTTGCCGTGATCCATGACGGCGACTCGGCTGGCCACGGTCATGGCTTCTTCTTGGTCGTGCGTCACGATGACAAAGGTCGTGTCGGTTTTTTCCTGAATATCCATCAGCTCGAACTGCGTTTCCTGACGCAGTTTTTTGTCCAACGCACCAAGAGGTTCATCCAGCAGCAACAGCTTTGGGTGCTTCGCCAGCGAACGGGCCAAAGCCACACGTTGACGCTGACCACCGGAAATCTGGTGGGGTTTACGGCGCGCGAACTGCTCGAGCCGTGTGAGGCGCAGCATCTCGTCGACACGTTCGTTAATGTCATGTTTGGACATGCCGTCGCGCTTCAGTCCAAAGGCGATGTTTTCCCAGATCGATAGATGCGGGAACAACGCGTAAGACTGGAACATCATGTTCACGGCACGCTTGTTCGGAGGTACCGGTGCAATGTTCTCGCCCTGAAGAAGGATGGTGCCTTCGGTCGGGGTTTCAAAGCCGGCCAGCATCCGCATCAGTGTGGTCTTGCCACAGCCTGAAGGCCCGAGCAGAGCAAAGAACTCCTTCTCGTAAATGTCGATCGTCAGATCATCGATGGCGGTGAAGTCGCCAAAGCGTTTTGTGACATTTTGAAAATGAATGACAGGTTTGGCTTCGGGATCTTCCCAGGGAGCAGATGCATCAAGCGCCATATCAGGCCTCCGTTAATCGTAAGAAAGGCCCGCGCGCAGAAGCGCACGGGCCTAAATGAGTTTCGGAACTTAGGTGCCCGACTTAATTTTGGTCCACAAACGAGTCACGACACGCTGAATTTTTGTGTCATAAGGTGTTGTAGTATAAAGATTTTCCAGCGTCTTCTCGTCAGGGTAGATCGCCGGGTCACCAATCACGTCTTCGACCAGCATTGGCTGCGACGCCTTGTTGCCGTTGGCGTAATACACATAGTTCGACGCTGCTGCTGCATTGTCTGCATCCATGATGTAGTTCAGGAAGATGTGGGCTGCTTTGGGGTTTGGAGCATCCGCTGGGATGGCCATTTGGTCAAACCACATCAAAGCACCTTCGCTTGGGGCGTTATAGGCAATTTCCACGCCGTTTTCGGCTTCCCATGCGCGGTCACGTGCTTGAAGAATGTCACCCGACCAACCGAAAGCGACGCAAATGTCGCCGTTTGCCAAAGCATTGATGTACTCGGATGAGTGGAATTTCAGAACATATGGGCGAATGGCGGTCAGCACGGCTTCAGCCTTGGCGATCACTTCTTTGTCGTGGCTGTTAGGATCTTCACCCAGATAAGCCAGCGCGGCGGGGATCATTTCTGCTGGAGCGTCCAGGAAGTGAACGCCGCAGTTTGCCAGTTTTTCCATGTTGGCTGGGTTAAAGACCAGCTCAAGCGACCCGATGGGAGCGTCATCACCCAGAGCTTCGGCAACTTTGCCGGTGTTTACGCCAAGGCCCGTAGTGCCCCACATGTAGTTGATCGAGTAAGCGTTCTCAGGGTCGTACTGTTCGGTGCGCGCTTCGATCACGTCCCACATGTTGCCATGGTTCGAAAGCTGAGCAAGATCCAGTTTCTGAAAAGCGCCCGCAGTGATCTGGCGCTGTAGGAACGTTCCCGATGGAACCACAACATCATAGCCAGATCCACCGGCCAACATCTTGGTTTCCAGAACTTCGTTCGAATCAAACACGTCGTAGATAAGCTTGATGCCAGTTTCTTCTTCAAATTTGCTCAGAAGGTCTTCATCGATGTAATCCGACCAATTGTAGACGCGCACTTCTTCGGCGCTGGCCGCCATGGCCGTCAGTGCGGCGGTCATGGTCAGAGTGAGAAAGGTATTTTTCATTGTTTGCTCCCGTTGGATGCTCTGGCACTGTGCCTGAGCGGAATTTTGGTGTCATTAATTTGATCAAGTTTTGGCGATATGGCAACATTGGATTGCATCAGGCAAGAGAAAATGTACAACTGGGTACACATAATGAGGCGCGATTTGCACAAATGACAAGCACTGCCAGGGCTGAACCCGGACCCACGTATGCCGATGAAAACATTCAGCGTATCCCTATTCATCAGCAGGTTTATCAGCAGCTGAGAGAGCTCATTCTTTTTGGAGAGCTGACACCAGGCCAGCCAGTGACAATTCAGGGGTTAGTCAGCGAATTGGGTGCTGGAATGACCCCAGTACGTGAAGCGATTCGCCGTTTGACGTCTGAAGGTGCCTTGGAATTTCAGGGCAACCGCAGAGTCTGTGTTCCAACTCCCGATGCGTCAAGTATTGAAGAGTTGATTGTGGCGCGTCGGGCTTTGGAACCTGAGCTTGCTGCAAGGGCTGCGCGAAACGCAACTGCGCAGGATATTCGTATCCTGAACGAAATTGATCTTCGTCTGGATCAGGCAATTGCGAAGGGGGATGTCGGGACGTATCTGCGTGAAAACTATGCGTTTCATGCAAAACTCTATGAAATGGCAAAGTCTCCAATTCTGACAGAAATTGCTGATGGCTTGTGGTTGCGATTCGGCCCATCCTTGCGGGTGGTTTGCGGGCGAATGGGCACTCAGAACTTGCCGGACCAGCACAAAGAGATGATGGATGCCCTTCGCGCCGGGGATGCCGAAAGAACCGCAAAAGCCATTGAGGACGATGTGGTTCAGGGCATGGAACAAATGCGTCAGGCAATGGAAATGCGGTAATTTTCTAACGCCGAGATTGACACTTGAAAATTTGATCATATTCTAGACGGCAAGCGATTGGCAGACCGCAGGAGTCTGCCCGGAATTCTTGTGAGGACCGCCATGAACATGATTACCAACCACATGCCTACTGCCGAACTTCAGGCACTAGATGCTGCTCACCACATTCATCCTTTTTCGACACAGGATGAAATTGCCAACAAAGGTGTTCGTGTTATCACACGGGCCTCAGGCGTTACTTTGACCGATTCGGAAGGTTGCGAAATTCTGGATGCCATGGCTGGGCTCTGGTGTGTAAACTTGGGATATGGTCGCGACGAACTGGCCGATGTGGCCGCCCGCCAAATGCGCGAACTGCCCTATTACAACACGTTCTTCCAAACCACGCATGTGCCGGCAATTGCATTGGCGGCCAAGCTGGCTGAGCTGGCACCGGGTGATCTGAACCACGTATTTTACGCGGGCTCCGGTTCAGAAGCCAACGACACCAACATGCGCATGGTGCGGACCTATTGGGCGCAAAAAGGCAAGCCCGAGAAAAAGATCATCATCAGCCGCAAGAACGCTTATCACGGTTCGACCATGGCTGGCGCCAGCCTGGGTGGTATGACCCCGATGCACGAACAGGGCGGTCTGCCAATTCCGGATGTGCACCACATCGATCAACCGCATTGGTACGAAGAAGGCGGCGATATGAGCCGTGAAGAGTTTGGCCTGCAGCGTGCGCAGGAACTCGAAAAAGCGATTCTCGAGCTGGGTGAAGACAAAATTGCGGCCTTTATCGGCGAGCCGATCCAAGGTGCAGGTGGCGTTGTCATTCCTCCGTCGACCTATTGGCCGGAAATTCAACGTATCTGCGACAAATACGAAATTCTGTTGATCGCGGATGAAGTGATTTGTGGTTTTGGCCGGACCGGCAACTGGTTTGGGTCGCAAACAATGGGCATCAAGCCGCACATCATGACTATCGCCAAGGGCCTAAGCTCGGGCTATGCGCCGATTGGCGGTTCGATTGTCTGTGACGAAGTGGTCGAAGTCATTGGCGCCTGTGAATTCAACCATGGTTACACCTATTCCGGCCACCCTGTGGCTGCTGCAGTTGCGCTGGAGAATCTGCGTATTCTTGAAGAAGAGGGCATCGTAGACAAAGTTCGCGAAGAAACTGGCCCCTACCTGAAAGAAAAATGGGAAGCTTTGGAAGACCATCCTTTGGTGGGTGAGGCACGTGTTGAAGGCCTAATGGGCACGATCGCTCTGACACCAAACAAAGAAACCCGCGCGCCCTTTGCAGGGGATTCGGGGACTGTTGGGTATATCTGCCGCGAGTTCTGTTTCGCGAACAATCTGGTGATGCGCCATGTGGGTGATCGCATGATTATCTCGCCGCCTTTGGTGATTTCCAAAGCCGAGATCGACACATTGGTCGAGCGCGCAACAATGGCTCTGGACTTGACTTTTGCACGGATCAAAGAAGACGGTTTGTACAAATAACCAGCTTTCTGAAGAAAAAAAGTGACAAACCCACCGTTTTTTGCGGTGGGTTTTTTCATTGTGGCAAGTGGTAATAACCTACATTTTTGCCGTGCTTTTTAATTGATTGTGGCAGGATTTCACGAGAAAGCGTCGTTTTTTGTCCGGGATATGGCGCAGACTTGCCTAGCCTGAATAATAACGCGGTGTTGCACATTCCAACAAAGGTGTGCTTACATCTGCGAATATCAAAAGCGCAGACCAATCTGCCGAAAAAAACCAGGGAGCCTATTTTTGGCTAATTCCGCATCTAGTGACGCGTTCGTCGAGTTCGACCGCGTGCAGAAAAGCTATGACGGCGAGGTGCTTGTCGTCAAAGATCTCAACCTGCAAATGCCCAAGGGCGAATTCCTCACCATGTTGGGGCCGTCCGGATCTGGCAAAACGACCTGCCTGATGATGTTGGCCGGTTTCGAAACCGCTACCCACGGAGAAATCCGGCTGGACGGGCGCGAAATCAACAACATTCCACCGCATAAACGCGGCATCGGTATGGTGTTTCAGAATTACGCATTGTTTCCGCACATGACGATTGGCGAAAACCTCAGCTTTCCTTTGGAAGTGCGGGGTTTGGGCAAATCCGAACGCGAAGCAAAAATCAAGCGAGCGCTTGATATGGTCGAAATGGGTGCCTTTATCAATCGCCGTCCGGCCCAGCTTTCGGGTGGCCAGCAACAGCGTATTGCGTTGTCCCGGGCGTTGGTTTTTGAGCCCGAGTTGGTTCTGATGGACGAACCTCTTGGCGCGCTGGACAAACAGCTGCGCGAAAAGATGCAATTTGAAATCACCCATTTGGCACATAATCTGGGAATCACCACGGTTTACGTGACCCATGACCAGACCGAAGCGCTGACGATGTCAGACCGTGTTGCTGTGTTTGACGATGGTCGAATTCAACAACTCGCCCCACCGGATGAGCTGTATGAGCAGCCACAAAACAGTTTTGTCGCCCAATTCATTGGTGAGAACAACACGCTCGAAGGAGTGGTGAAAGAGATTAAAGGCGGCATTGCCCTCGTCCAGCTGGACGACGGTGAACTGATTGATTGCAAACCGATCAACGTGAGCCAACCCGGTGAACGGACGCGCGTTTCAATTCGCCCTGAGCGAGTTGAATTTAACAAAGATCGCCTGAAAGAAGGCGCTCATACACTCAAAGCCGAAGTTTTGGAATTCATCTACATGGGTGATATTTTCCGGACCCGTCTGCGGGTTGCCGGCAATGATGAGTTCGTCGTCAAAACACGGAACGCGCCGGATCAAGTGCGGCTTAAGCCGGGTACTCAGATCGAAATTGGCTGGCTGCCCGAAGACTGTCGAGCACTCGACGCCTAATTCACGAATTTTGCCGCGCCCATTATGGGCGCAGCACTCGCAAGGGATGTCTCCGTCGCGCCCGCCGGCCCATCTCAATCCATAAAAAGGGCGAACAATGGGAGTTCTAAAATGAAATTCAAAACCGCACTGCTTGCAACAGCGCTGACCAGCGTGGCGTTTGCAGCTTCGGCTAGCGAAGTCACCGTCATGTCCTGGGGTGGCTCATATACGAAATCGCAAGTCGAAGCCTATCACAAGCCATTCACAGCTGAGACCGGCATCAAGGTAAACTCGGTTGATTCCGACAACCCTGCGACCCCGATTAAGGCTCAAGTTGAAGCCGGCAATGTGTCTATCGACGTCGCTGACGTGGAGTTTTCGGACGCGATTCGCTTGTGTGACGAAGGCCTTCTGGAAGAAATCGACACCTCGATGCTGCCAGCTGCTCCGGATGGAACACCGGCTGCCGAAGACTTTATCGACGGTGCGCTACAAGATTGCGCCGTGGCCAACATCGTTTGGTCGACAGTCTTTGCTTACAACACAGCAAACGTCTCTATGGCGCCAGTGACTATTGGCGATTTCTTTGACACAGCAAAGATTCCAGGCAAACGCGGCCTGCGTAAATCGGCCAAAGCAACTCTTGAAATGGCTCTGATGGCTGACGGCGTGCCCGCTGCCGAAGTTTACGGCATCCTGGAAACCGATGCCGGCGTTGATCGGGCATTTGCCATGCTGGATACTATCAAGTCAGACATCGTCTGGTGGGAAGCTGGCGCGCAGCCTCCGCAGCTGTTGGCTGATGGCGAAGTTGTCATGTCGACTGCTTACAACGGTCGTATCTTTAACGCGGCTGTAGCCGAAGGTCAGCCTTTGGAAGTGGTTTGGGACGGTCAAATTCTCGACTTTGACCTTTTCGTAATTCCAAAAGGCGCGCCTAACAAAGAAGAAGCCCTGAAGTTCATTACGTTCTCGACAGACACCAAGCGTCTGGCGGATCAGGCATCGTGGATTTCTTATGGTCCGGCTCGTAAATCATCCGGTGCATTGGTTGGTAAGTACTCAGATGGCAAAACGGACATGGCTCCACATATGCCAACAGCATCTGCAAACTTGGGCAATGCTCTGGTTAACAACTTTGAGTTCTGGGTCGACAAAGACGCTGAATTGAACGAGCGCTTCAACGCATGGCTTGCTAACTAAGCGAGTAATCTCATTGTCGCCCCCATGCCGGGGGCGGCAGTTTTCTGGGCTCATTTGGGCCTGGCTCCGAATTCCAAGGTGACGTTTCATGACCGACTCCACCGCTAACGGCGAGATGCTCACAACAGCCGATGGCAGACCTCTCAAGGCTGCGTTGGCCAAGGCTGAGGCTCACGCCAAACGCCGGGCATTTTTGCTGGTGCTGCCGTTACTGGCCTTTATCCTGATTACCTTTGTCGCTCCAATTGGCCAGATGCTGTTCAAATCGGTGAACAACGAAGGGTTTACCGTACATGAGGATCTCGGCACAGGTGTGCGCACGCCTATCATGACGAACATTGCGGCCTGGTTTGATGAAAACCCTCTTGGGACCGATCCCGGTGAAGACGCATATGAAGCTCTGGCCAAAGACCTTGTTGTGTTACGAGAGTTGAAAGCACCGGGTCAGGCTGGCACTCGGATCAATTATGAACTTTCCGGCTCGCGGTCGATGTTCACCAAGGCCGCCCGCAAAGCCAAAAAGCTGAAACCACCTTATAAGGAAGCGATTCTGGATTTAGACGAAGACTGGGGAAGCCCGAAACTGTGGCAAGTGATGCGCGGTGCGTCTTCTTCTTTTACCAGCAATTTCTATCTGGCTGCCGCCGACCGTCAACGTGACGAGAACGCCAAGGTAGTGATGGTGAACGAAAACCGTCAGGTCTATGTGAAACTGTTCATGCGAACACTAAATCTGTCGCTGTTGATTACGTTCCTAACCTTTGTTTTGGCGTATCCAATCGCGCATTTGCTGGCGACATTGCCGCTGCGCCATTCGAACCTTTTGATGATCCTAGTTCTGTTACCCTTCTGGACGTCCCTGCTGGTGCGAACGACCAGCTGGATGGTGCTGTTACAATCCCAAGGGGTTGTGAACGATGCCCTTGTGGCCAGCGGCATCTTGGGCGACGAAAATCGATTACAGATGATGTACAACCGAACCGGAACGGTGATTGCGATGACGCATATTCTACTACCGTTCATGGTGTTGCCGCTGTATTCCGTGATGCGCCCGATCAACCCGTCCTATGTCCGCGCCGCCCGCAGTTTGGGCGCCACCAGCTGGACGGCCTTTCGTCGGATTTATTTCCCTCAGACGGTTCCGGGGATTGGTGCTGGTGCGTTGCTAGTGTTCATTCTTTCGGTTGGATACTACATTACGCCCGCCCTTGTAGGTGGCGCAGATGGGCAACTGATTTCAAACCTGATTGCCTTCCACATGCAAAAATCGCTGAACTGGTCGCTTGCGGCAGCTTTGGCAGCCTTGTTGCTTGGCGGCATTCTCATCCTCTACTGGCTCTACGACAGGCTGGTAGGCATCGACAACCTGAAGCTGGGGTAGGAATATGGCTCTTCCCAAATATGCGGACCCGCTCGAGCGCGCTTGGCACTACATCTATCTGGTGATTTGTGCGCTGATCTTCCTATTCCTGATTGCGCCGATACTCGTGGTGATGCCGCTCAGCTTTAACGCCGAGCCGTATTTCACCTTTACCGAGAAGATGCTCAAGCTGGACCCAGATGGTTATTCAACCCGTTGGTATGATCTGCTTTTGACCTTTGGCATGCAAGAACCTGATGCGGTGCGTGACAGTTCTTGGTGGGCGGATGCGTGGAACAACGCGCATTGGATCCAAGCAACCAAGAACTCGGTGATTATCGGCTTTTTCTCGACCATTCTTGCAACGACGCTGGGAACAATTGCGGCGCTGGGTCTGTCCCGGTCCGAAATGCCAGCACGGCGCGCGATTATGGCGATCCTGATCTCTCCGATGATTGTACCAATCATTATCACTGCAACTGGCCTGTTCTTTTTCTATTCTTGGATTGGCATTCAGAACTGGGGTATCCCTTATCTTGGAGTGGTACTGGCGCACGCGACATTGGGTATTCCCTTTGTCATCATCACCGTGACTGCGACGCTCGTTGGTTTTGACCACTCGCTGACCCGCGCGGCGGCGAACATGGGGGCCAACCCAACCCGGACGTTCTTTAAAGTGCAGATGCCGTTAATCTTGCCGGGTGTAATCTCGGGCGCTCTGTTTGCCTTTGTGACATCATTCGATGAAGTCGTGGTCGTGTTGTTTGTCGGCGGTTTGGACGAACAGACCATTCCGCGCCAGATGTGGAACGGTATCCGTGAACAGATCAGTCCGGCAATCTTGTCGGTGGCCACGATTCTCGTGATTATCTCGATTGCATTGCTGACAACGGTTGAACTGTTGCGAAGACGATCAGAAAAGCTTCGTGGTGTGACGCCACGCTAAAGATTCAATAGTCAGAATTTGAAAAAAGGGCGGATTATTCCGCCCTTTTTTGTGGCCGGTCAGTCTCGACCTTGAGTTCCAATGCTCGAAGCACTTCCGCCCGTGCGCTGTTTTCGCAACCGATTGAGCAAAGTTAGAGACGCATATCCGTCTTGCGTAATGCCATGGGCCTTTTGATAATCGCGCACAGCGTTGATCGTCAGAGGGCCAATTTTGCCATCAATCTTTTGGGTATCAAATCCCGCACGGGTCAGACGGCGCTGCAGCTCTTTGCGTTCTTTTTGGGTAAGTGCACGATCCCCGCGTGGCCATTTGCCTTGTATGGCCGGGCCACCTTTGATCCGATCACTTAGGTGTCCAACACCGATGACATAGGCGTCCGCAGTGTTATACCGCTCAATCGCGCTAAAGTTTTTGAAGATCATGAAGGCGGCGCCATTGCCGCCAGCAGGCAAAAGGATCGACCCATTCCCGTAACTGTTCGGAACGGATTCTCCATTCATATCTTTGACCCCAAGTACTGCCCAATCTGAGGGCGCCTTGATGATCTTGCGGTTTGCCATTTGATAGTTGAAACCCCTTGGTAGGCGTACTTCGACCCCCCAGGGTTTCCCCGTTTGCCAGCCGGATTTCGCAAGATACGCTGCAGTAGAGGCCAACGCATCCGTCGGATCGTTGGCCCAGATGTCTCGCTTACCATCACCGGTAAAATCCACAGCAAATGCGAGGTAAGACGTCGGGATAAACTGGGTGTGCCCCATGGCTCCAGCCCAACTGCCCTTCATCTTGTTGGGCGTCGTGTCACCGCTTTGCAGAATCTTCAGGGCAGCGATCAACTGCGCCTCAAAAAACTTGCCGCGCCGCCCGTCATAGGCAAGCGTCGCCAAAGCTTCGATCACAGGGGTGTCGCCACGGTATGTCCCATAGGCGCTTTCCAGGCCCCAGACGGCGACCACGACCTCTTTGTCCACACCATAACGCCGTTCAATGGCCTCAAGCTTTTTGCGCTGTTTACGCAAAGCGGCTTTGCCATTCTTGATGCGTGCATCCGAGGCAGCACTGTCCAGGTAATCCCAAATCGTCTTGGTGAACTCTGACTGGTTGCGGTCCTTTTGGATCACGCTTGTATTGTATTGGACGTTGCGAAAGGCGCGGTCGAACACTTTAGGCTGAATACCGGCACTAAGCGCGCGTTTGCGAAACCCTTCAATCCAACGCTGAAAGCCAAGATTTCCTGCAGCCGGAGTCGGGGCTGGGATAGTCTTCCCACCGTCTGTGGGCCGCAAATTCGGGCGCACCACGCCAGTAGATGTCGCGCTGGTCAATTGCACGGCACTGTCTGCCGAAGGGTGCGCGACCGGACGCAATGATTGGTCAGGGGCACTCGCCATGGCGCTTTGCCCCATTACACAGGCACACAGAAACACTGTTAAAAATCGCAACCGCATCGTTCGCCTCTTTTTCATTATTGGGCAGATGGTAACGCGATTGTTGCGAATGAGGAAGTAATCGAGGGTCGTATCGCGGGAAATCGCCTAATTGTTTCCCTCATTGCGCAACCTTTCGCGGAAAATACGCAGCATAGGCACGCGGCGTGGTCGAAAAGAAGCTTCCAAAACTTCGAGATTCTGCATCCGGTCCAAGCGAAACACTCGGAAATCCTGACGCAGGTGACAATAGGCCAAAAGACAGTGACTGGCCTGCATGAAAACAATTGAAAGCGGATCAGCGCTGCGCTGAGTTGCCGTGCCTGCATAATCGACGTAACCGAATCGAATAGTCCGTTCTTCCCAAGCCGCACGTCGCAGCGCTCGCGCATCAATTCCAGGCGTTGGCGGCCGTTCAAACCGCTGAGCTGACAGGACGGCATGTTCCAATCTGTGGGACTGTTTGGAAGGCAATCGCGCCCTCAGCTTGGCAAATGCGTTCTGTGCGGCATCTGCCAGTGCCGGGTCGCCGACCGCCATCACCTCGCGCAAACCCAGAACCAAAGCCTCAATCTCTTCTTCGTCAAAGCCCAATGGCGGCAAGGAGGCATCCTCAATCAGTGTAAAGCCAAACCCGGCGGCGCCATCGATCACCGCACCGAGACTACGCAATGAGTCAATGTCACGATAGATTGTGCGCATCGACACAGACAACTCATCCGCCAACTGCTCGGCGGTGGCGGGTGGCGAAAGGCTTCGCAAGGCTTGCATGAGCTGGAACAATCTGGCGGTGCGGGACATGATCTAATCATAATGCCACCTCCTGACAGAAACTGGCAATAGTCCCGTCTAGATTTGTACTCCTCAATAGCCGATTCAGGAGATTCTGATGCTTACCCTCATTACTTTTCCCGGTGGTTTTGGCCAGCCCAGCCACAGCCCGTTCTGTGTCAAAGTCATGGGGCTGTTGCGCCTGGCAGAGCGAGGCTGGAGGCCAAAATACGTCTCTAATCCGGCCAAAATGCCGCTTGGCAGGCTACCGGTTTTGAAGACCGGAGACCGTTTGATTCCGGACAGCTACATCATTCAGGCGTGGCTAGAAGGCCAAGGGGTTGACTTCTTTCCGGGCCTAGATGACAGGGCCCGAGCCCATGCACATGCCCTGATCCGAATGACCGAAGAAAACCTGCGGCTGGGGTTGGTGCATGAACGCTGGCTGAACGATTCTTGCTGGGACATCATGCGCGAGGCTTTTTTTGAGGATGTGCCCTCATTGCTGCGAAAGCCGATTTCGAATGCTGTTCGCAAAAAGGCGCGAACAGACTTGATCGCTCATGGCATTGCGCAGTTTACAGAACATGATCGCAGGGCGCGACTTCGGTATGATCTAGACGCGATCCAGAGCCAACTACAGGACAAAGAGTTCCTGTTCGGGCAGACGCCAACCGCAGCGGACGCGGCCATCGTGCCAGTTCTGGATGGTCTAAACTGTCTTCCGGTCGACACCGGCGTACGCCGGATAGTGCGTGATATGCCTGACCTTGTGGCCTATGTGCGACGTGGTCGGGGTGCGCTCTATCCGGAAGATGACGAAATGGCATTGGCCGCATGATCAGCGGCGGCGACGCGACACTTTGCGTTTCACCTTGTCGGACTTGCGCTTGGCCTTTGAGGCTTTGCGTCGGACTGGCCCGCTGCGTCCGCGCCTTTGGCCTGAGGGCAGTTTTTTGTCTTCTAGTTCCAACAACTCAAGTGAAATGCCACCTGTGACGGGTGCCGCTTCTTTCAGGCGTACCAGAACACGCTGGCCAAGGCCGATTCTGATACCAGTTTCCGACCCGGTTAGCGTATTGGTTTCAGCGTCGTGGCGGAAGTATTCACGCCCGAGCTCGCGCATCGGAATTAACCCGTCCGCGCCAGTCTCGTCCAGCTTTACAAAAACTCCAAATCGGGCAATTCCACTGATCCGGCCGGTAAACTCATTGCCAACGCGTTCCGACAGATACGATGCTAAATAGCGATCCGTGGTGTCGCGTTCCGCCAGCATTGAGCGGCGTTCGGTTTCCGAAATATGGCCTGCCGTCCCCTCCAGATTTTCGATACCTTCCGGTGAAAGCCCATCGTTCCCCCAGCCGTGCGCCGAAATCAGGGCGCGGTGCACAATCAGATCTGCATAGCGGCGGATCGGCGAGGTGAAATGCGCATAAGACCGCAAGGCCAAGCCAAAGTGGCCAAAGTTCGCCGGGCTGTAATAGGCCTGTGTCATACTTCGTAGGGTCGAGATGTTGATCAGCTCTGCGTCTTCGGTTCCGGCGGCAGCATTGAGCAGCGCATTCAGGTGTTGGGTCTTTAGAACCTGGCCTTTAGCCAGATTGAACCCGGCGCTCTGTGCGGTCTCGCGCAATGCATCAAGCTTTTCAGGATTAGGTTCTTCATGCACCCGAAACAGCAATGGCGATTTAGCAGCAACAAGCGTTTCAGCTGCTGCAACATTGGCGAGGATCATGAACTCCTCGATCAATTTATGAGCATCCAACCGGTCACGGAACATGATCGACGCAACTTTGCCTTCGGGCGTCAGTTCGACCTTGCGCTCGGGTAGATCCAGATCCAATGGCTGGCGCTCAGCGCGGGCTTTCTGCGTGGCTTCATAGGCGGCGTAAAGCGGGTTAATCACATCTTGCATTAACGGCGCGCATTTTTCGTTCGGCGTGCCATCGCGGGCTTCCTGCACTTCGACGTAGTTCAGAGATGCGACGGAGCGCATCATGCCACGTACAAAGTGATGTCCGATTTTGTGCCCATGGCTGTCCAGCTGCATCCGCACGGCCAGACAAGCGCGCGGCACTCCTTCGTGCAGCGAACACAAGTCACCTGACAAGCGGTCGGGCAACATCGGGACAACGCGATCTGGGAAATAACTGGAATTTCCGCGCTTACGGGCCTCGCGATCAAGTGCATTTCCGGGAGTCACATAATGCGCTACATCCGCAATCGCGACCCAAACAACGTGGCCACCAGCATTTTTGGGGTCATCATCAGCGTGGGCCCAACAGGCATCATCGTGGTCGCGCGCATCTGCAGGGTCAATGGTGACAAGCGGCATATTACGCAGGTCTTCGCGTTTGCCCAAAGGCGCGGGTTTGGCGGCGTCTGCTTGGGCGATGGTTTCATCAGGAAAGCTATCTGGAATGCCGTGCTGGTGGATGGCAATTAGCGACACGGCCTTGGGTGCACTAGGATCGCCTAAGCGGTCAACTACTTTAGCGCGCGGCAGGCCCATTCGGCCTTTGGGACCTGTTTGCTGAGCCTCGACCAGCTCGCCATCTTTGGCGCCATTCACGCCTTCGGACAGGACCTGCCATTCTTTCCCGTCGCCTTTGTCGATGGGCAGAATACGCCCGCCTTCGGTGGTTTTGCGAAACACGCCAAGAACACGGTGTGGATTGGTGCCGATGCGGCGGATCAGACGGGCCTCATATTGATGGGTGTCACCTGTGACCTCGGTCAGGCGTCCCAGAATCCGATCCCCTTCACCCAATGCGGGGTCAGATGCGCGCAGGATCATCAGAACCACTGGGGCGTCGCCTTTGCCTTGCCATTCCAAGGGGCGGGCGAACAGGTCACCGTCTGGGCCCGGGCCGGTGACTTGCAAAACGCTGACTGGCGGCAACCGATCGGGATCACGGTAGGTTTTCTTGCGTTTCTCCAGATGACCCTCGGCCTCAAGTTCTTTGAGGATACGTTTCAGATCAATCCGGGCAGCCCCTTTGATGCCAAAGGCTTTGCCGATGTCGCGTTTCGAGGTGAGGGTCGGGTTCTCGGAAATCCACTCAAGGACTTCCTCTTTGGTAGGTATACGCATTTGTGTGCCCTAACACGGAGTGCGGGCGGCGTCATCGGGAATGTTTGTTAAAAAGGGGCGCGACCCCTCACGCCAGCTTTATTGGACAATGGCAAGGCTCACTCTAGGGTATTTGATCCAATTGAAATTACAGATCGCGGGCCGTGTCCACGTCGGCGAGCACATCCGTGAACGCAATGCGAAGATCTGGCATGGTTCGCACTGTGTCGTTTAGCGCGTGTGGCGTAGACCAGCGCACGTTTTCAAACAGGGTGACTGGCGGCGCAAATGTGCGCTTGAGCCCCACCAGCCAAAACCCTCCGTCTGTCGCGGGCCCGAATACAGCGTCATGCGCGCCGAGTTTGCGAAAAGCACGCGTAATATGTGTGGTGCGAATTCCGGGAATGTCCGCGCCGATGATCAGAGCGGGTCCGGGTGGTAATTGAGTGAACACGCGGGCCATTCTCTGCCCCAAATTGCCCGAGCCTTGGGCAATACGTGGCAGGTTTTCGGGCCATATTCGGCTTGTTAGACCCTGCTTATCAGGCGTTATGGCCAAAAATGTCTCCCAGCGAGGGTCCGTGATACGGCGCAAAAGGGACGCGCTTTGATGTCGAAACCACCAAGCCGCAGCCGTCATGCCAATATCGCGACCAAGGCGGGTTTTCACTCGCCCGGCGTGGGGTTCTTTTATCATAACCACCAAACGAGGGCGCCGGAGGTATTCAGGTGAAATAGTCACGTAAAATCCGGCCGTAGATGGATTTCAACTGATGGATTTGCGCCACTGGTACGTTTTCATCTACCTGATGCATTGTCTTGCCCACCAGACCAAACTCGACCACTGGGCAATGGTGCTGCACAAACCGCGCATCAGATGTGCCGCCGCTGGTGGATAGCTCAGGCGTGCGACCGGTTTCGGCAGTGACCGCTGACGCTACCAAGTCTGACAGTGGTCCGGGTGGCGTGATAAAGCTTTCTCCGGAAATCTTTACTTCCATCGAAATCCTAATTTCCAGATCCGAGGCGACCTGATCCACCATTCCCTGCATCCAGCCCGTCAGTCCCGCGCCGGTATGTTCGTCGTTAAAGCGAATGTTAACCGTTGCACGGCATTCGGCCGGGATCACGTTGGTGGCAGGGTTGCCCGTGTCCATTGTCACTACGGCAAGTGTCGAGGCATCAAAATGCGCTGTGCCTTCGTCCAAAACATGGCTCGATAACTGGTCCATCAGACGTGCCATGGCTGGCAACGGGTTCTTGGCGCGATGGGGGTAAGCCGAATGACCCTGCACACCAGTGAAGGTGAAATAGGCTGTCATTGATCCACGCCGCCCGATCTTCATCATATCACCCATCTCGTTTGGGCAAGTGGGTTCACCTACAAGGCAAACCGACATCTTTTCACCTTTGCGATCCATGTAATCGAGAAGGGCCGTGGTGCCATCAATTGCATCACCTTCTTCGTCGCCTGTAATCGTCAGAATAATTGAGCCGCCCGGAGGGCTGTTTTGAACCATATCGACAGCCGCCGCCGCAAAGGCTGCTACGCCGGATTTCATATCAGTCGCCCCGCGCCCGTACATGATGCCCTCACGAACCTCGGCACCAAAGGGATCAGCCGTCCAAGCGCCAGCATCCCCGATAGGCACCACGTCGGTGTGACCATTGAAACCAAACGTCCTGACGTGGCCTTTCGGCCCCCAACGGGCAAACAGATTTCCGACATCACCGCGGTTCACACGGGTGCAATCAAACCCAGCTTCTGAAAGCAGATCCTGCAATGTGTCCAGCGCGCCTTCGTCTTTTGGGGTGACCGACGGGCATCGGATCAGGCGTGCGGTAAGGTCGGCGGCGTTGATTTCAGACATGGAACTCTCATTTTGGGCGGGTTTGGGACTTTGTCGCATAGAGAATTTGAGCGGAAAAGCCACAAATGTGTCATTGGGCCAATCAAAACGTGCAAAACCCTTAACAGGCGGGATGTTTTCATGTTTATTGACTGCAATAATATGACCGAGGCAGGTCAAACAGCAAAGTGGTCGAAAATGGCCAAATATCGGATTCTCACTGGTCGAGCAGTAAGGTTCCCTTGGATACGAAACGATCGGACATGGTCCGACGGTATGCTGTGCAGTCGGTCTCTGTATTAGAGAGTGAAGTAGATGTGTTGTTTTGACAAGGTACGGTGGCCAGAAGCCACGGAGAAACCAGAGGCGTCCGCATGACCTGGATCGCGATAGCCGATCAAAACACACGGCAATTCTCGGCTCAGGGGATTTCCGGCGCGAGCCGTGGTGTGCCTGATGTTGCTTTTGAATCAGGAACGCTGATGGCACGGGGCAGCTTGCTGTTGGAAACCCGGGTGTCAGCCCTTGAGAAACCGCAACTTGTCCTTGGGCTTGAGCGTGGGTTCGAGCACGGTATGAGGCTTGCATTGATGGCCCTGCCCGGCGGGGGCATATCTCTGGTGCATGCGCGCGGCTCTGAAATGTTGCACGGCGTACTGAACCATGACTCTTCAGCGTTGCGCACCGATATTCTGCGCATCACCTATAGTTGGGATACTGATCACAATTGGGCCCGCTTAGCGGTTGAGCGCCCGGATATCGCCCGCAGTTTTCAGGTTATTCTCCGAGGCACGGTGCCACTTTTGTTGTCTGACGTACGCGAACTAACTTTGAATCCCGCTGCCAGCCAGATGTCACCAGATGTTCTGTTTTTTGCCATTTCTGATAGAATTGAACCCGTCGGTCCAATGCCAGGCATGACATCGACAACCCCAGTTGCCACTCAGCATGGTCTTAAAGCGATTGGCGAACTCCAACGGGGAGAACTTGTTGAAACGCTGAATGGTGACGCGGTTCCGGTTCTGCAAGTATTGCGACGCACAGTGCCTGCGCGTGGCCTGTTTGAACCGGTGCGACTGCGTCAGCCTTACTTTGGCTTAGAGCGGGATATCGTGGTGGCCCCAGGTCAGCGATTGGTGATTGGTGGTTCCCGCGTAGAATACCTCTTCAACTCTGAGCATGTTCTGGTGCCCGCGAGACATCTTATCAACGGCAGTGCGGCACTCCGCGAGCGGAACCATCAGCTGGTGACTTATACGCAAGTGCTGTTACCTGATCACGAGGCGATCCACGCTGCTGGGACGTTCATGGAAAGCCTGAACATTGGGCGGATAAGGCGTAACACTGAGATTTTGCGCAGCAGCCTATTGGGCCAGTTCCCACGTCAGCACCTGCCAGAGCATTCAATTCCTGCACATCCAGTTTTGGGAAGTTTCGAAGCCCTGATCCTGGCGGAACAACGTGCTGCTTAGTTGATCCTGTTTTCGTCCGGCTCCAACGTTTCTTCACCGTTGTAGAATTCGCTCATCTGAGCAACCACCACCGAGTTTTCGTCCAGAGCACGTTGCATCAACGTCCGCTCGTCTTCGCCAATCTCGTGTCCTTGCGCTTCGCGTTCGTCGACCGTGCCATAGCCCGTCACATCCAACGGCGCCAAGTCTGCCTGTTTTAGAATGGCAACGGTTTCACGCACGGCTTCGGCTTCGTCCACGCCGCTGGCGTAGATCATCAATGCAGCACCCGTTGCACCTTTGGGCAGGCCGTCACCATCTTTGCGACCAACCTGAACCAACAATGTAAAAACCTGCTGTCGGGATTTCTTTTTCGTCTTTTCCATGCAGCGCCCTTAGCCTGCCTGATCAGTCAAGGTCAACTACGGCTTTCTATGCCGCCCTTGGTGGGGGAGCGTTGCAAGCAATATTCCATAAGAATTCCGTAAGAAATAACGTCGCGGATCGATGCCCGCATTTAGGTCGTCTGCGTCATCTGACCGTTAGGGTTGAGGGAGCGATATGGGGTACCAAGTCGCCGTGCTGAAAACCGGTCTGTCGGAAAAAATTGCCGTTTTCAGCATGAAACACTGCGCTGCAACGGTCTTGATAGCGAATGCTACTGTCGTGGCCACGAATCATACGACCCATTTGGTGTTGAAACCAGAGGCGAAGTTCTTCGGTTCATGCCTAGCGATGATGCCCCGGCGGATTACAGTTATGGCCCAAGTCACGAATTTCACTGTAATGATCTGAGATGCGGCACTTCATGAGGCCTGAGTGTCGCGACGTTTCATAAAATACTGACGTAAGTGCGCTCAAGTCACGTTGACCACAGGCGTCAGGCGGGCCATCCTTGGTCGTTTCTTACAAAGGTTTGGGGACCTTGTGGATGATTAGGCTCAAAACTCTCGCGCTTGTAGCGCTGTTCTGGTGTGGGTTCGTGCCACCTTCTTTTGCACAATCCGACGATAATTTAGTGATATCGACAGTCCATCGGCCGCCTTTCGCCTTTATTGAGCAAGGCAATCCAACCGGGTTCAGTATCGATCTTATGACTGCGATTGCCAAAGAGCTTGGCTATGTCGTGCAGTTTGACTTGCAGCCCACTTTCGGCGACATGCTTGAAGCAGTGCGCAGAGCCAATTCTGACGGTGCGATTGCCAACATCTCGATCACGGCCGCACGCGAAGGCGAAATGGACTTCAGTCAACCAATTTTCGAAAGCGGTTTGCAAATCCTTCTGCCGGCAGAGACAGGAACTGTACAGCGGTTCGGCTCTGTTCTGACACGGGAAATCCTATTTGTCGTTCTCGGCGCCTTAGCGCTTTTGTGGGGCGGCGGATTTGTAATGTGGATGCTCGAACGCCGCCACCAACCCTATTTTGATCGCCCCTTGCGCGAGGCGATGTTCCCGTCTTTTTGGTGGGCTTTGAATTTGGTTGTAAACGGTGGCTTTGAAGAACGTATGCCCATGTCGCGGTTTGGACGCTTGTTCGCTACAATGCTTGTTGTCTCAAGCTTGTTTGTAGTGTCGGTATTTGTCGCCACCATCACCGCAGCTGTCACTGTTGAGGCATTGCAGGAAAGCGTGGATTCAATCAACGATCTAGAAGGACGACGGGTTGCCACGGTTTCAAACTCGACCAGCGCGGACTTTCTGGCAAATCGAGACATTACTTTTACCGGCTATGACAACCCAGGTGCGATGTTTGATGCATTTGCGGCGGGTGAAATGGACGCTGTTGTCTTTGATGGCCCCATTTTGGCCTATTATGTTCAGGGTAAGGGCGGACGTCACGCGCGGCTGGTTGAGCGGGTGTATCGCCCAGAGAACTACGGCATCGCCCTGCCTACGGGCAGCCTGGTACGTGAAGAGATCAACCGCACTCTGCTTAGGTTGCGCGAAGATGGCACCTATGACGATCTGATCGATCGCTGGTTTGGCGCCACCTTCAAAAATAACTAGTCCTTAGTCACGCAGCAGATCGTTGATCGACGTTTTCGACCGGGTCTTGGCGTCGACACGTTTCACGATCACCGCGCAATACAGGTTCACGTTGTTCTTGGATGGCATTGTGCCTGCCACAACAACAGACCCGGAAGGCACTTCGCCGTAGGTGACGTTACCGGTTTCGCGGTCAACTATCTTGGTCGACTGGCCGATAAACACGCCCATGCCCAGAACCGAACCTTCGCGAATGATGCAGCCTTCGACCACTTCGGACCGGGCACCGATAAAGCAATTGTCTTCGATGATGGTTGGGCCCGCTTGCATGGGCTCCAAAACACCGCCGATACCGACGCCACCCGACAAGTGCACGTTCTTGCCGATCTGGGCACAAGAGCCGACCGTGACCCAAGTGTCGACCATGGTGCCCGTGTCAACATAAGCACCAAGATTAACGAATGATGGCATTAGAACCGCACCGGGTGCGATGTAGGCTGACTTTCGGACCACACAGTTGGGAACAGCGCGGAAGCCCGCCTCTTTCCATTCGTGATCGCCCCAACCTTTGAATTTGCTGTCGACCTTGTCCCACCAGCCGCTGCCCTGAGGGCCACCATCGTGAAACTCCATGTCTTTGATGCGGAATCCGAGCAGAACGGCCTTTTTGGCCCATTGGTTCACATGCCAGTCGCCGCTTTCTTGTTTTTCAGCCACGCGCAACTTGCCAGAATCCAGCGCGTTTAGCGTGTCTTCGATGGCTTCGCGGGTCTCGCCGCCTGTGTGTGGATTGATGGTATCGCGGGCTTCCCACGCGGCTTCGATGGCTTGTTCCAATTGGGCGTTCGACATATTTTCTGGCTCCGATTTCAGGATTCGAAGCTTTCTAGCGGGATCGGGACCCCGCGTCACCCACTCATTGCGACGTTTATTGAAACGGGTCCGGCGTAATATTGGCACCACAAACCAGAACGGCGACTTTTTCATCCGGTTCCGGGATGTAGGCTCCTGACATCAGTGCAGCCAGTGCTGTCGCGCCTGCGGGTTCGACCAATTGCCGGGTCTCACGCCACAATGCGTGTTGTGCTCGGGTAATGGCGTCGTCCGTCACCACAACCGACTCTGCGCCACTTGAGACAGTGAGGTCAAAACAGATTTGCCCGATCTTCTTGGCCCCCAGTGCATTGGCTGCAACGCCCGAGACGTTCACGTCGACGGGCTCTCCGATTTTCAGAGCCGCATGCAGAGCACAAGAGGTTTCCGGTTCAACGGCGACCACGCGCCTGCGTCCATCAAACCAAGCCATCGCTCCACCAATCAGGCCACCGCCACCGACCGCGATCAGAACCGTATCAGCATCAAGGCCCTGGTCTTCCCATTCCAAAGCACAAGTGCCCTGCCCAGCAACAGTGGCGGGCGCATCATAGGCATGTATCTGCATGGCCCTGGTTTCAGCTTCATATGCCAGCGCCTGATCTAGTGCGTCCGAAAAGGCGCCCGGAACCACCACCAGATCAGCACCGGCGTCACGGATCAGAGCAACTTTGGCCGGTCCCGCCATTTCGGGCACGTAAATACGTGCCTTGTGACTAAGGTGATGTGCGGCATAAGCCACAGCAGCTCCGTGATTGCCACCCGACGCCGCAACCAACCCGCTCTCAGGAACGTCACTGGACAATAGAGTATTGAAAGCCCCGCGCGCTTTAAACGTGCCAGTATGTTGCATCTGCTCGAGTTTCATCTGGATCGGATACCCCAACCCAAACCCATCCACCGTTACAACGGGCGTGCGCAATATATGCCCGTGGATACGCGCTGCTGCCGCTTGAATATCTGCTGCCCAATCCATTTTCACACCTCTGTCACTGGCTTTGCCGTCCGTGAACCTATAGCTGTGAGGGAATGACTTACAAGTAAGGACCTGTTTGATGAAAGATGACCGACTAAGCCCGCTGCCAAGCGCTCATAAAGACCGCAGCACTGCAGACCACGTGCCTGACACGCCCCAGACACGCGCCCCGGCTTATCGGCTTGCTTTTGCAGACGAAGATTTCTTGTGCCGGGATGAATTGCGTCCGGTCCGGCTGCAGTTAGAACTGCTGAAACCGCAGTTGGCTTTGGATGAGGAAAACATCGAAGGCACGATTGTTTTGTTTGGCGGTGCGCGCATTCCCGAACCTGCAAACAAAGCTTCGGCGCGGACGGAAACGCTGGCGGACCTGACAAAATACTATGACGAGGCTCGTGACTTTGCGCGCCTGATGACGGAACGCAGCGATGGTCGTAACGATGTGATTGTCACCGGTGGCGGGCCCGGTGTGATGGAGGCTGGCAATCGCGGTGCGATTGATGCAGGTGGTAAATCCATCGGACTCAATATTGTGCTACCGCACGAGCAGGCCCCAAATGAATATGTGACGCCGGAGTTGTGCTTTAACTTTCACTATTTCGCCATTCGCAAAATGCACTTTTTGATGCGCGCCAAGGCGATCTGTGTGTTCCCGGGTGGGTTTGGAACACTCGACGAGATGTTTGAAACGCTCACGCTGATTCAAACCGGTCGCATGGAATGCGTGCCCTTTCTGCTGTTTGGCAGGGCGTTCTGGGAAAAGATCATCAACTGGGAGGCGCTGGCCGATGCTGGCACCATTTCCGCAGAGGATCTGGATCTGTTCCGCTTTGTCGAGACCGCCGAAGAAGCGATAGACGTGATCGACAACTGGGGAGACTGTTCCCCCCGAGGCGAAATTCCCGGTCGTTAGTGAACTTGCGTTGGAAGTACGCCTAGCTCGATTCCTTGGGGCAGCTTGGTCACAATCTGTTCACCAAGAACGTCTTTGATCGCGTATCCATAGCCCGCCAGACGGAACTTCCATTCCCGGGTGCTGAGCGCATGCGCGCGTTCGCGTTCAATGATGTCCAAGACCGGTGCGTCGATGATCGCGCCGCCAATATCTGCATGTACCATGTTGTTTCCTCCTTGAAACGTAACTGTTCACGAGATGGAAACTGATTGTTGATCAGGGCCGATTTGTATCTGAATTAAGGAAAGTTGTGGGCAATCACTCATTTTCGGGGTGATTGTAGCCAAATTTAACCCAATCCGGCGTCTGCCTCAATCTGTTTTCGCGATTTTCGGGCGCGCTCAGTGGCAGATTTCAACTGCCCGCAGGCCGCCATAATGTCTTCGCCGCGTGGTTTGCGGACCGGCGAAGAATAGCCAGCTTTGTAAACAATCTCCGCAAAGGCATGGATTCGGTTATTCGAAGACCGTTCGTAGGGCGATCCGGGCCATTCGTTGAAAGGAATCAAGTTGATCTTAGCCGGAATGCCATGATCTTTGATTTGTTTGACCAGTCGGCGGGCGTCGTCATCTGTGTCATTCACGCCCTTAAGCATCACGTACTCAAACGTGATCCGTTCCGAGTTCGAGACTTTGGGGTAATTGGCCAGTGCATTCAGCAAGGTGTCAATGTTCCAGCGCTTGTTGATCGGCACAAGCACATCGCGCACATCATCTGTGGTCGCGTGAAAGGAAATCGCTAGCTGACAGCCGATTTCCTCAGCGGTGCGTGCAATCTCGGGCACGACACCAGACGTCGATAGGGTAATGCGGCGGCGCGACAGCTGAATGCCTTCGGGGTCCATGGCGATTTTCATCGCGTCACGCACATTCTCAAAGTTGTAAAGTGGCTCTCCCATGCCCATCAGAACAATGTTCGACAACAAACGCGGTGCATTTGTGTCGCGTGTGCCGGGCACAGGCCATTCATCCAGATCATCGCGGGCCACCATCACCTGACCAATGATTTCTGCCGCTGTTAGATTACGGACCAGTTTCTGGGTACCTGTGTGACAGAAGGAACACGTTAGCGTGCAGCCAACTTGCGAAGAGATGCACAAAGTTCCGCGATCTTCTTCGGGGATGTAAACCACTTCGACTTCATGGCCGCCGGCAATGCGCACCAGATACTTGCGGGTGCCATCTGTGCTCACTTGTTTGGTGACGACTTCGGGGATTTCGACAGAGAACTTTTCGTCCAGCTCGGCGCGATACGCCTTGGACAAGTTGGTCATTTCATGAAAATCACGCACGCCCCATTGATAAATCCACTGCCAGATCTGGTTTACCCGCATCTTGGCTTGCTTTTCAGGTGCCCCATGTTCGATCAGCGCGTCTCGCATCGCTGCGCGGGTCAGGCCCACGAGGTTCACTTTGCCGCCTTCGGGCAATTTACGAGGAATGGTTTTTACGTCCTGCGTGACGGGGGCGCTGGCGGTCATGGCTTTTGGGTCCGGGTAAGGAAATCAGGTGGGTGCAGTACACCATTTGGCCCCAAAAGCAAACGAAACAAGGCTCAGGCGGCAGATTTCACCTTAAGCGCCAGCGGAACTTCATAGCTTTTCAGACAGCGGCGCGCTGTGTCACCATAGCTGGCCAGCTCAATCAATTCTGGGAACAGTCGCAGCAATTCATCGCGGGCCTCATGTTCGAACTGATCCATAGTGACTTCACCGGGGTGAAAGCTTTCAGTCAACATACCGTCCGACATGATGATCTGATGGTTGTCGAACAGCAGGTGGAAATACTCGGGCTCAGGAACATAATTGACCTGTTGAATACCGCTCCATCCGACAAGATGCTTGGCTGGGATCAGGACCTCCTGCTCTGCAAAGACAACCTCGAATGAGGCATCCCGCATCCAGATACGGTGGTTCGGGGACACATAGAGGTCACGGGCCGGCATGTTACGTCCCATTGAACCACGTGGAATTCGGATAGGTGCATTTTGTTCAAAAAGTCCGCCGCGCGCGTTGGTGCATACTGAGCCGATCCAGCGGATCGGTGCAAAGCCACCGTCACGTACTACGACCATGTCACCTGGCCGCAAATCTTCCACGGCCACTTCACCGCGTTTGGTCGCTATCTTTGTGCCCGCCAGAAAACACGGGATAGTCCCTTCGTTCAGGGTTCCGGTCGTCCAGTTTCCGTTTTCGTCAAGTTGTACCGATGTGTTCTGGTTGTTTCCGGTTGATCCGATCTGGGTTGAGGTCAAGCCGTCAGCGGGTCCACCGGTGGCAGTGACTTCATTATCGAATGAGATAAAGTCAATGACGGTGCCATCCTGAACCAGAGCAATAGCGCCTTCCTTGAAAACCCCAACGCCACTGAGAGAGTAGACGTCTTTTCCAAGCATTGTGCCTTGGTAATCACCAATATCATTGATCGAGCGTACGGTGCCGCTGGGATTGTAAACAACGATCTGAATGCCAGAAACATCAGTGCCCTCGTCAATCGCGACTTCGATGAAGTCATTAGACGAATTGCTACGATATCTGATCTCCGTGAAATAGGGATCTGCCATTGCCTGTCTCCTTACCTCGCTCGCCCGACCGATTGCTCTGATCAGTTACCCCCATGGTGACGATGTGACGTTTGAGACCCTGGCAGGGGCCCCGTTCTACCTGCCTCGCAAGGCAGGTATTGTGCTTAGTTGCATCGCTTTTCAGCGCCTTCCACGGCTGCGGTGAAACCGGACAATGAAAATGTGTCTTCGGTTTTGGTGCCGCGTGCGGACTGAGCGGAAAGAGTGGCTTTGGACCCGCGCTTCATCGCGGTTACAATTTTGTCGTCATCCGCTGTTGATGCCGGCCACGCCCATTCGCCTTCTGTGAACAGGCTGAATGAATTTCCATCAATGCTCAGATTGACGGTCGACCCGCTGGCAAACGGATACCCGCCGGTAAACCCGACCTGACCCTTCACGCCGACTTCGGGGCGATAGAACACCATGAACAGGATATCGCTGCGGCGCACGGCCACGACGCGCCCTTCTTTGGTGTTCACGCTTTCTTTGGCGGTACTGACGGCCCAGCATTCTTTTGGTTTTTCTGCGACGCAGATGCTCCAGTCGGTCACCTGATTTGAACAGGGCGCGGACGCCTGTTCCTGCGCAGATGCACCTTGCGCCCACATAGCGAGTGTTGCGCCAAAAAACGCACCCAATACGTGACGACTCATTCCGAGTGATCCCATACTCAACAGCCTCCAAGCTGTGATTTGCCTCAATTTTTCCGGTCTCTAGGCTTTTCGCCCTTTTTACGAACCGAATATTTCCTTCTCGATAGAAACACCTTACCCTGATTTTGCCAGCCGGGAAAAGACCTGTTGGCATGATTTTGCCCAATAATATGAGGTCAGTGATGGCAAATCCGGTTCCGATGGTTGAAATCTGGCGGGGTCCCTTCCTTGAGAGTGTACATCATGGTCATGCGGTTGTGTGTGATGAGATGGGCCAAATCGTGGATGCCTGGGGCGATCCAGAGGCAGTTGTGTTACCGCGATCGTCATCCAAAATGCTGCAGGCGTTGCCTCTGATAGAAAGTGGTGCGGCGGCGAATGCAGGCCTGACGGACGAACAGTTGGCGCTTGCCTGTGCTTCACATCAAGGAGCGGAAATTCACTCTGTGCGGGTGAAAGCATGGCTCAAGGACCTTGGAAAAAGCGACGATGATTTTTGTTGCGGACCGCAAGAACCTCGCGACATAGAAGCTCGAGACGATTTGATCCGCGCCGACAAACCTGTTTGCCGGTATCACAACAATTGTTCGGGTAAACATTCGGGGTTTCTGACGCTCACAAAGTATTTTCGGGCCGGGCCGGATTATGTTGCGCTCGACCATCCGGTGCAAAAGGCAGTTAAAGCGGCGTTCGAAGAAGTCACGCAAGAAGACACACCGGGTTACGGCATTGACGGATGCTCGGCTCCCAATTTTGCTTCCACGATGCATGGTATGGCGCGTGCGATGGCGTTTTTTGCGTCCGCTTCGTTGGATGGTGACGCACGTCAAAGCGCTGCAGCACAGTTGCGCAACGCCATGGCAACCTATCCGGAACTGGTCGCAGGTGAGGGACGGGCTTGTACCGACCTCATGCGGGCGATGAACCACAAAGTGGCCGTCAAAACCGGAGCCGAAGGCTATTTCATTGCGATTATTCCGGAAAAGAAGATGGGGGTCGCATTAAAAATTGCAGATGGTACAACCCGTGGGGCTGAATGTGCGGTGACCTCGATTTTGATCCGGTTGGGTGTGCTTGATGCGGCCCATCCAGTTGCGCAGAAGTATGTAAATGCGCCGATTTGCAATTGGGATGGGTTGGTGACAGGCCAAATGAAACCAGCGAAAGGTCTTTGTTAACAAAGTGTTCCCGTGCCTGAAAGGCGCATCTGTGGTGCGCCCTGCAGGCTTTGGGCATGGCCAGGAGCGCTGCCCCCGGGACACCCGGAGTATTTTGGCAAAAATGAAGAGATGGCGGATTACATGTCCATCGCTTCGGCAACTTCCACAGATCCGCCGCTTGCAAAGATGGGACAGCCCTTGGCCATTGCACAGGCCGCATCAATGTCGGTGGCCTTTACAAGTGTATATCCTGATACAGGGTTGGAACCGCCTCCATCTTCGACGCCACCTGCGGTTACGGTTTTGGACATCCCAACCGGATTACCCCCATCAACAATTGCATCGCCTAGGTTTTGCATCCAGTTCATCCAGGCCGCCATCACCCGTTCGCCTTCTTCTGGTGTCTCGGGACGACCGCCTCCGTGGTAAACATAGATAAATTTCGCCATTTTCGTTTCCTCCCTGTTGTAATTTGCGTCACGCTAGTAGTGCGTCGAGTTTACGAAGCGACGAGGACCAGCCTGCTTGGTGATTGGTGCTGATCTCATCATCGCCCAAGTCACGATGATCAATGGTCAACCGCGAACCGATTTGGGTTTCCGAGACCGAAAAGGTCACGTGACTCTCTGCGCCACGGGCATCTGAGTCGTCGTGCCAGGCCCATGTGAAGCCCACGGACTTTGGCGGGTCGACGTGGGTGACTTGCCCAGACACCTTATAGCGCTGACCTTCGGCATTTTGCATGACCGAAAGCCACGGGCCGGTTTGTGTGAAGTCCAGCGTTTCCTCTGGGACATGCATCCCTTCATGACCCCACCATTTCAGAAGGTCTGCGCGGGTTGAAATGGCCTGAAACAGGCGTTCTGCGGATACGGAAAAGTCCCGTTCTAATGTGAGATCAGTCATGTGATTCCTCCGAAAGCATGGCATCTAGGCGATCCAGCCCGGCCTCCCAAAAGCGGCGATGGTCCATGGTCCAATTGGCAATTGCCTGCATCGCCTCGGGGCGCACAGCATATAAGCGTCGGTTTCCATCGGTACGCTGGGCAATAAGACCAGCCTCGCGTAGGATCTTGAGGTGTCTGGAAATGGCGGGGCCGCTGATGGTCGAGCGCGCCACCAGATCGCCGGCTGGTTGTTCGCCGTCCGCCATCAGGCGTTCGATAATGCCGAGCCGGGTGTCATCTGCCAAGGCGGCAAAAGTGTTTACGAGTGTGGTCATGCTGTCTATTTAACTAAATGGCTAAATTGAAGGCAATGATTCGACCGGTGGGATCACGTAGCTGTGATGTGGCAGCCGTCAGACGAAGTCAGCTTTGCCATAGCCTTGGATATATAGAAGCGCCGTAAGGTCGCCAAAATTGATCCGAATATCGCATTCTGCCGCAACAGACGGTTTGGCATGAAGCGCAACACCGGCTCCGGCCAATCCCAACATGCCCAGATCATTGGCACCGTCACCTACGGCCATCACATCGTCGTGGGATAATCCCAGTGTCTCTGTGATGCCTTTCAAGGCCTGCACTTTGGCCTCGCGCCCAAGGATCGGTCGTCCAACGTCGCCGGTCAGCTTTCCCTTCTCAACCAAAAGGGTGTTGGCACGGTTTTCGTCAAAACCTAACTCGGCGGCGACCATGGTGGTGAAGGCCGTAAAGCCACCAGACACCAATGCGGCATAGGCCCCATTGGACTTCATGGTCGACAACAACGCCATTCCGCCGGGCATTAAAGTGATGCGATTTGCCAGGACATGACCAATGACCCTTTCGTCCAATCCCTTGAGCAAGCCAACACGCTCAATCAAGGCACCTTCAAAATCCAACTCACCATTCATTGCGCGGGCAGTGATGTCCTTAACCCGCTCACCGACACCGGCTTCATCGGCCAACTCGTCAATGCATTCCTGCTGGATCATGGTTGAGTCCATGTCGGCCAGAAGCATCTTTTTTCGACGCCCTTCGGCAGGCTGGATCACTAGGTCAACACCCATCCCTTGCAGGTCTTTCCACACATCCCAACGATTGTCTGGAAGGGCAGCCAACGGGAATTCGGCAGCCTCATCTATCGCCAACCAATTGGCATCTCCGCCACCCCAGGCATTGCGCAAGGATTCGACCAAGGCCGGATCAAGGGAAGAGTTGGCAGGCGAAGTCAGGAGAGTGGCAACGAACATGGGAAAGTTTCCGATAGTGGTCATTTGGGGTCGTATTTGTGCGGTCAAGCGGCGCTATAGCTTCATTTAGCCTGTTGTGAAACCTCAAACACCCCTCTATGTCCGTCCGTGGGACACCTCATCCCCAACGAGAGGCTAAGTTCATGATTTCTTTTCCTTTTGTTTATAGTGGGTTACGGTTTCGTCTGTGTTGCCTTGTGCCAGATTTGTGTCAAAAAGGCCCTCGGTGATTGTCGGATCGTCCATCGCATGAGCGTAGTGTTTGAGGACAATTCCGGCGTCTTTCCAGCCGCCGAGCTTGGCCACTGTCTTTACGTCGATGCGGTTGCGCAGAAGTGTCGTTGCAAACCCATGTCGGCAGCAATGCGGTGTCAGATCCTCAATTCCTGCCCGGTCAACCACATGGTGCCAGACTTTGTAGACGCTGCCCCGAGAGGCATAGCCAAACACCAGTTCGTCTGGATTGCGGTTAGAAGGGATGTTGGCCAACGCCGACACGACAGGGGCGGGAAGGTGTGCCTCGCGTTCATGTCCGGTTTTGGTTTGGTTTACCCCAGCTTTGCGTTTGGTCAGGTCAATGTCGGCCCAAGTCAACGCGGCCGCCTCTCCAATCCGAGCACCTGTGCCGAACATGAAAAGACACATTGCAGCGAGGTGAGGTAGTTCGTCAGCCTCGGCCTGTGCGGCGAATGAGTTGACCCACTCGGCAGTCGCCGGAACCTTGATCTTGGTTTCCTCGTGGAATCGTTTCACCGAGATCTTCTGACACCAGCCCATTTCGGCAGCGTGATTGATTATTGCTTGTGTTGGAATGACCACCTGACGGTTGCGGGTTGCCCCCTTTACGTCTGGGTAAAGGTCGAAGGCTGACTGTCTGATGGCGCCTGCTTTGATATCGCGCAACTTGGTGTCTTTCCAAAAGTCCTCAATCTTCTCAAGGAAGCGGGTGGGCTTTTCAGCACTACGATATGCGATTGCTGCTTGGGCCATAGTTACGTGTGCCCCCGGCCCATCGAGATGACTTCGCCACGCTGCGGCTTCGATTTCCGACGCGATCCTTTGCGCGAGCTTTTTGTCCGTTGTGCCCGTAGAGCCTCGTAGTCGCCGCTTGGCAGCGGTGCCACGGTAGTGCCAGATATTGCCGCGGGGGTAGAGTTGGAGTGACATCGCATGGCCTCCTTGAAGGTTTCGACGTGGTCTGGAAACAGGACCACTTTACGGCCTAGCTTGGCAAAGGCGCCAACTTCACGAACAATTTCCCGCATCTTCGTTTCTGAAACACCAAAATGCTCTGCCAAGTCGGCAGGCGTGGTGTAGTCAGGAAGGAGGTCGGGAGTGGTCATTGTTAGGTGGCCTCTTGTGCAGGGTAGAGGTCAATTCCTATGTTTTTTGCACGCTCAAGAACTTCCGTTAGAGCCACTCCGACATTTACGATTGTGTAAGACTTTAGGGCTTTAGCTCTAGAAGGTTCAATTACATCATCATGCAAAAGGGAGGAAAGAGTGCCAAAAAATAGCTGACCACCACGATCACCTGTTCGAACAACTCCCATCCACTGAAACAAACCTTCCGACTGATACTTAGTTGCGCATATCGCTTCCGGGATACGATCTTGGAGAGCAATTTTTATCTCGTCGCGGGACATGCCCGTGTTGTCAGAAATGAGATCGCCAAGCACCAGAAAGATCGCATTGGCTGGGCTATACCCGCTTGAATCATCATTGGTGGAAACGGCGTCTACAAGTGGTAACTGATCGCGTATTTTCAGATTTTTGAATTGGTTCACGTTGTAGTTATTTGCGATTGTGAGCAATTCTTTTCGACTAACTTGCATTGTGCACCTATTGGGTTCTGTTGAACCTCAACATATGGGTTCAACAGAACCCCGTCAACCCTCAGGCTGTTTCGAGCGCCATTGCTCCTGCCTCCAGAGTGTCCAGAATACAAGAATAAGGCTCTGCCCAGACGCTATGAATCTCATCGCCAAATGCGTCACGAGTGTATCGAATTTGCGCAGCTAGATCCTGAGAGGTCCGGGCAGGGGTCGAGCAAAAGAACCGCTCAATGTCCCGTTGGCGCTTCCAGATCGGATTGCCGTCATCAAGGTCAACCTTTGCTAGATTGATCGTGTCAGTCAGGAGTCTCCATTCCTGATAAAGCTCAGCAAATACTCCACTGTTCGCGCAGGCGCGTTGGTCAGTCATAGTCTTTCTCCTTGAAGTTAGTTTGTGGTGTTAGCCGCTTCGCGTTCCATCTTTTCCCGCACAGCAAGAATGATCTCGTTACTCTGGCTGCGTAAGTTCCTTGCTGCTTGAAGGGCGATCCATTCCTTCACATCGCTTGGCAATTTGATCTTGAACTGGACGCTTTCTGACATGGAATCAGCCTCTTTTGATGGGGTACATATTTGGTACATTTATTGTACCTATTGCATCAAGGACATTTTTCGTCCTAATGGGTACATGCCTTCAGAAACTCGCGTCCAATACAAATTCATGATCCCAACAGAGCTGAAAGAACAGCTTGAGCAGGCTGCTGCCTTGAACAATAGGAGCTTGTCGGGAGAAATTACCGCTCGATTGGAGCAGACCTTCTCAGTTGGCAAGCGTTTGAGTGATTTAGAGCAGGATACGCAGTCGGTGGACAGCCTAATAGGTGACTTGTTCGATCGCCTTGGAGATTTGGAGGGCCGCGTTGGCGACTTGGAAAGTCGTGGCAGCCTTGAATTCGATGGAAACTAACCCGCGATCGAAGCCTCATTTCCGAGGATGGTGGTGGTGCCGGAGTGAGGTTGAGGAAATGAATTTAACCGTTACAGCCATTCGAGACGAAGTAGCTCGCTTGAAGGCAGCAGCGGAGCATC
>NZ_FQZQ01000038.1 GCF_900142085.1 Shimia gijangensis
GCGCTGCTGACATAAAACATCCTCCCAATCAGGATGAATCACAAATCAAACCAAATGGGAATCCCATGATTCAGCTTTCAAGCTCGCCGCTTTAGATACCACGCACGGTACAAAAACTGAGAAGTTTTCGCAATGAACATTGCACCTATGGAAGGTGAGGGGTTGGCGCTGTAAAATCAGCGCTGCAAAACCAGTTCGAGGCTGCCAAGGCATGATAAAGTGTTCGCTTCCAGCCATTGATTGGCAGTTCGGGTTCAGTTGCAATAACTGACAAGTGTGCGCGGAACTGAATTGCATCCAGCATTCTCAAAGTAGACTTGCGTTGCGAAATTAGTGGGGCAAGCTCTGACCATACCCTAGATCGATACCGTTCTCCCAAATTACAATCCTCGAAATGTTGTGCCACACGGCTCTGGTCTTTGACGCTCCAGCCTGGTGGAGCTGCTACGTCAAAACTAACGACTATGGGAGTTTCTTGCGAAACTCTTGCTATCGTCCATTTTTCATCAAAGAAATGCGGCGCATCAAAGTACGGATGAAGCGGTTGAAGATTTGGGTTTGAGGGGAAGTTGCTCCCCATTCCTTTGTTGCAAACGTCACAGGCTGGAACAAGGTTACTAGGCAATACGGAATAAGCTGGAAATCGTGCCTTTGGCAGATAGTGATCCAATGAACCGATTTCCCCTACCCCTCCACAATAAGGACACTCATCGTGGGCCGCGAGCTTGATGGAGTCGTAAATTTTCCTTGCTTGCCCTTTAGATTTCACCACACCTTCGTCGTACAACTTCACCAAATTTTCCTTCGACAGGCCCCCAACGATAATGGCTGTGGGGTGACCATGTCGAGCTTTCGGGAGATTACTCCAAGTTTGCGTCAGTGTCTCTGAGTGGAAATCCACATATGCATCCTGCACTGCTTGCCTGTTCGCCAGAAACAATGGACTGAGTGCAGCAGCATTCAAATCTTCCACACCATTGTCGAACAGCTCAATTGACGGATACTCTGGCACGTTTAGTTTTTTCATTCGTGGTCAATTCCGCCATCTCGGTTAACAATCATGGCCCTCAAGATACCTTTAGCTTCAAAGCCCAAATTGCCTTCCAACCCGCCCAAGATCTCGCCGTAACTACCGCCGTCAGAAACTAAGTCAGTCAAAACCGTATGAAAACCGGACTTGGTGACTTCCAGCCCAAAAACTTCCCTAGTCAGAGTGCCAACATTCTCGCCAAATGTATCTGTCTCTGGGCGTGCCCAATCCGAAGACAACTTCGATCTATAAACCTTCCAAACGCAAGATTTCGGAATCTCTTGCAAGACAACAGGCGAATGAGTGGCGAAAATAGCAATAGCATTCCTGCTCGAAAGCAACTGACTGAGGCTTCGCATTAACGCTGACAACAGCGGCGGATGTAGATGGCTTTCTGGCTCATCAAACAAAACCAAAGTCTTTTCTTGAATTTTCGCAACTAGACAAGTCAATGTGAGGATCACGATTGCATGGCCTGAACTCATTTTACCTATCACGAAAAGAGCATGTTTTTTAAGCTCTTCGCCATCAAGCTCTGCCAAATCTTGAAGGTCCATTTCGGCAAAGTTGCCGTCACTTTCCAAAACTGACATCGCCTGTTGCCACCTATTTTTTCGACCACTTTCTGCTAGGCAAACCTCCAAGTTTTTTGCAAACTCCTGATGCAGTTGCTTTTTTGATTTAATAATTGCTCCGCCTTCATCCGCATAGTCAGTTAGACCGATGTAAGAATAGTGTGTTTTTACTTCTGTTCCATCCGGTTCTGGCGGAAGATCGAATGGGTCAAAAGCGCTAAAAGCTATCGAGATCAGGCTGCTGAAATACTCATCACCTATTGCCTGCCGATCTAATAGAATATCGTCAGTATAGAATTGGGCATCTGTTTCCGAACTACGGGCAATTGCTCTAACCATCGAGTTAAGAAGCGTAGTTTTCCCCACGCCGTTTCGCCCGATTAACGCGTGCATATTCGTACTTGGTGTAGAGTTTGCTCGGACAACAAACTCTAGGTCATAACCAGCAAATTTGTCGGAAGAGGGAAGATCAAAACCAAAATGGAAATCTGTTAGGAGCACTTCCCCACGCAAAACACTGACAAACTGGTCCCTTACGTCTTTGATATTTGCCGATCGTAGCAAAGAAGTCTGAAACACACTTTCATTCTCTGCCTGCTTTAAGATTTCTGGATTGTGTACAACATCTTTAAGGCCGACAAGGAACCTTGTCCGCCATTCAGTTGAAAAATTGCTGCGGAGGTCCTTATAGAACTCCACATTTGTACCTAACGAAAAAAAACCTTCAGGTAGAGTTGAAAAGTTCGCGTCCAAAGCTTGGTGAGTGCTGGTGGCATCCGTCTGGCCGACAAAGCCTATCTTGACATTCGGAAGTTCATGCGATGTCCCACGTTCATCAAATGCTTGAACTTCAAACATTGTTACAAACGAATAGTCGTTCCAGTGATCAATTTTTAAATAGACGGTGTCTATGCCACTTGAAGGCATTGCTACTCTTGAGCCAATGACGTGAAATTCCATCAATCAATATCCAACTTAGGCAACCCGTTCACGATCTTCATCGTTTCCAGGCTGACAGTGATCACCCGTTGGAACAGTACCAGTGGATATACCGGGTCGCCGACGGTTTCGATGGCGTAGCGGTTGGCATCGTTGACAATGCCGCTGGCTTTGTCGGTTTTCACGCATTGGCGTTCCACCACCCAATCCAGCGCGGGTTTGCCGTTGACGACGTAGTCGTAGGCTTCAAGGGGGATGCCTGTGATGGTGATGCGTGGGTTGTAGTGGACAATGGTTTTGTCTTTGTTCTTGCCCTTGCCGCCGTATTTCATCTTTTCGACGCGGTAGTATGCTTCTGGGTCGGGGATATGTGCCAAGCGTAAATCACCTTCGGCGATCACGACTGGATAGGGTTCGACGATTTCGTAGTTCACATGCAGATCGCCCAGCGCGCGGCCTGCTTTGGAGAACGCCCAGAAATCGGCGACGGTTTTGACGGCGGGGATGCGGGGGAGTTCTTTGGACAGGTTGTTCTTGAACCGCTCGCGATAATCAGGGGAATGCAGCAGACCATAGATGTAATAGAACAGGTCTTCCTTGCTGATCTGCTCGCCCGCATAAGCGTCTTGGAAGTGCTCTAGCCCCGCATCGCTGATCCCATCGCGTTCGGTATAGCCCGTGTCGCCAGTGGCAAAGAGGCCATCATCGGCGCTAGCGGGGTCGTAGAGTTTGAGAGGAAAACATTGGCCTTTTTCGACCATATCCCCAGAAATCAGCCGATCAATCATCAAGGCGGTAAAGCCGCTTCTAGATCCAATTCCAGAGATTGAAATTCCGAGGTTTTCTGCATCACCATCTGCAAACAATTTGGGAGTTTGGTAGACATACTCGTTGAAGAGTTTGTCATAGTAGATCCACTGTTTAACGAACGGCCTATACAAAATTGGCTTAACTTGAGTCGATGAAAAATTTGCGTTTTTCAATGATTTCATTCGCTTCTTTAGGTGAAACGACCAACTAATATTTTTGGGGTCTAGGCTGATTGTCTTCTCGACTTCTTGCTCCGGTGATTCCTTAAATCGCGCTAACTCCGCTGAATAAAAATCAATCATTCGCTCCATATTTAGGCCAACTTCGCCCCGCGAACTATTGACAGCCCAAGCGTCACGATTGGTTGCAATACCTAACGAGAAATTCTTGAATACAGTGAGCGATGACTTTTTCTGTTTATCCCCTATAGCGATTGATTTCTCAAAACTTGGATCGCGTAAATTTATCCAATCGGCTTGTTCGTTAGGCTCTACGGCTTGCCATTTCTTCGACAAAGCTGAAAATGACCCTAGGTCCGAGAGAATACGTTTTTTCTCGACTGACGATAGGTCATCGCCAATGTCAAAATAGTGAATTTTTCCCTGTTCCGAGGCATCAGTATTTTTTACAAGGAATGATATAGCAATCCCGGTCATACTTCCGCTATCAAAGACATTCCCACCTTCTTTCGCCGCCCCTTTGCTCAACATGTTTTTGCGAATATCGCCGCGCAAATTGATGACGAACAAAGAACTAAAATCATCTTTCAGGCACCTACGCATCCCGTCCATTGCAGGCTTTTCGATGAAGCCGCTTCCTGAAACGAACCCGACGACACCTTGATCAGCATTTCTCAGACGATCTGTTGCCCATTTTATGGCAAGCACATAGCTGTCATAGACGCTTCTAGCGTTACTATCTGACCTCTTGATGTATGTTTCTTGAAGTGACTTTCGAAGGCCGGGGTAAGGAACGTTCTTCGCGTCATCATTGGCATTTTTTTGCCCCACAGAATACGGTGGATTCCCAATAATCACCCGAATATCGCGCCGTTTTTGGGCCGTCCGCCGCTCTGAGTTATCCGGCAAAAGGTCCGCGATCATGTCCTTTTCTTGCTCGTAAAGCTGGAAGGTGTCCGTCAGCACGATCCCGTCAAAGGGCGCGTAGGGCATGTCTTCGCCACTCTCGCTCAGCGCCATCGCGTGTTCCTTGGCCATGTCGTGATAGACTGCTTCGATATTGATCGCGGCGATGTAGTAGGCCAGCAAGACAATCTCGTTGGCGTGGATTTCGTGTTTGTATTTATGCTCCAGCTCTTCGGGTTTGATTAGCCCCGATTGCAGCAACCGCGTGATGAAGGTGCCTGTTCCGGTGAAGGGGTCAAGGATATGTACGCCCTTGCTGCCGAGCGTTTGTCCAAACTCTGATTTCAGCACGTCGTTGACGGAATGAATTATGAAATCCACCACCTCGACAGGGGTATAAACGATGCCCAGCTTTTGCGTCATCGCCGGGAAGGCAGAGCGGAAGAACTGATCATAGAGGCGCACCACAAGCGCCTGGCGGCCTTGGGCGGTCTTGATGCCCTCTGACTGCCTACGCACGCTGTCATAGAAGCCTTGGAGCGTCTCAGCCTCTTTGCCGATGTTGTGGTGGTGAAGCTGGCCCAGCACGATCTCCATCGCTTTGGACACGGGGTTGTTCGCCGTGAAGTGGTTGTCGCGGAACAGAGTGTCGAAAACAGGTTTGGTGATCAGGTGTTGCGCCAGCATTTCAATGGCGTCTTGTTCGGAAATTTCTGGGTTCAGGTCGTCGCGAATTTCATCAAGGAAGGCCATGAACGCGGTTCGCTCTTCGCCTTCTTTCGCAACAATTGTGCTGATCCGCGTGATATGTGTTTCGGCAATCTTGGCGATGTCCTTGGCCCACTTGTCCCAGTGTTCGCGCGTGCCGCATTTTTCAACGATCTTAGCGCGCAGGGCCTGAGTCAGTTCATCAAAAACAAAGCCTAGCTGTTGCTCCTCGTCATCAATAACAATCTCACCATCGGCATGATCCCCTGCACTGCCACCAACATCACTCCGCTTGGCCGCCGTAGTTTTGTTTACGTCAATGTCTTCAACAACGGCAGTCGTCGCCATCATTTCTTGTGTGACGCCGATGATTTGAATTTTGTCGGACACATCTTCGCCGATGCTAATCTGGTTAATAGCCCCGTCCAGCCGTTCATCATGCGACCGCAGGGCGTTGAGAATTTGCCAGACCACTTGATAGCGTTCGTTGTCGTTCAACGCGTCCTCGGGTGCCACGCCAGCAGGGACAGCAACAGGCAGAATGACATAGCCCATATCTTTGCCCGGAGCCTTGCGCATCACGCGCCCAATGGATTGCACAACGTCGATCTGGCTTTTGCGTGGATGCATAAAGATGATGCCATCCAAAGCTGGCACATCAACCCCTTCGGACAGGCATCGCGCGTTGGTCAGGATGCGACAAGTGACATCGTCAGTGTCATCATCCTTGAGCCAGTCCAGACAATCCTCGCGTTGTTTTGCGTTGAAGGTGCCATCCACATGGCGCGTTTGCACTTCCAGCGCAGGACCACTGTTGTCGCCGATGTCCTCATTGTTCAGGTACTCATCGACCACCTCAGAAAATTCGCCGGTAATCATCTTGGAAACAGCAATGTTTTTACAAAAGGCCAATGCCCTTTTCATTGGGATTGGGTATTCAGCTTCTTCGCCGATTAACTCATGTTTGGTCAGGGCCTTGTAGCAGCCAATAATTTTAGTCGCATCGTCCAGCTTCATCTCACTAGATTCAGCCAACCGATTTTGGACGCCAGCGCTAATTAAGCCTTCATCGACGGCAAGCACGATAACCTTGTAGTCAGCCAGAAGATTGTTCTCTACGGCCCAGGAAAAGCCTTTGTAGAATAGAACTTTACCGAACTTGGCTTCGTCGTTCATATCGGCCAAAGCAACGTCATGTTGCTTGGCCTTGGCCTTTGCGTTCTCACCAAAGATTTTTGGTGTCGCAGTCATGTAGAGGCGTTTCTTACCCGCCACATTTTCATTTGAATGGATCTTTACGAAATTGCTTTCATCGCTACCCGCAAGGGTCGCACCAGTGGTCCGGTGCGCTTCATCACAAATGATCCAATCAAACTCAGGTAGGCCATAATTTTTTTGTGCATCTGTCAGCACTTGAATGGATTGATAGGTCGAGAATACCACAACCATCTTTTCACGGTCGCTAACAGCTATCTGTTGAGCGATTTTACCAGCGTCAGTGGTGGCGGGGAAGGCAAGATCATGCACCGTAAATTGTATTGCATCACCTTCGCTTTCTCGCTTGCCCACTTTAACATCGGAACAAACGGAAAAGGCCAAGAAGTCGTCTGCGCAATCGTTTTTCCACTCTCGCACGGTTTGAGACATCAACGCTAGGGAAGGCACCATGTAGAGAACAAGCTTACCTTTGCCGCCCAACTCTTCTGCGATCTTCAAGCTTGTGAAAGTTTTACCAGTACCACAGGCCATAACCAGCTTGCCGCGATCTGCGCTTACCAAGCCATTCTTAACTGCCTCCAAAGCTTCTCTCTGGTGGTCCCGTAGCGTCTTCGGGTCGCTAAGCTTGATAGTGTGGTCACGGAAGTAGGCAGACCAATCAATTCGACTCTTTTCAAGGTCCGACAACGCGATCCGGTGCCAATCTTTGTCCAGATTATCCAACATCGCGGTCAAATTCGCGCTAAAATCCTTGAGGGTAGTGTCAACTATGACAAGGCTCACAAAGTCCTTAGTCGATGCCGCTGAAACGAAAGAGTCGATATGCTTTTTGTTGATACTGCTATCAGAGGCATAGAATTTGCATTGGATAGCGCAAAACCCTGATCCGTCGGCGAGACGTGCGACAAGGTCGATACCCGTATCATTCGATGGCAATCCACGTTCTGAGGCCCAATCCTTGAACAGCCAAACCTTGTCGTAGGGTTGCCCTTGAAGGGTGTCATTCTCCAGAAAGACCTTAACTAGCTTCTCAAAAAATTCGCCTTTCTCAAATTCTGACTGCGACTTTAGACGGATTTCATCCAGAATTTGGGCAAGTGATTTACGCATAGTAGCTCCTATTCTCAAAGAACAGGGTTCCCACCGTCATCAAGGTAAGTCAACTTATGATTGCGACGCTCTCAAAACCATTATCCTAGGCGGGGTGCAGAGACTTTATCAACTCACCCTGCTGTTGCCCGGTAACTGGCAGATAGCTGGAAACAGTGGTTGTGAAGTTTTCATGGCCCAAATTCTGCGACCATGCCTTTTGCGTTGCCAGTGGCAAGTTTCGGTCACTTAACTCCTGCCCCAGGGTCTTACGGATACTATGAGGGTGATATGGATGCATTTGGACTTGCGCAAACGCCGTGCGGAACACTTCATTTACCTTTGACCCATTAGCGTAGATTTCACGAGACAGAGTATCAAACACGAACTTTCCGTCGACTAGGCGTCGTTCAGGTCTGGGGAACAAGGCGTCTTCTGGCCCGAACATCTTTTTATTGCGCAAAAACCCTACCCAATCGGTGAAATTGGCCAGATAATCGGGATGCATCGGGAAGAACCATGTTGTAATCGTCTTTCCCGCTTTGGTCCGAACTTCGCGGCCATCTTGAAAAACGAACCCGTCTACCAAATTAATATGCTTCAGGCGCAAAGAAGAGACTGCGCCGACCCTTGCGCCAGTGATCATCAGGAAAGCAAACATGGCTTTGTCACGTCTCTCCAACTCAGTCTGCCCGGCCATGCCCTGAAAGGCATGATGAGCAGCTTGTTTGGACGGGTATTGAACAGGTCGCTGTGCGTGAGCGGCGCGGGCGTCGTTGCGGTTGTTGTTGAAATATTCCACGTCAGCATAGCTCAGCACCTTCTTAAACCCCTGCTGGCCCGCCAACCAATGAAAGAACCCTTTGACCAAGCGCAAAGTTGCGTCTGTTGTTGACAAGGCCAAGGGTTTACCTTTGACCGTTTTCGTACTGCTCAAGGCGTCCTTGAAGTGCCGCGCCTGTTCGATGTGAAAAGCTTTGAAAGGTTTGAATTTGGTGCTGTCCTCAAACTTCACCAGCGCCGCCCGCACCTTGTCGAGCGACTTTTCATCCTGGCCTTTGGCTTCTCGAAGATAGTTCACATAGCGCCGCTTGATACGCTCGTTTTCTGCATTGAATTTGCGCATGACTCCGGGTCCTTTTTGAAGTGGTAATTTAAGAGGGGGTTGAGGGGTTCCTTTAGGGTCACCGATTACCCCTCGTCGCCACTTCCAGAACCTTGCGGATTTGGGGCAGGTCGCGTGCGCTTATATTGCGGTTGCATTGGCATTCGCAAACGCCACACAGCGCCTTCAGTCGTCCGCCCTTCTCACTTGTAGGCTCATAGTCTGCCATCGACCCCAGCGCCGCTCTGGTGGCCTTGCAACGGAAGCAAAAGAACTCATCCAATGCTGAAGGGCGTTTTGCATCGGCCTTACGAGCGGTCAGAAATTCTAGAGCCTGAAACCCCATGACGATCGTCGGACGATTGCCATCGACGCACTGCATCCCTGCTTTGATCCAGTTACGAACCGTCGCAATGGAAACATCCGCCGCCTCTGCCAACTCAGGAACCCGATAGGACTTGTTGGCTTTGATGGATCTCGTCTTAAAGCGCCGCGCCACTATAGGCCCTCAACCCGCCGCGCTTCTGCCCACGCGTTCAGGTCGGAGCCACGATAGACGATCTTGCGGCCAAGGCGGTAAAAGGTTGGCCCCATACCTTTGTGACGCCATTGGGCCAGCTTATCGCGGTCCCCAATGAGGTCGAGTTCGTCGTCGCCGAGGACGTAGTTGCGGTTGTTTTCAAATAGAGTGGTCATGTTTGATCATCTTTCCATGCTTTCCATGTCGCATGAATGACACTCATTTAATTAAATAAAAACAATAACTTACATAGCCTTAGGCCTAAACCTAATGACAGATAGAGCCTAGCCTCTACCGCAAAAAATCCAATGCCTACAGCCATACCTATTTATCAAATGTGGCCTAACGCCTTTTTCGTTAGATCCATAATTTTTGGGCCGAACTCACCATTCGCCTGAAATTCTTCTAGCGTTTCAAGGAACCAACGTTCGCTTAGTGGTTTTCCTTGAGGTCCAAGAAAATCACTCGGCATATCTCTGAGAGCAATTTCTCTTATTGAGTGAGCCACAATACCAATCGGTGCTCCTAAAAACGAAACGCCCTTCTCTTCAAAAGCCGTTTCGAAAAGTTCTAAGCACTTCGTCCTCAACACTGCAAATTTTTCCGCCGTTGCGTCTCCGCCACGTGGGCTACCTATTTTCCGAGCGGCGGCTTGCGCATAAAAGTTTAAAGCGGCGGCTTCATGATTTTCTTTCCACCATGCATCCCGATAAAGTGACCCGATTTTAACCCCTGCGTTCACCAACATAACGTAAGGATTTCGCCTCTCAATCTTGCGCTCCTCTTCAGCTGTTCCGAGATAATAGTCGTCAACATTCCCTGCGAGGTCATCAACCTCGGCCCTCGCTTCGACTTCATCAGAGATCGCCATCCCGACCTCCTCACTAAGCCGATAAATATGAGCCGCAAACCAAACTGAACTTTCTGGTCCTTGATCAAACATGACCTCCTGATCAGTCCCCTCAAAGAATTTCTCTGCCATTTCGACACCTTTTGCTTTGGCGTCTCCCAAGCTCAATTTCCCAGTATCGTAAGGAATGAAGCACTGACAGAAGATCTCCCCAACAAGATCCAAGTCTGCAAACCGCTTCATTGGCTCCAGACTCGACTCGTTCAGAACACCAACAGCCCAATGCTGAGCGTCAATAAAACTGGCTGAATAACCGTCGTCTGAGAAAGCCTCTTCAAAGACACGACTCGCAGGCAACCCCTCTTTGTTCGCAAAAACTGAATCTACAAAACGTTGTGCAAAAGATCTCTCATGCGGCAAGAAATCAACTAAGCCAGTCTTTGGCTTTTCGATCATGTAAAAACTCCCTGTACTACGTTTAGCCTCTTAGCCAGCAATGAACGTAGACCAGCGTTCCATCAATGCCCGCCGCTTGTCCAGCAAATCGGATCGCGCGTAGGCCCGCTCAACATCAGACCCAACTTTATGTGAAAGGCTCATTTCAGCAATCTCGCGCGGTGCGCTGGCCACTTCGGACGCCCAATCTCGGAACGTAGAACGGAAGCCGTGGACCGTCACGCCCTCCACGTTCATTCGTCGCAACAGCATCAACATCGACATATTCGACAGGGGCTTGTGACGTTTCTGGCCTTCAAACACATATTCAGATTTCAACGTTTTCAGAGGTTCAATGATCGACAACATTGCGTCCGTTAACGGGACGCGGTGTTCCTCGCCCGTCTTCATGCGCTCATCTGGGCAATTCCAGACACGCGCATCAAAGTCGATTTCATCCCACCGCATCCCCAAGACCTCACCCGTGCGCGACCCCGTCAAACAAGTGAAGCGCAGGGCGTTGGCAGACATGGCGTTGCGGGTCTTGAGGTCAGCATAGAACGCGGGCGCGTCTTGCCAACGCATTGCCTTGTGGTGCTTAGGTTTAACCTTCACCTTGGGCAATGCTCCAGCGTCCTTAATACCCGTAACGGGATTTTCCCCAGACCGAAAGCCTTTGGACTTGGCCACATCCAGAACCGTCTTGATCCGCTGCGCCAACCGCCGCGCTGTTTCATGTTTTTCCGTCCAGATAGGCGATAAGCACATCATGACTTCGGGTTGATCGATACTATCCAACGGCATCCGTCCGATTTTAGGGAAGGCATAGTCGCGCAAGGTATTAATCCACTGCTGACCGTGTTTGGCATTCTTCCAAGTCGGCATACGTTCAATATGCACTTGCTGGGCAAACTCTTCAAACGTCGGGATTTCGCGCTGGGCTTTGAAACGTGGGTTTAAGCCCTGTTTGGCCATCCGTCGATATTCTAGCGCGCGTTCTCGCGCTTGGTTCAGCGTCACGATGTCAGCACCGCCCAACCCGAAATCCGTCCTGAGGGGCGCACCCTTCTTGTTCTTCTGGCCCTTGACCACCACCCTTACAATCCAGCGTCGCGCGCCCGATGGGTCAACAACCAAATAGAGACCATTGCCATCGCCATGACGCCCTGCGCCTAGATTCTCGACCAGTTTTTTGGTCAGCTTGCCGGATAGAGCCATCCTCAAAATACCACATTCCATACCACCCAAGGAACGAATATAGACACAACCGAAAGAAATTCAAGACAAGCGAACAACTCACCTAAACCGCAATAAACAAAAGAAAAAGGCCGCTTAAAGCGGCCCATTCAAATCAAACAAAAATGTAAGATGGCGGAGACGAAGTCCGCCTACGTACATTCTAACCCATTCCTATAGGTTACCGTAAGCAACTGTCTTGCAAATAGATTAACCAGATTAGCTTCCCAAGAGGTCTTGAACATTCCCGCTGCTTCCCCCAAGTTGTGGGGGAAGAGATGGGGGAAGAAATTGTGCAAGGCACTCGCAGACCGGAAAGAGCATTGACGGCGCAGTTTGTCCGCAATGTTAAAGAACCGGGCAAGTACTTCGACGGACAGGGCCTCTTCCTAAGGGTTGAGAAAAACGGCTCTCGCTTCTGGGTTCAGCGCATCACTATTCGCGGCAAGCGTTGCGAGCTGGGGCTCGGCTCCCCTACCCTTGTCACCCTTGCAGAAGCGCGTGAGGTTGCGCTTGTAAATCGCAAACTGGCGCGTGCCGGGGGCGACCCTCTGGCGGCCAAGAAGCAGGCACAGGCAGTCCTCACTTTTGAAGAAGCCGCCCGCAAGGTTCACGAACTGCATAAACCAACCTGGCGCAATGCCAAGCACGCGGCACAGTTTATCAGCACAATGGAAACTTACGCCTTCCCGTACATGGGCAACCTCAAGGTCGCCGATGTGACCACGGCAGACGTGCTGAGAGTGCTTACCCCAATTTGGACACAAAAACCCGAAACCGCGCGCCGTGTTCGCCAGCGGATTGGCACCATCATGAAATGGGCTGTTGCCCAAGGGTGGCGACAAGACAATCCTGCCGAGGCGATAGCGCAGGCTCTTCCAAAGCAGGACAAGACACAGAAGCACCGCAAGGCCCTGCCCTATTCGGAGGTGGCCAATTGCATTGACGTTGTGAAGTCCTCGCAAGCTGGCGCGACCACTAAGCTGGCATTGGAGTTTTTGGTGCTTACCGCAACCCGTTCAGGCGAAACACGGTTGGCACGCTGGACTGAGTTTGATTTTCATGGAGCTACTACTGCCTCCGACGCAGTCACCGCAACTTGGGTTGTTCCGCCTGAGCGGATGAAGGCAAAGAAAGAGCACCGCATTCCAATCTCAGAACGCGCGCTGGGCTTGCTAAAGGATGCTGAGGCTATGTCAGATGGTTCAGAGTTCGTGTTCCCCGGCACACAGCGCGGAAAGCCACTTTCCGACATGACGCTTTCGAAATTAGTTAAAGAGCTCGGCTTTGATGCTGATGTACATGGTTTCCGCACGTCGTTCCGCACATGGGCACAGGAGCGCACCAGCTTCCCCAGAGAAGTCGCGGAGGCCGCCTTGGCTCACACCATCAAAGACAAGGCAGAAGCCGCATATGCGCGCTCTGACCTATTCGAGAAGCGCACCAAAATGATGGAAAGCTGGGCAATTTATCTGAACCACGGTTACAGCAATATTGTGAGGATTAAATGAGCGGATTTTCTGGATACGACGCACCGTCAGGTCCCAGTGCCTTGGACTACTGGAAGCTAACTGATGAATTGTCAGTAGTTGATGCGGCTATTTTGATCACTGGGAACGACCCCGCTCAACACTATTGGGATGACGACAACAACAAAATTCAGGAAACAAACCATGTAGGATTTGAACCAGCATTCAAAGCGCTTCGCTCTGCCATTTTGTCAAATGGGCTTCGGGCCAACATAAAGTTAAGTGCTCGCTTTCCTTTTGACACTTACCGAGGCGGCTATGACACCCCTCCAAGCGACACGTACGACGATTTTACAACATCTAACGAGCAAGGTTTCAAATATACCGAATTGATGAGTCGTGACCCAAGCTATGGCACTATAAAAGCCAACTTCTCGCTGGCAGCGTTTGAAGCGGGTGAAACAGTTTACATCTGTACCGAGCCAAATTGGCGGGAAACAACGATTCTTACGTCCGACTTAAAGGACTGGTTGCGCGAGCGGAATTTCTTCCCTGCATTCTTTTTCGGCACGGGCATTCAGGAAGGCTTTCGAGATAAAGGAAATCCACGATACGCACCGAAGCTCGCCGCCTGTGTAGCGGCTTGGGAGGCAGTTTCGCAGCCCGCAAGAAACAGGTCAGTCAAACAAACTCTCTTGGATTGGTTGAGAAGCAACGCCGCAAATTTCGGAGTAGCTGACGGAGATGGAATCGTTTCCGAAGCAGTTGCCGATGAACTAGCAAAGGTTGTGAACTGGAATCCCAAAGGCGGAGCCACTCCAACTAACCCCTCATCCGATGAGCCAAATAGCCGGTTACCAAAACCATCGCCAAACAACTACCCAAACTCACTCAATCTTGAAGACGCGGGCGACGGCTTAGACAGTGAAATACCTTTCTAAGTTAGGTAGAGAGAAACCACCCCCCTAATTTAAGCTGCTGACAATATGTTACTTTTTCCTTCCACTCATCTCTACCGGCCTTAATACTAAGTTTACTAGCCCCACTCATGCGGCCATTCCCCCTGTCGGTTTTCACAACCTAGTCTCCTATTCGGCCGCCTCCTTTTCCCCCACCTTTCCCAGCATACCGCAACCAAACCCGAGAGGTCCCGCGCCATGCTGGAGAAACACTACCGTCGCCCCGAACTAGAAGAACTCACTGGCCTGAGTTGTTCATCTATCTATCGGTTGATGGATGAAGGCCACTTTCCCCGCCCCGTGAAAATCGGGCGCAGTGCCGTGGCATGGCCGGAAAGCGCTATCGCCAAATGGTTCAAGGAACGCCAACCGGCATAAGAAAACCCGCCCCCATCAAATACGGGCGCGGGCGATAGCATAGAAATGGGGGGCTTCAGACACCCTCAAGCTATCCCAAACGCCCGATTGGCAAAAGGTCAAATCGGATGACAGAGCAGAAACAAGAGAAAACAATTTACACCATCACGACAGCGATGGGAAAAACCTTCAACCTAGTGCTGGCGGGCCGTAACCGCTGGGCAATGGAACAATTGATGAAGGCTGGCACACATGGGTGCACGCCAATCAACAACCCTGCGCCACGCTGGAGCGCCTATGCATTCAATCTCCGAGAATTTGGAGTGCCTATTGAGACAGTGACAGAGCGTCACGCAGGACCATACCCCGGCCATCATGCCCGCTACGTACTGCAAGCACAGGTGCAGAGAGGTGACGGAGGTGCCACCTGATGGGACGTAACAAACGCAACGAGGCGCGCCAAGAGCAGTTCACTAAGTGGGTAAGGGCACACCGTGCTCTTCCCGCATGGAAAGCGCTCGGTTTTCCCGCTCGCGATGCATACTTTAATCTTCAAATCCGGTGTTTTGCGGAGACAGCGCAGAAGAACCCAAAGGTTGAGAATAACAACGGGAAGATTTTTCGATCCCCTCGCAAGTTAGCTGAGGACATGGGATGCAACGTTAAGACGGCGATGAGCGCACTAGCGGACCTTCAGGCCAAGGGTTGGATTGTGTCTACCTACCTTGGCTGTCTGGGCACTGATGGGCGCGGTGAGACAGCACATTTCCGGCTGACCATGCTTCCTACTGGCGCTGGGCGTACCTTCAAATCCGCAACGAAGGAAGCTGAAAAATGGAAGGAAGATTACCCAATTCTCGTCTATGGCAATCACAAGCGAGGCCGTAAATCCGGCGATGCTTCTCGGTTTAAAAAACAAAACCCCGCACCCTTATGTGGTGCAGGCCTGCACCCTTATGTGGTGCAGAAAGCCCCAAAAACACCCGACCCTGCACCCTTTTGTGGTGCGGAAACCGCCCATTTTTGCCCTGAGCCTGCACCCTTTTGTGGTGCATATCTAATAACCATACCTACTGAGGAATTGCGCACTAACTTTTCCGAAGGCCTCGGGTTGTGTGGTCTCGCAAAAAAGAATGCACCCGAAAGAAACAGATCGAACAGGAGCAGTTCCCATGGCTAAGCCCAAGAAAATAAAATCGAGTAAAGATATAGCTGAACATAACGACGTCGGTCTCTCTTTTTCAGGGTCGCATGAAGAGGGCCACAAAATTGAACTGTCTCGCGACCATGCTCTGTCGGATGTTTTTGGAACAGGGTGCAACGCTCAGTCTTCTTTGCTTTTAACCCAATGTCTGAAGATACTGACCAGATTAGAAGCTGGGGGAGACAGTGAGGCCGAGGACGCCAGGTTGTTCATAATCTCAATCATCCAAGACATGGCCCCACGAGACCCTATTGAGCGCATGTTGGCGGTGCAAATGGCAGCCACCCATATGGCAACAATTAGAGCCGCCAGTTGCCTCGCAAATTCTGAATCTGCTCGGATGCGAGAATTGAATGGAAACGGGCTAAATAAATTGGCGCGCACGTTCACCACGCAAATGGAAGCGCTGCGCAAACACCGCAACGGCGGTAAACAGACTGTCACAGTGCAGCATGTGAATGTTGAGGACGGAGGGCAGGCCATTGTCGGCAACGTGGCACAAGGGGGTGGGGGTAAAGATGAAAAGTGACGCCAACCCCATGAACCTAGTGGAATTGATGAATAAAGCGCCCAGATGCAGTGCCCATTCCAAGCGGACAGGTATGCCATGTAAGGCCCCGGCTGTGCGAGGTTGGTCTGTGTGTCGGCTTCATGGTGCCCGAAGCGGCCACGGCCCAGGAAAGGCCAACCCAGCTTATAAACACGGTATGCGCGGGCAGAAATGGGTAGAGATGCGAAAGGCAATTAATGAGTTTGTGCGATTGGTAAAGGAAGCTAAAAGCTAGGGAAAGCCGACAGATTTGAAGTGGGGGCACGGCTTCGGTACAACTCGAGCTGGGTAAATGAAACGATTGAGGCTCGCATCTCCACGGGCAAGTTGCTTGCGAGAGGCTAATACAATTACACTCGCATCAATCCTTTAGGGTCGTTGTTGCCCAAGGCAACATATGTGGGGGAAATTTGGACAAACCAAAATCAAAATCTGAGCAAATCAGACAATTGGCTGTGCAAGGTATGCCAACTGCGGACATAGCTCGCTATCTCAACCTTCGATATCAACATGTTTACAATGTGTTGGCCCAAGAAAAAATGCTGCCATCAAAAATGAAAAAATATCCTATTCTAACCGAAAAACCTTCGCTGAGTTCCGCCCAACTGGTTTCACGTGGATTTTTGCCTGTTGCCAAATGGGTAAAGCGCGATGAAATGGAGATCCAATCCAGCGTACGATTACCACCGAAACCGGCAGTGTACGCTTTTGCAGTAGATGGCCAAGTTCAGTACGTTGGCGTGGCGACTAAGAGCGTGGCACAGAGGCTCGGACACTATTCGCGCCCTGGCCCTTCTCAAAAGACCAACCAAAGAATTAATGCGCTGATAAAACAACTTCTAATGGATGGGAAATCAGTAGAAATCTTGTTGGCCCACCCTCCCGATCTGGATTGGAATGGTTTTCCTGTGGATGGGTGTTCAGGGTTAGAACTGGGAATTATCAAGAAATTTGAGCTAAATTGGAACATTCGAAGCTCGAATTAGCCTAAATACAAATCTAGGAAGGGTTGGATAGTGACAATGATAAGGTACTTTTTCTTGGGGGTGCTAGTGTCCGTCGGCAGAGTTTTTGGGCCCAAGAGCGGCCTAAACTAAGAGAGTGTTTGGCTCATCTTGTTGATGGTATTATGCGGCGTGTTTGCGAT
>NZ_FQZQ01000003.1 GCF_900142085.1 Shimia gijangensis
GCTTTGGCATGTCAGAACACAGCCACTACCACGTCCCACTCCTCCTATCCCCATTCGGATTCTCTACATACAGAGGCAGTTAAGGTACCTTAGGGATTGTCATTCAAACATTTGAATGTCAGCATGTTGCGAAAGCCATGTGACCAAGAGGACATCCCAATGACAATGACCCGTAGAAAGCTATTGCAAGGGGCGACCGCCAGTGCTGCGATGATGGGGGCGGGGGTTCAGCTGGGCTGGGCTTCGGATGCGACTCAGATTGGGTCGATGCAAATTCAAACCCTATCGGACGGGACTCTGACTTTGCCTTACGAGTTCATCTTTGGGCCCATGCCACAGGATGTTGTCGCGCCAATTTTGAGTGAATATGGCATCGCCAAGGGGCCGTTAATGCCAGAATGCAATGTCACTTTGCTTCGGGACGGGGATCGTACCGTGCTGTTTGACACAGGCTCTGGTGTCGGATTTCAGGACAGTGCAGGTCTGCTTGTCGACACGCTTGACGAGGCCGGAGTGTCAGCCGATGAGATCACCCATGTCGTCTTTACCCATTGCCACCCAGACCATCTTTGGGGGGTATTGGATGATTTTGATGATCCCTTGTTCCCCGAGGCTGAGCATATGATGGGGCGTGTTGAATGGGACTATTGGTGGGACCCCAAGACAGTGGACACCATCGAGTCCGGACGCACCACAATGGCTGTCGGGGCGAAACGCCGGATGGAAATGTTAGAGGATTCCATCAGCTTTTTTGAGGATGGACAGGAAATTTTGCCCGGTGTCGCTGCGCGAGCCTCTTACGGCCACACGCCGGGCCATATGTCGTTTGAGCTGCGCTCTGGCGGTGAAAGTGTGATGGTTGTGGGCGATGCCATTGGCAATCACCACGTTGCTTTTGCTGCGCCACAGTTTGAGTCAGGGTCCGATCAGGATCGCCCGATGGCCGTGGCCACGCGATTGTCGATGTTGGACCAGATGGCAACTGATAAAATGCGGATCATCGGCTATCACTTGCCGGGCGGCGGCATGGGCCATGTGGAACGCAGCGAAGATACCTATCGTTTTGTGCCCGAGGGTGCTTGACTTCACCGGCATGGTTTCCATTGTTGCAGGCCTTGGTCAGTGACCTGAGACTGGCGGTTACAATCTGAGGGACGTGCATGAAAGCGGTGATTTTCGATCTGGACGGTACGCTGGTTCACAGCCTGCCGGATATCCATGCTGCAGTGAACCAGATGTTGACGAATGAAAGGCAGGCTCAACTGGGCATGGCCACGGTGCAATCCTTTGTCGGCAATGGTCTTCCCAAACTGGTCGAGCGGGTGATGGCAAGGCAGGCCATGGATATGGCCCAGTTTGATCGCATTGCGGCGGATGTGCTTGGGATATATCAGACGGCCACAGCGGATCTTAGCCAGCCATATCTCGGCATGGAAGAAGCACTGAAGGTCCTTCAGGCTGCTGGGTACAAAATGGGCGTGTGTTCGAACAAACCGCATGGGCCAGCGATACATCTTTTGATGCAGATGGGCCTGGACGGGTATTTTGACGTGGTCATTGGTGGCGACAGCACCAAAGCACGCAAACCCGATCCTTTTCCATTGCAAGAAACTGTTCGCGCGCTTGGCGCAGATCAGGTCATGTATGTTGGTGATAGCGAAATTGACGCAGATACAGCCGTGGCGGCCAGCGTCACGTTTGCGCTGTTTACCGAGGGGTATCGCAAGCGGGCGGTTGTGGATATTCCACACCAGTATGCATTTGCGAATTTCGCGCAACTGCCTGACATAGTCAGCGGTTATTTTCAATCGTGACCCGCCAGCAGGCGGCGCCAATTCTTGCCGTCTTTTGATTTAGGGGAACTCTGTGCCGAATTTACCCTTGGATAAATTGCGCATCATGCGAATATAGATGGCAAATCACGGGGAGAATTCGAATGAGAAAACTGTTTATCAGCGCGATTGCAGCTTTGGGAATGTTGGGCGCGACTGTTGTGTCGGCGGGTGTGATTGAGCTTACTCCAGCCAACCCACAGCCCAAAGGCGTCAAACAAGGCCTGAAAGTCAGCTATTTTACAGGAGACCGTCAAGTGCGCTCGCTCGGGGCGGCCAAGGGGCGTCTCAAGCAAAGCAGTAAGCCCGGTAAGCCTTTGAAGGGGTTGAATTATCCCGACAAGGGCAAAGGTGCCCCGGTTCTGACCGCAGGCATTTCCGAATTGGTGGTGGCGGATATCCGTGGCTATATCAAATTCCCGGCCCCTGGTGTTTATGACCTCGAATTTTTTTCGAACGACGGCATGCAAGCCTGGATCAGTGGCAAGCAAGTGGCCAAGCTGGATGATGTCACCCCATGTGCCAGCGCGGGTCGGCCCAAGGTCAAAGTACCCTCGGCGGGATGGTATGACCTAAAAGTGATCTATTTCCAGAAAGAAGGCACCGCCTGTCTTGAATCGGAATGGAAAAAGCCCGGTGGATCCATTCAGCTGATCCCGAACAGCGCTTTTGGCTACAAATAGTCCCCGACGATCACGAGGAATTGAAAAGGGCCCGAACGGGCCCTTTTTTGCTTTCGGTGAGAATGTTTTTTGAAAAGTGAAAGGGTCAGCCGCAGATGCCTTGGATCTGGGCCCCTTTCCAAGGCAGCGTGATTTCTGACGGGATGGGCAGATCGTTGACTGGGATGGCTTGCGAAATCAAAGAAGCCAGCCGTTCGGTCCGAGGTGCGTCAGGGTCGAGCATGGCGCAGCAGACGTATTCTTCGACAATGCTGGCTTGTTGTTCATAGCCATAGTCCAAAAAGCTGGTGGCGGTTGAGATGTCGAACAAATACGGGTCGCCGCCGGGTTCATGCTCTTGTGCGGCGCGCCAGGGGGAATAGCCGGTTGTGGCACGGTTCTGCCATTGCCAGACGTGGGTGATCTCATGGGCAAACAGCATTGCATCCATCAGGTTCATCTTGTCGGGATAGCCCTTCAGGAAATCCTTGCGATACCAGGATTCCGAGAAATAGGCCGTGTTCCACAGGACCACGGCGGCGGGGGATACAGTGACGGTCTCGGATTTGGGTTCGGGAAAGATGCGTTCACGACACGCCAGCCGCGCGCGTTTTTCGCGCTTGAACGTGGCCACGCTCATCGGGATATCCGCCACAATCGCGGGCGCATTTGTGTTGATGGTGCTGCCGTGAAGATCGTGGGCAAAGGCCTTTTCTGCGGGCGTCAAAGGACGAGCACATGAGGTCAGCAGAACAAGAGGGATCAAAAGGGCGGCGCGCATAGCGGTAGCCTAGCAAGGCTACCGCGCGGGGCAAGGGGTTTGTCAGATATCACAAAGGGTTGCCGCTAAGGCAGTGATGATAAAGCTGATTATAGCGTTGCTGGTCGGCGTTGCTGCCGCTGATGCCGCCTATGACCGCGCCAGTCGCGCCACCGCGCCATGCGCCTTTTGATCCGTTGACGATGCCACCGACGACCGCGCCTCCGACAAGGCCACGTCCAGCACCCTGATTGGCGCTGCTGTGGCCGGATTTGGCTTTGGCATATGAGTCGCAATAGGTGGCGGAGCGTTCCTGTGCGAGGGCAGGGGTGGTGACCAGCATTGTGGCCACAAGAAGGGCTGAGAGGCGTTTCATGATGATGGTTCCTGTAGTCTGCTCTGGGGGAGCGTTTGCTTCGTTATGAAAGCTATTTAGGAAGCCAAAGCGCCGCCCAAGAGCGAACAGGTGCCAGCGTCATGTGATTTTGTGCCAAATGCCCCGGATCAGGGGAAAGGAGCCGACAATTTGTGGCCGCTGATGCATTCCTCGTAGAAGAAATCTATCACCTGCTTGTCCCATTGCCCGCCCTTGGCCGCCCCAATTGTGCCGCCAATCAGCGCCCCGCGTTGGCGGGAGGTTTTGCCGCCTTGAGTGGCTCCGGCAGCGGCTCCCGCCCAGTTGCCCGTGCGCCCGCCTTGCACCGTGCCCGGCGTTCCCGCCGCATGCCGCGCATATTGATCGCAAAAGATCGGCGTGCGCTCGGGCTCATCGGCGAAGGCGGGAGAGGTGAGGAGGAGGAAGGTGAGGGTGAGGCGCATGGGGGCAGGGTATCATGCCGAAAGGTTGACACAACCCGTAGGGCGGGGTTTTACCCCGCTGATGTGTGAGGATTGTTGTGGCAATGGCGGGGTGAAACCCCGCCCTACGGGTTGGAGAAACGGCAACCTATCCCCCAATGCATGATGCCCTGCATCATGCACGCGCCCGACCCGCCCCACTGGGCGGGCGCGTTCCGCACCCACCCATCGGATCAGGCGCGAGGGTTGTTGGGGAAGAGTTTTACACCACGTTTAGATGGAAGGCTTTGAGTTTGGTGGGTTGGAGACCCATCCTTTAGATTAAATGTACATCCAGTTGTGGTTGACGCTATAAAACGTCAGAGTTCCAATCACGAAGTCATAAAGGACGAAACATGGGTTCAGACGACGCAAAACCGGGCAATGTCAGTGACGCAATTAATGCAGCGGCCAACTTGGCTAAGGCTGTCCCCATCTACGATGATGCCCTAAAGCCAATAGCATCTGAAACAGGCAAAGCGCTTGGTACTGTAGGACGAGTTGTGAATGTGTGTTTGGCTCCCGTTAGAGGATTGGTTTGGAGTGCTGAGTATGTCGAGAATTGGGTTGAAACTAGGGTCTCAAAGAAACTTGAAAATGAGCCAGAAGAAAATATCCAAACTCCTGACTTGGCAATTGCCGGGCCGATTATCGAATCGTTGAAGTTTCACGGCCAGAAGCCTGAGATAAGTGAAATGTTTGCAAGCCTACTGGCTTCTTCGATGATGAAAAACAAGGCTTCAAGCACGCATCCTTCATTTGTAGATAAGATAAGATTGATGAGTGCATTCGATGCTCAGGTTTTTGCTTATCTGGCCAAACAACAAACGACTAGCACAACGAACATTCGTAGAAAGCACAAGGTTTTCACAGGCGAAACCGAGCTGTATAGGTTTTGCAATGAGGACTTGCTAACGCTTGCTCTCGGGAAGGGGCACAAAGGCGATGAGGTGTTTCGGGCAGTTCAAGCGAGTATAGAGACCCTTGTGGGGCTTGGCCTCATTGTCGCGCGAGACGACGCAACATTGACGGCACCTCAACGCATCAAGGACTATGAAAAATCGGAAAAAAGTGACTGGTTTTCCGAATTCGTCAATCGGGGCGAAGTCAATGGTTTTACGTTCTCACTAAAGAGGTCCAGCGTTTTACTAACGCAAGTTGGCCAAAACTTTTCAAAATCGGTGTTTCGCTGAGAAGCAATCGGTCCTCAAACATCCAACTCCTCCACGAACCTGGCGTTCTCCTGAATATACTGGAACCGCATTTCGGGCTTCTTGCCCATCAGGCGTTCGACCAGATCGGCGGTCTCGCCGGGTTCGTCCTCGTCAATCGTCACGCGGATCAGTTTGCGCGAGGCCGGGTCCATGGTGGTTTCTTTCAAATCCTTCGCGTCCATCTCGCCCAGACCCTTAAACCGCTGCACGTCGATCTTGCCTTTGCCGCCCAGACCTTTTTCCATCAGCGCGTTTTTCTCGGCGTCGGTGGCGACGTAGATGCGTTTGGGGCCTTGGGTCAGACGATAAAGCGGCGGGCAGGCCAGATACAGATGCCCTGCGTCAATCAACGGGCGCATTTGGGTGTAAAAGAAGGTCATCAACAACGCCGCAATATGGGCGCCATCGACGTCCGCATCGGTCATGATAATGATCTTTTCATAGCGCAGATCGTCGATGTTGAACTTGCTACCCATGCCACAGCCAAGGCTTTCACACAGGTCCGAAATCTCGGCGTTGCTGCCCAGCTTGGAGGACGCCGCCCCCAGCACGTTCAGGATTTTGCCCTTTAGCGGCAGCAACGCTTGCGTCTTACGGTTGCGCGCGCCTTTGCCTGATCCGCCGGCCGAGTCGCCCTCGACGATAAACAGTTCCGTGCCTGCGCGATCTTTGCTGGAACAATCGGTCAGCTTGCCGGGCAGTCGCAGTTTCTTGGTGGCAGACTTGCGCTGGGTTTCTTTTTCCATGCGGCGGCGCAGGCGCTCTTCGGCGCGCAGCACAAGAAAGTCCAAAATTGCACCGGCGGATTTCGTGTCAGCCGCAAGCCAGTTGTCAAAGTGGTCCCGGACCGAGTTTTCGACCATGCGTTGGGCCTCAACCGTGGCCAGACGGTCTTTGGTCTGGCCGACGAATTCCGGCTCGCGGATAAAACACGACACCAGCGCCCCGGCGCCTGTGGTCAGGTCTTCGCGGGTGATGGTTGCGGCCTTTTTGTTGCTGACCAGCTCTCCGTAGGCCTTGATGCCTTTGAGGATCGCGGCCCAGAACCCGGCCTCGTGGGTGCCGCCTTCGGGGGTGGGGACCGTGTTACAATAGGACTGAATGAAGCCATCGCGCGACGGGGTCCAGTTGATCGCCCATTCAACCTTGCCGGGTGCGTTGAATTTCTCAAAGCTGACCGTGCCGCTGAAAGGGTTTTCGGAATAGGTGGAGGCCCCGGACAAGGTTTCATTCAGGTAATCCGACAGGCCTCCGGGAAAGTGAAATTTCGCTTCCTTCGGGGTTTCGCCATCCTCAATACCGGTTTTCCAACGGATTTCGACGCCTGAGAACAGATAGGCTTTGGAGCGCGCCATTTTGAACAGGCGGGCAGGTTTCAGTTTCAGTGAACCAAAAATGTCTGCATCCGGGTGAAACGTCACCGCAGTGCCGCGTCGGTTGGGGGCTGAGCCGATCTTTTCCAGCTTGCCCTGCGGGATGCCGCGCGAGAACTCCATCGCAAAGAGTTCTTTGTTGCGGGCGACTTCCACACGCAGATGATCGGACAGGGCATTGACCACGGATGAGCCCACGCCATGCAAACCACCGGAGGTTTCATAGCTGTCGCCCGAGAATTTGCCGCCTGCGTTCAGGGTGCAAAAGATGATCTCAAGCGCGGATTTTTCCGGATCTTTGGGGTGAGGTCCAGTGGGGATACCCCGACCGTTGTCGCGCACTGAGACGTGGCCGTTTTCATGCAGCTCAATTTCGATCCATGTGGCGTGCCCCGCGACCGCTTCGTCCATCGAGTTGTCGACAATCTCGGCCACCATATGGTGCAACGCGCGGTCGTCCTTGCCACCGATATACATGCCCGGACGCAGGCGCACGTGCTCCATGTCTTCCAACACTTGGATGGATGAGGCGTCATAGTCGCTCGCAGCAGGTGCGTTCAAAAGATCGTTTGCCATCGTTGGGCTGCTCTTATTGGTTTTGGTTGGCGATCATTATGGCAGGGGATCGCCCAAGGGGGAAGGGTGGTTTGCGCCCTTTGGAGGCGCAAATCTCGCCTAGCCCCACACAATCTCTAGGTCTTCGCGAAATGCAAAGCGCAACAGGTGGGCATCGACCACCCCTTTGAAGTGTTCAAGGTCTTCGGCGTCGGGCACTGTGACGTCAAGCGTCAGTTGGACGGCTGAGGCCCCAAGTTTCAGGAGATTGCCGCTGGCAAAGGTGATGGTTCCGGATTCTGGGGTGAAATCAGTTTCGGCTTTGTGGGACCAGTGTTTGCAAAGTTGCTGGAGATAGCGGCTGGCGTGTTCAGTTGGTGCGGTGGCGGTTGCGGATTGGGTCATCAGGGGGCCTCATTTCAGGGATCGGAATAGGGCCTGGCGAGCATTTGGCTGGCTTGGGTAAACCACTTTACCCAATGCTGTTGCGCCCACCAACAAAAAACCCGGTTTGAGTGTATGATTGAACCCCGATTGTGTATTTCAGTTGACGTGTATCAAAGTAGCGTCAGGTGAAATCGAGTACTGCGGTCTCAAGTTCAGACATTTAGGAGACATCTATGACCGCAAATTCTGCGAACACCCCTTCTGCAATTAAAAAAGCTGCTGAAGAAGCCAAGGCGCCCGCCACACCCAAAGCGACGACGCCTGCTCAGGCAACGGCGTCGAAAGCCAAGGTGACACCGTCTGCGGAGGAAGTGCGCCGCGCGTTTGAAAGTGGTGAGTACCCCTATGATACCAAACTGGGGCGCCGTCCATACGAGGCCCAAAAAGCCAAAATTCAGGCTGAATTGCTAAAGGTACAGCTTTGGGCGCAGGAAACCGGCCAAAAGTTCGTGATGATTTTTGAAGGGCGCGATGCTGCTGGTAAAGGGGGCACGATCAAACGTTTCACCGAACACCTCAACCCTCGGGCTGCCCGCGTTGTGGCGCTGAACAAGCCGACGGATGAAGAACGCGGGCAATGGTATTTCCAACGCTATGTCGACCATCTGCCAACTGCTGGTGAAATCGTTCTGTATGACCGCTCTTGGTACAACCGTGCAGGTGTTGAGCGGGTCATGGGATTTTGTGAGCCGGGTGAATACCTGGAATTTATGCGTCAGACACCTGATCTTGAGCAAATGTTGGTGCGTTCAGGCATTCGTCTCTACAAATACTGGTTCTCGGTCACCCAGGAAGAACAACGTCGCCGCTTTGAGAGCCGTGAAAACGATCCATTGAAACAGTGGAAGCTGTCACCGATCGACAAAGCGTCGCTCGGCAAATGGGATGATTACACCGAAGCCAAAGAAGCGATGTTCTTTTACACAGATACAGCTGATGCGCCTTGGACGGTGATCAAATCCAATGACAAAAAGCGCGCACGGCTGAACTGTATGCTGCATTTCCTGAATTCGCTGGATTACCCCGGCAAGGACTTGAAGATCGCCCATGCACCGGACCCGTTGATTGTGTCAACGGCCAGCCATGTGATCCACCGCGCGGATCATATTCTGGGCACAGCTTTGCACCCGGATACACGCAAGAAATAAGAGCCGCGTCCGCGCTGGCCTACTCCAATGGCGCCAGTGCGACCTGAACCGGTAGCAGCTCTGAAAAGGCGGTCCTGATACATGCGGTCAGGCCGCCTTTTTCTATGGTGCGGTCCTCCAGATCGAACCACAAAGCCAATCCTTTGCGGCGCAACAGATCACCGCGAGGATGGGTCTTGTCATAAGGGGCGGGCACGCGTTTCAGTTCTGGAGGATCAAGACGTGTTCCTTTATCAGTCAGCGCTGAAATCATGTTCGCTATGGCCTGGCCATCTGCACCCGCCACCGTGTCGCGCCATCTGATCAAGGCATTCTTGTCAAACCCGAAAACCCCGGCACCAACACTGACGTATCCCGGTGCGATCCCTAAAAACCATCCAATGCCACCGGCAGTCCACAGCATATGCAGGTGGGTATGATAGGGCGTTTTGTCCTTAGAGAATCGCACATCTCGGTGCGGGCGAAACAGTTTGGTCGATACAGGCGCGCCAACCATCTTTTCCAGATCAGCCGAGATCACATCGAGCAGCGCAAGTGCAGGGTGCTTCAGCGCGATTTCATAGCGCTTTTTGTTGGTCAAAAACCAGTCGCGGTTGTTGTTCGCGCTTAGCTCCGTCAGGAATGCGCGCGCTTGCGGCACCAAATCTGCAAAATCATCGGACATGTTACTCCCCCTTGCTGAAACTCATTCTACCCGGCGCTGGTGTTCCTGCAAATTCCTTGTCTTGTCAGTTATCGAAATCACCCCTAAGCCTTGGGGATGAAACCTGTCACCTCATACCGTGATCATTTGCGCGCAATGCTGCTTTTGGGTCTGCCATTAATTGGCGGGCACGTGGCGCAGTTCGCCATTGGTTTGACCGACACCATCATGCTGGGCTGGTATTCGGTTGAAGCACTGGCAGCAGTGGTGCTTGGCGGGACCTATTTCTTTGTGCTGTTCATTTTAGGCTCGGGCTTTGCCATCGCCGTGATGCCATTGGTGGCCGAAGCAGACGCCGAAGGTGATGAAACAGCGGTCCGACGTGTCACCCGCATGGGGATGTGGTTGTCTGTTGTGACCGCGATTGCGGCATTTCCTTTGTTTTGGTTTTCCGGAGCCATTTTGAATGGATTAGGGCAAAACCCCGAAATCACTGACGTCACGCAAGGCTATCTGCGCCTGGTTGGGCTGGGCCTGTTGCCGGCGCTTTTGGTGATGGTTCTGAAATCCTATCTTGCGTCTCTGGGACGCACACGCGTGGTATTCTGGGTGACGGTGCTGGCCGCGTTGGTCAATGCGGTGGCCAATTATGCGCTTATCTTTGGCCATTGGGGCGCGCCCGAGCTGGGTGTGATCGGCGCGGCGATCGCCTCCCTTCTGGTGCAGATTGTGTCTTTGATTGGGGTTGTGGCTTATGTGCTTGTGGTTCTGCCTCAGCACAAAATGTTCACCCGCGTCTGGCGCCCTGACTGGGAGGCCTTTGGCCATGTCTTTCGCCTCGGCGTGCCGATTGGGTTGACCAGCCTGGCCGAAACCGGACTGTTTGCCGCTTCAAGTATTATGATGGGTTGGCTTGGCACATTGCAATTGGCGGCTCACGGGATTGCGCTGCAACTGACCAGCCTGGCGTTCATGGCCCATCTTGGTTTGTCAAATGCAGCCACTGTGCGGGCTGGAAATGCCATCGGTCGCAAAGACCCCGAACATCTGGCGCGTGGGGCGAGAGTGGCCATTTTCCTGTCGCTGGCGGCATCTCTGATCACAGTGATTGCACTACTGGCCTTCCCGCGCCCTTTGTTAGAGCTGTTTTTGAACCCCAATGAACCCAACCGCGAGGCGATTTTAGGCATCGGTGTGTCATTGATCTTTGTCGCCGCCCTGTTTCAGTTTGTCGACGGGGCCCAGATCATGGCTTTGGGATTGTTGCGGGGCGTGAAAGACACCCGCGCGCCCATGCTGATCGGAGCGATAAGTTATTGGGGCATTGGCGTGCCCACCGGTTATGTCTTCGGATTCTGGGTCGGTTGGGATGGGGTTGGCATTTGGCTGGGTCTGGTCGTGGGGCTGACCGTTGCCGCCATTTTGCTACTCTGGAGGTTCTGGGGGCCGATGCTCGCGTCTTTGCGCGTGAAATACTCGGCCTAGTCTTTGCCCTTCATCAACCGATCCGCTTTTTTGCGGACCAGAACGGATCGCAAATCATGCATTGCCAGCAAGAGGGCATCCGTCACGTCCTCAAGTTGTTCGGCACTGGCCCGCGATTGCGCCCACTGACTGGTCAGGTTGAGGTAGTCCACAGCACGGTGAATATCATCGATGTCACGGTGGGCCAGAATATCCTGACGTTCAACCATCCATTTGCGGATTGCGCCCAAATCAACGTCAGACAAGACCCGGTCGCCGTGTGGCTTAATTTCGCCGTTGCGAATGTTCACAACGGCGATCTGATCCATGTCGATCCGGCGCTGGCGGTTCTGCGTGTCGACGCGAAATACAATCGCGCCGTTTTCCCGCACCCGGAAAAAATAGTCTGGTAGCTCAGCCAACATCGCGCCCCCTTAGGTCAGCGAGGCGCAGAAAGCCTGAATGCGCGCACAGGCAGTTTTCAGCGCTTCGTCAGACGTAGCGTAGCTGACCCGGAAGTTTGGCGAAAGACCAAAGGCGGCACCAAAGACCACGGCGACATCGGCTTCTTCCAGCAATGCTGTGGCAAAAGCTTCGTCATTTTCAACCACTGTGCCCGCCGGGGTGGTTTTGCCAATCAATTCCGCGATTGACGGATACACATAAAACGCGCCCTCCGGCACCGGGCAGACCATTCCGTCAATTTCGGACAGCATCGACACCACAAGATCACGACGGCGCACGAAAGTCTCGTTGTTCACCGGCAGGAAATCCTGCGGGCCGTTCAACGCTTCAACGGCTGCCCACTGCGACACCGAACAGGGGTTTGATGTCGACTGCGATTGTATCTTGCGCATCGCAGCGATCAGTTCGACAGGACCCGCTGAATAGCCAATGCGCCAACCGGTCATGGCATAGGCCTTGGACACTCCATTGCAAGTTAATGTGCGGTCGTACAAAGCAGGCTCAACTTCGGCAGGCGTGCAGAACTCAAAATCGTCATAAGCCAGATGTTCGTACATGTCGTCTGTCATCACCCAGACATGCGGATGACGCATCAGCACATCTGTCAGTGCTTTGAGTTCCTCGCGGCTATATCCCGCGCCGGTTGGGTTCGAAGGCGAGTTAAAGATCAGCCATTTCGTTTTGGGGGTGATCGCTTCTTCAAGCTGATCTGGGGTCAGTTTGAAATTGGTTTGCAAAGATGCCTGAGCGATGACCGGCTCTCCACCTGCCAGCAGCACCATATCCGGGTAGCTGACCCAATACGGGGCGGGGATCACCACTTCGTCGCCGGGATTGAGCGTGGCCATCAGGGCATTGTAGAGAATCTGTTTGCCACCGGTGCCAACGCTGACTTGTTGCGGCGTGTAGTCCAGCCCATTGTCGCGCATTAACTTGGCGCAGATCGCGGCTTTCAATTCTGGAATGCCATCGACGGGCGTGTATTTCGTCTTTCCGGCGTCAATTGCGGCCACTGCCGCGTCTTTGATGTTTTGTGGCGTATCGAAATCGGGTTCCCCGGCACCAAGACCAATCACATCGCGTCCCGCTGCTTTAAGTTCTGCTGCTTTGGTGGTCACAGCAATCGTCGGCGAGGGTTTTACGCGGGATAGTGTCGCGGATAGGAAAGACATGGGCAACCTCGTTTGTATTCAATGCAGTCCTGTCTTAGGGTGCGCACCGCGCCCGATCAAGCGCGAAGCTCAGGAGGGCTCAAAATGGCTGATGATTTCACCGACGAAACCTATGATGACTATTGGTACGGCGATGATGTGGCTACATTTGGAGACCGGTTGGCTGCTGCACGCGAATATGCGGGCCTGTCTCAGGAAGAGTTTTCGCGCCGTTTGGGCGTAAAGATCTCAACCGCACGTGGTTGGGAAGATGACCTGAACGAGCCACGCGCCAACAAACTGCAGATGATGGCGGGTTTACTCAATGTTTCGGTTGTCTGGTTGCTGATGGGGGAAGGCGAAGGCGTCGTCTCGGCCCCCGCAGAAGATGAAGGGGTAACGGCTCCCAACCTCTCCGGCCTTTTGGTGGAAATTCGTGATATTCGCGCGCAAATGAAAAACAACCTGGATCATCTTGCGCGGCTGGAAAAGAAACTGCGTCTGGCAGTGAAAGAGACAATGCAAAATGACTGAGACACATGAAAACCGCCTGAAACGGATGAAAATGCGGTCCATGCGCCGTGGTATCAAGGAAATGGACCTCATCCTTGTGCGCTATGCAGACGACAATCTGGCGTCAATGGATGCGGACGAACTTGATCTCTATGACGCGCTTTTGCACGAAAACGATCAGGATCTTTATCAGTGGGTCACCGGGCAAATGCCCGCACCTGACCGTTTCTCGGGGCTGATTAAGGATATCTCTCAAGCGATCAGCGGTACCTGTACCGGTCAGCCCAAAGGCGCCAAGCACATGTTTGTACAGGCCTGAGACCGGCATTCATCGGCTTCGAAATCGCTGCGAAATGCTCAAATAGATAAATTCTTAGAGAAACCTGTTCGATTTAACACAATGTTCGCCTTTTGCCCCCAGTTTCCGATGTAAGCAAAGAACGTCGGAGATAATTCATGAGTATTCACGCCCCCCTCGGGACCAATGCAGACACCGGTTTCATCACTTCTTATCTGGATTCACTGGCGCTGGTTGAGCGATTGCACCGCCTTCTTCTGGACGTCATCAAGGATGAATTTGAACGGGTTGGCGTTCTTGAAATCAACGCTGTTCAGGCGTTGTTGTTGTTCAATATCGGGGACAACGAAGTCACCGCCGGTGAGTTAAAATCGCGCGGTTACTATCAGGGTTCTAACGTTAGCTATAATCTCAAGAAATTGGTTGAAATGGGCTTTATGCACCATCAACGCTGCGAGATTGATCGCCGGTCAGTGCGGGTGCGATTGACCCAGCAGGGCCGCGAAATACGAGACGTGGTTTCAACCCTGTTTGAGCGTCACGCGCAAGGTCTGCAATCCAAAGGCGTTCTGGGACCGGATGGCATTGAAGGCATCACTTTTGCCTTGCGCCGTGTTGAGCGTTATTGGAGCGATCAGATCCGCTATATTTACTGATTTGCGCACCAGACCCGTGGTTAATGCGCAAAGTCATGTTTGATGAGTGCGGGTCACCAGCGAAATCCTAAGAAACCAGCCACTCATTGAACCCGCAAACCTCCGTTTGGCTTGCGGGCTCAATGACCCATGTCGGAAAGCCCGAAGTCTGGCTGACAAATTCGTTAACTCGAAGATAGGGCCAAACCCTGCAATTCACGCAACAGTTTACGGGTCATCGCCCGTTCGTAATCTGTAAACCCCAGCGAAGTTTCAACAAACGCTCCGGGCCCGCGAATAACATTGGCTTCAAAATATGCGGACAACTCCTGAAGCGAAGGGTCGAACCCGGCCCGATTTTCACCGATGGTCAGGCCGTTGATGGTGATCCAATTGGGGGAGACGATGTTTTGCGGGCGTGGGCCTGTGTTGGACGTTCCATCCCCGGAAATATCCAAAGTGCGTTTTGGACAGTCCGTTTGCTCCGCCAATAGGGCCGTGCCAAATTCAATCGCCGCGCCCAATGCGGTCGAAGGCCCTGCAGCTCTGCGCGTTGTGGACTGCAGCCGGCTGGTGAGAGCATTCAATGCGGCCTCATCGGTGATTGCGGTCCAATCGACCAGAATGCGCCGGTTGAAATTGCGCGAACCACTCCATTCGTAGACGGCCACCCGCACCGGAAAACCGGCATCTGAAAGCAGGGTTTCACGTACCTCTTTGGATTGAAACGCAGCGGCAAGCCCGTCCAGTTGCAGGCGGTATTCTCGCGTGTCGACCGATCCCGAGACATCCAGTCCCAACGCCAACGCCTGGCGACATTGCGCCATGACCCCACCCGCAGGCAGGGCCAGTGCTGATATCAGAGCAATGCAGGTGAGTTTTACCAATGACCAGTGCTCTCCATGCTGGCCCATGGCTCTGCTGACGCAAGTGCGTCCCCCTGTTGCAACAACTCAATCGAGATATTGTCCGGCGAGCGTACAAACGCCATACGCCCGTCACGCGGTGGGCGGTTGATGGTAACGCCATTGTCCATAAGGTGCTGACACATCTCATATATATTGCCCACCTCATAGGCGAGATGTCCGAAATGACGAGAATCGCTGGGCAGTCCGTCATCGCCATCCCAGTTGTAGGTCAACTCTAACGGCGTCTCTTCATTGCCTTCCGAGGCCAGATAAATCAGCGAGAACCGCCCGGCTTCGCTGTCATACCGACGGATTTCTTTTAGTCCCAGAAGCCCGTAAAACGCCATCGAAGCCTCTAGATCGGTCACTCGGACCATGGTGTGCAGGTATTTCAAATGCATTTGGTTTCCCCTTCGCAATGCTTTGGCACGATCAAACCACTGCAAGTTGCGGGTTTCCAGCCCAAACCGTCTTGGCGCTGCTGTACGAAGTCTTTAAGAGTGTCGGTAATACCATTCCTTTGGGGGGAGAGGCACGTGAAGCAGTATCACGATCAGTTGCGCACCATTCTGGAGCAGGGCGAAGAATCAAGCGATCGCACCGGCACTGGCACGATTTCGCATTTCGGCATGCAGGCGCGCTATCCGTTGGCGGATGGCTTTCCATTGGTGACGACGAAAAAGCTGCATCTGCGGTCGATCATCCATGAACTGCTTTGGTTTTTGTCGGGCGACACCAACATCGCCTATCTCAAGGAAAACGGCGTATCGATCTGGGACGAATGGGCGGATGAAAACGGAGATCTGGGCCCGGTCTATGGTCGCCAATGGCGGCATTTCCCAAAATTGCTGAGCGCCGGAAATGAAAGTGGGCGCCCGTTGTTTCACGCCGGAGAAGTGGATCAGATCGTTGACTTGCTGGAAGCGATCAAGACCTCACCAGACAGCCGCCGTCTGATTGTGTCGGCCTGGAATCCAGCCGATGTGCCAGATATGGCGCTGCCGCCCTGCCACACCTTATGGCAAGTGCGGATCATCGGTCGAAAGCTGCATTTGCAGCTTTATCAGCGGTCTGCAGACATGTTCCTTGGGGTTCCCTTCAACATTGCCTCATATGCATTGCTTTTGAAAATGCTGGCGCATGTCACCGGCTATGAAGAAGGCGATTTCGTGCATGCCATCGGCGACGCCCATATCTACTCAAACCATATGGATCAGGTCCAAACCCAGCTGGCACGCACACCGAAACCCTTGCCGCAAATTCGGATTAAACGGCAGGTATCGTCGTTGTTTGATTTCAAGTACGAGGATTTCGAAGTGCTGGATTATGATCCGGACCCGTCGATTTCTGCACCTGTGGCGGTGTAACCATGATAACTCTGATCGTCGCTCGTGACCGCAATGGCGCCATCGGCAAAGGCAATACGATCCCTTGGCATGCGCCCGAGGATTTGAAGTTCTTTCAACGTGAAACCAGTGGGGCGGCCATCATCATGGGGCGCAACACATGGGACAGTTTGCCATTTAAGCCCCTGAAAGGGCGCCTGAATTTGGTTGTGTCTTCGAACGCAGATGTTGCAGAACACGTCTATGGAAGTCTTGAGGCTGCCATTGACGCGGCCCATGCCGCCGGCCACCGGCGCGTTTATGGGATTGGTGGCTTTCGCATCTACAAAGACCTGCTGCCTCTGGCAGATCGTCTTCTGGTGACCGAAGTTAACCTGAACGTGCCCGATGCCGACACGTTCTTTCCAGCATTTGACGATGACGAGTGGAAGCTGATCGGCAAAACCACGCTGCGCGAAGTAGACCCGCGATGCGTGGTGCATGAATACTTTCGACGTTAGTCAACAAGTTCCAATCCAGTCGGCACGCCCTTCACTTTGCATTATAGAGATTAGGTTGAACGCAGACCCTGACCTCACCTGCAAACGCATCAGTTTCAAAATCAGCACAATTGCTTTGTGCGATTTAGGTTTGATCCAATAAGCGCCGCTGGCCCCCACCAGGCGCGCGTTGTCGCGATTTAAGACCAGTCTCGTTTTGTTCACGAAAAAGAAACAATGCATTTCTGGTATGGAAATTGACACCGCCCCGCGAGACCTCCTATTTTCAGGAAGTTATTTAATTTTAAACTGGGAGGGGCCCCATGAAGACGTTAATTTCCATCGTTGCATTTTCCGCCTTGCTGGCGGCACCGGCTACGGCACAAACCTGGAGCAGCAATGCTCCGAAAATCGGCCCAGTGAACCAGCCCGAAGGGCTGTTGATCCAAGCCTATCCAACTTCGTCAAACCATTGCCAGGCAGGGTATCAGCCCGTTGTCGTCGGGGGCGTAATTTGTTGTGGTAAACCCAATTCTGCTGCACCGGCTCCGACGCAGGTCTCATACACCGCAAGCTGCCCTGCGGGGACCAAAGGCTGTAGCTAAGAGGATTTATGGGGCGCGAAGGCGCCCCATCGGGTCTTACAAAGCTTTCAGATCGCCAGCCATCTGGCGTCCGTCTCTTCCTTCGACCAATTCAAACTGGACTTTTTGATCATCGGCCAGACCTGTCATACCAGCAGCTTCTACCGCTGAAATATGTACAAAAACATCGTTGCCGCCGTCATCCGGGGCAATAAAGCCAAAGCCTTTGGTTGAGTTGAACCATTTGACGGTACCGTTTGGCATACAGCTTCTCCTTTTAATGTCTCTCTTTTCCACCGCCCACAAAGAGACGGTGGATCACATTCCAGTCGCCAATATCAGCGGGTAAGCCCCAAGAAATGGCGTTGACACCAAAATGTTGATCGAAGGATTGCACGGCATATGTAAAAAGCAAGCAAAACCCGAAGGTCTGAGTGATCTGCGAAAAATTGTGATGTAGTTGAAACTGGAAAAAAATATGCGACTTTATGGTTTGAAAAATTGCGATACCTGTCGCAAAGCCTTGAAAATGTTGACGAATGCAGAGTTTGTAGATGTGCGTGCAGATGGCGTTCCTTACGATTTGCTCGTGCGGGCTTTTGCCGAATTTGGTGATGCTCTGGTCAATTCCCGCTCGACCACTTGGCGTAATCTGAGCGAGGAAGAACGTGGCACAGCCCCATTGGATCTTTTGGTGGAACATCCCACTTTGATGAAACGTCCATTGATTGAACGTGATGGGGTACTTTACCTCGGATGGGGTAGGGATGTGCAAATGGCCCTTGGATAAGCGCACGTTGGCCCTTATGTGGAACCAACAAGTTAACGAGGACGATCCATGCGTAACGCAGCACTGACTTTGGGTATTATCGCCGGAATAATCGGCATGTTTATTGGTTTCTTCAGCTGGGGTTACACCGATCTGACCGAACGCTACAACGAAGTTGGCGAGATTTTCGGCACCGTGGACAATGTCCAACTGGTAAAAGCTGGTGGATTGCTGGCGCCGTTATTGGCGATTGCTGGCGGCGCTATGGCACGGGCACGCGCTCTTTGGGGCGGAGGACTACTGCTTTTGTCAGCGGTGGGAATGTACGCGGCCTTTGGCTTTAACGTCTTTACGATGTTCCCAATCTGCTTTGCCGGGCTTGGCGGGGTGCTGGCCGTGGCAGCTGGTAAACCGGACGAGCCGAAGTCACATTTCTGATTGGGTGCGCCGTGCCAATATCGCGTCGACAGATAGCGGCCCGGCGCCTTTAACCACTAGAACAACCAGCAAAAACACCCAGAACGCGCGCTGATCCATAATGGCGCTGTTTTCAAAACGGTCGAACCATGCGCCAACCGTCACTGCATCTGCATGATGTCCGACGATGTCCGTCAGAGATTGCAAGACGACAAATCCGATCATCCCCAGTGCTGACAGACGGGTCAGTAGCCCCAGAACAATCATCACCGGAAGAATGAATTCGGCCCAGGTACCTGCGGTGACGATGGCCCAGTGAAAAACGGATAGCTGAGACGTGTCATAGCCTGCCGCCTCAAGCGCGCGTGGAAATATCTGAACATAGGCCCCGACCGAAGGTTGAAACAGGCCCAGAATGCCATTGCCCAATTTGGTGAGCCCGGAATGCCAATAGTACCCCACAAGCACTGCTGCAAAGACAAAGCGTGCCAATGTGGGCAGAAGCCAATCGACACGGTTTACCCTCGAGAAGACAGAATTATGAAGTGATATCAAGGCATTCATGGCGTATCCTCAGATGGTTGCTGTGGTGATGGCATTGCCGGTCAGCAAGAGTGTCAAAACGGTGCTGAGATCGAATTCCGGAACTTGGACTGTGGTCTCACTTGCGGCCTTTCCCAAAGTCGTGCCGGTCATCAGCGCGGCCACAAACCGGGCGCCTCCGGGCGGCAGCAAATGCGGTTCCGGGTCAAACTCATGACGTGTGACCAAGACATCCTGTGCCTCAGAGCGAGGTTTTGGAGCGCCTTTAACCTGATTGAAGGCCCAGATGTCGTGGATGGGCCAGGGGGACGACAAAACCTCCACCGAAGGTGCGATCCCAATACGCAGTGTCTCAAGTTGTGCGGCGGGGATTCGCGCCAGTACATCACCGCCCGCAGTTTCGCAGTCGGCGGCGTGGTATGAACGCCTCAAAGCCAATTCTAAGTCTGCCACATCTCCAAGATAGCCAAGGTGCGACAAGGGCTCAAAGCCGCGAAGAAAATCAGGAAATTCCGCGCCATAATGCATCATCATCGGATTTGACGGAGGGTTCCGGCGCAGAAAAACACCAGCAATGGCTTTGAAGTTCTGCGTGCCCAGCAATTTGAAAACGACTGGAAAACCAGCTTGCAAAGCTTCCGTCAGCGAGACGGCCACATTGTTGCGATAGACATCGAACCGTCGTCCCGCAGGGCGCCCTTGCGCATCTTTCAACCCATCCGGAACATTCAGGTCACTGTCCAGAATCGCGGTGCGGAAATCGGTTTGGGTGACGCTCATGCGGCCACCTGTTCCAGCGCCTTGGACGCGCGTTCGGCTTCGGCGTCAAGCTCGGGCCATTCAGGCACGTCATTGTCCCACTCAATCAGGATCGGACGGGGCCCGGACAAAGACAGAGTATGATCCAGCAGCGCCCAGACTGGATCAACCACCGGTTTGCCGTGGCTGTCGATCAACAATGGTGCGCCGTGATCGTCGGTGTCCTCATCATGTCCACCCAGATGAATTTCCCCAACCAATTCAAGCGGGTAATCGTTGATGTATGAGCGGGGATCGTAGTTCAGATTGGTGGCCGATACGAAGACGTTGTTCACATCCAACAGCAGCCCACAGCCGGTACGCTTGGCGACTTCCCGCAGGAAATCCGGTTCAGACCAGGTGCTTTCAGCAAACGCCAGATAGCTTGACGGATTTTCCAGCATCATTTGGCGACCAACCGTGTCTTGAAGTTGATCGATATGATCCGCAACACGGCTCAGGGTGTCGTTGGTATAGGGCAGGGGCAGAAGATCGTTCAAAAACGCGCTCTCGTGGCTGGACCAGGCCAGATGCTCAGAGAACACAGTGGGGTTCAGCCAGTCGACCAGATGTTTCAAGCGCGTCAGATGGTCAGCATCCAACGGCCCTTCGCCGCCAATCGACAAGCCAACACCGTGCACCGAAACGGGAAATCGTTCAGCCAACAGCCGCAACTGCGCCAGCGGGCGCCCTCCGGCCCCCATATAGTTTTCGGCATGAACTTCAAGCCATGTCACGTGCCCCGGATCACCCATAATATTTTGAAAATGCTGCGGTTTATAGCCAACTCCCGGCGCGTTGGGTAATTGGGGGAACCGGGAAGTGACGTCGAACATAACAGGGGCTTTCCTATGATCCGGGTCAGGCTGGCAGGTCACGATCCAAGGCTTCAAGCGAAGGTGTTCGCATTTTGCCGTCGGCCGTGTCCGGCAATTCGATGGTCAGACAAGTGCCTTCTTCGACCAGCATCCATGCATTGCCTTGATAATCCGTTGACGAGGTTCCGGCGCAGGTGGTGCCTGGTCCCGCAGCACAGCCATTTTGGCCCGCTTCGGCAACACCAAAACATTTCTCTTTTTTTCCGGCCTGTGCCGATTGGCTTTGAGCGATCAAAGCGGTGGCAACAGCACCGGCAATCGCCGCAGTTTTAAGAGGTCTAGACATTCGCGCGTCCCTTTTTGTTGAATATCTTAAGAATTTTGAAACCATTTGATGGATTCAGGGACAGCCTAGCACAATCAGGCCGTTTTTCGTCAAATCACCCCGACGCGGGAGCGCCGGGGTGATAAGGTTAATTTATGCTGGCAGGTCGCGCTCAAGAGCTTCGAGCGAGCCTTTGCGCATAGAGCCGTCTGCCTGTGCGGGCAGTTCCATGTCCATGCAGGTGCCTGCGTCAACCAGTTTCCAGGCGTTGCCCTGGTAGTCCATGGTCGAAGTGCCTGCACATGTGGTGCCGGGGCCTGCTGCGCAGTCATTCGCACCAGCCATTGAAACACCATAGCATTTTTCCTGGCCTGCTGCGTTGGCAGCTGTGTGGGTCGTTGCGGTCAGTGCTGCGGCAACGGCGCTGGCGACTGCGAGGGTTTTTACTGTGTTCGACATTGGGTGGTCTCCCTTGGGTAAGTTACTCATTCGGGCCACTGCTTCGAGTGGCATGAGAACAGACTAGGCCGGAGAAACCCACACAGACCAATCACGGGGCCGTGTATCACAAGCCCGTCAGGTGACGTGACGGTTCTGTGAAGATTCCAGCACTGGAAGGTGGGAAATGTTTCGAAAACGAAACAGGCGCGCCCGGTTTCCCGCGACGCGCCTGCCGGATTGTTGCAATTACCTTTAGACGAGGTCGGGTGCCAGGCTCTCTTCGGCCAGGATGCTCACGATTTCGTCCAATGTCTGGACTTTGCTTTGCTTCTCACCCAGGCGGCGGGTCGAAACGGTGCGCTCTTCGACTTCTTTCATGCCGATGGCCAGAATGACCGGCACTTTGCCGACCGAATGCTCGCGAACCTTATAGTTGATCTTTTCATTGCGCACATCGGCCTCTGCACGCACGCCTTTGGCGCGCAGCGCTTCGACAACCTCCTGCACATAATCATCCGCATCTGACACGATTGACGCGACAACCACCTGACGCGGCGCCAGCCAGAAGGGCAGTTTGCCCGCGTGGCTTTCGATCAGAATGCCAATGAAGCGTTCGAACGAACCCAAACACGCGCGGTGTAGCATAAAGGGCTGATGCCTTGCGCCGTCTTCTGCAATATAGGAAGCCCCCAGACGTTCTGGCAGGTTTGGATCCACCTGAAAGGTGCCACATTGCCAGACACGGCCAATCGCGTCGGTCAGCTTAAAGTCCAGCTTGGGTCCGTAAAAAGCCCCTTCGCCGGGATCAAGCGTATAGGCGTTGCCTGTTTTCTTGATCGCGTTTTCAAGCGCGTTCTCAACGTGGTCCCAGCTTTCTTCGGTGCCAACACGCTTTTCGGGGCGGGTGGCAAACATGATTTCAAATTCCTCGAAACCAAGGTCTTTATAAACCGACGACAAGAAGTCGATGAACTTGGCGCATTCTTCTTCGATCTGCTCTTCTGTGCAGAAAATATGCGCGTCATCCTGCGTAAAGCCACGCACACGCATGATCCCATGCAAAGCGCCCGAAGGCTCGTATCGGTTACAGCTGCCAAATTCCGCCATGCGCAGTGGTAGATCGCGGTAAGATTTCAGGCCTTGGTTATAGACCTGAACGTGGCAGGGGCAGTTCATTGGCTTAAGCGCATTGATCGATTTCTCGCGCGCATGTTCTTCGTCAACTTCAACGATGAACATATGCTCCTGATACTTGTCCCAGTGACCGGATGCTTCCCATAGTTTGCGGTCGACAACTTGCGGGGTGTTCACCTCGACATAGCCGTCCTTGCGCTGTTTGCGGCGCATATAGTTCTGAAGTTCGGTATAGATGGTCCAACCGTTTGGATGCCAAAAAATCTGACCTGGGGCTTCTTCCTGCATATGGAACAGGTTCATTTCGCGGCCCAGCTTGCGATGATCGCGTTTTGCGGCCTCTTCCAGCATATGCAGGTGTTTCTTGAGGTCTTCTTTGTTTTTGAAGGCCACGCCATAAATACGTTGCAACATCGCGCGGTCACTGTCGCCGCGCCAATAGGCGCCAGCTACGTTCATCAGCTTAAAGGCATCCGCAGGGACCTGACCGGTGTGCTGCAGGTGCGGGCCACGGCACAGGTCCTGCCAATGGCCGTGCCAATACATCCTCAGTGGTTCATCACCCGGAATGGCATCAATCAACTCAACTTTATAGGGCTCGTTGTTGGCCTCATAAAAAGCCACTGCGCGCGCACGATCCCAAACCTCGGTGGTTACTGGATCACGACGATTGATGATCTCTTTCATTTTCTTTTCGATCGCACCAAGGTCTTCGGGTGTGAACGGTTCCTGACGGTCAAAGTCATAATACCAGCCATTTTCGATGACCGGGCCAATGGTGACCTTAACGTCCGGCCAAAGCTCCTGAACGGCGCGCGCCATGATGTGCGCGCAGTCGTGCCGGATCAGCTCCAGCGCCTCAGGATCGTTGTCTTTCAGAGTATTGATCGCAATCGATGCATCCGCATCAATCGGCCACTGCATATCCCAATGCTGGCCATCAACGGTGGCAGAAATCGCCTTTTTGCCAAGTGAAGATGAGATCGACGATGCGACCTCTGCAGGGGTAATCCCGCTCGCATACGAACGTGCATTACCATCAGGAAAAGTAAGGGAAATATCGGCCATCAGCCTTCAACTCCTCGTCAGTTTGGCGCCCACGGAACGCCCGGTTGCAAGTATATGGTTCGCGCATCTTTTGCGCCTTTGATGATCTCAAGTCAAGCAGCCTTTCAAGGTCGGAATTGTGCGGTTAAGCTTGGGCCAAATCGCAGTGAGGACACCATGAGCACAACGCAATTTATTGACACACCTCAGGGGCGTCGCATCGCCTATCACAAAAGCGGGGACACTGGACCTACGGTGGTCTTTCTGGGTGGTCTCAAGTCCGACATGCAAGGTACCAAGGCCATTTTCCTCGAAGAATGGTGTCAGGCGCGCGGGCAATCTTTCTTGCGGTTTGACTATTCCGGCCACGGAGAAAGCTCAGGTACTTTTGAGGAAGGTTGCATTGGCGATTGGCATCAGGACACTCTGGCAGCAGTTGATGCTTTGACAACAGGGCCTTTGATTGTTGTGGGGTCATCGATGGGGGGATGGCAGGCTTTGCTTTTGGCGCGGGCGATTCCGGAACGCATTGCCGGAATGGTGACCATCGCCGCCGCACCGGATTTCACCGAAGATGGCTATTGGGCGAATTTCACTGATGACCAGAAAAAGGCGCTAGAGACCGTTGGGCATGTCGAGCTGCCTTCCGATTGTATGGAGCCCTATATCATCACCAAAAAGATGATCGAAGATGGGCGCAATCAATTGGTCTTACGGTCCACTTTGGCACTAAATTGTCCGGTTAGGTTTCTGCAAGGCACCGCCGATACAGCCGTATCAACCACCACTGCCGTTCAACTTCTGGAACACGTTCAAGGAGACAATATAAGACTGACTTTGGTAAAGGGTGCGGATCACAGATTTTCAGATGACGCTTGTCTAAAGCTGATTGGAAGATCGCTTAAATGCATTATTGATGAAGGATAATTGTCATATGCGAACATTTAGGCGAATAATGGGTCGTGGGTTGGTTTTGATCATTTTGCTCTGTCTGGCGCTTTGGATATGGGGCCCGTATGAGCGGATTTCGCTGCATCCAACCTTTGGATCGTCCGATATCGGTGTTGACATTGATGCCTATCTCGCCGCGAAAGAAGCTGACTTTGATGACATCACGCCCGACACCCAAAAGCGGGTGATCTGGCACGGAGAAAGTGGCAAAAAAACGCCTCTTGCGATTGTCTACATTCACGGGTTCTCAGCCACGTCAGAAGAAATTCGACCGGTGCCTGATTTGGTTGCCAAAGCACTTGGCGCCAATTTGTTTTATACGCGGCTTGCCGGACATGGGCGCAAAGGAGAGGCATTGGCCGAAGTCACCACGCAGGACTGGATGAACGATGCGGCCGAAGCGCTTGAGATCGGGCGGCGTCTCGGTGAAGACATAATCGTGATAGCAACATCCACTGGCGCAACTTTGATGGCTGAGGCGGCGGTGCAGCCGGATATGGTTAAAGATGTAAAAGGGCTGGTGCTGGTGTCCCCAAACTTTGGGCTTGCGGACCCAACAGCTATGATCCTGACCTTGCCGGCGGCGCGGTATTGGGGGCCAGTTGTGGCGGGCAAAACCCGGAGCTGGACTGGTCGAAACGATCTGCATGACAAATTTTGGACCACAACCTATCCAACAGTGTCTTTGTTTCAGATGGCTGCTCTTGTTCAGCACGCCGCGACCCAAAACTATCAGTCGGTAACAGTGCCGGCATTGTTCTGGTTCTCGGATGCAGACGACGTTGTGGATCACCGCGAAACCCGTAAAGTGGCCGCAGCGTGGGGCGGTGAGAATACCCTGCAAACAGTGATGGCCGTTTCCGTTGGCACGGGCGATGACCCCAATAGCCATGTCATTGCCGGAGACATTCTGTCACCTGGGCAGACGCAAGGTCTTGTAGGTGGTATATTAAATTGGATCAATGAATTAGAGTTGTATCCTAATGTAAAGGACTAACACTTTGGATCAAAGAGTAAGCCTGATTACGCTGGCCGTCTCCGACATGAATGTGTCAGCGGCTTTTTATGAATCACTTGGGTGGACCCGCGTGCAAAGTCCCGATGGGGTGATTGCGTTTGACTTGATTGGACAGACGCTGGGGTTATACCCCAAGACCGCTTTGGCAGAGGAACTGGGGCTTGATGAGAGCCAGATTTCTGGCTTTTCAGGAATCACCTTGGCGCACAACGTAAGGGAGAAAGGCGAGGTATCGTCTTTACTGAGTTCTGCTGCATCTGCCGGAGCCAATATTCTTAAACCAGCGCAAGACGTGTTCTGGGGGGGATACCATGGATACTTTGCAGATCCTGACGGGCATGTCTGGGAAATTGCTTGGAATCCGTTTGCACCTTTGTCCAAAACCGGGGAATTCCGCTGGAATGGGTTCGACAATGCCAAGACAGACGATTAGCAGAGTTGACGTGTCCTTGCCCAATGCGGCACAAATCACACGGATGTTACAAGCCGTACCCAAAATGAGAGGCGAATGAGTATGCAAGAGCCACTGGTTCTGCTTCCCGGAATGATGTGTGATGCACGCCTGTTTGGGCCGCAAATTGCCGAATTGTCCTCTGAGTTTGCGGTTACCATCGCTCCGATTACTCATGGCGAAAGAGTGGAAGAGATCGCATCTGGCTTGCTGTCTGTTTTGCCACCAAAATTTGCCCTTGCAGGACTAAGCCTGGGCGGCATTGTCGCTATGGAAATTCTGCGTCGCGCTCCGGATCGGGTCTCACGTATCGCCTTGATGGACACCAACCCGTTGGCAGAAACCCCCCAAAGTTCAGCGACTTACGAGCCAATGATTGTCGGTGCACGGGCTGGACGGCTGGACGAAGTTTTGACAGGGTTTATGCAGCCAGACTTTCTTGCGCCTGGACCACATCGGACTGAAGTTCTCGCTTTGGTGCAGGAAATGGGCCTGTATTTGGGGCCGGATGTGTTCATCCGTCAGGCACGTGCATTACAGCGTCGTCGTGATCAGCAAAGCACATTACGTAAATGCAAAGTTCCTGCGTTGGTCTTGTGCGGTGAATATGATCGCCTGACACCGGTGAAACGGCATACATCCATGGCTGAGCTTATTCCTTACGCGAAACTTACTGTGATCGAAGACGCCGGGCATTTGCCAACGCTTGAACAACCGCAAGCCACAACCGCTGCGCTTCGTGAATGGATGACGCAACCATTTATCTTGCAATAACAGAATCTTAAAAGGAAAAGGCGCGCCCGCTTAGGGCACGCCTTTGATAACCTGGCAGAAGCCGGTGTTTAGGCTGCGGCGTTCTTGTTCGCTGGCTTGCGCGTCTTTTTGGGGGCCTCAGCGTTGGCATCAATGAATTCGAGAACCAGAGGGCGAATGTTGTTCCGCCAGCTCTTGCCGGCAAAGATACCGTAATGGCCAGCTTCGGGCTCTACGTGGCTGGCTTTTTTGCTGTCAGGCAGGCCAGTACACAAATCAAGTGCGGCCACACATTGCCCCGGGGCAGTGATGTCGTCTTTGGCGCCTTCCACGGTTTTCACGGCCACTGTTGTAATCTTCCCAATGTCGACTTTGCGGCCGTTCACGACAAATTCGTTGCCCGCAATCTCGCCGTTCTTAAAAATACGTTCGACGGTCGACAGATAGAACTCCGCAGGCATGTCCATAACTGCCAGATATTCATCATAAAAACGGTTGTGTGCGTCATGCTCAGAAGCTTCGCCACGGGTCACACGCGAGATTTGGTCCTGAAACGCTTGCGAGTGGCGCTCGCCGTTCATCGACATGAACGACGCCAACTGCAACAGACCCGGATAAACCATCCGACCCACACCGGGATACTTAAAGCCCACGCGCTGGATCATCATTTCTTCAAGTTGCCCCATAGTGACGCGATGGCCAAAATCGGTGACGTCCGTGGCCGACGCGTTTGGATCAATGGGCCCGCCAATCAAGGTCAAAGACCGAGGCTGGGCCTCCGGGTCTTCTTCAGCAAGATAGGCGGTTGCCGCCAAAGTCAGAGGGGCAGGCTGACACACGGCGATCACATGGGTGTCGGGGCCAAGTTCTTTCATAAAATCAACGAGGTACAAGGTATAGTCTTCGACGTCGAACTTGCCTTCTGACACTGGAATGTCACGCGCGTTGTGCCAATCCGTGATGTAAACTTCACAGTTCACAATCAGGCTTTTGACAGTCGAGCGCAGCAGGGTGGCATAGTGGCCGGACATCGGAGCAACCAGCAAAATCTTGCGCGGCTGGGTTTCACGACCAGCAACGTTAAAGTGGAGGAGGTCCCCAAAGGCGCCTTCGACCACAGTTTCGATATTGACCAGATGATCTTTGCCGTCTTCGCAGGTGAATGTGCGGATGCCCCAGTCAGGTTTGACAACCATGCGCTGAAACGTGCGTTCCGTCACTTCGCCCCAGGCCGCGGCCCATTCAAGCATTGGGTTAGGCATCAGAGAAAAAACCGGATACGATGCCATAGCGAGAGCAGAGGCCCCCATCCATTGGTTGGTATTACGGATGGTTTCCATAAGGTCATACGTGGCCATGTAGCGCATTGGCGTCTCCTGCTTTACCCGGTAGTTCACACATTAAGGTGTTGTGCTACCCGTTACTTGGGCGAATTTATGCTGCGTAGCAGCGAGAATAGGGTTATTTTTTGAATATGACAACTAAAGAGAATGCCGCAGGGGCAAACTTGGACAGAATGAATGAGAATCTTGCCCGCGTAGAGCAACTATCTAATAGGCTTGTAGAAGTCATGTCGCACCGCAAACCGTTGCGGCAGGAACTTCAGGGCCCCGACGATGATGTTTTTGTCAATGCTGCAAGTGCATACATGCAAGCAATGACCCAAAATCCGGGTAAGGTTTTTGAGCACCAAATCGAGTATTGGACCAAGTCCGTTAAGCATATGATGGACGCTCAGCAGCTGCTTCTTCAGGGACAATTAGTAGCACCGGAAGATGACACGCCAACCGACCGTCGATTTTCAAATCCGTTGTGGCAAACCCATCCCTATTTCAATTTCGTCAAGCAACAATACATGCACAACGCCGACGCGATTCGTCAGGCCGTGCAGGATGCGGACGGTGTCGAAGGCAAAGACCGGCAGCGGCTGGAGTATTTTTCACAACAGATCATCGATATGATGTCTCCGACCAACTTTTTGGGGCTGAATCCGGACGTTCTGGAAAAAGCAATTGAGACCGAAGGCGAATCTCTGGTCAAAGGGCTCGAGAACCTGATCTCGGATCTTGAGGCCAACAATGGCGAACTGATCGTGCGTCTGGCGGATCAGGATGCCTTTGAAATTGGCCGCAACATTGCCACGACACCGGGCAAAGTGGTGTATCGCAACCGTATGTTCGAACTGTTGCAATACAGTCCGACCACAGAAAAGGTTCACGAAGTTCCGCTGATCATTTTTCCGCCGTGGATCAATAAATACTACATTCTGGATCTGAAAGAGCAGAACAGCATGATCAAATGGGCGGTGGATCAAGGCTACACCGTCTTTATCGTCAGCTGGATCAACCCAGACCGCAGTTATTCTGATGTCGGTCTTGAAGATTACATCGAAGAAGGCTTCCTGACGGCTGTATCCGAGGTCAAAAAGCTGACCGGGCAAAAGCAAGTGAACGCGGTTGGTTACTGCATTGCGGGAACAACATTACACCTGACCTTGTCGTTGTTGAAACAGCGCGGCGACAAGTCGATCAAATCGGCGACTTTCTTTACAACTCTGGTTGATTTCGGCGATCAGGGCGAATTTACACCGTTCCTTGGCAATGACTTCATCGACGGGATCGACGAAGAAATCGAAGCCGAAGGTCTATTGCGATCTTTTATTATGCAGCGAACATTTTCCTTTCTGCGCTCAAACGACCTTGTTTATGGGCCAGCGATCAAAAGCTACATGATGGGTGAAGCACCACCGGCGTTTGATCTTTTGTATTGGAATGGCGATGGATCAGGCCTACCGGGCAAGATGGCGCATGAATATCTGCGTCAATTGTGTCAGGAGAACACCTTTGTCGGCGAGGGGATCGAACTATGTGGCGAGCGTCTGCATATCTCGGACGTCGATTTGCCGATTTGTTCGGTGACCTGCGAGACCGACCACATCGCACGGTGGAAAGACTGTTATCAGGGCTTCCAGCAAACAAAAAGCCGGTCAAAAACATTCATCGTGTCTGAATCCGGGCATATCGCCGGGATCGTGAACCCTCCGTCAAAAAAGAAATACGGTCACTATTCCAATGTTTCGTCCAAAGGTTCGGCAGACGAGTGGATGGAAGGGGCCACATTCCACGAAGGCTCTTGGTGGCCGCGCTGGGATAAGTGGCTTTCGGGCCGCTCTGGCAAGCAGGTTCCTGCGCGTGAGCCGGGCGATTCGGACCATCCAGTCCTGTGTGATGCGCCTGGAACCTATGTTGTGACCCTCGCAACGCGTTGAAAATAAAGACAAACGCATAAAATTGCCGCAGTGCAGCAAAAAATCCTTGATTTGCCGCACTGCAGCATACATATTGTTTGCAGACGTAGAAAGAGCGGGGCGACCCGCAGGATTAAATCAAGGATTTGTCAAATGACTAAAGCACAAGACGTAACAGCGATGCTGAAAGACATGATGGGCGCATTCCCGGTAGACACCGCCGCTCTGGAAGATGCTTTCAAAAACACTGCATCCATGAACGAAAAACTGACCAACGTAGCGCTGGACGCTGCCGAGAAATCTTCGGAAATCTCGTCGAAATGGACAAAAGACACTTTGGCAAAAATGGGCGACATGTCCAAAGCCAAAACAGACCCAGCTGACTATGCCAAGGCGATGACCGATTTCGCATCGGCTCAGGCTGAAGTTGCTGCTGAAAACATGGCTGCTTTTGCTGAAGTTGCTAAAAAAGTTCAGATGGAAACTGTTGAACTGCTGATGGCTGCTGGCAAAGACGTTTCGGAAGAAGCCACTGCTGCTGTTAAAAAAGCCACAACTGACGCGACTGCCGCTGTTAAGAAAGCCGCAAAAGCGAAATAAGAAAACACGACCTTCCGGCACCAACTCCTCCCTCAAGGTGCCGAACGTGTGGGCGAGCCAGTGGCTCGCCCTTTCTTTTTGTTTCCCTTTTTTTCTGCGCTCGCATAAGGTTTTTCTGCAACGCGCATATCCTGGGGAGACTCCTGTGGCTGACGACACCAAACCGCTACTGATCAAACGCTACGCGAGCCGTCGGCTCTATAACACTGAAACCAGCGACTACGTAACGCTGGACGATATCGCCGGATTTATCCGCGATGGACGCGAAGTGCAGATCGTCGACTTGAAATCTGGTGATGACCTGACGCGCCAGTATCTTTTGCAAATCATTGCCGAGCACGAAAGTCGTGGCGAAAACATGTTGCCTGTCAACGTGCTGAACGACCTTGTGCGCAGCTACACCACCCAAGCCACCAGCGTTGTGCCGCAATTCTTGCAGGCGTCATTTGATATGCTGAAAGAGGGGCAGGAAAAGATGATGGGTGGCGGCGCTATGAAGTTACCCGGCCTCGAGGCAATGCAAGCCCAGCAAGAGGCCTTTCTAAAAGCCATGACCGGAGGTCTGGGCAATTGGGGGGCAGGTGGCACAACATCCACTGAACCTGAAGAAGAAAAAGGCGGCGAGGGCGGCGAAGATCTTGATGACATCAAGAAACAACTGTCTGAATTACAATCCAAGCTGAACAAACTCAGTTAAAACAAAAAGCCCCGGACATGTGCCGGGGCTTTTGATATCCAGACCGGATTTCAAGCCGATATTACGTTCCGTAGGCGCGCAGGCGTCCCATCACATCCTCGGCAGCACCGGTTAGCGCCCCAGCAATTACATTCAGCTCTTCCGTCTTTAATCGTGCTGGAAGCCGCACGTCACACGCGTTCATCAGCATGGCCCGTGTTTGCGGTAACTCAGGCAGGTCGCGGATGAATTGCCAGTTCCAGAACGCGCGCGCGTTGTCTGTGGATTGTCCAAACACCTGAACTTTGACACCGCGCTTTTGGGCGGCTTCCTGAAATGCGAGAATCTGATTGTTGGTCATACCTTCGATGTTGAACTGAATTGAATCCGGCGCGCGATCTTCCGGGGCCAGCTTCTCGGGAACGCTCAGCCATGGTGACTGGTTCAACAGGTCAGCAACATAATCGTGATTTTTGCGCCCATCCCGGACCCGGCGTGGAACCTCATTTAACTGAGGGCGGATGATGGCAGCCGACAGGTTGTTCAGGCGCAGATTGTACAGCGGCAACTGGTTCTGCCAGCGTGCAAACGCAGCCTCCAAAGCTCCCGTGTTGTCCCCCTCAGGGGCTTTGTGCTTTTGCCAGGTATGCTCATAGGCTCCTGACATGATTACAGCGCGCGCAACAAGGTCCGCATCATCCGTGACCATGATCCCGCCTTCGCCCGCATTCACCAGCTTGTAGGATTGAAACGAGAAACAGCCAATCTGCCCTATGGTGCCAATTTTACGGCCGTGCCAGGTGGTTCCAAGGCTGTGCGCGGCATCTTCGACCACGGGAATATTGCGGGCATCACACAGCGCCATGATCGCATCCATGTCGGACGTATGCCCGCGCATGTGGCTGATGATGACGGCTGAGATATTGTCGTCCAGACGGGCTTCGAAATCAGCGACATCAATACGGTAGTTGTCACCGACCTCGCACAGAACAGGTACGCAATCCGCGTGGATCACCGAAGATGGAACCGCAGCAAAGGTGAAACCTGGGATCAGAACCCGCGCATCGCGTGGCAATCCCAAGGCTTTCAATGACAAAAACAGTGCCGCTGAGCACGAAGACACAGCCAGCGCGTATTTCGTGCCCATCATCGCGGCAAACTCGGCCTCGAGAAGCGCAACTGGCGCGTCTTCAGGTGCCGTGTAACGGAACAAATCCCCTGATTGCAGCAATCTGTCTACTTCTGCTCGGGCGGATTCAGGAATTGGCTCGGCGTCATACACATTCGGTGGCAATGTCATAGTTTTTGCTTTTCTTAATTCAACCTTTGATAAATATAAATCAGGCCTATTCCAAAATCCAGACCCTTGGTCAAGGATTGGCCGGAATCTCCATAAAAAAAGGCCCCGCATCTGAAAGATGCAGGGCCAAAACTTAGTGGGGTGTTGCGCTGGAGGTTAAACCCCAAGCCGATCGCGCAAAGAATACCACGTCATTGCCAGAACCAGCAGAGGGCTGCGGACAAGTCGGCCACCGGGGAAGGGCATCGCCGGAACGGCAGCCATGGTGTCGAAACCCTCGCTTTGTCCGGCGATGGCGTCGGCCACCAATTTGCCGGCATGTGTGGCCGTACCAACACCGTGACCGGAATAGCCCGATGCATTCACGACATTGGGGCGTAGCTTGCGTAAGTACGGCATGCGTTTCATCGTAATGCCCAGAGTCCCACCCCAGGCATAATCAATCTTAACGTCCCGCAGATGTGGATAAATCTTTTGCATCGGCTTGCGGACCTTTTCGCCGATATCGTCGAAAAACTTGTAGCTGTAGCTTTCCGTGCCGCCAAACAGCAGGCGTTTGTCATCGCTGAGACGGTAGTAGTTGATAACGAACTTGGAATCCGCCACGGCGATATCGCGCGTCAGAACTTTGGCCGCCTCATCGCCCAACGGTTCTGTGGCCACAACATAGTTGTTGATCGGCATAACCCGTGACGCCACTTTGCCGTCCAGATCGCCCAGATAACCATTGCAGGCCAGAACCAGATGATCTGCGGTAACGGACCCTTCGGCGGTTTTCACTTTTACCTTAGTGCCGTGGTCAATCCCGGTTACTTCTGACAATTCGCAAATACGCGTACCCGCTTTGCGCGCAGCCTCGGCAAGCCCCAGCGCAAAATTCAGGGGGTGCAGATGGCCCGCACTCATGTCCAGAGAGCCTCCGACATAGGCAGGTGACGGGCAAATTGCCTGCAGCGCGTCGTAATCCAGCGCTTCAATCTGGTCATAACCATATTGGGTCTGCAATTGCTGCACGTAGTCATGTTCGTGTTTGACTTCGCGCTCATTCAGGCAGGCGTGCATGATGCCGGGTCGCAGGTGGCAATCAATTTTGTGTTTGGCGACCAGATCTTTGACCACCTGTTTGGCGTCCTCCGCCAGGTGCCACAGCTTGAGCGCATCGTCCCGCCCCATCAGCTTTTCCAGCTCATCCTGTTCCATACGCTGGCCCGAGCCCAACTGCCCGCCATTGCGCCCAGAGGCACCAAAGCCCGCGCGATGTGCCTCAAGCAGCACCACATCATAGCCTTTTTCCGCCAGATGCAGGGCCGTGGACAGGCCGGTAAAGCCACCGCCAATGACGCAAACATCAGCCTTAGTGTTCCCCTGCAACTGAGGGAAAGGATCCAGCGGCGTTGCGGTTGCAGCATACCAGCTGGGCGCGTGTTCGCCGCGCTTGTCGTTCGAGTGAAGCAAATTCATGGGATATCCTCCCGCATTCAATCTTGCAAAAATACTCGCGCTGCAGGCTTTCGGGTGCAATTCGCACCCGAAAACCCACAAAGCGAATTTAGACGTTCAGCAGCAGGTGCTCACGCTCCCACGGGCTGATAACCCCAAGAAATTCTTCGTATTCCGTGCGTTTTACGATGGAATACACCCGGGCAAACTCTGGCCCCAATATCTCGTGCAGGTCCTTGGCTTCGTCAAAGATATCCAGCGCGGCGCTCATTTCGCGTGGGATTGCCTCTTCACCGTCATAGGCATCGCCCTTGTATTGCGCATCAGGGCGCCCTTTTTCCATCATGCCAAGATAGCCACAGGCCAAAGAGGCCGCGATGGCAAGGTAGGGGTTACAATCCATCCCTGCCAACCGGTTTTCCACCCGGCGCGCAACTGGTTTCGAGATCGGAATGCGAATGCCGGTGGTCCGGTTATCGCGCGCCCATTCCAGATTGATGGGGGCGGCGTGGTCCCGCACATAGCGGCGATAGGAATTCACATACGGCGCAATCAATGGGATCGCAGCCGGCATGTGGTTCTGCAGACCGGCAATAAAGTGATAGAACGCGTCCGTGTCACCACCTTGCGGGCCGGAAAAGATGTTCTGACCGGTCTCGATATCAATCACCGAGTGGTGAATGTGCATTGCACTGCCAGGCTCGTCGCCAATCGGTTTGGCCATGAAGGTGGCGTAACAATCGTGGCGCAGCGCCGCTTCGCGGATCAGACGTTTAAAGTAGAACACCTGATCGGCCAGCGCGACAGGGTCGCCGTGCAAGAGGTTGATTTCCAGCTGACCTGCACCGCCTTCCTGGGTGATACCGTCAATGTCGATGCCCTGGGCTTCGGCGAAATCATAGATGTCGTCGATCACAGGGCCAAATTCGTCAACGGCTGTCATCGAATAGGCTTGCCGGGCCGCAGCCGGGCGGCCGGAGCGGCCCATCATTGGCTCAATCGGCTTGGCTGGATCGATGTTGCGGGCCACGAGGTAAAATTCCATCTCAGGCGCGACAACAGCTTTCCAGCCCTTTTTCCGATATAGTTCAACCACCCGTTTCAACACATTGCGGGGGCTGTACTCAATCGCGTTGCCATCGATGTCATAAGCATCGTGGATCACCTGAAGCGTCCAGTCTCCGGTCCATGGGGCCGCAGTGGCGGTGTCCCAGTCAGGGCGCAAAACCATGTCTTTTTCAATAAAGCCACCATCACCTGCGGCCTCGCCCCAACCACCTGTGATGGTCTGATAGAAAATCGAATCCGGCAGGTGGAAATAGCTTTGCCCTGCAAACTTTTTGGCAGGGACCGCCTTGCCGCGGGCAATCCCCGGCAGATCCGAAATAATGCATTCGACTTCATCCAGTCGTTTACCTTCAACATAATCACGTGCCGCTTGGGGCACCTTTTTCATCCAGTCGGCCATTACGCCCTCTCTTTGCGGAAAAAATCCGCCATCTGATCTGCGAAAGTCTGACTCGAAACAGGTTCGCTCAGCTTTTCTGTGGCTGCATCCAGCAGCTCTTGCGGTACGTTGCCCTTGCCACGGGTCTGTATCAGCCCGTCCACCATAGCAGCGCCAAACTCGGGGTGTGGCTGGACCGTCAGTATTTGGTCGCCATAAACCAGAGCCGCATTTTCGCAGAAAGTATTGGATGCCAGAACCACCGCACCTTCGGGGCGTTCCGTCACCTGATCCTGATGCCAGGCATTAAAGGCCATTTCTGTGCCGCCAAAGTCATAGACCTGGCGCCCAACAGCCCATCCACCGGCATACTTCTCAACCTTGCCGCCCAAGGCCTGTGCGATGATCTGATGACCAAAACACACGCCAATCAAAGGACGGCCTGTTTCGACAATTTCGCGGATTAGATCTTCCAATGGAGGGATCCAGGGGTGGTCTTCATAGGCGCCATGTTTAGAGCCCGTGATAAGCCAGCCATCTGCGGCCTCTGCAGAGGCCGGGAATTCCTGATCCACGACGCTGAAAACTTCAAAGTCAAAGCCGTGGTCGCCCAGAAGGGCAATAAACATCTCCCCATAGTCCCCGACCTCAGGTTTGAGTTCATCAGGGGAGTGGCCGGTTTGGAGAATACCGATTTTCATGTGTCACCAGATTTTTGATCAAATTAATGGTAGCCGAGAGAATCACTTCCCGCAAGGGGGCACGGATTCCGGCTGTTGAAAGGCTGTCATCCTTCCGCGCGTGGCCCGGTGGGCCGGTCGTCACGCGGAAGGGCTCAGACTCTTTCGAGGTAGAGTTTCCAGTGATCTTTGGGGCGCATCTCGGCCAGCTTGGCCGCTTCCTGACGCTTGGTCATCACAAGGTTCTGAATGAGCATTTCCGGCAGGCAACGGGCAATGAACGCATCGCTTTCAAAGCGGTCGATGGCCGACGTCCAGTCGGGCGCCAGTTGAGGCAGGTCCATGTCATAGGCGTTGCCGGTGATCGGGGCAGGGGGTTTTAGGCCTTCCTCAACACCTTCGATCGCGGCCCCCAGAACAGCGGCCAGCATGAGGTAGGGGTTAATGTCCCCGCCCGCGACGCGGTGCTCAATGCGCCGTGCCTGATGCGGCCCCCCCGGAATGCGAATGGCCGCGGTGCGGTTTTCATAGGCCCAACAGGCACCCGTGGGCGCATGGGATCCGGGCACCAGACGGTCATAGCTGGGGCCATGTGGTGCAAAAATCAGGGTCGAGGCCGGCATTGCGCGCACACATCCCGCGACCGCCTGTAACAAGGTCTCAGTGCCTTCCGGGCCACCATTGTCAAAGACGTTGTTGCCATCGCTGTCCAACACCGAGAAATGCACATGCATGCCATTGCCCGCGTCATCCAGATAGGGCTTTGCCATAAAGCTCGCGGCCATTCCGTGGCGCCGTGCAAGGCCTCGGGTTAAGAATTTGAAAAGCCATGCATCATCTGCGGCCCGCAATGCCGATTGATGGGTCAGAGTCACCTCAAACTGGCCAAGGCCACTTTCGTTGATGATGGTTTGAACAGGCAAGCCCATGGCGACGCAGCCGTCATAAAGCTCGGTGAAAAAGACATCAAAGGCATCCAGCTCATCCACAGACAGGATATCGGGAGCAAACAGGCGCTGGCTGCTGCGCGGATCACGCGGTGGCTTTGGCCGCTTGCCGCTGGGATCGACCAGACTAAATTCCATTTCCGTGGCGGCCATCACCGACCAGCCGCGTTCCGTATATCGCTCTAGAACGCTGGCAAGAGCCTGACGTGGGTCGCCCAGAAAAGGCGCACCGTCTTCGGTGTGCATGGTCAACGGAACCAGCGCTGATGGCGTGTCCAGCCATGGCATCGGCACCGCACCACGGTCCGTTGGGAACAGAATGCCATCCTCATCACCGGTTTCGAACACCAGTGGAGAGTCGTCGATGTCTGCGCCCCAAACGTCTACATTCAGGCAGGACAGGGGCATACGGATCGCCCCTTTGGCCAGCTTTGCTCCATAAGATGCTGGCACCCGTTTGCCGCGCATCTGACCGTTTAGATCGGATGCAGCGACGCGAAGTGTTGAAAACTGTGACAGGTCCATGTGAGGCTCCCTAGGGCTTTGCCCCGTTGTAGCGCAGGCAGGCGGGGGATGTCACCATAATTTGATCAAAATAATTTTTGGTAGAAATTCACAAGCATGTGACTTGTCCTAATGCTAAGGTGACACACATTGTGCCTCATGATTTTGCAAAGGAGTTTAGGATGTCAAAATTCAACAGACGGGACGTATTGGCATATGCAGGTGCCACAGCGGTTGCGGCCTTATTTGGGCCCGCAGCGGCTTTTGCTCAGGTTAAAATTCCAGCACCCAAACCTGGTCAGGGCGTTGTCGTATTTTACCGTAGCGGAACAACTGCTGGCAGTGGTGTGCGGTTCACGATTCAAGATGCAAACGGTAGAACGGTAGCGCATCTCAAGCGCGGGTCCGTTGATGCCGTTCCTGTTCCGGCCGGGCCAAACTTTTTCAAAGTCCCCGAAGCCAACAACACCGAAGGCACGATCGACGTAAAAGCGGGCCAAACGCTTTATATCCGCTGCTATCTGAATGCGGCCACCTTTGCCGGTAAGCTGCAATTCGAAGAAGTGTCCGAAGAGCGCGCCCGAAAAGAGCTCAAGTTCTAGTCATTCTTACAACACTTGCCTCCGCCCTAACGGATGATGTTGGGGCGGAACCGCATTTTGGTGCGGCGTTCCTGTGGCAAATGGCGGTTCAGACGATTGTTCACCAGTCCGAACAGGCCGACAACAATCAAGGTTAGAATGATGAAGTAGAACGCCAGGATAGGGTAGGGGATGAACGGGTTGAACGTTTTATCTGCGAAATAGCTGGCATAATACAGCGCGTCCCCCTGCTGGCGCAGCACTGGAAAGCCCGAGAAAAACACCAGCGTCGTGGCGTGAAACAGAAAGATCGCTTCGTTGGTGTAGGCAGGCCAAGCCAGCCGCATCATCGTCGGGAACACGATTCGGCGGAACCGTGCCCAGCCAGACAATCCGTAAGCATCTGCCGCTTCGGTGTCGCCCTTAGGGATCGACAAAAGCGCGCCGTAGAAAATCTCACCCGAATAGGCGGCAGTATTACAGAACAACACCACCAGCGCGCCCAGCCACGCCGCGGTAAAGGGCGCCAGCAGAGGTACGGATTGCTTTAGTGTCAGAAAGACGAAGTAGGCAAAGAAGAACTGAATGAACAGTGGCGAGCCACGGAAGATAAAGATGAACCATTCCGACGGCTTTCGCGCCCAGGCACTGCTCGAGTTCTTGCCGACCGCCAATGCAGTGGCAAAAAAGAACCCGGTCATCAGGGCCAGAACCCCGAAATAGATGTTCCAGAACATGCCCGACCCGATCAGCGTGAACTGCTGACATAAGGTAAAGTCAGACTTTGGCAACAGACGCTCGCCAATGCCTATGGACCGCAGCGCATAGTCCTGAACCGTCACCCAGCAGCTCATGCGTTTGCCCTCCGCTGGGCTTCACCGCCAGATGTGGCCTGCCCGTGGGTCAGACGTTTCATAATGCGCTCCAGAACCACCTCAGAGACTTTGGTAAAGCTGAGATAGAACACCAGCAGCGCAAAGAAGTACCACATCCGCCAGTCGCCATGCGGATAGTCGGTAAAGCGGGCATTCTTAGTGCCGCCCAACTCGCGCGCCCAGTAAACAATGTCTTCGACACCCAACAGGAACAACAGCGGCGTGGCTTTGATCAGCACCATCCACAGGTTCGACAGGCCGGGCAGGGCATAGACCCACATCTGCGGCACAAGGATGCGCCAGAACGTCTGGCGACGTGTCATGCCATAGGCTTCTGCAGTTTCCAGCTGCGGGCGCGGCACGGCTCGCATGGCGCCAAACAGCACGTTGGCGGCAAAGGCGCCAAACACGATGGCAAAAGTCAGAACCGCAAGGAAAAACGCGTAAGTTTCATGCAACCATTGCGGCGAGGCCGACAGGGGCAGCTTGGCCGCGGTGCAGACGACAAAATCATTGCCTTGGCGGATCGCATCAGGCCAGTCGGGGCACTTCACCTGATGGCGCAGCCACTCAAAGCCCTGGTCCAGCGCAATGACGAAAAACATGAAAAAGGCGATGTCCGGCACGCCGCGTACGATCGACGTATAGCCTTTGCCAAGCCAGCGCAGCGGCAGAAACTTGGACCGCGCGGCCGTAGCGCCCGCAAATCCAAATGCCAACGCGACGGGGGCGGTGATCGCCAAAAGGACAAGCACGGTCACAACCGAGATGTAGAGGCCCATGTGCTTGCCCGTTGTCAGGTAGCAGGAAAGCCACGCCAACCCCTCAAGCGCTTCTGGATCCGTACAATAGGAAAACATCTGCTGGTCTGTCCTTGTCCGTCGTGTGGTCCCGGTTTTTCATGTGGCCTCAGAATGTGGCTGGGCCGGTCCGGGTACCATTCGGGTCCGCAAGCTATGGCCTGCGAACCCGGATCATCCCTGATGGGATCAGTTTACTGCCGTATTACCACTGAGAAGAAACTTCCCACTTGGCGATCAGCGTGTTCAGTGTGCCGTCATCCTTCATCGACTGGATGGCCGCGTCGAACGTTGCGCGCAGCTCTTGATCCGACTCGCGGACCCCCATGCCAACGCCGCCACCGATCATTTCGGTGCGCTCAAGCAGAACAAGACCGTCTGATCCGACAACTGTGTCGAGGAAGCTCTTGTCAGCCAGAACCGCGTCGGCTTCGCCGTTGCGGACCGCCGCCACGGTTTCTTCCGGGGTGGCGAATTCGATCAGGGTCCAGCCTTTTTCAGCGATGAAAGCCGCCTGAATGGTCGCCGCTTGGGCTGCGATCACGCCGCCTTCGACGTCAAGACCTGCGTCCAGTGCCGCAAACGCCGAGGGGTCCGGCGGGGTGTAGGCTTGGGTAAAGTCGATGACTTCATCACGCTCAGCGGTCACAGACATGCCGGCGATGATGGTGTCATAGTTGCCCGACACGAGGTTCGGTATGATCGAATCCCAGTCGTTCTTGACCCACTCACAAGTCAGGTTGGCGCGTTTGCACAGCTCGTCGCCCAATTCGCGCTCAAAGCCGTCGATCTCGCCAGCGTCGTTGACAAAGTTCCACGGTGCATAGGCGCCTTCTGTGCCCATACGCACCACGTCGGCAGATGCAAACCCGGCGACCAGCGCCAGCGCAGCAGTGCTGAGGATTAGTTTTTTCATTTTTTACACTCCCAGTAGTTTGATTTCTTAGTCTTTAGTGTGCAGCAGTGGCTGACAGGAACCCCTGCAGCCGTTCGGTTTTAGGCGATCCAAACAACGTTGCCGGGTCGCCTTCTTCTTCGATCTTGCCTTGATGCAGAAAGACCACGTGGTCGCTCACATCATGGGCCAGTTTCATATCATGGGTCACGATCAACATGGTGCGACCTTCTTCTGCCAGCGATTTGATCACGCGGATCACTTCCTGTTCCAGTTCAGGATCCAACGCCGAGGTCGGCTCATCAAACAGCAGGGCTTCGGGCTCCATGCACAGGGCACGCGCAATCGCGGCGCGCTGTTGCTGACCACCAGACAGTTGCGCCGGAAACACGTCGTGCTTGTCGGAAATACCCACCTTGTTCAGGTAGGCATGCGCGGCGTCTTCCACTTCTGCACGATCACGTCCCAGAACGGTCAGCGGCGCCTCCATCACATTTTGCAGAATGGTCATATGCGACCACAGATTGAACTGTTGGAACACCATCGACAGGTTGGTGCGAATGCGCAGCACCTGCTTTGGGTCCGCAGGGTGACGATCATGGCCTTGGCCCTTCCATGACACAGGCTCACCCTTGAACAGAATCTCGCCTTGCTGGCTGTCCTCCAAAAGGTTGGCACAGCGCAATATTGTCGATTTGCCGGACCCGGACGAGCCGATCAACGAAACAACATCACCGCGATGGGCGGTGATATCCACGCCTTTGATGACCTCAAGGTCGCCGTAAGCTTTGTGCAGGTTGCGAATTTCTAGAACAGGTGTTGTGTCAGACAAGGGCAGCAATCACGTTTTTTGTTTGCGTTATCAGGGTCACACTAGGGCCGAAAAAATGGGCGATTGCAACTTGCAAAACGGTTGACCCTAGGGGAATTCGTCCATTTCGGCGGGTTAATTCGCCGTTTGTTATGTTTTTCGGGGATTTGGCACTGCAAGATAGTCCGACGCGGGAATCTCTGTAAGCCCCCAAAGACACAACGTGGATCGATCCGCATCCGTCAGATTGGCAATGGCTTTGATTGTCGCTGCGCGGATCACGTCCACGCGTTGACCGGGCCCCGTGATAAATGGCAGGGTCGGGGTTGGTGTGGTTTTTGCAATCACCTGCAAATCATCTGCAAAGGCGTCATAGCGCTGGATCAGCGCCCATGTCAGAGCGTCCAGCGCGGCGAAATCGGCCTTTCCTGTGGCGACGGCCTGCGCCGAAAGAATGTGCGCTCCGGTTTGCAACGTTTGATTTGGAGTGAGGCCAAGCGCCTGCATATGCACCATTGGAGCTGCCCAACCCGATTGCGACACTGGTTCGTTATAGGCAAACACTCCGTCGCACAGCTCGGTCAGCGTAACATCTCCTGCGTCCCGTCGTGCCACGATCACGCTGTTGTAAAATCCCGGTGGACAGTCAGGCAGGCCATAGTCAGGTGTGCCAACCAATTGAACCCGAGCGTGCAATTCCAACCGAAACGGCATGCCGCAGGTCTGGGCAAACACCAGATCGCGGGCGCGCCATATGTCAAAGAAGTCCCTGTCACGCGTGAGAGCAACCGGTCCAAATCCCAGATTGCCCCGGATCGCCTGCCACAGCCGATCATTGGCCGCAGCCGTTTCCGGGCGATCATACATGCCCAGCATGGCAATCATTTTGATGAGACCCGCTGACGCGCCAAAGCACTGTCGCGATCATTGATGCCCAAAAGATTGGCCGCCAGTCGCACCACAGCGTCTTCTTCGGCCTCGCGCACACCATCGGCCATGACCACTTGCCACAGGGCCTCAATCACACCGATACGGTCGTCATGTGGCACCGCATCCTTAATGACCCGGGTAAAGCGCACCGTGTCTGGCGCGTCCTGTTCGACAATCTCGGCTTCTTTGCGCAGTGCTGCCGCCTCAAACGGCGAAAGCCCATAGCGCTGCAGGTTCACTTTGTCGATCTGCGTGGCTTCGGCTTGATCGTAATCTCCATCAGCCCGCGCGATGCGCACCAACAAGGCGGTCAGGGCCAGCCGCGCGTCATCATCGGCCAGAGCCCCGGAAGCGCCCTCGGTCAGTCGTTTGAAAAATCCTGCAATCATTCTGCGTCCGATCTATGCCTGTTTGGGAAAACCACAAGAGTGTGGCGGTTTCATCTCTTAAAAGCACTCTGAGGTAAATGGCGCCTTTGCACTGCAGGGGCGCCCTGAGACGCAATGCCTCTTTTGCCAGCCTTCAAAACGGTTTGTCTTCGTCACGGATACCAAAAATCCGCAGAATATCGCTCAAAGCGGCGTCTTCTTCCGGCAGGTGGCGACCATCCGCCATGATCACTCTGCAAAAGGCCCGGATCATCTCAAGACGATGGGGATAATCCACCGTCTGACGGATCAACAGGGCAAAGTCAGGGGTGCCCGGTGCCTGCGCCTCAAGCTTTTCACAGGTCGCACGCATCTTGGCGGCCTCGATCGGGTTCAGAGAAAAACTCTCGGCCAGCAACCTGTCAATCTCGCCAATCTCAAGCGCATCATAATGCTGATCCGATTTCGCCACCCGCACCATCAGCGCACCAAGCGCCAGATGTTCGTCCGGTTCCGGCAGGGGTGGGGTTTCCTGTGTGCCGCGCAGGCGGTTGATCAGACTTTCAAACATCAGCCATCGTACCCCTCAACAATGACCATATTGTTCACGCTAACCGGTGTGCGTATGGCTTTGGCCGCCTGATACGAGGCGCTGTCGTAGCATTCCAATGCCGCTGCATAGCTGGGAAATTCGATCACCACATTGCGGGATCGCGCCGTGCCTTCGGGGTTGGTGAATTGCCCGGCCCGTACCAGAAACCTGGCGCCATATTCAGCAAAGGGCGCTGCATTGGCCTCAATGTACTTTTTGTAGATTTCCATATCATCGACTTCGACACTGCCGATCCAATATCCTTTAGCCATGGTCTCTTTTCCCCCTCGATTGTTTTTTTGGTCTTTCAAAACAGCATGAGGTCAATTTGAAAGAGGATGTCGTCGATGGCAATCCCCCCCGGATCAGTATTGGTCACGACCATCCCACCCAGTATCGGACCGTCTGTGACACGAAACCCAAATTCCGATATCCCACGACCCGGTGTCAGGACCTTTGTTTCGATCGGATAGCCCTGTCTGGTAAAGAAATGCACCCTTACGTCGCCCGATGATGGGATGTTGCCCAGCGGGGCGGCATAATCGGTGTGGACGCGAAACCCGACGGCCATCTGATCGGTATCAAAAACCACCGCCAACGCCCCTTCACCACGGCCCGAGACCCTATCAAACCCATCCGGGCCCAGCGGCAGAATCGCATTGGACCCAAATCCACGATGAAACGCGATGGAAAGATTGCGGTTGGGCAGGCCGGGTTGAACAGACAGGGGCCGGTGGCCAAATGCATGCCCTAACGCGTCATGAGGCGAGCCGTTTGTCGCCACAACCTCTGCCATGGATTGCCCCGCGAAATGTTCACCCACCCAAGCTCCGGCGCTGCGCAGGGGATGATCCAGATTGAACCCCGGTTCCGGGCGTTGGGGCAGGGTTTCGAACGTGAGCGTGTTGGAAAGTTCTAGCCGGAGATCGCTATAAGGCACCGCAATGATTTCGGCCGAAACAGGCGTGGTGAAGGCAAGCAGGAAGAGCAGTCTCAGGCTCATGGCGTGAAAGGTACTCAAAGCCTGCTCAGTTGAAAAGCAGCGGAGCCTCCGGCGGGAGTATTTTTGGCGAAATGAAGACGGATCAGCGCAGCCATCCCAAAATGGCACTTTGGTCAAACCGCAGGTTGTCCAGCGCGATGCCTTCGGGGTCCGTGTTGGTGATCAGGATGCCTGCGATATCGCTTTTCCTGTGCTGTCGCAGAAACCCGTGGCTGGTTTCCGACAAAGGCCCGAGCGTGTGTGTGTCGATTTTCTGACCATCCCGAGAAAGGAAGGTCACTGTGGCCTCCCCCAGTTCACCGCCCCGGATGTCCAGAGAAATCGCGCTTTGATCATAGTCAAAGATGGCTGCAATCGCGCCTTCTCCGACGGCTTCGGCGCGCGGAAATCCGCGGGGGCCGTGGCCCTGCAGCACCGAGGTGCGCATCAGGCGCAAAATGCCAAGGGTTTCACCGGGGGCGCCGGGCAGCAAAGTAAGCGGCGCGCTGGCGGTGCCCTCAACCCCGTCGAAATCACCCTGTACCGTCAGCGATTGCCCGGAAAAACGTTCGCCAAAACGCACACCGTTTTGGTCAAGGATGCCTTCGATTTGACGCCCCACACCAAATCCGCTGGGCAAATCATCAAAAGTGACATGGCGGGCCAGATGAAGACTGTCCGCCTCGACAAGACAGACCGGACGTTCACAGGCCCAGACGGGCAGGGCTGTGGAAACGGTCAGACAGAAAGCAAACAGGCTGCGCATACCGTTGAGGGTAACGCAGCCTGCTCAAAACTCAAAACCGGGGTCAGACCAGGCGGGAATTGTCTTTGGCCGCGCGCACAAAGTCTTTGAACAGAGGGTGCGGATCAAACGGTTTGGATTTCAGCTCGGGGTGGAACTGAACCCCAATAAACCAGGGGTGATCTTTCCATTCAACAATTTCCGGCAGGCGTCCATCCGGAGACATGCCCGAAAAGTTCAACCCGCATTTTTCCAGTTTTTCGCGATAGGTCGTGTCGACCTCATAGCGATGGCGATGGCGCTCTTCGATGGCTGTTGCACCGTAGACCTCAGCCACTTTTGACCCATCAGTCAGCACAGCATCATAAGCCCCAAGGCGCATGGTGCCGCCTTTGTTGTCGTCTTGCTTACGTGTCACTTTGGCGTTGCCCTGCACCCATTCTTTCAGGTGATAGACCACCGGTTCAAACCGTTTGCCGCCAGCCTCATGGTCAAATTCTTCGGATCCGGCAGTGGTGATTCCCGCGACATTGCGCGCGGCTTCGATGACGGCCATTTGCATGCCCAGACAGATGCCAAGATAGGGAATGCCACGTTCGCGGGCAAATTGCGCCGCCTTGATCTTGCCTTCGGTGCCGCGTTCGCCAAATCCGCCGGGCACCAGAATGGCGTCATAGCCCTCCAGATAAGGGGCGGCGTCATCGTTATCAAAAACCTCAGCGTCGACCCATTTCACGTTGACCTTGACCCGGTTGTGCATGCCACCGTGGGTCAGCGCCTCTTTGATCGATTTATAGGCGTCTTCAAGTTGCGTGTATTTGCCAACGATGGCCACATTCACTTCGCCATCGGTGTTTTTGATCCGGTCGGCCACGTCTTCCCAGACCCGCAGGTCTGGTTTCGGGGCTGGGGCGATGTTGAAGGCATCCAGCACCGCCTGATCCAGTCCCTGATTGTGATAGGCCAGCGGGGCTTCATAGATCGATTTCAGATCATAAGCCGCCACAACCGCCTCTTTGCGCACGTTACAGAACAGGGCAATCTTAGCGCGTTCTTTTTCGGGGATGGGGTGTTCTGAACGACAGACCAGAATATCCGGTGCGATGCCGATGGACTGCAATTCTTTGACGCTATGCTGGGTTGGCTTGGTTTTCAACTCACCGGATGCGGCGAGGTATGGCAGCAATGTCAGGTGCATGAAAATACACTGACCGCGGGGTTTGTCGTGGCTGAACTGGCGGATGGCTTCAAAGAATGGCAGGCCTTCGATGTCGCCCACGGTGCCGCCGATCTCACACAGCATGAAATCAACTTCATCATCGCCAATGCCGATAAAGTCTTTGATTTCATTGGTCACATGCGGGACCACCTGAATGGTTTTGCCCAGATAATCGCCACGACGTTCTTTTTCCAAAACGTTGGAATAAATCCGCCCTGATGACACCGAGTCCGTCATACGTGCAGGCACGCCTGTGAACCGTTCATAGTGGCCAAGGTCCAGATCGGTTTCGGCACCATCATCCGTGACAAACACTTCACCATGTTCAAACGGCGACATCGTGCCCGGATCGACGTTCAGATAGGGATCCAGTTTTCGCAGGCGCACCGTATAGCCACGGGCCTGCAAAAGAGCGCCCAATGCCGCAGAAGCAAGGCCTTTGCCCAGCGAAGACACAACACCACCAGTGATGAAAATATACCGTGCCATAAGATTGGCGACCCCCGTGAATTCAGAACATTGCAAGCGCCCACGCCAAGAGAATCTGACGCAGCATCACGGGATTTAAGTTTATCAGGATTCGCACCCCCTTGGCAACCGAAACGCAAGATGCTGTTGCGAACCAGTTTAAAACGTCAAGGTTTGGTGGTCGGGGCCAAAGGCCCCAATTGGGATCAGTCGGCGGTTGGAACCAACGGAGTTGATGTGTCACTGGAAGGTGGCAGCAAATCAGATGCGGGTTCTTCAGTGGTTTCCTGTGCCGGGGCATCGCCCAGACGATCCAGAACCGAACTGCCGGCCGAATTGCGCGCCGAAATAATCGTCAGGGCAATCGACGTACAGATGAACGCAATCGCCAAAATCCAGGTCAGCTTGCCCAGAGCAGTCGCTGCAGAGCGGCCGGAAATAGCCCCTCCGCCGCCGCCGCCCATGCCCAGGCCGCCCCCTTCAGAACGTTGCAGCAGCACCACGCCAATCAGCGACAGTGCAAGAAGAAGGTGGACGATAAGAACAACGTTTTCCATGAGGACCTGTAAAAGCGAGCGGTTGGTTCAGCGCGCTATGTAGGCAGTTTTGACGCGCGGGGCAAGGCAGTATTGCGCATAGATCGCCAAGAAGGACTGTAAGTGTCAAATGCCGTTGCGTTTGTTATGTCATGGGACAATCAGCCCAGCGGCTTTTTGCACCATCAGAGGTTTTTTGCGCGTGCTGATTTGCCTCAATCCTGAATCAGAATTGGCTTCGCATGGATTTCATAACGGCTTCGAACGTGCCGCGCGACAGGTATGGGTTGGCCCGCTTTAAGCATTTGTACAGCTTGTCACCGTTGCGCTGTCCGCTTGGTTTCGCCACAGGTCCATCGCTTGGGGCACCTTGCATGGAGGCTTGTGGCTGACCTTGTTGAGGACGGCGCGCGCCGTCGCCTGACTTGCATTTGGAAAAATCAGCATTGGTGATCCCCAGACGATCCATTTGTTTTTGATCGCTTTGGTTGGCTCCATACCTTTGATTGAGGCTCTCCCAGCTCGAGTTCCCGGTTTTGCCAAGAGTTTCAGAGGCCGATGATGTCGCATTCAGGCAAAACAATGTGGTGGTCAACAAGATTAAGTGGTTTCGCATGACGGCTCCGATCGGTTGTCCCAGTCAAACGATTGTCTTGCGCGTTTCCGTCGCGGCGTGGGGGACTTTTAGTCTTGGTGGTCGTGGGCGGTGTGAAAGACCTGAATCCCGGTCCGGTTGACGGTCTGTCGGCATAGGCCTTGAATTTGAAACTCGAAAGTTTTTGATCATGATTGATCTCAAACCTATTCATCCCGGCTGGACAGCGCTTGCCTCTATCTGGCAAACTCGCGTGCATGCCCCATGATCATGATCCCGACCACCCGCACGCTCTTTTGCCACCTGATCCCGCCCTGCGGGTCAAAGCGCTTGAAACTATTCTCACCGAAAAAGGCCTGATTGATCCGGCTGCACTGGACGAGATTATCGACACCTATGAACACAAGATTGGCCCCCAGAACGGTGCCAAGGTTGTTGCCAGGATGTGGAGCGATCCGCAGTTTCGCGCTGCCATGCTGGATGATCCAATGCCTTTGCTGGACGACATGGGATTTTACGGTCGTCAGGGCGAGCACATGGTGATTGTTGAGAATACCCCCGAAGTGCACAATGTCGTCGTCTGCACCTTGTGCAGCTGTTACCCATGGCCTTTGCTGGGCATCCCGCCGGGCTGGTATAAATCTGACGCGTACCGGTCGCGGGTGGTCCGTGAGCCGCGCAAGGTGCTGGCCGAATTTGGCGTTGATCTGCCCGAAGACAAAAAAGTACGTGTCTGGGATTCAACAGCTGAAATCCGCTATCTGGTGGTGCCTGAACGTCCCTCCGGCACTGACGGCCTGAGCGAAACCGAATTGGAAGCTTTGGTCAGTCGCGATTCGATGATCGGCACGGCGCTGGCCAAGGGCCTAAAAGCATGAGCCGGGTGCACGACATGGGCGGGCGCTATGGCGATGGCGCAGTTGATCCATCAGATAGTGCGACCTTTGCCCAAGACTGGCATGCCCGTGCCATGGCGCTGACGCTTGCGGCAGGCGCTTTGGGGCAATGGAACATTGATGTGTCTCGCCACGCCCGCGAAGCGCTCAGCCCCAAAGATTACAGCCGGTTCACCTATTACGAGAAATGGCTGGCCGCGATGGCGGATATGCTGGTTCATCAAGGAGTCGTTACGCCAGAGGAATTGAGTACGGGCCATGCGACTGGTGTTTCCGATCTGGCGAGCCGCGCCCTGAAGGCCGACGCCGTCGCCGGTGTGCTGGCCAAAGGAAGCCCCTATCAACGCACCGATGCCGAGCCCGCGGCTTTCAGACCGGGTGATACTGTGCGCACGCGCAGACCTGCACGCAATGTCATGGTCACGGGCGGCCACACCCGCTTGCCATCTTATGCGGCAGGCATGCCGGGGCAGGTGGTTCTGCGCCACGGCGCGCATGTTCTTCCCGATGCCAACGCCCATGGTCAGGGGGAATCTCCGGAACCCTTGTATGCGGTCGCATTTTCCGCGCGCGACCTTTGGGGCGACGAAGCATCGGTACAGGACGAAGTGATTCTGGACCTCTGGCAAAGCTATCTGGAGCCCGCATGAGCAAACCCACCCCAATATTTGAAGCCCCTTGGCACGCCCAGCTTTTTGCTCTGACCGTGCACCTGCATGAAAAGGGTGTGTTCACCTGGCCGGATTGGACTGTCGATTTTGGAGTTACGCTGGCTGACCATCGGTTGTCCGGTGATCTGAACGGCGGGGATGACTATTTCAACGCCTGGCTAGCCACTCTGGAGCGGGTGTTGCAGGACAATAAAATGGCCTCGGGTGCTGCGGTTGAAGATATGCGCTCTGCGTGGGAACAGGCCTATCTTTCGACGCCACATGGACACCCGGTCAAATTGCCCGCTTGAGGGTTATTTGATGGCGAAAAGGTTAACGTCCGTTTGTACAAAACGGATATTGCGCCCAAAAATTTTGTACAAAATGGTTAAACCCGTCAGCCGTCGACATTGTCCATGTCAACCTGGCCCGACAGCATACGGCGCACAATCGACCAGCCAAGCCCGATTCCCAGCACGATAGAAAGTGCCAAAATTGCGATCCAGGTGTTGATGTCCTGATTCTCCAAACTCAGCATGTTCCAATCGTAAAGCACCCAGACTAAGGCCGCGACCACGGACAAAACCAAGAACATGCCAAAGCCCCCGATTGAGCGAACCGTGGCACGCAAATAGATTATGTAGCCAATCAAAAGCAAAAGCCCGAGAAGCACTGCCAGTGGTCGCTCCTCGACATAATTGTCCATACTCCAGCGGAAATAGTTCCACCGGGTCGGGTTGTATGTGAGGGTCAGCAATAGAAATGCAAACACCCAGCGCAGCAACAATCCCATGTGTCCATCGTGCTCTTTTCCTCTGGTTTGCGAGAATTTTAGGCCTCTGTCCAGTGCTGCGGCGAATTTACGGTTTCGCGCCGTGGCATTGATGGCTAAAAGGACGCGGGTTTGACCTGTGAAAGGAACCGTTATGGCAAATGTCGTCGTCGTTGGCGCCCAATGGGGTGATGAAGGCAAAGGTAAAATTGTTGACTGGCTAAGTGAGCGCGCCGATGTGATCGCGCGCTTTCAGGGCGGCCATAACGCGGGCCACACATTGGTGATCGACGGCAAGGTCTACAAATTGCATGCGCTACCTTCTGGCGTTGTGCGTGGTGGCAAACTATCCGTGATCGGCAATGGCGTGGTTCTGGACCCTTGGCACCTGATGAATGAAATCAAAACTGTGCGCGAGCAAGGTGTTGATATTTCGCCAGAAACTCTGATGATTGCAGAGAATACGCCGCTCATTTTGCCAATTCACGGAGAACTGGATCGCGCCCGAGAAGAGGCCGCCAGCAAGGGCACCAAGATCGGCACCACCGGTCGCGGCATTGGCCCGTGCTATGAGGACAAAGTGGGACGCCGTGCGATCCGTGTCGCTGATCTGGCCGATAAAGCCACGCTGGAGGCCCGTGTCGACCGCGCATTGCAGCACCACGATCCGCTGCGCAAAGGGCTGGGTATCGAAGCCGTCGACCGTGATGGTTTGGTGGCGCAGCTCAAAGACATCGCCAAAGAGATTCTTCCCTTTGCGGCACCTGTTTGGAAAGTTCTCAACGAAAAGCGCAAATCCGGCAAACGTATCCTGTTCGAAGGCGCACAAGGCGCTCTGTTGGATATCGACTTTGGTACGTATCCGTTTGTGACTTCATCCAATGTGATTGCAGGGCAGGCGGCAACCGGGGTTGGTATCGGTCCAAACTCAATTGATTTCGTTCTGGGGATCGTCAAAGCCTATACAACCCGTGTTGGTGAGGGACCGTTCCCAACCGAGCTGGAAGATGCTGATGGACAACGTCTTGGAGAACGGGGCCATGAATTTGGCACCACCACCGGGCGCAAACGTCGTTGTGGCTGGTTCGATGCGGCCTTGCTGCGTCAGACCTGTGCGACCTCGGGGGTGAGCGGTATTGCTTTAACCAAACTCGACGTACTGGACGGGTTTGAAACCCTGAAGATCTGTGTGGGCTATGAACTTGACGGCGAACGTCTCGACTATTTGCCATTTGCGGCTGATCAACAGACCCGTTGCACACCGATCTACGAAGAAATCCCCGGTTGGAGTGAATCCACAGAAGGCGCGCGCAGCTGGGCGGACCTTCCGGCCAATGCGATCAAATATGTGCGCCGCGTAGAAGAGCTGATCGATTGTCCGGTTGCCTTGGTTTCGACTTCGCCGGAACGTGAAGACACCATCCTCGTTACCGACCCGTTTGCAGATTAAGGAAGCAGCCTATGGCCCTGTCTTACAAAGCAAAACGCCGTTGGGCGTTGATCGTTCTATTGGTGGGGTTGCCGATCTACATTGTTGCCGCTGTCACGCTGGTGAGTGTGTTTGATCGGCCCGGATTCTTGCTTGAACTGGCAATCTACGTCGGCTTAGGGATCATCTGGGTGTTACCGTTCAAGGGGCTTTTCAAAGGCATCGGGCAGCCAGATCCGGACAATCCGGACCAGCACGACCTGAAGTGAGTATCAAAAGGCGCGCCTGACGGGACGCGCCTTTTTTGTTTTTAGGAGACCTGTGGTGACCGCGCCCAAAGCCGTTGTTCCTGGTGGATCCGGATTTATTGGCAAGGCCTGTTTGGATACGCTTGCCAAGGCTGGCCATGATGTGATCGGTGTCAGCCGCTCGCGCCCGGCCGGAACCCCACACTTCTGGAGAAAGGTTGGCCTTGGGCGCCTGAGCCCGGCCGAATGGAAAGACCTTCTGAAGGATGCAGAAGTCGTGGTGAATGCAGACAGAGCCTTGCAGGATGGCGCGCGGATCTCACTGGACGTCATTCATGTCAGGCGGTCGAGAGTCTGGTTGACGCGCTGCAAGAACAGGCGACCCGTGTGGTTCAGATCAGTGCAGCGGGTGTGAGGCCCGATGGTGACCAAACCGTCTTTGTGACCGCACAAAAAAGGGCCGCGTGATGCGGCCCCTTCGTAAATCATTATGGATAACCTTACCCTGTTACCCTGCGGCGCGATCCTCGGGTCTAAATCCGATCTCTTCCGAGGCCGTAAAGCGCCCGCCCGAAACTTTTTCGATCTTGTTTTCACGCAACAATTGACCAAATCCACGCAGGCTGTCTTCGCGGGTGAACTCGGCTTCTTCCAAACCCAAAACCATGCGCATAACCATAGGGCGTGAGAAAACGTCATGGCCTTCGACAAAGGTCAGATAAGCTGCCGCTGCTTCCAGTATTTCGTGCAGCTGGTGGGCGCCAACGCTTTCAGCAAACTCATTAAAGTCGCCGGCTTCAATGCTCCCCAAAGCGGTTTGATCTACGAACTTGTTCCGATCAACGGTGTCCACAGCTGAAACCCTGCGCGGGCGAACAGGAACGCGCGGGGCTTCTTCTGCAGGAGCCGAAGCTTCTTTTGGAGTTTCAACGGGAGCATCAACACGTTGTTCTGCAACCAGTTTCAATGGCGAAGGATCGCGTGGGCGCTCTTGTTTCGACTGATGTTCAGGAGCAGCGCCTGCCGTAGAGGGCACGGGGCGTACAACACTGGCCAGATCGTCGCGGTAGGCTTCTGCCGCATCGTCGACCTTGTCTGGTACACCTGCGCTTTTTTCGGCTTTGGTCGCGGCAACCGCTGCGCGAAGGTGCGCTATGGCTTGGCGACGACGGGAACCACCCGGTTCGTTCAGCTGGTTCTGGGCCTCATTCATCAGGCGCGACATGTCCGCATCGGTTTTGGTCGACACCTCTGTCAAATGCTGTCCACGTGTTGGGCGCTCGGCTTCGAACTCATCGCTAAAGTCTGCGCCAATCGCTTCAACCGGCTCGTCGTCGGCAGCTTCATCCGCGTCGTTCAGCTCGGCTTCGACCTGAGCCAACTCGGCAAGCAATTCGGCTTCTTCTTCGGCTGAAAGGCTGCTTTCCGGATCTGCATCAAATTCGTCATCGTCTTCGTCATCATCGACTGCAACGGCCTCAAGAAGGCCGGTGTCGACTGCAGCTTCGAAATCAGATTTCTTCATCCGAATAACCCGGGCCCGCACAGGTTGGCTGTGATCGCCAACCGTGTCGATGTCGCCTGCATCGTCCTCTTCATCGTCCTGGGCTGCACGTGCATCCTCGGCCATTGCCGCAGCCGCCATTTGTCCATCCAGTGTCAACACGGATGGAGCCTCAGCGGCTGGCTCGTCGATCATATTGTCGGCGTGCTCGTCTTCGATGAAATCTTCTTCTTCAGGCTGATCTGCTGATTTTGACACCACTGCTCGGATGCGTTGCAACTTGGCAGCGATGCTGTTTTCGTCCACAGCCGGAGCTTCAGGCGCCTCGTCTTCGAAAATCTCCTCAGCGGTTTCCACCGAATCCTGGTCTTCATCGGTCGAAAGCTCTTCGGCATCAGCCAGATTGATGATGGTTGTTTCGCCGATTGTTTCAGCTTCGACAATTTCTGAAATCAGAGTGTCTTCGCGATCCGCTTCAAGTTCAGCCAGGTCAATTTCGGTGATGTCTTCCGCCACGTCCTGATCATTCTCAACCCGTGACATCATCGCGGCCAGCACATCGCTGTCTTCAGAAGGCTCAGCGATCGTTTCTTCGACGTCGTCAACTTCCGGAGTTTCGGCTTCAACTTCGGTGACGTCGTCTTCAACGGTGGTGGCCATTTCTTCGATCACGGCTTCAGCCACGACACTGTCTTCTATGTCAGAGGCGGCAGGGACGCTGTCGTCAAAGTCGGGGGCCGTGACTGCGTCAAGCACAGCGTCGGTAACGTCAACAAATTCTGGTTCAACTTCATCGAGGATATCCGCCGCATCCACAACGGGTTCCGCTTCCAAAACCATCTCGTCACCGGCTTGGGACTCTTCGATGTCTGCGTTCATGTCGGCGGCTGATTCAACAACAGCTTCGTCTGTGAGTGATGCGGTATCCTGGGGCAGGGGATCTGCTGCACTTTCATCAACGTCGCCCGGAGCTTCTGCGGCGTCCTGTGAGATTGTGGGCTGGGTTGCCATGGCGCCGGTACTTAGAACGATGGCACCATGTTCTGTTCGGGCCTGTACCCGACGTTCAATCTCACGCTCGGCAATCCGGGCCAGCATTTCTGCATCCGGTGTCGGCGGCTCGGCGCCGAAGTAGCGATCGTCTGCGGCCAGATCCCGGAAATACTCCGCGATGGCCTTCATTGTATCAAAGGAGTCGTCGAATCCTTCCAACGTGCAGGAGAACGTCCCGTAGGAGACTGTTAAAACTTCATTATTCGTAACCATTATTCCAGGTCCTTTGCACTGCTCGACCTAGTGTTTACCACATGAGACAAGACGAAAGCTGACCGATTCTGTGGAAGTGAGCGTATCATTTTGTGGCTGGAATGTGGCGAATTTCCTCTATGCTTGAGTAAACGGGGTAAAATGCGGTGATTGTTCACGAATTAGAACCAATAGTCCTGATTGGGGGGGCTTCCCTCAACAATAGGGACCTTGACGCTTGCCTGAAACATGCGACGCGTGTCGTGGCGGCAGATGGGGGGGCGTTAAACTCCATTAAGAATGGAATAACCCCGGACGCAGTTATTGGCGATATGGACTCGATTAGTGCAGAGATTTTGCGTCAAATTCCACAGGATCGCATCCATCCTGTTACCGAGCAGGACAGCACAGACTTTGACAAAGCACTACGCAATATTTCGGCACCTTTGGTTTTGGGTGTTGGCTTTACCGGGGGACGGGTGGACCATGAACTGGCGTGTTATCATGCAATGCTCATGCACGCGGATCGCCGGTGTCTGCTGGTTGGAGAGAGTGACCTTGTCTTTGTGGCCCCGCCCGAGCTGACTTTACCGCTTGCCCCCGGAACCCGCGTGTCATTGTTCCCGTTAGCCGCTGTAACCGGGCGTTCGGATGGACTGCGTTGGCCTATTGAGGGGTTAGAGTTTTGCCCGGATGGCAAAATCGGAACATCGAACATGGCGACCGGAGAGGTGACTTTGAGATGGCAACAGCCGGGCATGTTGGTGATCCTGCCGCGCGACTGTCTGGATACTGTGGTTAGGGCACTTGAGGCGCAATCCGGCTCATGGCCCGCTCTCTGAGAACGATGTAAAGGCCCGAGGCAATGGTGATGCAAATCCCAACCGCCGCAAGACCGTTTGGCAAATCTGAAAACATCAGCCAGCCAATGAAGGTGGCTATCGGAATTTCCAGATATTGCATGGGGGCGAGTGTCGCCGACGGCGCATAGCGCAAAGACCAGGTCATCAGCAGGTGCGCCAGTGTTCCCAGAACACCAATAAACAAGAGCAGGGCAGAGGTTTGTGGCCCGGTGGCAATGAGTTGCAGCTCACCCCAGCCCATTGGGTGGCCAATGACAAACAACGGGATCAGTGCAACCGTGGCCATAGTGCCGCTGACGGCTTGCAAACTGATGGGATCGGTCTCTTTGGCGATCTGGCGGGTGATCAGCATAAACAGCGAAAACACCACAGCCACCACCAGTGGCAACAACGCAGGCAGCCCGACTTCAGCAAAGCTGGGCTGGATCACCAGCAATGTGCCCAGAAAGCCCACGCCACAAGCCGCGACCCGGCGCATGCCGACCTCTTCGTGAAGAACAAGCCGTCCCAAAAGCAGCATGATGAAGGGCATTACAAAAGCAATTGCAACTGCATCGGCCAGCGGCAGAAACCGCAGGGCCGAAAACATAGCCGCAATGCCGATGATATGCAGGACAGTGCGCAGGATTGTTAGCCGCAGCAATCGACCTTGCATCCGCCAGGGCCGTCCTGTGGCCAGAATGAAGGGCACCAGGATCAGCGCCTGAACACCAAAGCGCACAAACAAAAGCTGGCCCAGCGGGACAGTCTGACCCAGAACTTTGGCCACAGCGTCGCCCAGCGGGGCAAGCACGCAAAAGCCGAGCATCAACATGATGCCGAGAAGGGGACGATCCTGAGGCATGGGTCACGCTAGGCCGGAATGCTTAACACTGTAAATGCATGAAACGAGCTTGTGGTTCCGATACAAAAGAAATCGGGCCGGTGTTGCGACCGGCCCGATGGACTGAGAAGTTGCAAGTCTCAAATAGTGGAAAGCTCAGATCGCCAGATATTCTGACCGCAGCTCTTCGTTTGCCAGAACTTCGGAGGCCGAGCCATCAAACACGATGCCACCTGTATCAAGGATCACCGCACGGTCTGCGAGTTCCAGAGCGCGTACAGCATTCTGTTCCACGATGATGGTGGTGATGCCTTGTTCCTTAATGATCCGCAGAGTCTTTTCGATCTCGTCGACGATCACTGGGGCAAGACCCTCGTAAGGCTCATCCAGCAACAGTACCTTGATGTCGCGCGCCAAGGCACGCGCGATGGCCAGCATCTGCTGTTCACCGCCTGACAAAGTCACGCCTTCTTGTTTGCGGCGTTCGCCCAGACGCGGGAAAAGTTCATACAAACGTTGCAAAGACCAGCCAATGGGCGGGGCGATTTGCGCCAGTTGCAGGTTTTCTTCCACGGTCAGACCGGGAATGATGCAGCGATCTTCCGGGACCAGACCAATGCCTTCAGCAGAAGCTTCGTGGCTTTTCATCGTGTGTAATGGCTTGTGATCAAGCCAAATTTCACCATGAGTGACCTGAGGACTGTCCATGCGTGCGATAGAACGCAAGGTGGATGTTTTTCCTGCGCCGTTACGTCCCAACAGCGCGAGAATCTCACCTTCGTGCACGTTGAACGAGATGTTCTGCACGATGTAACTTTCGCCGTAGTAGGATTCCATGTTCCAGACCGAAAGATAAGCCGGAGAGGTTTCCGCGTGGCTGTGGCCTTTGGAGAAGTCGGGTTTCACATTCATCTGATCTCTCCTTATGCGCTCTCGCCAAGGTACGCTTCGCGCACTTTGGGATGGCCTTTGATGTTTTCAGGTGTGTCTTCCACCAGCGGTGTGCCCTGCGCCAGAACGGTGATCCGCTCTGCCAGAGAGAACACCACATGCATGTCATGCTCAATGATGGCGATGGTGATGTCACGCTCGTCCTTGATCTGTTTGAGCAGATCAATGGTGTTGTTGGTGTCCGCCCGCGCCATACCGGCGGTGGGTTCGTCCAGCAACAGCAGGCGTGGTTCCTGCGCCAGACACATGCCAATCTCGAGGCGACGTTTGTCACCGCGTGACATAGAGCCAGCATGCATTTCGCGTTTGTCAGCCATGTTCATGTCTTCCAACATGCTCTCGGCTTTTTCCACGATGTCCTTTTCATCATGCATGTTTTCAATCGCATGCATCCGGAAAGACCCGTCGCGTTTTGCGAAACAGGGGATCATCATGTTTTCCAAAACCGACAGATCGATAAAGATCTCTGGCGTCTGGAATACACGTGAAATGCCCATCTGGTTGATCTCGTAGGGTTTGCGTCCAAGAACCGATTGTCCGTCAAACATGACGCTGCCGGTGTCCGGGATCAATTTGCCCACGAGAACGTTGAGCAGGGTGGATTTACCGGCACCGTTTGGGCCGATGATGGCGTGTACGGTGTTTTCCGCCACACTCAGGTTGACGTCGCCCAAGGCCTGTAGACCACCGAACCGTTTGCCAACGTCTTTGACTTCAAGAATACCCATTGTTTGGTTTCCTTACTCTGCAGGTTCAGTTTTAGCGGGTGTGTCTTCGTCTTCCTTTGTGCGCTTGATCATGGCGGCAATACGTTGCCCACCTTCAACAAGACCGCCAGGAAGGAAGGTCACAACCAACATGAACAGGATGCCCAGTGTGAGATGCCAGCCTTTGCCGATGAACGGGTGGATCAGGAAGACGACGAAGTCCTCAAGCCCGTCTGGCAGGAAAGCAAACCAGTTGTGCAGAACCGTATCGTTGATCTTAGAGAAGATGTTCTCAAAGTACTTGATAAAGCCCGCGCCCAAAACTGGACCCATGAGCGTACCTGCACCACCAAGGATGGTCATCAGAACAACTTCGCCTGATGCGGTCCACTGCATGCGCTCAGCACCTGCAAGAGGGTCCATCGAGGCCAAAAGACCACCGGCAAGACCTGCATACATGCCAGAGATGACAAAAGCGGCCAGCGTGTAGGGGCGTGGGTTCAGGCCTGTATAGGCCATCCGCGTCTGGTTCGACTTAATCGCGCGCAGCATCATACCAAAAGGAGAGCGGAAGATGCGGATCGAGAGATAAAACACCAGGATCGCAATGACACCACAGAAGTAATAGCCATTGTTAAAGGTGAACTCCCAAGCACCCACGCCAACTTTGGCTGAGCTGTTCATCACGAGACCAAACAAGTGCGGGCTAGAGGCTTCGTTGGCCCCCATCAGGACCTGAGGGTCGTTGTTGTAAACCTGAAGACCTGTTTCACCGTTGGTGATTGGTGTCAGCACCGAATAGGCCAAGTTGAACGACATCTGAGCAAACGCCAGCGTCAGGATCGAGAAATAAATGCCCGATCTGCGCATGCTGACAAAGCCGATCAACAGGGCAAAGATACCCGAGGTGACGATTGCCAGCGGCAGGCCCCAGATTACATTGTAATCCAGCAGCTTGTACATCCAGACGACCGAGTAAGACCCGACACCCAAAAAGGCGGCGTGACCAAACGACAGGTAGCCTGTGAGGCCAAACAAGAGGTTAAACCCAATCGCGAAGATACCAAAGATTGCGAAACGCTGCATCAAATCCGGATAACCGGCGTTGAACTGCGCCATGGCACTGTCCGTCGGGAATGGGTTTAGGATGAACGGGGCCGACAATGTTAGAATTGTCACCACGATCAAGAGAGTCATATCTTTTTTGTTTAATCCGAGCATGGCTTATTCCTCCATCACGCCTTTGCGACCCATCAGACCGCGCGGACGGGTCAGAAGGATGATGATTGCGACGACGTAAATGATGATTTGGTCGATACCTGGGATCAGCGATTTGATCTCGTTCATGGAAGCAAAGCTCTCAAGGATACCCAAAAGGAATCCAGCAAGAACAGCCCCCGGAAGCGAGCCCATACCGCCAACAACCACCACAACAAAGGACAACACCAAGAAGTCCATACCCATGTGGTAATTGGGCGAGTTGATCGGAGCATACATAACTCCGGCAAGCCCTGCGACAGCTGCCGCAACACCAAACATGATGGTGAAACGCTTGTCGATGTTGATGCCCAGAAGGCCAACGGTTTCGCGGTCGGCCATGCCGGCTCGAACGACCATGCCAAAAGTGGTGAATTGCAGGAATGCAAATACGCCACCAATCACAACGGCAGAGAAGAAGAAGTAAACCAGACGCCAGTAGGGGTAGATGATCACGTTAGGATCAAAGCCCAGCATCGTGCCAAAATCAAACGAGCCTTTGAAGACATCCGGCGCAGGGGTGGGGATCGGGTTTGCACCGTAGAAGTATTTGATGACTTCCTGCAGAACGATGGCCAGACCAAAGGTCACAAGGATCTGATCGGCGTGCTCGCGCTTGTAGAAGTGCTTGATCAGGCCGCGTTCCATGATGAAACCGACGCAAATCATGATCGGGATCGAAAACAGGATGGCCAGCGGCACGGCCCAGTCAATGATCGCTGACCCAGTGTCCATGCCGAACCATTCGATAACATAAGGCGTTTTGACTTTTAGCGGATTGCCCAAAAAGTCGGTCTGCGTTGGATCGATGGTCTCAAAGCTTAGGTTCAACAGTTTGCTAAGTGTTACAGCGCAGAATGCGCCGATCATAAACAGCGCGCCGTGGGCGAAGTTCACCACTCCCAGCGTGCCGAAAATAAGTGTCAGTCCCAGCGCGATCAGCGCATAGGCCGAGCCTTTATCAAGGCCATTCAGGATCTGCAGGATAATTGCGTCCATGGTCCCCACCTCTAGTGTCCATATGGAAGCTTTCCACGGTCAGTTTCGCGCCTTATCGGGGTCACTTGTCCGGGAAAGAAGAAACCGGCCGCACACGAACGCGCGTGCGGCCGAAGATTTTAGTGCCGATTAGCCAGCGTTACAGCTGCCCAGGTCACCACCTGCAAACATCGGGTGATCCGGTGCGTACTCAACCTGAGCACGTGGGGTCACTTCGAGGATTTCCAGGGTGTCATACTCGTTCGATGGGTTGTCTTTACCCTTCATGACCAGCACGTCTTTGAAGCACTGATGGTCATCTGCGCGGTAAAGTGTCGGGCCGTTGCCCATACCGTCGAACTCAAAGCCTTCCAGAGCTTCGGCAACACCACACGGGTTGAATGTGCCAGCACGCTCACATGCGTCAGCATAAAGCATTGTCTGAACATAGCAGGTGTGTGCAGAGTTTGAGGGTGGACGACCGTACTTTTCACCGAAGGATTTAACGAAGGCTTTAGAACCTTCATCCTGCAGCTGCCAGTTCCAATTCATCGAGCCGATAACGCCTTGCACGTTTTCGCCCGCACCAGCGGCCATCAGTTCCGAATAAAGTGGAACAACGATTTCAAAGTTCTTACCGTTAACAACTTTGTCACGCAGGCCAAACTGAATCGCGTTGGTCAGCGAGTTCACCATGTTACCGCCGTAGTGGTTCAGAACCAGAACGTCTGCACCCGAGTTCAGAACAGGCGCGATGTACGACGAGAAGTCAGTCGACGCCAGTGGTGTCAGAACATTATTAACTGTGTTCCAGCCCATGGCTTCGGTCGCAGCTGCGATCGATTCCTGCTGTGTCCAGCCCCATGTGTAGTCAGCGGTCAGGTGGTACGCGTTACGGTCTTTGCCGTATGCGCTTGCCAACACTGGTGCCAGAGCGGCACCCGACATGTAACCGTTAAAGAAGTGACGGAAGCCGTTGGCTTTCTTATCTTTACCAGTTGTGTCGTTCGAGTGGGTCAGACCCGCCATGAAGATCACGCCAGCATCCTGGCAGAGACCCTGAACAGCAATCGCAACACCCGAGGATGAGCCACCGTTGATCATGATCGCGCCGTCTTTTTCAATCATCGACTTGGCCGATGCACGTGCAGCGTCTGATTTGGTTTGCGTGTCGCCAGTGACGAACTCGACCTTTTTGCCCAGGATACCGTTACCCTTAAGAGCTTTGGACGAGAATGTGTTCATCATGCCGCCGTCGCCACCGCCGTTCAGGTGCTCTACAGCCAGCTCCTGTGCGCGCAGCTCGTCCATGCCTTCGTCAGCATAAGGACCAGTTTGCGGAACGTTGAAGCCCAGTGTCACCGAACCGCCAGTGGGTTCATTGGTGTAAGCTGCGGCAGATGACGCGGTAAAGATGGTCGGCAGTGCAACGCCGGCGCCTGCAACTGCGCCAGTCTTAAGCACGCCACGACGTGTCATATTGGTTTTGGACATGTAATCCTCCCGTTTGGTGTAAATGACGCGGGCTCCTCATCCACGCGTCAAAAGGCACAAATGTGCAAATTCATTATCGCGGAGGGATGGAAAACTTCGCAACAACTGCTTTCAACGCAACAATTTTTTTGTAAAGTAATCCACAATACGGTGGTATACTTTGTAAAGAAATTATTCTGCATCGCGGAAAGCCATTGAAAAACACAAGGAAATCTAATGTCGCGGGACACTTTGACTGGCAGCCGTATCCGGGAACGACGCGCAATGGCGGGTTTCCGGCAGGCTGATCTTGCCCGGCAGGTAGGGATATCGGCTTCCTACCTCAATTTGATCGAACATAACCGCCGCAGAATCGGCGGAAAACTGTTGGTCAACATCGCCACAGTGCTTGGGGTTGAGCCTTCGTTGTTAAGCGAAGGCGCTGAAGCGGCTTTGATCTCCACCCTGCGAGAGGCCGCAGCGGACTCGGTTGCGGTTCAGCCTGAGCTGGACCGAGTGGATGAGTTTGCAGGGCGATTTCCCGGATGGGCGGAACTGATTGCTGACGGGCACCGTCGGATCGGGACACTTGAACGTACAGCGGCCACTTTGACGGATCGCCTGACACATGACCCGCATCTGGCGACCTCAATGCACGAGATGCTGACCATGGTCACGGCCATTCGCTCGACCGCCGGAATTTTGGCCGACACCAAAGAAATTGAACCAGAATGGCGCAACCGTTTCCATCGCAACATCAACGAAGACAGTCAGCGTTTGGCGGAAAGTTCCCAGCGGTTGGTCGAATACCTCGACGGAGCCGGAGACGCAGGTGCGGCACTGACCTCTCCGATGGAAGAGGTCGAAATGATGCTCGCAGCACATGACTATCGGTTTCCGCATCTTGAGGAAGATGGTGAGGATATAGATGCCTTCGCTGCGGCTCAGCCACAACTAACCACTCAGGAAGCCCGCGCAGCCGCAACAGTCACCCTCAAGCAGCTGCGCTCGGATGCACGCAAAATGCCGCGTCCAGAAGTTGCCAAGGCGCTTGAAGAGGTTGGTTTGGATCCCGCGATGCTTGCCCAGCGTTTCCGTGTGTCTGTCGCAGTGGTGTTTCGCCGTATCGCCGTTCTGTCGGATGATTTGTTGCCGGAACCTGTGGGCATTGTGATGTGTGACAGTTCGGGAACACTGATGTTGCGCAAACCGATTGAAGGATTTCCGTTGCCACGTTTCAGTGCGGCCTGTCCAAAGTGGCCTCTGTTTCAGTCATTAACCCGCCCGATGCGCCCCATACGTCGGGTCGTCACCGCCACTGGTCGCGAGTCCAAACAATTCACCTGCTACGCAATTGCCGAGGCCATTGGCCTGCTACAGTTCAATGAAGACCCCCTTTACCGGGCCTATATGCTTGTGGTTCCCAGCGATATTGCCGTGCAGGGTGCGCAGGAAGTAGGGTCAACCTGTCGTGTCTGTCCCAGCACGGATTGCCACGGACGTCGCGAACCTTCGATCCTGGTGGATGGGATTTAACTTGGATTCTGTGGACAGGCGGATAAGATCGCCAAAACGCGATATGTCGCGTGATGCAGGGAGGGGACGGCTGCATGGGTAAAAGAGTTCTTCTCATAGAAGATGAACCTAATATTATTGAGGCGATCAGTTTCATTCTGTCGCGTGATGGTTGGAGTGTGTCTACGCATTCTAACGGGCATGATGCAGTGGATGTGGTGAAGGAAAGTACACCCGACCTTTTGATCCTTGACGTGATGCTGCCGGGCAAAAGCGGCTTTGATATCCTGAAAGAACTTCGCGAGACGACCTCGGCCGAGACGTTACCTGTTTTGATGCTCACGGCCCGCGGTCAGAAAGCGGATCGCGAAATGGCTGAGCGCGCAGGCGCCAGCCGTTTTATGACCAAGCCTTTTTCAAACTCCGAGGTTCTTGACGCTGTCAGAGAACTGGTTGGCTCATGACAGAAGGCCATACACCTTTATTCCACGAGCGGAAAAGCTATCGCCGTCGTCGTCTGATCGACATGATCCGTATGTTACCGCTGATCGGTGCGTTTCTTTGGGCTGTGCCATTGTTGTGGCCTAGCGGCAAAGACAGCGCGACTCCGACATCACTGGCAATAATCTATCTGTTTGCTGTGTGGTTGGGCATGGTTCTTTTGGGAGCACTCCTTGCGCGCCTGTTGAAAAAGGCCGAGGATCAGGACCCTGATAGGGGCACCTGATGGCGACACTGAATATTCTGGTTGCAGTCTGCCTGATCTACGTAACCTTTCTGTTCGTCGTTGCCTTTGCCGCAGAGCGTGCCGCCAAACAGGGGCACGGCGGCTGGTTGCGCTCTCCCTTGGTATATACGTTATCGCTGTCGATCTATTGCACAGCCTGGACGTTTTATGGTGCCGTCGGCTATGCGGCGCGCTCGGGGCTTGAATACCTAACCATCTATATTGGCCCGTCACTTGTGATGGTAGGGTGGTGGTGGATATTGCGTAAGCTGGTGCGCATTGGGCGTAGCCAGCGGGTGACGTCTATCGCCGACCTGATTTCTTCGCGATATGGCAAATCAAACCTTTTGGCCGTTGGGGTGACCCTTTTGGCGGTGATTGGCACCACGCCTTACATTGCTTTGCAGCTTCAGTCCGTCACACTAAGCTTTGATGTGTTCAGTGGTTCAAACGAAGTGGCCGGCAGCATTGTAGACCGCGATTCCACCGCTCTTTGGGTGGCCATGGGGTTGACGTTGTTCACCATCGTGTTCGGCACTCGCAATCTGGATGTCAACGAGCGTCACCATGGCGTCGTGATCGCCATTGCGGTCGAAGCTATTGTAAAACTGTTTGCTCTGCTGGCCGTTGGGGTTTTTGTGGTCTGGGGCCTTGGTGGCGGCCTGAGCGAAACCTTACAGCGAATCGATGCCTCAGAAATCGGCATGTGGGAAATGCGCGGAGATCGTTGGGCCTCGCTGATTTTCCTGTCTGCTGCGGCATTTTTATGCCTGCCGCGTATGTTTCAGGTGATGGTGGTCGAAAATGATCACGAAAGCTATCTGCGCACCGCATCCTGGGCCTTTCCGGCCTATCTTATGGTGATGAGCCTGTTTGTCGTGCCGATTGCGGTGTTGGGGTTGGATATTCTGCCCGAGGGCTCAAACCCTGACCTTTTCGTGCTGACTTTGCCACTGGCCACAGGCCGGGAAGGATTGGCGATGCTGTCATTCCTCGGTGGGTTTTCGTCTGCCACATCTATGGTGATTGTGGCGTCTCTGGCTTTGTCGACGATGGTGTCCAACCACATCGTGATGCCAATCTGGCTGTCTGCGACTGGCGGGGGGGCCAAAATCTCGGGCGACGTGCGCAACGTGGTGATCCTGTCGCGCCGCCTGTCGATTGCCGCAGTTGTCGCGCTTGGCTATCTCTATTTCCGGCTGTCCGGAGGCGGCACGGCACTGGCCTCGATCGGTCTGATTTCCTTTGCAGGTGTTGCCCAGTTCCTGCCGGTTCTTCTGGGCGGCATCTTTTGGCGCGGGGCGACACGCACAGGGGCCTTTGCAGGCCTGAGCGTCGGCTTTCTGGTCTGGGCCTTTGCTTTGTTGTTGCCCAGCTTTGGCAGCGGCGTTCTGATTTCACAAAGTGTCATGGACAATGGATTGTTCGGATTGGCCTGGCTGCGACCACAAGCCTTTTTTGGTATTGAGGGTATGGATCCTTTGGTGCACGCGGTGATGTGGTCTATCTCTTTGAACACGTTGGTGTTTTTTGTGTCTTCTCTGGTTGGGTTTCCGTCACCGCTTGAGCGTTTGCAAGGCGCGCAGTTTGTTAATGTGTACGAACACTCCCGTCGCCCACAAGGCTGGAGCGGCAGTGCTGCGCAAAGCGAAGACCTGATGATTATGGCACAGCGCATTCTGGGTGCGCGCGAGGCACAAAACTTGTTCGAGCGCGAGGCACAAAGACAGGGTGTCAGCGGGTATCTTCCTGATCCAAGCCCGGATTTCCTGCAGATACTTGAGCGCGAGTTGTCCGGCTCAGTGGGCGCTGCAACGGCGCATGCCATGATTGGCCAGATTGTCGGCGGGGCGTCGGTTTCGGTGCGGGATTTGATGGCGGTGGCGGATGAAACCGCTCAGATGATGGAATACTCAAGCAAGTTGGAAGCAAAGTCCGAAGAACAGGCCCGCACAGCCCGTCAACTTCGTCAGGCCAATGAAAAGCTTACGCAATTGTCCGTGCAAAAGGATGCGTTCCTTAGCCAGGTCAGCCATGAATTGCGCACGCCCATGACGTCCATACGGGCCTTTTCGGAAATTTTACGCGACAGCGAAAAATTGAGCGGTCAGGAAAAAGTCAAATATTCATCAATTATTCACGACGAGGCGATCCGCCTGACGCGACTTTTGGATGATCTTCTGGATCTAAGTGTTCTTGAAAACGGGCAGGTCAATCTCAACACCCAAACCGGGGTGTTGGTGGATGTTCTTGACCACGCGATTTCCTCTGCCCTAACGGGGAGCAGTGACACGCGTTTGACCGTACGCCGCCGCAAGAGCCACGAGGTTGTTCATATGACCACCGATCTTGACCGGTTGGCACAGGTGTTCATCAATCTGATCGGAAATGCCCAAAAATACTGTGATGCCGATCCGGCAGAATTGACCATCAATGCAAGCCTCAGCCAAGGTCAGATGCTGGTCGATTTCATCGACAATGGATCAGGAATCAGTAAAGAAGATCAGGCGGTTATCTTTGAAAAATTTGCGCGTGTTGGTGAAATGAAGGCCGGAGGTGCTGGGCTTGGGCTGGCGATCTGTCGCGAGATTATGGCGCGGCTGGGTGGGTCTGTCAGCTATCTGCCGGGGCAGGGTGGCGCGGCGTTTCGGGTGATCCTGCCTTTGGCCGCCTCAAAGACGACCCTTTAAGAGCAAAATAAAGGATCTGGTAACCGGTTTCGCCTAATTTCAAAGAATGGCTTTGAATCGGACACGCGATCTATGACAAGCGACATTGCACAGTCGACTTTGCGCAGGATGATGGGGGATGCACGCGCACATCCGCACGCCCCGTCAGTCTCTCGTCTCTTGCGTCTGGCCTTGGAACGCACCGCAGAAGATTTGTTGGGCCTGACGTTTGAAGTGACATCCATGCGGCAAAGCCAATGCGCGTTGGACATGGTTGTGTCCCGATTTCCGCAAAACGGGATGATTGCCCTGCTTGAGGGCGAAGCACAGGGCGCCGCAGTCGTTGAGACGGGGCTGCTCAGTGGTCTTGTTGAGTTTCAGACGATTGGCCGGGTGCTGCCCAATCTGGCTGCTGGGCGCAGTGCGACCCGTGTTGATGCAGCCCTGGTCGCACCATTTTTGGATGCAGCCCTCACCGCATTTGATGACTCTGTGACCGGTCAGGGACAGGCACCATGGGCCAGGGGCTATGTTTTTGGGGCCATGGTTGCCGATGTGCGCACGTTGTTGCTGGCGTTGAATGCAGAGTCTTTTCATGTTTTTGAAATCGAAGTGTCACTTTGTAACGGCGCGCGTCAGGGCACGCTGACTTTGGTTTTTGCCGAACAAGAGGACGCATCGCAAACAACCGACGCGGCGACCGGGCGCTCTGAGGGGGGCGATGCGTTGCGTCAGGCGGTGCTTTCATCCCCGGCGGCCTTCCATGCAGTCATCGGCCAATTGTCGATCCCACTGCAACATCTGCAAGAGTTGAAAGTTGGCGATACACTTAGCCTTCCAGCAAAAGCTTTGCGTGAAGTCAGATTGGAAGCTGTTGGAGGCGACTACATCATTTCAGCCAACCTTGGACAGCTTAATGGCTTTCGGGCCGTACGCCTGAAAGGGGCACAGCCGGCGGCAGCAACCAATACACAAGCGGGAAGGGTTAAGATCGCTGATGTTGCGACTGACGCGCCAGGCCCCATGGTCACAGAAAACCCGCCGCAACAGAACGCGGCGGGTCAAGAATTGCCGGTTGATCCAGGCGAAGACCTTGAAGACCTAGACGATTTGGATACCTTCCTGAATGACGCGCAATCCGACACAGATATGGAACTGGCCTGACACCTGTCCGGCGGGCTTCAGCCTTTTTCGACAAGCGCCTGCAGGGACGGGCGCAATCCAGCCAGATCATAACCCGCAGCCGCCGCGCTATCCAGAACGCTATCGGCCCCAAGATCGACAACATGAGCCAGACTCCAGGCCACAGTCGAGCGGGTGCCAGAGGCGCAATAGGCCAATACCTTGCCACTCGCGTTTTCCAGCGTTTCACGCTGCAGCCCCAGGCGATCCGATGTCATGGTGTCATGCGTTAGCGGATTGACGACAAATTCAAGCCCGGCAGCTTTGACGGCGGCTCCCACGGCATCCGCCTGATGACTTGCAGGCACTTCAGCATCAGGGCGGTTACAAATCACATGAGTGAAACCGGCCTCGGCCAATCCCGCCACATCTTCGGGCGAGATTTGCGGAGAAACGAAATAGCGGGGGGTTACTTGGCGAAGTTGCATGGGGACTCCGTTACTCTGCCGGCACTGCGGTGTCCAGCCGGGCACGCACTTTGGGGGCTGCGAACATGCCCGCCAACATCGCAGCAAAGAAGACCCAATGCGGCCATCCGCCATAGCTGAGTGAGGCAACTGAAGGGCCAGGGCACAGACCTGCCAGGCCCCATCCAGCCCCAAACAGAACAGAGCCTAAAACTAGGTTGCGCCCCAACTTCGGTTCGGCCGGTGCAGGGAAATCCCCTCCGACAAGAGGTTTGCGCCCCCGGGTAAAGGCCCAGGCAACCGCCATAGGAAGAATGGCGCCGCCCATGACAAAGGCCAACGTTGGGTCCCAGTGACCAAACACGTCCAGCCAGCCCTGTACTTTGGAGGTGTCAGTCATGCCCGAAATGAACAGACCTGCACCAAACAGGCCGCCTGCGATGAATGCAAAAACAAGACGCTGCATCAGATCACTCCCAGAATGTGGCGGAACAGGACAACGGTCAGCCCGCCTGCCATGATATAGAAAACCGTGGCGACCATGCCGCGCAATGACAGCCGCGAGATACCGCAGACCCCGTGGCCGGATGTGCACCCATTGGCGATGCGCGTCCCAATCCCCACCAAAAGACCTGCTGCGACCAGAACTGCAATGTTGGTCGTCGCATGGGTTTCAAACGGACGATACAAAGGCTTAATTAGTATCGGCAACAGGAAGACACCGATCAGAAACACAATGCGTTCCGCTGAACTGTTGCGGCCTGATCCATCCACCAGTCCCCCAATGATGCCACTGGCGCCCATAATGCGACCATTGGCGAGCAGAAAGACTGCCCCTCCGGTGCCAATCAGAAGACCTCCAATCAGCCCCCAAACCCAATCGACTGGGATCATTTCTAACATTGCGTTTCCTTTTCTTGCCCCAAGAGGGTGTTAAAACCGGCGCGTCTGGTTCGCAACAGATCGCGCCCAGTAATTTAGATTTTGTTCACGGGGACTTTCAGGAACACATCGCCCTGATCGTCCGGCTCGGGCATCTGGCCCGCGCGCATGTTGACCTGCAGCGATGGTATGATCAGTTTGGGCATCGCCAATGTGGCATCCCGCGCATCGCGCATCTCGATGAATGTGCCCTTATCCTTGCCTTCGCCAACGTGAATGTTGCGGGCTTTTTGCTCGGCCACTGTGGTTTCCCAGGCGAATTCATCACGTCCCGGTGCTTTATAGTCATGGCCCACAAAAATGCGGGTCTCGTCCGGCAAGGCGAGGATTTTCTGAATTGAGGCAAAAAGGGTTTCAGACGACCCCCCCGGAAAATCACAACGTGCCGTGCCAAAGTCGGGCATGAACAAAGTATCTCCGACAAAGGCGGCATCGCCGATCACATAAGTCAGGCAAGCGGGCGTATGGCCGGGCGTGTGCAGCACGTCGGCGCGCATCTGCCCAATCATCAGGCTATCGCCTTCAGTGAACAATTGGTCAAACTGAGACCCATCGCGCTGAAACTCGGTACCTTCGTTAAAGACCTTGCCAAAGGTGTCCTGCACCATCGTGATGTTTTCACCAATGCCGATCTTACCGCCTACTTTTTCCTGAATATAGGGCGCGGCAGATAGGTGGTCTGCATGCACATGACTTTCCAATAACCACTCGACCTTCAATCCATTGTCCTGAACATAGGCAATGACCTGATCAGCGGACCGGGTGTCGGTGCGACCTGACGAATAGTCAAAATCCAGTACGCTATCGATGATCGCACAAGCCGTGCTATCAGGGTCTTTTACGATGAACGAGATCGTGTTTGTTGCATCGTCAAAAAAGGCGGTCACTTCGGGTGTCATCGGGGAATCCTCCATTTGAATGAAACATATATTGTTTTGCGCATGTGTTTCAAGCCCGAATACTGATTGACCTAAATCAAGGCTGATCACACGAGGGTATGTCAGTGTCTTAACGCAATTTAAGGATGAGGCGATGACCGATATCAAAACCCGAAAAACCGCTCTTTTGAAACGTTTGTCCGAATTGGATTCGCGTCTGCATGCCATTGAAGCCGAGCTGGATGTGCCAATCTCAAAAGACTGGGAAGAGTCGGCGGTTGAGCGGGAAGGTGATGAAGTTCTCGAGCAATTGGGCCAATCCGGCCAGGATGAGATTTTGAGAATTCGTGCGGCATTGCAGCGAATTCGGGACGAAGAGTACGGATTTTGTGCCCGCTGTGGTGAAGATATTTCATCAGAGCGTCTTGATGTTCTGCCAGATACACCTTTGTGCATGAAATGCGCATCCGCCGTAGCGCATTGAGATTTGATTTGAGGAGGAAGACATGACTGTTGATGAATTGCTAAAGCAAGCCCGGAACCTGTCCGAAGAAATCAAAGGGACCGAAGGCCAGGAGCGTTACGATCTGCATCAAAAACTGCACCGCGCGATCGAAAACATTCGTCTGCAAGGCGGGCATGTGCCTGCGTATCTGCGGGATCTGGATCTTGATCTGGTCGACGAAGAGGTCGAAGACGTGTTTGACAACATGCCGGTATAATTCGGGCAGAAGAGTTTGAAAAAGGGCGCGCCTGGGCAACCATGCGCGCCTTTTTCGATCCGGCGCTTGCGTGGTGCCGGTTTCCGCCTAAAGTTACAAAAAACCATGCGACGCTGGATCAGGGCCCACAAACGGTGCCAACTCAGACCTGCAGGCGCAATGAAGGGGGGCGTGATGACACAGACCGTGCTTTATGAAGTCGAGGATGGCATTGCCATTCTGAGTGTGAACAACCCACCAGCAAATACTCTGACTGCGACCGTTCGGGCCGGGCTTGTTGAGCGATTGGACCAGGCGTCGGACGACCCGGAAGTCAAAGCGATTATTCTTCGGGGGCATCAGCGTACCTTTCCTTCCGAGATCGACATTAAGCAAATTGGACACGCCGAAGCGGGACCGGAGTTGTCAGAAGTTTGTGATCGAATTGAGGCGGCAACCAAGCCGGTCATCGCTGTCATCCATGGCGCGGCTCTTAGTGGTGGATTTGAATTGGCGTTGGCTGCACATTACCGGGTAGCCAATCGCGGAGCCTGGTTTGGTTTGCCCGATGTGACTTTGGGCTTGGTGCCCGGGGCAGGCGGTACCCAACGCGCGCCAAGGCTACTTGGGGCTGATCTGGCGCTGAACCTGATGGTGCCAGGCAAAGCAATGTCCGCAAACGCCCCCGAGGCGGCGCGCTTTCTGGATGAGGTCTTTAAGGGCGATTTGTGGACAGGTGCCAAACACTTCGTCCAAAACCTGATCGCGCGCGGCACCGGGCCGCGTCCAACTCAAGAGATTCGAACCGGGTTTCAGGACGTTGCAGCCTATCAAGCCGCCATTGCATCGCACCGTAAAGCGATTTCAACGGCGCCGGAGGAGGCGCCCCAGGAAATTTTGCGCTGTGTCGAAGCCGCGATATTGCTGCCGTTTGAGCAGGGTTTGGCTTTTGAGCGATCCGCTTTTGAGCAATGCGTGGCCTCTGATCAGTCAGCGGCTTTGCGTCACGTCTATTTTTCCGAGCGGCGCGCCGCCAAATTTCAAGAGTTGCGGACCGGTCGGGTGCGCGATCTGCGCAAGATCGGAATTGTCGGTGGCGGAGAGCGCGGCTGCAGTCTGGCCGAGGGGTGCCTGGAGGCTGGATTTGAAGTGGTTCTGGCCGAGAAGGACGACGCTGCTCTTGAGAAGGCAACAGCCCGGATCAATACACATTTCTCACAGGCCGAAGACGTGGGGCAGATTTCCTCGCGCGCACGTCAGAGTCAGTCTGGGCGGTTGAGCGGGACCTTAGAGTTTCAGGATTTGTCCGAGTGCGATTTGGTTTTCGAGGCCGTCCCTGATGATCTCGCGCGCAAACTGGCGGTCTTTGGGCGCCTTGACGGGGTTGTAAAAGAGGGCGCAATCTTGGTGACCACAACGGCAAATCCAGACTTAGCCCGGATCGCTGATGAAACAGGCGCGCCCGCGGATGTTTTGGGCATGCATTTCTATACATCCGTCAAAGACTCCCGGCTGGTCGAAATCGTTGCCGGACCGGAAACCTCTGCAGATGCTGTGGCCACGGGGGTGATTTTGGCCAAACGCCTGCGCAAAACGCCGATTAAGGCTGGTTTGGTGGACGGATTTGTCGGCCAGCGCCTGATGGCGGCTTATCGCTTTGCGGCAGACCTTATGCTGGAACAGGGCGCGACGCCGTATATCGTGGACGAAGCCATGAAATCTTATGGTATGGCGTTGGGGCCTTATCGGCAGCTTGATTACGAAGGGCTGGATGTTTCCTGGGCCCGGCGTCAGCGATTGGCCGTGGCTGGCGGGCCTGCCGGTGATCACGTGGCCGTCGGTGATGTTCTTTGCAACGCCGGTCGGTTGGGACGCAAAGTTGGCAAGGGGTATTACCGTTATGACTCACCAACACAGCACGGTGACAACGACCCCGATGTGATAGACCTGATCCGTGGCGAACGCGATCGCAAAGGTATACGCGCACGTCGTGTTCTTGCGAAAGAAATTCAGCGCTGTTGTCTGGCGGCTTTGGTCAATGAAGGGGCGCGGCTGCTGAGGGAAGGCGTCGCAGTGAGCCCATCCGATATTGATATGGTGATGATCCAGGGATGTGGTTTTCCACGCTGGCGTGGCGGTCCGATGATGGCGGCAGATCAGGCGGGTCTTCTGGACCTTCAAAACGACTTGCGTGACTATGCACAGCAAGACGCCTGGTTTTGGACGCCGGAACCTGTGCTTGAGGACCTTATTAAGAATGGGCGGCGATTTTCAGACCTGAATGACTAGGCCAGAAAAAGATATTCTAGCCTAGAAAAATGCCCATAATGACCATCATGAGACCGATAACCGATAGAAAAAGCGCGCCCATGTTCAAAGGCATAACCTTTTGAACCGCGTCGCGCAGTTCTTCGTCGCTCAGATTGGCTTTACGTGCCTTGGCGACCCGTAAAATGGACAGGATCAGGCCCAACAGTCCGATCACAGATACCAATGCACCGCTCCAGATCAACCAACCCATGTTCACTTCCTTTCGCCAAACTTCGCCACGGCCTAATGGATTGAGCGCGATATCGCAAGCCATGCAGCAGATGTCCCTACATTAAACCGATGGGGGCGTATTTGGCCGCTTGCGGGGACGCAAGGGGGGAGATAGGTTGCAGCTCCTATTCGACCCCGAGGAGTTCCCATGAGCGAATATTCGTCCGACGCCAGCTACCGTGTAACCGCAGACGAACTGCGCCAGTTCATCGAGCGTATTGAACGTCTTGATATGGAAAAAAAGGACATTGCCGACCAGCAAAAAGAAGTGATGGCCGAAGCCAAATCACGTGGCTATGACACCAAAGTGATCCGCAAAGTTGTCGCGCTGCGCAAACGCGATCAGGACGACATTGCCGAAGAAGAAGCTGTAATGGCGATGTACAAAGAAGCTCTGGGCATGGCCTGAAAAGGCATAGATGTCTCGCGATATCAACAGGGATCGCTGCTTTAACTGTGTTGCAGACGGATTTTGATAACAGGCTTGGCGCGGCGTAGCCTCCAAATAGCGAAGTCTCGCCAAGCCTGCGTCGGTTATAGTGGCATTTTCCTTGTAGCTGGCAGAGTTGAATTTGGTTGAGACCGAACCGTGAAGCCGTCAACTCACTAACTGCGCCACTATTTTGACCGTCAATGCTTTATGCTTTCGTGGCGATTTTGCTTTGTTAGGGGAAGTAATGTCGCGACAAAGCAATGAACGCCGCTGCTACGCAAACTTTTTAAACTTCTTGAAACAACTCAGAAAACAGGGTTTCTTCCTTGTCAGTTACTGGGCCGGGCCTTCAAAATAATCCATGTCGCACAATATTCCTCTCATTCTGGCTGGTGCCCTGATCCCCATGCTTCGTTGGATGAGACGTAACGGAAAACCCGTCAGTGATTTGCTTGAAGAAGCTGATCTTCAGTTCCTGCCCTACATTGATCCACAGCAACCCATACCTTTGCGAAATGCGATTCGATTGTTGGGGGAATTGGGCGCACGGGAACAGGCTGACATTGGCCTCAGGATGGTTTCGGAACACAGCGTACATGAGTTAGCGTTTATTGGGCGCGTTGCCCTGGGGGCGAAAACGCCGCGTGAATCCTTTGAGAGGATCGCTTTGGCCATCCCTTACCACAGCAGCCACGAAGTCTTTTCCATCAGACCTTCACAGGACAGTCTTGCAGTCATCGAGGGCTGGTCTCTTTCCATTGATGACGTCGACCTGTATCTTATTCATCAGTATTTTACAGGTGTGATTCACCGAATTTGTGCTTTTACGCAGCTGGGTGAACCGCTTTTGTCAGAGGTGAAAATGCTGCCACACCCTGAGTACGGTCTGGAACATCTGAACATGTCGTTTGCTCGCCAGGTTAAACCAGCACCAGATCGACTGCTCAGGATTACAATTTCGAATGCTGTGGTGGACAGTAGGTATTTCAAAGTCGCACGTGAACGGCATGCGCTAAAAGACCAGGGACAATTCTCGAACCTCAATTTTAACGGTTCTCTAAGTGCTTCAATCAAAGCCGTTCTGGGTCTGCAGCTTCTTGACGGCTCTCCGAGCATTGATCGACTTGCAGTATGGGCTGGAGTGCCCAGAAGGACACTGCAAAGAAGGTTGAGCGATGAGGGCACAAGCTTTTCAACTCTTTTGGAATCCGTCCGGATGGATATGGCACTTCATAGCCTGAAGTCAGGGCGCGAAAGCATGGACGAGATTGCAGCAAAGCTTGGTTTCGAGAGGCAATCGACGTTTACAAGAGCGGTTCGGCGGTGGACGGGACAAACCCCCAGCCAAGTGAGAAACAGGTAGATCTTGGTTTGTACGGGTCCTCCAGGGGGCCGTGATGCGGCCTGCGAAACGATCCTATCGGCTGTTCGACCCAAGCTCACATGGCGCCAACGCTCTTGAAAACGCTTACTCATGAAAAAGGGCGGCGCCATCCCTGACATCGCCCTTTACCGGTTGGTTCGTGAACGGCCGTTTTAGAAAACCTCGACCGTCACTTTGCTGATCGTGCCGTCAAATCGTGATGCTGCTTCCGACCCGATGACCTCGATAACAGGGGTCGCAAGATCGATACCCACGTCTGCGGTTTCATCAGCCGAGAACACCATGGGTTGGGTGCGCTCAATCCGTCCTTCGGCCACCAGTTCATCGTCGACGAACAACGTTGCATTGCCGCCTTTTCCAAGGCCATCTCCGTCATAGTCAAACTCAAACCGGACGGAATGCTTGCCGGGCGCCAGCGGTTGATCTGACAGGATCGTATAACGCTCCAGCCCAAGAAAATTATAGTCATAGCCTGGCTTTCCATCGGCCACGTAGAGGCCCCAGCCACCAAACCGGCCCCCTTGCACGATGATCGCGCCATTGCCGCCACCTTCGGGAACGTCGATCTCGGCGGTGATTGTCTTGGACTTGTTCTTGATGTTCAGGAACACGTTCTCGGTCATGCCTGTCATGCCTTCGGCCAATGTGAGCGAGGTGCGCCCCTGCATCACGTCAGGACGCCCGACAAGTTCGCCATTGATCCGCATGAAGACCCGGTCATCGATGGGCAGCACCTTGTTACGGGCGGCTTCCACCAGGAAAATGTCTTGCAGTTTGGCGAGCATTTCGGGGTGGGTTTCGGACAGATCATTGGTGAGGCTGAAATCCTTGCTCGTGTCATAGAGTTCCCAGATATCATCTGCGATGGCACGGCGCGGCTCGTGTTCCCATGGGGCCTTGTGAATGGTGCGCGCAAACCAGCCATCGTGATAGATCGCACGGTTGCCGAACATCTCGAAATACTGCGTGGTGTGGCGGTCTTCAGCCTCGGCATTCTCAAAGCTGTAAGCCATGCTCACACCGTCCATGGGCCACTGGGAAACACCGTTCACGCTCGTGGGTTCTGGCAGGCCCGCAGCCTCAAGGATCGTCGGGGCCACATCAATCACATGGTGGAACTGATCGCGTTGCTCGCCCTTGGCCTTGATCCCGGCGGGCCAGTGAATGGCCATGCCAACCTTGGTGCCACCATGGTCCGAAGCCACCTGCTTGGTCCATTTGTAGGGCGTGTCAAAGGCCACGGCCCAACCAGCCGCCATATGGGGGTAGGTCTCGGGCCCACCCCATTTGTCCATTTTCTTGAGCATGTCTTCGACCTGTTCCTGCACGCCGTTGAAGTAGGTCATCTCACTGAACATACCGCTGCGCCCGCCTTCGGCGCTGGTGCCATTGTCGCCGTACACCAGTACAATCAGCGTGTTCTCCAGCTGGCCCACATCCTCAATCGCCTGAACCACACGTCCGATTTCATAGTCGGTCATCTCGATATAGCCGGCAAAAACCTCGACCTGACGGGTGAACAGGGTCTTTTCATCGTCACTCAGGCTGTCCCAGTTCGGAATGGCTGAAGGCTTTTCGGTCAGCCCGGTACCGGCGGGAATAAGCCCGCTTTCCAGCTGTCGCGCGATGATCTGATCGCGCAGCACATCCCAGCCTTGATCGAACTTGCCCTTCCAGCGCGCAGACCAGTCTTGCGGCACATGGTGCGGCGCATGGGTGGCGCCCGGCGCATAGTAGACAAAGAACGGACGATCCGGCGTCAGCGCCTTTTGGTATTTGATCCACGACACGGTCTGATCCGTCATGTCCTCAAGAAAGTGATACGCGGGGTCTTCGGGCAGTTCGACAGGCACCGTGCCATCATAAATAAAGGGCGCCCACTGGTTGGTCTCACCACCAAGAAAGCCATAGAACTTGTCGAACCCCTGATGGGTCGGCCAGCGATCAAAGGGTCCGGAAACGCTTGCTTCCCAAGCAGCGGTTTCATGCCACTTGCCGAAAGCCGCTGTACTGTAGCCGTTCAACCGCAAAATCTCAGCCAAAGGAGCGACATCGCCGGTGATCTGGCCAGTGTTGCCGGGGAAGGTTGTGCCGTTTTCGATAATGCCACCCATGTTGTTCACATGGTGGTTGCGGCCGCTTTTGATCGCGACACGGGTTGGCGAGCACACAGCCGTGGTGTGAAAGTCGCTATAACGCAGGCCTTCGGCTGCCAGTTCATCGAACGTCGGCGTTGAAACCGGCCCACCAAAGGTGCTGGTGCCGGCAAATCCTAGGTCGTCAACAAGGACCACCAGAACGTTCGGTGCGCCTTCTGGCGCGGTCACCTGAAACAACTCCGGAGGCGTGGCGTCATGCACATCTATTTCGGAGAACTGAGGCTCTGCCGGGCGATCAATCGGCAACACCGTTCGATCAAGATCGGGCTGGGCATGAACCGAAGCGCCAACCAACACAGATGCCAGCGGGATCAAGGTGAGCGCCGCAAGTCGTTTCGCGTGAAAGGATGCGTAATTGGCCAACATATGATGCTCCTGCAACTGGAATTTGAGAACCCAAAACTGACGGGACTCCTATGTTTCGATGGTTGGCAGAATAATCTGACTCGCCTCTGCTTCTTTGCCTTTCCGCGCCACAACGCGTGCAGATAATTCAGTGCCTTTTTGTGGCGTCATTCCCAGAGATTTCACTGCGTGAATGACGGCTGGATGGTCACGTTCCTCCTTGGTTTCTCGGCCCAATTGGCTCGGAAGCCGGGTTTGGCAGCGTAGGGAGGGCCCAGTTCTGAACTGGTGCGTGAAGTCAAAAGTTAGTCTGAAGGCATGATAAATTCACGGCCGTAGAGGCGTTCAACAGAGCGTTGAGAATCTGACCTATGGAGGACACGATGCAAAAATCCAGAGCCGCAAACACAGTTGTTTCAGCGGCGAGTTTCGGCCTTGTGGTGTTAACCCCGATTGCGGCGAGTGCTGACGAAACGGACGCCAAACAGATACTGTTGAACATGTCTGACTACATGACCTCGGCACAGAGTTTTGAGTTTGACTATGACGCATCGCTGGATGTTGTCACAACGGATGCACAGGTTCTGGGTATTGCCAGTTCCGGAACCATTTTGGTCAACCGCCCTGACAAAATCCATGCGCGTCGTATCGGAGGGTTTGCAGACCTCGAAATGTTCTACGATGGCAATGCCTTTACCTTGGTCGGGAACCACGCAGGGCTTTACACGCAGCTCCCGGTGACCGGAACCATTGATGGTCTTATTGATGAGTTACGCGGCTCGCATGGCATGCCTTTGCCGGCGGCCGATCTGTTGATCGAAAACCCGTACGAAGTGCTCATGTCAGATGTCACGGATGTAAAGGATATGGGCGTTGGAGTGATTTCCGGGCGCATGTGCGATCATCTGGCGTTTCGAACACCTGACGTGGATTGGCAGATATGGATTTCTCAGGGGGAAACTCCGTACCCATGCCGTTTTGTCATAACGACACATAGTATCGACCAAGGCCCACAGTACCGCGTTGATATTCGGGACTGGCGCGAGGTCGAAGACATTTCAGCCGAAAAATTTACCTTCCAGAACGAAGGGGCGGCCGAAATGATCGCTCTGGAAGACTATCAGACCAAAGTAGGTGATTTGCCAGGTCACTATCAAATGGGGGATTCAGAATGAGATTTGTACGCAAGAGCATGGTTTTGGCCGCGGCCACGGGTTTGGTTGTCATGGCTTTGGAACTGGGTGCATCATTCGACATAGGAGGAGGGTACGCGTCCGAAGCCGAAGCAAGACTGGGCCGTCCGGCAACACCGGTAAGCGTTGCCGGAGTGGGCCGCAGAACCGTACGCCGGTGCGCGGCTGGCGTTTTCAACTGCTGAACAAATTATGAATTTCACGATTTGGATCAGGGATTTTTTCAACCCCGATCCATAATGGTGAACGTTCGGCTATTTGCTCAATCGGATCCACAAGCGCTGATCTTAAGGCGCAAAGCATCCGAGGACTTTGACATCACTTGGCTGGCAGCAACGGTCGCGGCCTCTTTTTGCCTTTGGTGGTTATTCCCAAAAATGGACTCCGATAGGATGAACCCAACACGTAAAAGAGTGGAGAAGATGCTGACGGTAATCGGAATCCGCATAAGGTGCATCGAGCCGCCTTGGCTTTAGAAACGATAGGTGGCACCAAAAATCGGACCGGAAATTCCAGTTTTCAAATCGTTTCCACCAACCGGTTTGTCGATTTCCAAGTATCGATAACCAAATCGCAACGCCCAGGAGTCGTTGAGTTGGTAGTCGAATGTCGCCATCACCTGCCAGGTGAGATCTGATCCAACTCCAAAACCACCAATATCTGCAAAGCCGGTCAGCAGCCATTTTTCTGACAGGGCCCAGTTTCCGCGGATCGCAATGATCGGGTCAACCCAGCTTTCGCTGCCTCCGAAAGGCACCGAAGCCCCCCCACCAGTGTTCAGGGCACCATCAACTTGCATGTCATACGCCCGAAAACCGGCAGCCAGATCGATACTCGACCGGGATGTTTCGTCAACACGGTACGCCGCATACCCGCTGAACATGGTCAACTTCAAACCCAAATTTGCGCTGGTAAACAAACCGCCTGAATCGGCACCCCGGTTGCCCGAAATATCCGTATAGAACAGGTCACCTATCAAGCCCCACTTGCCATTGCGGCCTCAAGGGCCCCCATAAAGGCCATGTCCAGATTTGATAAATGTCTTTTCCGGACGCCCCAAAGCTCACATCTCCAAGTGGTGTTCCCGCAGTCGCATCAAGCCCGGCTGGCCATCCGTAAAGCGACGCTGCATAGGTCCAATTGCCATCCTCAGCCAGTGCAGGGGTCGCAAGAGCAGCGAAAATGGCGAAAGTTGCCAGCTTCATTTCGAGGTGTCCTTCTTATTCCTTGCGGCAATTATATTCGCGCTCTTGGCTATGGTTTTACCTTCTCGCGCCAGATTGAGGTTTTTGTTTTGTTCATTTGTTTCAGCGAATTTGTTGGAGAAGCTCCGGTCCACCGATGGAATGCGCGGGTCAACGTTGACTGTTGTTTGTATCCCAGCAGCTTTGCCAACTGACCCATGTCTCTCCCTCCGTCTAATAGAAATGCATGCGCTTTTTCGCAGCGGACTTCATCAAGTAAGGTCGAAAAGTTGGTGCCTTCTTCACTAAGGCGTCGTTGAAGTGTTCTTTTGGTTAAAGACATCTCGCCAGCAACCATTCCCGGCGAAGGGGGGCATTCGCAAAGCCGGTTTGAAACGATCAACCGAACTTTTCTGACAAAACAGGATGTTGAATTGCGATCCCTCATCGGACTCTCACCTTTTACCTGGGTGAGATTTTACATCTAATTGGGATTGGTCTTTTTCTTCTTGCGCCAAAACGTCAATAAAACCGGGATACACACATTTATGGCGACCATGGCGCCCATCTGGTTGGCCAACACGCATACGGTGAGGATGGGGTCGAACCACTTACAATAAAAACCCGGCAGCACTTCAGGGGTTTCAGGTGACGACTTGCTTTTTGTTCACTGCGCCTGACGTTCCCGCCCGGCCAGTCGGAGACAGCGAATGGACATGGTATTTTTGGCCCACATCCGCGAACAATTCCGCCTGTCTCCGGGCAGTTATGCGCTGCACGGTAGGGTATTGCGCCGCAAAGCCCCGAGAATGGCAGGCCTCGCATGGCTGAAGAGCTGAAGGAACTTGGCTTTGAAGTTGGACATCCGTTGCCCGGCAGGCGATTGCAACGCACTCTGCCGAGAAGGGCCGCATTGGCCGTTTGATGCGATAGAACTGCATTACGGTAAAGAGGAACAGGACCTTCAAAGTGAAGAGGGTTCAGGATTTGATCCAGTGGATCGAATTCCCTGACGAAAGACCGACAGCACTCACAGATTCAACATCGCGCCGAACCCGTTGAACCGGAACTTCCTCGCTGGCCGCCCGAACCAGAAATGCCCTCTCATCGTTTGCTTTCCAAACGACTGCCGGTAACGGTCAGCAACCGGATGAAACGCGATCTTGCAGTCCGAACATTGAAGATGGCCGTCGCGCTCAGGCAACCGCCCAAGGGCTACATCTATCACACAGATAGTCATATGATGGTCACCAGTTCTCGGGTGGTTTGACTCGAACACCGATCGACCATTCGTTGGGTTGGCGCCCCGTGGCCTTCGAAAAAAGGCCGCCTAAATGAGCAATCTGCGCGGCATCAATCCGTAACAGGTTCAAAAGTGAGACGGCCGGTTAACGACCGAAGGTGATCAGTTTGCTCTTGCCGTTGAACCTAAGTGACATCTGCCAAATTTTTTGTGCCACCGAGGCGAACGAGCAAATACATACCGCTACCATCAAATAGTTTTCGCCTCGTTTCCCCGGGGTTAGCTGTTTTGCACGTGAGATTTGTAAGCGTCATATCCCGATTCCCCCTACAAAACATGTGTAGGGCGTTTTCTGAGATGCACCCCACAAAAACGCCCTACTGGTCTGGGATCGTGTGGGGTTTCTTGGGATGAGCAGTCCCACAGAAGATTGATTGTATTCAATCTTTTTCTTCTGTGGGACCTATGGGGATGTTATTTGGTCGGGCTAGCAGGACTCGAACCTGCGACCTTCCGTCCCCCAGACGGACGCGCTACCAGGCTGCGCCATAGCCCGACGATGGGCTGTTCATAGCGATTTTGGGGGTAGGAGCAAGTCAAAAATCGCAAACTACTTCAGGCATTTTCGGTCTGAGCGATCCGGTCCCGCAGCGCCTGCAGCTTTTGCAAAAGTTCACGTGTCGCAGGCCGGTTTTCGCGGGCGATGCCCGATGTGCGCGACAGGTCGTAGAGAATGGGTGTTTTGGATTCCATAACGGTGGCTGCTGGCTCTTTTGGGGTGTCGTTGTCCACATCACTTGCTGCGGTCTCGACGGTTTCACTGTCTGCGGCTTCACTGGCGGCGGCGGTCTCTTTCTGAGATGTCTCGTCGCCAGGCTCTTCTTGCGTTTCTTGTGTCTGGGCAACTTCCGGAACCGGTGCTGCGTCCATGTCTGTGGCTGGGTCCGAAGACGCACTATCAACCGACGTCTCGGTTGGTGCGTCCTCTGTCGTTGCGCGCTGCACAAATGCAGGCATTTCATCCTGAGAAGGGATCACGTCGTCGTCTTCCGCGTCGCCAAAAGGCGCATCACTTTCATCAGGTTCGTCCGCAATGTCCTGCGTGTCACTCTGGCCTGCAAGAACCAAATCTCCAACCATGTCTGACAGGTCTTCGTCCAACAGATCATCATCAATTGATAGCGCAGGCGCTGGCGGTGTCGTGCTGGCAAATTCAAGAACGGCGGCAGTCTCGACCTCTTTTTCAAGATCATCGGCTTGCACCGGTGTCGTTTGCAAGTCGTCGTTCAGATCATCGTCAAGCGATTGAGACAGACCCGAAACATGTTTCACGCCTTTTTCACGCAACAGTTTCTGAGCACCCTTGATGGTCATGCCATCATCATGCAGCAATTTCTTGATACCGCCCAACAGCAGCATATCGGCAGGGCGATAGTATCGCCGACCACCCGCACGTTTCACAGGTTTTACTTGCGAAAATTTGCTTTCCCAAAAGCGCAATACATGCGCCTGAGTGTCGAGCCATTCGGCGACTTCGCTTATCGTGCGAAAGGCGTCCTTGGATTTGCCCATCGCGCCAACCCCGCTTTAACTTTTGTTCCCGGCTGCCACGCGCTCTTTCATGAGATGCGACGGACGGAATGTCAGCACACGACGCGGGCTGATTGGAACTTCTTCACCGGTTTTGGGATTGCGGCCAACACGCGCGGCTTTGTCTCGCACATTGAAAGTCCCGAAAGAAGAAATCTTGACTTGCTCGCCCTGCACAAGGGCGTCGGACATGTGAGCCAGGACACTTTCAACCAGCTGCGCCGAGTCATTTCGCGACAGTCCCACTTCACGAAACACAGCTTCGCTGAGGTCCATCCGGGTCAAAGTCTTTTCGCTCATCAATCAATCCCCTCGTTGTGTGGACCAACTCTAGGGTGAAGGAAAATTGCGAGTCAACAAGAACCGTATGGAAACAGCAGTTTAGAGCGCATTTCTCATGGAATGGCGCCCGAATGGCGTGGTTTTACCAGCGTATTACGACCGATCCCCAAGCCAATCCACCACCGATGGCCTCTGTCACCAGCAAGTCTCTGGTCTTGATCCGACCTTCCTCGACACCCACCGAAAGCGCCAATGGGATCGATGCGGCGGAGGTATTGCCGTGATCCTGAACGGTCACGATCACTCGGTCCATCGGCACGCCCATTTTCTTGGCCGTGCCCTTGATAATCCGAATATTTGCCTGATGCGGTACGATCCAGTCGACCGCGTCGTCCGTCAGACCAATTTTGTTTAGTGACGCATGCGCTGTCGCGGTCAGTTTTTCGACCGCCTGACGGAACAAGGCATTGCCCTGCATACGTAATTTTCCAGATTGACCATTGGTCGAAACACCGCCATCGACAAACAGCATGTCTTTGAAGCGCCCGTCAGAATTCAGGTCAGCCGACAGGATTCCGCGGTCATCACTGTTGCCGTTGCCGACCTCGGCCTGCAATACCAGCGCGCCGGCCCCATCGCCGAAAAGAACACAGGTAGCGCGGTCTTCCCAATCCATGATCCGGCTAAAGGTTTCTGCCCCGACCACCAGCACGGTTTTGCACTGACCCGACAGAATCAGCGCATTGGCGGTGGTCAACGCATAGACAAACCCAGCGCAGACGGCCTGAACATCAAATCCAAACCCGCGCGTCATACCCAATTTGCTTTGCAGCATGGTGGCCACAGAGGGAAAAGTCAGGTCAGGTGTGGATGTGGCAACAACGATTCCATCGATGTCGTCTGCCTGCATGCCCGCATTTTCCAATGCAGCACGCGCGGCTTCATACCCCAAATCTGATGTTGTCTGACCTTCGGCCGCAAACCTGCGCCGCTCAATGCCTGACCGCGAGCGAATCCACTCGTCAGTTGTATCAAGGGTCTTTTCAAACTCAGAGTTAGGGACAATTCGCTCGGGCAGATAATGCCCAACGCCTTTGACCACGGCGCGTACAGTCATGATGGGTTTCCGCTATTGTCCTGTGACGTAGAGGCATCTTGCGGCAGGCTTACGGCTGATGCAACCCGCGCGGCAAGTTTTTCGGAAAACCCGGACTGACCCAATTTGAAGGCCAGCTTGATCGCCGCCGATACTCCGGTGGCATCAGACGCGCCATGGGATTTAACGACCGTGCCGTTCAAACCCAAAAAGACGCCGCCATTGACGCGGCGTGGATCGATACGTTTGTTCAAACGGCGCAACGACGGATAGGCCAGCAAAGCGGCCAGCCGTGACAGGGGGGTGTATTTGAACGCTTCACGCAGCAAATCTCCGACCAGACTGGCTGTGCCTTCGCCGGTTTTCAGCGCCACGTTGCCGGTGAATCCATCCGTTACGATTACGTCGACCGTCTCTCCCGGAAGATCGCGCCCTTCGACAAACCCGACAAAATCGAAATTTGCCGCATCGGCGTTTTCCTGGATCATTTCGTGCGCCAGCTTTAACTCTGGGCGGCCTTTGTGTTCTTCGGTGCCGACGTTCAGCAATCCAATGCGCGGGCGCTTTAATTCCATGCCATTGCGGGCATAAGACGCGCCCATCAGGGCATATTGCAAAAGATCGTTTTCATCGGCGCTGATATCGGCGCCCGCATCCAGCATGATGTTGAACCCCTGCGGATTGCGCGAGGGCCACAGCACGGCAATGGCGGGGCGGGCAACACCGGGAATTTTGCGCAGGCGCACCACAGACAGCATCATCAGCGCGCCGGTGTTTCCGCAAGAGACGACCGCGTCGGCTTCTCCGTTGCGGACAGATTCGATCGCGGACCACATTGAGGTGCTTTTGCCCGTGCGTATCACATCGCGCGGTTTGTCTTCCATCGAGACAACATCCGGGGCGTCGCGAATCTCTATCCGGTCAGCAAGGATTTTCTTGCGAGCGATGAGAGGTGCCAGCTTGGCCCTTGGCCCATGCAGAATGAACCCGATATCCGGGTTTTTCTTGGCCGACAGCGAAATGCCGGCAACAACAGCTGCCGGCCCGCGATCGCCACCCATGGCGTCAACCGAAATGATGGTGCGCCCGGCACCTGCCTTACCAATATTTGTATCAGCGGCCATGCGGGCGCGGTCCGAAGCGCTTATGCCGCGTCTTCGTCCAGATCGACGTCTTCAACCATCGAGACAACTTCACGGTCGTCATAGTGGCCGCACGACGCGCAAACGTGGTGGGGACGCTTCAGTTCGCCACAGTTCGGGCATTCATTCGGGTTTGCTGCAACCAGTGCATCATGTGCGCGGCGGTTGTTGCGACGCGATTTCGAAACTTTATTCTGCTGGACAGCCATGTCGCAACCTTCGATTATCTGGGGGCATCGAGCCCGATTTCCTGAGTGTTCCGAGGCATTACGCGGTCTGCGCGCCCAAGTCCAACTCTAAATTCCAATGAGCGCGCGAAAATACTGTGAATCTCGCAATGCGCAAGAGCTATTTTTCGCCGTCTTTGGCAAGCTTGTTGCGCAGGTCTGCCAAGCCGGCAAAAGGGCGCGCATCTTCGTCTTTCATAGGGGTTTGGCCGGGTTCGGTAAAGACCGCGTTGGCCAGTTTCGCATCCTCAGCCCGTGGATAAAGTGGCAGGTTCAGCGCCAGCGACTCTGACATGATCTGATCCACATCGATCGAGGTGCCCAGCAGATCAGCATTTTCATCATCTGGCATTTCGACTTCTTCATCGTCATTTTCAGAGTCCGACATTTCCTGCTGTGACAAAAAGAGCCGCCGTACAGTCACGTCAATCCGTGTCGTGACCGGCTCAAGAGTGACAACGCAGGGCTGAACAATCGTCGCACCCAATTTGGCAGAAAGCTCCCAATCAGATTTTCCAACCGCGCAAAGTTCCCCCACAAAGCTCAGTTTTCTCAAGGCAACAAGGCCCAATTCGGCCACCAGCGCCTTGCAAAACGCGGCATCGGGGCGCAATTCAAAGGGGGTCGGGCGGTTCTGTGGCAGGTCCGCAATCCGAAATTTTACCGTGTCTGAAGCAGAATCATTCATCAAAGAGGGGCTTCCATTACTTGAACCAAAGGCATTCCTTCTGTAATCGAGATAAAAGGCGCCACAAGCCAAGGCAAGAGGGCAGTTATGACCGCTGGAACAAAACGCATGAAGACGGCGATGCTGGGAGCATGTTTGCTGTTGGTAATGGCCTGCACGACGCAATACCGAAACCATGGATATGTCCCGCTGCCGGAAGATCTCGAAAAGATCAAAATCGGCGCGGACAATCGCAATAGTGTGGCCGAAGCCGTAGGCACACCATCGGCGTCGGGAGTTTTGGATGACAGCGGGTATTACTATGTGCGCACACGGGTCAAACATTACGGAGCCCGTAAACCTCAGGTGGTGGAACGTCGCCTTGTTGCCATCACCTTTGATTCGCGCGGCACGGTCCGCAATGTGGCCGAGTATTCGTTGGAGGACGGCAAAGCTGTGCCTCTTACGCGCCGGGTCACGGACAATGGCATCGAAAACCAAAATCTTCTGAAACAACTGACCAAAAATATCGGTGGCTTCACACCCGCGTTTTAAATAATTGGAAATTTGTCATTAGAGTGTCGCCGAAACTGTCCTATATAGGGCAGGTAATAGCGGAGCCACTTATGAGATGAGTGCACTGTCCAAAGGGCGCTACGCGGTGCGTGTGGCCGAAAACGCAAAGGATTTGAGCGCGGCTCAGCAATTGCGACAACTTGCTTTTCGCGGTGAAGCAGCTGGGGTGCTGGATCAGGATGCGTTTGATCCGTTGTGCACGCATTTTCTGGTCGAAGAGCGCGAGACCCGTGCGCTGGTCTGTTGTTTTCGTATCCTGACCCTGACCGGGGGAAACGAGATCGATCGCTGCTATTCGGCCCAGTTTTACGAGTTAAGCGCCCTCAGATCGTTTGAGGGGCCTATGGTCGAGATGGGCCGCTTTTGTATGCACCCGGACGTGCATGATCCTGATATCCTGCGTGCTGCTTGGGCCGCAATGACCGCTTATGTGGATGAAAACAAAGTGGAAATGCTGTTTGGCTGTTCGTCATTTTCGGGCACGGATGCGGCAGAATACGTTGATGCCTTTGCAATGCTGCGTGACCGCCATCTGGCGCCCAAACGCTGGTTGCCCAAAGTAAAAGCCCCAAATGTGTTTCGATATGCGGCGCGGCTTCGGCGCAAACCTGATCTCAAACGTGCCCAGATGCGGATGCCACCGCTTTTGCGGACTTATTTGTTGATGGGCGGCTGGGTCAGCGATCACGCCGTGGTGGATCGCAAGATGAACACGTTGCATGTCTTCACGGGCCTTGAGATCCGCGCAATTCCCCCAGCCCGCAAGCGGTTGCTTCGCGCGATTGCGGTTTGATTTTTTGAGTATTTTTGAAAAGGTGAAGCCGACCGGTTGACCCTATGCGGGCAGGGCGGTAGCCCCATGCCATGGCACGTATACCTTTATTACAGATGAGCGGCATTTCCCTGACTTTTGGGGGCGATCCGGTATTTGATGGTCTGGACCTTGTGGTGCAACCGGGCGATCGCGTCGCGCTTGTCGGGCGCAACGGGTCGGGGAAATCGACTTTGATGAAGGTTATGGCTGGGTTGGTGGAAGCCGACCGTGGTGATCTTGTGGTGCCGCCGGGCGTGTCTGTTGGCTATATGGAGCAGGACCCGGATATGTCAGGGTTCGCGACCTTGGGCGAATTTGCCTCGGCGGGCTTGCAGCCGGGTGAGATGTATAAGGTTGAGCGCGCTGGAGAAGGGCTGAAATTTGATCCAAACCGGTCTGTCGACACGGCCTCTGGCGGTGAAAAGCGGCGCGCGGCACTGGCCCGCCTGATGGCCGAAGCACCGGAATTGATGCTGCTGGACGAGCCGACCAACCACTTGGATATCGAGGCCATCGGCTGGCTTGAGGCCGAGCTGGCCACCACCCGTGCGGCCTTTGTTTTGATCAGCCACGACCGCGCATTTTTACGTGCACTTACGCGCGCAACCCTTTGGATTGACAGAGGAATGGTGCGTCGGCAGGAAAAGGGTTTTGAGGCCTTTGAAGAATGGCGTGACAAGGTCTGGGACGACGAAGACATGCAGCGCCACAAGCTTAATCGCAAGATCAAAGCCGAGGCCCGCTGGGCTGTCGAAGGCATCAGTGCCCGGCGCAAACGCAATCAGGGGCGTGTGCGCGCCCTGAAGGATTTGCGCGCTGAACGGTCTTCGCAGATCAAACGTCAGGGCGCAGCCGCCTTTGAGCTGGCCGCAGGACCAAAGTCGGGCAAAAAGGTTATCGATGCCAAAGGGTTGGGTAAGTCCTTTGACGAGAACAGAATCGTGCGTGATTTCTCTCTGACGATACAACGCGGCGATCGCGTGGCCTTTGTCGGCCCCAATGGCGTGGGTAAAACCACGGTCATCAAAATGCTGATGGGGCAGGAAGCGCCCGATGAGGGCACGGTGAGCCTTGGCACCAATCTGGTGCCCGCCATCTTTGACCAAAGCCGATCTCAGCTGGACCCCGATATGACCCTTTGGGACAGCCTGACAGGGGACCCGGATATGCGCGTGTCGGGCAAGGCTGATCAGGTCATGGTGCGCGGCAATCCCAAACATGTTGTCGGCTACCTCAAAGAGTTCCTGTTTGATGAGCGACAAGCCCGCGCGCCTGTACGATCTTTGTCAGGCGGGGAAAAGGCGCGGTTGTTGCTGGCCAAACTGATGGCGCGGGAAAGCAATATTCTGGTGCTGGACGAGCCGACCAACGATCTGGACGTCGAAACGCTCGACCTGTTGCAGGAAATTCTCGACGACTATGATGGCACCGTTCTTCTGGTCAGCCACGACCGGGATTTTCTGGATCGCGTGGCGACAACGACGGTTGCCATGGAAGGCAATGGACGGGCCACGGCCTATGCTGGCGGTTGGAGTGACTACCGGGCGCAACGCGGCGTCGACTCAGTCAAAACCGTCGAAAAAACAAAGACTAAAGGCGAAAAGCTTAAGCAGGAAAAATCCGCCACTGAAGGTCTGAGCTTTACCGAAAAGCACCGGCTGGAGGAATTGCCCGCTGTTATGGACCGCCTGAGCGCTGAGATTGCCAAACTCGAAGAGTTCCTGATGGATCCCGATCTGTTCAGCGAGCAACCGATCAAGTTCCAAAAGGCCACGGACGCCTTGGTTGAACGTCATACTGCCCTGTCGGATGCCGAAGAAGAATGGCTGATGCTTGAGGAAAAAGCCGAAAGCGCCTAGGCGTGGCGCAACCTCACCTGAGGCTGAAACCCGTTTCTCAGGGCGTTCAGGCTGGGTGTGGGGGTCAAAACCGTGACCTCTCCAACTGGCAAAGCTGTGGCAGGCTGGTAACCTTGCGGCAGAAATGGGTGGGCCGCCTGTTGCCAGATAAGATTAGGAACACCTGCGCCCGTCAGGAAAAATGTCCCTTCTGGCAGATCAGACATATCCGCTTGGTGACGTCGTTGGCCAAACACTCGCGGGACCGCTCGGGCCGCATGCAGCGCCTTGTCAAATTCAGTGACTTTCCCAACATGACCAACAGCTTGCAGGTAATCTCTAAAGTCAGGCCGGCGGCATTCGGCACATGGCCGGTGGCCCGCAGCCAGCGCGACGGCCTCATCGTGAAAGAACAACTCGGTATAGGCGCCGGGGGTCATCAACGGTCGTTTGCGGTTTTTGAAGTCTGTGACGCAGCACACCCAAGCCTTGTGTCGCCAGCGGGCGTGACCGAGCTGCCCGCTGTCGTCATGCAAAATACCACGATTGCCCATAAGCAGACCCCGCGCTGGATGCGCGAGGATCTCTCCGGTGGGCTGAACGCGGTTTTGGCGGGGCATCACTGCATCCGCAGGGCACCATCAAGACGAATCACTTCGCCGTTCAGATAGCCACATTCCACGATGAATTCCGCCAGACGCGCATATTCGCTGGGATCGCCCAGACGTTTGGGGCAGGTGACATCTTGGGCCAACTGATCCTGAACGTCCTGGGGCAGCCCCATCAGCATGGGTGTGAGGAAAATTCCCGGCGCAATCGCCATCACCCGAATGCCAGAGCGTGCCAGATCGCGGGCCATCGGCAAAGAAAGTCCGACAATACCACCTTTGGAGGCCGCATATGCTGCCTGTCCGCGCTGGCCGTCCATGGCGGCGACCGAGGCTGTGTTGATGATCACACCGCGCGCGCCGTCGTCTTCGGGGTCGTTTTGCGCGATGACTTCGGCGGCCAGCCTTGAGACGTTAAAGCTGCCGACCAGATTGATATCGATGGTCTGTTGAAATGTGTGCAGCGGGTGGGGGCCGTTTTTTCCAAGAGTGGTTGCGGCCGGTGCGATGCCTGCACAGTTCACGGCGGCGGTGATGCTGCCCATGGCTTCGCGCGCGGCGTTGATGCTGGCCTGAACCGAAGCTTCATCTGTGACGTTGGTCTTGTGAAAGGTGCCACCGAGTTCTGCGGCAAGCGCAGTACCCGCTTCTTCGTTGAGATCAAACAGGGCAACTTTGGCGCCACTCGCGGCAAATTGGCGGGCAGTGGCGGCGCCAAGGCCGGACGCACCACCGGTGATAACGGCACGGGTGTCGGAAATTTTCATGGGGCTCTCCTCAGGCGGCACGAAATGAACATGTGTTCAGATAACCGAGACAAGGTTGCCCTGTCCAGTGCGACGCGGCGGCGTAAAGGGTATTTTACGGCTCGAATGGCTGGAAAACGTTTTGTACAAACCGGGCATCTGGCCAAAAATGTTTGTACAAAACGGACAAAACCCGCGCATTTCGCGCGGGCTTTATCACTTAATAACGATCCTTAAGGCAGGATTAATCAGCCGTCCAACTGCACCAACGCATGGCGTTTCTTGCCTGCACTTAACTTAATTGGCGAAGCCAAATCTGCGGCGTCAATCATCAATCCCGCATTGGTCAATGCCACGTCATTCAGCTTGGCGCCGTTTTCTGCGATCAACCGTTTGGCGTCCTTGCCCGATTTGGCCAGGCCCGACTTCACAACAAGCTGCACGATGGACACAGGTAAATCTGCGGAAGTCACTGTAAGTGTTGGTAAATCGTCGCCAACACCCCCTTTTTCGAACACTTCACGCGCGGTCGCTTCTGCGGCTTTGGCTGCCTCAACCCCGTGACACAGCGTGGTCACTTCGTTGGCCAGAATGATTTTGGCATCGTTGATTTCCTGGCCCTCAAGAGCGCCCAAACGGTTGCATTCATCAACCGGTAACTCACTGTAAAGTTTCAAGAAACGCCCAACGTCAGCATCGGTAGTGTTGCGCCAGAACTGCCAGAATTCGTAAGGGCTGCGCATGTCGGCATTCAGCCAAACCGCCCCATCCGCCGACTTACCCATCTTCTTGCCATCCGATGTGGTGAGCAACGGGGACGTCAGGCCAAAAATCTGGTTGTCGATCACCCGGCGGGTCAGGTCGATACCGTTGACGATATTGCCCCATTGGTCTGATCCGCCGAACTGAACCAAACAGCCATATCTGCGATTTAATTCAAGAAAATCATAAGCTTGCAGGATCATGTAGTTGAATTCGAGGAACGACAGGGATTGTTCACGATCCAGCCGCGATTTCACTGATTCAAAACTCAGCATCCGGTTGACCGAGAAATGGCGGCCAATGTCACGCAGGAACTCAAGGTAGTTCAGATCGTCCAGCCACTCGGCGTTGTTCAGCATCAATGCGCCGTTATCGCTGTCGTCATAAGAGATGTACTTTGAGAATACCTGTTTGATTCCATTGATGTTTTCATCAATCATGTCAGCGGTGAGCAGGGGGCGTTCATCGGCGCGGAACGACGGATCGCCCACTTTGGTGGTGCCGCCACCCATCAGCGTGATTGGCTTGTGGCCGGTTTTTTGCAGCCAACGCAGCATCATGATCTGAATAAGAGACCCAACATGCAGCGACTTGGCCGTTGCATCAAAGCCGATATAACCCGGTACCACACCCTTGGTCAGCGCCTCATCAAGGCCTTGATAATCGGTGCAATCTGCCAGAAAGCCGCGTTCGATCATCACCGACATGAAGTCGGATTTGGGGTGGTAGGTCATGGTATTCGTCCCGTAATGTAATTGTAGCTGTGTATAGGCGGCGTTTGGGCAAAGGAAAAGGCCATGTTGAAGGCCAAAACAGGCAAAACGCAATGGCGCGCTTTGGGGGCCATGTCGGGGACTTCGCTGGACGGAGTCGATGCGGCTGTGATTGAGACCGACGGGACACAAATTTTTGAATTTGGCGAAAGTGCGTACCGCGAGTACTCCTCTGACGAACGCGCAGTGTTGACCAAAGCCCTTGGGCAATGGGGTGGAGAGAATGCACTGGCGGCAGCCCAAGTGGTTGAAAACGCTCATGTTGACGTCTTGCAGGGGTTCGACGAGATCGATCTGGTTGGGTTTCACGGCCAAACTCTGGCCCATGAACCACGTGGACGCGGGACATGCCAAGTGGGCGATGGACGGGTTCTGGCCGAGGCGCTGCAAAGCCCGGTGGTCTGGGATTTTCGCACTGCTGATGTGAAGCTCGGCGGAGAAGGAGCGCCTTTGGCTCCTTTTTTTCATTTTGCCTGTGCCAAATGGATCGGCTTAAAAGACCCGGTTTGTTTTCTGAACCTTGGGGGCGTTGGCAACATCACATGGATTGATCCATCAAAATCTGCACCAGAAGAGGCCGGGGCTTTGCTGGCATTTGACACTGGTCCAGCCAATGCGCCGGTCAATGACCTGATGCGCGAACGTTTGGGGTTGACCTATGATAAAAGTGGGGCCGTTGCGATGGACGGCACAGTGGAAACCGGAGCATTGGAGTTGTTTCTGGCAGAGCCCTATTTTTCAAGAATCCCCCCGAAGTCGCTGGATCGAAATGATTTTTCTGAAATGATTAATCTTGTCCGTGAGTTGTCAAATGCAGATGCCGCCGCCACATTGACGGCAATGTGTGCCGCAGGTGTGGCTGCGGGTATGCAACATTTACCCAGCGCGCCAACCCAGGTTTTCGTTACCGGAGGCGGGCGAAAAAATCCGGTGCTGATGGAAATGCTGCGGGTCAGTCTTGAGTGCCCCGTCGTGACCGTAGAGGGCGTCGGGCTGGATGGGGATATGCTGGAAGCGCAGGCCTTTGCCTATTTGGCGGTGCGTGTGGCCCGTGGGTTACCAACATCGGGGCCGATGACAACCGGTGTACGGGCTCTTGTGGGTGGTGGGGTTGTGACTTCGCCGGGTTGAGGGGCGTTGCTCGGCGGTGATGTGGCAAAGCAAGAATTGAGGGTGATCTGGAATGAAGGCATTCGCCTCTTGGTTCGCCAATGTCAGAGTTCAGTAGTCAAACCTGTTGAATTGGGCTTCGATTTTCACAAAGCGTGGCCAATCTTACCCTTCCAGACGGTCAACTGCGGAAAAACAGCCACCATTTCAGTGGGTGGAGTTTCCGTAATATCTTCTTTTAGGACGATGAAATCGGCCCATTTTCCAGCTTTCAATGCCCCTGTCCCATGGTCCATTCCTAAAGAACGCGCACCATTGACGGTGAAAATCGGCGGAGCCGACGACATCGAGATAGCCTAATCAGGAGCCGAAACGCCGGGGTAGTCGTTGCGGGGGATCGAGTGGCGGGGCCGTGCTGACCTTCAGCCACTTGAGAGGCAAACTCCATAAGATCACGTGCTAGAAGCGAAGTAACCTCAAAGTCGGTCACCTCAAAACGTTTGATCGCCCTAAGAACTTGGGTTTTGGTTTTCCCCATGTCTTTACGGTTCCTTTCAACTACCTTGTCGATTAGCTCGCCAGCTGTTGTCCGTTCACGATCACTAATTAGGGTTCCTTTGTCGTATTCGGCTTCGATGCGCTTGATCCAAGCATTGGTTGTTGTCTTTCTGGAGAAGTTGGCCGAGTTCCTGTAGACCACTTTACATCTTGTTTCTTAATGATTTGTGCTCGGTACTTGATGCCCGATTTTGTCTTGCGTTCAACGATAGTGCCCATTATTTCTCACTTCTTATTTTTGGCATACCGCAGATATAGGAGGGCGGTATGCCAAGCTCCAAGCGGGTATGCCAAACGGTATGCCAAAAACTCAAAACGTTTAGAAATCCAGCAAAATAAGGCCAAATATGATGGTCTCAAAGCTCAACCAAAGTTGGCGAAATGACAGATAAGCCCTTAATAACAAAGGCCGCGAGGCTGTCCGTCGCCCCGATGATGGATTGGACAGATCGCCATTGTCGGTATCTGCACCGGTTGTTGTCACGCGAGGCCCTGCTTTATACGGAAATGGTCACGGCTCCGGCATTGGTGCGGGGTGGCGCCTTGCATCTGTTGGACTTCAATGTCGAAGAACACCCCGTCGCTTTGCAACTTGGCGGCTCGGATCCCAAAGAACTGGCCGAGGCCACGCGGCTGGGTGGCGCGCATGGCTATGATGAGATCAACCTCAACGTCGGCTGCCCGTCGGATCGTGTGCAATCAGGCACCTTTGGTGCGGTTCTGATGAAAACGCCGGATTTGGTCGCCGAATGTGTGTCAGCCATGAACGAAGCGACTCCGGTTGAGATCACGGTCAAGTGTCGCATCGGGGTGGACGATCAGGAACCGCGCGATGTGCTGCCTGATTTCCTTGAAAAAGTCAGCGCTGCAGGCGTGCGCCGGTTCACGATCCATGCCCGCAAGGCGTGGCTGCAAGGCCTCAGCCCCAAGGAAAACCGCGATATCCCTCCGTTGGATTACCCTTTGGTACACGAGATGAAGGCGGCCTTTCCTGACCTGCATCTTTCGGTCAATGGCGGAGTCACGTCATTGCAGCAGGCCGAAGAGTTTTTGGCCGCGGGTCTGGACGGTGTGATGATCGGGCGCTCGACCTATCACAACCCGGCCGACATTCTGCTGGGGGTCGACACGCAAGTATTCGGCAAGGGCCACAGAACAACCGCAGAGCAAACTGTGCTCGACATGTTGCCCTATATTGAAAACCACCTTGCCGAGGGTGGGCGTCTGCACCAGATTACCCGCCACATGCTGGGGCTGTTTACAGGGCGTCCCGGCGCCCGGATGTGGCGTCGGGTTTTGTCCGAAGGTGCAACCCGCGACGGTGCAGGCCCCGACCTCGTGTTGCAGGCGCTGGGACATGTCAGTGATATCGCGGCCTGAGAGCCGCCCAAAAAGAAAGAGGCGACATGCCTGAAATGAACGTGCTGTTGCCGCTGGTGGCGATGCTGATGGGGATTGGCGCCTTTGCCGGTGTGCTGGCCGGCCTGTTGGGTGTCGGCGGTGGAATTGTTTTGGTGCCTGCTTTTTTCTATGCTTTTCAATCTCTTGGATACGATGGAGATCAGGTAATGCAGGTCTGCCTGGCCACGTCCTTGGCCACGATCATTGTCACTTCTGTGCGCTCGGTTCTCAGCCACAATAAAAAAGGCGCGGTAGACTGGAGCATTTTGCGCACCTGGGCCCCGGGTATTGCGGTTGGGGCCATTTTGGGCGTGCTGGTCGCCTCATCTTTGCGCTCGGTCACGCTGCAGGCGATCTTTGGCTGCCTTGGCATTGTGATTGGTCTTTATTTGGGCTTGGGCAAATCCGAATGGCGTCTGGCACAGGAAATGCCCAAAGGCCCCAAACGTGCCGCTCTGAGTTCTTTGATGGGCTTCATGTCGGTTCTGATGGGCATTGGTGGTGGTAGCTTTGGGGTGCCTGTGATGGCCCTGCACAACACGCCCATTCACCGCGCAGTTGCCACGGCCGCAGGCTTTGGTGTGTTGATCGCGGTGCCCTCGGTGGCTGGCTTTTTGTTGCTCGACATCGCCGATGCCTCACGCCCGCCATACACAATTGGCGCGGTGAACATCCCGGCCTTATTACTGATCATTGCTATGACGCTTTTGACGGCGCCCATTGGCGTGAAAATTGCCCATGCCATGGACCCAAAACCGCTGAAACGCGTCTTCGCCGTGTTCCTGACGCTGGTCGCGCTCAACATGCTGCGCAAGGCCTTTGGATGGTAGGCTATCTGGCCCAAAAAGGGTGGCAGCGGATCGAATTTGATCCCGCTCTCCTCGGCTGGGCCACGGCGGCCAATGATCTGGCAAGTCACGCCATGCAAGACCCTGCACTGGCCCATTGGTGGGTTTGCGAGGATACGTGGTTCGTCGGTGTGGATGCACTGGAAAACGACGCACAGGGCAGATTGCCGGATGGCACCAGCCTGCCATCGTCCCTAATGCAAAACCTTGCCAATCGCTTTGACAGACTGCCGTTTCACAAAGCGCAATTATCAGTGATCCGGCCCGGATATCCCAAGCCGCGTGACAACGAAAGCGTCGCGGCCTTTCGCTATCGTCTCAAACGCAATGCCGCACATGTTGACGGGCTCAAAGCCGAAGGACCGGACCGGCAGCGTATGGTCAAAGAACCGCACGCCTATATCTTGGGGATACCGTTGAACCATGCGTCAGATCAGGCCGCGCCGCTTGTGATCTGGGAGGGCAGCGTGGGCATCATGCGCACCGCCCTTAAAACCGCATTGGCACCATATCCGGCAGAAGACTGGAGCAACGTCGATGTCACAGCCGTCTATCAGGCCGCTCGCCGCGAAGTGTTTGAGACTTGTGAACGCGTCACCGTGCATGCCCAACCCGGCGAAGCTTACCTCATGCACCGCTTGGCAGTGCACGGTATGGCGTCATGGCAGGGGGATGACACAGGCGACCGGCGGATCGCCTATTTTCGCCCCGATTTACCCTCTGTAAGTGACTGGCTGGAACGCCCCTAGCGGGCCACGCGTGATGCGCGACCACCCCGGCGTTTGCGCAGACGTGGTGCGCGCGCGGGCAGTTCTTGGATGATTGTGTGACGTTCGTCGTTGTCCATCTTGGACCAGCGAGTGATCTCGTCAATGCTGCGCAAACAGCCCGTGCACAGACGCTCTTCGGGGTGGATCACACAGACCTGAATACACGGGCTGTCCACCTCGTTGCGTTTCCACACGCTGTCTTTCTCGGCTTTACTGCTCACGTCGCGCTCCTCAGGTGGCCCAAACGATCAAGGACTCCCTGAAGGATATAAGACGCCGCCACGTGATCGATAACCTCAGTGCGACGCTTGCGAGTCGTATCCGCCTCTAAAAGCGCTCTTTCAGCGGCCACAGTCGACAGGCGCTCGTCCCAATACGAGATGGGCAGGGGCGTCAGTTTGGCAATATTGCGGGCAAAAGCGCGGGTAGATTGGCACCGCGGGCCTTCGCTGCCATCCATATTGCGCGGCAACCCAAGTATAATGGCCCCGACGCTGCGGTGCTCAATGATCTCCAGCAAACGCGCGGCATCGACGCCAAACTTTTTGCGCTTCACCGTTTCCAGTGGCGTTGCCACAGATTGAAAACTGTCCGAGACCGCCACGCCAATGGTTTTGGTGCCCAAATCCAACCCCATGATCGCCTGCGTTTTGGGCAGCTTCTCAATCAGCTCTTCGATGGTCTCGAAGGGGTGGTTCATTCGATGATCCCGGCCTGGCGCGCACCTTGCTCCACGATGGCCAAGGCCTCAGGCGCTTCGGCAAAAACCGACTGAGCCTCAGCCCAGATAGCTTTGGCGCGGTCGGTCTCTTCCAACACGCCATAAGCACCAATCAGACGGGCCCATTCTGCTGGCGTGCCGCCTTCGGTGGCCAGCCGTTCAGACAGGTTCGACACCATGCCGCGGATCATTTCCTGCCGGTCTTCGGCGCTCATGTCTCCGGCCGCCTGCATGTCAGCCTGTGATGGGCCCGGCGTTGCAGAATTTTCTTCTGGCAGGCGGAATTTTTCACCCGCCATCCAAGCCAGATCTTCGATGCGCGCGCGGATGGGCATCATCCACGGCGCTTCGGGTGCACTTTCATAATAGAGTTTTTCCCACAAGCGGAATGCCAAATCCGGGCGTCCGCTCTGGATCAGCATTTCCCCCCAGTAATACCGCGCAACCGGGTGACGGGGTTGCAATTCCATCGCCGCACTCAGAGCATTTTCCGCCTCAGGTGACACATAACCTTGGGCAACCGAAATCATCAATTCCGCCAGCATCAGGTAATCCTCGGGTAGAACGTCGTCCCCCTTAAGGCGGATCACCCCTTGTTGGGCCTCATAGGCCTGCTTGTCGTTGCCAAGGTTCATCTCAGTGCGCGCCAACAACTGGTGCCCCTTGAGATCCTCCGGCGCGTTGGCAACCGTGTCGCGCAGCTTGGTCACCAGATTGGCAAGATCGCCCTCTGGCGTGTTGGGTGCAGTATCGGGCAGGCGGGATTCTATTTCTGCCTGACCTGGACGGGTGTCATGCAGTTTGCGTGCATCCTGAATACGCACGTCGAGCGGCATGTCGCGATATCCCGGCGCGCCAAGCTTCCAATAGGTGCCCATGGCGCCGCCCAACAGTACAACGGCCATCACGACCGCCATGATCACACCACCCGAGCGTGGCTGACCACCACTTTGGCCGCCATCCTGTGCTTGGGCGTCTGCTGCCAGAATACGGCGTGAAATCTCGGCGCGTACGCGATCTGCGTCCTCTTCGGCGACAACGCCGCGCGCCACATCACGTTCGATTTCCTTCAGCTGGTCGCGGTACACCCGCAGATCATATGCGGCGGGTGGCTCTTCATCAGAACGCCCCTTGAGCAATGCAATCGCCAGAAGGCCCGCAATAGCGAGTACGATCAGACTTGCAACAATCCAGAATACCATGATGCCTCCAGCAGTATTTGCCCTCCATCTATAGTGCCGGGGTCTCCGAAAAAAGGGCAAATCGGCGTGATCGCCCCACATGTCGCAACCGACCTGCAAAAGGACGGTTTAAAACGGATGTCTGGGCGCGTGCGGGGTAAGACACAATCAGACCTGTCCCCGAGATCGGAATCAACGACCATGAGACGTTATTCAGCATTTGCCATCGCCCGCGAAGCCGCCCGTTTCCACACCGGTTGGGAGCGTGCATGGCGTTCGCCTGAGCCGAAAAAGAAATACGATGTCATCATCGTAGGTGCCGGGGGCCATGGGCTCGCCACGGCGTTCTATCTGGGCAAGAATTTCGGTATCACCAATGTGGCGATCATCGAAAAGGGCTGGCTGGGGGGCGGTAACACCGGCCGTAACACCACCATCATCCGCTCGAACTATCTGCAGGATCCCTCGGCGGCGATCTACGAGAAAGCCCGCTCGCTCTATGAGACCATGTCTCAGGACCTGAACTATAACGTCATGTTCAGTCCCCGCGGCGTGATGATGCTGGCGCAGACCCAGTCCGAAATCCGAGGCTACGAGCGCACGGCGCATGCCAATGCCCTGCAAGGCGTGACCACGGAATTCATCGGCCCTGAGCGCGTCAAGGAACTGGTGCCGATCATCAACATCGATGGGCCGCGTTATCCTGTCTTGGGTGCGCTCTGGCAGGCACGTGGTGGCACTGGTCGCCATGACGCCGTGGCCTGGGGCTATGCGCGGGCGTGCTCAGACATGGGCATGGACATCATCCAGAAGACCGAAGTCATCGGTGTGCGGCAAGAGGGCGGCAAAGTCACCGGCGTCGACACCACCAAAGGCCCCATCGATTGCGACAAGCTGGGTCTGGTCGTCGCGGGCAACTCGGGCGATCTGGCCAATATGGCCGGTTTCCGTCTGCCAATGGAATCCGTCGCCCTGCAGGCGCTGGTGTCTGAGCCGATCAAACCCTGCATGGATGTGGTTGTGATGGCCAACACCGTGCATGGCTATATGTCTCAGTCAGACAAAGGCGAGATGGTGATCGGCGGCGGCACTGACGGGTTCAACAACTACACCCAGCGCGGATCGTTCCACCATGTTGAGGAAACTGTAAGGGCGCTGGTTGAGACCTTCCCGATCGTCTCACGCCTGAAAATGTTGCGCCAGTGGGGCGGCATCGTGGACGTCACCGGCGACCGCTCACCCGTCATCGGCAAAACACCCTTGGGCAACTGCTTTATCAACGCAGGCTGGGGCACCGGCGGCTTTAAGGCCATCCCCGGCGGCGGCTGGGCCACAGCCGAGCTGATCGCCAAGGGTGAACCCGGACCGCTATCCGCCGAATTCGGCATGGACCGTTTCATCGAAGGTCGCTTTATCGACGAAAGCGTAGCAGCAGGGGTGGCGCACTAATGGAATTTTACCTGACCCAATGCCCGGCATTGCCGGGCAGCGCCCGCCCCGCCCCCATGGGCGGGCGCTTCACGCCCCCCCTCGGGACGGGCGCTGGCCTCATTACTTTGCAGGAGATAGCCCAATGCTAACCCTTCAATGCCCCTATTGCGGCGTCGATGCCGAAGAAACTGAACTGCACGCCGAAGGCGAAGCGCATCTCAAGCGTTTTGGCCCGGGCTCGTCGGATGACGACTTTGAGACCTATCTCTTCATGCGCGAAAACCCCAAGGGCGTGCATTTCGAACGCTGGCGGCACAGCAATGGCTGCGGCAAGTTTTTCCACGCCGCCCGTTCAACCACCACACTTGAGGTCTTTGGCACCTATAGCGCGCAGACCTATGAGCCGCCGCAAGACATCAAAGACAAGATCACCGCCAAATATCCCGGCTGGTCCTGGAGGGAATTCGCATGAGCACACGTCTCGCCACCGGAGGCCGTTTGCTGAACAAAGGCAAACAGCTGAATTTCACCTTTAATGGCAAGCAGTTGACCGGGTTTGAGGGCGACACGCTCGCCAGCGCCCTGTTGGCCAATGACCAGATGATGATGGGCCGGTCGTTCAAATACCATCGCCCGCGTGGGGTTGTGGCCTCTGGCGCCGAAGAGCCTAATGCGCTGATGAATATGGGCAAGGGCGGCAAGTTTGAGCCGAACCAACGCGCCACCACAACCGAGCTGTTTGATGGCCTGACCTGCGCGTCGCAGAACCACTGGCCGTCGCTGGAGTTCGACGTCGGTGCGGTCAACAACTACATGACCCGGTTCTTCCCGGCAGGGTTCTACTATAAAACTTTCATGTTCCCGAAATTCGCGTGGAAACATGTGTTTGAACCCATCGTGCGCCAATCCGCCGGTCTGGGCCAGGTGCCCAAAGACCGCGATGTCGACACCTATGAACACTTCTATGCCTATGTCGACATTGCGGTGATCGGTGGCGGTGTTGCCGGATTGCAGGCCGCCAAAGCGGCGGCATTGTCCGGTGCCAAAGTTCTGCTCATGGAGCAAACCGCCCATTGGGGTGGCCGCGCGGCCACCGATGGCGGCGAGGTCGATGGCAAACCCGTTGCGGATTACATCGCCGATCTGGTGGCCGAACTGGACGCAATGGACAACGTCACCATGCGCACCCGCATGATGGGCTCGGGCGTGTATGACCACGGCTATGTGCTGGGCTACGAGCGTGTGAACGATCACACCCCCGGCAATGATGGCCCGCGTCACCGTCTCTGGCGCATCCGCGCCAAGCAGATCGTGACCGCAACCGGTGCGATCGAACGCCCCTTGTCCTTTGCGGGCAACGACATTCCCGGCGTCATGCTGGCCGCTGCCATTCGCGATTATGCGGCGGATTACGGCGTGTCTATTGGTGATCGCACTGTGGTGGTAACCAACAACGACGACGCTTACCGCACAGCGATTTTGCTGAAAAACGCGGGCCTCGAAGTGCCCGTGATCCTTGATGCCCGCGCAGGCGGCGGCGGGGCACTGGCCGAAGAGGCACGTGCCCTTGGTATCCGCATTGAGAACGGCAAAGGCATCGCCAAGGTCAAGGGCGGCAAGCGCGTGACCAGCGTCGCGATCTGTTCGCAGGCCGGGGAAGGCGCTGTTTTGGAGGAGATCCAGTGTGACGCGGTTGCCATGTCCGGTGGCTGGTCGCCAGTGGTGCACCTGTGGTCGCACTGCGGTGGCAAGCTGACGTGGGACGACGCCCAGGCGCATTTCCGCCCCGACGCGACCCGCGCGCCAACCAATCAGGACGGCATCGGCTTTGTGGTGCCTGCCGGCAGCGCAAACGGCGAAATGGACCTCGCGGCGATCCTGAACGATGCCCATGATGCGGGCAAAGCAGCCTCCAAAGCTGCCGGTTTCAACGCCACCCGCAAAGCTGCCCCCAAGGCCGACGCGCAAGCCGAGGCTGCAATGGAACCTGTCTGGCTGATGCCACAGGGCGCTGGCCCGAAACTGCGCATCAAAGCGTGGCTCGATTTCCAGAACGACGTCAAAGTGTCGGATGTGCGGCTGGCCGCGCAAGAAGGCTACGAGAGCGTCGAACACACCAAACGTTATACCACGCTGGGCATGGCGACGGACCAGGGGAAACTCAGCAATATCAACGGTCTGGCAACGCTTGCTGGACAATTGAATGCACCAATTCCTGCGGTCGGCACAACCACATTCCGCCCGCCCTATACGCCGATCAGCTTTGGTGCGATTGCAGGTGAGGCACGCGACGAAGTGTTCCAACCGCTGCGCCGCACCACGATCCACGGCTACCATGAAGACGTGAACGCCTTCTACGAACCCGTTGGTCAGTGGCGTCGCCCCTACACCTTCCCGCGCAAAGGCGAGAGCCATGCGGACGCGGTGAAACGGGAAATTCTGCAAACCCGCGACAGCGTGGGCCTGCTGGATGCCTCCACCTTAGGCAAGATCATCGTCAAGGGGCCGGATGCGGGCAAGTTCCTCGACATGCTCTACACCAACATGATGTCCAACCTGAAACCGGGCAAATGTCGCTATGGATTGATGTGTTCGGAAAACGGGTTCCTGTCGGACGACGGCGTGGTTGCGCGGATCGACGAGGACACGTTCCTCTGCCACACCACCACCGGCGGTGCCGAGCGTATTCACGGCTGGATGGAAGACTGGCTGCAATGCGAATGGTGGGACTGGAAAGTCTATACCGCCAATGTGACCGAGCAATATGCGCAAGTCGCGGTTGTGGGCCCCAATGCCCGCAAGGTGATCGAGAAACTTGGCGGTGACATGGATGTCTCCAAAGAGGGGCTGGCGTTCATGGAGTGGAAAGACGGCAAGATCGGCGATTTTGACGCCCGCGCTTACCGGATTTCCTTCTCGGGTGAGCTGTCTTACGAGATCGCCGTGCCTGCGTCGCAAGGCCGTGCCTTTTGGGACGCCCTGATGGAGGCTGGCGCCGAGTTCAACATCATGCCCTATGGCACCGAAGCCTTGCACGTGATGCGCGCCGAAAAGGGGTTCATCATGATCGGGGACGAAACCGACGGGACCATTATTCCGCAGGATCTGGGCCTCAACTGGGCAATCTCTAAGAAGAAAGAGGATTTCCTTGGCAAACGCGCGCAGTTGCGCAGCCATATGGCTGATCCCAACCGCTGGAAACTGGTGGGGCTGAAAACCGTCGATGGCTCGGTCATCCCGGATGGCTCTTATGCGATTGCCGCAGGCTCCAACGCCAACGGTCAGCGCAATACCCAAGGTCGCGTGACCTCGACCTACTATTCACCGACGCTGGACTGTGGCATCGCCATGGGACTGGTGCACAACGGGCCGGATCGCATGGGCGAGGTGATCGAGTTCAACAAGGTTGATGGCAGCACCGTAAAGGCCGAAATCGTCAATCCGGTGTTCTATGATATGGACGGGGAGAAGCAGAATGTCTAATGCAGTAAGCGCCCTAAACAGCGCCTCATTTGAAGGCTTTGCAACAGTCACCGAGACCGGCCTGCGCGGCATGATCACGCTTCGCGGTGATCTGTCCTCGGCCAAGCTGAAAGCTGCCGTAAAGGCCGCCACCGGCGCCGCCATTCCGGACGTGCGCCGGGTTACAACAGGTAAGGACGGCATGGCGGCATGGATGTCGCCGGACGAATTGCTGATCTTGTGCGACTATGCCTCAGTGAATGACACAATCGCGACGCTGACCGCTAAACTGACGGGTGAACACGCCTTGGCCGTCAATGTGTCAGACGCCCGCGCTGTATTTCGCATCGCAGGTGACGGTGCGCGCGAAGTTTTGGCCAAATTGGCCCCGGTTGATTTGTCCGCCGGCGCGTTTCAGGCTGGTGATTTTCGCCGTTCTCGGATCGCGCAAGTGGCCGCGGCGTTCTGGCTGAATGACGACAACAGCTTTGAATTGGTCTGTTTCCGGTCCGTCGCGCAATACGTGTTTGACGTGCTGAAAGTATCGGCGCAGCCGGGCGGCGAGGTTGGGTTCCTGTAACCTGTCGACAATTTGACACGAAACTAAAAAGGGTCGCCTCGATTGGGCGACCCTTTTTGCTGACCATTTGCTCGCGCGAAATTGCCGCGTGGAGGCTGAAGTCTTTTCGTGCGCCGTTCAAAGTCACGGGCCCTACAAGATCATTGGCAAAAAAATCGTGTTTGATGTCAACCCAAAGGTAAAAAGGTGATGTTTGCTGATCAGGTTCTTGCCTACCTTGAGCAAATGCCGAAGCCGGAAAAACTGCACCGTTACAACGACAAAGTTGGGATTGTGCCATGAAAGTTGCGCGCGTCGGTGGGCAATGAACGTCCTCGGGGCGTGCCCTAAACATTCACTTGCAAGCCCGTTTATGATCGCAAAACCAAAGCGATTACGGTTTCTGGCTGCATAGATCCGATTGGCCAAATCGAGGGCACTGGCATTTGTGCCAGCGCCACGCACAAGACTTAAAAGATGCAGAAAAGGCCAAAAACCGGTGAGGTAGAGGATGACAGCTGTCATTCAGCACGCAAAAGCCAAAGTTGTGATGAAGATGTGTGCGCAGAAAATGGAAACCATCACGCAAAGCCAGTAATTGCTGTTAGCCCTTTGATTTTCACACTCAATTGGCATTGATTTCTGCAGCTCAGATCACACATAGTTATGTGTGCATCAATTTGGTTGTGGCCAGCTTTAGGAGAACAGAAATGAAAATTGCAATCGCGACGGTTGCCTTTGTTACCGCACTGCTACCTGCAACCAATGCATTGGCCGAGCAATGGTCCTGTTCCTTTCCCAACCAGCGACTGGATGCTTGGATCCGGGGCCAAATAATGGTGTCTACCGACGGCACCGAGGCGACGGTGTTTGACTCGCTTATCAACGAGGCGCACGCAGGCCCGATAGGGGCCCGTGTCACGGCCAACAACGACAAACGACTTACCGCCAAATGGACGCTCAAACGGATTGAGCTACGCCACGGCTTTGCTCCACGTATTGATTATACGCTGACCTATCTCAAGGACACCGGGCGCGCCAATATCACGGCCACCGCGCCTTTGCTGGAAGACTACAACAACGCAGACCGTGCAGGTGGTAACTTTGTGGCTTCCGGTAGCTGCAAGCCTCGATAGCCTGATTTCTCTGCCAAAAACCGCAAGTTGTCCGGTTTGCGCTTGACCTTTGCCGCCTTCCTCTCGCATTCAGTAACCAGAAACCGCACGAACAGAAAAAGGAGCCCGACAATGGCTTTTGAACTTCCCGATCTTCCCTATGCACACGACGCGCTGGCCGATCTTGGCATGTCGGCTGAAACGCTGGAATTCCACCACGACCTGCACCACAACGCTTATGTGACCAATGGCAACGCTGCCATCGCGGGCACCGAGTGGGAAAGCAAGTCGATGGAAGACATCATCACTGGCACCTATAATGCGACGTCTGTTGCTCAAAACGGTATCTTCAACAACATCTCGCAGCTGTGGAACCACAACCAGTTCTGGGAAATGATGGGCCCGAACGGCAACGCCATGCCGGGTGAGCTGGAAAAAGCTCTGGTCGAGAACTTTGGCTCTGTTGACGATTTCAAGTCGCAGTTTGCAGCCGCTGGTGCCGGTCAGTTCGGTTCAGGTTGGTGCTGGCTTGTGAAAAACGCTGACGGGTCTTTGGCTGTGACCAAAACCGAAAACGGCGTGAACCCGCTTTGCTTTAACCAGACCGCTCTGTTGGGTTGCGACGTATGGGAGCATTCCTACTACATCGATTTCCGCAACAAGCGCCCTGTGTACCTGACCAACTTCCTTGAGAAACTGGTCAACTGGGAAAACGTTGCTTCGCGCATGTAACTCCAAACACAATCTACCTTTTGAAAACCCCGCGCCCTCGTGACGCGGGGTTTTTCTTTGCGCTTGGGGCAGGGCAGGGTCATGATTTGGCCATAGGAGGACCGCCCCATGACCAAAGCTGCCGAAGACGCCCTTATTGCTGAAACTCTTATCGACGGTGTTTTGACCCTGACCCTTGGCGCAGGCACGGCCCACGCCCTGTCCAGCGCCATGCTTGCGGCCTTTAATGCCGCCTTGAAACGTGCGGGCGGCAATGATGCGGTCCGGGTCATCGTGATCCATGGACCCGGCCACATCTTCTGTGCCGGGCATGACCTCAAGGAAATTGCAAAACACCGAACCGATGCGGATGACGGAAAGGCGTATCTGCGCCAGTTATTTGACGATTGTGCCGAAGCCATGCAGCGCCTGACCAAAGGCCCGAAACCGACGGTTGCCATGGTTGATGGCATTGCCACAGCCGCAGGCCTTCAGATCGTCGCTGCCTGTGATCTGGCCTTTGCCTCGGATCGGGCGACGTTCTGCCTGCCGGGTGTGAACAACGGCGGGTTTTGTTCCACGCCCGCAGTGGCTGTCGGGCGGGCCATGTCTCGCAAACATGCGATGGAAATGGCGCTGTCCGGTGCGGTCTATGACGCCCGCTGGGCTCAAGATGCCGGACTGCTCAATCGCGTGACGTCTTCTGCAGATTTGTCCGCCACCGTTTATGATTTTACCAAAACGCTGTCCACACGCCACGGCCCCGCCATTTCTAGTGGCAAGCAAACTTTTTACGATCAGATCGAACAGCCATTGGGTCAGGCCTATGAAACTGCCACAGAGACGATGCTAGGCCATTTTATGGACCCACTTCGCATAGCTGAAGAAAGAAAAACCTGGGGTGACACCTAAGGCGGCTTGTCTTTGACACAGTCCCACGCCATCAGTGGCTGCATTGATCCGGGAGAACATCAATGAGCGAAGCGGCCAAGGGTGTTCTGGCGATGGTTGCGGCCTGTACCATCTGGGGGCTGGGCCCGATTTACTGGAAGCTGCTGGCTCATGTTCCCGCGATCGACGTGATTGCGCAGCGCACGCTATGGTCTGCAGTAACCTTTGTTCTGATCCTGGCCTTTCAGCGACGTCTTACCGTGCTTTGGGCCGCCTTGCGCCACCCGCGCGTGGCTTTGACGGTGTTTCTGGCCGCTCTGATGATTTCACTGAACTGGTTTACGTTTGTCTGGGCCGTGGGGAATGGCCGTACGGTCGAGGCCAGTTTGGGCTATTTTCTCTTTCCTCTGGTGGCTGTGATTGCGGGCCGTGTAATCTTTAAAGAACACCTTGGGGCCTTGCAAAAATTGGCGGTGGGATTGGCCGCCTTTGCGGTGGTGGTTCTGACGGTGGGGTTGGGCGTGTTGCCGTGGATCGCGTTGGTTCTGGCAGCAAGCTTTGGTCTTTACGGGGTGATCAAGAAAGGGCTCGATATGGGCCCTGTAGTATCGGTCACCGGCGAAGTTCTGTTGCTCAGCCCTCTGGCCCTCTTTTTGATCCTCACCAGCCCCTCGGGCACCGGAGGCCTTGGCAATGCGTGGCAGGACGCAGCTCTATTGGTCTTTTCCGGCGTTTTCACCGCCACGCCTCTGATCCTGTTTTCCTATGCCGCGCGGCGTGCGCCATTATCGACTGTCGGGTTGGTGCAATACCTGAACCCAACCCTGCAGTTCTTCTGCGCCGTAGCGATTTTTGGAGAACCATTTGGGTTCTGGCACGCGGTCAGTTTCCCGATGATCTGGGTGTCACTGGCGATCTACACCTATGCGTCCTTGCGTCAGGAAAAACTCCGCAAAAGGGCGGCTTCTAAAGCGTCCACATCATCGACCACCTGAATGAATTCGAGGATCGAGGCGTCCGCAAAACCTTGGGCGATCACATGGTCCATCAATGCCGTCAATGGCGACCAGTAGCCTTCGACATTGACCAGAAAGATCGGCTTTTCATGCAAGCCCAGCTGGCGCCATGTCAGCACCTCAAAAAATTCGTCCAGCGATCCGGCACCACCGGGTAAGACCACAATCGCGTCCGAGTTCATGAACATGACTTTTTTACGCTCATGCATATTTTCTGTCACCACATAGCGCGTCAGATCGGTCTTGCCGACTTCCCATTTGACCAGATGGTCCGGGATCACGCCAAAGGTATCACCACCATGCGCCTGCGTGGCATTGGCCACGGCGCCCATGATGCCGATATCGCCAGCGCCATAGACCAGCCGCCAGTTTCGCGCGGCCAGAATGCCACCCAGCTTGACCGCTTCAGCCTGATAGGTTGCGCTTTTGCCCAAACGTGCGCCGCAAAAGACACAGATTGATGGCTGTTGCATGGAGTTCCCCGATATGTTCAAACCTGTTTTGACCAGTGTTAGACAGGTTGATAAGGTCTCTCAACCGTTAAGGCTGGCGGAAACTGGGGAAATGCTGCCATGAGCAAATTTGCGTCCTTCCTTGGGGGGAACGTCGTCGTCGCGAGCGGAGCTGCCGTAGCAGCCATTGTTGCCGTGATTGTTGTGGCCACCGGCGTATTCCGGTCTCCTGATCCGCAACCAGAGCCGGTTGTGGCGGCCCCCGTCACCAGCACGCCTGAAACGGTGGCGCCGGTTGAGACTGAGACGCCGGCCGAGACCAAAGAGCCAGTTCCAGAACCCGAGACCGAAACTGTCGCCAAACCTGCCCCGGAAACCGAACCCGAAGCGGCCCCTGTCATTGCTGAACCCGCACCCGTTCCACCGTCCATCGCTCCAACCTTTGATCTGGTACGTGTGGAACCCGATGGGCGCACGTTGGTGGCAGGCATCGCTGCTCCCGGCGTGGAAATTTCCATCATTCTCGACCGCGACGAAGTGGCGGTAACCTCGACCGACGCCTCCGGTAAATTTGTGAGCTTTCTGAACATTGAGGCCAGCGACAAGGCGCGCGTCATGAGCCTCGTTCAAAAAGGTGAGGGCGGGCTTGCCTCAGAAGCAACTGTCATTATCGCGGCGACCCCAGTTGTGATTGCCTCGGTTGTGGAACCAGAGCAAGAGCCGACAAGTACGCCTGTTGAAGAGACCGCGGTTGAAACGGCCACGACCGAAGACACCTCTGTTGCTCCGACTGAAGAGCCCGCCGCAGAAAGTGCGGCCACACAACCCTCCGCAGTTGCCACCGCCGAGGTTCCAGAGCAGGCAGAGACCACTGAGACCACTGAGACCACTGAAACCGCTGAGGCCACTGAAACCCCGGTCACCACGACTGTTCTTTTGAAAGACCCGTCTGGCGTGACCGTTATGCAAGCGCCAAACGAAGCCTCGCCCGAGGTCATGTCGACGGTTGCCTTGGATGCCATCAGCTATTCCGAGGCAGGTGAAGTGCAACTTTCTGGCCGCTCCGGTCAAGAAGGCTTTGTGCGCGTCTACCTCGACAACACGCCCGTCACGACGTCCCGGATTGAAGAGGACGGAAATTGGCGCATGGAACTGCCGGACGTCGACACCGGGGTCTACACCCTGCGGGTGGACGAGGTGGCAAAAGATGGAACCGTGGTGTCGCGGGTTGAAACACCGTTCAAACGCGAAGATCAGGAAACGCTGAAGGCCGCAACCGAAGACGCCGTGGCAGACGCGCAAGTGGTCACTGTTCAACCCGGTTCAACCCTATGGGCGATTGCCGATGAACGTTATGGCGACGGTGTCATGTATGTGCGTGTGTTTGACGCCAACCGTGACCGCATTCGTGACCCCGATCTGATCTATCCCGGTCAGGTGTTCGCACTGCCAGAAAACTGATCCAGCTCTGCAACTATGATTGTGAGTGTCGACAGTGCCGTGACGTGGGCTCTGGTCCTGTCAGACGGGTTCTGAGGAGACAATGAAGGCTGTGTGAGAAGAACTGCCATTTGGCATACTATCAGCATGGGCAACTTCCGGCCCTTTGCCGAACTTTGTGGGCGTTGCAGTGAATGTCAGGTTCGATGGCAGGATTGATTTGAAAAGCATTTCCACGCATTATCGGTTTCACGGTGTCGACCCATTTCAATCACGGTCCCTCAAAAATTTGAATGATAGACACAATTGTTTGAGCTTTTTTGTTTCTGTACCTGCTATCGATAGATGCTGAATTTGTGTCTCGCCTGTCGTACGGTGCTGCTGACAGAAAATTGCAATTGACCAAGTAGGCAAACAGGAATTCACAATGGCTAATTTTGCAACTCATCAGATCTACCACGTCATTTTTCTTGGCTGCACTCTTTCCCTCGCTCATCAAGCCGTATCCCAGGAATTGGGTGACCTGGGATCTCAGCCGACTGAGAAAATCGAGTATTCACCTTACATAAATGACGATTTTCCAAATCAGGTTTTTTTTGGGGATACACATTTGCACACTGCTTACTCGGCAGATGCCGGTCTGGTTGGGGCAATTCTGACCCCGGATGACGCCTACAAGTTTGCCAAGGGTGAAGAAATCACATCGTCCAATGGAATTCCTGCGCGTTTGCAACAGCCACTAGATTGGCTGGTGGTGACGGACCATGCAGAAAACCTTGGCCTGCCCATCGCGCTGGAAGAAGATAGCCCCGCCCTTCTGGAGAATGAGTGGGGGCGCAAGATCAGCGAAATTTACGCACCACGTACAGATGAATCTCGGGCTTTGTCCTATGATACCTGGATGCAAGACGCGCTCAACATCGTCACCGACCCGCTTGCAGGAACTGGCTTCAGCGAGGCCATGTGGCCGCGTGTTACGGCTGCTGCCGAACAGCACAATCAGCCGGGCGCCTTTACCGCGTTGATCGGCTATGAATGGACGTCTGGACCAAACGGCAACAACTTGCATCGGAACGTCATATTTCGGGATGGCAAAGCACTGGCAGACCAAATCATTCCGTTTAGTGCCTATGATTCCGAAGACCCTGAGGCGCTTTGGGACTGGCTTGAGAACTACGAAAGCCTGACCGGAGGGCAGGTGCTGGCAATCCCGCACAATGGGAACCTGTCCAACGGGCTGATGTTTGATGATGTCACCCTTTCAGGTGAGCCGATTGATCGCACCTATGCGTTGCGCCGTCAGCGGTGGGAACCGATCTATGAGATCACCCAGATCAAGGGCGACGGAGAGGCACACCCCCTGTTGTCGCCACAAGATGATTTCGCGGACTACGGAACCTGGGACAAAGGCAGCTTTGGGCCAGAACCCAAGACAAACGATATGTTGCCCAAAGAATATGCCCGCAGCGCATGGAAGCGCGGCATGGCCTATGAAGATGATTTTGGGGTGAACCCGTTCAAATTTGGCGTGGTTGGATCAACGGATTCTCATACTGGCCTGTCTACAGCGCAGGAAAGCAACTTTTTCGGCAAGGTGTCGCTGGTTGAACCTTCGGCCAATCCGCATCGCTTTGAAGAGCGCATCACGGGACGTTTTACTCCGGATGACCCATCTGATGACCTGACCCATGCAGACGGGCTAGCCGCCGGGCTTGCGGCCGTCTGGGCGCGTGAAAACACACGCGAGGGGATTTGGGACGCGCTCATGCGCAAAGAAGTCTTTGCAACAACCGGCACACGTATGCGTGTGCGCGTTTTCGCAGGGTTCGGTTTTACTGAAGATGACCTTACCCGTTCCGACTTTGCCAAATTTGGCTATGCAAACGGAGTGCCGATGGGCGGCGATTTAATCGCTGACGCCCAAACGCGCGCGCCGAAACTTTTGGTTCGGGCGCTGCGTGACCCTAATGGAGCCAATCTTGATCGTGTTCAGATCGTTAAGGGGTGGCGCACAAAGACTGGCGATTTGCACGAACAGGTTTTTGACGTCGCGTGGTCAGATGACCGTGTTGTCGGAGATGACAACAAGCTGCCGCTGGTTGGCAATACTGTCGATGTCGAAACCGCAACCTACCGCAACTCAATAGGGTCGCCATTTCTCGAGGCATTTTGGGAAGATCGCGATTTTGATCCGGGCCAACGCGCGTTTTACTATGTCCGTGTTCTGGAAATCCCGACGCCGCGCTGGACCACATTTGATGCTCTGATGTTTGGCGTGGATCGACCTTCCCATCTTAAGCCGTGGCAACAAGAAAGAGCCTATTCATCGCCCATTTGGGTCACACCAAAGTAAAACTCCAAATGACGCTCTGAAACCTGCGCTCCTGTTTGCAAGGAGAAGATGAAAACTCGCACAGCAGGCCTTGGTACGTCCCGCAGTGAATGACCGCTTCCCGCACGCATTACTACTTTGTACGATTTCAGCATCCTTCGCACTGGACACAAATCAGACATTTGACACTTTTTACTCAATTATTTGAACCCGAAGACAAAAGTAATCGGCCTTGATCAGCATTTTTTGCGCGCCCCTCTGGTCATCGACCTGAGGGACGCTTAACTCTGTGGCCAGGGAACAGGAAAAACACATGTCTCAATGGCGCACGGCCTCCGCCGAAGAATTGGCACGCAATGAAAAACGCTCGGGTTGGCGCACAATCCGCAATGTCGCGCCATACCTGTGGCCCGAAGACCAGTCTTGGGTGAAATACCGCGTTGTGCTGGCGATGGTTGCATTGCTGGCGTCCAAGCTGATCGCCGTGACAACCCCTATTTTGTACAAATCCGCCGTGGACTCTCTGGCAGGAGAAGGCGTGCCACCGCTGGCACTTGGGGCGATTGGCGTGACCATTGCCTATGGCATGGCACGACTGATGACCAACGGCTTCCAGCAACTGCGCGACGCGATTTTTGCCAAAGTGGCACAAAGCGCGCTTCGACAACTGGCATTAGAGACGTTTGAGCACATCCACCGCCTGTCGATGCGCTATCACATCACCCGTAAAACCGGGGGCCTCAGCCGCATTATCGAACGTGGCGTCAAAGGCGTTGAATTCCTGTTGCGGTTCCTTTTGTTCTCAATTGGCCCGCTCGTGCTGGAATTGTTGATGATTGCTGTCATTCTGTTTTGGCTGTTTGACGTCTGGTATCTGGCCATCGTGGCCGGCACCATCGCGGCCTATGTCTGGTTCACCTTTAAAGTCACCGAATGGCGCGTGAAACTGCGCCGTGAAATGAACGATCAGGACACCGACGCCAACCAAAAGGCCATCGACAGCCTGCTGAACTTTGAGACCGTGAAATACTTTGGCGCCGAGGCCCGCGAAGCCGCCCGCTATGACGTGGCCATGGCCGGATATGAACGCGCGGCGCTCAAGACATCTTATTCTCTGGCGGCGCTGAATTTTGGCCAATCTTTCCTGATCACCTCGGGCCTTGTCGGAGTTATGGTTCTGGCCGCAATTGGCGTGCAGAATGGCACCCTGACAGTGGGTGATTTTGTGATGGTCAACGCCTATATGATCCAGATCACCATGCCGCTGAATTTTCTAGGAACGGTTTACCGCGAAATCCGCCAAAGCCTTGTCGACATGGGGGAAATGTTTGATCTGCTCGAACAGCCATCGGAGGTTTCCGACAAAAAAGATGCGCCGGAACTGGCCATAAATGGCGGCGAGATTTCCCTTGAGAACGTGCATTTTGGCTATGATGCTGAACGCCCTATCCTGAAAGGCGTCAGCCTGTCTGTGCCCGCTGGCAATAACATTGCGATTGTGGGCGCCTCTGGGTCAGGAAAATCCACCATCGGACGACTGTTGTTCCGGTTTTATGATGTGGGCGAGGGGGCGTTGAAGATTGACGGCCAGGACGTACGTGATGTCACCCAAACCAGCCTGCATGACGCCATTGGTGTGGTGCCTCAGGACACAGTTCTGTTCAACGACACCATCCGCTATAACATCGCCTATGGTCGCGACGGGGCCACCATGGCCGAAATCGAAGATGCGGCTCGTGCGGCGCAAATCCACGACTTTATTCAGTCCCTTCCTGAAGGCTATGAAACCGCTGTTGGCGAGCGTGGGCTCAAGCTTTCGGGCGGCGAGAAACAACGGGTCGGCATAGCCCGCACATTGTTAAAAAACCCACCCATCCTATTGTTGGACGAGGCCACCTCAGCGCTGGACACGGAAACCGAGATGGAGATCAAGGACGCGCTGGCACGCGCTGGCGAAGGCCGCACCGTGATCACCATCGCACACCGCCTGTCGACCATTGCCGAGGCCGATCGCATCATTGTTCTGGAAAATGGTCAGATTGTCGAAGAGGGCACGCATTCCGATCTTCTGGACAGGAATGCCCGCTATGCTCAACTCTGGCTTCGTCAGCAATCCGAAGATGAATTGGTGGCATAGCCCGGTTTTTTGGCTTCGCGTCCCCGGAAACAGGCATGACGCAGCCATCCATCACCATGGTGACAATTGTTCGTAGTGCTTGAAGGCGCCTTGACCCGCATTTTCATAGCCAGCTTTCGCCTTCGTATGAAAGGCACAACCGGCAAGCGGGCATGGGGCGCGTCCTCTCAGAAGAGAGATAGCAGCCATCGTGATTGCTCTGGATTAGGGTGCGCCCCTTGGCCTGATGGCGATCACTCGGCTGCACGCAATCCTTTGTCATCCGGTGAAGGTGTGTCATCCGGGCTGTCCAATGCCGGGGCGTCCTTTGTAATTTCGACAGGCTCTGGTTCGTCCCACAACAACAAGGGGGCTTTGACTTTGCGGGCCGTGCGGCGCAGGTCCCAGTCACGCGCAGCCCGGCTGCTGCGGCCCATGGACAGGCGTGCCAAAAGGCGCGCCAACCAGCTTACATAAGTCGAGAACCACACGCGCAACGCCAGCATTGAAGGCGTGAACACCAGCGTCAGAACCGTGGCAATGCCAAGCCCAAAGACAACGGCAGTGGCCAGTTGTTTCCACCAAAGCGATGTGGGGCTGTCGATGGAATAGCCACCATTCACAAAATCTAGGCTCAGGCCGAACATCATAGGTGCCAAACCTGCCATCGTGGTGATGGTGGTCAGCAAAACAGGGCGGATGCGCGACTGGGCCGTGCGCACAATCGCCTCAATGCGTGGCATGTATTGCGAATATTCCTGATAGGTATCGATCAGAACAATGTTGTTGTTCACCACGATCCCGGCCAGCGCCACGATGCCGGTCCCGGTCATAATGATCGAAAACGCCTGATCCATCACCAACATGCCGATCAGAACCCCAGCCGTCGACAGAACCACAGCCAATAGCACCAGAACCGAGTTATAAATGCTGTTGAACTGCGCCAGCAGAATAATGAACATCAGTCCCAACGCACCGGCAAAGGCGCTCATCAGAAAAGCCTGGCTTTCGGCCTCGTCTTCAGCGTCTCCGGTCCACTCCCATTCGATGCCCGGAGGCAGGGGCTTGGTGTCCAGCCATTCGGTCAACACCGCAATACGTTCATTGGCATTCAACGGCACCGCCGTGAATCCTCGATCGGTGTAATCCTGTTTCAGGTCGGTGTCAGTGTTCCAAATGTCGCCATCCAGAACCTCGCGCTCGCCGGTTTCGGAATTGGTCAGCACCATCAGGTTGCTTTTGACCCCGGCTTTGACATCAAAGAAACGGCTTTGATCGACGCGTCGGATTTCGGCCAGCTTGGCCACCGGCTTGCGGGTTGTGAAATTCGACAGCGGCACCAGCCCGTCCGCCGTTCGAACTTTAAGTGAATCCAGCGTCGACAACACCCGATCGTCTTCCGGCAGGCGCACGCGGATTTCGATCTCTTCATCCGAGGTAGCCACCCGCATTGTGTCCAGCAGGATGCCGCGGGTCACAAGCTGCACCATGCCGCCCACAGTGGCCACATCCGCGCCATAGCGGCCCGCCTGGGCCACATCCACATTGATCTGCCAGTCGATGCCGGGCAGGGGGCGCGTGTCTTCGGTCAATTGAAGTCCGGGAGTTTCGTCAAACATGGCGCGCGCTCGTGTGGCGGCCTCGATCAGATCATCCCAATCGTCGCCCTTGACCCGCAGGTGCACAGGCTTGGCCGATGCCGGGCCACGCGAGGCTTCGAGAATTTCGATCTGCACACCGGCGATCTGGCTCAAATCTGCTTCCAGCTCGTCCAGCACAGTGTTGCCATCCCAGGCCTGATCTTTCACCGAGCGTTGAACCGCATAGTTGATCACCGGGATGGTGAACCAGTTTTCATAGATATTGGGGCGATCTTCCCATGGAATGGTCTCCAACTGGATTTGACCAATGGCATCTTTCGGGGCTTGCGCACCACCTGTGTTGCTGTCCAACCCGCCTTCACCGGCAAAGGCAAAGGCGGTTTTGACACCCGGATGTTTCAGAACAATGTCTTCGGCCTGCTGCAACAGATCGTCTTTTTGATCCAACGACAGGTTGCCACGCGCCAGCACATAGACAATCGCCTGTTCCGGTTCGGATTCTACGAAGAATTCCACACCTTTGTTGTTCTGTCCGAAGTATCCGAACACTGAAATCACAAAGGCAATCACGGCGGCAATGGTCACCAGTGGCATGATCGGATTGCCCGCGATCAGCTTGATAAACCAGCCGAATGCCGACAACTGACGCCCGGCGCGGACCTTTTTCTGACGACGCTCAAGTCGGGCCGCGTCCAAAGTTACGGACGACGCAAACGCCCCGGCCAGAAACAACAGAACCCCCGGGAGCAGGCTGCTCACACCGGAAGAAACAGGCTCTCCGCCAAACAGATAACCGGGGTTTAACGATTGCATCGACCCAAGGAAAATCAAGTAGAGAGAGGGCGGAACCAAGGCCGCGCGTACCCACCATGATGTGCGCTCGCGCAGCCATTCAGAAGCAATATGGAACTTGCGGCTCAGACGGCCAGATACACCACCCATCACAGGTAAATAGATCAGCGCCACCACCAGCGACGCCGACAAAACAAAGATCAATGTGACGGGCAGCATGCCCATGAACTGACCGGGCACACCGGGCCAGAACAGCATCGGCAGAAAGGCACAAAGCGTTGTCGCTGTAGACGACACAATGGGCCAGAACATACGTTTGGCGGCCTCAACATAGGCATGCATCGGGCCAACGCCCTGATGGATACGTTTGTCGGCATATTCGACCACCACGATCGCGCCATCCACCAACATGCCAACCGCCAGAATCAGGCCGAACATTACGATGTTTGAAATGGTGATGCCCATCGCGGCCAACAGCGCAAAACACAACAGGAACGAAGTCGGAATAGCAAAGCCCACCAACAGCGCGGCACGCGATCCCAAAGCGGCCAGCACCACGATCATCACCAGCGCAATCGCGGTCATAACCGATCCTTCAAGCTGACTGACCATAGAGCCAACGATGCGCGATTGGTCGTTTGATGTGCCAACTTCAACGGCGGCCTGCATTTCCGGCGGCCAGTCAGCGCTGGCTTTCTCAACCTCTTCACGCACCAGATTGGCGGTGTCGATCAGGTTGAACCCTTTGCGTTTCACCACCTGCAGCGCGACTGTGTTTTTGCCGTTAAAGCGCGCAGTGCCCAGACGATCTTCAAAGGTGAGGTTGATTTCTGCCAGATCGCCCAAGGTGACGATCCGGTCGCCATTGGTTTTGACGGGCAGGTCGTAAATATCGCGTGGCTCGTTAAACGACGACGGGATTTTTACGGCAAACTTACCTTGCGAGGTCTCAATTTCACCCGCTGCAATCAACTGGTTGTTGTTAACCACAACATTGATCAGCTCGCCTGCAGTGATGTTATAGGATTCAAGCCGCAGCGGATCGATAATGACTTCGACCATCTCATCGCGCCCACCCGCCATACCGGCCTCAAGCACCGCTTCCATCGTCTCAAGCCGATCCTGCAGGCGGTTGGCGATTTGCGACATGGTGCGCTCGGGCACATCACCGGTGAGATTGACGATGATGATCGGGAATTCAGAAAAGTTAATCTCGTTGATCGAGTATTTTTCAAAACCGTCAGGAAACTTGCCCTCGGCGGTGTTCATTGCGTCGCGCACATCAGCAATGGTTTTCGATTTGTCCCAGCCAAAATCGAACTCGACAAAAATACCGGCATAGTTTTCAGCCGCCGTTGACGTCATCTTGTCGAGACCGTCCAAATCGGACAGTTCGGTTTCCATTGGCTTGATCAGCAGCGCTTCGCTGTCAGCGGCGGAAATACCGGGGAAGGGGACGGATACAAAAAGACCCGGAATCTGAATGTCCGGCTCGCCTTCTTTGGGCAGGGTGTTATAGGCGTATCCCCCAACCGCAAGCGACAGGAAGATAAAGGCCAGCACCATTCGCGCACGGGCGGCGGCCCAGTCGACCATGCCGATCATTGATCAGCCTCCTGAAAGACCGCTTCGGCCTGCACACCTTTTACGACATATTCCTGACCGATGATGATGACATTTGCCTGATCTGCCAGTCCGGTGACCCAGATACCATCCGTCGAGTCGCGCATGATTGTGATCGCCGAGAAATCAACCAGGCCCTGATCGTCAATGGTGCGAACCCCCATGGTGCCTTCGTCATTCAAAGTCAGCGCAGATTGCGGTACCAAATGCGCATCGGCGCCATCCGCTTTGATGGCGATTTCGGCGGTTTGACCGTCACGGATCGCGAGGTCGGGGTTTGGCACGTCAATTTCCACACGAAACGTCCGGGTTGTCTGGTCTGCAGATCGCGACAGAAAGGTGACCAGGCCAGAGACTTCCTGACCGGTGGCCAATCGCGCGCCGGAAAACGCGCCGACCTTAAGGCGCGCAACTTCGGTTTCCGGGACAAACCCCACAACTTTGATCGGGTCCAGACGGATCACGGTGGCACAAAGCGATCCGGGCTGCATCAGGCTGCCAAGTTCGGCCGAGTCTGTCTCCAACAGGCCCGCAAACGGTGCCCGAATGGTCAGATGCTCAATCTCACGCTCTGCCACAGCCACGGCGGCCTCGGCGCCTTCAATCCCGGCCTCAGATGATTGAACACCCGAAATTGCGGCCTGAATGCCAGCTTCCGCCGCACGCACAGCCGCCTGAGCAGACGCCACACGTGTCTCAGAGGCAAAGCCGCCTTCTGACAGCTTCTTGGCGGCATTGTTGTTGATCTCGGCCTCTTCTAGGCGCGCATAGGCTTCGTCGAGACGGGCCTTGGTTTCAGGAACCCGCGCTTTGGCTTCAAGCAGGCGGGCTTTGGTTTCGCCCAAAGCGGCCTGACGCGTGCCAGGATCCAGTTCGCACAGGGTTTGACCTGTCGATACCCGCGATCCGCGCGGCAAGGGGGCTGAAATCACCCGAGCCGTGGTTTCGGCGCGTACTTCGACCTGTCGATCCGCTTCGGTCTGGCCGCGCAGAATGACCGCGCTGCCGATAGGAGAAGACTGTGATCTGATCGCGATCACCCGCACCAAATTCGTTTTGGGCGTCTCTGTGGCCGAGGCATCGGGCGTCTGATTTTGACTCATGTCCGGTTCAGCTGCCTCCGCCGACGCAAACGACATCAGGTCATCGCGTTTCACCACAATGAAGAAAAGGAAAACCGTCACCAGTACCGCGGTAAGAATTGGCACAATGCGCATCAGATGGAATCCCTGTCTGTTGTTGTTTGTCGTCTTGTTTTGTTGCGATTTAATTGCATCTGTACCAATTACAAGCGCGAATTTAATTTTTCTGAACTGATCGGTTCAGTTTAGACGTACATAACGTTTGGTGCAACCAACAGACTGTCTTTGCAAACGGTGGGTCTTGGCACTGTGTTTGCTTCGCTGTAAGAGGGGGCAAAATAAGGGAGTAGCGGCGTGAGCGACAGCGACAGTTTCATCGAAGAAGTCACCGAAGAGGTCCGCCGCGACCGTCTTTTCGGATATATTCGCAAATATGCCTGGGTTGCCGTCTCGGTGGTTGTTCTGATTGTGGGTGGTGCTGCCTATAATGAATACAGCAAGGCCCAACAGCGCGCGCGCGCCCAAGCCACAGGCGATGCGATTTACTCAGCTGTTGAGCAAAATGAAAACGCGGCCCGTATCGCATCCCTTGCTGCACTTGATCCAGAGGCCAAAGAAGCCACACTTGTGATTGATTTCCTTTTGGCGTCGCATCAGGTTGTAGAAGGTCAACATGCGGATGCCGCGGTAACGCTTGACCGGGTCGCCAACGCATCCGATCAGGATATCCCAGAGATTTATCGTCAGATTGCCCTGTTCAAATCTGTGGCAGCGCGCGGGTCCGAGATGGCGATGGCCGATCGCCGCAGCACGCTCGAAGCTATGGCCGCTCCTGGCGCACCTCTGGCATTGCTGGCTCAGGAACAATTGGCGCTGGCAGATATCGAAGAAAGCAAGACAGACGAAGCAATTGCCCGCCTAAGCGTGATAATCGTTGATTCCGGGGTCACACCGGGCTTGCTTCGACGCGCAACTCAGTTGATTGTAGCATTGGGTGGCGAGCTTCCGGCTATTCAAGCTGGGCAGGCAGGCTCCGAATAAGAACGAAATCGTGGGGGATCGGGCAGTGAGAACGCGAAATTTGGTACTGGCTCTGATTGGGGCATCCATTCTTATTGGGTGCGCTGAAAAGCAAGTCATCCTACCGGGAAAACGTGAAGAATTGCGTGGCGGCGAAGTGACCACCGCCAACGACCTCCAAAATCAAACCAAATCGATAAGCCTGCCGGGCCAGTCGAAAAATGCCTCCTGGACCCATCGTCCCGGATCCCAGATGTACCGGACATCAAACGCTGCGTTTTCGGCGCCTGCGACACTGATGTGGAGCGCCTCAATCGGCAAAGGCAGCAGTCGCAAGCAGCGCATTACCGCTGATCCGGTTGTCGCTGATGGCCGTGTGTTTACCATGGACAGCGAAGGCAACCTCAGCGGCTTCACAACCGCTGGTTTGCAAATCTGGACGCGCAACCTCACGCCGCCCAGAGACAAATCCACTGACGCGGCTGGGGGCGGACTTGCCTACAACAACGGCAAACTCTTTGTGACCACGGGCTTTGGCCGTCTGGAAGCGGTCGATCCCAAAACCGGTAAGATGATCTGGGAGCAACGTCTCGAAGCCATTGGCAGCGGGACACCCACTGTTTACGGCAATCTGGTTTATTTGGTGTCCGGCGATGAACGTGGCTGGGCCATTGACACTGAAACCGGCAAAGTTGCCTGGCAGCTGAACTCGGTGCCTTCGGTGACCAACGTTCAAAGCCCCTCTGCACCAGCCGTGAACGACCGTTTGGTTGTGTTCCCGTTTGGCTCGGGCGAGTTGCAGGCCACGTTCCGCCGCGGGGGCTTGCGCCTTTGGGACGCGGGCGTTGCGGGTGAACGCCTTGGCCGTGCGGTCAGCAAGATTGGCGACATCTCGGGGGACCCGGTGATTTCGGGCTCAACTGTTTATGCCGCAAACCACTCAGGACGTCTTGTGGCGCTTGACCTTGAAACCGGCGAACGTAAGTGGACGGCAGAAGAGGGCGCGCTAAGCCCGGTTTGGCCGGTTGGCAATTCGGTCTTTCTGGTCAGTGACCGCAACAAACTTGTCCGTTTGAACGCCAGCGATGGCGCACATGTCTGGAGTGTCGACCTGCCGTTGTTTGTAAAAGACAAACCCAAGAAACAAGCCTCTGTCTATTCGCATTTTGGTCCTATTCTGGCGGGTGGTCGTTTGATTGTTGCGTCGTCAGATGGTCTTTTGCGCAGCTTTGACCCTGCTTCCGGTGCTCTGTTGAGTTCGGTTGAAATCCCTGGCGGTGCGGCCTCAAATCCGGTTGTGGCAAGCGGGACGCTGTATGTGGTTGGCGGCAAGGGTGAATTGCACGCTTTCCGTTGACGCCGAATTGGTATATCGGAGCGTCTTCACACGTGTCGGAGACATCAGATGAGTTTTACACTCGCCATTGTGGGGCGCCCGAATGTGGGCAAATCCACCCTGTTCAATCGCCTTGTCGGCAAAAAGCTTGCGCTGGTTGATGATCAGCCCGGGGTCACGCGTGATTTACGTGAAGGCGAAGCTCGTCTGGCTGACCTGCGCTTTACTGCGATTGACACGGCCGGCCTTGAGGATGCCACTGACGACAGCCTTGAAGGACGGATGCGCCGCCTGACCGAACGCGCCGTGGACATGGCCGATGTCTGCCTGTTCATGATCGACGCGCGTCAGGGCGTGACGCCGATAGATATGATGTTCGCTGAAATTCTGCGCAAACGCTCGGCGCATGTGATTCTTGCCGCCAACAAAGGCGAAGGATCAGCGGCTGACGCCGGTGTGATCGAAGCTTACTCTCTGGGGTTGGGTGAGCCGGTGCGCCTTTCGGCAGAGCACGGTGAAGGGTTGAACGACCTTTATACCCACCTGATGCCGTTGGCCGATGAATTTGCAAAACGCGCGTCAGACATCTCGCCGGACACGGACGTTGACCTTGATGAAGATGACTGGGATGAAAGTGAGGTTCGCAAGCCAACCTCGTCCAGACCTTTGCAAATTGCTGTTGTTGGCCGCCCGAATGCAGGCAAATCAACGCTGATTAACAAAATCCTTGGCGAAGACAGATTGCTGACAGGTCCGGAAGCCGGAATCACCCGCGATGCCATCAGCCTTCAGATTGACTGGCACGGAACACCGACGCGAATATTTGACACCGCTGGCATGCGCAAAAAAGCAAAAGTTCAGGGCAAGCTTGAAAAACTGTCCGTCTCTGATGGCCTGCGTGCTGTGAAATTTGCCGAAGTTGTCGTGGTATTGCTGGATGCGGCGATCCCGTTTGAGCAACAGGATTTGCGCATTGCTGACCTCGCGGAACGCGAAGGCCGCGCCGTGGTTGTCGCGGTGAATAAATGGGACATCGAAGACGAAAAACAACAAAAACTGAGAGACTTGAAGGAGTCTTTTGAACGTCTTTTGCCGCAATTGCGAGGCGCGCCACTGATCACCGTGTCGGCCAAAACCGGACGTGGACTGGATCGATTGCACGATGCCATTATGCGCGCCTATGACGTCTGGAACCGTCGTGTGACCACAGCCAATCTGAACCGCTGGTTGACGGGCATGCTGGAACAGCATCCGCCCCCCGCACCGCAAGGTAAACGCATCAAACTGCGCTATATGACACAGGCGAAAACCCGCCCGCCGGGATTTGTGGTGATGTGCTCACATCCCGACAAAATCCCCGAAAGCTATTCGCGCTATCTGGTCAATGGATTGCGGGTGGATTTTGATATGCCGGGCACGCCGATCCGTCTGTTTATGCGGGGCCAAAACGACAAGAACCCGTATAAAGGGCGCAAGAAGCCGGGGACGTCTCGATTGCGTAAGCACCTTAAAGGGCCGTCTGCGGACTGACCTTTTGATTTGCATTGGTTTTGCTTGCCAAAAAAAACGCGCTATAATTGTGGGACGTCTGTGCACTGACGGCACAAGACAAGTGTATCTTTACGGCTAGGGGTGGCCTGACATGGAAATTCGTGAGCGTTTACAGCAGCATGTTCAAAAAGATGACCGCATCGGCGCGGTCAGTCTATTTGGCACATTTGTGGTTTATTTCGCCTCGCTTTATCTGGCGATCGTGTTTGTTGAAACTTGGGTCATTCTGATTCCCATGATGATCCTGAATGCGTTCTCGGCGGTGCGCCTATACGTGGTGCAACATGATTGCGGCCATGCGTCGCTGTTCAAACAACGCAAACACAATGACTGGGCGGGCGAGGCCCTGTCAGTGGTGACTTTCGCGCCTTATGCCGCAATGCGCCACAATCACAACCTGCACCATTCGCACCTTGGTAATCTGGAAAAGCGTGAAACCGGTGAGATTCACACCATGACCTTACGTGAATGGAACGCGGCCGGCTTCTGGCAACGCCTGCAGTATCGCCTCTATCGCAATCCCTTTGTCTTGATCCCTCTGGGCAGCCTGTTCACCTATTTCATTCGCTATCGCTGGCCCAAAAGCGCTGGTGAAATGGTAGCAAGCGTGCTGCGACATAATCTGATGATCCTGGCCTACATGGCCGCGCTCTATGGGCTGTTTGGCGGCACTGGTCTGTGGATATGGTTCCTCAGCTCGCTGATTGGCGGCATGATCGGCGTGTTCATGGTCTATCTTCAGCATAACTTTGAAGACACCTATTGGGACCGCAAACCCGACCTCAACCCACGTACGGCGGCGCTTCAGGGCTCGTCTGCTCTGGATCTCGGCTGGTGGATGGATTTGGGTTCAGCCAATATCGCCTATCACGACATCCACCACTATAATGCGCGCATCCCTCATTATCGCCTGCGCAAATGCCACCAGATGATCCGCGATGAATATGATCTGCCCACCATCAAATGGCCTGAGGCTTTGCGCTCTTTCACGTTGAAACTCTGGGATGAAGATCACGAACGCCTTGTGCCGTTCCCCAAATCCGCAACCAGCGGCGCCAAGGCCACCCCGGCAGAATAGGGGGCGCTGCCCCCTCCCGGGCCATTAGCCCGGTTCACCCCCGGGATATTTGACAGCCAAAAGATGCGGCCCGGAACATCCGTCTTCACTATAAAAATACTCAAAAACAAAAAACCGCGCTCAACAGCGCGGCCTTTTTCAATTTTTAACCCTTGATCGGGATCAGACCAATACGCCCTCTGCCGTCAGGGTTGTCTTTCCGCCCAGGTAGGGCGCGAGAACGTCGGGCAAGACGACCGAGCCATCCGCCTTTTGGCCATTTTCCAGAACCGCGATCAAACACCGCCCCACAGCAAGGCCCGAGCCGTTCAGCGTGTGCACGAATTCTGGCTTACCACCTTCGGCGGGTTTAAAGCGTGCGTTCATGCGGCGGGCCTGAAAGTCCCCACAGACCGACACCGACGAAATCTCGCGATAGGTGTTCTGTCCGGGCAGCCACACTTCGATATCATGGGTGCGCTGCGCGCCGAATCCCATGTCACCGGTGCACAAGGCAACCGTGCGATAAGGCAGGCCAAGACGCTCCAGAATTCCTTGCGCACAGTCTGTCATGCGATCCAATTCAGCCCGAGAGGCTTCTGGTTTGGTGATTGACACCATCTCAACTTTTTCAAACTGGTGCTGGCGCAGCATGCCCGATGTATCGCGTCCGGCACTGCCCGCTTCTGAGCGGAAACACTGCGTATGAGCCACCATACGGCGGGGCAGGCTGTCTTCTTCCACTGTCAGTCCGTTGACCGTATTGGTCAGCGTGACTTCGGCGGTCGGCACCATCCACCAGCCGTTGGTGGTCTCATATGAATCTTCGCCGAATTTTGGCAACTGTCCTGTGCCATACATCATTTCAGGTTTGACCAGCACAGGTGTCCAGGTCTCGGTCAGGCCGTTTTCGTCCACATGGGTGTTGATCATGAACTGCGCCAGCGCACGGTGAATGCGCGCAACAGACCCGGTCAGCACCACAAACCGCGAGCCAGACAGCTTGGCTGCCAGTTCAAAATCCATACCCGGTTTCACACCGGCAATCTCGAAATGCTCAACCGCCTGAAAGTCCAATTCAACGGGCGTGCCCCAACGATGTGTTTCCACATTGTCGTCCTCATCCGCGCCCTCAGGCGTGTCTTCAAACGGCAGGTTGGGAATGCCCATCAACAGATCGGTGAGTTGCTGGTCCAACGCTTTGGCTTCGGTTTGCATGGCCGCTGTTTCGGCCTTTTTCTCGCCCACAAGGGCGCGAAGGCGTTCAAACTCGGCCTCATTTCCGCTGACCTTGGCAGCACCGACTTCTTTGGCGGCTTTCTTTTGGTCAGACTGAGCTTCTTCGGCGGCCTGGATCTTGGCGCGTCGCTCAGCGTCCAGCGCCAGAACAGACGATGACATGGCCTCGGTTCCACGGCGGGCAAGGGCAGCATCAAAAGCCGCCGGATTTTCGCGAATGGCACGGATGTCATGCATGGGTCTGGTCCTTGGTTGGTGAATCACTTGGTGGGCCGCTTATGGCGTATTTTTTGCCAGATCGTAAGCGCCGCCTTACATGTGTTCCAGAAGATGTGGTTTTAGGGGATTCCTGCATGGTTTGGGTTGATGTGAACGACCGAATGCAGACCGGGTATCGCTACACGCGGGAATGCCCCATGGGGCAGGGCTTTGCGCCCGGTTTCCAACCCGCCCTCAGCCCCAGACAGATGCTGGAACATGGCGTCTTTGAGGGGGGCTATATGAACGACTGCCGGGATGAGTTTCCGACCGACTGGTTTGAGGCGGCAAAGCTGTCCGCAAAACCTGACCCTTCCGTGAACTACTTTGGCCTCAAAAGCCGCCAACCTCTGTCCGTCTGGCAGGACAAGGGGTGGATTTACGGGCCCGATCCGCGCGGATGGTTTCAATGGTATTGCCGATACTATTCAGGCCGCCGCTTGCCCGAAATAGATGCAACCCAGATCAAACGCTGGCGGGCCTTTTCGCGTCATGCCGGACAAATCCGCGCCAATTGCTATCCCGGAGACATTTTTTGCCGCCCCAAGCAGCGTCAGGCGCTGCTGCAATGGGCCCATGATCCGTTTATCTGAGGGTTTGCCTCTGAGTGCGGTGAATATGGCGGTTTCGCGGCTTGCAACTGTCGCCAATGGACCATAGGTTCCCTGCGACTTTGCAAGGGCCACTCCCTTGCCTGAAAAAGGAAAGACCGACATGGAATCTATTGTACAGTTTATGCCGCTGATCCTGATCTTCGGGATCATGTATTTTCTGCTGATCCGTCCACAGCAAAAGAAGATGAAAGAACATCAGGCCATGGTGGCTGCGGTTGGTCGTGGCGACCGGATCGTGACCCAAGGCGGGCTGATCGGCAAAGTTGCCAAAGTCAAAGACGACAACGAAGTCGAAGTTGAGATCGCCGAAGGCGTCAAAGTGCGTGTTGTGAAATCGACCATCGCGCAGGTTCTGGCCAAAACCGAACCGGCTGCTAACAGCTAATCTAACGACAGGGCTGCAATTATGCTGCAAATCGACCTTTGGAAACGGGTCCTGATATGGGCCGTTTGTGCATTTGGCTTGCTGATGGCAATGCCGAACGCTTTTTACGAAAGGGTCGAGGCGAGCAATGACGCCGTGGCCGAGATTGAGCTGGGCTATACTGGCAACGGGTTGGAGGAACAGGCGGCGATGTGGCCGTCCTGGGCGCCGTCGTCGCTGGTGAACCTTGGGCTTGATTTGCGGGGTGGTGCGCATTTGCTGGCCGAAGTGCAGGTCGCGGATGTCTATGAGGCACGCATCACATCGATGTGGCCGGAAATCCGCGATATGCTGCGCGAAGAGCGTGCCACCATCGGCACCATTCGTCTGCAACCCTCCGAACGCGATGAATTGCGGGTCAAGATTTCCAAACCGGAACAGATTGATCGCGCAGCTTCACTGGTGCGTGGGCTGGCACGTCCCGTCGTGTCGCTGACAGGTGCCGGGCAATCTGACATCAACGTATCTGTTGAGGGTGCGACGATTGTTGTGAACCTCTCTGAGGCTGAAAAGCTGGCCACGGACGAACGCACCGTTCAACAAGCCCTTGAAATCATCCGCCGCCGGATCGACGAAGTTGGCACCCGCGAGCCCACCATTCAACGTCAAGGTGCGGATCGTATCCTCATTCAGGTGCCGGGCATTGGCTCGGCGGCCGAGTTGAAAGACATCATCGGCACCACCGCGCAATTGACGTTTCATCCCGTCATTGGTCGCGGCACCAACAAAGATGCCAACCCCGGTGCAGGCAATGAAATCCTGCCCTCGCTCGACGAAGAGGGGCTGTATTACACCGTTGAAAGTGCTCCGGTTGTCACCGGCGAAGAACTGGTCGACGCGCAGCCCGCGTTTGACCAGAACAACACGCCGGCTGTGTCGTTCCGGTTTAACCCGACGGGCGCGCGCAAGTTTGGCAACTACACGGCTGAAAACATCGGTTCCCCCTTTGCGATCGTTCTCGATGGTGAAGTGGTCAGCGCACCGGTTATTCAGGCGCATATTCCGGGCGGATCCGGCATTATCACGGGCCGTTTCAGCGTGGAAGAAAGCACCAACCTCGCAGTTCTTCTGCGGGCAGGGGCATTGCCTGCAGGTCTGACCTTCCTTGAAGAACGCACCATCGGCCCGGAACTGGGCCAGGACAGCATCGATGCGGGTAAAATTGCCTGCATCGTCGCCTTTATGGGCGTGCTGGTGTTTATGTTCCTCAGCTATGGCACCTTTGGTCTCTTTGCCAATATCGCGCTGATCCTGAACGTTGGCCTGATCTTTGGCCTGCTCAGCACCATCGGCGCCACGCTCACCCTGCCGGGTATTGCGGGTATCGTGTTGACCATTGGTATGGCGGTGGATGCCAACGTGCTGGTGTTCGAACGTATCCGCGAAGAGCTGAAAACCGCCAAAGGCCCAGCCCGCGCGATTGAGTTGGGCTATGAAAAAGCACTCAGCGCCATTCTGGACGCCAATATCACCACATTCATCACCGCTGTGATCCTGTTCGCTGTGGGCTCCGGCCCTGTACGCGGCTTTGCCATCACGCTGGGTCTGGGCATTCTGACCTCGGTCTTCACCGCGATCTACGTGACGCGTCTGATCATCGTGATTTGGTATGAACGCCGCCGTCCCAAGACAATCGAGGTATAGGCCATGCGTCTGAGACTTGTTCCAAAAGACACCAAATGGGATTTCTTCAGCCGCCCCTTGCTGTGGCTGGGGATTTCAGGACTTCTGATGGTGCTGGCACTGGTCAGCTTCTCCATTCAGGGACTGAACTTTGGCATCGATTTCCGAGGTGGGACCACCATCCGCACCGAAAGCGCCCAAGAGGTCGTGGTCTCTGACTACCGCAAAGCGCTCATCCCGCTTGAGTTGGGTGATGTCACAATCACCGAAGTGTTCGACGTCAATTTCGAAGACAACCAATACGTCACTATGATCCGTATTCAGGCGCAGGAAGGCCAGCAATCCGTGACCGCTGACGTCGTGCGCAATGTGGAAACAGCGCTCAAGGCTGTGGCCCCGGATATTTCGTTTGTGTCGGTTGAATCTGTCGGCCCCAAAGTGTCGGGTGAGCTGATCCAAACCGCTGTAATCGCTGTTCTTCTCGCGATTGCTGCAGTTCTTGTCTATATCTGGTTGCGCTTTGAATGGCAGTTTGCATTGGGCGCCGTGGCGGCGCTTGTGCACGATGTTGTGCTGACCATCGGGGTCTTTTCCGAACTGCAAATCCGGTTCGATCTGGCGATTATCGCCGCCTTGCTGACCATTGTGGGCTATTCGCTGAACGACACCGTGGTTGTGTTTGACCGGGTGCGGGAAAACCTGCGCAAGTTCAAGAAACTGGACCTCAAGGCGGTGCTGAACCTGTCGATCAACGAAACTCTCAGCCGCACTGTGATGACCTCGGTCACCACGCTTCTGGCTCTGATTTCGCTGTTCGTTCTGGGCGGTGACGTGATCCGTGGCTTTGTGTTTGCCATGATCTGGGGCGTGATAGTCGGGACATATTCGTCGATCTTTGTGGCCTCGGCCGTGTTGTTGAAGTTGGGCGTCAAACGCGACTGGTCCAAGCCGTCGAACACCGGTGGTAACCAGTTCGCCAACATTGATGCCTGACCTCTTAGCCGAGATCTGGTCCCTGGAGGGGCTGTCTTGGCTCATTGTTGCTGCATTTTTGGCGGGTATGGTCCGGGGGTTTTCCGGTTTTGGAAACGGGCTGATCTACATCCCGATTGCCGCACAGTTTGTGTCTCCCGTCTGGGCGGTGATGACCATGGGTTTGATGGATATTGCCGGACCTGCACCGATGCTGGCTAAGGTTTGGAAAGATCGCCATCAGCGGGATTTGCTGCGGTTGTTTGTGGGCACGATCATCGGCTTGCCGATCGGATTGGCATTGTTGGTCGCAGTAGACCCAAATGTTTTCCGATATAGCGTCTCTATCCTGTCTTTGATGGTTTTGGCCATACTATTGGCCGGCCTGCGCTATCGCGGCGAAGTGCGACCTCCAATGCTCTTTGGTATTGGTGCCGCGTCCGGGTTCCTGGGGGGAACCGCAGGCATCCCCGGACCGCCTGTGATCTTGTTCTACATGGCAAGTCCACACCAGCCTGCGGTGATACGTGCAAACACAACACTGTATTTGTTGGGCTACGACACTTTGTTGATCGGCTTTCTGGCCATTCAGAGTATGTTAAGCGTTGTTCCGGTGCTGCTCGGAATTCTACTGACGATTCCGAATATGGTGGGCAATATGATAGGTGCGGCTGTCTTTCATCCGGACTATGAAAAAACCTACCGTGCAGTGGCCTATCTATTGATCGCGTGCGCAGCTATTTCAAGCCTGCCATTTTGGGGCTGAGGAGCCAGAAAATGAACCTCACAGAAATCATCTATTCTGAAGCCACCCCCATCGAAAGCTACGGCCCCGGATTTTTCCGCATCGACGGCAAAATCATCGAAGGGGGCGCCATCATCCATGCCAAGGGCGCACGTAGCTGGGGGGGATACGAGGACCTGCAGTCGATCCTCGATCTGAGGTCGGAAATTGATTTCATTCTGCTCGGCACCGGGGAAACCATGACAGCCGTTCCCGCAACTTTCCGAGGCCCTCTCGAAGAGGCCGGAATTGGGGTCGAGTTTATGGCGTCACCTTCGGCCTGTCGTACCTACAATGTGTTGGTGTCCGAAGGTCGCCGTGTGGCCGCTGTCCTGCACCCTCTGACGCAGACGTAGGGCGGGGTTTCAGCCCGCCGTGCGCGCATTTGTTAACGGCTTGTTACGATTTTGATTTTGTACAAAATGGGTATCTGGCCCAAAAGTTTTGTACAAAACGATCAATTCGTTCCCGCAGACTTCAAAGGTTACGAATTGCTGAATTCCTTGACACACCTCAAGGCAGGGTGGGGCAGGGCGGCGTTAGTCGGTGGAAACGGCAATTTCGCTTTTGCCGAAACCAAGGATACGCTAAGGCAGTGCTTATGACATTGACCGTAAAAAACCTGACCATATCGCGCGGCGGTATCCCTGTGCTGGAAGGTTTGAACTTTACCCTCGCGCCGGGCAAGGCGCTGATCCTGCGTGGACCCAATGGCGTTGGGAAAACCACGTTGCTGCGGACGGTCGCAGGCCTGCAGCCCCCGGTCGAAGGGGACGTGATCTGTGGTCCCGAAACCATCGCCTATGCCGCGCATAGTGATGGGTTGAAAGGCACGCTCAGCGTGTCTGAAAACCTGCATTTCTGGGCGGATATCTTTGGCACCAAAGGCATTCAGAACGCGTTGGATGGTTTTGATCTCAATAGCTTAGTGGATCGGCCTGCCGGAGCTCTTTCCGCGGGTCAAAAGCGCCGTCTTGGATTGGCGCGTCTGTTGGTCACTGGACGTCCTGTGTGGATTTTGGACGAGCCCACGGTGTCATTGGATGTCGCGTCAGTTGCGATGTTTGCCGACGCCGTGCGTGCGCATCTCTCTGAAGGAGGCTCGGCCTTGATTGCCACCCACATCGATCTTGGTTTGGACGCCGAAGTATTGGACGTCGGCCCATTTCGGGCCAAGCCACGTTCGGGCACTGGCGGGTTCGATGGATTGGATGAGAGCTTCTTATGATTGCTTTACTTATCCGCGATATGAAACTGGCCATGCGGGCAGGCGGGGGCTTTGGCCTCGGTTTGTCTTTTTTCCTTATTGTAACGGTACTTGTGCCATTTGGTGTCGGCCCGGAAAGTACGCTTTTGGCCAAGATCGCACCGGGTATTTTATGGCTTGGGGCGTTGCTGGCCTGCCTGTTGTCGCTGGACCGTATCTTTGCGCTCGACTGGGAAGATGGCTCGCTGGATTTGTTGGCGACATCGCCTTTGCCAATGGAGGGCGTAGTGACTGTCAAAGCCACCGCGCACTGGCTGACCACGGGGTTGCCGCTGTGTCTGGCGTCGCCTTTGTTTGGTTTGCTTCTGAGCCTGCCAGCTGAGGGTTATCAATGGCTTGTGGCGTCTTTGGTGCTTGGAACGCCGGCGCTTTCGGTGATCGGCACCTTTGGCGCGGCTTTGACTGTTGGGTTGAAACGTGGTGGCCTTTTGATGTCTCTGCTGGTCCTGCCGCTTTATGTACCGACGTTGATATTCGGGGCTGAAGTTGCGCGTCGCGGGGCCGAAGGGTTGGCCACGACAACGCCGTTGTTGATGCTGGCCGGGATCACGGCAGGCACAATAGCCCTTTTGCCCTTTGCCAGCGCCTTGGTGTTGCGGGTCAATCTACGCTAAAGGATTGCGGGAAAAGAAAGTGACGCGGGTTTAACCCAAATCAAGGAAACGCGCCACGCTCACTGGCATGTGAAGTGCAATTGCCTGAACAGGCGGATAGGGAAAAGACATGGGTTCTATCTGGGAATATGCCAATCCGGTAAAGTTTATCCGGACTTCTGAAATTGTCCTGCCATGGGTGTCAATCCTGGCAACAGTTACGTTGATCGCGGGGCTGGTCTGGGGCTTTTTCTTTACGCCGGATGATTATCGTCAGGGCTCAACCGTCAAGATCATTTACCTGCACGTGCCCGCCGCTTTGATGGCCATCAACGTGTGGTTCATGATGCTTGTGACATCGCTGGTCTGGTTGATCCGCCGCCACCATGTCTCAGCGCTTGCGGCCAAAGCTGCGGCGCCTGTGGGCATCATCATGACCCTGATTGCATTGGTGACCGGCGCGATCTGGGGGCAGCCGATGTGGGGCACCTGGTGGGCATGGGATCCGCGCCTGACGTCGTTCCTGATCCTTTTTCTGTTTTATTTGGGCTACATAGCTCTTTGGGAAGCGATTGATAATCCGGACACAGCCGCCGACCTGACAGCGGTCCTGTGCATCGTTGGCTCGGTGTTTGCAGTTCTCAGCCGCTATGCGGTGAACTTCTGGAATCAGGGTCTGCATCAGGGCGCGTCCCTGTCTCTGGACAAAAAAGAAAACGTTGCGGACGTGTTTTCGACACCCTTGTATGTGTGCATCGCGGGCTTTGTTCTGCTATTTATCGCATTGGTGTTTTTGCGCACCCGCACTGAAATTCACAAACGCCGCACCAAGGCGTTGCTCGCTCGGGAGAGACTGGGATGATGCCTGATCTGGGAAAATACGGCGACACGGTCCTGTCGGCCTATGCCGTCTCGATCGTTCTTTTGGTGATTATGGTCGCCCTTAGTATTCGCGCCTCGCGTAAAGCCCGCGCTGAACTGCAAAAGATTGAGGGTCGCCGCAATGGCTAAAATCTCTCCATTAATGCTGGCACCGCCAGTCTTATTTGCCGGTTTGGCCGCATTGTTTTTTGTGGGCATGCAGCGCGAAAACCCCAACGATCTGCCATCAATGCTGATCAACAAAGACGCGCCCAGCGTGGCGGCATTGGTACCATTGGCTGATACGCCCTTGCTCAAAGACGAGGTTTTGCGCGAGTCCGGCCTGAAATTGGTGAATTTCTGGGGCACGTGGTGCGTCGCCTGTCGCGCCGAGCATCCCACGTTATTGGTGATCGAAGACCTGCTGCCGGTTACGCTGCATGGTGTTAATTTCGACGACACCAAAGCCAAAGCCGAAGCCTATCTACAGGAAGAGGGCAATCCGTTCACCACTTTGGGTGAAGACATCAGTGATAAGACCAAGATTGACTGGGGAGTTTACGGCGCGCCGGAAACCTTCCTGATTGATGAGAATGGCAAGGTGTTGATGCGTCACGCAGGCCCGATCACCGAAAGAGTGATCGAAACCACACTAGGGCCTGCCATCGAAAAGGCGCTGGCGCGCCAATCCGGTAGCTAAAGATTACAGCGAAAACCGCAAGGACATGCAGGACAGGCCGCCATCGACAAGGGCGGCTTGGGTTGTTGGCATTTCCTGCACGTTATAGCCCACTTTGCGCAAAATTTCAGCCGTGCGGGGATGCCCGGAGGATAGGAAAACCGTGTCGTTGAACCGGATCGCATTTGCGGCGGCTTCTTCGCCTTCGGCTGTGTGGATCACGCGGTAATCCTGAAAACATCCCGAAGCGGCGAGTTTGGGTGTGGCAAGGATTGTCCGCTCATCCAAAAGGCTGCTTTCAGTTTTGAAGTGCAGGATATCCGCCGGGGTTTCAAGAATGCGCAGCGTGTAGCCAAGGCTTTCAACAATCGGGCGCAGGTCTTCGGCGCCTTGACGGTTTGTGCGTGCAGAAAGCCCAATCATGACCTCATCATCCGAGCACAAGATATCTCCACCGTCGACGAAGCCCGTGGTTTCTAGGTCGATCACACCGTTCATCACCCGCTCCAGATCTGGACGCAGGGCAGCGGATTCACCAAGGCGTGATTCAGCACCCGGACGCAGAACAATTGCCTGGCCTTTGAGGCAAAGAGCTGCGTCTTCGATGAACACACTATCGGGAAAGGCCTCATCCGCAGGCAGAACCTCCACCGTGGCACCCGTGGCACGAAGTGCGGTCACATATGCCTCGTGTTCTTTCAAAAAAACGCTTGCATCCGGATCGCCCTGATCCTCGGCACGCAAGCCATCGGTTACTGAGGCCGAGGGCGTGCGGCACAGCGCGTGAGAAAAGGTAAAGCTGTGTTGGGCCATGGATTTTCCTTTCAAATCGTCGGCGCACGCTGACGCATTCGTGGTTGAGGGGCAAGGGGGCGGGCAAAGAGAATTTCCCCCTGTTTAGGGTTAAGTCTATTTGCGCACCAATATCCAGATCATCGCCCCGATAAAGGCAAAAATTGTCAGGTTCATCACTGTGTCTATGGGATCACCGATCAACATTTGGCACTCCTTCTTGGCGAAGACCACGGATCAGGCAGACGAGCAGTAAAACCGAGATGAACACGAAAGGCATAGCGCCGAGAGAGATTAGGATCTTCACCTTTTCAACCGATCCCGACAGGATCATGGCCACGCTGAGCAGTCCCAGCAAGGCGCCCCAGATCAGACGAATGCGCGGCGGTGGATTGGCGTCGCCTGCTGTCGAGAAGGTCCCCAGAACAAAGGCGGCACTGACCACGCTGGTGACGATGAAAAGGAACGCGGCCAGGATTGTAAAGACAGTGGTCAGACCGGACAACGGCAGGCGGTCGAGCAAACCAAAGGTGACACGTTCCACATTGTTCTCAGTCATCTGCAAGAGCTCTCCGGCCCCGTGAAGCGCCTCATAAAGGCCAATGCCGCCAAAGGCCCCAAACCATAAAAGAGAAAACAGGGTCGGGGCGAACAACACTCCGATCACGAACTCCCTGATGGTGCGGCCGCGCGAAATGCGGGCCACAAACACACCAACAAAAGGCCCCCAAGCAATCCACCAGACCATGTAGGTCAGGGTCCAGTCATTGAACCATTTGGTCACTTCGTCATCAAAGAACCCGTAGGTTTGAAACCCACGTGACACGACATTCGTGAGATAATCTCCAAAGGTCGAAAGAACCGTGTTTAGCAAGTATTCTGTTGGTCCCAGAACGATGGTGTACAGTACCAAGGCAATGGCGATCAGCATTGCGATATTGGACAGACGGGCCATTCCGGCACCAAGGTCGATCATCAGAGCAGGGACGTAGGCCACCACCATGGCCACAAAAACTGCGCCGATCAGAAAAGCACCTGTGTCGGTGAAACGAAACAGGATCGCGACTCCGTCGGCTACCTGAAACACGCCCATGGCCATTGATCCGCCGACACCAATGGCGATGGCGATGATGGCGAAAAAATCTGCCAACCAGCCCACGAAAATCGCCCAACGTTCCCCGGGGAACAGTGAGACTAAAGGGGCGCTGACCAGCATGCCCGTGCCGCGCCGGAAGCTGAAAAAGGCGATAGTGAGAGCTGTGGTACCGTAGATTGCCCATGCATGCAGACCCCAATGAAAATTGGTCGCCAGCATGGCCTGTTTGGCAGCGACGTGGTCCGGGGCCTTGCCAGAGATAAAGCTAAAGTGCGTGAGCGGCTCGGCCACAGCCCAGAATAACAGGCCAACACCCATGCCCGCCGAGAATAGCATGGCGATCCATGTTGGCGTAGAAAATTTGGGGCGCTCATCATCGCGGCCAAGGCGAATGTTGCCATACCGGGAAAAGGCCAGAAACAGACAGGCAAATAGCATGCTCGTGGTGGCAAGCATCACGAACCATCCCCGGCTGTGAAACATCTGTTGGACAATTCCACTGGCCCAGTTCACCAGTCCATCAATATCCACAACGCCCCAGACGCCGACGATGGCGATCACGGCGAGGGAACAAATCAGTAAGGCATTGAGTTTCGGCATAGGGCACTCTCCCACGGGATCAACTTGATCCCAAGTGTTTCCTTACGTAGCGCAATGCAAGAAAAGCCCCACACATTGGTGAGGCTTTTCAAGATTTACCGGATCGGGCTTACGACTTGGCCAGATTGCGCAGCACATAATGCAGCACACCGCCGTTTTCGACGTACTCAATCTCGGGAGCGGTATCGATACGGCACTTGAGTTTGATCTCTTTGACGGACCCGTCGCCCATGGTGATTGTGCAAGGCACCTCTTGCAACGGCTCGATCGTATCTAGCCCGGAGATTGAAACCGTTTCATCGCCAGTGAGGCCCAAAGATTTACGGCTGTCGCCCCCGGTGAATTCAAACGGGATTACCCCCATGCCCACAAGGTTCGAGCGGTGAATACGCTCAAAGCTTTCGGCGATCACGGCTTTGACACCCAACAAGGCAGTGCCCTTGGCGGCCCAGTCACGCGATGATCCAGCCCCGTATTGCTCGCCGCCAAAGACGACCAGCGGCGTGCCTGCGTCCTGATACGCCATCGAGGCCTCAAAGATCGAAGTCTGCGCACCATCAGGGCCCTTGGTGTAGCCACCTTCGACGCCGTCCAGCATTTCGTTCTTGATCCGTATATTGGCAAATGTGCCGCGCATCATGATCTCGTGATTGCCCCGTCGCGATCCATAGGAGTTGAATTCGCGCACAGGCACCTGACGGTCGATCAGGTATGTGCCAGCCGGGGTCGATTGAGTAAATGACCCCGCCGGCGAGATATGGTCGGTGGTGACCATGTCGCCCAGAACCAGCAGAACCTTTGCGCCTTCAATGTTAGAAATCGTGCCGGGTTCAGACCCCATGCTTTGGAAATAGGGCGGGTTCTGGATGTAAGTCGAGGTCGCAGGCCAGTCATAGGTTTCGCTGTCTGTGGTCTCAACCGCCTGCCATTTCTCGTCGCCTTTAAAGACGTCGGCATATTTGGTTTGAAACGCCTCGCGGGTGACGGTTTGTTCAACCAGTTCAGCCACTTCTTGCGTCGTGGGCCAGATGTCTTTCAGGAAAACGTCATTGCCGTCCTTGTCCTTAGCAATCGGGTCGGTTGCAAGGTTGATATCCATTGTGCCTGCCAGCGCATAGGCCACCACCAACGGCGGAGAGGCCAGGTAGTTGGCACGCACATCGGGCGAAATGCGGCCCTCAAAGTTGCGATTGCCCGATAGGACCGATGTCGCGACCAGATCGCCCGTGGCGATGGCTTCGGACAGTTCTTTTTGGATGGGCCCAGAGTTGCCGATACAGGTGGTGCAGCCGTAGCCCACAAGGTTAAATCCAATCTTATCAAGGTCTTCTTGCAATCCCGCAGCCTCAAGATAGGCGGAAACAACTTGCGAACCCGGTGCGAGGGATGTTTTGACCCATGGCTTGCGGTTGAGACCCAAAGCAGCGGCCTTGCGCGCCACCAGCCCGGCGCCGATCATCACATAAGGGTTGGACGTGTTGGTGCAGGATGTGATCGACGCGATCACCACGTCGCCTGACGACAACGTGTAATCCTCGCCAGCGACGGGAACTTCCTTGTCCATCGGGCGCTTAAAGGTCTCTTCCATTTCACGGCGGAACGCGGTTTGGCCATCGGTTAGGGCGACAAAATCTTGAGGGCGCTTGGGGCCCGAAATCGCAGGCACAATAGTGCCCATATCTAGTGACATGGTGTCGGTGTAAATTGGGCTGTAGGTCTCATCGCGCCAGAACCCGTTTTCTTTGGCATAGGCTTCGACCAAGGCAATGCGGTCTTCGTCGCGGCCTGTAGTGCGCATGTAGCGCAAGGTTTCTCCGTCGATCGGGAAGAAGCCGCAGGTCGCGCCATATTCGGGCGCCATATTTGCGATGGTGGCTCGGTCGGCCAATGGTAATGTGTCGAGGCCTTTGCCAAAGAACTCCACGAATTTCCCGACAACACCCTTTTCGCGCAGCATTTCCACGACTTTCAACACTAGATCGGTGCCGGTGGTGCCTTCGACCATTTCTCCGGTCAATTCAAAGCCAACCACTTCGGGGATTAGCATGGAAATCGGCTGACCCAGCATGGCCGCCTCGGCTTCAATGCCCCCCACACCCCAGCCAAGCACCGCCATACCGTTGACCATGGTCGTGTGGCTGTCAGTGCCGACCAATGTGTCTGGATAGGCGACCTCATTACCGTCCTGATCGGTGTCTGTCCAAACGGCCTGCGCCAGATATTCAAGGTTCACCTGATGGCAAATCCCGGTGCCAGGGGGCACAACGCGGAAATTGTTGAACGCGCCTTGGCCCCATTTCAGGAACTGATAGCGTTCCATATTACGCTCGTATTCGCGGTCCACGTTCATCTGAAACGCCCGAGGATTGCCAAACTCGTCAATCATCACAGAGTGGTCGATCACAAGATCGACGGGGTTTAGCGGGTTGATCTTTTGGGCATCGCCCCCCAGCGCCTTGATGCCGTCTCGCATAGCGGCCAGATCAACCACGGCAGGAACGCCAGTGAAATCCTGCATCAGAACGCGGGCAGGGCGATAAGCAATTTCGCGGGGATTCTTACCACCGTTGGCGCCCCATTCGGCAAAAGCCCGGATGTCATCAACCGAAACAGAAAAACCGCCGTCTTCGAACCGCAGCATGTTTTCCAGAACAACCTTTAGGGACGCTGGCAGTTTGGAAAAATCACCCAAACCTGCCTGTTGAGCAGCTGGAATCGAGTAAAAGGAGATGGATTTGTCATTCACGCAGATGGTTTTGCGCGTCTTGGCTGTATCTTGTCCGACGATAATGGGCATTTGTAACTTCCCTCAAATCAAAAACCAGGGGTCTTGCTGGTGCAGTCTTTCACGTAAACATAGATGGCAATCAACCAAGAGCCAGTTTTGCACTCAGCTCGCACAACGTTATCGAAATCACCAATGCCTCGCAAATGCTTGATTGGTTATTTCAGTAAGAAGTGCTTAGAGATAATTGAAACGTGCTGAAGGACTATATTTGCAATGATCCGATTGTCTGGCTTCGTCGCCCTGTTCTGGATGTTTTTGGCTTCATTCACGGCGGCCTCGGAAAAGGCCGTTGTGGTGGAACTGTTTACGTCGCAGGGCTGCTCTTCTTGCCCGCCTGCAGACAAGTTTTTTCACGAAAACCTGTCAAAGCGCGACGACGTCATCGCATTATCACTGCATGTTGACTACTGGGATTATCTTGGCTGGAAAGACAATCTGGCGAGCCCTGCGTACACCAAGCGGCAGCGGAATTATGCCCGCGCCGCAGGTCATCGCTCAGTCTATACGCCACAGATGATCATCGGTGGCAAAGACCATGTGGTTGGCAATCATCCATATGAAGTCAAAGACTTGATCGCTGCGCACAAAAAGAAGAAATCGGTTGTGGATGTTTCGATCGAACGTTCCGGAAATCGATTTGTGATCCGGGCTGAGACTTCGCAATCGCCCGGCGCTATGGTCGTTCATTTGGTGCGGTATCGGCCTGCTGAAACGGTTGAAATCAAACATGGCGAAAACGCTGGGCGCAGCCTGATATACGCAAATATCGTGGAAGATTGGGATGAGATCGCCCAATGGGACGGCAAATCACCTTTGCAGGTCAAAGCCCCGGGACGCGGTGACCTTCCGGCGGTGGTGATTGTCCAAAAGCGCAGTTTTGGACCGATTCTGGCGGCTGCTAAGCTAAAATAATACCCTGAATGCAGTCAGGAATCGCTGGCATACTTCCAGCGGCGATGTATCCAGAACCATTGTTCAAGATTTTCCCGCACCAAATCTTCCAGACCATCGTTCACAGCCTGAGTCATTGTTTTGGCATCTGAATGCGGGATTTCGTCCTGAGCAACGATGCGAAAACTCAGGCCATCTGGTTCGCGCAGGCCATAAACCGGGATCAGTGCTGCATTGAATTTTAGCGCCAGCTCGGCTGTTATCAAAGATGTGCGCGCTTTTTGTCCAAAGAAATCGAGCGTTTCGCCTTCGCTGACGTAAAGATCCGTGAGAATACCAAGGATGCCGCCGGATTTGATATGGCGCACCATTTCGATCATGCCTTTGCGCCCCTGTTCGAACATCGGCGTGCCAATTTTTGAGATCGATTTGACATAGTGGTCGTTGAAATAGGGGTTGGACATCCGCCGATAGAGCGCACCCATGTTGTAACCGCGGTGGATCAGATTGGCGCGAACAGCATCATAATTTCCCATATGACCGGTTACCAGAATCACAGGTCGCCCCTCGGCGCGGGCCTTTTCAAGACGTGCTAGTCCGGGACCTTCGATCGGGGCATTGATGGCGCGCTGTACAAATTCTTCGCCGGAATAGATTTCAATCAGGGTGCGTCCCGCGTTGTTCGGAACTGCGCGGGTTAAACGATCGACCTCATTGGCGGGTAGATCCGGCATAACATGGGCAAGGTTGTCGCGCACACGTTTGCGAAAGCCTCCGACCGGACCCAGAACCTGCGCCATGAGCCATCCCATGCCGCGCACACGTTTTTCATAAGGCAGGGCAAGCGCGAACCGGATCGCCCCCTTCAGAACAAGGTTGACCAAGTAGTCCAAGGCTTTTTGCCGCGATTTGGAACGGATTCTGCTCATAAAGCCTCAGCGGAAGGTTTCACGATGCCACACATAGGTGCCTGCGCCCGCAATCACAAGCGCGCCGATGATGGTCCAGATATCGGGGACTTCGGCGAAGAACACAAAGCCCCAAAAGGTTGCGAACAACAGGCCAACATAGGAAAACGGCGCCAGCATACTGGACTCGCCCTGGCTTAGGGCCTGAATCAACAAAAGCTGTGAGGCGGTGCCGAATCCGACCAACACCACCATCAGGCCAATAGATGTAAGGTCCGGTGTCTGCCAAGAGGGCACAACAAGCACGGACAACACGATGGTGCCGAACAACGCCGTATAGAGCATGGATGTCCAAACGTCTTCGTCTTTGCCAACAAAGCGCGTGGTCAGATTGTACCCGGTATAAAACAGTGCCGCGATCAAAGGGAAAACAGCATAGAGTGAAAACAGAGCCCCCGCGGGTCGGATGATGATAAGCGCGCCGACGAGAGCTACGGCAATCCCGACAATCCGTCGTGGCCCCAGTTTTTCGTTTAAAAACAACGCAGTCCCCAAAGTGATCAGGGCCGGATTCACGTTCATAATGGCTGTCGCTGCGGACAGTCCGACATTGGATATTCCGATAAAGAAACACCATGTGGCACCCATCAAAAACACCGAACGAGCGAGTTGAATGAACGGGTATTTGGTGTGCAAAACAGATGGCATGCGTTTGGCCACAAGGATTAGAACCACCAGCGTTTGCCCGGCATAGCGCACCCACAAAGTCGGGATGATGCCAATCTTTGGGGTAAGCCCCTTGGCGGAGGCATCCATCAACGTAAAACACAAAATAGCTGCGATCATTAAAGCAATAGCGCGTGCATTGGGGCTTAAACGGTCCATGTCCTTCCCCTAGGGCCCAAGAGGCAGACTGTAAACCACATTGGCTTGGGGCTAACCTGAGATGTCGTCATCATCCTGAGGTTCAATTAGTTGGATTTCCCCACCATCGACAAGCAGGCGCACAACCGCCACCACTGCGGTTTGCGCCGCTTCTCCGTCGCGCATGACCACGGTGCCTCGGTCTTCGACCTCTTCCCGGAGCTGATCGGCAAGTCGGGTAGACATGTTTTCGAGAAGGAATTCTGTTGCAAGGCCTTCATAGCCTTCGTTGCTGAACGTAAGTGCGGTGACAAGGGCGGTTTGATCCACTTCTCTCACAACACGTGGGACGTCGCGCGGTGCGACACGCTGCGGAATGTCGGCATAGGTAAAAATGGCTTTGCGCACGGCGCTTGCAAACCCCGCGTCGGTTTCTTCAAGACCGCTCAGCACATCGTCGCGAGTGGACGTAGGAGAGTAATTCAAGATAGCACCGACCCGCGCCACTGGCTCTTCGCTAAAGGCGCGCGGCGGGATATCGTCCAGCTGAGCCGCCAGAGACACGCCAATCCGGTCGACGGCTTCGGGGGTCACGGCGCCAGTGAGAGAGACCGCATACGTGATGCGCCGCGCCTTTTCACCAGGCAAGTTCCCCAAAAGTTCGGCTGCTTTGGCAACGTCCAGTTTGGAGAGCATCACGGCGGCGACTTCGGTGCTTTCTGAATCGATAATGCCGATCAAATCCTCAACAGCCAGGTTCTGGAGACGTTTCCAGGGATCGCCAGTTTGGCGAACACCGGCTTCTTTACGCAAACGCGCGGCGGTATACGGGCTGATCCGGCCCTCCAAGGCGCTTAGGGCTCCGGTAATGCCACGCGGAAACGACAAACCAATCGTTTCCAACTCACCCGCAAATTCAAGCAACTCATGGGCAAGAGTGTCACGATCCACATGACGCATTTCGCCCATCATCTGGGTGAGGTCTACCTGTAGGTCTTCTGGCAGATCGGACAAAGCCAAATCCGCCCCCTCATTCAAAAGGAAGCGCACGATGATCGTTGCTTTTTGACGTCGACCCAGCCGTACCTGTGGCCGGGCAGGAGGCGGGGCAAGTTGTCCCACCGCAATCTGGCTGCTCATCTCATAGCTCCTTCACTTTGGGCTCAGATAAGCAGGCAGGAGTGAACAAACTCTTTAGTAGTTGTAGGTTTTACCGCTTTGAATAGCCTTGGCTAAAGATTGCTCGGGCCACGATCCCATGCCACCACGTGTCCGGATTTCCTGCAGCTGCACCCAGGCCAGATAGGTGTCACCGGCTTCTACATGGGCTTGCCCCATATAAGAGCGGGACAAAAGGTTGTCAGGATTAAGCGAAATTGCGCGTTCGTAGAACGTCATTGCTAAATCTGCATTGCCAAGTTTTCGGTGGGTAAATCCCCAATAGGTTAACACGCGATCGTCTGATTGGTCCTGCATCACACGCAGGATGGTTTGGGCGTTGTCGTACTGTCCGGCATAGGCATACTCCCGCACCGCTTCATACAATGTGTCCTCGCTCAGGCTGGCATTGCCGGGTTTCACACATCGTTTCTTCTTTTCGCTCCAAACTTTGCTCTTCTTGCATTTCTTGGTGGTTTCGGTCGGCTCTGGTACGCCTGTCGTGTCGCCGCCTCCGCCTGCAGCCAAACTGGCTTGCGGCGTCAAGGCGATTGAAATTGCCAATAGGATCGGTTTGAAATACATGAGCTACTCCATACAAAGCTTTGAATTAACGACCGTTTCCATAAATACATTTACCATCGCTTGCGCTCCAGTAAGAACCGGGAGGGCATTTCTTTTGAGCTGCATCTGCCATTGGGGCGGCCAGTGAAAAAATAAAGATCAGCAGGCTAACAGACATTAACTGGTGCGTCATCGGGGCCTCCTTTTGCTGCAGGCTGAAGCAAAGCCGCTTCTTTGGCAAACAATGCTTTCCTGATGAGTTTAGCATTGTATCACAAAAACTGAATTCACATTTGCGCGTGTTGAGTACGGGCGATTAAATCCAGTTTGCGGCAATACAATCGTTTTGGGAGGCATCAAAATAGAACCCAGGCGCGCAGAGACGTCCGTTCTTTTCTCCTATTCCGGTCTTCGTGTTGGCGCCACTTGCAAGGACAGCAAGTGGGGCGCTTGTTAAAGCAATAGCGATCAGAATTGTGCGGATCATGAGTTTCTCCAGTAACATTAAGACGAACATTCTGCTGTTTGAAGTGGCGTTTGTTATGGAGTTGTCAAATTTGATCGATCACAAATTAGTCAAAAGAAAAAGGCCACAGCAGCGTAATTGCCATGGCCCTTTGGATTTAGGGATGGTTTTGGCTTAATCGCCAAAAACCCGACGAAAGATCGTGTCGACATGTTTGGTATGATAGCCAAGGTCGAACTTCTCTTCGATTTGTTCAACTGACAATGCCTTGACCACATCCGCGTCATTCAAGAGTTCTGTTTTGAAATCACATCCGGTTTCCCAGACTTTGAGCGCGTTGCGTTGCACCATCTTATAGCTGTCTTCGCGGCTGACACCGGCCTGCGTCAGGGCCAAAAGCACACGTTGGCTCATCACCAGACCGGGGAATTTGTTCATGTTCGCCAGCATGTTTTCCGGATAAACCAGCAGCTTGTCGACAACTGATGTCAGGCGTGCCAAGGCAAAGTCCAGCGTGATGGTGGTGTCGGGGCCGATATTTCGTTCAACCGACGAATGCGAGATATCACGTTCGTGCCACAGGGCCACGTTTTCCATGGCTGGGATTACGGCCATGCGCACCAGACGGGCTAGGCCGGTCAGGTTTTCCGTCAGTACCGGGTTCTTCTTGTGCGGCATCGCCGATGAGCCTTTTTGACCCATCGAGAAAAACTCGGCGGCTTCCAGCACTTCAGTGCGCTGCATGTGGCGAATTTCAGTGGCGATGTTTTCAATCGAAGACCCGACAACCCCAAGAGCGGCAAAGAAGGCGGCGTGACGGTCGCGTGGGATCACTTGTGTTGAAATTGGCTCGGGCTCAAGACCCAGCTTTTCGCAAACGTGCTCTTCGACGGCTGGGTCGATGTTGGCGAATGTCCCGACAGCGCCGGAAATCGCACCAGTGGCGATCTCATGGCGCGCGCGTTTGAGGCGCTTCAGGTTGCGGTCCATTTCCGCATAGAAACGCGCAAAGGTCAGACCCATTGTTGTGGGTTCTGCGTGGATACCGTGGCTGCGGCCAATACGGATGGTGTCTTTGTGTTCCATCGCGCGTTTCTTCAACGCAACCAGCAGACCTTTGGTGTCTTCGATCAGAATGTCCGCAGCTTTGACCAGTTGCACGTTAAAGCAGGTATCCAACACGTCTGATGACGTCATACCTTGATGCACAAAGCGGGCTTCTTCTGATCCAACATGCTCGGCCAGGTGGGTTAGAAATGCGATCACGTCATGTTTGGTCTCGGCTTCGATCTCGTCGATGCGCGCGACGTCAAACTCAACATCTTTGGCCTTCCAGACTGCGTCGGCATTTTCACGGGGAATGACGCCAATATCGGCCATCGCTTCGCAAGCGTGTGCCTCAATCTCGTACCAGATTTTGAACTTGGTTTGCGGCGACCAGATGGCAACCATTTCGGGGCGGCTATAGCGAGGGATCATGTCACGACCTTGTGTCTATGAAGGGGTTGAGCGCGGTTTAGACTGAAGGGGACGCGGCGGCAAGGCAGGAGGCAACAAGTGAGACGGATTGCCCTGAATAAGGCGGTTTGCGACCTCTTTGAGCAGCCGTCTCTATTGTTTGTGGACAATTCCAGTCTTGGGCGTAGACTCCGAGGTATCCTAGGGAGGAGATGAAATGATGACAGCCATCAAAGTTTTGCGTCTGCGAACCTTTTTGAGTGCTCTGGGGCTGACCTTGCTGACCGTTGCCGCAAGCGCTCAGACTCCACTGAGCTATACCGAAGATGGCAAGACGCATTTTACGGTGAGCGTGCCTGATTTCTGGGAAGTTCGGGTTGGCGGGCCGCGTATTCTTATTCCAAAAGGCGAAGACGCTGAACGCGAGGTTGCACGGGTCTTCGGGCTGAAGCCCAAATCAGCGGATACTGTTTGGATTGGATTTATCGTGCCCCGCGGTGTGCGGACATTGGAGGAAGGTGCTGACTATGTCCGCGAGATCGGTCCTCATCTGGTGCGCGATCCGGTTGTTACAAAGCGTGAAGTGCGCCGGATTGGTGGCAGGACAGCGCATAGTATCACTGGCAAAGGTCGCCGTGGCGGGCGTGGTGTTCAGTTCACGGCAGTTCTCATTGACCTTCCGGGTCCTCATGTCGCTTTTTCGGTGACCGTGCTGGAAAACGGTTTTGACCCCGATTTACTGGGCGGAATCAATTCAGTTTATGACTCGTTTCGAGCCGGACAATAAGGAGGCTATGACATGATCCTTAACAAAACCATGGTTGCTCTGACAGCTGCAAGCCTGGGTGCTATGTCACTGGCCGGCTGCGATGATGTGTACACCACCGGCAGTGTTTCCACCGGTGTCTACTATGACTCAATGATGTGGAACGATTACTACAGGCCTTATCCACCTGCGCGACCAAACCCGCCACCGGGTCGTCCTGTACATCCGATTGCCCCGCCGCCGCGACCGTCGCAACCAATTCATCGACCCTCACCAAGAGCGCGTTAAAGAAGGACGGGGCGCATTTTGTGGCCCGCAGGGAACGTGCGACGCCAAACTACGCATTTAAACGTGGTTTTGTGGAATTTTTGTTTCACACCTTTTCATAAAGGGTACACTGGTTCTGTAGTTGTTGAAGAGTAGTTGTTGAAAAACCGCCATAAAGGACTCTACAGTTAGCCCATGAAAAGATTTCTTTGCACCGTTGCAGCGGCCGTATCGCTCCTTGCTTCGACTTCCCATGCACAGGAAGTTGGAAACACTGCCCTTAGCTTGGGATTGTCGAGTGTCGGCCTGACAGGGCAAGTTGCGTATAGACCCAATGAAAACTGGCGCTTGCGTGGTATGATTAGCGGAGCTCCGACGTACCGGTCTGGTGAAGAAGTCGCGGGCATCAGCTATGATACGAAATCCAGCGTGCGCGGTGTCTCGCTGTTGGCAGACCGCACTTTGTGGGGCAGCAATTTTTACCTCACTTTTGGAGCATTTATCTCGGGCACTGAAGCGGCAGGAACAGCGACTGGGACGCTCCAGATCGGCAACAACATATACACGACGACGCTGAACGCCGAAGCTGAATTTGAAAATGCTGTTTCACCAATCATTGGGATTGGATATGACTGGGAATTCAACAAGAACTGGTTTTTCACCGGCACTATTGGGTACATTTATACAGGTGGTGTGAATGTTTCCTTTAACAGCACCAACCCGATCTTGCCGGGAGACCTTGTCCTTGAGCGACTGCAGGCCGAAGCCGATATCGGAGATGGTTATCCATTTATAGAATTGGGCCTTCACTATCAGTTTTAATTTCTACGCCTCGCCCATGAGGCGCGGATCAAACGGATAGGTGGTCAGGTTCTCGAACCCATCCTCAGTGATCAGAACCTGATCTTCCAGTTTGATCGAGAAATCCCCTTTTTCCGGGCTGACCAGAGCTTCAACACATAGCACCATTCCGGGCTGCAGTTCGTAATCAAACGCGCCTTCGACCATCGCATCCGGGTAGGCGATCAAAGGCCATTCGTCGCACAAGCCAACACCATGCATCATACAGCCGTACTTTTGCGCCTGAAAACTGTCGTCCAGCTTGTGACAGTTGCGCGAAATATCCTGCATGTTCACACCGGGTTTCAACAGGTTCATGTTCGCCATGATGTGTTCATGCGCGTGTTGCATGGCATAGATCATATCCGCACGGGGCTTTTGATCTCCGATCCACCAACTGCGTGAAATATCGATGCAAATTCCATAAGATCCGACCAGATCGGTGTCAAAGCTGACCATCTCGTTATTCTGCACAATTCGGGGTCCGCATTCCTGAAACCATGGATTGGTACGCGGCCCCGAGGTCAGCAGGCGGGTTTCAATCCACTCGCCACCACGGCGGATGTTTTCCGCGTGCAAAACCGCCCAGACATCGTCTTCGCTCATATTGCCGTTTGGGATGTCCTGACGGGCCACCCGTTCCATTTCGGCCACGGCGGTTTCACAGGCGTGGTTAGCACAGCGCATGGCCAAAATCTCGTCAACGCCTTTGATTGACCGGGACTTCTCGGTGGCTTCCTCGCCTTCCATGATCTCAAGGCCTTGGGCTTCCAGGGCACGTAGCCCGTGGATCATGATTTTGTCGACAGCCAGCCGTTTGTTGCCAGCGCTGTGCTCTTCCAACAATTTGCGCACTTCGTTGGAAAACACGTCTGCCTGAACATCAACCTTGTCGCCGCGATCAAAGTAAAACAGATCCGCACCGGCCCGTTGTTCACGAACTAACGGATTGAATTCGCTTAAGAAAGGAGACTGTTTGTAATCCCAGATGACCATGTAGCCATCTGCGCACAGCAGTAATGCGCGAAATGGATTGTGGGTATTCCACAACTGCATATTGGTGGAATCTGTGGCATAGCGAATGTTGAGCGGGTCAAACATCAAAAGGCCGCCATATCCCCGATCAGTGATATGTTGTGTCAGCCGTTCCCAGCGATAGCGCCGCATGGCCTGCAAATCGGGCTGTTGCAGCCCTGCCGCAGCCCATTCTCCCAATGCCAGTTGAGTAGGGCCAATTTCTACGCGATCCTGGTCGTTGGGCGTGTTGTCACCCGTCAGATCCCCGCGGGTTGGGTCGATTTTGCGGATGTCTCGATAGTGTCCGGGCATGGCTTTCTCCGATCTCGTTTGCACGTGAGTTGAGCAGCAGGTTTCGCCGCCGTCCTGTCCAAAACCGACTTGGCTGCGGTCTTTTTTGTAATATCCAGAGTGTAAGGGGGGCGATATATCAGTGTCATGAATGACGTTTTGCAAAAATCTATGCCATTTGACCCATCCGAGGACAAACCTCTGCCTGGAATCGCACCTTTGGCATTTGAGGATTGGTTGATTGTTGATGATGCCTATGCGTGTCAGATGGCGTTGCGGGCTGAATTGATCTCTGAATCCCGCAGCATAGTTCTGCAGATTGACCCCAAGGCGCAGGCGGCAGCGCTGGAATTGTTGGAAAAGTGTCTGAATTTGCTATTGGCACGACCGGAGCGCGATTTCGAATGCAAGGACGGGATCATCACTTGTCCGGATGGCCGCCGAGTTCCACTCAATCAGGCGGACCCTTTGGGAACCTTGGGTTTACTCACCCAAGAAGACTTCTGCATTTTGCAAAAAGACGGAGACGAACATGTTCTGACCGGGGCCGTCCTGTGTTTCCCGGCAAGTTGGGCCTTGTCCGAAAAATTCTTGCGCCCCTTGGTTGGCATCCATCAACCCGTTGATAGCTATACGGATAATATCGCCAAACGCGTGCAGCGGTTGTTTGATGGCGTGCGCGCAAACCGTCCTTTGTGGCGTTCCAATGCATTGTGGTATGCGGATGCGATCCTGCATCAACCCCGACGCGCGTCAGAACGCCGTCCGTTTGCTGATCCGCAAACGGCGCCGTATTTTCGCAGTGAAAAACAATCGATCTTGCGTTTGCCACAAAGCGATGCGGTTGTGTTTTCAATCCATACATTTGTTCTGGCTCGAGAAAATGTAGCGCTGCGATCCTGAGGCAAATTGCCTGAAACTTATTGATCTGAGGCTATGGCCTGATGATCGGACGCGCCGACAGAATTGCCTGACAAAGTATCTCGGTTAACCACGATGCCAAGAACAAGAACGCCTGCACAAGCGCCTGCAAGAATAACTTTTTGGAAGATGATGAACGAAGCGTGAGACTTCAACGTGTCTTCGCTCAGGGTGTTTTGGTCTGGTAATACAGGCATTTGGCTTAACATGCTGCATCGGGTCGGGGATTTTGTTTGTTTATTCATTTGAAAGACCGGGATTACTGGGAAAAACTACTAATGGTCACACCGTCGCCGATGACTGCGTCCTGAGTGGGGTTGGATGGTGTCGAATTTGTGAAGTTTCAATAAGTCAGGCAGAAATGAAAAAGGGCGCCCGAAAGGCGCCCTGTTCCAGTTTAACGAATTTGGCTTAGCAGCTGTAATACATGCCAAATTCAACTGGGTGTGGTGTATGTTCATAAAGCTGAACTTCTTCCATCTTCAGCTCGATGTAGCCTTGGATCTGGTCCTTGGTGAACACGTCGCCTGCCGTCAGGAAGTCGTGATCGGCTTCCAAAGCTTCCAAGGCTTCACGCAAGGAACCACAGACTGTTGGGATGTCAGCCAATTCTTCAGCCGGCAGGTCATAGAGGTTCTTGTCCATGGCTTCACCAGGATCGATTTTGTTGGTGATACCATCAAGGCCAGCCATCAGCAGGGCTGCAAAACACAGATAGGGGTTGGCGGCAGGGTCAGGGAACCGGGCCTCAACACGCTTAGCTTTAGGTGATTCAGTCCATGGAATACGGACACAACCCGAACGGTTACGTGCCGAATAAGCACGCAGAACAGGGGCCTCAAAGCCAGGGATCAAACGCTTGTAGCTGTTGGTCGCTGGGTTGGTGAAAGCGTTCAGGGTTTTGGCGTGCTTCAGGATGCCACCGATGAAGTATAGGGCTTCTTGTGACAAATCCGCGTATTTGTCGCCTGCAAACAATGGCTTGCCATCTTTCCAGATCGACATGTTCACGTGCATGCCTGTGCCGTTGTCGCCATAGATCGGTTTTGGCATGAAGGTTGCCGACTTGCCGTAGGACTGCGCCACGTTGTGGATGATGTATTTGTATTTTTGCAGCTCGTCCGCTTGTTTGGTCAGGCTGTCAAAAATCAGGCCCAGTTCGTGCTGACACGACGCCACTTCGTGGTGGTGTTTGTCTGTTTTCATGCCGAGACGCTTCATTGTCGACAGCATTTCCGAACGGATGTCTTGCGCGTCATCAGTTGGGTTCACAGGGAAGTAACCACCCTTGAGGCCTGGACGGTGGCCCGAGTTGCCCATTTCGTATTCTGTGTCGGTGTTCCACGACGCGTCGATCGCATCAACTTCGTAGGATACCTTGTTGACTGTGTTGGAGAAACGAACGTCGTCAAAAAGAAAGAACTCAGCCTCTGGTCCCATGTACGCCACGTCACCGATGCCCGAAGACTTCAGGTATGCTTCAGCTTTTTCGGCGGTACCGCGCGGGTCACGCTCATAAGCTTCACCAGTATCTGGCTCGACGATCGAACAGTGAATGCAGATGGTTTTTTCGGCGTAGAACGGATCAACATAGGCAGACGTGGTGTCGGCCATCAGTTTCATGTCTGAGTTTTCGATCGATTTCCAGCCAGCGATTGACGATCCGTCAAACATAAAGCCTTCTTCGAGGAAATCTTCGTCCACGAGGTCTACGTCCACGGTCACGTGCTGCAAGCGGCCGCGCGTGTCGGTGAAGCGGATGTCGACATAAGCCGCATCTTCGTCTTTTATCATCTGGAGTACTGCGTCTACGCTCATTCCATCAGTCCTTCTTCAAAAAAATGTAGGTGTTACAGGGCTTCCGAACCGGATTCACCGGTGCGGATGCGAATAGCTTGCTCAACCGGGCTGACAAAGATTTTGCCATCACCGATTTTGTCTGTGCGGGCGGCGTCGACGATGGCCTCGATGGCGCCGTCAACCTGATCGTCATCCAGGACGACCTCAATCTTCACTTTGGGCAGGAAGTCGACGACATATTCGGCGCCGCGATAAAGCTCGGTGTGACCTTTCTGACGGCCAAAACCTTTGACCTCGATAACGCTCAGACCCTGAATGCCGGAATCTTGCAGCGCTTCTTTCACTTCATCCAGCTTGAACGGCTTGATGATGGCCTCGATCTTTTTCATCTGCGGACTCTCCTGACCTGAATGCTTGTTTCGCACAGATCACTTTCGCCTTTGGTCGACAATTGGCTAAGGTGACACAGGGCAGTTAGGGCAGAGGATTCCTCTGCGTATGCCCAAAAAATAGGCAAACCGCACAAGATTCGCGCTGAATTGAATCGCAAGAGGTGAAACCGTGACCGAATTACTGACCGCCGCCCAAATGCGCGCCATTGAAATCGCCGCGATTGAGTCGGGTGAAGTGACGGGTTTAGAGCTGATGGAGCGCGCAGGCCAGGGCGTGGTTGAGGCAGTGTTTGAAGAGTGGCCAGAGTTGGCAGGGACCGCGCACCGCGCGGTGGTTCTGTGCGGTCCCGGCAACAACGGTGGCGACGGGTTTGTCGTGGCGAGATTGCTGAAAGAGTGGGGCTGGGAAGTCGAGGTGTTTCTCTATGGAGACGCTGAAAAATTGCCGCCGGATGCAAGGGCGAATTACGAGCGGTGGCGGGAAAAGGGGGATACTTTGGGTCTTTCCAGTGAAATGCCGAGGTGGGAGGGGGACTATTGGAAAGACTCTGATCTGGATTTGTTGGTGGATGCTGTGTTCGGCACGGGGCTTGCCCGATCAGTGGAGGGGCAGCTAGCGGAATTGTTCAGCGCGATCAATGTGTGTGAACATGGCGTTGGTGGCGCGCGAACCGTGGCGGTGGATATCCCATCTGGGTTGGACGGAGACAGTGGAAAGGTGCTTGGATCGGCCATTCAGGCAGACCTTAGCGTCTCATTTCATAGTTTGAAAGCAGGGCATCTTCAGACAAATGGCCCTGATTTTTGTGGGCGGTCGGTTGTCAAAAGCATCGGATTGGAAGCGACGCGGGCGGCCACGGACGCAAGAAAGGAGCTTGGCAGAGGGGTTGTTCAGTTTGTTGAGCATCCCGGTTTGGCAATGTCGAAGCTTGGTGCTCACAAGTACTCCCACGGCCACGCCCTGATCCTTTCTGGTGGCGCAAGCAAATCTGGGGCCGCTCGCCTTGCAGCACAGGGCGCTTTGCGGATTGGGGCGGGTTTGGTGACTCTGGGCGTGCCGCACGAGGCGCAAGCCGAGGTAGCCGCACAAATAACCGCCTTGATGATGTGCGAAGTCGGCGATGCGGGGGCGCTAAGCGTTGTATTGCGGGATACGCGGTTGAACGCACTCTGTTTGGGGCCGGGCTTGGGGGCGCAAAAGGCAAGGGATCTCGTGCCCGCAGCTCTCGGGGCCAGCGGAGTAAAACCTCGCCCGACGGTTTTAGATGCAGATGCGCTTTCCGCCTTCTCGGATGCGCCGGATGAATTGTTTGGAATGCTGCATGGCAATTGCGTGTTGACCCCGCACGAAGGAGAGTTCGCGCGTTTGTTTCCGGATATCGCGATGAGGCTCCGTGAGGAGCCAAGGAGCGGCCCGGCCTTTTCCAAAGCGGACGCCACCCGTGAAGCGGCAACCCGGGCAGGCTGCGTGGTGCTGTTCAAGGGCCCGGACACTGTGATTGCTGATCCAACAGGGCGATGCAGCCTTAATTCAGCACACTACGACCGTGCGGCTCCGTGGCTCGCCACGGCCGGTTCGGGCGACGTGCTGGCGGGATTTATCACCGGATTGCTCGCCCGTGGGTTCGCACCAATGCATGCCGCTGAGAACGCCGCTTACCTTCATGTTGAATGCGCGCGGCACTTTGGTCCTGGGTTGATTGCAGAAGATCTGCCAGAACAGCTTCCGGCTGTGTTCCGAGACCTGGGTATTTAGGCCACATGAATAAGGGTTATCGGCATTTTTCTGGACCGCGATTCTGAGTTGCGGTAATGTAAAGAAAAACAAAGCAGGTCGGGCAGGTCCTGTAATATGGCAAATTATTCACTTTGGGCTCTCGGAGAGAGCGAGATCTCTGTTTCTGGCGGAGAGCAGTTAGATGGTGTAACGCAAGGCGACGGCAGTCACCTCGTGGGTGAGACTATTACGCTCAATTCCAACAGCTGGGAACAGATTGACGTTCGGGATCGGGGTTCAGATACCGATCTGGATGATAACGACAGCAATCAAAAGCTGGACGGGGCGCAAACTTTTGATGGGGTTTCATACTCCAACAACACGGTTATCGAAGCAGAATTCGAATTTACACTTCTCGACCCCTCTACCGGGCTGACGTATCGCGTATTGGCGATTAACATTAATAACTCGTCCCCTTCGTATGGAACTATCGAAGGTTTAGCTTTTGTCGGTACATTCCCGCCCACGGGTGTCGCGTTGCAAGTTGTGTCGACACAAGAGGGCCCAACAGGGGGGACGGCTGTTGATTTCGTCGATATCGCGGCGCCGCCTTGCTTTACGCTCGGCACTATGATTCTGACACCGGATGGCGAACGTCCTGTAGAAAGTCTAAAGGTTGGCGACCTCGTGGAAACACAACAGCACGGTCCCCAACCCTTGCGCTGGAAAGGTGTCTGTGAAGTTTCTCCGCAACAATTGGAGACTACGCCGTCTTTTACTCCGGTGCGCATTTCTAAAGACGCTTTCGGTCAAGGGTTTCCCAACCGCGACATGCTGGTGTCCCAGCAACATCGCGTTCTGGTGGAAGGATGGCGATCTGAATTGTTGCTGGGGCAGGGCGAGGTTCTGGCCGCCGCGGCGCATCTTGTGAATGGCAGCAGCGTCTCTTTAGCGCATGATGTACGCAGTGTGACGTATCTCCATTTGCTGTTTGATGATCATGAAATTGTTTTTTCCGATGGACTGACAACCGAAAGCTTCAACCCAGGCCCAATTTCGGTTGGGGCTATTCCAATGGCGAGCCGCATGGAACTGGCAAACCTTTTTCCGGAGGTTGACCTCAACTCAGTAAGTCCGCTTCCGCCAGCCTGTCACATGGCAAAGAAATGGGAAGCAGAATTGCTGGGCAGCACAATACACTAGCAATCAAAATTTCTGAATTTTACCTCTCGCTTCCTGTCGATAGCTTTGCTATTCACCGCCCAAAGTGCGGGTGTGGCGGAATTGGTAGACGCACCAGATTTAGGTTCTGGCGCCGCGAGGCGTGGGGGTTCGAGTCCCTTCACCCGCACCAACCCTAAAAAATCAAACACTTACGGTCTTTTTGGGTCGGTGCCTAGGGTTGTGGTGTTCAGCAAATGACTCTCGTCAGGGTGGATATTGGCAACAACTGTTGCGGACCTGTTGCAGAAAACGTTGTGTTCATAGAGCAAAAGACTCCGATTTCGGCTTCGAAGCTTTGCGTTTTCTGCGTCGTTGATTCTTCCTCGAAATCGTCAATCATGCGATGTTGCATAGGTGATTTGGTAGACGCAGGTAGATCACAATCTGGCGCAGATTTCGCGGATAGGTTTTGTTTGTGCTTGTATGTGGAGTGCGGATTGTCATAAACCACCATAAGTTGTGAAAGGCCAGAGAATACCGATGACAGGTCACGTCCCCGAATTGAAAAGCTTCGAACAGTTGTTTTTCGAATTACCGCCGTATAGTCAGGTTGGACTTCACGATCACTTTAATGTCAAAAAGTTCCACGGATTGCCTCGCAGCACAGTCAAGATCGACGGACACTGCCCGTTTTGTAGCCGGGACAGCACTTTCGTTGTCGGGTTCGAAAGTTTGGCGCACCTTAGCACCGTTGACATCGATAATTGGTGCAGATTTGATGAGAAATCGCTCGTCTGCGCGAGAAACGACGCTCATGTTCTAAACTACTTCTTCTTCAGAGACGGTCTTAATGTTCAAAAGGTTGGCCAGTACCCGTCTCTTGCTGACGTCTCCAACAATGAAGTAGCTGTATACCGCAAGGGCATGAAGAAGCTCGACGCAAACGAGTTTCACAAAGCCATTGGCCTTGCAGCTCATGGCGTCGGGGTTGGGTCCTTTGTCTATTTGCGAAGAGTGTTCGAGCGTCTCGTGTATGGGAGGTTTGAAGAGTTTAAGGAAGCGGAGGGATGGAAAGACGAAAGCTTTTACGGTGTGCGAATGGAAGACAAGATCGCCCTGCTTGAGGATCACCTGCCCGAATTCTTGATCGAAAATAGAAAGATTTATTCAATCCTGAGCGTGGGTGTACACGAACTAGATGAAAAGCTGTGTTTGAGTTGGTTTGATGTGATGAAGCACTCAATCATCATTATTTTGGAGGATGACAAAAAGAAGAAGGAAGAGCTGGAAAGAAGGCAGGCCTTCAAGAAAGCGATTGGCGATTTTTCGTCAAAATAGTACTCCAATCTTGGGCAAAATAGTCTCTTGAATAACCCATGATCGTTTCCAACATTAGATGTAATCTACCTTCTGATGTTTGTTGCAGACTTGTTGCGGATGTTGCCGCAGGTTGCAGCAACAGCAACACGTGGAACCAATAAAACAAGAGCGTTGCTAGTTGTAAATTAGATTTAGGTTCCGGCGCCGCGAGGCGTGGAGGTTCAAGTCCTCTCACCCGTACCAATTTTCAAGAAAATCTGGGTGAATGCGAAACAGTCGACTGTTTCAGTTGTAGAAAGACAGCGTCGCGATCAGGCGATTGTCTTCGATCGAGCTATAGTGCGCGCGTAAGTCAAAAGCAGAGTGATCACTGATTTCTTTGGTAAGGCCGATGTCGGCATAGACGGCATCTTCGCTCAACCCGCGTGTTCCAAAATCCGATCCAATGCCACCTGACAAAGACAACCCCCAGATCAGATCAGATGTACCTGCTTCAACATAGAGTGTGTCGTAGTCAAAAAAGACTTCTCGGTAGTATTTGAAACCCACATAAGCCTGATCAGAAATGTCGTAGGTGCCTTTGACGTAAAACTCGCCGTAATCGGTTTTGTCATCGCGGTAGAGATATTGTGCATACCCGATGTCCAGGTCGATTGCCCCAAGAGTTGGACGCACACCAAAGGACAGATCATACTCTATATCCTTCACACCGCCAAAGCTAACATTAGAGGCAAAAAAACCAACGTACGCAATGCCATAGGCCGCTTCTGCCCACGCCTGAAGCGCAGGGTCATCGTCGGTTTGAGTGAACCCTTTCGCTATGTAATTGGACACGATATCTGCGCCGTAGGACAGCTCAATGTCTTGTGCCAGTGCAGAAGACGACCCAAAAATGAGCAGCGCAGCCCCCGATATCTGGCAGCCTCTGGATAGCCGAGATTGTTTGGAGTTCATCATGCTGCGTACCTCACTTCTATTTGCAGCCAATCCTTGATTGGATTATGCTTCATTTACAAAAGGTGATCATTGAATCGGATCCATGATCTTGCCCGGTGCGAATGGCTCTGTCATCGTGCGACATGTACAATGGCTTGTTCCGGGACCAAAGGTCAATGTGGGCGCTGAGAAACTTTGTGTTGATGACCGTACTGGGCCTTATGGGCACCAGCACCACGTCGCATGCCCAGGAAGAAACCGTACAGCAGCATTTGCGGTTTTACGGGCATTTTTCGCCAACGATGCTTTATGTAAACGATGGGGTTAGCGGTAAAGCCTATGTGGCAGATAACTCCAACTCTGGCGGGCGGATTGGTGTTTGGTACGAAGGTCCATTTGGCAATCACACTCTCAAGGGGAATCTGGAATTTTCTTTGGGTGTGCGCCCATCCGCGTCAATCAACCAGATATACACGCCGCCGTTGTTTGACTGGCAGGCGCAAAGTATCCGCAAAGCCGAAGCAATTATCGAAACCGAACGCTGGGGCAAGTTCTCGGTCGGGCAAGGTAGCATGGGGTCGGATGGCGTCACAGAGTCAGATCTTTCTGGAACTGGTCTTGCCAACTATGTCGGCATTCGTGACGTTGCGGGTGGATTTTTCTTTCGAACGGCGTCAGGAACGCTGTCCTCGGTAAGCATCAAAGATGCTTTCCCTACGTTTGACGGGGGGCGCTCGGTGCGTGTGCGTTGGGACAGTCCCGAAATTAAATTTGGAATTCTGGGAAGCTTGAAGTTTGTCGGTTCGGTTGGTCAGGAAGAGATCGAAAAAAATGTGACCTTTAACGACGCCCTTCAGGATATGGGGTTGTTTTACCGCAACAGCGTTGGTCAGTTTGCGATGGCAGGCAGCGCCGGTGTGTCGATTGCGGAGGTGCAAGGCGCTGGACAATCGCCGCAGTTTGCCGGGTCATTTAGCCTGTTACATCATCCGACCGGCGTCAATGCCACTTTTGCTGGTGGGCACCGCGACAATGGTGGGGCTTATGGATACCTGAAACTTGGGATTCGCCGGGACTTTTTCGGGATTGGAGAAAGCGCATTTTCTCTGGACGTCTATGAGGCACAGGATGCAATTGCATCGGGATCACGTTCTGTCTCTTTCGGGTTGGGCTTGGTTCAGAATGTCGAGCGTATGAACCTGGATTTTTTCCTCGGATATCGAAAGCACAAGTATTCTGGGACCGGGGTTGTCGATCACCGCGATGTCGACTCGGTCATGTTTGGGGTGCGCTGGGTCTTCCGCAGACTCGAGAAACATCGCAGCATTTTCGAGGGATTGTGGCAAACCTGACGGAATAGTGCCGCGGCACTTGCGTTTCCTTGGCAAATCCCCTTGCGCCGCCTGCCGCCTGCCAATAGAAGGACCCAAATTTTCGCCCGCGCGCGGGGCCCGCGCGCCGTAAACCTATGGGGAACCGACATGCAGGTCACCGAGACTCTTAACGAAGGTCTGAAGCGCGGCTACGACATCACCGTAACTGCTGCTGAGCTGGACGCAAAAGTAAACGAAAAGTTGGTTGAAGCGCAGCCAGAAGTCGAAATGAAGGGCTTTCGCAAAGGCAAAGTTCCGATGCCACTGCTGAAAAAGCAATTTGGTGAGCGTCTTTTGGGTGAGTCGATGCAAGAAGCTATCGACGGTGCCATGACCGAGCACTTTGAGACAACAGGCGACAAGCCTGCATTCCAGCCAAAAATCGAAATGAAAAACGGCGAAGAGTGGAAAGAGGGCGACGACGTCAACGTAGAAGTCTCTTACGAAGCTTTGCCAGAAATTCCCGAAGTTGAGCTGAAAGGCATCAATCTCGAGAAAATGGTCGTTAAATCAGACGACGCGGCTGTAGAAGAAGCCCTGGCCAACCTCGCTGAAACTGCTCAGGATTTCAAATCGCGCCGCAAGGGTTCAAAAGCCAAAGATGGCGATCAGGTCGAAATGGACTTTGTCGGCAAGGTTGACGGCGAAGCCTTTGAAGGCGGATCTGCTGAAGATTTCCCGCTGACCCTTGGGTCTAACCAATTCATCCCCGGCTTCGAAGAGCAGCTGGTTGGCGTGAAAGCTGGTGAAGAAAAAGACGTGACCGTCACCTTCCCGGAAGAGTATCAGGCCGAGCATCTGGCTGGCAAAGAAGCCATCTTTAGCTGCACAATCAAAGACGTGAAAGAGCCTGTCGCGGCTGAAATTACTGATGAGCTGGCGCAAAAGTTTGGCGCGGAAGACCTCGAAGGTCTGAAAGGTCAAATAAGCGAGCGTCTGGAAGCAGAATACGCCGGTGCTGCGCGCGCTGTTATGAAACGCGCCCTGCTGGACGAGCTGGACAAACTGGTGAAATTCGAGCTGCCTCCATCGCTGGTCGAAGCCGAAGCCGGTCAGATTGCGCATCAACTGTGGCACGAAGACAACCCCGAGGTGGAAGGCCACGACCACCCGGAAATCGAAACCACTGATGAGCACACCACACTGGCAGAGCGTCGCGTACGTCTGGGCCTGTTGTTGGCCGAACTGGGTCAGAAGGCCGAGGTTGAAGTGACTGACGCCGAGATGTCCCAGGCGATCATGAACCAAGCCCGCCAGTATCCGGGCCAAGAGCGTGAGTTCTTTGAATTCGTTCAGCAAAATCAACAGATGCAGCAGCAAATGCGTGCGCCTATCTTTGAAGACAAAGTTGTCGATTATGTCTTTGAACTGGCCACCATCGCAGACAAAGAAGTGTCGAAAGATGATCTTCAAAAGGCCATCGAAGCTCTGGACGAAGAATAATTCACACTGTTTGATCGCTAATTGATTTAACCCGGAGCCGGACAAGGCTCCGGGTTTTTTGTTGCGCGTGCCTGAAGTTCTGCAGCAAGTCGACTTTCCTTTGTTGCCACTCCCGAGGCTGTTAGGATTTCAGAAACAGCAATGAGGATTTCATGGACTACGTTGGTTTTGACAAAGAGACATTTAGGGCCTTCCGCGATAGTGCCCGCGAAGGGCCAATCCATATGCTGAACCTTGTGCGGTTGCGCGACAAGGCGCAGTACGAAGATGGACGTGATGTGTCAGGCGCAGAGGCCTATGCCACCTATGGCGGTGAAACTGCACCGATCTTTGACGCGCTTGGCGGATGTATTGTCTGGCGCGGAAAAATGGAAATGATGCTGATCGGGCCAGACAAAATTTGGGACCTGTGTTTTATCGCCGAGTATCCCAGCGTGCAGGCCTTTGTGTCGATGATCTCGAATCCGGACTATCGAAAGGCGATGGTGCATCGTCAGGCAGCTGTGCAAGATAGCCGCCTGATCCGGTTAGAACCTCAAGACGTTGGCGCCAATTTCGGTGAATGACTTTTAGTGCCCGGTAAATACCAGCATCTGTACGGGGAGCATAAGCGCCTGAAGTCGCAGAATAAACGCGTGCGCAATACCCACAGCGTCAATACCATGCAAAACCAGACCGTAGCCAAAGCTGGTGTTTTCATCCTCAATCAGATCGTGGTTACTAGTATAGGCGTTCACGATACACTTGCTGCCTGACTGTACGTGGTCGGTCCGACCTTTGTAGAGAGGCTCCAGAATGGTGAGGATCGTACCCGGACGCGCGCGATCCTGAATGTCGACCAGCACGTCTGTGGGGCGGATTTGGCCCGCTGAGATGACGTTCTGCACATCGACCACCACCATCGGGATGATTTTGAGCGGTGCGGAAACACAAGTCATCTCGGCCAACATGCCCACATGGATAACCTGTCCGGTGAGCTGTCCAAAACCAGCCTGGAAACGATTGCGGTTGTCATCTAGTGGAATAAGAATACCAGCTGGGCGCAGAATTGGATTCACCACATCACCGACGCGCAGCGCGAACTGCTGAACGCGACCATCGACGCCAGCCACGATGACCAATTTAGCCACTTCTGTGAGGGCTTGCTCCAAGGCGGCCTCGGCGCTGGCCTTCTGAGCGGGGATCAATACATCGATCTGATTTTGCGTCGCTTCCATTTGCGCTTCGGCGGCTTCAATGCCTGCCTGACGCTCGTCCATCCGGTTTTCAAGGCGTTCGACTTCGCGGGCAGAAACGGCCGCTGAGTTTTGCTGGAACAACGTGTTTTTGCGGGTGAACTCATCTTCGGATTGCTTAAATGATGCCTCCGCACGAGCCAATTGAGCCTCGGACGCCGTCAATTGCGATTTGGCCACCTCAAGGCTTGCATCCACTTCTACAATACGGGCGCGGGCGGATGCGACGGCGCTTTTTGGCTCTTGCCGTCCATTTCAAAGATCGGATCACCGGCTTTGACGATTTGGTTATTGTCGACGTAGACCTTGGACACACGGCCACCGCCTTCGGACAGGATTGTCACAGTTCGAAAGGCCGACAAGACGTTGGTCGTTGAAGGATGGTAGTAAAAGATGGCGGTGATCAATGTGATCGTCAGAATAAGGCAGGTCGTGATGCCCCAGCGCAATTCAAACCAGATGGTATAGGGGTTCAGTTCAACGCCCCAGCGTTTGCCTTGACGATATCTACGATACAGATAGTCGGGCAGTAGTGTGAACATCGAGCACAGCAGAAATTCCAGCATGGTTTATGGCCCGTCTTTCTGATCTGTCGCACGTTCCAAAGAATTCGCGATACTTTTCAAAGGCGTAAGGTAGTCCGGCAATTTGACAGCTGCCAACAATAACGCCAAAACCCACAGAGCGTTGTTATGAGTGACCAACGCCAGCAGGGCCAGGATCGACACCAGTTGAAGTTGCCCGCTGCCATGCGCCAGTTTCTCCGGCAATGAGTGCAGACGGAAGTAGATTGTTCCTCCGGCCAACAGGATAAGAACCAAAGTGATGCCCACAAAAATCATAAAGGGGTCACTTCCAGTGCTGTCTGGCAAGAATCCGGGGATATGATGTGGGGCTGCAGGGTGCAGTAAAGCTGAGGTCGTATCGGACATCTTTTGGCCTGTCATTGTAGTGAGAGGCCAGCGCGGCCACTCCTCAGAAACTACCGGATCTGAATGATAAAACAACAGGTTGCTGCACAAAAGAAAACCGGCGCCAGTAGGCGCCGGTCTAAATGCTTGCGTAAAAGAGAGTCAGGCTTAGGCCTTGGGCTCTTCTTCTTCGGCAGGTGCGTCTGCTTCAACAGCTTCGGCCAGATCGTCGTCGTCCGATGCGGCGGCGCCAATATCGTCAAACAACTCTGCAATTTCGAATTCTGCTTCTGCTTCCGCTTCGGCAGCCAGTTCCTGGATCGATTTGCCCGAGGCTTGCAGTTCGGCTTCTTCTTCCGAGCGGGCAACGTTCAACTGAATGGTCACATCGACTTCTGGGTGCAGCAGGACGTGAACGTCGTGCAGACCAAGGTCTTTGATCGGGCGTGCCAGAACGATTTGTTTTTTGTCGACTGTAAAGCCTTCAGCAGTTGCAGCTTCGGCAGCGTCACGTGGTGTAACCGAGCCATACAGCGCGCCGGCGTCCGATGCAGAGCGAATCACGATGAACTGCTGGCCAGCCAGCTTTTCACCAGCCGCTTCGGCTTCGGCTTTGGTTTCCAGGTTGTGCGCTTCCAGCTGAGCTTTGCGGCTTTCAAAGGATGCCACATTGGCAGCCGATGCAGTCAAAGCTTTGCCTTGCGGCAGCAGGAAGTTGCGGGCGTAACCCGATTTGACGTCAACAACATCGCCCATTTGGCCGAGCTTTGCGACGCGTTCGAGAAGGATAACTTGCATGTCAGGTTCTCCTTACTTCACAGCATAGGGCAGCAGGGCGAGGAAGCGTGCGCGTTTGATGGCGCGGGCCAGCTCGCGTTGCTTCTTGGCCGATACGGCGGTGATACGCGAAGGTACAATCTTGCCACGCTCAGAGATGTAGCGTTGCAGAAGCTTCGTGTCTTTGTAGTCGATCGCAGGTGCGTTGTCGCCCGAGAAGGGGCAGACTTTACGACGGCGGAAAAATGGTTTTGCAGCCATAACTTAGTGTCCTTTCTTCAAGCTAAATCAGCGGCGCTCGCGACGGTTGTCGCGTTCGTCACGTTTTTGCATTTGGATCGAAGGGCCTTCTTTGTGCTCGTCGACTTTGATGGTCAGAACACGCATCACATCGTCATGCAGGCGCATCAGGCGTTCCATTTCCTGTACAGCAGGTGCCGGGGCATCAGTGCGCAGGAAGGCATAGTGGCCTTTACGGTTCTTGTTGATTTTATAGGCCATCGTTTTGACGCCCCAATACTCGCTGAGCAAGACGGAACCGCCATTGTCAGCAAGAACGGTGCCAAAATGTTCGATAAGGCTTTCAGCTTGCGTGTTGGACAGGTCCTGACGCGAGATGAATACATGCTCATACAAAGGCATGCGTACTCCATTCATTTTCAGGCGCATTTCAAAGAGCAGGGCATTCAGACCTTTTGCGCCCCACCCACGAGAGACTGCGCGGTTCAGATATTTGCAAAAGGATGGCGCTGTATAGCCGAACTGAACCGGGTTGCAAGCCCTTGTTACAGGGTTTTTGCAGGGGCTTTCAGGGCCAACCATCCTATTTCCCAACTGCTGCCCAAATCTCGCCCAAGTTCGACCCGATGATTTAACGAAACAAAGAATAGTCAGGAGAAAAGACCATGGCGGTCGCAACACAGTCTTTGTCGATTTCTGCAGATCGCACTGCGCATGGATTTGCCAAGGGACATTCGGTTCCTGTTAAGGCGGCTTCGGTCTTGTTTGGCTTTGCCTTTATTTGGGCAGGAGCCGGCATTTGGCTGGTTCCGGGAATGGGGCTTGAGCCATCGGTTCTTCTGACAAAGATGTTTCTCTCTGTGATGATGGTGACAGCTGGTGTCGGCATGACCCAGATCGCGACTGAGAAACCCCGCAGTGAATTGCACTTTGATGCCAGCCATCGCCAGGTTCATCTTGTTGAAAGCCTGCCGCGTGGCCGAAGCCATGTTGTTAAATCCTTGAACTACGAAGATATCGCCCGCGTCAGCGTTACGGATTCTGAATTGGTAATGCTTAACGACCAAAGCAAGATTCTCGTGGAATTGCCTTTGGATGGTGCCCATGCACGTTTGGACGCGATCGCCCAGTTGCGCAGCCAGTCGCTTTACGCGGCCTGAAACGCTTTTTGGAATAACCCGTAATATTGATTGAACGGTCACGCAAATGTGACTGTTCATATTCTCACACCGCTTGTTGAATACTGGTGACTTGAGGCTGTCGTTGCCTTTGCCTCTATTGAATTCATGTTAATTTGTGAACTCAATGGAGTATGTCTCATGAAAACCCCTCTGATTGCTGCTGGTCTGATTTTAGCGGCAAGCTTTGTTACCGCTGAACCTCAAAAGTATGTATTGGACCCAAGCCACAGCCAAATTGTGTTCTCTTACCAGCACCTTGGATATTCCAGCAACTGGGGGATGTTCTCGGGGTTTGAAGGTGAGATTATGTTTGACCAAGAGGACCCCGGCGCATCGTCTGTCAGCGTCTCAATGCCTGTGATGTCGATGATCACTGGGTGGGAGCCACGCTCGCAACATTTCATGTCGCCAGATTTCTTTGGTGCGACCGAAGCTGATCTGGTCACGTTCACCTCGACCGGAATCGAGGTTACCGGGGATCAAACCGCGAAAATCGCTGGCGATCTGTCGATGAATGGGCAAACAATGTCGGTGGTTCTGGATGCGGTTTTGAATAAAGCTGGCGCGCACCCGATGGCGGGTAAAGACTGGCTGGGTTTCAGCGCAACAACCACCTTGCTGCGCAGTGATTACGGTGTTGGAAAGTTCGCGCCGTACACCAGTGATGAAGTTCCGGTGATGATCTCAATCGAGGCAATGAAAGCCGAATAAGACGACGACACCAAGAATCGACAAAGCCGCCGGAAGAACTCTGGCGGCTTTGTTGTTTTTGAAAATCTATCCGGATCAGGGTGCGCGTGAAGCCGTCAAGGATACGATCACTTTAACGGAAAAAGCCAATGAGCTTTCGTCAGCCATAGATGTGCCGATACCAAAATCCCGCCGATCCAATATCGTTTCACCAGACATTGTTGCGGTGTTGTCTTCTATGGCCAAAGTAAAGGGCAGGCTGAGCGGAACTGTGACGCCTTTTAGAGTAAGCGCGCCATTTGCGAGATATCCAACATCCGAAGCCAAAATATCCGCTTGAAAAGTGGCGGTTGAATGAACCGCACTGTCCAGGAAATCTGCCTCGAGAGCCTGTTCAGTGACTGACCCCAACGCCAGGGACGATATGGCGACTTGAGTTTTGACCGTTCCGTGCTTGCCGCCCACAGCGACCTCGTCAAAAACGATTGCGCTGGACCATTCGGCGAACCGGCCTTCGACATCTGATCCAAACTGATGCACAGAAATCGTCAAGGTGCCTTCCTGAACTTGCCAGTTTGAGGGCGCGGATGTGGTGGCAAGCGGGGCCTGTGAGTGGCCATCTTCTGAGTGGTTCTGGGCGGACGTGGAAAACACACCCGCGCTTGTACCAACCACCAGGACCAACCCCCAAATTGCCAGAGCAGCCAGAAGGGGGGCAGGGCTGGAACGCTCATCTTCCGGAGTGGGCGCAGAGTTCCGCATAGGCAACATCCGTTGGAGCGTCTGGTCCCGGTCGATGACCAGATGTTTCAGTGCGCCAGCCACATGCGCCAAGATGGATCCGGCAAGCGTCAGCATAAACAATAAGTGCAGGGTCGACGTCGTTTCGGCCAATGTCTCGGATTTGGGCACGAATGGCAGCGATTGACCAAAAGGCCAAAGGATGGGCGCAAAGCCGGTGGTTGCTGCGTGGTGTATCCAGCCGGTAAGTGGCACCAGAACCATCGATCCATAAAGCAGCCAGTGCACTGTATGCGCGGCGGTGGCCTCGATTTGGTGCCTGCTGTTCAGCAAACCGGGGCGTGTTTGGCCCAAAGACCAGAAAATCCGCAAAAGGGCTGTGAAAATCGCGGCCACACCTACGGTTTTATGCAAAGAGAACAGCCACGCCTTGTGCGCCACTTCTGCGCCATCGGTGAAGGGAGCGTTATGGGCCAAGAACCCCAGCGGCAAAGCCGTCAGAATCAAAAGGGCTGTAAGCCAGTGAAATGCTTTGGTCAGGCTACCGTATTGGCTTGATGTATTCACCAAAGGCATAAATCTACTCCGTAGAATTGTTTTTTTAGAGATAGGGCACCTGACGGCCTTCGGAAATGCAATTTTACGCACAGAGCCCGTGCAAGGGCGCGCAAGGCCGTTGCGCCGATGGGCACGGCGCGGTATTCCAAATGAAACGAAAAGAATATGGGGAACAGCATGAGCCGAGCATTCGTATTTCCAGGACAAGGCGCGCAAACTATTGGTATGGGCAAGGCCCTGGCAGACGCCTATCCCGAAGCCAAAGCGGTATTTGACGAGGTCGATGAGGCGCTTGGCGAAAGCCTGAGCGCGTTGATCTGGGAGGGCGATCAGGACACGCTAACGCTCACTCAGAATGCACAACCGGCGTTGATGGCGACTTCTTTGGCGGCGATGCGCGCCCTTGAGGCCGAAGGCGTGTCCATGGATGCCGCAGCTTATGTTGCAGGGCACTCTTTAGGAGAATATTCCGCCTTGGCCGCGGCCGGAACTTTGAGCATCGCGGATACAGCGCGGCTGTTGCGGACGCGGGGTCAGGCCATGCAAGCCGCGGTGCCGGTTGGCGTTGGAGCCATGGCCGCCCTTTTGGGGCTGGATTTTGCAACCGCACGCGATGTGGCGTCCGCTGCTGCTGAAGGCGATGTCTGTCAGGCTGCGAATGACAATGATCCGGGGCAGGTTGTGGTGTCCGGCCACAAATCTGCGGTGGAACGCGCGGTTTTGCTGGCCAAGGAACAAGGGGCAAAACGCGCCGTTCTTTTGCCTGTCAGCGCTCCGTTCCATTGCGCGCTTATGCAACCCGCAGCCGAAGCCATGGCCGAAGCATTGAGCCATGTGCCAATGAATGCTCCGTCGGTACCAGTTGTGGCCAACGTGATTGCCGAAGCTGTGAGTGATCCAACCGTGATCCGCTCCCTTTTGGTGGATCAGGTGACGGGGTCCGTGCGGTGGCGCGAATCGGTTAGCTGGATGGCCGAGCAGGGTGTCACTGAGATGTGGGAAATCGGCGCCGGCAAAGCCTTGTCTGGCATGGTGCGCCGCATTGATCGGTCGATTGCCTGCAAAGCTGTGGGTACACCGGAAGACGTAAAAGCAGCGGCGAAAAGCCTGAGCTAAGGAGCAGATATGTTTGATTTGACTGGAAAATGCGCGCTGGTAACTGGCGCGTCGGGCGGCATTGGCGGAGAGATTGCCAAAGCGTTGCATGCAGCAGGCGCAACCGTGGGGCTGTCTGGCACCCGTGTTGAGCCGCTTGAGGCTTTGGCCACTGAATTGGGCGATCGCGCGCATGTATTGCCCTGCAACCTGAGTGACCCCGAAGCCGTGGATGCTTTGCCGAAGCAGGCTGCCGAAGCCATGGGCAGCGTGGATATCCTGGTGAACAATGCGGGTATCACACGCGATCAGATTTTCATGCGCATGTCGGATGACGAATGGCAAAGTGTACTGGACGTCAACCTGACCTCGACCATGCGACTGTGCCGGGGTGTGATGCGCCCCATGATGAAGGCGCGCTGGGGGCGGATCATCAATATTTCTTCTATCGTTGGGGCCACGGGCAATCCCGGGCAAGCCAACTACGCAGCCTCCAAAGCCGGTATGGTCGGGCTGACCAAATCCATGGCCTATGAGGTCGCAAGCCGTGGCATCACAGCTAACGCGGTTGCACCGGGCTTTATCGCGACGGCCATGACTGACAAGCTGACCGATGATCAAAAAGGTAAGATCAACGCGCAGATTCCAGCGGCACGTATGGGCGCACCCGAAGAAATCGCCGCTGCGGTTCTGTATCTGGCCAGCCCTGAAGCAGCTTATGTGACAGGAACCACCTTGCATGTGAACGGTGGTATGGCCATGCTGTAGGGCAGGCAGACTTCTGCCAAAATGGCTGTAGGGGTTGTTTAAGGACCTTTTGACGCCATATTGCGAAAGCGTTTGCCTTGGCATGAGGATATGCTATAGGCGGCGCATATTTCCCGAGGGTGCCTTGTGAGGACACCCAGGAACATCTGGGAAACCGGATACACGAGCCGCCCCTCGGGGCACCAATCAAAACCCGCCGCACATGGGGGCGGGCGATCACAGGGCCATAGTGCCCATGACGAATGAGGAATTGACATGAGCGACGTCGCAGACCGCGTGAAAAAGATCGTTGTAGAGCACTTGGGTGTTGAAGAGGACAAGGTTGTTGAAAACGCCTCGTTCATCGACGATCTGGGCGCAGACAGCCTGGACACCGTGGAACTGGTTATGGCCTTCGAAGAAGAGTTCGGCATCGAGATCCCCGATGACGCCGCCGAAACCATCCAGACCTTTGGCGACGCGGTGAAATTCATCACCGAAGCTTCCTAAGTCTTTTCACCCTTTTTGGGGTGGGAACAGGCCTCTGCCGCTTTGGCAGGGGCCTTTTTTGTGCGTTGCCCCCAGAAATGGCGCATTTGTGCTCTCTTTTGCCGATTTGGGGATATCGGTGAAAAATGATACTCTTCCTATAGGGAGACCCCTTTTGGTGAAGGGGCACCTACCCGTGGAGAGCACAATGATCATCTATCCAACTATCGAATTGCAGCAGGGCAAATGCGTTTCATTGCAACGTGGGCGCCTTGATGAGCCTTCAATCTGGCATGTCGATCCGGTGGCCACCGCACAAAGTTTCGCCGAGCAAGGCGCTCAATGGATTCATGTCACCGATCTGGACGCAGTTGCAGGCAGCTCAGACAGTGAGGCCATTGTTGAAGAAATCGTGCGATCAGCAGGTGCTTCCATTCAACTGGGTGGCGGATTCCGCTCGCGCGATCGCATTGAGCAATGGATCGACAAAGGCGCAGGGCGCATTGTTGTCAGCACTTTGGCGGTGCAGGACCCGAACCTCGTCAAGGAAATGGCGCTACGCTATCCTGACCAAATTGTTCTCGCGGTTGATGTTTTTCAGGGAAAAATGATGACGGACGGTTGGCGCCAGACTGGGGCAATGCAACCCGAGGATTTTGTCAAAGCCTATGCGGATTCACCCCTGGCTGGCGTGATTGTCACGGATATTGATGCCGACATCGGCGATCAGGACGCGCAATTGGGACTGGTCTCGGGCATTGCTGAAGCAACACACCATCAGGTCATTGCCAGAGGAACAGTGCGCAGTTCAGATGATGTCTCGCGCATTAAATACGTTCCTAAGATCAGCGGCACGTTGATTGGTCGGGCTCTTTTCTCAAAAGACATCGATCTGCAAGACGCCTTGGCCTTGGCTGAACCAACTCCGGAACCCAAAGCGGAATTCCAGTAATCGAAAAACAGAACCTTGACCGCACTGACCTACAAGGCCGGTGCGGTCTGCATTGATAGCGTGCAGAGGCCGTTTAAGGCCTTGCTTTATTCTGAAGAAATACGGGCGATCTCTCAGCAAATCCCCTCTGAGTTTTGCAAAACCTCCCAAAATTAGTACGGTTTTGAAGGACTGCCTGAATTGAGCAGCCGATTTTGGAGGTTTTCAATGCGGGTTCTTCAAGGAAATAGATCTTTTTCACAAGTCGTCTTGGGCACAATCCTATGTCTGTCGGTTTCAATTCCTTCTGTCGGAATAGGTGAAGGTAATGCTCATTCGCCTTCCACATATGTATCGACACAGATTGTCGACATGGATTGCAAAGAGCTGAAAGCTCTCGTGAAAAGATTGACCAAAAGTAGAGATCGCACACAAGACGAAATGAGCCGTGAAAAGGCCAGCGTGGCAAAGTTCAAATCCAAAATTAAGGAAAGCAATCAAACGATTCACAGACTCGATGCTGAGGCCAAAAAGACAAAGGATAGTAAAAAATTACGTCAAATCGAGCGAAAGAAGGACTCCGCACAAAGAAAACTGGATCGAAATTTGAAAAATCTCAGGGATTTTGAATCAATCTACGATCATTCGAAAAGGAGCCTCAAGGTGCTCAATAATGATCTTCGAATTGCGCAGAAGACCAGCAAAAACAAGAAATGCAAATAATTTGCCGTCAGGGCGCATGTCTTGGAAAACCCGGTTCTAGTGCTTTGCAACGGCTTGCCCTGCTACTTGTGAGCAAGTAGACAGTCTCGAAGAGAATTACCAAACTAGGGGCTGCCTTATGCGTCGTGTTGTTGTTACTGGGCTTGGATTGGTCACGCCATTGGCGAGTGGTGTTGAAGAAAGCTGGTCACGAATTCTGGACGGAAAATCCGGAGCAGGACCGATCACGCGGTTTGATACCGAACGTGTCACCACGAAATACGCATGCGAAGTGCCTTATGGCGACGGATCAGATGGCACTTTTAACTCTGATGACTGGATGCTGCCAAAAGAGCGCCGCAAGGTTGATGACTTTATTCTTTATGGTATTGCCGCTGCGACGCAGGCTGTAGAAGACTCCGGCTGGAAGCCCGAAGCTGACGAAGACCTTGAGCGCACTGGTGTGATGATCGGGTCGGGCATCGGCGGATTGCAGTCTATTGAACAGACAACACTGCTGATGGCGGAAAAAGGCCCACGTCGTGTGTCGCCGTTCTTTATTCCTGGTGCGCTGATCAACCTGATCTCGGGGCAAGTGGGTATCAAATACGGCTTTAAGGGCCCGAACCATGCAGTCGTCACGGCCTGTTCCACTGGTGCGCATGCAATTGGTGATGCGGCCCGTTTGATTATGTTCGGTGACGCCGATGTGATGGTTGCTGGCGGTGCTGAAGCAGCGATTTGTGAAATTGGCATCGCGGGCTTCAACGCGTGCAAAGCGCTGTCGACCGGCCGCGGTGATGACCCGACCAAAGCCAGCCGCCCTTATGATGCCGATCGCGATGGATTTGTGATGGGCGAAGGTGCGGGCGTCGTGGTGCTGGAAGACTATGACCACGCGGTTGCACGCGGAGCAAAGATCTACGCTGAAGTGTTGGGATATGGCCTGTCGGGAGACGCCTATCACATCACCGCTCCGTCTGAAAACGGCGAAGGCGGTGAACGGTCAATGCGCGCGGCTTTGAAAAACGCCGGGCTAGAGCCCAAAGACGTGGATTACATTAACGCTCATGGCACGTCGACCATGGCAGATTCCATCGAATTGGGAGCGGTTGAACGGATGATGGGGGACGCTGCCAAGAATGTGACCATGTCATCGACGAAATCCATGACCGGGCACTTACTTGGGGCCGCTGGTGCGATTGAAGCGATCTTTTCGATCCTCGCGATCCGCGATCAGGTCGCTCCGCCAACAATCAATCTGGATAACCCGGCCGTGGAAACCGTTGTCGATCTGGCCCCGAACAAGAAAGTTGAACGCGAAATAAACGTCGCACTGTCCAACTCGTTTGGGTTCGGTGGCACCAACGCATCCGTCATCTTCGGAAAAGTCAGCTAATGTGGCGTCATATCGCTTCGAACGCGATTACATTGCTGATTGTGGCAGTGTTCCTTTTGGGAGGACTGGTGTTGTGGGGGCAGGCGCAGTATCGCGCTGAAGGGCCGCTGGACGCACCGATGTGTTTGCGTGTTGAGCGTGGCTCGAACATGAGCCGCGTGTCCAAGGACCTTGAAACCCAAGGTGCGATCTCAAACGGCGCAGTGTTCAGGATCGGCACGGACTACTCTGAAAAAAGCGACAAGCTGAAAGCGGGTGCATTTTTGGTGCCAACCGGCGCGTCGATGGAGCAGATTACTGATATCGTTACGCGTGGAGGGGCCAGTACCTGTGGCACCGAAATTGTGTACCGTGTGGGCGTGACCCGGCAAACCGTTCAAGTACGCGAGCTGGATCCCGAAACCGGAAAATTCGTGGAAGTTGCGGCGTTCAATCCAGCCGAAGAGGAAACGCCTGAGGCGTTCACAACCATGCGTCAGCGCGCCGATACGCGGTATCGTATCGCGGTGGCGGAAGGTGTGACAAGCTGGCAAGTCGTTGATTCATTGTTAAAAATCGGCTTGTTGTCTGGCGAAGTGGCCGTGCCGGATGAAGGAACACTGGCACCGGATAGCTACGAAGTTCAAGCCGGAGACACCCGCGCGGATGTGATCGAAAGCATGCAGGAAAAACAAGCGGTACTTATCGCGGCTGCTTGGGAATCGCGGGCTGAAACTGCGCAGGTCAACTCTCCGGAAGAGATGTTGATCCTGGCGTCGATCATTGAGAAGGAAACCGGTCTGGCGGAAGAACGACGTCAGGTGGCCAGCGTGTTTACCAACCGTCTGAAACGCGGCATGAAGTTGCAAACCGATCCGACAGTGATTTATGGCGTCACCAAAGGGCAGGGCGTCTTGGGGCGGGGCTTGCGTCAAAGTGAGCTGCGCAAAGAAACGCCTTGGAATACTTACGTTATTACCGGTCTTCCACCGACACCGATTGCCAATCCGGGGCGCGCGAGCCTTGAGGCTGCGGTGAATCCGGACGCAAGCGATTATATCTTCTTTGTGGCGGACGGCACCGGTGGCCACGCTTTTGCAACCACGTTGGCTGAGCACAACGCCAACGTTGCAAAATGGCGCAAAATTGAGGCTGAGCGCGCCAATCAGTAAGTCTGGCCCAAAATGGTAAAGTGACCGTTTTGTACAAACTTTTTCGCAGAAATCTCCGTTTTGTACAAAACGGAATCTGCGCATTTCATCGCTCAATATCACCATCAAACAAAAGGCCGTCCAAATTGGGCGGCCTTTTGTCATTTTCGGACCCAACGCGCGTTGCCTTAAGCGGTTGGTGAAATATCTGCGGCAGGGTTTGCTGGCCAGACGGAGCAATTGCTTCGGCTCTTGCGGAGGGGAGAACCACGCAGAGAGGCAACGGGCATAAATGAACAAATTCACAGCGCCGACAGGCGAGTCGCCACTGGATGAAGATGTGGCAGAGGTACGGCATTTGTTGCGGGGGGTCAGAGGAGCGTTGTCAACGCTGCGCGGCCGTTTGGAACAAGATGAGGAGGCAGCCGGCGGCCAGACCGGCAAGGTTCTGACCGAACTGCGTCACCTGATCCGCACGACCATTGATACGGAGAAGAGTTTTGAGCAGCGCCAGAAAGAGAAAGACGGAATCGTCAACGACTATCGGCTCGACCTGCACGACGCACGGGCTTCGATCGAGCGCCGTTTGGCTCGCCTCCGAGCCGTTCGAGACACAACAAGCCTTTCTGGATGACTTGAGCCAAAGCGAACTATTGGCGCTGCCGTACTTGTTTGAGTTCTGGGCGTTTGACCACCAGTTGCCCCCGGAGGGCAACTGGAAGGCCTGGGTCATAATGGGCGGGCGCGGTGCGGGGAAAACCCGCGCAGGCGCCGAATGGGTGCGCTCTATGGTTGAGGGCAACGGCCCCTTGGATAATGGGCGCGCTAAACGCGTTGCTTTGGTCGGGGAAACCATTGATCAGGTCCGCGAGGTCATGGTGTTTGGTGACAGTGGGGTGTTGGCGTGTTCGCCGCCTGACCGGATGCCCAAATGGGAGGCTGGACGCAAGCGATTGATCTGGCCTAACGGAGCCGTTGCGCAAGTGTTTTCTGCGCATGACCCGGAAGCCTTGCGGGGCCCACAATTTGATGCGGCCTGGGTAGATGAACTTGCCAAGTGGAAAAAGGCGCAGGCCACGTGGGACATGCTGCAGTTCGGTTTGCGGCTGGGAAAAGACCCGCAGGTTTGCGTCACGACGACACCACGCAATATCGGGCTTTTGAAAGAGTTGTTGGCGCAGGAGTCGACAGTGGTCACCCATGCCACAACCGAGGCGAACCGGGCAAATCTGGCGGATAGTTTTCTGAAAGAAGTGCGTGCGCGCTATGCCGGAACAAGGCTGGGCCGGCAAGAATTGGACGGTGTGCTGTTGGATGACGTCGAGGGTGCGATGTGGACGACGTCGATGCTTGAAAAAATGCGGTGCAAGAAGGCGCCAGACCTTGATCGCATTGTTGTGGCGGTTGACCCGCCTGTGACCGGGCATGCCGGATCAGATGAGTGCGGCATTGTGGTGGCCGGTGTCACCATGAAGGGGCCGGTCAGCGATTGGCGCGCTTATGTGCTGGATGATGTGACCGTCAGAGCCAAGAGCCCGGCAGGATGGGCGCGTGTTGCTGTGACAGCCATGGAGACATGGGGGGCAGACCGATTGGTGGCCGAAGTGAACCAGGGCGGAGACATGGTTGCCGAAGTGGTCCGTCAGGTAGACCCACTGGTGCCATACAAAGCGGTGCGTGCAGCGCGCGCCAAGTCAGCCCGCGCAGAGCCTGTGGCGGCTTTGTATGAACAAGGTCGGGTGCGCCATGTGGGGCAGTTTGGTGAATTGGAAGACCAGATGTGCCGCATGAGCCTGCGTGGCTATCAGGGATCGGGCAGTCCCGATCGTTTGGATGCGCTTGTCTGGGCCCTGCATGAATTGGTGATTGAACCATCAGCCCGTTGGCGACGCCCGCGTATGCGCAGCCTTTGAGATTAACAGGTGCCTCGCAAATCGAACCGTGCGGTGGCCTGAGAGCGAATTAACAAATTTGAGACAAAGTCCAACCTGTCCAAAGCGCACAAGCAGCGAAGCGGGCCTAAGGCAAAGAAACAGGAGCGAGCACGAGATGGTATTTGATTTCTTCCGGCGATCCGAAACCAATGCGCCCGAACAAAAAGCCAGCGCAGCGGGTCCGGTAGTGGCCTATCACAGCGCCGGTCGTGTGGCCTGGAGCCCGCGCGATACCGTATCTTTGACACGGACCGGTTTCAGCGGAAATCCGGTGGGGTTTCGATCGGTCAAGTTGATTGCAGAAAGCGCGGCAGCCCTGCCTTTGGTGTTGCAGGATGGTGCACAGCGCTATGACACGCATCCCTTGCTGGCATTGTTGACCTCGCCGAACCCGGCGCAGGGACGTGCCGAGCTGATGGAAGCGCTTTACGGTCAGATGCTGTTGTCAGGCAATGGCTATATTGAGGCCGTAGCCGGTGATGGTGGCATGCCGGCTGAGCTGCACGTGCTGCGGTCAGACCGCATGAGCGTTGTGCCCGGTGCAGATGGCTGGCCTGTGGCCTATGAATACAAGGTAGGGGCCCGCAAACATCGGTTTGATCTCGGCGCCGGGGCCAACGTCTGCCATGTGCGTAATTTCCACCCGCAGGACGATCACTATGGGTTTTCGCCCATGCAGGCGGCGGCCATGGCGGTGGATGTGCACAACGCGGCGTCGCGGTGGTCCAAAGCGCTTTTGGATAATGCGGCGCGCCCGTCAGGAGCCATTGTCTACAAAGGTGCAGATGGGGCGGGATCAATGAGCCCCGATCAATACGACCGGCTGGTGGGAGAAATGGAGAGCCAGCACCAGGGCGCGCGCAATGCAGGTCGCCCGATGTTGCTCGAAGGTGGGTTGGATTGGAAGCCGATGGGGTTTTCGCCGTCCGATATGGAGTTTCAAAAAACCAAAGAAGCGGCAGCGCGCGAGATTGCCCTGGCCTTTGGGGTGCCGCCGATGTTGCTCGGGATTCCCGGGGATGCGGCCTATGCCAACTATCAGGAGGCCAACCGGGCGTTCTATCGCCTGACCGTTTTGCCTTTGGCGACACGTGTCGCTGCGGCCGTTGGCGATTGGCTGGCCGGGTTTGTGGGCGAAGCATTGGAATTGAAACCGGATCTGGATCAGGTGCCGGCGTTGGCTGCGGAAAGAGATGCGCAATGGGCGCGCGTGCAGGCCGCGGCGTTTCTGAGCGATGTGGAGAAACGGCGATTGTTGGGCCTGCCAGCAGTCGCGGCGGAAGAGCCTGCGGATGGGTGAACAGCGCTATGGGTTTGAACAATTCGATTGTGCACCGGCCTTGCGTCTTGAAGCACATGAACGGGTGGCAAAGCTGCAGTTTGATGGCCTGAACCGGCGGCTCGATAAGATCGAAGACTTGATCGAGCGGTTGGAAAAGCGGTTGTGGCTCACGGTTTATGGCGTGGTTGGCACAATTCTCGCACAGGCGTTTCAGGGCCTGCTGAATGCGGCGCCATGAGCGGAACAAGGTGGAAAAAAGACATGGAAAACGGTTTGGAACACAAATTTGCACGCTTTGGCGATGGGCTGGAGGTGCAGGACGGCACCCAAATTGAAGGCTATGCCAGCCTGTTTGGACGTTCCGATCAGGGCGGAGATGTGGTGCAGAAGGGGGCTTATGCGGCCTCTCTCAAGGCGCTGATGGCCTCGGGGCGGGCGGTCAAGATGCTATGGCAACACGATCCGGCGCAACCCATCGGTATCTGGGATGAGGTGCGTGAGGATGCGCGTGGCCTGTGGGTCAAAGGGCGTCTTCTGACGGATGTGGACAAGGGGCGCGAGGCGGCCACATTGATCGCGGCAGGGGCGATTGACGGCCTGTCGATCGGCTATCGCACGGTCAAAGCCACGAAAGACAACAAGGGCCAGCGGCTCTTACAGGAACTGGAGCTGTGGGAGGTGTCGCTTGTCACCTTTCCGATGCTGCCCAGTGCGCGTGTGTCGGCCAAGGGGGAAACCCCGGACGGCGACATGCTGCGTGAATTGGCGGCGACCCTTGAGGGCGCCCGTCAGGAGCTGAAGCGCGAATAGCGCCCGGCACAAATCTAGATCGAGGACCATTTGGATGGGTAATACCGAGACGAAGGCTCGGGGCGGGGAAGCTTTGTCTCCGGCCGCCGAGGTGAAGTCGGCCATGACGGGTTTCATGAATGACTTCAAGGACTTCAAAGACGACATGAACAATAGATTGCAAAAACAGGAAGAGCGAGTGACCATGCTTGATCGTAAATCACATATTCCACAGCGCCCGGCGCTGGCCGCATCTGCCGACTTCGAGGCACCGCACCAAAAGGCATTCAATGCCTATTTGCGCTCCGGTGAAGACGATGCGCTGCGCGGCCTCGAATTGGACGGCAAGTCCATGTCGACGGCTGTAAATAGCGACGGGGGCTATCTCGTGGATCCGCAAACGTCGGATGCCATAAAATCTGTTTTGCATTCGACGGCGTCCATTCGCGCCATTGCCAATGTGGTGAATATTGAGGCCACAACCTATGACGTGCTGATCGATTCAACCGATGTGGGCGCGGGCTGGGCGGATGAGACCTCTGCTACGGGCGAAACCGGCACACCGACAGTCGAACGTATTGTCATTCCGCTCTATGAGTTGTCGGCCATGCCAAAAGCATCGCAGCGTTTGCTGGATGACAGCGCGTTTGATGTTGAGAACTGGCTGGCGGGTCGTATCGCTGACAAATTTGCCCGTGCCGAAGCGGCGGCATTCATCAACGGTGACGGCGTTGATAAACCAACCGGCATCATGACCCATACAACAGTGGCCAATGGCAGCTGGACCTGGGGTAATATCGGGTATGTCCCCACAGGCGTTGACGGCGATTTCAATGGCGGAGACGGCATCATTGATCTGGTTTATGCCCTTGGTGCGCAATACCGCGCCAATGCGTCTTTCGTGATGAACTCAAAGACTGCGGGCGCTGTGCGCAAGCTGAAGGACGCTGATGGCCGTTTCTTGTGGTCGGATGGTCTGGCTGCGGGCGAGCCTGCGCGTTTGTTGGGCTATCCGGTGCTGATTGCCGAAGACATGCCGGACATTGCGTCGGATGCGACCGCGATTGCCTTTGGGGATTTCTCGGCGGGCTACACAGTTGCCGAACGCCCCGATCTGCGCGTGCTGCGTGATCCGTTCAGCGCCAAACCAAATGTTCTGTTCTATGCCACCAAACGTGTGGGTGGCGATGTCAGCGACTTTGCGGCGATTAAGCTCCTGAAATTCGCAACCTCGTAAGAGGTTGGGAATGGGGAAGGCAGCGCAAGCTGCCTTCGCCAGGGCGTGCGTCCGCTGTTTGCGTTGTCTGGCTGTCCCCTCCGTTCGAGCGGCGCATGGACGCGCGCCCGAACTCTCGGAGGGGTCGCAATTTTCGGAGTTTTTTCCATGATGTTAGTCGAAGAGACCTCGGTGCCGCTGTTGGCCCTGCCGGTCGCAGAATTCAAACAACATCTTCGTCTGGGCAGCGGCTTTGGCGAAGATGATGTACAGGACAGCGTGTTGGAAAGTTTTCTGCGCGCAGCCATGGCAGCCATTGAGGCGCGCACTGGCAAGGCATTGATCGAAAGAGAGTTCTCATGGTCGTTGGGCTTTTGGCGCGACGATCAGGGACAGGGGCTTCCGGTTGCACCTGTGAGCAGCCTGCAAAGTGTCACATTGGTCGATCGTCAGGGCGACAGTGCTGTGGTGGCGCCAAGTGCTTACAGGTTGTCTCCTGATCAGCAGCGCCCGGCGTTGCGCCCGGTGGGGTCCTGTTTGCCAAGTATCCCAAACGAGGGTCAGGTCGTGATCCATTTTTGGGCTGGATTTGGCCCGGAATGGTCAGATGTGCCTGCGGATCTGAAACAGGCGGTGCTGTTGTTGGCAGCGCATTACTATGAGTATCGCGATGATACTGCGCTGAGTGGCGGGTGTATGCCGTTTGGTGTGACCAGTCTGATCGAGCGCTATCGCCCGTTGCGTATAGGGGCGGTGCGATGAACCGGGTGCATTTGTCTCGCAAATTGGTTCTGGAAGCGCGTGAGCGGTTATCAGATGGCGCAGGGGGCTATGACGAAAGCTGGGTCGCCAGGGGCGTTTTATGGGCAGAAGTCAAAGCAGGGACAGGTCGCGAAAAAGACGGCGGTGAGTTTTCTTTGTCCTCGGTCAGTTACCGGATTGTGGTGCGCGGCGCGCCCCAGGGGTCCGCGCAAAGGCCTGCTCCGGGAATGCGATTTCGCGAAGGGACACGTCTTTTTCCGGTGCATGCCGTGGCGGAACGCGATCCGCGTGGTCGGATGCTGACGTGTTTCGCAACCGAAGAGGTGGTCGCATCAGTTATGCAGTATCCAAAGCGCTTCAGGTGGCGATTTATCAGCGATTGCAAGGGGATGCTGGTGTCACTTCACTCATCGGCGCGGCCATTTTTGACGAGGTGCCTGCAGGTGTTTTACCGGAAACTTATGTCAGCCTGGGGGCGGAAACCGTTCTGGATCGGTCTGACAAATCCGGCAGTGGCGCGGAGCATCGTTTGACGATTTCAATTCTGTCCGAGGCGGCAGGTTTTGCAGATGCCAAGGCCGTGGCGGTGGCGATCAGCGATGCGCTGGAGGGGGCCGACCTGACGCTGACACGCGGGCGGCTGGTTTATCTCAAATTCGACCGTGCCACGGCACGGCGCGAGGGTACGGCAAATACGCGGAGAATTGATCTGCGGTTCCGAGCCCGTGTGGAAGACAACATTTAACAAGGCGGAGTAGGCAAAATGGGTGCTCAGAACGGCAAGGATCTTTTGATCAAGGTAGACCAGACCGGAGACGGTCAGTTTGAAACCATCGCAGGCCTGCGGGCCACGCGGATCAGTTTCAATTCAGAGGCTGTGGATGTGACCAGCCTGGAAAGTCAGGGCGGTTGGCGCGAGTTGTTGTCCGGTGCCGGTGTGAAATCGGCGTCGATTTCCGGATCTGGTGTGTTTAAGGACGAAGGCACAGACGAACGGGCCCGTCAGATTTTCTTTGACGGCGAAACGCCTGATTTTCAAGTGATTATTCCCGATTTTGGCATCGTGGAAGGCCCGTTTCAGGTGTCTTCGGTGGAATATGCGGGCAGCCACAATGGCGAAGCGACGTATGAATTGTCGCTGGCGTCGGCGGGTGTGCTGACCTTTGTGGCGGTCTGAGCATGGCAAACCCCTGGGCAGGTGAAGTGGCTTTGGTGATTGATGGCGAACGTCAAAAACTGAAGCTGACACTTGGGGCATTGGCAGAGCTTGAAGCGGAACTGGACAGTGACTCGCTCGTGGCGCTGGTCGAGCGGTTCGAAGAGGGTGGTTTTTCAACGCGCGACGTGCTGGCGCTGATTGTGGCGGGGCTGCGTGGTGGTGGCTGGCAAGGGCAGGCGGCAGACCTGATGGCGGCCGAAATCGCTGGTGGGCCAATGCAGGCGGCCAAAGTGGCGGCCGAATTGCTGGCCCGCGCCTTTTGCGTTCCGGATGCAACCGCATGAGGGGCTTTGACTGGCCTTCTTTGATGGCTGCAGGGCTACGGGGATTACGTCTGCGTCCGGCGGATTTTTGGGCACTCACGCCAGCTGAGTTGCAGATGATTCTGGGACAGGGGGCTGGGGCGCCCGCGTTAACCCGCAAGGGGCTGGATGCATTATTGGCGACATATCCGGACAAGACGGAAGGACATGAAGATGAGCGAGATTGATGCGTTGGAAGATTTTGACACGCAGGTGGATGCGCTGGAGGTGACCCTTGGGCAGACTGCAGCTGTGGCCGCCAATTTTGACACAGAGTTGCGCAGCGTGCGCCAGTCGTTGGCGGCCACCGGGCAAGACGTGAAAACTCTGGAAAAAGGGTTGTCACGCGGGTTGCGGCGCGCTTTTGACGGGGTGGTTTTTGACGGCATGAAGCTGTCAGACGCGCTTGAGGATGTGGCGCGCTCAATGATGAACACCGCCTATAACGCAGCCCTCAAACCTGTGACGGATGGAGTTGGTGGCGCTGTGGCCAATGGAATTGGCACGCTTATCCAAGGCATTTTGCCCTTTGCCAATGGCGCTGGATTTGCCCAGGGGCGGGTGATGCCTTTTGCCAATGGCGGTGTGGTGTCGGGCCCAACTTTGTTTCCGATGCGCGGCGGTACGGGGCTCATGGGGGAAGCCGGCGCAGAAGCCATCATGCCACTGGCACGCGGTGCCGATGGCAAGCTTGGGGTGCGTGGTGGCGGGGTAACGACCAATGTCGTGATGAACATTCAAACCCCTGACGCAGAAAGCTTTCGTCGCTCGCAGGGGCAAATTGCAGCGCAGATGAACCGTGCCCTCGGGCGCGGCCAACGCAATCGATAAGAGGGGCTAAGGCAATGGGATTTCATGAAGTCCGGTTTCCGGCAAATCTAAGCTTTGGATCCATTGGCGGGCCCGAGAGACGCACAGATGTGGTGTCGCTGGCCAATGGTTTCGAAGAACGCAACACGCCTTGGGCACACTCACGTCGACGCTATGATGCGGGTGTGGGAATGCGGTCGTTGGACGACGTCGAGCTGTTGATCGCCTTTTTTGAGGCCCGCCGTGGTCAGCTTTATGGGTTTCGCTGGAAAGACTGGTCAGACTTTAAGTCCTGCAAGCCTTCGAATGAAGTGAACTACCGTGATCAGGTGATTGCGCTGGCCGATGGGATCGAGACAAGTTTTGTTCTGCAAAAGACGTATCTGTCCGGCACAGCACATTATGGGCGCCCCATCCTGAAGCCTGTTGAAGGGACTGTACGTGTCGGCGTTGAAGGTGACGAAATGCAGGAAGGTGTGCATTATGAGATCAATACTGAAACCGGTCAGATCTTGTTTAACCATCCCCCTGATCCGGATCGTCAGATAACCGCCGGATTTGAATTCGATGTGCCGGTTCGGTTCGACACCGATCGCATTCAAACAAGTGTGGCATCGTTTCAAGCGGTGGATGTTCCGAACGTCCCCGTGGTGGAGGTACGGGTCTGATGGCACTGCAAAGCGATCTTAAGATGCATCTTGCTGGCGGTTTCACAACCGTTGCAAGATGCTGGGCCATTATCCGCAAGGATGGGCAACGTTACGGTTTCACAGACCATGATCTTGACCTGTCATTTGAGGGCTTCACCTTTCGCGCCGATACCGGACTGTCAGCGGTGTCGCTTGAACAATCCACGGGTCTTTCGATTGACAACACCGAAGCGCTTGGGGCGCTTAGTGATACAAGTGTGAGCGAAGCAGACATCGACGCAGGCCGCTTTGATGGGGCCGAGGTGATGTGTTGGCTTGCCAATTGGAGTGATGTCGCAGAACGCAGTCTGTTGTTTCGTGGCTCAATCGGCGAGCTACGTCGCGCAGGAGGTGCTTTTCAGGCCGAATTGCGTGGGCTGACCGAAGCTCTGAACCGTCCGGTTGGACGTGTTTATCAAAAACCCTGCACCGCAGTGCTGGGAGACGCGGCTTGTGGTGTTGATCTTGATGTTGCCGGATATCATGCCATTCGCCCGATTGAAGGTGTTGAAGATGCGCGTGTTTTTCGCTGGAGTGAGATGACTGAGTTTGAACCTGCCTGGTTCACCCGCGGCACCCTGAGGGTTCAGTCCGGGAGCGGCGAGGGCCTGAACGGGTTGATCAAGCGCGATACATTCGATGGTGGTTTGCGGGTTGTTGAACTGTGGGAGCCGATCCGCGCGCTGCTGCAGGTAGGGGATCAGGTGCGCCTTGAGGCGGGTTGTGACAAACGGTTTGACACATGCCGCTTGAAATTCGTCAATTTGGTGAATTTTCAGGGGTTTCCAGACATTCCAGGGGATGACTGGATGATGAGTTACCCCCGACAGGGGGCTGACAACTCTGGCGGGAGCCTGCGCGGGTGACCCCGGTTGTCGAGGCCGCACGCAGCTGGATTGGCACACCTTATCGCCATCAGGCACGTTGCAAGGGGGCGGGATGTGATTGTCTGGGCCTGTTGTTGGGTGTGTGGCGCGAAGTCCGGGGGGATTTGCCCGAAGATGTACCTGCCTACAGTATGGATTGGTCCGAACCTCAGGGCGACGAGCGCTTATGGCGCGCCGCCCGACGCTGGTTGATTGAAAAGCCGAAAGACCAGGGCAGGCCCGGAGATGTTTTGCTGTTTCGAATGCGCGCCGGGGGCGTGGCAAAACATCTTGGCATTGCCGGCAGGGTCGGCGCAAACGCGACTTTTATTCACGCCTATTCGGGGCATGCAGTGGCCGAAAGCCCGCTGAGCACCCCATGGCGCCGACGCATTGTGGCGCGGTTTGAATTTCCCAAGGAGGGTTAAGAAATGGCGACGCTTTTGTTATCCGCAGCCGGTGCGGCCATAGGTGGATCTGTTGGTGGCACTCTGGCCGGGGTGTCTTCGGTTGCAATCGGAAGACTGGCTGGCGCGACTTTGGGACGTGCCATAGATCAACAGATTCTGGGAACAGGCTCCGATGTTGTTGACGTCGGTCGGGTGGATCGGTTCCGTGTGACGGGCACGGCTGAAGGTGCCGCAGTGAGCCAGCTTTATGGGCGGATGCGTATCTCGGGGCAGGTGATCTGGACAACGCAATTTGTGGAATCGGTTCATCGTTCGGGCGGCGGCAAGGGCATGTCTTCGCAGCCTGAAACCGCCGAATACAGCTATTCGGTTTCTCTTGCGATCGGCCTTTGCGAAGGTGAGATCACCAGTGTTGGCCGGGTATGGGCGGATGGCGAAGAGGTGGCTCCGGGTGACCTGAATATGCGGGTTTACAAAGGATCAGCAGATCAATTGCCTGACCCGTTGATCGAGGCCGTAGAAGGTGAAGGATTGGTGCCCGCCTATCGTGGCACGGCCTACGTGGTCATGGAAAACCTGCCGCTGTCAGGATTTGGCAACCGTGTGCCCCAGTTCACCTTTGAAGTCTGCCGCCCGAGCCCTGCTGAGCAGCCAGAGGCCGAAGGCGACATTGCGCATGGGGTGCGTGCTGTGGCGCTGGTTCCGGGAACGGGAGAGTACTCGCTGGCCACAACACCGGTCTTTGTGTCCGGTGCGGTTGGGCATAGCCAGAGTGCCAATGTAAATTCACCCTCAGGGCAGACCGATTTTGTGACCTCGGTTGAGGCCTTGAATGAAGAATTGCCCAATTGTGGGGCGATATCTTTGGTGGTCAGCTGGTTTGGCAATGACTTGCGATGCGGTGACTGCACGATCCGCCCCAAGGTCGAACGCAAAGAGGCCGATGGGCGCAATATGCCATGGCGCGTGTCCGGGCTGACCCGTGCATCAGCCGATGAGATAGCGCAGGTTGAAGATCGTCCGGTCTATGGAGGCACCCCCACGGATGACTCGGTTGTTGAGGCGATCACGCATCTTAATGGCCTTGGCAAAGAGGTGATGTATTACCCCTTTATTTTGATGGATCAGCTGGCTGGGAACGGATTGCCGGATCCTTGGACCGGCAATCAAAACCAGCCCGTTTTGCCATGGCGTGGCCGGATCACCGGATCCATGGCGCCCGGGCAACCTGGATCGCCTGATGGGACCGCGCAGGCCGATGCCGAGGTGGCAGCTTTCTTTGGCACCGCGTCTGCGGCGGATTTTACAACCGTTACCGGATCGGTGACTTATCTTGGTCCCGAGGAATGGGGGTATCGTCGGTTCATTTTGCATCAGGCAGCCCTATGCGCGCTGGCTGGTGGCGTTTCAGCATTTTGCATTGGGTCAGAGATGCGCAGCCTCACACAACTCCGGGGCGCGGGCGGTGCGTTTCCGACAGTGCTGGCTTTGCGGAATCTTGCGGCAGAAGTGCGCAGCATTCTGGGCCCGGACACGCGTATCAGCTATGCGGCGGACTGGAGCGAATATTTTGGTTATCACCCTCAAGATGGTTCGGACGATGTCCATTTTCATCTGGATCCGCTTTGGGCGGACGACAATATCGACTTTATTGGCATCGACAATTACATGCCTCTGTCTGATTGGCGCGATGGTGAGGATCATATCGATGCGGATTGGGGAAGTATCTACAATCCAGAGTACCTCATGGCCAATGTGGCGGGCGGCGAGGGCTATGATTGGTACTACCATTCGCCAGAGGCGAGAGAAGCGCAAATCCGCACAGAGATCACGGATGGTGCGCATAATGAGCCTTGGGTCTATCGCTACAAAGACATTGGAAATTGGTGGTCCAAGCGGCACCACAACCGTATTGGCGGTGTTCGCCAAGTGCTCCCAACCTCGTGGGAGCCACAGTCAAAACCAATTGTGTTTACCGAAATTGGCTGCGCCGCCTTGGACAAAGCAACCAATCAGCCCAACAAATTTCTGGACGATAAGTCGTCCGAATCTTTGTTGCCGAGATACTCGGACGGGCGTCGCGATGAATTCATGCAGCAACAATACCTGCGCGCAGTGACTGAATACTGGGCCCGTTCCGAAAACAATCCGGTCTCAGAACTCTACTTGGCTCCGATGGTCGATATGAGCCGTGCTCATGTCTGGGCGTGGGATGCGCGGCCTTACCCGACATTTCCGAACAACCGCGCACTTTGGAGCGACGGTGAAAACTATGCCAAAGGGCATTGGATCAATGGCCGAAGTACAGCAAGGCCGTTGGCGTCGGTTGTGCGCGAACTATGTTTGCGGGTTGGTGTGTCAAGTTTTGACGTCAGTGACCTGCGTGGCGTTGTACGCGGCCTTGCGGTTGAGGATGTCACGGATGCACGTGCGGCGTTACAGCCATTGATGCTGCGGCACGGATTTGACGCGGTCGAAAGAGATGGGGTGTTGCACTTTGTCATGCGTGATGGTCGTGCGCCCATTGCGTTGGATGGGGACCTTTTGGCTGTGTCCGCAGATTTGGACGGCACTGTCGAAAAGACCCGCGGCAGCGAAGCGGAAACGGCGGGACGGATACGTGTGCAATTTGTCGAAGCCGATGGTGATTTTGATATTCTGGCGGAAGAAGCTGTTTTGGCAGATCAGTCCACTCATGCCGTTTCGGGGTCTGATTTGCCGTTGTCGCTGACGCGGGCGGAAGGTCGTCAAACTGCCGAACGCTGGTTGACCGAAGCGCGTGTATCTCGCGACAGCGTGCGCTTTGCGTTGCCGCCTTCTGCCCTGAACATAGGAGCCGGGGATGTGGTGTCTCTTGCGGCCAAAGATGGGGATGCGCTTTATCGTGTGGACCGAGTTGAGCAGGCAGATCTGCAAATTCTGGAAGGGGTTCGCATTGAACCGGCAGTCTACACGCCAGCTGATTTTGAGGACGATAGCCCTTCGACGTCCCGTTTCGTGGCCCCGGTTCCGGTGGTGCCTTTGTTCCTTGATCTGCCGCTGTTAACCGGAGATGAGGTGCCACATGCGCCCCATTTGGCGGTGACGGCACAACCCTGGCCGGGCAGCGTTGCCGTTTATGATGCAACAACCGATGCCAACTATGGCCTGAATACCATACTGCCCAGACGTGCGGTGGTGGGGACGACCGAAACCATCCTGTCTGAAGCACAAAGCGGACTTTGGGATCATGGTGAAGCTTTGCAAGTCCGTCTGGTGTCAGGGGCTCTGGAAAGTATCAGCCAAGAGGCATTGTTAAACGGCGGCAATCTGGCGATGATCGGGGACGGCAGCTCAGGAAACTGGGAGTTGTTTCAGTTTCGGGATGCCGAATTGATCGCGCCTGACACATGGTGGATAAGGACGCGCCTGCGAGGGCAGTTGGGATCAGATGCGCTGATGCCGGTTGCCTGGCCGATCGGATCGTATTTTGTACTGTTTGGGTCCGAGTTTTCGCAGATTGAAATGGCCAGTTCGGCTCGCAATATCGCGCGCCACTACCGTATTGGTCCGGCGCAGCGCGGCTATGACGATCCAACTTATGAGCATAGGATCGAAGCCTTTGCCGGCAACGGGATGCGGCCATATGCGCCGTGCCATCTGCGTACCAGACAAATGCCAAACGGAAATATGGATATCACCTGGATTCGCCGAACTCGTATTGATGGAGATGGGTGGGACCTGCCCGAAGTACCATTGGGCGAAGAAAGCGAGCGGTATCACCTGCGCGTGATAAAGGACGGCAGTATCTTGACCGAAACCCATGTGTCTGAGCCAAATTGGAGCTACACGCTGGCGCAGCGGTTGGCGGATGGGGCGACCGGGGGAATCGAGATTTCGATTGCGCAAGTATCGGCGCGGTACGGAGCAGGACTTTTTGCGACACTGCCGGTCGATGTGTGAACCTCATGCGGCGGGTTATGCACGGAGACGTTGTGACAGCGGCGCTGGTCTTGTTGGGGGTGCCTGACGAGACCCGGCAAAGCCTGTGTCGCCGAATGATTGTCGAAGCGCATGCGGCGCATCGTTACTTCCGCCGCTTTGGGCGTTCACATGCCCTTTGGGGGGATGGATCGCTAATGTCCTGCGCGCTCAAGCGGACTGTGCCACCAGAGCCGGGATTTTCTGACTCGCAATACTGCGGTTGTATGGAAATGGTGCTACATGAATTGAGTACCTGGCGCACGGCGCGTCAGGTCACCCACGGGCGCAGTTGATGCATTTGCGGACCGAAGGATCGAACTCCAGCCGTTTGGGGGCAATGTCGTCGCCGCAATCGTCACAATAGCCAAACTCGTCTTCTTCAATACGCACAAGTGCAGCCTGCAAGGCCTGCTTTTTGACATTACGTCGGGTTTGATTTGCTTTGGCCATTGCCTGCGATTGAAGCGCGTCCATACGGCTGAGACGGCCGACCGCCTGTTGATCCAATGTGACAACTGCCTGGCCATCATGGCCCAGCTTGTCTTCCTCCTTCAGAGCGGCCAGATGCGTCTCAATCAAGGTGCGATATTTCTGCTGCGCCTTCACATTCACGTTGATGAACCTCTCGATCACGCCTTTGAATTTGCGGCTGGTTGACTATGTAGTGTAGTCTAACGGCAGAAAAGGACGATTTGCCATGGCCGAAACGCGCAGCAAGATATCTGAGATTGATCCAACCTGGCAGCGGATCACTGCCGAGGCAGAAGCTGCTGTCCGAGAAGAACCGCTCATGGGCGGATTGGTGCATGCCTGTGTTTTGCACCACAAATCTATCGAACGTGCGCTGAGCTACCGCTTTGCGGCCAAGCTGGCGTCGAACGAGATGTCCATGGTGGTATTGCGCGAGATCGCAGATGAGGGGTTTGCCGAAGATCCTGATCTTATCGCGTCTGCGCGCGCTGACCTCATGGCGATTTTTGAGCGTGATCCGGCCTGCCACCGTTTGTTGCAGCCAATCCTGTACTTCAAAGGTTATCAGGCCGTGCAAGCCTATCGCATCGGCAATTGGTTGTGGCGCCAGGGACGCAAGGATCTGGCCTATTTCATCCAGATGCGCACCTCCGAGATTTTTGGGATCGACATTCATCCGGGCGCGCGTATTGGCAAAGGTATCATGATCGACCATGCCCATTCCATCGTGATTGGCGAAACCGCCGTGGTGGGTGACAATGTGTCGATGCTGCATTCAGTAACGCTTGGCGGGACTGGCAAAGAAGAGGAAGACCGGCACCCCAAGATCGGTGATGGTGTGTTGATTGGCGCCGGGGCCAAGGTTCTGGGCAATATCACAGTCGGTCATTGCAGTCGGATTGCGGCGGGGTCTGTGGTTCTGGAAGATATTCCACCGTGCAAAACTGTGGCAGGCGTGCCTGCCAAAATCGTTGGTGAAGCAGGATGTGATCAGCCGGCTGTGAGCATGGATCAGTTACTCGAGCACTAATTTATCGAGTTCGAAAAACAAAAGCGCCGCAGGATGTTGCGGCGCTTTTTTGATGTGAATCTCTCGAATTTTAGACCAGCATCGTCATTGGGTTTTCCAAATTGTCGACGATGGATCCGAGCAATTCAGCGCCAAGTGCCCCGTCAATCACACGATGATCCACCGACAGTGTGACGGACATGACCGTGGCCACTTCCAGTGCTCCGTCTTTGCCCACCACCGGTTTCTTCACACCAGCCCCCACAGCAAGGATTGCCCCATGCGGCGGATTGATGACGGCGTCGAAATTGTCGATCCCGAACATGCCAAGGTTTGAAATGGCAAAGCTGCCGCCCTGATACTCGTGAGGCGCCAGTTTGCGGTCTCGGGCACGGGTCGCGAGGTCTTTCATCTCTGCTGACAACGCCGACAGGGACTTGGTGTCGGCATCCTGAAGAACCGGCGTAAACAATCCGCCTTCAATCGCGACAGCCACAGCCACATCTGATGGTGTCAACTTCAGAATGCGATCCCCGGCCCAGACGGCATTGGCATCCGGCACTGATTGCAGGGCCAAAGCACAGGCCTTGATGATGAAATCGTTGACCGACAGTTTGATGCCGCGGGATTCCAGTTGTCCGTTTAGCTCGGCGCGGAATTTCATCAGGGCATCCAGACGAATGTCGCGACGCAAATAGAAATGCGGGATGGTTTGTTTGGCTTCTGTCAGGCGGGCCGCAATCACTTTGCGCATGCCGTCCAGCGGTACTTCGGTGATTTCGCGGCCTTCATACATCCGCGCGACCACTGATGCATCAACGCTGGCTGGCATAGCAACCGGGGTAGTGGCAGGCGTTGTCGTTGTTGCGGCTTGCGGTGCTGCGCCGGGCTGGGCAGATTCGACATCTGCTTTGACGATCCGGCCTCGGGGACCAGACCCTTGCAAAGCTGCCAGGTCGACGCCCTTGTCGGCTGCAATGCGTCGGGCAAGTGGAGAGGCAAAGATGCGATTGCCATCAGAGGAAAGCGCGACTGGTGCGGTGGCGGGCGCCTCGGAGACCGCTGAAGAAGCCGCCTTGTGGCTCGCGTCAACTGCAGACGTGGCTTCCGGAGTCGGTGCAGATGAAGCAGGGACGGTGCTGGCGTCTTCGCCCTCTTCCAGCAACACAGCAATGGCGGTGTTTACCAAGACGCCTTCTGTGCCCTCGGCAATCAGAAGCGGCCCCATTATGCCCTCGTCCACCGCCTCGAACTCCATCGTGGCCTTGTCGGTTTCAATCTCGGCAATAATATCTCCGGATCGCACTTCGTCGCCTTCTTTGACCAGCCATTTGGCCAGTGTGCCGTCTTCCATGGTAGGGGACAGGGCAGGCATAAGAATTTCAATCGGCATTTCAGTTTACTCCCTGTGTTGCGCAGCCGGCCGGGGCCGGCGGGGCGCAGTGGGCTTGGATTTTGGCAACCTGACCGTCGGTCAGCTTAAGATAAATTGATCCGGTTGTGATCCCATCGGCGCCTTTGACAGAGTGGGTCAGCCCCAGCGCAGTGAGCTGCTTTGTGGCTTCTTGTGTGGTCATGCCAACCCAGTTTGCCTCGGTCATTCCATGCAAAATTGCATTTTCCTGTTTTAGAACCTCATTTTCTAAGACCAACTCTGTGACCTTGGGGCCTTGAATAAAGAGGCTCGCAATGTCGCTCAGGAAATAGATGCTGCCAACAGTCAGTCCGCCGACAAGCACCCCAGTTATGAAACCTTTCCACTGCATATCAGCGATATGTCACTTGTTTGACAGCTGCGATCACATCGGCAGTTGTCACAAGGGCCAGTTTCTCAAGATTGGATGCATAAGGCATCGGCACGTCCTTGCCCGTACAGTTGATCACCGGCGCGTCGAGGTAATCAAACGCACGCTCCATGATGGTTGCAGACAAATGATTGCCAATCGATCCCACCGGCCAACCCTCTTCAACGGTGACACAGCGGTTGGTTTTCATCACCGAGTTGATCACAGTGTCGTAATCAATCGGACGCAGGGTGCGCAGGTCGATAACTTCGGCATTGATACCGCCTTCGGCAAGCTTTTCAGCGGCTTCCAGCGCGTACTGCATGCCGATGCCAAAGCTGACAATCGTCACATCCGAACCTTCGCGCCAGATACGCGCCTTGCCAAATGGAATGGTGAAATCATCCATGGCAGGCACATCAAACGCGCGGCCATAAAGGATTTCGTTCTCCAGAAAGATTACCGGGTTCGGATCACGGATCGCGGTCTTGAGCAGGCCTTTGGCATCTGACGCAGAATAGGGCATCACCACTTTGAGACCGGGAATCTGTGAATACCATGCGGCGTAGTCCTGGCTGTGCTGGGCTCCAACTCGTGCAGCAGCGCCGTTTGCCCCGCGAAACACCATCGGAGCGCCCATTTGACCACCAGACATATAGAGCGTTTTTGCCGCAGAGTTGATAATGTGATCAATAGCTTGCATGGCAAAGTTGAAGGTCATGAATTCAACGATTGGCTTTAGGCCACCATAAGCAGCGCCCACTGCGATCCCGGTAAAGCCATGTTCCGTGATCGGCGTGTCGATCACGCGCTTGGAACCAAACTCATCCAACAACCCTTGCGAGACTTTGTAGGCGCCCTGATACTCGGCAACCTCTTCACCCATCAGATAGACATCTTCATCACTACGCATTTCTTCGGCCATTGCATCGCGCAGGGCCTCGCGGACGGTTTGCTGCTTCATCGGTGTGCCCTCGGGCCAATCCGGCGAGAGGTCTACGGGCGCTGCAACCGGAGGAGCGGCCACCGAGGCAGGTGCTGCGACCGGTGCCGGCGCAGGAGCTGCGGATGCGTCTGAAGGTGCGGGAGCCGCGCCGGCCTCTTCTCCGTCTTCCAATAAGGTCGCAATTGCAGTGTTTACAGCCACGTTTTCAGTGCCTTCAGCCACCAGAATATGGCCGATAACCCCGTCATCGACGGCTTCGAACTCCATCGTGGCTTTGTCGGTTTCAATTTCGGCAATGATGTCTCCGGACGACACGGCGTCGCCCTCTTTTACGAGCCATTTTGCCAGCGTGCCTTCTTCCATCGTAGGTGACAGGGCGGGCATCAGTATTTCAGTAGCCATTTTCTACTCTCCTCTGTCAGTCTCAGGCGTAAATATCGGTCCACAGCTCTTCGGCTGCGGGCAGGGGACTTTCTTTGGCGAACTCGGCGCTGGCGTTCACCACTGCCTTGATTTCCTTGTCGATCGCCTTGAGGTCTTCTTCGGTGGCGTGCTTGCCAGTCAGGATCATCTGGCGGACATGCTCAATCGCGTCACGTTCTTCGCGCATCTTCTGCACTTCTTCGCGAGTGCGATATTTGGCGGGATCCGACATAGAGTGACCGCGGTAGCGATAGGTTTTAACTTCGAGGATATAGGGCCCTTTGCCTTTGCGACAGTGCGCAACAGCGCGCTCGCCAGCGTCCTTAACGGCCAGCACATCCATACCGTCCACAGCCTCGCCCGGAATGCCAAAGGCTTCGCCGCGGGTGTAGATATCGGGTGTAGAAGTAGAGCGGGTTTGCGCCGTACCCATAGCGTACTGGTTGTTTTCAATGACAAAAATCACAGGAAGGTCCCAGAGTGCAGCCATATTGAAGGTTTCATAGACCTGGCCCTGGTTCGAAGCGCCATCCCCGAAATAGGTGAAGGTTACGCGCCCGTTGCCTTTGTATTTGTCGGCAAAAGCCAGACCCGCACCCAAAGGAACTTGCGCACCAACAATACCATGGCCACCATAGAAATGCGCCTCTTTCGAGAACATGTGCATTGAGCCGCCTTTGCCCTTGGAATAACCGCCTTCGCGACCCGTCAGCTCGGCCATGACGCCATTTGCATCCATGCCGCAGGCCAGCATATGGCCGTGGTCACGATAGGATGTAATACGTTTGTCGCCGTCTTCTGCTGCGGCTTCAAGGCCGACAACAACGGCTTCCTGACCGATGTAAAGGTGGCAGAAACCACCGATCAACCCCATGCCATAAAGCTGTCCGGCCTTTTCTTCAAAGCGTCGGATCAGAAGCATCTCGCGGTAGTATTTCTTGAGTTCGTCGCCAGACACATTGGTCTTTTTGGCGGGCTTTTTGGCAGCCATTCCAAGCCTCCCAGCAAATAGAATAGTTTAGCATTAAACTATATGCTATCCGATACGATACAAAGTGGCGAGCGGAAATTTTGACAAACACCGAGGCCAATATCCGGACCCCCGGCGTATTTTTGGCCAGATAAATAAAGGTCTAACGAATGACGATTTCGTCTGACCGGATCAATCCAAGTACATCGCGAGCCTGTTGGTCAAGCAGATCAAGGTCAAGATAATCGTCAGAAAGGCGCTGAGTCAGGTTTTCCATGTGCCCAACATCGGCCTGTAGAAGCTTTAACTCGGCCATCAGAGCAGTCCGGTCTGCTTCGATTTCAACACGACGAAAGACGCCATAGTCGCCCTGAACTGCCGCAAAGGTGAAATAGATCGACAAAGCAAAGCATACTCCGAAAAACAGGAGTGCCCCTAGGGCCGGTCTGGATTTCTGTGTTGTCATGCTCTGCCTCAAACGCGTCCTTTGCGGACGTCTTTAAGCACTATGACATAAGTGATTCGTTCTGTGAAACTCTTTTTTACCAATCGCTTGGCTTTTTCTGTTCATTTGTGACGTCACGATTCTCTGGCTCCAATTCGTGCCGTGCCGTTAGGCTGAGGTAACGATTGGAGATTGCCTGATGACTGAATGTGCCCCAACCAGCGTTCTCGAAAACCACGAGGTACAAAATCAACCAGCGGCAAGGCAGGACATTGATCTTTGGGCAGATGATCTACCGTTGCGTGAGGCCGCGATTGGCGCGAGCGCCCGCCCGGATATCTTACAGAAAGCAGGCAGGCGCTTTGGCTCGGCTGAGATACGTCAGGCCGCGCAAGACGCGCAAAGGGACCTGCCACGCTTGAACTTGTTTGATCGCAATGGGCGCCGGTTGGATGAGGTGGACTTCCATCCCGGCTATCATCAGGTGATGGAAAATGGGCTGAATGCGGGTTATGCAGCGGTGGCCTGGGATGGGAATCCTGGCGGTCATGCCACCCATGCAGCCCTTGTTTATATGCAGATGCAGGTGGAACCGGGCGCTGGGTGCCCGATGACGATGACTTATGCGGCTGTGCCTGCCTTGCGCCACGATCAAGCCCTGTTTGACGCATGGGCGCCCAAGCTGACGTCAGGGATTTACGATCCGTCCCTGAGGCCAATCTGGGAAAAGTCCGGGGCGACGCTGGGCATGGCGATGACCGAAAAACAGGGTGGATCAGATGTGCGAGCCAACAGTACCAAAGCGGCGCGGGATGGCGATCATTATCGTCTCACGGGTCATAAATGGTTCTGTTCTGCGCCGATGTGCGATGGCTTTTTGACCTTGGCGCAGGCCGACGGGGGGCTCACATGTTTTCTGGTTCCACGATGGCTGGACGGCGAGCGGAACACGATCCGGCTGCAAAGATTAAAGAACAAGTTAGGCAATCACGCCAATGCCAGTTCCGAGATCGAGTATCACAATGCTCTGGCCTTCCGTCTTGGGGACGAGGGTGCCGGGGTGCGCACGATCATCGAAATGGTGCATCACACCCGATTGGATACCGCGATTGCACCAGCGGCCTTGATGCATGCGGCGTTGGCCGAAGCCCATCACTGGGCATCTCATCGTTCTGCATTTCAACGTAAGCTGATTGATCAGCCTTTGATGCGTCAGGTTCTGGCCGATCTGGCGTTGGACTGGGAGGGCGCGCTGGCCGTGTCGATGTTTATGGCGCGCAGTTTCGATCATGACGATGACGCTTCGCGGGCTTTGGCACGCATCGGAGTGGCGTTGGCGAAATACCTGTCCAACAAACGCGCGATTTCTGTGGTCGCAGAGGCACTCGAGGTGTTGGGAGGCATGGGGTACGTCGAAGACACGCCGATGCCGATGCTTTACCGCGAGGCACCTTTGAATTCGATCTGGGAAGGATCGGGCAATGTGATTTGTCTGGATATCCTGCGGACTTTGACGCGTGAACCCGGCGCCGCCGAGGCATTGAATGGGGTATTGGATGCGGGTTGTGGAAATGATTCACGCTTTGATGCAGCCCTTGCCGAGCACCGCGCGCGCTGGCCCGGTATTCCCGGCGAAGGCGACGCACGATGGTTTGCCGAAAGCCTGGCCAACTTGCTGACCGCTGCCGCCTTGATGCAGACCGCGCCCAATGCGGTGGTTTCGGGGTATATCACCAGCCGTGTTGTCAACCACCGCGGTCAAATCGCGGGTACAGTGGCGGGGCTGGATACGGAAGCTATTCTGGCGCGACTTGATCCGCAGGCATGATGCTTTTCAAGCCTGTTGCGCTCGGGTAGGGTCCGCCCGATCCTGATTTCTCGAAAGCGCGACATGTCTGAATTTGCATTATTGATCTCACCTTCTGCGCGGGCGGCCTATTTCGCCGACACGCAAGAGGTTGTTTTGGCCGAAATTGCGGGGCTGGCGGATGTGGATGTGTCGGGTCACGAGGCACGCGGGGGTATGTCGTTTCTGCGTTTGACCGCCGAGCCAGAGAAAGCCTGCGATATTTTGCGCCTGTCTTTTGCACAGGGTCTGTTTCAGGTCGATGGTGACAACTGGCAACCGATTGAATGCGGGGCCGGTTTCGGTTTGCACGAAGACTTTGTCTATGGTGAGAAATACCGGGGTAAGACCAACGAGACATTGACGCGGTTGCTGATCAACATTGCCCTTCAAGAAGCTGATACTAATAATGAAAAGCTGCGCCTTCTTGATCCAATGTGCGGGCGGGGCACGTCATTGTTCTGGGCAATGCGGTTTGGGATATCCGCCAATGGGATCGAAAAGGATCAGACGGTTTTAAACGAGGTGCGTCGAGGGCTCAAAAAATGGACCAAACTGCACCGCCAGAAACACAAATTGGTCGATGGTTGGGTGCAAAAATCCAACAAAAAGGGCGTGGGCAAGTTTCTGGATTTCATGGCCGAGGGGCAGGTTGCGAGACTCGTCATCGGAGACACGGTGAATGCCTGTGATCTGGCGGGGCGCAAGCCGTTTGATCTGATTGTGACGGATATCCCCTATGGTGTGCAGCACATGGGGGGCGCGGATGGTGCGCGCAGCCCGATCGACGTTATTCAGGCGGCCGCACCGGGATGGGCAGCCTGCCTGGCGCCGGGGGGTGCGATGGCCATTGCCTATAACCAGAACATTCCCAGACGTCCGGCGATGGTGGCGGCCTTTGATGGGCTTGGGCTTGAGGTGATAGACAGAAACGTCGCGCATCGGATGAGCGAGTCCATCCTGCGCGACGTGTTGGTGTTGCGAAAACCTCGTTAAGAACCAACGGCCATCCTACATCGGTGAAAACGGGTACAGGGGCGGGCGTGTGGATTCCGACGCATAGGGTCTTTGGGCTGCGGTGATGCGTTCGGCGACATAGTTGTCTTTTTCCAAGCTGTTCATCAAACGTTCAACACGTTGACTTGGAGAGGCCCAGGATGGGGTCAGGTATTTGAAAAGCTCGGTCATGCCAGGGCTACCTTTCTTGAATGGGTGGTTGGTAAGAGGGATCTGAGGTCTTGGAGAATGCTCTCGTAGCGGGCGATCTGGTCACGAACCATCAGGCGGCGCACTTTAAGCCAGCGCAGCTGCTCCTGATCCGGTGCGCGGCGCTTGTGTTCTACTTCGATCTGTCCGTCCAGAATGGTTTGGCGGTTTTTCAGAGACTTCATGTGGATGACGATGATGGCGATACGTTTGAAGAGACTGTCAGACATTTTGACCTCGGTGTTGTTGTTCATTTGATCAGCAGTATCTCTGCTGTCCCTTCCCATATGAGGTGCCTTGGTATAATTAAAATGCGTAGAACGCTATTTGATTGATAGGAAAAACCTATCAAAGGAAAACTTCATGTCTGCTGAAAAACCAACCCTTCGTCAGCTCAAGTACTTCGCCACTTTGGCTCAAACCGGACAGTACCGACGGGCCGCAGAGCAGCTTGGGCTGAGTCAACCTTCCCTGAGCCAACAGATAGTCGCTTTGGAAGGGGTGCTGGGATTACAGCTTTTGGAGCGTGGGCGGCGCGGCGCTCAACTGACGCCTGCAGGGCGTGAAGTGCTACAGAAAACCCAACAGGTATTGGACGACGTCGAGGGCCTGATGGAATTGTCCGCCGCCCTGGCTGGAGGCAGTGGAGGCAAGTTGCGGCTTGGATCAACGGTGACAATCGGTCCCTATTTTCTGCCATCGTTTCTGCGGCATTTGCATGTCAGCCATCCAGATTTAAAACTGGTTGCACGCGATGGTGCGCCGCGTGACCTGCTTGAGGAGTTGCTGGCGGGTGTACATGATGTGATCCTCACTCAACTCCCTGTAAACTCGTCGGATTTTACCGTGCACAGGCTTTACCGAGAGCCATTGCTGCTGGCGGTGGCGCGGGATCATGCATTGGCCAAGCGCTCACAAGTCGCGCAATCCGATCTTGTGGGGCAAGACGTCTTGACGCTTGGGTCCAGTTTGATGTTGCACGAGCCTTTGGCGCAGATGTGCAAAGATGTGGGGGCGCGACTGCGAAGGGAATACGAGGGTACAAGCCTAGATGCGTTGCGCCAGATGGTGGCGATGGACATGGGCGTGACACTGCTGCCAGCTCTTTATGCTCAATCCGAAGTGTCCGATCCCAAAGGCGATGTCGTGCTGATCCCGATGAGGGGAGGGCAGTATCGCTCAGTGGGATTGGTGTGGCGAAAATCGTCTGGCAAACCCCGGCTGATCCGCCAGTTCGCGCAAGCGGCCGAAGGTATCGTCAAAGACGAGTTTGCCCACCGGGTGACAGCGGCGGGCAATTGATCCTTTTAACCGGCAACCGAGGCTGCGTGAATGCTGCCGATTGAAGCGGCGATCGTATCGTTGAATTCTGCGTCACTTTGCTGGGCCGACAGGCCTTCGGTCAACGCACGGCTGAACGAGGCAATCACGCCAGTGTTGTTCGACAGGCGATCATTGGCTTCTTCACGGCTATAGCCACCAGACAGGGCCACAACGCGCATCACCTTGGGGTGGTCGACCAGTGATTTATAAAGATTTGCGGTTTCCGGCAGGGTCAGTTTCAGCATGACCTGTTGACCATCTGGCAGCGCGTCGATCTGTTTGGTCAGTTCGGCCAGAAGAATGTCTTCGGCGGCGGCCTTGTCGGCGATGGAAATTGTCACTTCAGGTTCGATGATCGGCATCAGGCCGTGACCGAGGATTTGTTTGCCAACTTCGAATTGCTGCGCGACGACCGCGGCAATGCCAGCCGGGTTGGCTGCATTGATCACCGAGCGCATTTTGGTCCCAAACACGCCTGCTTTTACGGCGCGTTCACACAGTGCGTCTAGTTCCGGCATAGGCTTCATGACCTGCGCGCCGTTTTCTTCGTCAGCCAGGCCTTTGTCGACCTTCAAAAACGGCACTACACCGCGCTCTTCCCAGATATAGGTGGCGGTGGGTTTGCCATCGATTTCACGGTCCATTGTCATCTCAAACAGGATCGCACCGACAACCTTTTCGCCGTTAAAGGCTGGCGCCATAGCAATCCGTGAACGCATGGCGTGAATCATATCGTACATTTCGGCTTCTGAGTTGTAGGCGCCTTCTTGGACACCATAAAGGCGCAGGGCCTTGGGGGTGGAGCCGCCGCTTTGATCAAGAGCTGCGATAAAGCCTTCGCCAGAAGTCATTTGTTTGGTCTGTGCTTGATTGGACATAAATGTTCCCGCCCTTGAAAATATGGTGTTTCGTCTCTGGAAATGACGTCGCCCCGCTTTTATGCGAGCGGGGCGAGCGTTGCAATCGTGGTGGCGCTAACAAGGTGTGACATCCAACAAATGCCGCAGGGCCATGTGCTTCCTGATCAGGATTCGAGAGCGGCTACTCCGGGCAATACCTTACCCTCCATCCATTCCAGAAATGCGCCGCCTGCGGTCGAAATATAGGTGAAATCGCGTGCAGCACCGGACGCATTCAGCGCGGCCACCGTGTCACCGCCGCCTGCAACCGCAATCAACTGTCCTGCGCGGGTCAAGGCGGCCGCCTTAAGGGCTGCGGCATTGGTGGCTGCATCGAATGGTTCCATCTCAAACGCGCCCAACGGACCGTTCCAGATCAACGTGTTGCTGTTCTGCAGAACTTCCGTGATGGCTTTGACGCTTTCAGGACCTGCGTCCAAAATCATCGCGTCCGCCGGGCAGGCGTCGACCGGCAGGGTTTCATTGTTGGCGTGGGCTTCGAATTTGCGCGCAACAACGATGTCCTTTGGCAGGATGATTTGGCAGCCGGTTTCTTTGGCTTTGGCTATGATCTCGTTGGCAGTGTCTGTCATCAGGCGCTCGGCCAGAGATTTGCCAATATCCAATCCTTGAGCGGCAAGGAACGTGTTGGCCATCCCGCCACCGATCACCAGATTGTCGACCTTCTCAATCAAGTTGCTTAAAAGTTCCAGTTTGGTGGATACTTTGGCACCGCCCACAACCGCCGTCACAGGACGCTGCGGTTTGCTAAGTGCGCTTTCCAGCGCTTCCAGCTCGGCCTGCATCAATCGACCAGCACAAGCAGGCATCAGGTGCGCCAGACCTTCGGTGGAACTATGCGCACGGTGAGCGGCAGAAAACGCGTCATTGCAGAACACGTCACCCAATTTGGCCATGCCTTTGGCCAACTCAGGATCATTTTTGGTCTCCCCCGCATGAAAACGAGTGTTTTCCAGCAACAGAACCTGACCTGGTTGCAGCGTCTCGGCGGCCAGTTCGGCCTCGGTGCCAACACAATCTGACGCAAAGACTACGGGTGCTTTAAACGCCTGTTCCAGCGTCGGCACCAATTGGTTCAGCGACAGGTTAGTGCGCCGCTCGCCACCGGGGCGACCAAAATGAGCCAGAAGAACCGGACGACCACCTGAAGCAAGGATATGCGTCACGGTCGGTGCGATGCGTTGGATGCGGGTCGAGTCTGTGACCACGCCGTCGACGATGGGAACATTGATGTCTACGCGGGTCAGAACCCGTTTACCGGCAAGATCCATGTCGTCCAGTGTTTTCCAAGACATTTCAGGCTCTCCTTGTTCAAAATACCCCCTGTTCTCTAAAGGAAACTGGGCGTGGGTCAATGCGATGTCTTGGCATTCGGTTCCAGGGTGATTAACTATCGCCCAAACGAATTCATAGGAGAGCCCCATGGCCGAGATCAAAGACCCAGAAAACACCATCCTGATGGAACTGAAAGACGGCACTGTTGTCATCGAATTGATGCCTGACATCGCACCGGGCCATTCGGAGCGCATGAAAGAACTGGCCCGGTCAGGTCAGTACGACAATGTCTGCTTTCACCGTGTGATTGACGGGTTCATGGCGCAGACCGGCGACGTCGCTAACGGCAACATGGAAAAAGACTTTAACATCCGTGGTGCAGGCACTGGCGGGTCGGACCTGCCGAACCTCAAAGCCGAATTCAGCCGCATTCCACACGACCGTGGCACTTTGGGCGCTGCCCGCAGTCAGGCGCCTGACAGTGCCAATTCGCAATTCTTCATCAACTTCGGTGACAACCATTTCCTGAACAATCAATACACCGTTTATGGTCGTGTGATTTCAGGCATGGAGCACGTAGACGCGATTGTACGCGGCGAGCCGCCGATGTCGCCCGACCGCATGATCAGCGTAAAAGTTGCGGCTGACGAAGATGCTTAAGGCAGCGCTGGCTCTGACCCTTTTGGCCAGCCCTGCACTAGCCACGGGCATTCAGATTGAGATCGAAGGCGAGGCCAATGGCATTGTCACTATTGACCTGTTCGAAGATGTGGCCCCGAAACATGTCGAGCAAATCACCACTCTGGCCGCCGAGGGTGCCTATGATGGCGTGGTGTTTCACCGCGTGATCCAAGGCTTCATGGCGCAAACCGGAGACGTGCAGTTCGGTAAAATGGGCGGCGATATGCGCCGTGCAGGTATGGGCGGATCTTCTCGCCCGGACGTGGAGGCCGAGTTCTCAGATATCCCTTTTGAAAAAGGTATCGTGGGTATGGCCCGTTCTCAGAACCCAAACTCTGCGAACTCGCAGTTCTTCATCATGTTCACCGAATATTCTTCACTGAACGGGCAATACACCGTGGTCGGAAAAGTGACCTCTGGTCAGGATGTTGTGGATCAGATCAAGCTTGGCAAAGGTCAAAACGGATCGGTGATTGGCCAGCCCGACATGATGAAAACCGTCACAGTCATCGACTAAGCTCGCAGTCAAACACCATCAAACTGTTGTGAGGGGGGCTATGCGGCCCCCCTTATTTTTTGCAAGCCTGCTTCTGACCTAGGGAGGCTCACAGATGTTTTTACTTAATCACCTGTTCGCGGCACTATTACTGGTTTTGCTTGGCTCCAGCGCCAGTGCCAATCCGGATTTCTGGAAACACGAATGGCCGGAAACAGATTTTGCTAAGACTTCTGTGACCAATTGGGTGGAAATCCTGTCCGGAGGCCCGCCCAAGGACGGTATTCCAGCCCTGAGTGACCCGCAGTTTATTCGGGCTGAACAAGAGACCAGGATCGGTGCATTGGAACCTGTGATCGTGCTGGAAATTGCGGGGAGTGATCCGCGCGCTTATCCGCTGCGCTACCTGACTTGGCATGAGATTGTGAATGACACGATAGGTGGCGTTCCCATTGCGGTCACATTTTGCCCTTTATGCAATTCGGCCTTAACGTTCGATCGGCGGGTTGCAGGTCAGACGCTGACATTTGGGGTGTCCGGTAAACTTCGGAACTCAGACATGGTGATGTATGACCGCGAAACCCAAAGCTGGTGGCAACAGGCCCTTGGCACGGCCATCGTTGGCGATCTGACGGGCACAGAGCTGCACCTTCTGCCCAGCTATATGCAGGGATGGGCTCAATACATGGCCGAGAACCCAAGCGGATTGGTCATGGTCCAGCCGCCGCATAACCGGCGCTACGGTCGCAATCCTTATGAACGATACGACAGTTCTAAGCGTCCCTTCCTTTACAGCGGAGAATTGCCACCGCATGGGATCGAAGCCTTGTCGCGTGTCGTGCGCGTTGGGGCTCGAGCCTGGCCCATGCAGCGCCTGCGCGAAGAAACCGTAGTGCGCGAGGCCGGGCTAGAGATCAGCTGGCGTCAAGGCCAGGCCTCGGCATTGGATGCCGGGACAATGGCAAAAGGGCGTGATGTGGGATCAATCCGTGTCAAAGACGGGCAGGGACGCGATGTCCCCCACGACGTAATGTTTGCTTTTGCCTATCACGCCTTTTGGCCGGACGGGACATGGATGCTGGGCAATTAGATCAATGTGATACCGCGTTGAGATGGCTCAACGTGGGTTTTCGCACCTTCTGGTATGCTCGGGACAGGAAAGAGCCTGTCATGAGATATTTTATCGGAATAGTTCTGTCGCTGGGATTTTTGTTATTTGGGGTTGTGATCCTTGGTGCCGGAATTGAAACAATTGATGCCAAAGGAATGACCGAAGATGCAATTGCCGCGCCGGTTTTCGGCGGAGGTCTCAGCCTTATCGGAGTCGTTATCTTTTTTGCCGCCCGGGGCGCTCATAAAAAACGTAAAGCCGGTCAAAAGGCGGATTACGGCGAGGCAGGCGCCACAATTCTGGGGATGTCCATGGTGTCGGACAGCTTTGATGATGATGGTGGGTTTGACGACTAGATACGATCTGTCAGGAATTGGCGCAACCAGCGTCCAAACCCGACGTAAGAGCATGCGAAGTCAGATCTTCCCAATTTGTCGTGTGCATTTGCTCAAAAATAAGACATTGGCGTGTCGTGAACGTTCAGAAAAGTCGCATGCTTTGAAGTAGCATTGCCGATAACACCGATAAATTGATTCTGAAGGGACACGACATGCCTGCCGATACACATCCCAATATTCTGTTGATCATGACCGACCAGATGCCGCCCTTTATGCTCGAGGCCTGCGGGTATCCACAGGCGCGGACTCGGCATATGTCGGCGTTGGCGCAGCGGTCGGTGGCATTCACCAACGCTTATTCCCCCAGCCCCATCTGCGTGCCCGCGCGGTCCTGTTTCATGACTGGTATGCACACATCAACAACGGGATGTTATGACAATGGCGATCCCTTCGATTCCTTTATTCCGACTTTTGCCCATTACCTTACCAATGCGGGATATGACACTGTTCTGGCAGGCAAAATGCACTTTATTGGTGCGGATCAGTTGCACGGTTTCAAGAGGCGCCTGAACACTGATGTTTACCCGTCAGGTTTTATCTGGTCCTACCCGATGCCGCCCGAAGATGATCCGGATTTTCAGGCTTTTGATTTTGTCGCCCAATATGTCAGCGAGAACATCGGCCCCGGATGGTCGAAAGAACTGCAGTATGACGAAGAAACGCACTTTCGTAGCCTGGAATATCTGCGCCACACTCCAGAAGAGCCTTGGATGCTTACGGTATCTTTTACCAATCCACATCCACCTTACAAAGTTCCTAGTAAGTATTGGGAAATGTACAAGGATGCGGATCTGGATGTGCCACAGTTTCCTGAAGATATGGACCAGAGATACTCAGGCTATGATCGTCTGATGCGGCGTTGGCTTGGGCTGGATCGCGAGGGAGACCGCATCCGTGATCCGGAAAACCTGTTGGCGATGCGACGGGGGTTTGCGGCGCTGGCTCATTATGTGGACGACAAGATCGGTGAACTGATCGAAGTCTTGGAGGAACAGGGTTTGCGCGAAGATACGATCGTCATTTTGACGTCGGATCACGGCGAAATGCTAGGCGAGAAGGGCATGATCCAAAAACGCCACCTTTATGAATGGTCGACCCGTATTCCGTTGTTTATCGATATGCCCGGCGCGCCAGCAAGCAAGGTTGAAACCCCTGTATCGCTTATTGATTTGCCGTCTACCTTAGTGGAGATGGCTGGCCAGACTCCAGCTGTTCCTATGGAGGGTCGCTCGTTGATGCCAGCATTGCGCGGCGAGGCTCTGGAGGTTGTTCCCATCATCTCCGAGTATCACGGAGAAGGGATTATGCGCCCGGCGTTTATGGTGCGCGTGGGGGACTGGAAGTATATTTATTGTCACGGTGAAGCGCCGCAGCTGTTCAATCTCGTTCAGGATCCGGATGAATGGAACAATCTGTCAGGGCGCCCGGAGCACGCCAAACTGGAGAATGAGCTGGATCAAATCATAACCGGTGGACGGTTCGATCTGGACAAGATCGGGAGTGACGTCTGGGATCGCCTAAAAATGAAAAATGTGGTCAACGCGGCGATGGATCGAAACAGCACGGCCTGGGATTACCAGGTCGACCAAAACGCAACTAGCCAATACGTGCGGCGTTGATACCTGTCGCGGACGGAAAAAAAAGGCGCTCCACCTGGAGCGCTCTTTAAGATTTTTGTGGATCAAAGGTATTAGACGTTGGCTTTAGGTGCAGCGGCCTTGGGGGCTGCATCTTTCTTGGTCAGCGGGTCGTCCTGACGCTGAACAGAACCTTCGAAATGCGCACCGCTTTCGATCGCGATAGTCTTGTGGATGATGTCACCTTCGACGCGTGCGGTCGATGTCAGGCGCACTTTCAAGCCACGTACGCGGCCCACGATACGGCCATTGATCACCACATCATCAGCGATCACTTCGCCTTTGATTGTCGCGCTTTCGCCAATTGTAAGCAGGTGCGCACGAATGTCGCCTTCCACGGTGCCTTCCACTTGGATGTCACCGGTTGTTTTCATGTTTCCCGTAACATGCAGGTCCGAAGACAGAATCGACGCGGGCGGTTTTGCCTTGGGCGCCGCTGCTTTGAAATCGCCAGCAGGCTTTGGTGGAATCTTGGCAGCCGGAGCTTCCGGTACAGCAGATTTAGCTGCATCAGCGGATTTCGGTGCGGGTTCGTTGATTTTGCTCTTAGAAAACATTTCGTCCAGCCTTGATAAATTTCATCGCATTGACGGCGCGTCCGTTCTTGCGAATTTCATAGTGCAGGTGCGTGCCTGTCGATCGTCCAGAATTGCCCATATCACCTATCTGTTCGCCGCGCGAGACCCTTTGTCCGACCTTCACGCGGATTTTCGCCAAGTGGGCGTAACGGGTTTCGATTCCGTATTCGTGTTTGATCTTGATCAGGCGGCCATATCCCGACAGCCAATCGGCGTGGATGACCACACCGTCCGCGGTAGAATAGATTGGAGTGCCGTGTTTTGCCGCAAAATCAGTCCCATTATGCATCCGTCCCCAGCGCATGCCAAATCCGCTGGTGTAGCGGAAGGCGCTTTTCAGCGGCGAATCTAAAGGCAGTGTCTCTGCCGCAATGCGGTACATGTTCAACTCATCCAGTTGATCCAATAAGTCGTTGGCGCGCAGGGTTTCCTTGGTCAACTCGCCCCCCTTGGTCGAGAACGCAAGCGGCATCAGAGGGCCACCTCGGCCATTGTATCCACGACGTACTTCGTTCAGCAGCGATTTGGTATCCATGCCAGCGGCTGTGAACATTTTCTCAAGCGGCTCAACCGAAATGGTCATCGCGTCTTCGAGTTGGCGGAAAATCTGGTCGTTCTTTTCTTCCATCAGAGCCAACTCCAGCTCCATTTCTTTGACCGCTTTCAAGGCCTCTTCCGCATCTGCGATAACTTGATCCCGTTCAGCGGCTGTTTGCGCCAGAACAGAGGACAGGGCATCCATCATGTCATTGCCAAGAGGCGCTCCGCCAGAACCCGCGGTGGCCGATTGGTTTGCGCTGTTTTCAAGGTTTGAGGTATGTGCCAGTGCCGTTTCACGCTCTTTCATGGTGCGTCGCAGGGTCGATTGGATAACCTCAATGCCGGTTTCCAACTCGCGACGCCGGGATTCCGAGGCCAAAAGCTCGGATTGCATAGCGGAGATTTGCGAAAGCGCTGAGTTAAATCGGTTTTGCGCGGCCAAAGCCTCTTCGGTGCGCACATCGCGCTCGTCCGAGAGATTGTTCAGCCGTTGCTCATAAGTCTGTTGATCGCGGCGGGCCTGTTCGCGGAAATTGCCAGAGCCAATCGAGTCCATCAGCAGGATCGCAGTGGCAATAATCGTCCATGCGATAATCAGCGATCCCCCCATAAAAGCGATCAGCTGAGTGCTGGGGCGCAGGCGAATAAATCGCGTGTCGTCCTCGGAGCGCAGGAACAACCGACGCTCTGGGAAATACTGCTCAAGTACAGTGTGTAATTTGATAGCCAGCCGTGTGCGCACGTGCCTCGTCCTTAATCCCATCCCAGATGTCCGAGGTTCTTGTCTTTGCCCCGGCCCGGATTTCTTAACGAGCAGTTGCGGTTAGGGCAAGGTTTTTACGCCTTTCAAAGGGGCGGCAAGGCGGCGCAGTTTGACCGATCGCGCAAACTATCGCCGATCGCAGAGGAGCTAAGTGCGCTTTTTGCGAGGCGTTTCGTCGGCGAGTGGCCAGTAGAAATCGGGCGGCAACCCAGCTTCGGCGCGCTTTTCTTCGTTAAACGGTGGCTTAAGGGTCGAATGGAAATAGCGCCGCACAAGCGTGTGAAACACGTCCTTTGGATCCAGATTGTTGCGCCCGCACAAGAAATGAAACCACTTTGACCCATAGGCGACATGACCAACTTCTTCGGCATAGATCAGCTCAAGCGCCTCAATCGTTTTGGCCTCCTTGGCTTGTTTGAAAACCTGGATCATGCCCGGTGTCACATCCAGCCCGCGGGCCTCAAGAACCATGGGTACAACCGCAAGACGCCCCATGAAGTCCTGCGCCGTGTCTTCGGCCGCGCGCCACATGCCCGCGTGGGCCGGCAGAGCCCCATAATGGCTGCCCATCGCTTCAAGACAGTCACATATCAAATTGAAATGTTTAGATTCTTCATCCGCTGACTTGACCCAGTCGTCGTAAAATCCAACCGGCATGGGTTCGTCAGAAAAACGCGCGATTATGTCCCAGTGCAGATCAACCGCGTTCAATTCGATATGGGCCACGGCGTGCAGCAATGCAATGCGACCCTGCGGGCTGCCGGGGCGCCTGCGCGGAACATCCCGTGGCGATAACAGTTCGGGCTTTTCCGGCCTCGATGGCTGCATCGGCGGAACCGCATTGCCAATTTCCAATGCTTTTCCAGCATCACGAGACGCAAACCATGTCGCCGCATGTTGGTGACTAAGCGCGGTCTTGACCCGACCATCAGCCGTGGTCAGCACATCAACCGCCATTTGTGTGAGCGTCAAATCGGTCACAGCGCTTTCACCGCCTCCAGGACCTCGGTCACATGGCCATCAACTTTGACCTTGCGCCAGATACCTGCGATGCGCCCTAAATCATCGATAAGAAACGTCGACCGTTCGATTCCCATAAAGGTCTTCCCGTACATCTTTTTTTCTTTCCAGACGCCGTAACGTTCACAGACGTCGCTGTGTTCGTCCGACAAAAGCGGCATGCCCAGTTCCTTTTTGGCAATGAACCGCTCATGCGAGGCCAACGAGTCCTTGGAAATTCCCAGAACCACGGCACCGTTTTTCTCGAACTCAGGCAGGGCCTCGGTAAAGCCAATCGCCTCTTTTGTGCAACCCGCAGTGTTGTCACGTGGATAAAAGAACAGCACCACCTTTTGGCCCCGGAGTGATGCCAGCGACACCTGCTGATCTGCGTTGGCGGGCAATATCACCTCAGGGGCGGGGTCTAACAGGTCAAACATCTTGAGATTCCTCGGATTACACAGGCATAACGTATAACGAGTGTATGGCTGAGCAAGCCCAATATGAAGCAGATGAGGTTTACCCTGTCCCAAGCCGACAACACAGAGCCGGAAACGCAACAGCGTCCACGTCGAATGCGACGCGTTGGGCTGTGGTTGTTGATGAGCGTCAGTTTGTTTATTGTTGCTTTTACAGTCGCTCTTTTTGTGTTGATCGGGCGGCCTTTGCAGCTTCCGACCTTTGTGGCAGATCGCGCCGAAGAGGTTCTGGCCAGCCAGTTTCCACAAGTTGAGGTGTCTCTTGGCGATATTTCGATTGTGGTGGAGGGCAATTGGCACCCCCGAATTCGGGCCCGTAACATTGTGTTGCGCGAGGCCAAATCCTCGAGCGCGATTGAACTAGAGGAAGTCGACGTCACATTGTCGTTAACCGAAGTCCTTCGAGGGCAGATGGCCCCAAAGCGCGTTCATCTGTCGGGAGCGTTTCTGAGCCTTCGGCGTTTGGGGGATGGGGCGTTCAATATCACGCTGGGCGAGGGGGCCAGTGCAGATCCCATCGACGCGAGCACCACCTTGGCGAATTTGGGTCCCGCGTTAGAGACCATTTTTGACCAACCGGGGCTGGCTTTGTTGGATGAGGTCGAAATTGAGGCCTTGCACCTTCGGTATGAGGATGTGCGTGCAGGTCGGGGGTGGACGATTGATGGCGGGCAGGCACGATTGACGCGGGATGGCAATGACCTGAACCTGTCGGCCAGCCTTATTGCCTTGGGCGCACGGTCTTATGTGTCTTCGATCGAGGTGACGGCCCAGACGTCTTTTGCCACCAATGTGTCCCATTTCGGCATGACTTTTGAAGACTTGCCCGCAAGTGATATCGCCTCGCAATCTCCGGCGCTCGCCTGGCTTGAGATTTTGCAGGCTCCCATTTCGGGGTCACTAAGGGCGTCGACGGACGGCCAGGGTGTGTTGGGCCCGACAAGTGTCGCCCTGCAAATTGGAGCAGGTGCACTGCAACCGGACAATGAAGTCAAACCCATCCCCTTTGACTCGGCCCACACCTATTTGTCGTTTGATCCCAAAAGCCAGACCCTGACGCTGGACGAGTTTTCACTACAGGCAGGTTGGGTTGGTGCACGGGCTTTTGGCACTGCGTATTTGCGAAAAATGGACAGTGGCCTGCCGCAGGAAATGATTGTGCAACTCGAGTTTTCGCAACTGGATCTCAATCCAAACAATCTTGCCGATAGTCCTATTGCATTGGATAACGCCTTTGCTGACGTGCGTCTTCAGATCAATCCCTTTGAACTGACAGTTGGGCAATTGGTGTTGTCACAGAAAGGTCAGAGGCTGAATTTAAAAGGGTGGTTGGCACCTCAGAATGATGTCTGGGATTACAAAGTCGACGGCAGCATGACCAGCTTGAATCTTGATGCCGCCCTCGGCGCCTGGCCAGAGCGCTTTAAACCAAAGCTGCGCAATTGGATAAGCAAAAATATCCATTCGATTGCCCTCAAAGACATTAACGTTGCATTGCGATCAAAGGGGGCTGAACCTCCGGACGTTTATCTGGATTTCCTGTTCTCTGATCTAAACCTCAAATTCATGAAAAATATGCCAATCCTGCGCGCGGGGCAGGGGGTTGCTTCGTTCATGCGCAACCGTTTTCTTGTAGGTGCCGAAAGTGGGTATGTTACAGCGGATCAAGGCGGAGACATCGATATTTCGGGCACAGGTTTCGTGGTGCACAACACGCGTCTCAAGGAATCTCCAGCAACCGTTAGGTTGTCAGCCAAAGGTCCGGTGACCGCCGCCTTGTCGCTGCTCAATCGCAAGCCCTTGTCGGTAATGGACAAAGCCAAATTACCCGTTGATCTTGCTAAAGGGTCAGTGCGCGGCGTGGGAACAATCGATCTGACGCTAAAACAAAAGGTCAAACCCGAGGATGTCATTTTTGCCGTCGATTTGGTGGTGCCTCAGGTTGAAACGTCGCATTTCATCAAGGACAAAGTGATCGCTGGGGCGCTTACGGGCACAGTAAACAACAAAGAGATCGTGATTGATGGTGATGTCACCGTCGGACGGTTGCCGGTTCAGGCGCGGTGGCGTTCGAAAATCGGACCAAATAGCGGCGGAAAAAGCGCGATAACTGGCACAGCAGAACTTAGCCAATTGGCGGTGGACGAGTTTGACGTCGGTTTTCCGGATGGCACGTTTTCTGGCAAGGCATTGGCCGATTTCCGAATGGAGATGATGCGCGGTGTGCCACCAACTTTGACGCTGAATTCCGATATTGAGGGGCTTGGCGTTTCTTTTCCACCTCTGGGGTATGCCAAACCCAAGAACAGCACAGGGCGGGCCACCATGGACATGACTGTATCCAGTCCGCCGAGCATTGATGAATTTACCTTTCAGGCCCCCGGCCTCTCAGTAGATGGGAGTGTTGCGATGCGCCCAAAAGGCGGTCTCGACCGGGTTAAACTGAACGCCTTTGAGGTCGGAGACTGGCTAAATGGCACCGGCGAAATTCGAAGCAGGGGCGAGGGGATTGCACCTGAAATCAACCTATTTAGCGGACGTTTCGATGTAAGGGGGTTGCCTTCGGGCGATGGGTCCGAGAGTGGCGCAAGCACATCAGGCGGAGGGCTTGGGCCAATTTCAGCCAATCTTGAGCGCGTTCAAATTACCGACACCTATTACCTGTCAAATTTTAAAGGACGGTTCGAGGATAAGGGGGGCTTTGGAGGCGACTTTACAGGTTTGTTCAACGGACAAGCCCCAATTGCCGGCCAAATGGTGTCTCAGAAAAAAGGGCAGGCGTTCAAAATAACATCTGATCAAGGCGGTCAGGTGATCTCGGCCATGGGGATAACAAAATCCTCGGGACAAGGAGACCTGGTGTTGCACTTGTCGCCGGGCGCACAGGAGGGGCATTTCTCGGGAAATGTCACGATACTGAACGTCAGAATTCAGGAGGCTCCTGCCTTTGCAGAGCTGTTGAACGCAGTCAGCGTGATTGGTCTTTTAGACCAGTTAAACGGACCGGGCATTCTGTTAACCGAAATTGCTGGCAGTTTCCTCTTGGCACCGAACAAATTGACCATCACCCAAGGCAGCGCAGTTGGTCCGGCCATGGGTATTTCGTTGGATGGGGTTATGAACCTTACAACCCGTTTTATGAATTTTCAGGGCGCCTTCTCTCCGGTTTACATTATCAATTCGGTTGGCCGGGTCATCTCCAAGAAAGGCGAGGGGCTCATTGCCTTTAACTATCACCTCAAAGGCACGCCGGATTCGGTGCAGATTGCCGTCAATCCGCTATCGGCCTTGACGCCGGGGTTTTTCCGCGAGATTTTCCGCGCGCCAAGCCCGGACGGGACTGGACCAAAGCCCCGCACGCGTTCTTTGGAAGATGAAACCGAAGGCTCACAGGATCCTGACGCAAGATGAAACTCGCAGATTTTGATTTCGATTTGCCCGAGGCACTGATTGCCACACGGCCTGCCAATCCTCGCAGTTCTGCCCGTTTGCTGGTGGCCAATGGTGACCAAATTACTGATGGCGCGGTGTCCGACCTTGTCGACTGGTTGCGCCCCGGAGACCGATTGGTTTTGAATGATACCAAGGTCATTCCAGCGCGTTTGACAGGGTTTCGTACCCGATCAGGCCCCGAAGGTGACACGCGGTCCAAAATTGAAGTCACTCTGTTGGAACCAAATGCGGAAGGGACATGGTCTGCGCTGGTCAAGCCTTTGCGAAAAATTCGTGAAGGTGAAAAGGTTGTGTTTTCTGACACTCTTGCGGCCACATTGATTGCGAAAACCGATGGGCAAGCGCATTTGCAGTTTGACCTGGCTGGGGAGGATTTCGATGCGGCACTGGCAGATGCCGGTGCCATGCCTCTGCCGCCTTACATTGCGGCCAAACGTGCGGCTGATGAACAGGACAAAACGGACTATCAAACTGTCTGGGCGCGACACTCAGGAGCCGTGGCTGCCCCCACAGCGTCCCTGCATTTTGATCCGCCTTTGCTGGAGCGTCTCAAAGCCAAAGGGGTTACTTTCACCTATGTCACATTACATGTCGGAGCCGGAACATTCCTGCCTGTAAAAGTCGATGATGTGACAACGCATAAAATGCATTCAGAATGGGGGCAGGTAAGCCGTCAGGCAGCGGCAGAAATTGCAGCCACAAAGGTGGCCGGAGGCCGGGTCATCCCGGTTGGAACCACCGCGTTGCGACTGATTGAAAGCGCGACGCGTGACGGGGCCATGAAAGCCTGGGAAGGCGGAACAGATATATTTATCTACCCAGGTTTTGAATTTCGGATCGCTGATGCATTGATGACCAATTTTCATCTTCCCAAGTCGACATTGATGATGTTGGTGTCGGCGTTAATGGGGCAGGACCAAATACGCCACATTTACGCGCATGCGATTGCAGAAAAGTACCGATTTTTTTCTTATGGAGACGCGTCTCTCTTACTTCCATGAAGTTTTCCTGACGGTTCTCGCGACCGATGCACGGCCAATTGAAGATCTAATGCCGAGGAAAAGGTTTTGACGCCGGATGACGGGGCACATCCGGTGCGGTGGATCGCAAGCAAGGGTGTCACACAGCAACAATTGGCGCTGAAGCCCAAGCTGCAACCAATCAGAACAGTGGCGGGTGCACTTGGGCATGGTTTGCCGAAACGGGGTTTGTATCTATCTCCACAGCATCGGGTCTTGATATCTTCGCCGATTGCCAAACAGATTTTTAGTGCGCACGAGGCCCTGATTGCGGCTCATAAGCTGATCGAGATCCCCAGCATCTTTGTGGATCAAGATCTACGATCCGTTTCCTATTTTCACATGCTGTTCGACAACCACGAAATTGTCTTTTCCGAAGGCGCACCTTCGGAAAGTTTGTATACAGGTCGCGAAGCGCTTAAAGCCATTGGACCCGAGGCATGTGAAGAAGTGATGATTTTGTTTCCTGAACTGAACAACCCTGACTTTCTGCCTGTAGCGGCGCGGCACATCCCTGAAAAAGGGAAAGATGTCAAAGCTTTAGTAGGTCGTCACATTAAGAACCAAAAACCGCTTTTGGTGCATTTTTGACGGTCGGAATTGAAACTTACATTATTTTGGCTCTTGCGGGCGTTTTGGCTGGCGTGGTGAATGCCATTGCAGGCGGCGGCACGTTTTTCACATTTCCCGTACTGATCTGGGTGGGCTTGCCACCTCTGGTCGCCAATACGACAAATATGGTGGCCTTGTTGCCCGCAAATCTGGTTGCTTTGGCCGCGTATCGCCCGCAACTGCGCCACCTTGGGCGGAAATGTCTGGGTCCGATGATTCTGGCGGCGCTCGGCGGAACACTTGGTGCCACAATGCTCTTAGTTTTAGGGGCACAGGTATTTGCGGGATTGGTGCCCTATCTCATCGGATTTTCAACCATACTGTTTGCCACGGCCCCCAGACTGCGTCGCGCTGTGTTGGCTTGGGGGCGCAACACGGGCCAAAGCTGGCCGATATTGCCGATCTTGGTCTTTTTCGCCTTCACCGTTTATGGCGGGTATTTTGGCGCAGGTTTGGGTCAAATCATGCTGGCCGCGTTGATACTCATCGGATTTGACGATCTGCATGAAGCCAATACATTGAAAAACCTTGTGGTGTTTTCGGTCAGTCTGGTTGCGGTGGTGGTGTTTGGGTTTGGTGGTTCGGTATCCTGGCATTTTGCTCTGGTCATGATGGTCAGCTCCTCGATCGGCGGTTACCTGGGTGGCCGTCTGGCTTTGACTGTACCGCAATCCGCTCTTCGCGTTGCAATCATTTGTTTTGGCCTTTTTTTAACCAGTTATTACGCCTTGGTGGGGATTTGATCTTTGGCCTCATTCACTCTGCCAGTTGCGCCATCGAGTACGTGATCGAGCGTTCACTTTGCCTCAAAGTCTCAAATCACCATGGCATGGATCAGAAAGTCCCCGCCGCTTGGGGGTGAATCCAACTGACAAAACTGGGTTAGCTGGAAACTTTATCTCGCAGCAAATGCCTGCGCTGTTGGAGCGCAAACACCAAAACCATGCCGCAAACGTGTTAGGCTGGTCGTAGACAGAGCATACACCACCTTGTGTGTATGTGATCTGGAGGTTCATGGAATCGCAGGGAGGCCGCGATGTTTCAGTTCTTGTCGGGCGCTTGGGCGCTGTTGTTGGGAATGCTGCTGCTGACATTGGGCAATGGCGTGCAGTCGACACTCTTGGGGATCAGGGGCGAGATCGAAGGGTTTTCCACGTTTGAGATGTCGCTTGTGATGTCTGGTTACTTTCTTGGATTCCTCGGCGGATCACGTATGGCGCCGGAAATGATCCGGCGGGTCGGGCATGTACGGGTCTTTGCGGCGCTGGCGTCGTTTATTTCCGCCGTCATCATCATCTATCCGACATTTGCCAACCCAACAGTTTGGTTCATTTGCCGGGTACTGATCGGGTTCTGCTTTTCGGGTGTGTATGTCACCGCTGAAAGCTGGCTCAACAATGCGGCGACAAATGAAACCCGGGGTCAGGCGCTGTCGCTGTATGTGATTGTGCAAATGATCGGTGTGGTCACGGCACAAGCCATTCTGGTGACAGCTGATCCGTCGGGCTTTGTTCTGTTTGTGATCCCTTCGGTGCTGGTTTCCATCTCATTTGCGCCAATTCTGCTCAGCATTTCGCCGACGCCTGCGTTTGAGGCCACCAAACCGATGAGCCTGCGTGAACTGGTCAATATCTCTCCTTTGGGCACGGTGGGTATGTTTCTTTTGGGGGGTGTATTTGCGGCTCAATTCGGGATGGCGGCAGTCTATGCGGCCTCGATAGGCCTATCCGTGAAAGATATTTCGTTGTTTGTTGCGTCTTTCTATGTCGGTGGAATGATTGTGCAGTATCCGTTGGGCTGGATGTCCGACCGTATGGATCGCCGGGTTCTTATCCTGATTGCTGGATTGATCGGGGGGATAGGTGCGATTGTCGGTATGCTGCTTGGCACGAGTTACATGATGCTTCTCGTGGCTGCGGTTCTTGTGGGCGGGTTCTCTAACCCATTGTATTCATTGCTGATTGCTCACTTAAATGACTATCTGGAGCATGAAGACATGGCCGCGGCCTCTGGCGGAATGGTTTTCATCAACGGCCTTGGGGCAATCGCAGGCCCCGTTTTGACAGGTTGGTTTATGGCGGTATTTGGGGCTCCGGGATATTTCCTGTTCTTGGCTATCCTGATGCTGGCCATCGCTGCCTATGCCGCGTTCCGTATGACCCGCCGGGCAGGGATTGCCGTGGAAGACACCAGCACATACGCACCAATTCTGCCTTCTTCTTCACCAGTTGCGGTTGAAGCTGCGCAAGAATTCGCCATTGAAACCGCTCTTGAAGAGGAAGATGCGGAAAATACACAATAATATGTCGTGATGTCGCAATTTGTTACTTAAGGTGAACCCATTAATCTGCGTAACATTTTCATGTCACCGTGGTGGGTGATCAAACACAAGGAGTTTGGGCATGGCAGGGCCCGAAGAAATCTTGAAGTTCTGGCTCGACGAAGTGGGGCCAGAAGGTTGGTATGCTGTATCAGAAGACTTGGATCAGGAGATCAGGGACAAGTTTCTGGATACCTGGAAAGACGCGCAGGAAGGCAGTTTTGCGCAATGGCTGACATATCCCAGCGGTGCGCTGGCCTATATCATCCTGAATGACCAGCTCTCCCGGAATATGTTCCGGGGCACATCTAAGGCGTTTTCGTCGGATCGTGCAGCGCTGAGTGCAGCCAAAGCGGCAATTCATCAGAAATGGGACCTGAAAATCGACGAGCCCGCGCGGCAGTTTTTCTATCTTCCCCTGATGCATTCCGAAAACCTATGCGACCAAGAGCGTTGCGTGCGAATGATGCTGGAACGGATGCCGGAAACAGGCCCGTCCAATATGCTGCACGCCAAAGCACATCGCGAAGTGATCCGGCTGTTTGGTCGTTTCCCGTATCGCAATGATGCGCTTGCGCGATCCTATACCGGCCCCGAAAAAGAATACATTGATCTCGGTGGGTATGGGTACACGGTGCAACAGCTTCAGAAAGTCCATCAAGCGGCCGCTTAGGCCTCGGGTTTCTGACAGTCGCGTAGCTCAATCAATGTGCGCGTCGCCTTGTCCGAGGCGGCGTCGATGGCGGTGATCATCAACCGATCCGGTGTGTCGACAATTTTGTCCATCGATGCTTGCAGCTGTGCCAACTTGGCATCCAGTGCATCTATGCGGGCCGCGATCTGGGTTTGCCCTTGGGCTGCGGATAATTCTATGCGTAGGGTGGCCACTTCAGTGGTCAGGCCTCGAACACTTTTCGTAACAGGCTCCAGAACATCCAAGTTGGCCGCAAAGTTTCCAGCGACACGCTCGGCTGTGCTGGAAACTTGCCAGAACAAAAACAGACATACAGCCACGAGGATCAGGGTGGCATTAATCATTGCGAGCAAAAGGTTTTTTACAGTTTTCATGACGAGGACTTCCTGTGAAACGTCTTGTCCTCAAAATGACTCAAGACGCTCGGAAATCAAAACACCAATTGAAATGATCGCTCAATGGGCTTCGTTGAAGTACCGGGGAATCTGCATTAGGTTCTTAGGAAGCACATAAGGGAGAGACGCATGGCATCGGGCAATTTCGACATGATCGTGATCGGGGCGGGCCCGGGGGGGTATGTTGCGGCCATTCGCGGAGCACAGCTAGGGCTGAATGTAGCGATTGTAGAACGCGAACATCTTGGTGGAATTTGCCTCAATTGGGGCTGCATTCCGACCAAGGCTTTGCTGCGGTCCTCGGAAGTGTTTCATTTGATGCATCGTGCCGCTGAGTTTGGTCTCAAGGCTGATAACATCGACTATGATCTCGATGCGGTAGTCAAACGTTCGCGCGGCGTGGCCAAGCAACTCTCAGTGGGCATTGGCCACTTGATGAAAAAGAACAAGATCAAAGTGTTCATGGGCGCCGCGACTCTGCCAGCTAAGGGCAAAGTGAGCGTTACAACCGACAAAGGTAAAGAAGAGCTGACCGCCAAACATATTGTTCTGGCCACTGGTGCCCGCGCCCGCGAGCTTCCGGGGCTTGAGGCGGATGGTGATCTGGTCTGGACCTACAAGCACGCCTTGCAGCCACCACGCATGCCAAAGAAATTGTTGGTCATAGGTTCGGGGGCTATCGGCATTGAGTTTGCGAGCTTTTATAATACGTTAGGTGCCGACACAACGGTGGTTGAGGTGATGGAACGGGTGTTGCCTGTAGAAGACGCTGAGATCAGCGCCTTCGCCAAAAAGGCCTTTGTGAAACAGGGTATGACCATCATGGAAAAAGCCATGGTCAAACAACTGGATCGCGGCAAAGGCAAGGTCACGGCCCATATAGAAAGTGGCGGTAAGATCCAGAAGCAAGAGTTTGACACTGTGATTTCCGCCGTAGGTATTGTCGGCAATGTCGAGGATCTGGGGCTTGAAGCCTTGGGCGTTAAACTGGACCGGACCCATGTGGTGACGGATGCCTATTGTCGTACCGGTGTGGACGGACTTTATGCGATTGGAGACATCGCTGGCGCGCCGTGGTTAGCCCACAAAGCATCCCACGAAGGCGTCATGGTGGCCGAACTGATCGCAGGGGGCAAACCCCACGCCGTAAAGCCCGAAAGCATCGCGGGTTGCACCTATTGTCATCCGCAGGTGGCCTCGGTGGGGTATTCCGAAGCCAAGGCCAAGGAATTGGGCTACGACATCAAAGTGGGCCGTTTCCCGTTCATCGGCAATGGCAAGGCGATTGCCTTGGGTGAGGCTGAGGGCATGGTGAAAACAGTGTTCGACGCCAAAACAGGCGAGTTGCTGGGCGCGCATATGGTCGGTGCCGAAGTAACCGAAATGATTCAGGGCTATGTGGTTGGGCGCCAGCTGGAAACCACGGAAGAAGACCTGATGCAAACCGTGTTCCCGCATCCCACTTTATCAGAGATGATGCACGAAAGCGTTCTCGATGCTTATGGGCGTGTGATCCACATGTAGATTTTCATTTTCCGATTTCCGGTAGAAATCGGACTCCGCCGGTAGGGAAATATGCATCCATTTAGGGGCGGTATGTCAGCCTTGGACGTCGGCTCTAAAGGTTTGGGCGGCTCATCAGTTTTAGCCCGTAAATGTCGTCTGCTGACAGAAACAGACAAAATGTTCGCTGTATGTTCTCACTTTTATGTTGGAACATCGGCACAATTAACCTATCTCTAGGACATTGGTTTCGGGGGCTTTGATGGCTGAGTTGAAAAACATTGAGGTGCGCGGTGCGCGCGAACATAATCTCAAGAACATCGACGTGGATATTCCACGCGATCAACTGGTGGTGATTACCGGCCTGAGCGGTTCAGGTAAGTCGTCTTTGGCGTTTGACACAGTCTATGCCGAAGGCCAGCGTCGCTATGTCGAAAGCCTGTCGGCCTATGCGCGTCAATTCCTTGATATGATGGAAAAACCGGACGTCGATCACATCAGCGGCCTGTCGCCAGCTATTTCGATTGAACAAAAAACCACAAGCAAAAACCCGCGTTCAACCGTCGGCACTGTGACCGAGATTTATGACTATATGCGGCTGTTGTTTGCCCGTGTTGGCACGCCGTTTAGTCCGGCCACCGGATTGCCGATTGAAGCACAACAGGTCCAGGACATGGTGGATCGCATCATGACCCTGCAAGACGGGGTGCGTGGCTATTTGCTGGCGCCGATCGTGCGGGACCGAAAAGGTGAATATCGTAAAGAATTCCTTGAGTTACGCAAACAGGGTTTTCAGCGGGTCAAAGTGGATGGTGTGTTTTACGAACTGGATGAGCCTCCTACGCTGGATAAGAAATTCCGCCACGATATCGACGTTGTGGTCGATCGTCTTGTGATCCGGGAAGGTTTGGAAACGCGGCTGGCTGACAGTTTGCGAACCGCGCTTGATCTGGCAGACGGGATTGCCATTCTGGAGACCGCCCCAAAAGACGAAGAGCCGGAACGCATCACGTTTTCTGAAAACTTTGCCTGCCCGGTCAGCGGGTTCACAATCCCCGAAATTGAGCCGCGTTTGTTTTCCTTCAACGCGCCGTTTGGGGCTTGTCCGGAATGTGATGGGCTGGGCATGGAATTGTTTTTTGACGAGCGCCTTGTGGTGCCGGATCAAACATTGAAAATCTACGACGGTGCGCTTGCGCCGTGGCGCAAAGGCAAATCGCCTTACTTCCTGCAAACCATTGAGGCCATCGCCAAGCATTATGAGTTTGACAAGAACACAGCATGGAAGAATCTGCCAGAAAAGGTTCAGCAAGTGTTCCTGCGCGGCTCTGGCGAGGAAGAAATCCCATTTCGCTATGATGAAGGCGGGCGTGTTTACCAGGTGACGCGGGTTTTTGAAGGGGTGATCCCCAATATGGAGCGCCGTTACCGCGAGACCGATTCCAACTGGATTCGGGAAGAATTTGAGCGTTACCAAAACAACCGGCCATGCGGCTCTTGTAACGGTTATCGGTTACGCGAAGAGGCGCTGGCGGTAAAGATTGCAAAGCTGCATGTGGGGCAGGTTGTGCAGATGTCGATCCGCGAGGCGTTGGCGTGGATTGAGGATGTTCCGAACCATTTGACAGCCCAAAAACAAGAGATTGCGAAGGCGATTGTGAAGGAAATTCGCGAACGCTTAGGATTCCTGAATAATGTGGGATTAGAGTACCTTACGCTTTCACGTTCAAGTGGAACGCTGTCGGGCGGGGAAAGCCAGCGCATCCGTTTGGCCAGCCAGATTGGCTCTGGGTTAACGGGAGTTCTTTATGTCCTCGATGAGCCGTCGATTGGCCTGCATCAGCGTGACAATGATCGGCTTTTGGGCACACTCAAGAACCTGCGAGACCAAGGCAATACTGTGATTGTTGTGGAGCACGATGAAGAGGCCATTCGCGAAGCGGATTACGTCTTTGATATTGGGCCAGGCGCAGGCGTGCATGGTGGGCAAGTGGTTTCCAAGGGGTTGCCCGCTGAGATTGCTGCTGATCCAGCCTCGATGACCGGGCAGTATCTGTCGGGAAAACGCGAGATCTCTATTCCTGTGGACCGCCGTAAGGGCAATGGTAAATCGATCTCGGTGGTCAAAGCGTCGGGAAACAACCTGAAAAACGTGACAGCCAAGTTTCCATTGGGAAAATTTGTCTGCGTGACGGGCGTATCGGGCGGGGGGAAATCCACGCTAACCATTGAAACCCTGTTCAAAACGGCATCGATGCGACTGAACGGTGCGCGCCAGACACCGGCGCCCTGCGAGACTATCAAAGGTCTCGAACATCTGGACAAGGTGATCGACATTGACCAACGCCCCATCGGGCGCACACCACGCTCTAACCCGGCCACCTATACCGGGGCCTTCACCCCGATCCGGGATTGGTTTGCCGGATTGCCCGAAGCCAAGGCACGTGGGTACAAGCCAGGGCGCTTTTCGTTCAACGTTAAAGGCGGGCGTTGCGAGGCCTGTTCCGGCGATGGATTGATCAAGATCGAGATGCATTTCCTACCGGATGTCTATGTCACTTGCGAGACCTGTCAGGGTGCTCGGTATAACCGGGAAACTCTGGAAATAAAGTTTAAAGGCAAAAGCATAGCAGACGTTCTTGATATGACTGTCGAGGATGCGCAGGACTTTTTCAAGGCGGTTCCAAGCATTCGTGACAAGATGGATGCACTGGCGCGGGTGGGGCTTGGGTATATCAAGGTAGGGCAACAAGCGACCACTCTGTCGGGTGGTGAAGCACAACGGGTAAAGTTGTCGAAAGAACTGGCCAAACGTTCAACCGGGCGCACGCTGTACATCCTGGACGAACCTACCACGGGCCTGCATTTCGAAGACGTGCGCAAGCTGTTGGAAGTGCTGCATGAGCTGGTTGACCAAGGCAACACCGTGATTGTGATTGAGCACAATCTGGACGTTGTGAAAACCGCCGACTGGATCATTGATATTGGCCCCGAAGGGGGGGATGGCGGTGGTGAGATTGTAGCTGTTGGCACGCCCGAAGATGTTGCCCAGAATGCACGCAGTCACACCGGGCATTATCTGGCGGATATGCTTTCTGGAAAACGGGTTGCTGCCGAGTAGTCTAGTTGATTGAAGACAGTGTTTGGTGTCGTGGCCGTCCCAAAAGGAACGCCACGACCCATTTTGAATTGTCAGTCGAACAATACAGAGGCAAGACCCAGTACGGACACGATGACAAGCAAATCTTCATCCATCGCGACCACATGATCTCCCACAACCCGATAGCTGTGACCTCTTGGAAGAGCTGGCAAGCGACGCTTTTGGACTCGAGTTAACCTCTTGGTGTGTAACACTTTCTTATTTGCATAAGGGTGTGATTTTTCTACTTTCGAATGATGGGCGTTAGCCTGACGCGCCGTCTTCTTTTTGCCACCGACATCGGCCAGCCCGGCGGTTGCAGTTATAGTGGCCAGGACAATTGCTGCTACGATAGTTGATCTCATTACTCTGTTCCTCATTACGTATTGCAGTTACACGCAAGAACAGAGAGCTTCTGTCGCCAAGAGCCTGACTTTTGTCAGGCCTTGGCTGTGCTTAGTCCGAGAAGGCTGTACAGCCAGCAGGTTGAGAAAATACCAGTCAGTGCGATCGGTACACCGATGAGGAACAGCGGGTTATAGTTAACAAAAAACCCGAGAGTGAGAGTCGCGCCAGCACCGATCCGCAAAATGCGATCAAAGCTGCCAACGTTTTTTGCAAAAATCTTGGAGGCCATTTAGGGAACCCTTTTACTGTGTGTACCTTCATCAGATAGGTGTTGGTTGCGGTCTTTCGAGGGGGCACACAGAAAAATGAGGCCCGCCACTAGCGGACCTCGCAAAATTCTTCCAAGCTTGTGCTAATTGCGGCTACGCTTTTCAAATCTGGGCAGCATGGCGGAAAAATCCATGCCTGCGCCGTCTTCGTTTTCAACGAACTGTGCGTAAAGATCGCGTGCCATTTGGCCCATCGGTGTGTCAGCGTCTGCGGCTTCTGCAGCCTGCTGCGACAGACGCAGGTCCTTCAGCATCAGATCGGCTGCAAACCCGGGTTTATAGTCATTGTCTGACGGAGATTGCGGGCCAACACCGGGGGCAGGGCAGTAGGCATTCATGGTCCAGCTATAGCCTGATGACGTGCTGACCACGTCGAACATCTTTTCCCGGCTCAGCCCCAGTTTGTCGGCCAGTGAAAAGGCCTCGCAAGTGGCGATCATCGTCACGCCAAGAATCATGTTGTTGCAAATCTTGGCAGCCTGACCGGCACCCGCTTCGCCGCAGTGCACGGCCTTTTGTCCCATGATGTCAAACAACGGATCCGCCTTGGCAAAGGCCTCTGCGCTACCACCGGCCATAAAGGTGAGCGTGCCACCAGCTGCACCGCCAACGCCGCCGGAAACCGGCGCATCAACAAAAAGCAACCCGGCAGCCCCTGCCTGATCAGCCACCGCACGCGCACTTTCGACATCGACGGTTGAACAATCGACCAGTGCCGCGCCTTTGGACATGGCCGGGATCACGTCATTTGCCACTGCTCGCAGGATTGCGCCGTTTGGCAACATGGTGATCACCACATCAGCACCGGTTGCAGCCTCAATTCCGGTTGCGGCCAGTGTCACGCCGTCAATGGCGACATCTGCCATGTCAAACCCGGTCACGTCGTGACCTGCCTTGGCAAGGTTTGTCGCCATTGGGCCGCCCATATTACCTAGTCCGATAAAGCCGATCTTCATGGGTTAGTCTCCCTTTTCAAATGTCAGTGTCGCGTCGCCAAGGGGCATGAGCATCTGGCTGACTGCCACGGCGGGTAGGGCGTTTAGGTCATGTTTCCATTGCGGATTGCGGTCTTTGTCAATGATCTGAGCACGAATTCCTTCAAGGAAATCGCCGTGCTCCATCGCGCGATACGTAAAACGGTATTCCTGCTCGAGTGCGGCCCGAATGCTCTCGGTGGCTCGCACCCGGTGAATGATCTCCAAGGCGCAGCCCATCGCCAATGGCGAATTACGCGATAGTTTTTTCAACGCGTCGCGGGCAAAGTCGCTATCGGATGCTTTTAGCGCATTGACGATATCGGTGAGGCTTTCGCCACCAAAGTTGGCGTCAATCTCAGTCTGTTGTGTCTCCAATGTCCCATTTGGTGCGGTTTGCGCGGCAGTGTCGATCAGTGTCCAGTCGCCCGTGGCTTCCAATTGAGTGATCAGATCGGGCCAGTTTCCTTCGGGCAGAAAGTAATCGGCAAATCCGGCAAGGATTGCATCTGCGGCGCCAAGCCGGGCAGCTGTCAGGCCCAGATACTCACCCAGACGTCCAGGTGCGGTGGCCAAAATATGAGACCCGCCCACATCTGGAACCAATCCAATGCCGCACTCTGGCATGGCGATTTGACTGCTGTTGCCGACAACCCGGTGGCTGCAATGACAGCCCACACCGACCCCGCCGCCCATGGTGAAACCTTGCATGAAGCTCGCGACAGGTTTGCCAAATTCGAACATTTTAGCGTTCATTCGGTACTCATCGGCCCAGAAAGTTTGTCCAAATGCGAAATTATTTGCTGTTCCGGTTTCATAGAGTTCGGCGATGTCTCCGCCTGCACAGAACGCCTTTTCACCTTCGGCGTCGACGACGATCATTGCGACATCGTCGTCGTTTTCCCAAGCGTCCAGCGCGTCTTCAATCGCTGTGCACATTTTATAAGACATCGCATTCAGCGCTTTGGGGCGTGTGAATGTGATGCGGCCGGTTTTTCCGACCTTGCGGATGTTGATATCGCTCATCTGGTCAAGTCTGCCTTGCTTAGCTTGCGTCTGCGATCATCTGACGTGACACGATAAGACGCATGATCTCGTTGGTGCCTTCCAAAATCTGGTGCACCCGAAGATCGCGTACGATTTTCTCGATGCCATAGTCCGCAAGGTATCCGTAACCGCCGTGCAGTTGCAGACAGCCATTGGCCACCTCAAAGGCTGCATCGGTGACCATCAGTTTGGCCATCGCACAGAATTTGCTGGCGTCATGCGTGCTGTTGTCCAATTTCCACGCTGCCTGACGCAGGAAGGTACGCGCGGCTTGAAGCTTGGTCTCATATTCCGCGAGCCGGAACTGTAAGGCTTGGAATTGATTGATAGATTTTCCGAAAGCCTTGCGTTCGGACATGTACTGCATAGTCAAATCCAGCGCGTTTTGCGCCCCACCCAAAGCCGAAGCCGAGATGTTCAAACGCCCACCATCCAGACCTGCCATAGCATAAGAGAACCCTTTGCCCTCTTCGCCCAACAGGTTTTCCAGGGGCACCAGACAATCGTCAAATTGCACCTGTGAAGTTGGTTGTGATTTCCAGCCCATCTTGGACTCATTGGCACCGAAACTCAGACCCTCGGTGCCGGTCTCGACAATCACAGTGGAAATGCCTTTGGGTCCATCATCCCCGGTCCGGCACATGGTGACGTAGACATCGGAGTAATTGCCGCCAGAGATGAACGCCTTGGTGCCGTTCATGTTGTAGCCAGTGTTGGATTTATCAGCGCGTGTGCGCAGGGCCGCCGCGTCCGACCCTGAGCCGGGCTCGGTCAGGCAATAGGAAAACACTTTTTCCATAGAGCACAGGTCGGGTAACCACTTTTGTTTGGTGTCTTCACTGCCAAATTTGTCGATCATGCCGCCACACATATTGTGGATCGACAAAAACGCGCCAACCGAAGGGCAGGACATGGCCAGGGCTTCGAAAACCAATGTGCCATCCAGTCGCGACAGGCCAGAGCCACCATATTCTTCAGAGACATAAAGCCCACCGAACCCCAGCTCGGCCAACTGCGGCCAAAGCTGTTTTGGAATAAGCCCTTCGGCCTCCCAAGCTTGGGCGTTTGGCGCGATATTGTCTTCGCCAAAACTTTTGGCCATGTCAAAAATCAGGGTTTGTTCTTCGGTCAGAGCAAAGTCCATTTAAGGTCTCCCGGCACGTACAATTGAACGTTTGTTAAATTATACAACTCTTACACCAATGTGTCAGTGCGAAAAAAACGCCAACCCAATCTGCAATATTCAGGGCAGTAATTTACAAATCGACATGAAATTCTTCCGTCAGATGCCGAACCACAGCGCGCAGGGCTTCGGATTGGCTGTATTCGGCTTGAAGTGCGTCGTTGTAGACCGCCCTCTGGCGGTCCGAACTGTTCCCGGATTTCAGAATATTCATGACGTTTTCGATCTCCTGGGCAGAAGACAAAGCTTCTGCATCTTCCTGTAGCAGGCCTAAAAGTTCTTCCATCAGATCGGCAAAGGGCACGATCTCGCGGCGCCCCCAATCAATCAATCCGGCAGACATGCCATAGCGTTGCGCGCGCCATCGATTTTCCTCGATCAGGAACCGATCATACAGGCGCCAACGTTGGTTTTTGGTCGAAAGGCGCCACAACATCCGTGTCAGCGCCTGGATCAAAGCCGCCAGGGTCAACGTGTCCTCTAATCGCGGGGTGACATCACAAATACGGGTTTCCAATGTCGGAAACCTTGATGAGGGGCGCAGATCCCACCAGACCTTGGATGCGTCTTCGATCACACCGACATCCGTCATTGCCTGAACCGAACGTTCATAGGTTGACCAACTGTCCATGTTGGGCGGCAGACCCGTGCGGGGGAGGTTGTCAAACACCGTCAGGCGATAACAGCTTAACCCTGTGTCCTCGCCCTGCCAAAATGGCGAAGAGCAGCTCAGGGCAAGAAGGTGTGGCAGAAAGTACCGAAGTTGCCCCATAAGATCGATGCGGCGATCTGCATTGTCGATGCCCACATGCACATGCATGCCGCAAATCAACATGCGCCGTACCACCCCGGCCAAATCATCACGCAGGGCGTTGTAGCGATCTTTGTCGGTATGATGCTGATCCCGCCAGTCCGAGAACGGATGGCAAGAGGCCGCAATGGGGGCGAGATTATACTGCCCGGCGACGCGGGCCACGGTCGAGCGCAAACGCTTGAGGTCTTCACGGGCTTCGCCAACGGTGCGACAAACGCCAGTGCCGATCTCGATCTGACAGCTCAGAAATTCCGGGCTGACCTGACCTTCCAGCTCTGCCTTGCACGCATCCATGAGCCCATCCGGGGCAGGGGCCAAGTCCAGGCTGTCCTTGTCGACAAGAAGATATTCCTCTTCAACGCCAATGGTAAAACTAGGTTCCTTCAGGGACATGGCCGTCCTCCCAAACGGTTGCAGGGCAAGTTCAACAGGAAAGTTCAAAGATTTCAAGGGACGGGTTTTTTCGAACCTGCGTCAACATAACCTTCCTGTATGGTAGGGTTTGTCATATTACGTATGCGGAATGTGAAATATGATGCCTGCGGAACCGCGCTGATATGGAGAAAAAAATGCGATTGATTCTAAGAAGGGGTCTTTTGGCTCTGGTCCTTATTTTGAGTCCTATGATTGCCTTGGCAGAAGAGGCAAAGCCGCGCTTGTTTGTAAATCTCACGACCGATGACACCTGGGCTGCGACAAAGGCCATCATGTTCGCCCATCAAAAAGCTCAGAAGAATGGCTATGATGCCGCAATCTGGTTGAATGTGCGCGCCGTATATCTGGCGGACAAAAAACGGCCAAGCCATGTACACGGATTGATGGTCGAAAAAGGCGCTTCTGTTCAGGATATGCTTGTGGCTTTCATCAATGATGGAGGCACAGTCATCATGTGTGGTGCCTGCTCGAAAGCCGCCGGTCTGACCAAAGCTGACTACATTGATGGGGTTACTATGGGCAATTTTGAACTGATCGAAAGCTGGCTGTTTGATCCCAACACTCAGACTCTGGGGTGGTGAGATCGCGGTCGCCTAAAATAACTAAAACTCCGGTTACGTGCCGGAGTTTTAATCCCTTTGACGCATTTGAACCGCAGTCACGTGCTATGCCGACGTCAGCAATTCAGAAAGGCTGGCTTCCTTGAGACCAAGGATTGCCAAGGATTCGGCTTCGTCATCCAGAACGATCGGCACCACACTGTCAAAGGGCTCCCAGGATTTCAGGATCATTTGGGCAATGCCGAGACCTTCTGGATTTGGGGCGTAGTAGACGATCAGCGTCTCGGCGTTGTTTCCCGCGAAAACGTCCGCTTTTTGCGCCTGCAATTGCATCAGTTTGGTGAAATTCTTTTCCATGCTGGTGATGCCGGACAAATCGACCAATTGCTTCTGGCCCGGTCGGCAATCGGGATGCTGTGCATATTCTGCGAAAGCCTGGGCAGTGTCATCAAACCGGGCTTCGCCTTCGTATTTTACAAAGACCAGACCACGGGATTTTAAAATTCGAAACGATACGGGCATTGATACTGATACTGCCAGACTTAAAGAACAGTGGGCGACCCGAAGGCCGCCCACATAGACAATCAGAATGTGACCAAAGGGTCAATCCATGGCTTTAAAGTTAAACTCGCCGCCCTCTTTGATGCCTGACGGCCAACGCGAGGTCACGGTCTTGGTGCGCGAGTAGAACTTGAACGAATCTGGGCCATGCTGGTTCAGATCGCCGAACATGGATTTCTTCCAACCACCAAAGGTGTGATAGGCCAATGGAACTGGAACAGGCACGTTAATACCAACCATGCCGATGTTGATCCGGTGGGCGAAATCACGAGCTGTGTCACCGTCGCGTGTATAGATCGCGGTGCCGTTTCCATATTCGTGGTCCATCGCCAGCTTCAGCGCTTCTTCGTATGAGGCAGCGCGGATAGTGGAGACAACCGGACCAAAGATTTCCTGACGATAGATGTCCATGTCTGGAGTGACGTTGTCAAAAAGGTGTGGGCCTACAAAGAAACCGTCCTCATAGCCCTGAAGCGAGAAGTCACGGTTGTCGACAACCAGCTTGGCGCCTTGGTCAACACCGGACTGGATCAGACCCAGAATGCGTTCTTTGGCCGCTGCGGTCACTACTGGTCCCATGTCGACGTCGTTGCCTGCAGTCCAAGGACCGATTTTCAGGTTCTCAACGCGTGGAATCAACGCTTCGATCAAACGATCAGCGGTTTCTTCGCCCACTGGTACTGCCACCGAAATCGCCATGCAGCGTTCGCCAGCCGCACCAAAACCGGCGCCCACGATAGCGTCAGCCGCTTGCTCGATATCCGCATCCGGCATGATAATCATGTGGTTTTTGGCGCCGCCAAAGCACTGCGCGCGTTTGCCGTTCGCAGTGGCGCGCGAGTAAATATATTGCGCGACTGGAGTCGAACCCACAAAGGACACACCTTGAATGGTTTCGCTGTCCAGCAGTGTGTCAACGGCTTCTTTGTCGCCGTTCACAACCTGGAAACACCCGGCGGGCAGCCCGGCTTCGACAAACAGTTCTGCCAGCATCAAAGGCACAGATGGGTCACGCTCGGATGGTTTCAGAACCACGGCGTTGCCACAGGCCAAAGCCGGACCAACATGCCACAACGGCATCATCGCAGGAAAGTTGAATGGCATGATTGAGGCCACAACACCCAAAGGCTGGCGCATGGAGTACATGTCAATGCCGGGGCCGGCGCTGTCGGTGAATTCCCCTTTCAGCATTTGCGGGGCCGCGATGCAGTACTCAATAACTTCAAGTCCGCGTTGCAGATCACCTTTGGCGTCGGGGAATGTTTTGCCGTGCTCCTTGCTCAGCGCTTCGGCCAGCTTGTCCATGTCACGGTTCATCAGACCAACCATGGCCATCATCACACGGGCGCGGCGCTGAGGGTTCATCGCACCCCATGCAGGCTGTGCAGCAGCGGCATCAGCGATGGCTTTTTCAGTTTCAGCAACACTTGCCATTGGGCATTGCGACTGAACTTCGCCTGTGGCGGGATTGAAAACGTCATCAAAACGGCCGGATGTGCCTTTGACATATTCGCCGTTCAGGAAGTGAGTAAGTTCTTGCATAATTGAGTCCTCCAGATTCTGCGCAAACAATAGGCTTGCAAAAATGATTGGAAAAGAGGCAAGATTTCAAAACCGTTTTGCATTTTTTCAGGAGGAGGGTGCGCATTGGAACCTCATTGGGACGACCTGAGGGTCTTTCTGGCTGTTGCGCGTGAAGAAAGCCTGTCTGCAGCTGGACGGCGCCTTGGGGTGGACCCAGCCACGGTAGGTCGTCGGATCGGGCGTCTTGAAGAGGCACTTGAGTCGCCGCTGTTTGTGAAGTCACCTACCGGATATGCGTTAACTGATGCCGGACAACGGCTTATGGGACATGCAGAGCGGATTGAACAAACCATGCAACTGGCGTCCGAAGAACTGAGCGGCGAGGCAGGGGGGCTTTCCGGCCAAATTCGCATCGGGGCTCCGGACGGATCCGCGAATTTCTTGCTACCGCAGGTGTGCAACAAAATTGCGCAGGAAAACCCTGATTTGGAAATCCAGATTGTGGCCTTGCCAAGGGTGTTCAGCATGTCAAAGAGAGAAGCGGACATGGTGGTCGCCGTCAGCCCGCCCACAGCCGGTCGCCTGATGGTGCAGAAGATTACCGACTATAAACTGCACCTGGCAGCTGCGCGATGGTACCTTAAAACGGCCCCACCACTTAAGACCTTGGACGACCTGAAAAACCACCAGATTGTCGGCTATATTCCGGACATGATTTTTGACAAGGAACTCGATTATCTGAGTGAAGTTGGAATTGAAAAGCCGACGATATCCTCAAACTCTGTGGCCGTTCAGATCAATTGTGTACGCATTGGCGGCGGCGTTGGTATCGTGCATGACTTTTCATTGCCGTTTTTTCGAGGAGTGCACAAAGTTCTGGAAGACGAGATCAGCCTGACACGCGGATTTTATCTGGTGCGGCATGAAGACGACAAGCGATTGGAGCGGTTAAATCGATTTTCTCAGGCATTATGCGATGGAATCCGCGAAGAGGTGTCGCGGTTGGAAGCGCGAACTTGACAATAGCGTTTCTTGCGGCGACGCTTGGATTTAAGCAATAATCTTAAGGAGCTTCGCAAATGCTGGTCAGTCAGATTCTCAAGTCCAAAGGCGATCAGGGCGTCGTAACAGTCAAGCCGGGCACCTCAGTGTCTGATGCAGCCAAAATTCTCGCTGAAAAGCGTATCGGAACCGTGGTTATTTCGGCCACCGGTAAAAGCCTGGAAGGGATTTTGTCCGAACGCGATATTGTGCGTGAATTGGGAAACCGCGGCGCGGGTTGCATGAGCGATAAGGTCGACGACTATATGACCACGGAATTGGTGACTTGTAATTTGGGCGATGATGCGGTCGTCATTCTTGAAAAAATGACCGAAGGTCGGTTTCGTCACATGCCTGTTGTTGACGGAGGTGACATGATCGGGCTGATCACGCTTGGGGATGCTGTGAAAGCGCGCCTTAGCGAGCTGGCAATGGAAAAAGATGCCCTTGAAGGCATGATTATGGGGCACTGAGCGTCACCCTGGATCAAGCCAAAAATGATGCTTTTAACGCGGTCCGCTTCGGGCCGCGTTTATGTTTTGAACGTCAGGTAACGAGTGACAGACGTGGGTTTGCTCTCGCATGCTATCTTCACAGTTTGTGTATTAGAGGAATTGTTATGAAAAAAACTCTGTTGATGAGCGGTCTCTTCGCGGTTTTTGGACAAGCAGCGTTTGCAGATCTCGACATTCAGGAAGCCTTTGACTCAATGGGGCCTGAAGTGCGCACGGTGGTGCTAGAGTCAGGAAAAACCGTGGGATATTTTGACGAAGGGCCAAAAGATGGTCAGCCAGTCCTGTTTATTGGAGGCTCTGGAACATCGGCCTACGCCTATGCGCTAACGGGTTTCCTGCGCAGTATGAGTAACGATCTGGGATTGCGCTTTATTGGCGTTGAGCGTGATGGATATGGTCAAACTGGCCTGACCGAGGGCTATACCTACGACATGTACGCCGACGAAGTGAACGAGATTCTGAGCCATGTAGACGTCTCGGAATTTTCGGTTGTAGCCATATCTGGAGGAGGTCCATATGCCTCGGCGGTTGCGGCAGCTCATAGTGACCGATTGAAATCGCTGCACTTTTTGGCGGCCTTTTCACAATATGACCCTGAAAACCCGAATACCAGCGGCATTTGTGGGCTAGGTGAAGAACGGATTGCAGGCGCCGCCGCATATTATGCGGCCAATCCTGCGGCTTGGTGGGATCTGGGGGAAAACCCGCCCACGGCCCGGATACATGGCTTTCAGACAGTTGCGCAGAATGACGGCGCGCGTACCTTTACGATGGGTGGTCAGGCGGCAAGCGGTGCGGCTCTCCTGGCTGAGTTTAACCGGTATTGCACGATGCCTGCTGTCAATGGCGATGAGGTGAAGGCTCCTGTTTACATCTACGAAGGGACTGCCGATGAAACCGTTAAATCGGTACATGGTGATTTCTGGGCGGGTCACTATTCCAACATTGCCGCACGTCGAACCTATGAAAACGTGGGGCATACGGTTCAATACCGTCACTGGGATCAGGTTTTGCTGGACGTGGCCGGGATGGCTGACAAATCAGTGGTTTGTCTTGATGGGCAATCTACACTGTTACCAGCCGAGGAGGCCGCTGTGCAAATCTCACAAGGTGCAAGCGCCGGCATCTGCGCTTGGGCTGACTAACCAAAAGGGGGCAGGGCGTCTGAAACTGAACTCCCTGTCCGTAAGACTACTCATGAGACACAGAAGCTCTTGCATTTCTTGACGCAATATTGTTGCGTGCGCACAAGGAACTGACAACGGAGAAGTGCCATGCGCGTTGGATTGTACCCAGGAACCTTTGACCCGATTACGATGGGTCACATCGACATCATTCGTCGGGCATCGTTATTGGTCGACAAACTGGTGATTGGTGTTGCGATCAATCGCGACAAGGGACCGCTGTTTAGCCTGGAAGAACGCGTTGAGATGATCGAGGCCGAATGTGCCAAATTGTCTGCGGAAACCGGTACAGAAATCGTTGCTCATCCGTTTGAGAACCTTCTGATCGATTGTGCCAAGGACGTAGGGGCACAAGTCATCGTGCGTGGTTTGCGGGCGGTTGCGGATTTTGAATATGAATTTCAGATGGTTGGCATGAACCGTGCGCTGGACAGTTCTGTCGAGACTGTGTTCCTGATGGCCGAAGCCAGGCATCAGGCCATCGCATCCAAACTTGTAAAAGAGATTTCCCGCCTCGGCGGAGACGTGTCAAAGTTTGTCACCCCGATGGTCAATGACGCGCTGAAGGAAAGATTTGGCTAGGGGTCGCACCAAAGCCGAAATGGCCGCGCCTTTACCTTTAGCCCTGTCAGAGTCCTCTAGCGGGGATAGTTGTCTCCATTTGGAAGTGTGCGAAGTGCATTCTTTGATGTGTTTGGGCTGAAAGGGCGGAAAATGAGCGGATTACTGGCACTGTTGGATGATGTCGCGGGGATTGCCAAAGTGGCCGCGGCCTCTGTTGACGATGTTGCCGCACAGGCAGCAAAAGCGGGCGCGAAGGCCGCCGGTGCGGTGATAGACGATGCCGCTGTCACTCCAAAATATGTGCAGGGGTTTCGCGCTGAGCGGGAATTGCCGATCATTTGGAGGATCGCAAAAGGGTCGTTCAAAAACAAACTACTGTATTTGTTGCCGGTGGGATTGCTGCTGGCTAATTTTGCGCCCTGGCTGATTGCGCCATTGTTGATGCTGGGCGGCGGGTACCTGTGTTTTGAGGGAGCGGAAAAAATCTGGCATGTGTTGGTGCCGCATCCAGAAGGTCATCATGATCCCGATGAAGAAATAGACGATCCCGCGCATTTGGAAGAAAAAAAAGCAGCTGGCGCGATCAAGACAGATTTTATTCTGTCAGCGGAGATTATGACAATCGCGCTGGCGGCAATCCCGGATACCAATATCTGGATGGAAGCAGCGACCCTTGCGCTGGTCGGGATTGGCATCACTGTCGCCGTCTATGGCAGCGTGGCGCTGATCGTAAAGGCGGACGATCTGGGGTTGTATCTTTATGCCAATGGCCGCCTTGCAATGACACGGGCCTTAGGCCGCCGCCTGGTGCGGGTCATGCCGGGATTTATGAAGCTCCTGACCATTGTTGGGACCGGAGCAATGCTGTGGGTTGGCGGGTCTATCATCGTGCATGGACTGGAAGAACTTGGGTTCGGTTGGATCGGGCATCATGTGCATGATTTAGCACATTCTGTGTCGCACAATGTCCCTGAGGGAATAAGTGGTTTTGTGTCCTGGGGCACAAAGGCTGCTTTGGATGGGGTCTTTGGTTTGGCCTTGGGCTTGTGTATCATTCCCTGTGTTACTTTAATTACCCGGATATTTTCGGGGGGCAGCAAAGCTGCGGACTGAGCCGGGTTTCGCGCTCAAAACAATGAGATTGGACACTATGAAGGATTGGATCAGAGGAAAGCTGCGGGCGCGCAGAGCCAACCGTTTGCTGCAAAAAGAAGCTGTTCAAACTGACCTTGGTTTCTTGTTTGCGGGCCCTGAAGCTATGACCAGCGGTGTTTTTGAGCCCAAGGAAACGGCCATCCTGACTGCACTTTTGTCGGATGCGGACAAGTTTGTGAATGTGGGTGCAAACTTTGGCTATTACGTCTGTTTGGCGCAAAGTCTTGGGGTGCCTTCAGTCGCGGTTGAGCCTGTTCCTGTCAATCTCGAGATATTGCATGGCAACATCGCCCGCAACGGGTACGGGGACAACGTGACTGTCTTTCCCAATGCTTGCGGAGAGGCCGAAGGCGAAGCCGAGATTTTTGGGGTCGGAACTGGCGCCTCTTTGGTCAAAGGCTGGGCGCGCAACCCGGAAAGCCTTGCGCATAAGGTACCGATCCGACGCTTGGACGACATGGTGCCCGCAGCCTCGGTCACGTCCCGCACAGTCTTTCTGGTTGATGTGGAAGGTTTCGAGCTGGAGGTGATCAAAGGGGCGGATGGTATCTTGTCGCGCGAAGACAAGCCCATTTGGCTGATGGAAACTGGCCTGACGGATCATCGCAGTGAAGGTGGTCTGAACCCGCAATTCGAGGAAGTGTTCACGCGTGTTTCGCAATACGGGTATGAATTTTATTGCGTAGAACAGCCGGATAAGCCGGTGACGCGGGACATTATCCAAGAAAGCCTAGAGCGTGGCGTCGACCTTATCGGGGGCATCAACTTTTTGCTGGTGCCGGTTGGGCACCCAGTTGGCCATCTTTTCCCCGCGTGAGATCAGGGGCATTTTTCGACTTCAAAAAAGGGGCGCAAAGAAGCGCCCCTTTTCTATTGGATTTCGATCCAAGTGGTTCAGAGCAGAGCCTTGGCTTTGTCCGCGACATTCTGAGCCGTGATGCCGAATTTCTCAAACAATTCGCCAGCAGGCGCCGAAGCCCCAAAGCGGTCCATCCCGACAAAATCGGATTTGCCCGGTTTGGCGCGTTCTCCCAACAACCACTGATCCCAGCCCTGACGCACCCCGGCTTCGATACCGATACGTACAGCGGACCCTGCCGGAAGAACTTTGCGACGATAGGCTTCGTCTTGCTGAGCGAACAGTTCCATACACGGCATGGATACCACACGTGTGCCGATGCCCATCTCTTCCAGCTTGGCTTTGGCGTCCATCGCAGTGGCCACTTCAGACCCCGTGGCAATCAGGATCACCTGACGTTTGCCTTCCGCTTCGGCCAGCACATAGGCGCCCTGGGCGGACAGGTTTTTTAACTTATGTTCGGTACGTACCGTTGGCAGGTTCTGGCGGGTCAGCGCCATCACTGAAGGCGTTTCTTTGGAAGAGATCGCGATTTCCCAGGCTTCTGCCGTTTCCACAGTGTCGGCGGGGCGGAAAACATAAGTGTTTGGTGTTGCGCGGCAAATCGCCAAATGCTCGACCGGCTGGTGTGTCGGTCCATCTTCACCGACGCCGATGGAATCGTGTGTCATGACGAACACGGTGGGGATTTTCATCAATGCGGCCAGACGCATGGATGGGCGGGCGTAATCCGTGAAGCAAAAGAACGTGCCCGAGTAGGGGCGCATGCCGCCATGCAACGCCATGCCGTTCATTGCGGCGGCCATGCCGTGTTCGCGGATACCCCAATAAACATAACGGCCCTTGCGGTTGTCCGTGTCAAACACGCCCAGATCAGCCGTTTTGGTGTTGTTTGAGCCTGTAAGGTCAGCAGAGCCACCGACTGTTTCCGGCATGATTGGGTTGATGACGGCCAACGCCAATTCCGAGGATTTGCGTGTCGCGACCGAAGGTTTGTCTTCGGAGATTTGCTTTTTCAGGGCTTTAATGACCGCAGACAGTTTGTTGGGCACATCCAGCGTATAAGCACGGTTAAAGCGGTTTTGCTTTTGCGTGGAAACTTCAGCAAAACGGCCTTCCCATGCAACGCGATCTGCCGCACCTCGTGACCCGATGGCTTCCCACTGTGCTTTGACGTCAGCGGGCACTTCGAAAGGCCCAGTGGTCCAGCCATAAGCCTCTTTTGCGGCTTTCATCTGGTCGGCATCGGTCAATGCGCCGTGACCTTTGGACGTGTCTTGCGCCGCGTGGCCCAGTGCAATGTGGGTTTTGCAGGCAATCATCGATGGTTTTTTGGTTTTCTTGGCGGCTGTCAGAGCGGCATCAATCGCCTCGGGGTCGTGACCGTCGATTTCCTGTACGTGCCAGCCAGAGGCCTTAAAGCGCTGGATCTGGTTGGTGCGATCTGAAAGCTCAACAGTGCCATCAATGGTGATGTTGTTGTTGTCCCACATCAGGATCAGTTTTCCCAATTGGTGGCGTCCGGCAAGGCCAATGGCCTCGTGGCTGATGCCCTCCATGAGACACCCATCGCCTGCCATCACATAGGTATAGTGATCGACGATCTTTTTACCGTATTGCGCGCGTTGCATTTCTTCGGCCATGGCAAAGCCAACCGCGTTTGCAATACCCTGACCCAAAGGTCCGGTCGTGGTTTCTACAGCGTCCAAAAGGAAGTTTTCCGGATGGCCGGCAGTCAACGCACCCATTTGGCGGAAGTTTTTGACCTGATCCAGCGTCACTTGGGCGTCGCCACACAGATGCAACAGCGAATAGATCAGCATTGATCCATGACCCGCTGACAGGATGAACCGATCACGGTCTGGCCATTGCGGGTTGGCCGCATCAAATTTCAGGTGCTTTTCAAACAGCACAGTGGCAACGTCAGCCATGCCCATCGGCATGCCTGAGTGGCCGGAATTGGCGGCAGCTACCGCATCCAGCGTTAGGGCGCGGATGGCAGCAGCTTTCATCCAGTGTTCGGGGTTCTTTTTGCGAAGAGCAGCGATATCCACGGGCATTTCCTTTGACTGGTCGCTTAAAGTTTGACGTTGAATATCAGGCTGGGGGTGAAGATCAAGCGCGGCGTCCAAGTGGTTGATGTCAAAAGGCGAGCAATTTGCATTTTCATTGGCTAATATCGGCCTAAGTGGAAAAAAATGCCGATTCGTGCGTTGTCGGGACAGCACCGCACAGATAAAATCTGCGGTAGGGCACAAGCTCTGCAAAAAAGACCCGCACGGAAGGGAAGAGGCGAATGAGTGATATCAGCGATCTGGAAAGCAGGATCAGCGCTGCGATGGACCGGATTGGTCGCGGGTTAGAAGCGCTCGACAAGCCTGCTATCGACGATGGCGGTGCACAATCTGAGGCTTTGCAAAATGAGCTGGATGGTGAAAAAATCGCCAATGCCCAGCTCGAAGAACGCAACAAAGCGCTGCATGCTAAAGTAGAAGACATGGAAACCGCGCTGGCGGCTTCCAGTGATGCGGTCGAAAAAGCAGTCGAAGCGCGCGAGTCCGCGGAAAAAGACCTCGCGTCTGCACGCGTTGAGGCCGAGTCTGCCCGGGCAGAAGCGGATGCCGCCAAAGAGAGTGCGCAAGAGGCAAAAAACAATGAGCCTGCCGTGAATTTGGATATAAACCGCGATCCTATTTTAAAGCTTTCGAAGCGACTCAATCGGATGCGACGCACCAGCCGTCAGGTGCGTGGCGCAAGTGTGGTGCTGCGTGAGGCCGCCGAAAAAGGTCTTTCTGATCCGTCTTTGATCAATCAGGCGATGGTGACAGAACTTGAAAACCTCAAGGCATTGCGGGCCTCTGAACAGGCCGAAATGGATCTCATTATCGGAGCACTTCGGCCTATGCTGGAGCACAACGATGGTGAGCCCGCTGATGCGGCAAGTCAAAAAGGAGACGGTTGATGGCCGAAGTGGAAATCCTAATCGGTGGTCGCGCCTTTGAAGTGGCATGTCAGGAAGGCGAACAACATTACCTCCAAGCTGCCGCAAAGATGCTGGATGACGAAGCTCAGGTTCTGGCAAACCAAATCGGCCGCATTCCTGAAAACCGGATGCTGTTGATGGCGGGCCTTATGCTGGCCGACAAAACGGCTGGTGTCGAAGATCGTTTGCGCGAACTTGAAGGCAAGTTGGCTGAAACCGAAGCCCAGTTGACAGCATTGAAAAACGCCGATCCCGAACAGGTCAAGATCGCGGTTATTCCGACCGAAGTTACGGATACATTGGCTGAACTTGCCGCTCGGGCAGAAGCTCTGGCCGCCACGGTCGAGGAAAAAGCGGGCTGATTGTACCCTGCCAAAACACTGTGTTTTAATGGAAAAGGCCGCTCGATGATGAGCGGCCTTTTCCATTTGTTGTCTGTTAGTTTTAGCCGTTGGCTTCGCGGATTTTGTCGGCTGCATCTTTGTCAAAGCCCACACCGTTGGTTTCAAACATAGTGTCCAATTCACCCGAAAGCGTCATTTCGGTGATGATGTCACAGCCACCAACAAATTCACCTTTGATGTAAAGCTGCGGGATGGTCGGCCAATCCGAATAGTCCTTGATGCCCTGGCGAATGTCTTCGTCAGCCAGAACGTTTACGTCGGCGAAATCCACGCCCATGTAATTCAGAACGCCAGCCACGCGGCTGGAGAACCCACACTGCGGCATTTCTTTTGTACCTTTCATGAAAAGCACAACGTCATTGGCTTTGACGGTCTCGGTGATCCGGGTATTTGCATCGCTCATTGGCGCGTTTCCTTTTGGCTCTGCGCCGACTTGAGGCGCTGTCTGTCTGCAAGCATATCCTGAAGAATGCTGGTGGTGGTTGCGTCCTGGCCGAGTGCACGTCTGGCCACGTTTTGCGGCTGAACACTGGAAAGGGGCTTGTATCTTTGTCCTCTGAGATAGGCCTCTGCTATGGCGGCGGCAACCACCAAAAGCACAATAACGCCTATAATCAGAAGGGCTGTGTTCATTCAGGTGCCTTGGTTGTCAAAGCAAGAGCATGCAGCGCCCCACTGTCGATGGCGGATTTCACGGTGGCGTTCACGGCGCGTTGTTGTTGAACGCGGCTCACACCACGAAAACTTTCGTCAATAACCTCGGCAGAGAAATGCGCGCCGTCGTCGCCCAAAACTGTGATTTTGGCATCCGGGAACCCCGCGCGGATCAGGGTTTCGATTTCAGAAGCAAGAATGGCCATGGGCGGAATCCTAAATGATGTGTTTGAGTGAATTTAGTCATGTCAGCCGCGAGCTTCAAGCAGGTCATGGCCTGCCTCTTGGCCCGTCGCTGCGATCATAATTGAATACAAGAAGATCCACGGAGACACCATCTCGGCGATGCCAAATCTTTGTGGCGTTATGATCCTGACAGAAACCAGCTTTGTTATATGAGCGGATGGCGCGGGCGTTTTCGGGTGCAACATCCAACCAAACCCGATCTTTTCCAAGAGTCATCAGACCAAAGTGCACTAAATCCTTTAAAAACAATTGGCCAAGTCCCGTGTCAGTTTGATCCAACGCCAGACGTCGCAGCTCGGTTTGCTGATCGGGGTGTGTCAATTCGTTGAACAATGCAAATCCGGCGGGGGACCCGTCATAGATCCAGATCAAAAGTGCGGCATCAACGTCTTCTATATAAGCCTGCAAAACATCGTCTGGTGAATCCTCAATAAAGGTGAGGTTTTCTTTTCGCCCGGCGTTTCTGTGAATAAAGGGAAAATCAGAGGCTTGCGCAGGTCGTAGGGTTGAAACGGTCATGGGTGCTCTCTTAGGGGGACGGACAGATACACACCGAATTCCTGGCCAATGTCTGCACTGACCCGCGCATGCACGGCGCCCTGCCGATCCAGAAATCTCTGCTGGTCACGAACCGGAAAAATCCCTTCGTGCCAGATATTTGCGTGGATATGTAAACCTTGGGTCCCGTCACACCAAAAGGCCACGACCTTGTCCGGGCTGAGATCATCTCCGGGCAGCGCCAGGGGCACAACAAAAGGTTTTTTCTCAAGTGGAAAGAACAATTGTCCCCCGTCAGGGTGATAATTCATATGCCAAAGCAGGATTTGATCGCGGGGTGTGGTTTGACGCTCTGTGCTGGCGGTTTGTGGGTCCGCCGCCCAACCGAGCACATATTTGCCTTTGACGGCGTCATTTTCGCCAAACAACACGTCCCCCCGCCAGTCGCATGTGAATGTCCCCTCTACAAAACCACCCTCATCCCCGGTGCCTTCGTCTATCTGTCGCCACCCTTGAGCTGGCCAACGCGTTATATCAATCTGAAACCCTTCGGGGTCATCGACAAGACAGCCATAGCCTTGCAATGCGTGATCCGTGGCCACCACCAATGGCACTTCATACAGCGGCAACGAGGGCTTGCTGGCTGCATCAAACATGTAAACTGGGGCGGACATCAGTAGGCACCTCACCGTAAAAGGGACTCGTTGGTTTGACCCTACGAGCGGTCGAAAGGCAGGAAAAGAAAAAAGGCAAACGCTGGACGCTTGCCTTTGTCTTTTCACACTATGCGGGGTAAGCGGCCGTTGCCCTTAACCCGTTTTATCCGATCGCTTCGGCAAAACTGCTACGGAACAGAACGGCCATTTCCGCCAGCGGCGCACCTGAATTGCCAAACCACACGTGATCACCGGTGAATTTGCCCACAGAGGTGACACTTACACCGGACGGACCGGCTGCAATCATCAGGGCTTCGGCCTGATCAAAGTTACAGGCCACCAGATAACGGCCCTGATCTTCGCCAAACAACGTCGCAGTGTCATCACTGTCCAACTGCACTCCGACACCTGCGGCTTCGGCCATTTCAAAAGCGGCCAGTGCCAGACCACCGTCTGCAATATCCGTGCACGCTTTGATAAAATCGCGGTTGGCGCGAATGAACTCGCCGTTGGCTTTCTCGACAGCCAGATCGACATGGGGCGCGTCCCCGTCTTCCCGGTTGAACACTTCAGCCAGCAATGCAGACTGCCCCAAATGCCCGGCGCTTTCGCCAACCATCAACAAAACATGACCGTCACGGGCGTCGCCGACGATGGGTTCTTCTCCGGCTGCGATAAGACCCACGGCACCAATAGTTGGCGTCGGCAAAATCGCGCTGCCGTCGGTTTCATTGTACAAAGACACGTTGCCCGACACGATTGGCATGTCCAGCGCTGCAACTGCTTCGCCAATACCTTTGATCGCGCCCACGAACTGACCCATGATCTCGGGCTTTTCCGGGTTGCCAAAGTTAAGGTTGTCGGTCGTCGCCAAGGGCAGGGCGCCCACAGCACACAAATTGCGGTAGGCTTCGGCTACAGCCTGTTTGCCGCCCTCGGTTGGGTTGGCTTTGACATAACGCGGTGTCACGTCTGAAGTGAACGCCAGTTTCTTGTCCGTGCCGTGCACACGCACAATGCCAGCCCCTTGGCCGGGCAGGCGGGCGCTGTCGGCCATGACCATCGTGTCATATTGCTCATACACCCATTGCTTACCGGCATAGTTTGGCGACGAAATCAGGCCCTTGAGACCGTCAATAGGATCGATCTGCGGCACGCTGTCGGCGTCAAGTTCTTCGGCGGCTGGAGTGGGCACCCAAGGGCGGTCATATTCAGGCGCTGTTGAAGACAGTTTGGACAGTGTCAGATCAGCTTTGACCTCACCATTGTGCAACACAAGGAACCGGTCTTCGGCAATGGTTTCGCCAACGATTGCAAAATCGAGGTCCCATTTTTCGAACACGGCGCGGGCCTCAGATTCGAGCTCCGGCTTGAGAACCATCAGCATGCGTTCCTGGCTCTCAGACAGCATCATCTCATAGGCTGTCATGTTGTCTTCGCGCTGTGGCACATCCTCGAGGTTCAGCTTCACGCCCAACTTGCCCTTGTCACCCATTTCGACCGCAGAACAGGTCAGACCCGCGGCCCCCATATCCTGGATTGAGATCACGGCGCCGGTTTGCATCAGTTCCAGTGTGGCTTCCATCAGACGTTTTTCGGTGAAAGGATCACCAACCTGAACGGTGGGGCGTTTCTCTTCGATGGTGTCGTCAAATTCGGCGGATGCCATTGTGGCACCGCCAACGCCGTCGCGACCGGTTTTCGCGCCAAGGTACACAACCGGCATGCCAATGCCAGACGCGGCCGAGTAGAAAATACTGTCAGTCTTGGCCAGGCCAGCAGCAAAGGCGTTTACCAGACAGTTGCCGTTATAGGCCGGGTGGAAGCGGACTTCGCCACCAACTGTGGGCACGCCAAAGCAGTTGCCATATCCGCCAACGCCTTCGACGACGCCGTTGACCAACTGGCGGGTCTTATGGTGGCTGGTTTCGCCAAACGACAATGAGTTCATCGCAGCGATGGGACGGGCACCCATCGTAAAGACGTCGCGCAGAATGCCGCCAACCCCTGTGGCAGCCCCCTGATAGGGTTCGATGTATGAGGGGTGGTTGTGGCTTTCCATTTTGAAAACCACGGCGTCTCCGTCGCCAATGTCGACAATACCGGCGTTTTCACCGGGACCACAGATCACCTGAGGGCCGTCGGTGGGCAGGGTGCGCAACCAGAGTTTCGACGACTTATACGAACAGTGTTCGTTCCACATCGCCGAGAAAATCCCCAACTCGGTAAAGCTCGGCTCGCGCCCGATAATCTCGAGAATACGCTCGTATTCATCCGGCTTAAGGCCGTGAGCTGCGATGAGATCGGGTGTGATGGCCGGTTCCTGCATGGTCGTGAGATTCCCATTAAAGACGCGTTTAACAGGGCTTTTAGGTCAGTCAGGCCATAAGGGAAAGGGCTAACAGGTCGCAGTCAGAAGCGTTGGCCAACATAGATGTACACAATTTCTTCGTCTTCATCGTTATATGAGACATCTATTGAAAAATCGGTTTCGAATTTTTTGGTCAATTGGAACCGCACACCCAAACCGCCAGCCGCATGAACGCCACCCAAATCAAGCGAAGCATAGTCCGGACCGGTCATACCTGCGCCTGCAAAGGCCACAAGGCCAAGCCTTGTGCCAAGTTTCCGACGAATTTCTAACTGCAGAGACAAGCTGCGGTCATCATAGTATTGCGTTGTTGAAAACCCTCGAAATGAATCCTCTTTGCCTAGCGCACACTGATCGAAAAACGGCGTGTCGCTTGAAGCGGCACAAGTGGACAATTGTGAGGCAAAGACAGTTCTGTCGCCAATTGAGCGATACAGTGCAAAGTTTATGAACCCTCTGGCGTACTCCTTAGCGATACCTTCAATGGTCCACCCCCCCAAAATGGCTGAATCCAGATAAACCCCCAAACGCGGGTACAGTGAATCGTCACGTGTGTCATAGCGGGTTACCAGGCCAAAGTTGCCTAGGGTGAGTTTGCTGTCAGGAACCAGTCCAGGCGGAAGAAAGCCCGGCCCATCAAGCCCGACCGTTGTATCGAGATATCGAACTTCGGGCCCAAAGAAGAAATGCGGGGTCACACCATAGAGCAAACTGGCTTTGAAAAGAGACCCTTCTTGACGCAACGCTACAGGCACGCCGCCGACGTAAAGGTCATAAAACGCCTCGGCTTCTGCCACCGTCGCGTCAAGGATCCAGCGGTTGTTATTCCACGCAAGAGAGGTAGCAGCACCAATTCCGTTGGTGCCATTGTCACTTAACATGGCGCCCAATGCGACGTGGGAGGTCTTACTGGCTTCGTCAAACTTGAACAAATACCCAGCACCCAAGGCCAAGCCGGCGCCGATTGTTGGGTTTTTAAAGGGAATAGGTGCAACCAAGAAGGACCCCGAGCGAAAGCCATAGGTTTCATGGTCGTCGGTCGTGTCATTGATGGTGTTTGATGTATTGTCTATCGGACCTTCTGCCTGACTTGCGTCAGGGAAACTCAGACCAACGACAGCCGAGATCAAAAGAACCTGCAATCCCCTGCGGACACCAGCAATGGATGCACGGGTGCTGAATGGTTGCAAGATAGAATACATGCCCGCGATTTCGCGCAGGCATGTGTGTTTTGTCAATGGTTTCAATCGCCGCATCACCCTAGTCACCGGGTTTAGAGCCCTCACCAGATCCCGGCACCTCTTCTGTTTGCTGGGATGCAGCCGCTGCTGCTGCGCCAGCTGCCGCCACTTGAGCTTTTTCTTCGTCTGTCATCTCGTCATGGTGCTCCAAACCGGGGATCGCCACACGCACTTCACGGCGGGCAAAATCGATACCAGCCTCAGCAAATGCGGCCTTGACCTTGTTATAGATCTCTTTGCGGATCATGAACTGTTTGCCAGGCTTGGCCATAAATTTGCCCCGGATCACCATGCCGACGTCGTCGATATCGAAGACGCCTTGTGACTTAAATGGCTGCAGGAAATCATCTGCGAACAAGGGATCTACCAGCATGTCCTGACCGATCTTTTTGAAGATCTTTTTGACCTTGTTGGGGTCAGTATCAAACGGCACTGTGAATTTGAGCTTCATAATAACCCAGTCACGACTGTAGTTGGTCAGCTTGGGGATTTCACCATAAGGAATGGTATGCACAGGCCCCCTGTGATGGCGCAACTGCATAGAGCGGATCGATATTTTCTCCACCGCACCCATGGTGCCGTCCATTTCGACGTATTCGCCGACACGGAAGGCGTCGTCAATCAGGAAGAAGACGCCCGAAACCACGTCTGTGACCAGTTTTTGCGCGCCAAAACCAATAGCGAGGCCAATGACACCAGCACCTGCCAGAAGCGGTGTGATGTCTATTCCCAAATTGCCAATCGCCAAGAGCCCGAAGACAACAATGATCGCCGAACGTGCGGTCAACAACATCAACGGCAAAACCGTGGAAAGCCGCGACCCGCTGGCCCCACCCATTTCCGCATCAGCGTCCTCCTGAGACAAGCCAAGTGCTGTCTGTTCAGCTGCCAGACGGCGGTTAATCCATAGCGATGCTGCTTCGTAGGCGATGTAGCCAAACACACAAGTCATGGCAAAGCTGAACAAATTGTCTGCGATGCCAGCTTGTTGACGGAACAGTTCCAGATAATTGGTATCCCATGCGTGGGCGATCAGTAGCAGGACAACACCAGCTGCAATCACCCGGCCAATACGAACAAAACTGCGCTTGGTTTCCTTATACGCGGCTTCGGCCACAGGACCTTCGCCTTGCATTGGCGGCACCACATGACGCACGACACCTCGAATGGCCGTATCGATGATAGGCATCGCCAGCAACAGACCCATGGTATAGTAATGCGCGCCATTCAAAAGCGCATCGACTTTGCCCATGCCGAGCAGAATAGTTACCAGAACCCAGGTTCCGGCCGCGACTGCGACTGCAAAATACGGATATCCATGCGCCACCCGCTGATCAAACGATGTGGGGTCCGGATCAGAGCCCAGCATCATTGCTTGCAGACCTTCGCGTGCAGTCAAAGCGATGACCGCGACAAAGACATAGACCATGGTATCCAGCATGTATCCAAGGCGTGTCGCACCCGGCGGTACACCCATCGCTGCGTTAAAGCCGACGATGTACATCGTGAAACCTGCCAGAAAAACAAGCCCGACGAGATTGCGGTGCAAAAAACGGGCCCAATGATCATCAATTGTTACAAGCCGCAGATCCGGGCGATGCGGGGCCAGCATAAACCGTGACATCGCGGCGGCAAGTCTTGGCATCCAGATCAGATAGGTCACAAGAGGGGCCGCAAAGGTTAGCATGGCCGGGGACAAGATGGCCCGTCCCGCAATACGCAACGCGATGTAGAACACAACAAGACCAAAGATCTCGCGCAGAAAGCGCCGCATCAAAAAGCCCAGCGCATCCCGTAAAGTTTGCTCGCCTGAGAGGTCAGCATTCTGACGGACACGGCGGGCCAGAAATGTCCGCACAATATATTCGGCGGCAAAACCGATGACCAAGACCAAAGCGATCAGACCAAGAAGGACAAGCAATCCTCCAAACCCGCCTGTGTGGCCAAGCAGGTTGCCAAAAGCCAGCCTCTCCATTTCGATCAGGCGAGGAAATTTCTGCACCACTTCGATCGGCGGAGAGATAAAGGCGTTCCAAAGGTTTGTGACGCGTTGCCCCAAGGTTGCTTTGGGGGCCACGTCATCAGCTTTTGCGGCAACAGAATCCAACCGTTCCAGCAGCAATGCGCGAACCTGGTCGTCCGACATGCGGGCAACCATCGCGTCAATGGCCTCAGGGGTCATGTCTTCGGGTGTTATGACAGGTGCCGTCTCATCAGTCGATCCTGATCCTGTCAGAGCAGCGACGGACTGTGCCAGCGCAAGAGGCGCAATGAAAACGGAGAGTAGCGTCGAAAAAGCAATGGTTCTGAGAATGCGTAACATAAGAAAATCCGAAATTTGTCCCTTTGAGACAACCATAGCGCAGCTACGGACAAAATCACTGAGTTTCTGGCAGATTGACATATGGTCATCAGGCTGCCCCAGCGAGACACCAAAAAAAAAGGCCGAGCAAATAAGCTCGGCCGAAGTCCAACAGGGAGGTGAAGATGATGCGCTTTTAAGCAATCATCGCCTTCAAGAGATGAATTAGGCATCAGTTCTGAAACGATCAAGAGAAACCATGCAGCAATTGCAGCATTGCCGTTATGCGTTCAGCGCATGGCTTGGGGATTTTCCTTTGCCCTCAATTGCTTGCGATGTGAAATAATCTCTTCCTGTACAAAGTCGCGAAAGGCCGAAATCCGTTTGGATTGACGTAATTCTTCTGGGTAGGCCAAAAACACAGGGATTTCGCCCGAGTCGACATCGGGCAAAACGCGCACCAGATTCGGGAAATCCTGGGTCACATAGTCAGGCAATACGCCGATTCCGAGATTGTGCAGCACGGCTTGTAAAACGCCAAAGTAGTTGTTGACGTAAAGAACCGATGGAATTTCGTTACTGAGCAAGGTCTGAACAAGGTTCGCGCCCGCACCAACCTGCGCAGAACTGATGTTCTGGCAAATCAGTCGGTGATTTCCGAGTTGCTTCTCGGAGTCAGGATTGCCCTTTTGAGCAATGTACTCAGGTGTCGCATAAAGGCGCATGTGAACGCTCATCAGGCGTTTGCGGATCAGGTCCGCCTGAGAGGGCTCTTTCATCCGAATGGCCACGTCTGCTTCGCGCATCGGCAGGTCCAGAACACGCTCTTCCAGCATCAGGTCAATGTTGAGGTCCGGGTATTTTTCGTAAAGCTTCGGCAAGCGCGGGGCCAACCAAAGAGTTCCGAATCCGATTGTGGTTGTGACTCGCAGTTCACCAAAGACCTCTTCTTCGCTGTCGCGTATGCGCGCAGCTGCAGCATCCAGACGCTTGTTCATCGATTTGGTCGCGTCAAACAACAACTCGCCCTGTTCGGTGAGAATCAATCCACGGGCGTGGCGATGAAAAAGTGTGGTGTTCAGGCTTTCTTCCAATGCGCGAATTTGACGCGAAACTGCTGATTGCGACAAATGCAGCGAGTCGCCTGCATGGGTGAGGCTCCCTGCATCCGCGACCGCGTGAAAGATTCTAAGCTTATCCCAATCCATGTTCGCAACTTTCGTTAACCCGTTTCCTGTCTAGGCGAAACAGAATGAAAACGTAACCGCTAGCCACGGATTGTCACGGGGAATTCGCAGAAATTTGTTGATGGGTCAGAAATTATGACCTATTGTTCCTCTATATTATATCAACACCATCAAACGAGGGGAGGCGTCCGATGAGTATCCAAACAGTGTCGCTGAATGACAGGTTTGACCTGAGTAAACGCAATGTCCTGCTGAGCGGGACTCAGGCGCTTGTTCGTTTGATGTTGATGCAAAATGCACGGGACGCCAAAGCGGGATTGAACACGGCTGGGTTTGTCACCGGGTATCGTGGCTCACCGCTTGGGGCTGTGGATAGCCAGATGATGCGCGCCGAAAAAGAGCTGACGGCTGCAAATGTGCGGTTTCAGTCTGGGTTGAACGAAGACCTGGCCGCCACCCATCTTTGGGGTGCCCAACAGGCCGAGCTGCGTGGCGAGGGCAAGTTCGACGGTGTTTTCGGGCTGTGGTACGGCAAAGGCCCGGGGGTAGATCGCACCGGCGATGTCATGCGCCACGCCAATATGGCCGGTACATCGACGAACGGTGGCGTGTTGATGGCTATGGGGGACGACCACACGGGTGAAAGCTCAACAGTACTGCACCAATCGGAATGGGCTTTGGTGGATGCCTATATGCCGATCGTTTCCCCGGCGGGTGTGCAAGAGGTCATGGATTTCGGGCTTTATGGCATTGCCCTGTCGCGATTTGCGGGTGTCTGGGTTGGTCTGAAGACTATGAAAGACACGATTGAGGCGACATCGGTGGTGAATGGTGATCCACATCGCCTGAGTTTTGTGACACCCGAATTTGACATGCCCGAGGGTGGATTAAATATTCGCCTGATTGATACGCCGCACGCTCAGGAAGCGCGGATGATCGATTACAAGCGCTTTGCAGCCGAGGCATTTTCGCGAGCCAACAAGATGGACAAACGTGTTTGGGGCAAACCGGGCGCGAAAATTGGCTTTGCCGCCGCCGGTAAGAACTGGCTGGATTTGGAGCACTCTCTGGATTTGCTGGGGATCGATGAAGCCGAAGCCGAGCGGCTTGGTATCACCACTTACAAAATCGGGCAAACTTTCCCGCTGGACATGCATAGTTTCAGTGAATGGGCTGAAGGCCTTGAATTGATTGTAATTGTTGAAGAAAAGCGCAAGCTGATCGAAGTTCAAGTCAAAGAAGCCATCTTTGATGACCGACGAGGGCGCCGTGTCTATGGCTGGCACAAAGGCGGCGGTGCGGGCTCTATGCACGGAGAGGAGCTGTTCCCGACGCGCGGTGCGCTGGATCCGATTATGATTGCGCAAAAACTGGGCGATATATTGATAGAAGAAGGTCGTGGCACAGAAGGTGTCAAGGCTGGCATGCAGGCGCTGGATGATGCGCGCCGCGCGGACAATGCCGAAGATATCGCAGCACGTATTCCTTACTTTTGTTCGGGTTGCCCGCACAACTCATCCACCAAGCTGCCAGAGGGCAGTCGCGCCTATGCCGGGATCGGGTGTCACTATATGGTGCAGTGGATGGACCGCGAAACCACCGGCTTTACCCATATGGGTGGCGAAGGCGCCAACTGGGTCGGCGAAGCGCCATTTTCGACCCGCGATCACGTCTTTCAGAACCTTGGTGACGGCACATATAATCATTCGGGCGTTCAGGCGATCCGGGCGGCCTTGGCGGCGGGCACCAACATCACTTACAAAATCCTGTTCAATGATGCCGTGGCGATGACCGGCGGGCAGGCCAATGACGGCGATCTGTCTCCGCAGCGTATAGCGTCAGAAGTGATGGCAATGGGCGTTGAAAAGCTGACTGTGGTTTACGACGATAAGGAAGATCTGGACAGGGCTGAGTTCCCTCAAGGGGTGGAATTCAAAGAGCGGGAATACCTGATGCCCGTTCAGGAGGAAATGATCAAAATCAAAGGTGTATCTGTTATTGTTTATGTTCAGACCTGCGCGTCCGAGAAACGGCGTCGCCGCAAGCGCGGTTTGTTCCCGGACCCGGACAAGCGGGTCTTCATTAACACCGATATCTGCGAAGGCTGTGGTGATTGCGGCGTGCAATCGAACTGTATTTCAATCGAACCCGTCGAAACCGAACTGGGCCGCAAACGGGCGATCAATCAATCTTCTTGCAACAAAGATTTCTCATGTGTGAATGGCTTCTGCCCGTCCTTTGTGACTGTCGAAGGGGCCAAAATTCGCAAGGAAGCCACGGCTGATCTGGACTTGCCCAATATGCCGGAGCCGGAAATCAAGCCCATAGACGGCACCCATAATGTGGTCATCACAGGGGTCGGAGGCACAGGCGTTGTAACCATCGGGGCTGTGTTGGCGCAGGCTGCGCAGATTGATGGCAAAGCGGCCGGTATGATGGAAATGGCGGGGCTCGCCCAAAAGGGTGGCGCGGTGCACATTCACTGTCGTCTCGCTGAAACGCCTGAAGACATCAGCGCGATCCGCGTCGCCACTGGCGAATGTGACGCGCTTATTGGCGGGGATCTGGTGGTCAGCGCTGGGGCTAAAACACTGGGCCTCACCAGCACAGGACGCACGGGAGCCGTGGTCAACAGTCACGAGATCATCACCGGAGACTTTACGCGTGATACAGAGTTTTCACTTCCTATCAGTCGCTTAGAGATTGCTCTTGAGGCGCGTCTGCGTGATGGGCTGTCTTTGTTTGACGCATCGGATCTGGCGCGGGTCGTGCTGGGTGACAGCATCTTTTCCAATATGATGATCTTTGGGGCGGCATGGCAAAAAGGCCTGATCCCAGTCAGCGGCGAAGCGCTGCGGCACGCGATCACGGTCAATGGCGCGGCCGTCGAGCGGAACCTGCGGGCCTTTGAAATCGGTCGTTGGGCTGTGTTGCACCCAACTGAGGCCGCAAACTTGATTGAGCCAATTGTGATCAAGTTGCCCAAAACATTGGACGAAAAAGTCGCCTTTCGAGCGAACCATCTGACGAAATACCAAGGCAAAGGATTGGCCAAACGGTATCGCAAAATGGTGGACAGCATTCAGGACGAAACTCTCAAAGAAGCGGTTGCCGTTGGGTATCATAAGTTGCTGTCTTACAAGGATGAATATGAGGTCGCGCGCCTCCATCTTGAAAGTCGCGCCAAGGCGATTGAAGTGTTCGAGGGTGATTTCGAAATCAAATACCATTTGGCACCGCCAATGCTAACCAGCGATGGCCCTAACGGTCGGCCCCGCAAAAAGGAATACGGGGCGGGTATGGAGCGCTGGTTCCGCGTGCTGGCGCGCATGAAATCCCTGCGTGGCACGCCATTTGACATCTTTGGCCGCACAGAAGAACGCAAAATGGAACGCGCTCTGATCCGCCAATATGAAGGTGACATGAAAATGGTGCTGCGCGATCATGGTGATGAAGTGCCGGATGCGGCCATCGCTTTGGCCGAATTGCCAAGTCAAATTCGCGGATTTGGTCCTGTGAAACTGGCCAACGAAGCCAAAGCTGCCAAGCGCCGTGAAGAACTGCTTGCGGCTTTGCAGGGAAGTGGAAAAGTGGCCGCCGCAGCCGAGTAGTTGCCCTAGCGTAATGAAAACGTCACAGCGGCATTTTAAACTCTGTTCAGTGACGTTGATCCTTCTTATACGGCAGGCGACAGATACGGATGGCCAGCCATGACGATGCAAAGCGATGTGACTCGCGAGATCAGCTATGCGCATTCCGCCGCCACACGCGGCGGGCGCACTTTGATCCGTGTGCTGGAAAACGCAACAGGGCGTCTGGGCCTGATCAAACGGGCCGAGGGCTACGAAAGTGAAATCGCCGAAGGGCGCGATTTCTGGCGTGTGATGATGGAACGCTATGGTCTTAGCCTTGAGGTGGTCGCCGGATCGCTGGAAAATGTCCCCCGCGACGGTCCGCTTTTGTTAGTGGCCAACCATCCTTTTGGCATTCTCGACGGGATGATGATGGGCCATATTTTGAGCGAAGTGCGCGGCGATTTTCGCATTCTGGCCAACAACGTTTTCCAAAAGGCCGAAGAGCTGAATCGGATTGTCCTGCCGATCTCGTTTGCGGAAGACAAAGCCGCGGTGAAGCTTAACCTGAACACGCGCAAGGTGGCGCTGGACTATCTAAATCAGGGCGGGGCCATCGGGATTTTCCCTGGCGGAACCGTCAGCACCGCTGCCAAGCCCTTTGGCCGCCCGCTCGATCCCGGTTGGCGCAGCTTTACGGCGCGCATGATTACCAAGTCCAACGCGCAAGTGGTGCCGGTATTTTTTGATGGCCATACCAGCAGGCTGTTCCAGATCGCCAGCCATTTGCACAGTACCTTGCGGTTGGGGTTGCTGATCAAGGAATTTGGCAAACGGGTGGACACACCGGTGCGGGTTTCGATTGGAAAACCGATTGGGCAGGCCGAACTACAAGTGTTCTCTGCGGATTCCAAAGGTCTCATGGACTTCCTGCGACAACGGACGTATGAATTGTCACCAAAGCCGGTCCCGGTAGACGGCTATGGGTTTGAATTTGAAGAGAAACACCGGACATAAAGCCTTTGGGTGGGCAATGAGATGGCAGTTGGCATATTTGATAGCGGTTTAGGTGGACTGACAGTTCTGGACGCGGTGACCAAGAGGTTGCCGGATGTGCCGTTTGTCTATTTTGGCGATAACGCAAACGCGCCCTACGGCGTGCGAGATGCGGATGATGTTTACAACCTGACCACTTCAGCGATCGAAAAGATGTGGGATGCTGGCTGTGATCTCATCATTTTGGCCTGCAATACGGCGAGCGCAGCAGCACTGCGGCGGATGCAGGAAAGCTGGCTTCCCACTGACAAGCGTGTGCTCGGTGTGTTTGTCCCGTTGATCGAAGCCCTGACCGAACGTAACTGGGGTGACAATTCTCCTCCCCGTGAAGTTGAGGTCAAGCATGTGGCATTGTTTGCCACCCCCGCAACCGTCGCCAGCCGGGCTTTTCAACGTGAATTGGCGTTTCGTGCCATTGGTGTCGATGTTGAGGCCCAGGCCTGTGGTGGCGTTGTGGATGCCATCGAAGAGGGTGACTTGATTTTGGCCGAGGCCTTGGTGCGCAGCCACGTAGACGCGTTAAAACGCAAAATGCCGGACCCACAGGCGGCTATTTTGGGCTGCACGCATTACCCATTGATGCACGAAACGTTTCAAACGGCGTTGGGCGAGGATGTGAAAGTCTATTCACAAGCCAATCTGGTCGCTGAATCCCTTGCGGATTACTTAACGCGTCATCCCAATATGATCGGCTCGGGGGCTGAGTCTCTGTTCCTGACAACTGGTGACGCGGGCCGGGTGTCTGATCGTGCGACCCAGTTTCTCCGACGAAAGATCACCTTTCAGTCGGCGTGATAAAGACGCCTCTCGCAATTTTCCAAATCAAAGATTAAGTTCCGCTTAAATGTGGGGCGGCAGACCCGTTTAGGGTTTGTACAAAACGGACAAAGGGGTCCAGAAAAATGTACAAAACGCACAAAATCGCCATTTTAGGGGCGTCTGGCTATACCGGAGCCGAATTGGTTCGGCTGATTGCAACCCACCCAAAAATGGAGGTGGTTGCGTTGTCGGCGGACCGTAAGGCCGGCATGGAAATGTCCGAAGTTTTCCCGCATCTGCGCCATCTGGCATTGCCGACGTTGTGCAAGATTGATGAGATTGATTTCTCGGATGTTGACCTGTGCTTTTGCGCGTTGCCCCATGCCACCAGTCAACGGGTGATCAAGGTTCTGCCAAAGACGTTAAAAGTGGTTGATTTATCAGCAGATTTCCGGCTGCGCGACCCCGAAGAATACGTCAAATGGTACGGTGGTGAACACGATGCTCTCGAGTGTCAGGCCGAGGCCGTTTATGGCCTAACCGAATTTTACCGCGAAGATATCAGATCTGCGCGGCTGGTGGCGGGCACAGGCTGCAATGCGGCCACGGGTCAGTACATGTTGTCGCCATTGATCAAAGCCGGGGTAATTGACTTTGATCATATCATCCTCGATCTCAAATGTGCTGTATCGGGCGCGGGTCGGTCGCTTAAGGAGAACCTTTTGCATGCTGAGCTGAGCGAAGGTTATCACGCCTATGCGGTGGGTGGAAAACACCGGCATCTGGGCGAATTTGACCAGGAGTTCAGTAAGTTAGCCGGGCGTGAGGTGCGCATTCAGTTCACCCCACATCTGGTGCCTGCAAACCGGGGTATTCTAGGCACGGCCTATGTGCATGGAAATGCACAAGAAGTACATGACACGCTGGTTACAGCCTATCACGATGAGCCTTTCGTTAAGGTTCTGCCGTTTGGCGAGGTACCCAGCACGAAACATATCCGGGCGTCGAACTTTTGCCATGTGGGCGTGGTGGCCGACCGGATCGAGGGCCGCGTGATCGTGATCGCGGCACTGGACAATTTGACCAAGGGCTCAAGCGGGCAGGCGTTGCAGAATGCAAACCTGATGCTTGGGGAAGAGGAAACAGAGGGCCTGATGTTGGCGCCGGTCTTCCCCTAAAGCCGAGAAAGGGAACGAGGATGAAAAACCTCAAGAAACGTCGCCGGATACAAGTGATTGTGCTGGCCTTTGTGGCGCTGGCTGTTTCAACAGCTTTGATTGGCTATGCCATGCAGGACGGGATCAACTTTTTCCGCTCACCCAGTGAAGTGGCCGAAGCCCCACCTGCGCCCAACGAAACATTCCGCATTGGCGGACTGGTCGAAGAGGGCACATTGGTGCGGGGTGAGGGTGACACGATCAAGTTCAACGTGACCGATGGTGGCGCGTCTATTCCAGTGACTTTTAAGGGTGTGTTGCCAGACCTGTTCGAGGAAAATCAGGGCATGATTGGCACCGGAAGCTACGTGAATGGCGTGTTTGAGGCCGACGAAATTCTGGCAAAACACGATGAGACCTATATGCCCAAAGAAGTGGTCGATGCGCTGAAGGAACAAGGCGTGTATCAAGAGCCTGAATCCTAAAACCCAAGGCGCCAACCGACTGAGTTAAAGACCCGTAGCATGGCTGCGGGCCTTTTCCGTTTGGCCCACAGAACGGTGCCATCGCGGTCCGTTAACCATTCCACCCCAGTGTTCCAACGTGAATTCGTGAATGAGGTGAGCCATGAAAGACGTACGGGCAATTGCGCAAGAGATCATCGATCGTGAAGGTGGATATGTGAACGATCCGGATGATCCCGGGGGGGTGACAAACCACGGTGTGACGATTCACACGATGCGCCGCTTGGGGCTTGATCTGGATGGCAATGGCAAGATTGACGCACGCGATGTGCGCCGTCTTAGCCGGGATCAGGCGGTTGATATCTACCTTAAACACTACTTCGAAACCCCGGGCCTGGCTGAATTGCCAGAGATGCTGCAGGCGTCAGTGTTTGATATGTATGTCAATGCAGGCAGTAATGCGATCCGCATCCTGCAACAGCTTTTGTGCGACATGAGCTATGCAGTGGATGTGGACAGTGCTTTGGGACCGCAAACGCTGGCGGCCTGTCAAAGTGCTGCTGAAGATGCGCCGAGTCATCTGGCGGATGCATATGGGATTGCACGGCGTAATTACTATTTCCGATTGGCAGACAAACGCCCGGCAAGCCGAAAATACGCGCGCACCCGGGCCGGGGGCAAAGGTGGCTGGATCAAACGCGCCGAAGAGTTTATCTCGCCGCGCTACCACCTGAGCAACGCGGCATTTTCCGAAAGGGTGGCAGCATGGGGATAATTGGGAACCTATTAAACCTGATTTTTGGTGGCGGCCGCAATGTGGTGGTCGAAACAGCAGGTGCGTTTCTTGAAAATGCCGAGGCAGGTGCTGAGCGTGGCAAAAACGTGCAACTGGCGGCCATGGCAGCGCACAGCGCCGAGTTTTATCCCGCCCAGCGTGGCTGGTTTGATCGCGCAATGGATGGCGTGAACCGCCTGCCACGTCCGATGATGGCGTTGGGTTGTCTGGGGCTGGTAATCTCGGCCATGGTGAACCCGGTGTGGTTTGCCGAACGCATGGCGGGCATTGCCTTGGTGCCCGAGCCGCTTTGGTGGCTTTTGGGGGGCATTGTCAGTTTCTATTTCGGCGCGCGTCATCAGGTCAAGGGCCAGGAATTCCAACGCTCCATCGCACATACCATGGGGCAGGTGCCGACTGTGGTTGAAAATCTGCATCGCTTACAAAGCCTGAGACCCCGTGAAGGCAACCCGGCTCTTTTGGACTGGCGCAAAACACGTGGCTAAACGCGACAATGTGATCGCCGCGACCTAACGAAAGTCATTGGCCCCGGGGGGCAGGCGCTCTATATATCCGACCATGATTACTGAACTTGGCCACTTTGCCCTGATCCTCGCTGCTTTCACCGCATTGGTGCAGGCAGTCGTTCCTCTTATTGGTGCCTATAAACGCTGGCCCGGCTGGATGGCCGTGGCGGAACCGGCGGCGGGTATTCAATTCCTTCTGACAGCCTTTTCCTTTGCGGCATTGACCTATGCCTTTGTGGTATCGGACTTTTCCGTACGTCTGGTCACGATGAATAGCCATACGATGAAGCCGATGTTGTATAAAATCAGCGGGGTATGGGGCAACCACGAGGGATCGATGCTGTTGTGGGTGCTGATCCTGACGCTGTTTGGGGCTTGCGCAGCTTGGTTCGGAGGCAACCTACCGCCGACGTTGCGCGCGCGGGTTCTGTCGGTTCAGGCGGCTGTTGCGGTGGCCTTCTTCGGCTTTATTCTTCTGACATCAAACCCGTTCACGCGATTGGGCACCGCGCCATTTAATGGCGAAGGTCTGAATCCGTTGTTGCAGGATCCCGGTTTGGCCTTTCACCCGCCGTTTTTGTACCTTGGCTACGTTGGTCTTTCGATGGCGTTTTCCTTCGCTGTTGCGGCATTGATCGAAGGGCGCATTGATGCCGCTTGGGGGCGTTGGGTGCGACCATGGACGCTGGCGGCTTGGGTCTTTTTGACCTTGGGCATCGCTCTGGGCTCATGGTGGGCCTATTACGAGCTCGGCTGGGGTGGATTCTGGTTCTGGGACCCGGTTGAAAACGCATCCTTCATGCCGTGGCTTTTGGCGGCAGCGTTGGTGCATTCGGCAATTGTGGTTGAAAAACGCGAAGCGTTGAAAAGCTGGACTGTCTTATTGGCCATTCTAGCGTTCGGTTTCTCGCTGATCGGAACATTCATTGTGCGTTCGGGCGTCATTACGTCTGTGCACGCATTTGCCAACGATCCCGAACGCGGGGTGTTCATTCTGGCCATTCTGGCGATCTTTATGGGTGGCGCGTTGATGCTTTTTGCAGCGCGTGCCAGCGCGATGGAGGCCAAGGGTATCTTTGGCATGGTCAGCCGCGAAAGCGCTCTGGTGTTGAACAACATTCTGCTGGCCGTGGCCTGTTTTGTTGTCTTCATTGGTACCATCTGGCCGCTGGTGTCTGAGATATTCTTTACTCGCAAGCTGAGCGTGGGCGCGCCGTTTTTCAACATGGCCTTCACGCCCTTTATGGTGGCCCTTGGGGTCATCTTGCCAGTTGGGGCCATGCTGCCCTGGAAACGCGCCAAACTGGTGCGCACGATCAAACCTTTGGTGCCTGCTTTTATCCTGGCCCTGGCTTTGGCCGGGCTGGTTTGGGCGATGCAAACCGAGCGGAGCCTTTTGGGTCCCGTTGGCCTGTTCCTTGGCGCATGGCTGGTGTTTGGCGCGATTGTCGATTTGATGAGCCGCACAGGGCGCGGAAGCTGGGGTAAACGTCTTGGACGTCTGGGCCGGTTGCCGCGTGCCGACTGGGGCAAAACGCTGGCGCATGCCGGATTTGGGATCACCATGTTTGGGATTGCTGGATTGACAGCCTGGGAGCAGGAAGACATCCGTGTTGCCTATAAAGGCCAGCCCTTTACCGTTGGGGCCTATGAGTTGACCCTGGACGATGTTCGTGAAACCCAAGGGCCGAACTATCTGACCACCATGGCGGATGTGACCTTGCGCAAAGATGGCAACGTGGTTACGTCGCTGCATCCCGAGAAACGCGTTTACCCGGTGGCGTCCATGCCAACAACTGAGGCCGCGATTGATTATCGTATCATGCGTGACGTCTATGTGGTGATTGGCGATCCTCAGGCAGACGGTGGTTTCACCATGCGTGTATACATTAAACCGTTCACAAACTGGATCTGGTTTGGCACGTTGCTGATGGCCATTGGTGGGGTATTCTCGCTGAGTGATCGGCGGTATCGCGTCGCTGCCGGGGCCCGCAAGGCACCGGTATCCGGAGTACCTGCAGAATGATTAAACGCCTGTTGATGATCTTGTTGCTGGTTGCTGCGCCGGTTTGGGCGGTGCAACCAGACGAAGTCCTGGACGACCCTGTTTTGGAAGAACGTGCGCGTGAGGTCTCTAAAGACCTGCGGTGTCTGGTTTGTCGGAACGAAAGCATCGACGAATCTAACGCGGATTTGGCCCGGGAGCTGCGCATATTGGTGCGTGAACGACTGGTAGCTGGAGACAGCAATTCCGAGGCGATCGCCTATATCGTGGACCGTTATGGCGAGTATGTGTTGCTGCGACCTCAACGTACGGGATCGAACCTTTTGCTGTGGCTGGCTGGGCCGGTCATGTTGCTAATCGCTCTGGCCATGGCGCTGGTCTATCTGAGGCGCCGATCCGTCGCCCCGGTGGCAGTTGAACAAGGCCTCAGCGACGAAGAAAAGACGCGCCTGAGTAAGATTCTCGACGAATGACGCGCCGTTGCGTTTTTCTGAGGCGTTAACAGTGCTTAACTTGCGTCGAATACAGGATCGCGGAGAGCCCCATGGATTATCAGACAATCACTTACGACGTTACTGACGGCATGGCAGTTATCACGCTGAACAGGCCCGACGTGATGAATGCTCTGACCGCGCAGATGCGCGCTGAGATTACCCATTCGGTGCTTGAGGCTGGGAAGTCTGCCCGGGTGGTCGTTCTGACCGGTGCTGGCCGGGCATTTTGCTCGGGTCAGGATCTGGGTGACAATGGTAGTGCGGCCACGATGGACCTGGAACGTGGGCTGCGTGATGAGTACACGCCGATGATCCGCGCCATAACGGATTGCCGTGTACCGGTGATTGCCGCCGTCAACGGTGCGGCTGCGGGGGCAGGGGCCAACCTTGCACTGGCCGCGGATGTGGTGATAGCCGCCGAGAGCGCCTTTTTCATGCAGGCGTTTTCTAAAATTGGCCTGATCCCGGATGCGGGCGGCACTTATGTGTTGCCGCGCCTTGTGGGAACAGCTCGTGCGATGGGGGCCTCATTGTTTGCCGAAAAGATCGACGCCCGTACGGCTGAGCGCTGGGGCATGATTTGGGAAGCGGCGGCAGATGACGCCTTTGAGGACACCTGGAAAGCCCGTGCGCGCCATCTGGCGGAAGGACCCACCCAAGCCTACCGCCGGATCAAGCAAGCACTGCAAGCCTCAACCGCAAATGAACTGGACACCCAGTTGACTCTGGAAGCCAAGCTGCAGGGGAAATGCGGTAAAACCCGCGACTTTCAAGAAGGTGTAGTCGCGTTTCTGGACAAGCGCCCCGCGACATTCGAGGGGCGCTGAACCGGCACGTTTATGCCTGAAGCAACACGATGTTGTTGGCATTGAGACTTGGACCGGCATTGATAACCACGATCACCTCATTGCCATCAGCGTAGACAGTCGCGTCACCCGTAGTCGCGTTCACATCAGTAGTGATCGCGGGCTCGGTTGAACCTTGGTATGTGTAGGTCAGAAGGTCTTCTGCTTCGTCATAATCTTCAACAATGGCTGGTTCGCCATCTCGAATCCACCAACCGCCGGCAAAGAGATCTGCGCCATCCCCTCCAGTGACCGAGTCTTCGCTGCCCATGGTGATAAGATCATCACCAGCACCAGCGTCGATGTCGTCACCTTGGTCCGTGTCTTCCGCGTCGTTGAATTCAAACACGATATCACCCACAGATTCGGCCGTCTGAGCCGAGGCAATCAAAACGTCCTCGTTCAACTGCGATGTTCCGTCGATAATGTCGTCGCCACTGCGGCCTTCAATGGTATCCTGACCGTCGCCACCAAATAGCGCGTCATCACCGTCACCACCGATCAGAAGGTCGTTATCTTCATTGCCGAGCAAAAGATCGTCGTCGTCACCGCCACGCAAGCTATCGTTGCCTTCTTCACCGATCAGGATGTCAACGCCCTCGCCACCAGACAGGCTGTCATCGCCTTCAAGACCTTGAAGCAGATCTATTGCGCCTTCACCCAAGGCAACCTCTTCGGTTACAACTTCTTCTTCCGCCGATGAACTTTTGTCGTCGTCGTCGTCGTCATTGATTACCTCATCAATGACCCATACCCAGAATACGACACCCAAAATACTAAGAGCAGCAATCATGACAAAACCCCTTTTGCCTAAATATTGCCACAAAGCTGCTGGGAATTGGTCAAAAAGTCAATAATTTCAGCATATTGTTCATGACCCGTTAACAATTGCCCTTCTTCCGTCGGACTGGTGACGAATTGGCACGAAAAAACACGCCCTGATCGAATCAGGGCGCGTTGTAATGTGTCTTTTGTGTGCCGACCGAAATTACCGGTCTTCAATATCCGCGTAGTTGCGAAGAGTTTCACCAAGGTAAAGCTGACGAGGACGGCCAATTTTATGCGCCGGATCCGAGAATTGCTCTTTCCATTGAGAAATCCAACCGACCGTGCGTGAGAGCGCAAAGATCGGAGTGAACATCGATGTCGGGAAACCCATCGCTTCCAAAATGATGCCGGAATAGAAATCCACATTCGGGAACAGTTTCTTTTCAACGAAATAGGGATCGTTAAGCGCAACCTGCTCCAGCTCTTTGGCAACCGCCAACAGAGGATTGTTTTCAACGCCCAACAACTCCAGCACTTCGTCAGCTGATTGTTTCAGCACCGTCGCACGAGGGTCGGTGTTCTTATACACACGGTGTCCAAAGCCCATCAGGCGGAACGGGTCGTTTTTGTCTTTGGCGCGTGCGATGTATTCAGGGATACGATCCACCGAGCCGATTTCTTTCAACATCTCAAGGCAGGCCTGGTTTGCGCCACCGTGGGCCGGACCCCAGAGACAGGCAATACCTGCGGCGATGCAGGCAAATGGGTTGGCACCAGAAGATGAGGCCAAGCGCACAGTCGAGGTTGAAGCATTTTGCTCGTGATCGGCGTGCAGCGTAAAGATACGGTCCATTGCGCGGCTGAGGATTGGGTTCACTTCGTATTCTTCGCAAGGCACTGCAAAACACATGCGCAGAAAGTTCGACGCATAATCCAGATCATTGCGCGGGTACACAAACGGCTGACCCACAGTATATTTGTAAGCCATTGCCGCGATTGTCGGCATCTTGGCAATCAGGCGATGTGACGCGATTTCGCGCTGCAAAGGATCGTTGATATCTGTTGAGTCGTGATAGAAGGCGGACATTGCGCCAACCACACCCACAATGATCGCCATTGGATGCGCATCACGGCGGAAGCCACGGAAGAAGTTGTTCATTTGCTCATGCACCATGGTATGGCGCGTGATCGTGTTTTCAAAGTCTTCAAGCTCGGCTGCAGTCGGCAAATAACCATAAAGAAGTAGAAAGCAAACCTCGAGGTAGTGCGATTTACCAGCCAGTTGGTCGATCGGATAGCCACGGTGCAAAAGAACACCTTTGTCGCCATCAATAAATGTAATGGTCGAATCGCACGATGCTGTTGACGTAAAGCCGGGATCGTAAGTGAATACACCCGCCTGAGCGTAAAGTTTGCGAATATCCAGTACATCTGGCCCCGCGGTTGGTGAATAGATGGGCAGTTCAAATGACTGGCCGTCAATGGCCAATGTCGCGGATTTTTGTGTGTCAGACATACTGTTCCTTTCCTCTGATGCCCCATGCGCGGACCGCCGGGGCTCTGTTGTGAGAGCCAATTAGCAGATCAGGGTGTTACCCGTCCTGAACTTCTGGCTCCTTGTCTGCTGCTTCATTCAGTCTGGCGAGAGTTTCCTCACGCCCCAGAACAAGCATCATATCGAATACGCTGGGTGTTACTGCTCGTCCTGCAAGTGCTGCCCGAAGGGGTCCAGCCATCTTACCAAACTTAATTTCTTTTGCCTCAGCAAAAGTGCCTGTAACAGCCTCCAATCCGTCTCGGGACCAGCTAGCATTTTGCAGCTGCGGCGTCAATTCCTTCAGTATACAACGGGATACCGCATCAAGGTTTTTGGCCGCTTTTTGATCGGGAATCAACGGCCGGTCAGCTATAACAAATGTTGCCTTTTCAAGAAGTTCCGGGAAGGTTTTGGCCCGTTCTTTGAGGCAATACATCGCAGTGCTCATCAGGGCAGACTTTTTCGATCCCAGACAGTCTTCTCCGGTTGCAGAGAGAAAATCCTGCAATTCTTGCAGCAGTGCAGCGTCATCGCTAACAGCGATATGCTGGCCGCTGAGATTTTCGAGCTTTTTGGTGTCGAACCGGGCCGGACTTTTGCCAATTCCGTCTAAGTCAAACCATTCCAGCGCTTGTGCATCCGAAAAGAACTCATCGTCGCCATGACTCCAGCCTAGGCGCGCAAGGTAATTGCGCATGCCAGCGGCCGGGTAGCCCATTTTTTGGTACTCTTCGGCCCCAAGCGCGCCATGGCGTTTCGACAGCTTCTTTCCGTCGGCGCCATGGATCAGCGGAATATGGGCCCAGACCGGCACGTCCCAGCCCATCGCCTGATAGATCATCATCTGGCGCGCGGCATTGTTCAAATGATCATCCCCACGGATCACATGGGTCACGCCCATGTCATGATCATCCACCACCACAGCGAGCATGTAGACAGGTGTACCATCCGAACGTAACAGAATCATGTCGTCCAGCTGATCGTTACGGATTGTGACATCGCCTTGCACCTGATCGCGGATCACGGTTGTACCGTCTTGCGGGGCCTTGATGCGGATCACATAGGGCTCGTCCGGGTGGCTTTCGACTGCCACATCACGCCAAGGCGAGCGATAAAGCGTTGATTTACCTTCAGAACGGGCCTGTTCGCGAAAGGCGGCAATCTCATCTTGAGACGCGAAACATTTGTAGGCTTTGCCTTCTGACAGCAGCTGTTTGGCAACCTGTGCGTGGCGTTCAGCCCCTTCAAACTGGCTGGTAACGTCGCCGTCGTGGTCCAGACCTAACCATGCCAACCCTTGCAGGATGGCATCCGTGGCTTCCGGAGACGAACGTTCACGGTCAGTATCTTCGATGCGCAACAGGAATTTGCCGCCACGTCCGCGGGCAAACAACCAGTTAAACAGCGCAGTGCGTGCGCCGCCGATATGAAGAAACCCCGTCGGTGATGGAGCAAAGCGAGTAACGACCTGACCTGACATGGTTGGCTTAACCTTTTCGTAACCAAGAATGGAATAGCGTTGGCGCCTATCTAGAGTGTTTCGGCATATACCAAAAGGCGGCAATATTCGAAACGCGGCACATGATAGCAGTGTTGCCTGCGTTTTAGCGATCTGCCCGAGAGAGGACAAGGCTTGCGCAGATTTGCCTGGATCGCAGGTGCTGTTCAGCGCCAAAGAGGGCACCTGTTCCCTTGGGTTCCTGTGTGTCTTGCAACGGGTATTGGTCTCTATTTTTTGCTGCGGTTTGAACCCACAGGTGGACAGTTGGTGGTATGTGGCGCGAGCACGGCGCTGTTGTTGGTCTTCGCGTCACGGGCGATTGAAGAGTTCACGCCAGTCATACTAGCAATTTCTGTGGTGCTTTTGGGCATTCTTCTTGGGGCTTTCCGCGCGCATCAGGTTGCGGCTCCGGTGCTTGGGTACCGTTACTATGGCGCTGTCGAGGGCACGATTGTTGGAATGGATCGGTCGGGGTCAGACAAACTGCGCCTGACTCTCAAAGATGTCCTTCTCGAAAGAACATCCCAAGCCAAAACACCACGCTACGTTCGTGTATCTTTGCATGGAGATCAGGAGTTTGTCGATCCTGTTCCCGGTTTACGGGTTGTTCTGACAGCGCATTTGTCGCCTCCGTCCGGTGCTGTCGAGCCAGGCGGGTTTGATTTCCAGCGTCATGCCTGGTTTCGTGAAATCGGTGGGGTCGGCTACAGCCGCACGCCTGTTCTGGCCATCGAACCGCCACCTGAAACGCTAAGCTTGTTTGGCCTGCGCATGGCGATGTCCAGACATATTCAGTCTCATCTTGGGGGGGAAGTCGGTGGGTTTGCCGCTGCCGTATCGACCGGAGACCGGAGTGGCATTCACAAGAGCACTGTTGAAGCTTTGAGAGCGTCCAATCTCGCGCATCTTTTGGCAATCTCAGGTTTGCATCTTGGCCTGTTGGCAGGGTTTGTATTTGCCGTGGTTCGCTTTGGTCTGGCGCTGGTGCCGCCATTGGTTTTACGTGTGCCCTCAAAAAAGGCAGCCGCAGCAGTCGCGCTCGCGGCCTCAGCGGGTTATTTGGCCTTATCTGGGGGAAATGTGGCCACGCAACGTGCTTTCATCATGGCGGCAGTCGCTCTGATCGCGGTGATGCTGGACCGTCGCGCTCTTAGTTTACGGGCCGTCGCACTTGCAGCCATAATTGTGATGGTGATGCGCCCCGAGGCCATCTTGGGTCCCGGTTTTCAGATGTCCTTTGCGGCTACAACGGCCCTGGTTGCGGTGTTTGGGCTCATGCGGGACCATGACGGGTTTGGATTGCCGAGGTGGGCAAGGCCGGTCGCGTCAGTGGTTATTTCGTCTCTGGTTGCAGGGCTCGCGACGGCGCCCATTGCTGCCGCACATTTCAACGTGGTGGCCCACTATGGATTGCCTGCCAATCTGTTGGCTGTGCCTGTCATGGGGATTATTGTGGTGCCTGCGGCTGTGCTGGCCGTTTGCCTTGCACCTGTGGGCTTGGAGGGGATCGGGCTTTGGGCGATGGGAGCCGGGCTTGAGTGGATATTGAGCGTGGCGCATTTTTTTGCGGAGCGTCCAAACGCGCGCGGGTTTGTTCCAGGACCGCCAGCGATGGTGATTCCGGTGTTTTCGCTGGGCATGCTGGTGCTCATCTTGTGGCAGGGAAAGGCACGGGCAGTGGGGCTGGTTGCAGTCGGGTTCGCTGCCACGCTTTGGGTGCAATCGGAACGGCCCAAAATTTTGGTGTCGGACACTGGTGGATTGGTAGGGGTAATGACCGAAAACGGCCGCGTCCTGAGCAAACCCCGAGGGCAGGGGTTTGTAGCGTTGAACTGGCTTGAAAATGACGGTGACCCCGTTGATCAGACAAAAGCCGCAGAGCGATCAGGTGTGGAAGCCGGGCATCTGTTCGAGGTCAAAGTTGGCGAAAAACGCCTGCTTCACGTCCAAGGAAAAAAGGCATCGCTGGCGTTTGATACCTGTGTTGCAAACGAAATCGTTGTATTCACCCATGTGCCCGAGGCTGATATGCCTTGTATGGCTTTGACACCGCAAAACCTGCGCCACTCTGGTTCCGTGGCTTTCTCACAAAAAAATGGCAGGCTTGAAATGACAACAGCCCGCCAGATCAGCGGGCTGCGTTTGTGGAATTCGCATTTCTGGGATCAGTAGGTTCGGATCAGCCCCACAAGACAGCCCTGCACCTTGACCTGATCTTCGGGGTAAACCCGAGTTTCATAAGCCGGGTTGGCGGCCTCAAGCGCGATAGAAGTGCCATTATGATGGAACCGTTTCAGGGTCGCTTCCTGATCTTCGACAAGGGCAACAACAATTTCTCCGTTGTCGGCGGTCTGGGTTTCTCGGATGATCACAACGTCGCCATTGTTGATTCCAGCATCAATCATAGAATCTCCTTTGACTTCAAGAGCATAGTGGCTGCCAGCATTGCGCAACATTGCGCCGGGCACGGCCACGTGGTGATCCACATGGCTGATCGCTTCTATTGGAACACCGGCGGCAATCTTGCCCATCACAGGCAATTCGCGTGTATGCAGCATAACTTCATCTGCAGTCACATTGGCCGGTTGCGACGGCGACGGGTGCGGTCCGTTGATAACCCGTGGTTTAAAACCTGTTCCGGACGAGGCACCTGTTGGTGCACTGGGTGCGCCACCCAGAGATTCAGGCAACTTCACAATCTCAATCGCACGGGCCCGATGGGCAAGACGCCTGATAAACCCGCGTTCCTCCAGGGCAGTTATCAAACGGTGAATGCCGGATTTTGAGCGCAAATCCAGCGCATCTTTCATTTCATCAAAACTGGGTGGGACCCCGTCGCGTTGAAGACGTGTGTGAATGAACTCAAGAAGGTCCAGTTGTTTTTTGGTCAGCATAAGCGGGACTCCGACTTGGATTTCCCTTTGTTCTATCCATGTTCCTGTTTTGTGTCAACAAATTTGGGAACAAGACGGGAACATGCGAGTGGAGGTAAATATTTCCTCGATCAAATCGGCAAGTAGGACAAGGTGTCTCCGACGTCGCGGGCACCGTCGCTTGGGGGGCGAACCGCAAGCGCGTTGGAGTCCGACAAAACCGTCAATAGTGAACTGTCCTGATCGCAAAAAATCGTGATCTCGCCGTTTTCAACGCGTGCGCGCATATAGTGTTGGCGTGGACCGTTTGCACCTGCAGGTGCTGCAAGCGTGGCAGTATGTTCTTGTGCTGGTGCATCCCCAAGACCCAGCATGGCGCGGATAACAGGAGTCACAAACACATGCCCGCACACCATCGCAGACACCGAGTTGCCAGGAAGCCCCATCATCATGGCCCCGGATGCCAGTCGCCCTGCCATCAAAGGTTTGCCGGGGCGCATTGCGATTTTGTAAAAACTGCGTTCCATTCCAAGATCGGCGGCGACATCCCCCACCAGGTCATGATCTCCAACCGAGGCCCCGCCGATGGTCAACACTAGATCAGCGTCATCGGTCAGCGAAAAGGCTGTTTCCAGCGAGTCGCGTGTGTCGCGGGCAATGGGCAACAGACGGGCTTCGGCACCTAGGTCGCGTAACATGGCCTGCAGACCAAAGGAATTAGAGGCAATAATTTGATCCGGGCCGGGCGATTCACCGGGCATAACCAGTTCGTCCCCTGTGGACATGATGGCCACAACTGGGCGGCGCGTTACAGGGACTTCGTCGATGTTCATGGCAGCCAAAAGCGCAATATCGGAAGGGCGCAAAAGACGAGGGGCGGAAAAAATCTGACCATCGGTAAAATCTGCCCCTGCAGGGCGGATATGAAAGCCTTTGTCGATTGAGTCTCCCAAAGTGATGCAGTCGCCGTCGCGGGTGACATCCTCTTGGATGACCACACGTGTAGCCGTTGAGGGAACCGGCGCACCGGTAAAGATCCGGATGCATTGACCCGCGGCCAGTTGGCCATCAAAACCATGACCAGCTGCTGCTTCTCCAATCACTTGGAAATGAGCACCCGGCACAACCTCTTCGGCGACCATGGCGTATCCATCCATGGCTGATCCGGCAAAAGGGGGCTGATCACGCCGGGCTGTGACGGATTTCGCCAATACGCGGCCGTTGGCTTGCGCCAAGGGAACAATTTCAGTGTTCAGTGGGGACGCCAAAGAAAACAGATGCTCAAGAGCTTCGGAAACAGAAATCATTTAGCTTCATACCTTCCTGATTTTCCACCATCTTTCAGCACAACCCGGATGCCACCAATCACCATACCCTTATCCACGGCCTTAGACATGTCATAGACCGTCAGCGCCGCAACATTCACCGCCGTCAACGCTTCCATTTCAACACCGGTCTGTCCGGTTGTCTTGACCGTGGCCTCAATGCGCACACCGGGAAGGTCCGGGTCCGTGGTCAATTCAACGGCCACTTTGGTTATAGGCAGCGGGTGACACAGTGGTATCAGTGTCGAACATTGCTTGGCGCCCATGATACCCGCCAAGCGCGCAACTCCCAGCACATCGCCCTTTTTGGCGCGTCCCTCGGAGATGATGTCATAGGTGGTCTGGGCCATCTGCACCCAGCCTTCGGCCACAGCCACACGTGACGTAAATTCTTTTTCGGACACATCGACCATATGGGCGTCGCCCTTGCCGTCGAAATGGGTTAGGCCCGTTGGAGTCCCAGTCATCAGAAGCCCCCTGATCTCAAAGGGTTAGCCAGCAAAGCTCGGGTTGCTGTTTCAACATCTTCCTGGCGCATCAGGCTTTCGCCTATCAGAAAACAACGTGCGCCATAACGCGCCATATCAGCCAGATCTTCGGGGGTGTTCAACCCGCTCTCTGACACCAGCATGCGGTCGACCGGCACTTGTTTGGATAGGGTGCGGGTCGTGTCAAGCGAGGTTTCAAAGGTTTTGAGATTGCGGTTGTTGATGCCCATCAAAGGAGATTTCAGCAACGTAGCGCGTTCCAACTCTTCGGCGTCGTGTACTTCGATCAACACATCCATGTCCCAGCCAAAGGCGGCGTCTTCCAACTCCTGAGCCTGGGCATCGCTGACCGAGGCCATGATAATCAAGATGCAGTCGGCGCCCAAGGCACGGGCTTCGGCTACCTGATAAGTGTCATACATGAAATCCTTGCGCAGAACTGGCAGAGTGGTGGCTTCGCGGGCGGCTACCAAGAACTCTTTGGCGCCATGAAAGCTGGGCGTATCCGTCAACACAGATAGGCAAGTTGCTCCTCCGGCCTCATAGGCTTGCGCCAAAGCGGGAGGATTAAAGTCCGGGCGGATCAAGCCCTTGGAAGGTGAGGCTTTTTTGACCTCTGCGATCAATCCATACCCTTCACGGCTTTTCATCTGAAGAGCCTCGGCAAAGCCACGCGGCGCGTCGGCGGCGCGGGCCTCGGCCTCAATGTCAGCAAGCGGTTTGACGGCTTTGTCTGCGGCCACCTCGTCGAGCTTATAGGCCTTGATCTTGTCCAGAACCGTTGGGGTCATGTGTCAGTCCAGTCGATTTGTGGTTGGCCCTGATCGGCCAGCCAGGTGTTGATCCGTGAAAACGGGCGGGAGCCAAAAAAACCGCGCCGCGCCGACAGGGGCGACGGATGCGCAGATTCGATCAGCAAATGTGCGCCGCCAGTTTTAGGCTCTGAAATGTGACGTGCAAGGGCCTGTGCCTGTTTGCCCCAGAGAACAAACGCCGTGGGCCTTTTTGAAACCTCGTGAAGAACCTGTTCCGCCAAAGACTGCCAGCCCAATTTGGCGTGGCCGTTGGCTTCGCCAGCAGGCACGGTCAAAACTGTGTTCAACAACAAAACTCCCTGTTCCGCCCAAAATCGCAGATCGCCAGTCAGCGGGGCTGCGCCAAGATCACTGACCATCTCCTTGTAGATATTGTTCAGCGAGCGCGGCAGCGGGCGCACTTCGGGGGCGACCGAAAAGGATAGCCCATGGGCGTGGCCGGGAGTCGGGTAGGGATCCTGACCCAGGATAACCACGCGGATGCCCTCCGGCCCACAGCTATCTAACGCTGCAAACACCTGACCGTGGGGGGGCAAAATGTTGCGGCCATCAGCCTCTAGAGCCGAATTGATCGCTGGTAAGTGGTCGGCGAAAAACGAAAGATGCGACCACTTGGTTGGAGGCGTAAGAGTGTCCAAGCCTGTGGTCTCCTATTTCGATTAACCGGCTTCGGATGTGATTTTGGCCAAAGCTTCGATCTTGGCCTTTGCCGCACCGCTGTCGATGCTTTCACGCGCCTTTTCAACGCCTTCACGCAAATCCGCTGCCGCATCTGCTACAACCAGTGCGGCGGCTGAGTTCAGCAACACAGCATCTCGATATGCGCTCGGTTTGCCAGCCAGAAGGTCTCGAAATGCCACAGCGTTTTCCGCGGGCGTACCACCGATGATCGCCTCAAAGGGGTGTTCTGGCAGGCCTGCGTCTTCCGGGTGCAACTCTACGTCTTTTACGGAGCCATCAGCTTCAAGCGCAGATACCCAGCTTATACCAGTGATGGTCAACTCGTCGGTGCCGTCCGACCCATGAACCAACCAAGCGCGTTCGCTGCCCAGTTGCCCGAGAGTTTCAGCCATAGGGCGGATCAAATCGCGGGAGAACGCACCTGTCAGTTGGCGTTTGGCGCCAGCCGGGTTGGTCAAAGGTCCAAGGATGTTGAAAATCGTGCGCGTGCCCAGCTCTTGGCGAGTGGGCATCACATGAGCGATTGCCGGGTGGTGCATTGGCGCCATCATGAAGGCGATACCGCAGGTTTCCAGAGCCTGTTCGACAACATCCGGACCAACCATCACGTTGATTCCCATCTGCCCCAATGCGTCAGCGGCACCCGATTTTGACGAAAGGTTCCGGTTGCCGTGTTTGGCCACAGGTACTCCGGCGCCGGCCACAACAAAGGCAGTTGCGGTTGAAATATTGAGCGTACCTTTGCCGTCACCACCAGTGCCAACGATGTCCATCGCGCCCTCGGGGGCCTTAACGGCATTACATTTTGACCGCATCACAGCGGCGGCGGCGGCATATTCATCCACAGTTTCGCCGCGCGTCCGCAGCGCCATAAGCAGCCCGCCGATCTGGCTGGGCGTGGCTTCGCCATCAAATAGAATCTGGAACGCGTTTTCGGCCTGCGCGCGGCTCAATGGGCCCTCGGCTGCGGCATGGATCAGTGGTTTGATGTCGTCGCTCATGCGGGTTCCCTTTGCGCATTTGGCATCATGTTCACGAAGTTTTGCAACAAAGAATGGCCGTGTTCCGAAGCAATGGATTCAGGGTGGAACTGAACGCCTTGAATGGGCAGTTCCTTGTGTTGCAGCCCCATGATTGTGCCATCATCCAACCACGCGGTGGTTTCAAGGCATTCAGGCAGGCTTACGGATTCCACCACCAGCGAATGGTAGCGCGTGGCCTCAAACGGTGTAGGCAGGCCGGAAAAGACGCCTTTGTTGTTGTGATGCATCGTACCCATTTTGCCGTGTACGATCTCGTGACAGCGCACAACTTTGCCGCCAAAGGCCTGACCAATGGTCTGATGCCCAAGGCACACACCCATCAGCGGTGTTTTGGTTTCGGCTGCCGCTTCGACCAAGGCCAGACAAATGCCCGCCTGATCGGGATCACAAGGACCTGGAGACAAGAGAATCCCTTGTGGATTTAGGCCCATCGCGTCCTGCACCGTGAGCGCATCGTTGCGATAAACGCTCACATCTGCGCCCAGCTCGCCCAGATAATGCACGAGATTGTAGGTAAAGCTGTCATAATTGTCGATCAGGAGCAGCATTTTGCACTTCTTTGTCCAAAGGTGAGAAACAGGGTAGAGACCCTGCCCATGGTCGCGGTATACATGTTCAGGCTTGGCCCGTGTGGTCAAGGGGGCGAGTGCAGGAACGCCCTATGAATTACATTTCGCAGCACATGATTGCTGCATGAGGTTAACAAAGGGGCAAAGCAGATGTTGCGAGGGTTTCTTTCCGGAATTTTCTGGGGTGGGGTGCTGATTGTCGCCGTCATGGGGTTTGTGTCACTTCTGGCGCCATTGCCGGCCACAGTCGCTCCTCAGCTGAGTACAGCTGAAACCTCGGCCGGGTCTGGCGAAGAAGGTAGCGGAGATATCGGTGAGGTATCCCAGACTGATGAAGCGGTGGATGAGAGTGACAGCCCGGCTGTGTCGGCGCCAGGAACCGAGGATGCGGCCCCATTGGCGGACACGCAATCCGCGCCACAACCCAACCCGGAGGCTTCTGAAACATCAATGAACGCGCCGAGCGCAGAAGAAGCCCCTGAAGGCGTGTCATCTCAGACAGACGCGCCCGTTGGAACCTCCACTCCCACACCAGACGCGCCGGAGGCCCCCGAAATGAGCCCTGAGGTGTCGCAAGAGGTGCCGCAAGGATCGATCACCAACAACCCGGAGCAACCGATGCCGCCGGCTGTGACAGAAGAAGGGGCTTTTGGCGAACCAGACTCCGCGAGCACGGATCCTGTGAAAACTCCCGAAAGTGCAGATGTCTCACCGCAGGCGGAATCGCAGGAAGAACAGAAAAAAACAGAAAGCCTGTTAAAACCAACCAAAGATCTGACACAAAAAGTCGACCAGCACAGCTCGTCGCGCCTGCCTACCGTAGGAACGCAAGCAGAGACTGCCGAGACAGATTCGGCTCAAGCACCGGTGCAAAACGAAGCGCCGTTTGTGCGAAATGCGGTGCCCTATGATGCTGCCGAAGGCAAACCGCTGATGGCCATTGTTCTTATGGACGACGGCGCACCGGAAATTGACCCCGAAGCTTTGCAAAACTTTCCGTACCCTCTCAGTATTGCGATTGGCACATTGGTGCCAGACGTCGCTGAACGGGTGAAAATGTATCAGGGAATGGGGTTCGAAGTTATGGCGATGGTCGACCTGCCAGGGGCCGCGTCTCCGGCTGATGTTGAGGTCGCTTTAGACGCCCATCTGTCGGTCATGCCTGAGGCTGTGGCCATCATGGAAGGCACAGGCGATGGGCTGCAAGGCAGCAAAGCTTTGTCGGATCAGGTTACGGCAGTGCTAAAAGACAGCGGCCATGGTTTGTTGCTTTTTCCAAAAGGTTTGAACACGGCCCAAAAGCTTGCCAGCCGAGAAGGTGTTCCTGCTGCGAGCGCCTTCCGCGACTTTGACCAAAAAGGTCAGAACGCCAACGTTATTCGTCGGTTCCTAGATCAGGCGGCATTCAAGGCCGACCAAGAGGGTGGCGTTGTCATGGTGGGTCGCTTGCGCGAAGAGACCCTTTCGGCGTTGTTGGTTTGGGGATTGCAGGATCGCGCGGGATCAGTTGCCTTGGCGCCTGTTTCGACAGTGATCGCGGCTAAGCAACCCTGATGCAGAGCTGCCCATAACGGAGTATATGATGCCACGTATCGACGTGAACGGAACCCGGATGCACTACACCGATACCGGTGAAGGGACAGAGACCATCGTGTTTTCCCATGGACTATTGTTCAGCGGGGCAATGTTCGAAGCGCAGGTGGAACATTTCAGCAAAACCTATCGCTGCATCACCTTTGATCACCGTGGACAGGGCCAAAGTGAAGTCACAGACAGCGGTTATGACATAGACACCCTGACAGATGATGCCAGCGCCTTGATCGAGAAACTGGGTGTTGGTCCTTGTCATTTTGTGGGCCTGTCTATGGGTGGTTTCGTTGGCATGCGCCTTGCGGCACGTCGCCCTGATCTGTTGAAATCGCTAATCCTTTTGGAAACCTCGGCGGATCCGGAACCCGAGGAAAACCATGGCAAATACAAGAAACTGAATTTTGTCGCCCGCTGGATCGGGCTTTGGGCAGTGATCAATCAGGTGATGCCGATCATGTTCAGTCAGTCGTTTTTGAATGACGCCACACGCGATGCGGAAAAAGCGAAGTGGAAAAAGGCGATCGTGGGCAACAACAGGATCGGCATCACCCGTGCCGTCATGGGGGTGGTCAATCGTCTTCCTATTTATGATGAGCTGGACGAGATCGTACTGCCTACTTTGGTAATCGTCGGCGAAGAAGACGTGGCCACGGTGCCAGCCAAAGCCGAGCGGATCCACAGGGCGATAAATGGGTCCCGCCTGATTTATGTGCCACGTGCCGGCCACAGTGCTACGATCGAGCAACCCGTGCTAGTGAACACTGCGATCGATGAGTTTTTGCAAAAAGTCTGACGCTGACCAGATAGAACAAGTGGTTTAGCTGGGTGTCTGCTGTTTCGAAAAGAATTTCAAAAACGGGCCAATCGCCCCAAATTCCCGCTTGCCACGTAGCAGCCAGATCAAAGGCGCGAGGACAAATGCCAGTACGCGCAACTTTCCAGTCTGCCGCTGGGCTTCCTGCCATATCCCGAGAGTGTCTTTGTTCTGATATCGTTGTTTCGCCGCCTGAACGACGGGGCCAGTACCACCGGTTTCTGCGATCAGGCTGAAAAAAAACACCAAAACATCCAGAGCGTAACCCTTTTTGTTGTCTCGGCTGGGATCAACACGCTCGAGGTCGATGAATGTGATTTTTGTCTGATCCCAGCAGATATCCTTTAGGGCAGGGCGACCGTGCGAAAACCCCATCACATGAAACTGAGCGAGCGCTTCGGCGGCGCATCCTACGGCTGTCTGAAATTGCGTGCTCTCTGCGCCAAAGTCTCGCAGTATGCTGACAAGAATGGTACCAGACTCTGCCGTGACGAAAAAATCCTCGCCTTCGGCGAGCAGACTGGGAACCGGCAGGCCAAGCGTACTAAACCTTCTGTAAGCTTCCTTTTCCTTTTGAAACGCCGCAGTCGAGTCGCCTTTTTGTAGACGCATCCGTCGACTCAGGGTTTCCGGACGTTTCAGCCAACCGGCCTGACCATCAATCTCAACGCGCTCAATACGCGGTTTCGCTGGGTGATGTGAGGTATCCATCCTGAGCAGCTCACATATGGCGCGACGAGAGCAGGCGCATTTAAGAGTTTCCGCTGCCTGTAAAGCGCGCCGCATCGGCCGCTGCGCGACGGATCGCGTTGGATTTATGCACGGTTTCCATGTACTCGGCCTCGGGGTCGCTGTCATAGACAACACCGCCTCCTGCCTGAATATAAAGCTTTTCGTCTTTCACAATGGCCGTGCGCAGGGCGATACAGATATCCATATCACCGCCCGAGCTAAAATACCCAACACCACCGCCATAAAGCCCGCGTTTTTCCGGTTCCAGCTCGTCAATGATTTCCATTGCGCGGACCTTGGGTGCCCCGGATACGGTGCCTGCGGGCATGCCCGCAAAAAACGCATCCAGCGCGTCTTTGTCGTCGTGCAATTCACCCACAACATTGGACACGATATGCATCACGTGACTGTAACGCTCGATGATGAATTTTTCAGTGGGCCGCACAGTGCCAATCTTTGAAACACGGCCGGTATCGTTGCGTCCCAGATCCAGAAGCATCAGATGTTCTGCCAACTCTTTCTTGTCGGCCAGCAGATCTGCTTCCAACGCGTTGTCTTCTTCCGGTGTCGCACCGCGTGGGCGAGTGCCCGCAATGGGACGGATGGTGACTTCATCGCCAAAAACACGCACCAGAATTTCCGGGCTGGCACCAACCACCTGAAAGCCGCCAAAGTTGAAATAGAACATGAATGGCGAAGGGTTGGTACGTCGTAGCGAACGATAAAGCGCAAATGGTGGCTGGCGAAAGTCTTGTGTCCAGCGTTGTGCGGGCACGACCTGAAATATGTCGCCCGCGCGAATATAGTCTTTGGCCTTTTCGACGGCGGCCATATAGCCATCTTTGGTGAAGTTCGACACCGGTGGTGCAATCTCATGCGCATCGCCCAGATCGCGAGCGGCTTGCGGCATCGCGCGTTCCAAATCGCGCACCGCGTCCATGACGCGTTCTGCGGCCTGTGCATAGGCGGCACGCGCCGATTGACCATCACTGACCCACGCTGGGCTCACAACAGTCACTTCACCTTTGACACCATCCAGCACTGCCACCACCGAAGGACGCAGCATACAGGCGTCCGGCAATCCCAATGGGTCCGGGTTCACATTCGGAAGATTTTCGACCAGACGGATCATGTCATAGCCGAGATACCCAAACAGCCCGGCTGATGCCTGAGGAAGATCTTCTGGCAGATCGATGTGGCTTTCTTCAATGATGGCGCGCAGGGCGGTCAGCGGGTCGGCGTCCTGATCGACAAAGGCATCTGAATCAAAGCGGGCATCCCGGTTGATGCGTGCCGTAGAACCGTGGGTTTGCCAGATCAGGTCCGGCTTCATTCCGATAATTGAATAGCGCCCGCGCACTTCTCCACCGGTGACCGATTCCAGCATAAAGGCGTCTTTTTGGGCTCCAGTCAGCTTGAGCATCAAGGAAACGGGCGTATCCAGATCGGCCGCCAGTCGGGCAAACACAACCTGATTGCGTCCGCCCTCATAGGCGCTGGCAAATTCGTCTAGTGACGGGGTCAATTCCACGGATCAGGCCCTTGCGTTATCAGCCGGCAGGTAGGCCGGCTTTATTGAAACTGCGCGTGAACTGCGTTCAGCGCCGGTTGGTTCAGCGTGACACCCTGTTCGAACTGGATGTTTTGCGCATAAGCTTCGAAGATATCCTGTGACAATCCAGCAGCCCCCTGATCCAACACCGACGCCAGCAAATTGGAAACTTCCGGCGCATTGGGATCAGGTTTCACGATTTCAATCAGTCGTACAATAAGCAGACCATTTTCTGTCGCCGCAGAAGAGACCGCACCCAGTTCCATTTCGAAAACACTTTGAACAAACCCTTCCGGAGTGTCGGCCACAAAGCCACTACGCAAAAGGTTGGGCTGGACTGTCGCCTCAAGTCCGAAAGCTGCGAATTCTACCTCGCCCTCAAGCAGAGGCACCAAACCGTCAGCCATTTCCTGCAGTCGCGCGACCACCTCAGCTCTGCGCCATGCGGTTGCCACGTCGTCTTTGACTTCGGCAAATGGCGCCGGAGCGGCAGGCGTCTCATCATCAAGGCGCAGCGCGAACATGCCACCATCTGCCAGCGTGTCGATCTGTGGGAAATCCTCTTTGGTCACAACCGCGGCAAGGGCGCGGAAGGTTTCGTAACCGGAAATACCATCGCTCACGCCCGCATGCCAGCCAACCTGGCCCAGTTCCATTTCTGTTTCATCTGCCAGTTCTTCCAGCGTCGCACCCGCAGCCAACAGATCATCCACATCACCCACTTGTGCGTCAATCACACGGCGGGCACGTTCAGCGGCCAGCTCTTCGCGCAGCTGAGGCAAGGCATCTTCAAATGAGGTCGAAGCCGCAGGCAACACTCCGTTAATGCGAAATAGGGCCGGGCCAAGGTCAGACTGTACTGGACCTGTCAAAGACCCGACGACGGCTGCAAATACGGCTGGGCCAGCGTCGCCAAGTTCGGCTGCGCTGACATCACCCATATCCACGTCCACCATGTTCAGACCCCGGTCAAGGACCAGTGTTTCAAAGGATACTTCTTCGTTGTCCAGACGGGTTTTGGCCGCTTCAGCACTTGCCATATCCGCAAAAGCCAGACGCTCAACAAGACGGCGTTCGGGGCGGTTAAACTCAGCGTCACGCTCGGTATACAGGTCTTTCAGCGCAGCTTCGTCTACGTCGACACTGTCGATCAACATGGCAGGCGACAGCCATGCATAAGTGATCTGACGCTGTGCAGGCACTGTAAACTGATCAATATTGGCGTCGTAGAACGCTTTGAGATCAGCTTCGGTTGCCTCAGTCACCGGAAAGGTCAAAACGTCTTCGTCCAGACGCGCAATCTCGATTGTACGCTGCTCTCCGACGAAGTTTAGCAAAACATCGCCGTAGGTTTCGTTCATGATCACACCGGATACGATGGCCGCCTGTAGCAATGTCCGGGCAGCATCTTCTCGAATAGACGCCTCAAACTGGGCCTCAGACATGCGGGTTTGCTCCAGCGCATAGCTGTACGCCGCCCGGTCAAACGAACCGTCGGCGTTTTGAAATTCCCGAATTTGCAGCAGTTCTTCACGCAGGTTCTCATCCCCGATGGAAATCCCCATGCGGGTGGTCTCTGCGTCCATTGCACGGGTCGCGATCAGCCGGTTCAAAACGCCGCGATCGATCCCAGCAGCTTGCGCTTCGCCAAAGCTGACTGCGCGACCCGTTTGCGCATCCAGCGCATTCATTTCCTGCTGAAGCGCGCGTGCGTATTCGTTGATGTCTATTTCTTTGTCACCAACAGTGCCGACGCTACGCACCGCGCCGCCGGAAAGATTGGTAATACCAAAGCCTCCCAGCCCAAAAATGAGCATGGCCATAAGAATCCAGACCAGTGTTTTCGATGCGCTACCTTTGGACATGTTGGCTCCCTGCCTTGGCGGTCATTCCCGGTGATTTTGGTTGTCTACGATGCCAGTCCCAGAGGGGCAAGGGGGCGGCCGGATACAGGCCTATATTTCAAAGCTTTTCAGACGATGAAACAACGCTTCTATGCCCTGTCGGTCCACATTGGCAAAAGCAATGCGCATCTGTTGCCGGCCTTCTTGGCTGTTTTCAGGATTGAACATCGTGCCGGGCAGGGTCAGCACATGCGCCTTTTGCACCAAAGCCCGCGCCAGATCATCTGACGCCATATCAAACGGATGCCGCAAATAGGCGAAATAGGCACCAACGCCCATCACTTGCCATCCCTGATCTGCAATCAGGGGCATGTGATCCGTAATCGCTGCGCGTCGATCCAGAATCTCTGCCCGTTCTCCAGCCAGCCATTGACCTAGATTGCGCATGCCCCAAAGGGCTGCGTGTTGGCCTAGTTGGTTGGGGCAAATAGTGACAGTGTCGAGAAACTTTTCGACCTCTGAGAGGCGTGCCTCGCTGGCGATCATGGCGCCAACCCTGTGACCAGTCAGACGATAGGCCTTGGAAAACGAATAAAGTTGGATCAGATGATCCGCCCAATCCGGGTTTTCAAACAGAGCATGTGGCGCGCCGGTTCGAGAATCGAAATCACGATAGGTTTCGTCCACAATCAATTGCAGGTCGCGCCGCGCTGCCAGATCAGCAAAGGCCCTGACCAGCTCTGCCGAATATTCAACGCCGCCGGGATTGTTTGGAGTCACCAACACAACGGCCCGGGTCTTTTCAGTAATCAGCGCCTCGGCGATCTCGGGATCTGGTAGCAAATCTGCCCCCGTGGACAAAGCAACGGTCTTAATACCTTGCATATCAAGCCACATTTTATGATTGAAATACCAAGGCGTTGGAAGAATAACCTCATCTCCTTCACCGGCCAGAGACATCATGGCGGCGCAAAACGCCTGATTACACCCGGACGTGATAGCAACCTGAGTATCCGAGATCTTTCCACCATACGCCGCAGAAAACTGCGCGGCCACTTCGGCCCGCAATTCAGACATCCCAAACACCGGGCCATAAAGATGCGCTTCGGGCACATGCAATGCGACCTCTGCAATATGCTGGCGCAAGGCTTCAGGCGGGGGATCGACCGGAGCTGCCTGACTGACATTGATCAGCGGGTGTTCGTCTGTAAATTCCACACCCTGCCGCCAGCGATACGCCTCCATTACTGGCGGAGCAAAGGTCGTGGCAGTGCGGGGCAGGGACATAGGTATCTCCGATGTGTCGTACAACATGAGCGACCCTAGGGGTCGCTCATGAATAGGGCAATCCACCCAGGACTTCATCTTGCCAAAAATACTCCCGCCGGAGGCATCAGCCCTTCAAAAGGCAAAAGCCTTAGTCAGTGCCGCGGTAGGGCTCAACATATTGCAATGCCATATCCCATGGGAAGAAAATCCAGGTGTCCTGGCTCACTTCGGTAATGAAAGTATCCACCATCGGGCGACCTTTGGGTTTAGCATAAACCGTTGCGAAATGCGCTTTTGGGTACAGTTTGCGTACCAGATCCAGCGTTTTCCCCGAATCCACCAGATCATCGATGATCAAAATGCCATCGCCATCGCCCATCAGTTCTTTGTCAGGAGATTTCAACACCTGAGCTTCACCCCGATCTTGGTGGTGATAGGACATGACGCTGATTGTATCGACGGTGCGAATATCCAACTCACGGCTCAGGATCATCGCAGGGGCCATGCCGCCTCGGGTGATCGCAACCACGGCCTTCCAGGCCCCATCATCCGGACCCTGACCATCCAAACGCCAGGCCAAAGCGCGGCTGTCGCGGTGGATTTGATCCCAGCTGATGTGAAACCCTTTTTCGTGTGGAAGACGTTCGCTCATTATTTTTCTCCTGCTCTGGCGCTCAGCTCAGAGCGATTTTCAATTCGAATAGCGCGATCAATCCGCCAAAGGCCCGGTCGATCGTTGATTTGAGCCGGATATACCCGGCGCGGGCTCCCGGCAAGGAAAACGCGCGGGCCACAAAGACATACCAAACAGTTTCATTGACGAAAACCGCGGAAACGATGGCGCACATCCACAAGGCTGAGGTGTCTTGCGGAATTAGACCAGCAAAGATCGCGCCGAAGAATACCGCTGTTTTGGCATTGGAAGCTGCCGTAAAAACTCCCAACCGCAAAGACGCGACAAATCCCATAGACTCGCGGCTGTCATCAGTTGTGACAATAGGTTGCGAGGCCTGACGCCACATCCGCAACGCAATCCAGAACAGAAAACCGGTGCCAGCAATCTTAAGGACCAAAAGCAGGCTGGGCAGCAATTGGAAGACCAACGCAAGGCCGGTGATGGCTGCTGCCGCCCAGAACGCGGCCCCAAGACCAAAGCCAAGAGCCAGACCTGCCGCTGCCCGAAAACCATCCGATGCGGCCACGCGCACCGACACAACAAATGACGGTCCTGGGCTCATTGCGGCGGCCAGGTGGATTGCCAGAATGGACAGGAAGGCGGCGCGAAAGTCATTGCAGCTCTATTTGCGGCCTGTGGCGGCGTCGATATCCGGTGCGTCGACGGCCTTCATGCCAACCACGTGATACCCGGCGTCGACGTGCAGGTTCTCACCGGTCACACCGCTGCCAAGATCGGACAACAAGTACAGTGCCGATTTGCCGACATCATCAATCGTCACATTGCGGCGCAGTGGAGAGTTCAGCTCGTTCCATTTCAAAATATAGCGGAAGTCGCCGATGCCGCTGGCCGCCAGCGTTTTGATCGGACCTGCCGAAATTGCATTGACGCGAATCCCGTCCTTACCCAGATCCTCGGCCAGATACTTTACGGAGGCTTCAAGTGCTGCCTTGGCGACACCCATCACATTGTAATGCGGCATCACTTGTTCGGCGCCATAGTAGGTGAGCGTCAGCATCGAGCCACCTTCGTTCATGATCTTCTCCGCACGTGCGGCCACGGCGGTGAAGGAATAAACCGAAATATCCATGGTCATCAGGAAGTTGTCTTTGGACGTATCCACATAACGACCGCGTAATTCGTTTTTGTCGGAGAAGCCAATGGCGTGGACCAAAAAGTCAATCTTTCCCCATTTGGCCTCGATGTCGGCAAATGCCGCATCAATCGACGCCGGGTCGGACACATCACAATCAAACAGGGTTTCGACCCCAAGCTGCGCGGCCAATGGTTCAACACGTTTCTTGAAGGCATCGCCCATAAATGAGAACGCCATTTCCGCACCCGCGTCGGCGCAGGCCTTAGCAATTCCCCAGGCAATCGATTTATCGTTGGCAAGACCCATAATCAGGCCGCGCTTGCCCGCCATCAGATTGTTTGACATTCCCGTCCACTCCGTCCCAATTCAATTAAAGGGACGTTTAGGCGATCCCAGACGACGCATCAAGTGCAGCTTGCCGCTGCGGAAGGGGAGAGCCATGTCAGACAGAACCGGAATCTTTGCGGGTGATGACCCATTCAAAATTGCACAAAACTGGTTGACCGAAGCTGAGGCAAGCGAAGTCAATGATCCCAATGCGATTGCCTTGTCGACCGTCGATGCAGACGGTCTGCCAAATGCGCGGATGGTTTTACTGAAGGAAATAGCGCCAGATGCTTTCGTGTTTTACACCAATTACGGCAGCGCCAAGGCTCAGGAAGTCGAGCAAGCTGGCAAGGCAGCCTTTGTGATGCATTGGAAGTCTTTGCGACGTCAACTGCGGGTGCGTGGGGTTGTGACCCGAGAAGATGGCCTAAAAGCCGACCAGTATTACGCGTCCCGTTCTCTCAAAAGTCGTCTGGGGGCGTGGGCGTCACATCAGTCACGACCTTTGTCATCACGCACTCATTTAATGGCTGAAGTGGCCAAAGTAACCGCCCAGCACGGGCCTAACCCCAAACGCCCGCCTTTTTGGGGCGGATTCAGAATAGAGCCCTTGGAAATTGAGTTTTGGGCCGATGGGGCTTTCCGTCTGCATGATCGGTTTGTGTGGCGTCGGAAGTCTTTGAGTGAGGGCTGGGCCATACAGAGGCTAAACCCGTGATATTCGCGCAACGTAAAATGCAAGTAATTGAAAACATGATGGAGTTTTACTTGCTGTCTTCATCATTTTAACGCACACTCTGCTGATCATGGGGATGATATTACGTAAGGTTAAGACGTTGAGTGATAACGAAAAAGACACGACTCGAATCGTCGGGCAAGTGAAATGGTTCGACCCAGTTAAGGGATTTGGCTTTGTTGTTTCCGAGAGCGGCGGGCCAGATATTTTGCTGCACGCAAATGTTTTGCGCAACTTTGGGCAAAGCTCTGTTGCGGATTCCGCACGAATTGAGATCGATATTCAGGAAACTTCCCGAGGTGTCCAGGCCATTGAGGTGCATAGAATCGATGCGCCGGAATCTGCTTCCGCCGCCGTATTGGCTGACTTTGCGGGGCTGGACGAAGAAGAAATACGCAATGCGCCACTTGAGCCTGCTCGGATCAAATGGTTCGACAAAGGCAAAGGATTCGGCTTTGCCAATATATTTGGCCGCGACGAGGATATTTTTGTTCATATAGAAGTCCTGCGACGCTCAGGCCTGTCTGACCTGCAACCCGGAGAAGCCTTGGCGTTGCGTGTGATCGACGGTAAACGTGGATGTATGGCCACTGAAGTTATGGCTTGGGAAAACGCGTCAACGAAAGACGAGTGATGGTCCGAACAGTGTTTGCCGGATTGCTGGTGACAATTCTTAGCCCAGTGACGGTTCTGGCCGAGGTCGCGTGTCGTGAAGATTCCATTATGGTGCGCGGTGACTGGGGCATGGCCAAGTTTCGTGTTGGGGTGGCCGACACACCTGAGGAACGCGCCCAAGGATTGATGAATCGCGAATCTCTTTCTGCCGGGGCAGGCATGCTGTTTGTTTTTGAGAAAACAGAACCAGTGTCCTTTTGGATGGAAAACACACTGATTCCTCTGGACATGATCTTTATTTCGGAAAATGGCGTGGTCGCGCATGTGCATCACAACGCAAAACCACTGGACCGCACACCAGTGTCCAGCAAGCACCCGGTGCGATATGTCCTTGAAATAAAGGGGGGGCTGGCCCAAGCGATGCGTATCGGCGAAGGCAGCCAGCTGCGTCATCCATCATTTTTGCAGATAGATGCGATTTGGCCTTGTGAGGGCGGAGCGTAGGAGCTAAACCCTGCCTCGGTCCGGGGCGTAGCGCAGCCTGGTAGCGCACCTGTTTTGGGTACAGGGGGTCGTAAGTTCGAATCTTACCGTCCCGACCATATTCTCCCACATGAGACAGCCAGACCTGCTTTGCAGGTTTTCGGGCTGTTTCCTGTTGGTGAGGTCGACCTACCCAAGGTCCGGAAACATACCCAACCAAGAGAATCATTCGCCCGGTTTACGGGGAAAATTTAGAGTGTGTCATCAATATGACATATCTTGTGGTTGTTAACGTTTCTTAACTACATGTTGTGGATAACTAGGGTATCCATGGACACCTAAGGACGGTCAGTTCGGGATTTCCCTTGTTTCATAAGTGTTTCGGGGAACTGGTTGATGCAGGGCGGGAATTGGTGGGACATATGTGAACTGTCGGGAATCGCAATCACTGGGCGAACCGATCGATATCTTTGCTTTGGTCAACCGGAAAAAACGCAGAAAACAGTAAATAAAACGTTTGACGGTTTGGGGGCAAATACGCCAGATTGTGTGGGTAGATCGGGGCGGCCACTATATGTTGTGGTAATGCGGATCAGGCTGGGACAGTAACCATACAAACATCCAGGCTTCGGCCTTTGGGTACATTCGGCAAATGCACTTTGCCGGAACGGTTCGTTTTGCGCCTCCTTCCCCGACGCGACAGTTAGGTGCCGCAATATTGTTGCGGTGGACAAAAACAGGCAGGAACTGAGGCTCTGAAATGAGAATTGAACGAAAATTTACCAAATCCGGGCAGGACGCGTACGCAGAGCTGAACTTTGTGACCACCGAATCCGAAATTCGCAATCCGGACGGCACCATCGTATTCAGTCTTGAGAATGTCGAAGTGCCGTCCAGCTGGAGCCAGGTTGCCAGCGACGTGATCGCACAGAAGTATTTTCGCAAAGCTGGTGTTCCGTCAAAGCTGAAGCGCGTGAAGGAGAAAGGTGTTCCTGAATTCCTGTGGCGCTCGGTCCCGGCAGAGGGTGCCGAGATTGGCGGCGAAACATCGTCAAAGCAAGTGTTCGACCGTCTAGCAGGTGCGTGGACTTATTGGGGCTGGAAGGGCGGGTACTTCTCGTCCGAAGCAGATGCCCAAGCCTATTTTGACGAAATGCGCTTTATGTTGGCCTCGCAACGCGCGGCACCAAATAGCCCGCAGTGGTTCAACACCGGCCTGCACTGGGCTTATGGCATCGATGGCCCCGCGCAAGGGCACTATTATGTCGACCATAAATCCAAAAAGTTGACCAAATCAAAATCCAGCTACGAACACCCGCAACCGCACGCCTGCTTTATCCAGTCGGTCAGCGATGACCTTGTGGGCGAGGGCGGCATCATGGACCTATGGGTCCGCGAAGCACGTCTGTTTAAATATGGCTCGGGCACCGGCACCAACTTTTCGTCTTTGCGTGCAGATGGCGAGTCGCTCTCGGGCGGTGGCAAGTCTTCGGGCCTGATGGGCTTCCTGAAAATTGGCGACCGCGCCGCTGGTGCGATCAAGTCGGGTGGCACAACCCGTCGTGCGGCCAAAATGGTGATTGTTGATGCTGATCACCCGGATGTCGAAGAGTACATCAACTGGAAGGTCAAAGAGGAACAAAAGGTTGCCTCCATCGTGGCTGGCTCCAAGATGCACGAGCAAAAGCTGAACGGCATCTTTGCTGCAATCAAAGCTTGGGACGGTGCTGAAGCAGATGCTTATGACCCCAAGGTCAATGAGACTCTGAAATCAGCGATCCGCGATGCCAAGAGCGTCATGATCCCTGAGACTTACATAAAACGTGTGCTGGATTATGCCAAACAGGGTTATGCCAGCATTGAGTTCCCGACCTATGACACTGATTGGGATTCCGAGGCCTATGCCTCTGTTTCAGGACAGAACTCGAACAACTCAATCCGCGTAACGGACGCTTTCCTGAAAGCCGTCAAGGACGACGCCGATTGGGAACTGATCCGCCGCACCGATGGCTCGGTAGCTAAAACCATCAAAGCACGTGATCTTTGGGAAAACGTTGGCCACGCCGCTTGGGCCTGCGCCGATCCCGGCATTCAGTACCACGACACTGTGAATGCGTGGCACACGTGTCCCGAAGATGGTGAGATCCGCGGATCGAACCCATGCTCCGAATACATGTTCCTAGACGACACGGCCTGTAATCTCGCGTCTATGAACCTGCTGACCTTCCTTAAGGACGGTGTGTTCCAAGCCGAAGACTACATCCATGCCACCCGTCTGTGGACCGTGACGCTGGAAATCTCGGTGATGATGGCGCAATTCCCATCCAAAGAGATTGCGCAACTGTCGTATGACTTCCGCACATTGGGTCTGGGCTATGCTAACATCGGCGGCCTGCTGATGAACATGGGCTTTAGCTACGACTCGGACGAGGGGCGGGCGCTGACTGGTGCACTGACTGCGATCATGACCGGCGTATCCTATGCCACATCGGCTGAAATAGCAGGTGAGTTGGGTGCATTTGACGGATACGAGCGCAACAGCGAGCATATGCTACGTGTGATCCGTAACCACCGCCGTGCATCTTACGGCGAAAGCGAAGGTTACGAAGGTCTGGCGATTAAGCCGGTTGAATTGGACATGGACAACTGTCCAGACCAGAAACTGGTTGCTCTGGCGCAATCCGCTTGGGACGAAGCGCTGAAACTTGGCCAAAAGAACGGCTATCGCAACGCACAGGTCTCGGTGATTGCCCCAACCGGCACCATCGGTCTGGTGATGGACTGCGACACCACCGGTATTGAGCCTGACTTTGCGCTGGTAAAATTCAAAAAGCTGGCAGGCGGAGGATACTTTAAGATCATCAACCGCTCGGTGCCGGCTGCTCTGGAAAAACTGGGCTATGGCTCGGCGCAGATTGAAGAGATCGTTTCTTACGCAGTTGGCCACGGTTCACTGGGCAATGCGCCCGGCATCAACCATACCTCGCTGGTCGGTCACGGCTTTGGTCAAAACGAATTGGACAAAATCGAAGCCTCGCTGGCCTCGGCCTTTGACATCCGTTTCGTGTTCAACCAATGGACTTTGGGTGAAGCGTTCTGCACCAATGTACTGGGCATCCCTGCGGCCAAGCTGAACGATCCGTCGTTTGATCTGCTGTCGCACCTTGGCTTTACCCGTAAGGACATTGAGGCTGCCAACGACCATGTGTGCGGTACGATGACCCTTGAAGGTGCGCCGTTCCTCAAAGAAGAGCACTATGAGATATTTGATTGCGCCAACCCTTGTGGCAAAAAAGGTAAGCGTTACCTGAATGTCGACAGCCATATCACCATGATGGCCGCAGCGCAGTCGTTCATCTCTGGTGCGATCTCAAAGACCATCAACATGCCAAACGATGCCACTATCGAAGACTGTCAGAAAGCCTATGAGCTCAGCTGGTCTTTGGGCATCAAAGCCAACGCGCTGTACCGCGATGGATCAAAACTTTCACAGCCTCTGGCAGCTGCCCTGGTCGAAGATGACGAGGATGCCGCAGAAGTTCTGGAAAGCGGAAACGCCCACGAAAAGGCGACCGTTCTGGCGGAAAAGATCATTGAAAAAGTGATTGTCAAAGAGATTGTTAAATCTCACCGTGAAAAAATGCCGGAACGCCGCAAGGGCTATACTCAAAAAGCCGTTGTTGGGGGCCACAAAGTCTACTTGCGCACCGGTGAGTACGAAGACGGCAACCTTGGTGAGATTTTCATCGACATGCACAAAGAGGGTGCTGGCTTCCGGGCGATGATGAACAACTTTGCGATCGCGGTATCTGTGGGCCTGCAATATGGCGTGCCGCTGGAAGAGTTCGTCGATGCGTTTACCTTCACCAAGTTTGAGCCTGCGGGCATGGTGCAGGGCAACGATTCGATTAAGAACGCGACTTCAATCCTTGATTACATCTTCCGCGAACTGGCTGTGTCTTACCTTGATCGCACCGATTTGGCCCACATCAAACCCGAAGGCACATCGTTTGATGACTTGGGGCGTGGCGAAGAAGAAGGGGTCAGCAACATTCAGGAAATGAGTGAAACAGCGGCCTCTAAGTCATTGGAAGTGTTGAAACAAATCTCTTCGACCGGGTATTTGCGAAAACGTCTTCCACAAGAATTGGTGGTTCTGAATGGTGGTGCAGCTTTGAACACCACGACGAACCCAGTGGCGACGCTTCAAACGTTGGTGCCCGAAACGACGACGGGAAGTGTTGCGGCGGTCTCGACGACGACCACGGCGATTTCAAGCGGTTCCGTCAGCATGGATGTACGCACCAAAGCCAAAATGCAGGGCTATGAGGGCGATCCTTGTGGGGACTGTGGAAACTACACGCTGGTGCGCAATGGCACCTGCATGAAATGCAACACTTGCGGTTCCACGTCAGGCTGCTCTTAGTATGACGACAGAGGGTCAATAACTGATAAGACACTCATAGTTTGTCCAAAAACTTCGCGAACCCCTGTTTTACTGGGGTTCGCAAAGCGGCTTTTGGGGTTGAAACTCTTGCAGAGTTGAAGTGTGCCGCGAATCCAAGACACTTGACGAATTGCCGTCTGAGATCAATCAATGACGCTATGGATTCGAACAAGCTCACATCGCCCATAGGCTAAACGCTCACCTGCTGATCTCCTATCAGCTGGCTGGTTACCTTTTCAAAACCAGCTCTTGACTTCGAACCATACCAAGACAAAGCGTCAATCTCATGCACTTCCTGCTCACATCATCCTGCCTGCGAATATCGGATTCTATCCGATAACCCGATTTTCGGGAGGCAGCATGGGTATGCGGGCGGGGCTTATATCCCTGTAGCTCCAGATTTGGACCTGTCGCGGTTTGATGCCGCTCCTTTGATAGCATTTACTGCAACAAAGGAGACTGACTATGGGACTGAAACGGACGGACGAATTCCGCC
>NZ_FQZQ01000030.1 GCF_900142085.1 Shimia gijangensis
AGACAGGTTCGTCAGTTCGCAAAATCCACCTCGTTCGCATCAGCGCGCATCGCCCGCCACAAGCGCCAATACCGCGGCAGCGGTTTCGTCCTTGTACCGCATAGCAGCCTATAGGGCTGTTCCGACTCAATGTCTTCTGTTGGGGATCGCTACATTCCAAGCCGGATTTTGGCGCCTTAGAGTAGGTAGCTGATTTTGTCCAACCTACCCCATTGATTTAACACACTAAAAAATTGCAACTCGGTTGCAATCGAAAGTGGAAGACAACCTTGGTTTCGTGCCTATAATGGGTAGGGCCGAAGTATCCAAATTACGGAAAGGCCCATCCCATGCGTGCAGCTATATACGCCCGTTTTTCCACCGACCTGCAAAGCGACGCCTCAATTGAGGACCAGCAACGCCTGTGCCTGCGCCTGATCGAACGCAAAGACTGGAGGGCTGCTGACACTTATTCTGATCGCGGCATCAGCGGATCCTCACATCTACGTCCCGCTTACCAGCGCCTGCTGGAAGACGCCCGCCACAACGTGTTTGATGTAGTGGTTGCGGAAGGGCTCGACCGGATCAGCCGCGATCAAGAGCATATCGCAGCCTTCTTCAAACAAATGCGGTTTCAGGGGATACCGATTGTCACTATGGCGGAAGGGGAGATTTCAGAACTACATATCGGCCTCAAAGGCACGATGAGCAGCCTCTTCCTCAAGGACCTCGCCCAAAAGACCCATCGCGGGCTTGAAGGACGTATCCGCAAAGGTAAATCCGCAGGTGGCATCACCTACGGCTATGACGTGGTCCGCAACTTCCAAGCCGACGGAGAGGTCTCGACAGGCGAGCGAATTATCAACGCAGAGCAAGCAAACGTCGTGCGCCGAATTTTCGAAGACTACGCCAATGATCTCAGCCCCCGCGCCATAGCTACCCAATTGAACAAGGAGAGCGTTGAGGGTCCGCGTGATGCTGGCTGGGGCGCGTCCACCATCTACGGCAACTGGCGACGCGGCACTGGCATCCTTAATAACGAACTCTACATCGGTCGCATCGTCTGGAACCGCCAGCGCTATGTCAAAGATCCGAACTCCGGCAAACGGCAGGCCCGTATGAACCCAGCCGAAGAATGGGTCATCGAAGAGGTGCCTGATCTGCGCATCACTGATCAGGACCTTTGGGAGGCTGTGAAGTCACGTCAATTAGACACCCGCAGTACAGCTATCAGCGACGGCATCAAGAAGCTTGGCCGCACCAAGCGGGCACGGCATCTGTTTTCAGGAATGATTAAGTGTGGATGTTGTGGTGGCGGGTTTATTCAGGTCGGCAAGCAGTATTATGGCTGCTCCAGCCTGCGTAACAAAGGCACCTGTGACAACCGTCTGACCGTAAAGCGCGAAGACCTTGAGACCCGTGTTCTTTCCGGTCTCAAAGATCAGCTTTTGCACGCTGACCTCATCGCAGAGTTCGTCCGCGCCTATCAAGAAGAATACAATCAGTTGGCAGGCGCGATCAAAAGAGACCGCAGCAAAGCTGAACGTGACCTTATCAAAGTAACCAAACAAATTGACCGCATCATCGAGGCAATCGCCGAGGGCATGTTCCATCCCAGCATGAAGGACAAAGTGACCGAGCTTGAGGCGCAGAAGGCAAGGCTTGAGAACGATCTGCGGTCTTCTGAGAGAGATACGCCGGTACTGCTGCACCCGGGTCTGGCCGATGTCTACAAAGAGCATGTCGCCAACCTGACTGAGGCTTTGAATGACCCGTCTGCCAAAGCCGAGGCGACTTCAATCATTCGCGGTCTTTTGTCCGAGATCAGGTTGATCCCAGAGGGTGACGCGTTAGCCATTGAATTGGTTGGTGAATTGGCGGGTTTGTTGGCGTTGGGGATGTCCCAAAACGAAGAAAGCCACCCGAAGGTGGCTTGTTCGACTGTAATGGTTGCGGGAGGGCGATACCAACGGTACTTACTCCAATTGACCCTTTCACGAGTTTAGTTCGAATTTGCAAATTGCGTAGGCCTTACTCCAATTCGATTTAGAACCAAATCTGCAAACACGCTCGACCACATAAGACAACTTACCGGTAGTATATGTTGGACAGGGTGCCATCCGTCTGGCGCAGGAACATCCCGCCAGACACACCGCGCACAGCCGCCCCAGCAACGACATTTGTCAGCGATAGATCTTGTGCTGCGGCGTCACTGCCAGACATTGCTCCTTGGCCGACAAAAAACGTCCCGACTTCTGGATGGGAAAACTGCACTTCCAGTTTTCTCAAGGCTTCCTTGTCGAAATCGTAGGCATCGTCTAGTGGATCCCGTTGGCTAACGCGATCTGTTTCCTTCCACTCAATGCCCATTTCGCCGCGACCGAGAAAGTTCCAGCCATTTGGTAACGCGCTACCGTACGTCAGCCCAAATCGGCCCGGGGACTTTGAGCCGCCCGCAAATGGAACATGTGTCACGGCTCCTCCGTCATCGTGGTATAGGTAACCGCGGTTGATCTGCCCGTAAAACTGCAAGCCGTAAATGGGTTCGGTTTGTTGTTGTGCAAGGGCTCGCCCCGTCACAAGCCATACCATCAGCAAGAATGATGGTACAAAAAACCCAGTTTTAATTAGTGGTGTCATCCAGTTCGGCAACTTCCTGAATTCGCTCAATCGCTTTAAACCTAATGACTGCGACCCAAAGTGCGCAACAATAAACACCTGTTGTTTGAGTACTGTAACGGGCAATCGAAAATTGGTCACCACAGATGAAATCAAATTCCTGGCGGCCGATTCAAAGTTGAAGAGGTAAACGGCGGAGTCCTCCCCGCCGTTTCCATGTCGAACCGCAAAGATCACTCGATCGGCTTGATCCGCGACCCCTCAACAGCTGCACTGGCCATCAGGCCTTGTTCATTAAACACGAACGCGACCATATCGGCCTTGAGATTGGTCGTATCTATTTCTGCTGTTGCCCCAGAGTTCATTACGGCAACTGATCCATCAACACCCAGTTCAAATCCACGCTTGGACTGAAAGCGTTCCAGCGCTTGCGGCGTCATGAACATCAGAGCGTATCCATAGGTCTGGACGCCAGCCAAGGCTCCGACCGCCAGCGAGGTCGTGCGGTAATACCCGCTTACAGCCTCTCCAACAAACAGAACCCCATTTCCGCGCTCTCCACCAACACCTAAGCCGGCTTTGGTAACCTTTGGAAAGACCAGCGCAGCCGAGGCGCTCTCCGACAATTCACGCGCTCTATCGTTTTGCGACAGAAGTGACGCCCATGCGGCTTGTGACTCAATGATCAGTTCACCACGCTTTCCATCATCCGCCACGGCCATAGATGCAAGGCTTGCAGCTTCACAGTCTCTGGTGGCAGCCATTGCCTTAAATGTTCCGTCCAGGCTAATGGCAAATGGTGTCTTGCCTTCAGGGTCTACCGTCAGAACATATTTTCTTGCTAGCGCTTCGATGAATGCAGGATCACGGGATCGAACATAAGCGCCCCGCCAACCGTCGTCACGCAAATGACCTGTCGCTTTGGCATCGAACCGTTCGCCATCCAGATCCAGAACAACTTCGTTAGACACGTTCCCATAGATGTCTAGGTTTTCATCTTGAGTATAAACTGCGACATAGCCGAAAACATCTCCGGGCTCTTCTTTGCCCATTCGGAAAAGATAGCCATCTTCGTTGACCTTCTCCATGACACAGGTGGATGTTTCGACGCTGCGCAGAATTGTCCAGCCTTCAATCGTATTCTCACCCGTTGCTGTCTGCCCGATGGCTGTAGACCCGAGTGCCGCAAAGGTCGCTATCAGTGACAGTTTTCTAAAGGTTGATTTGGTCATGTGATCCCTCAATTCATTTTAGTGAAGATTAGCAGCAGTCCAAAAACTAGTGCGAATTCCAAGCAATTCTAGAAGACAGAAAACACACCCGCCGCTCTTGCAAACCGGTTCATCTTAGGAAGCCTGAAATCTCAAATCAATCAATCCAGATCAATACCCACTATGAAGGATTTCGATTTTTAACTGACGGATAGCAGGGGAACACGAAGGCATCTTTGAACTCGGTACCATTGTGTTGTTGCCCGAACTTTTGGGGCATTTGCGGAAGCATCTGCTGAAAAACTCAATTGCCAAATGGAGATATGGCGAGCGCAATCGCACTTTTTTCCCCTTGTGCGTTTTTGCCGAGTAAACCGCTGTGAAGCGCAACAAGGTGGGTCTAGACAAAGCAGGCTGACTGCAGCGTTTTACCGGCGAGAGAACCGAACAAAGGAATGAACCAGTCACTTGGAGGGTTTACTAATTTGCCTGCTATCTCCGCCTACTCAAAGAGTTCCATTCGGCCATCACTTCTTCTGCAATAACTCTCACTTTGTTGCGGAGCCAAATGTGAGACGGATCATTTGAACTGCGCTGATGCCAGGCAAGGTAAATAACGACGGGGTCACTGTCTATGGGCAGCGATTCCATACTGAGCCCGCTCAGGGTCTTGAGTTGCATCAACCCCATTTCAGTTGCAATCAGTGTCGTACCCTTGATGAACTGAGGGATTGCGCTAAAATTTGGCACCGTGATACTTGCTGGGCGAAAATCTGACGTGTCAATGCCGCGCAAGGCACGCAGGGAAGTTCCACCATCCCGAAACCGGACGGCCAAATGGTCCGCGTTGCAATATTCTTCCCATGTTTTTGGTGCGCTTCGGGTGTTCTCGTCAAAAAAGCACATCATCCTTGAAGACAAAATTGGCCTTTGAATGACGTCCGAAGTGTTCGGGGGAAACGGAGTTAGAACCAGATCGCAGCGGTCGTCTCGCATCATGTCCGCCGAAGGATGCCCAGAGGCGATGAATTCAAAACTTGCGGAAACACCTTCGGAACGCAGGTCTTGTATCAGTTTAGGAAAGATAAGATCACGTTGCATATCGTTTGCCGCAATCACGAATTGCATTGCTTCTTGCTGAGGGTCAAAATCTCTTTGGTCTGTCAGGCTTGCTATGCCATCCAGAATGGCTTGGACAGGTTTTCGCAAAGACAGCGCAACCTCAGTGGGCAACAAGGCCTGTCCTGAACGGACGAACAGCGGATCACCAATCTGCTGGCGCAGCCTGCTCAGAGAATGGCTTACCGTCGATTGTGTGACACCCAGCCTTGCCGCAGCCTGGGTTGCTGAACGCTCGTCCAGCACCGCAAGAAATGTGCGAAGAAGTTTGCTGTCGATTGATAGGTTATCGATTTTCTTCATAACCTGTATTCATACAGATCGATGGCCGCCACGTCCATGCGAAGCTAAATTACGAAGGCAACACAAAAATTTATACCTCGAACACATTAGACGGTCCTTTCCAGTTTCAGTTTTTTACAAGTCCTAATTGACCTCTAAGTATTTAAATTGAAAGGAAAAACAATGTGGACAACCCCCAAACTTGGCGCACTCGGAACGGTGATTTTGTCACTGTCGGTACTTTTCAGTGGTCCTGCGAGCGCTCAGGAAATTCCAACAATGAAGATGACGACCGAGATACCTGACGGCGTCACAACTCCTGACAACATTCAAACCCGAGTGGGCGAGTTGAACTTCTTTGACGGGGTGCCGGATGTAGAGTCAGCACAAAAAGTCTACAATCTGCTCGACTTTACTCACGCCTATCAAGCGTTCCTAGACGGAACCAAAATCGCCTCAATGGATGCCATTCGCAAAGGTATCCTAAAATTTGGCCCCGCCAATACGACAGCGGTTCTGTTCGAGGGATTGATGGATTCAAAGTCCTTGTTTTTGACGGCCAACACCACAAGCGTTTACATGTTCTCGTGGCTTGAAATGGGCGACGAGCCCATGGTCATTGAAACCCCACCAAATGTCCTGGGATTTATCAATGATCACTGGTTCCGTTATGTCACTGACTTTGGAAACCTTGGTCCGGACGAGGGCAAAGGAGGCAAGTTCTTGGTCCTGCCTCCGGGATACGAAGGGGACGTGCCAGAAGGGTATCACGTGACACGAACCACCACCTACGGCAACTGGGTGATCTGGCGCGGGTATCAAAAGGATGGATCTACAGCAGACGCCATCAACAATACCAAAGAATTATTCCGTATCTATCCGCTGTCTCAGGCTGAAACACCGCCAGAAATGACCTTCGTGGATGCATCGGGCAAGCTATTCAATACGATCCACCGCATGGACATCAACATCTATGACGAGATCAACAACGTTGTTCAGGCTGAGCCTTTAATGGGTGAAAACCCAGAGCTATTGGGTCATCTCGCCGCCATTGGCATCGTCAAAGGACAACCGTTTGAACCTGATGAGCGGATGCAGGCAATTCTGAAGGCCGCCGCAAGTGCCGGCTCGGTGACGGTTAAAACGATTATCTCCAAACCGCGTGACGAAAGGTTCTATTGGTATCCCGGTGAAAGCAACTGGCTGACAGCTTTTCCTGGGCGCGCTTACACTTGGGAACTGGACGGTGTATCGTTGCCTGATATCCGGGCCGCATTTCATTTCTATGCGACAGGCATTACCCCTGCCATGGCGCTCAAGAAAATCGGCAAGGGATCGCAATATGCCTTCACCTATCTCGACTCGAACGGTAATCCGTTGGATGGCGCAAAGACCTACAAGGTAAACGTGCCAAAAGACGTACCTGCCAAGGATTTTTGGTCATTTACCCTTTATGACAACCAAACACGATCCATGTTGCAAACTGATGCACAGTTCCCAGCCATCGGCAGCAATGACACCGGCGTTGTTCAGAACGAAGACGGATCTTACGACATCTACTTTGCACCCGAGGCACCCGAAGGAAGGGAAAGCAATTGGGTTCAAACCGTTCCTGGCAAAGGTTGGAACACGATCTTCAGATTGTATGGCCCACTTGAATCCTGGTTCGATCAAACATGGCGTCCCGGTGAGATCGAGTTGGTGACTTATGCACACTCCGAGGACACGCAAGCGTCGGGTGGAGAAACCGTCGAGGACATCACTTTGCGGATCACCGTTGATGGCCGTGTCTCGCTGTACGGCGTTCAGTTCGACACCGCTTCAACTGCGATTCTTCCGGGGTCAGAGCGCACACTCGAAGCGATTGCCGAGACGATGGCTGAAATTCCCGACCTCAAGATTGCTGTTGTGGGCCACACGGATCATGTCGGCGGATATGAGGCCAACTTGGACCTGTCGAAACGCCGCGCGGATGCGGTCGTTGCAGAATTGGTCGGAACATATGGTGTTGAAAGTAGCCGTCTGTTCGCCGCTGGCGCCAGTTTTCTCGCGCCCTTGGCCAGTAACGATACCGATGAGGGCCGCGCAATTAATCGCCGCGTAGAGTTGGTTCGTGCGCCATGAGTAACTCTGGCAGGGCGGACTACGCCCTGCCAGCTACCATAAGGGTTTGGCCCACAATCACGTCCGGGGTAAGATCCTAGCCATTTTCTGATACGCAGGAATGCCAATGCGACTACTTAAACTTTCATTGCTTTTGAGCTCAGCTCTTGCTCAAACATCCGCACAAGCGGCAGAGGGGGCATTTTCAAATTATTTTCCTGGCGCATACGGTAGCCTTTTGCCCGGGATGGCCCCAGAGCCAGGTCCTGTGTTTGCGAACGTCAACCTGCTCTATAGCGGCAAAGCCAGCCGGGCAGTCGGTGAAGGACAGGTTAAGGCTTCAGTCGAGAGCAGCGCGTTCTATTCTCTGTTTCAAGGCCTGCATGTCTGGGATGCACCCGAACTTGGGGGTCGGTTTGCCGTCGGCGGATATATTCCGGTTGGCTACGCGTCCTACAGCGCCACTGTTGGAGGGCTGGCAAACTCGCAGGATGAATTTGCTTTAGGTGACATCGGGATCATTCCAGCCTCGTTTTATTGGTCATCTGGAAACTTCCACACCAATATCTATGGGCTGATCATCGCTCCGACGGGCGAGTACAATTTGAACAGTGGTGTCAATATAGGCCGAAATTATTGGAGCGCTGATCTCGTCGCTGCGCTGACGTGGTTCAACCCCGAAAAAGGTACAGAGTTTTCCGTCGTTCCGGGCCTTATGTTCAACTCAAAAAACGAAGATACCCAATACAAGACCGGGACTGAGTTTCACATGGATTTCATGTTCAACCAGTTCGTGTCCGAAAACGTTGCGTTGGGGATACACGGTTACGCCTACAAACAGCTGACCGGGGATTCCGGCTCTGGTGCGCTTCTAGGTGATTTTAAAGGGGAGGCCGTTGGTATCGGCCCCGCAATTTCCTGGATTCCGAAATCCGCGGGCGGCGCTGTCGCCTTCTCGGCAAGCTGGGTGCATGACGTGCATTCCAAGAACCGTTTGTCGGGAGACTACGCGACGCTATCATTTAGCATCCAGTTTTAAATACACCCATTTTGGGGTGGCTATGTGGTTCAAAACAAGTGGAAGGACACGATATGAAAGCCTCATCTTTTCTGTCCCTTATGGCGGCAATGTTCATTGCCGTATGCGGGAATGCTGTTTCAGCACAGGAAAAACCCAATATTGTTTTGATTTTCATGGATAACTTTGGCTGGGGCGAGCCGGGGTTCAACGGTGGTGGGATCGTTCGGGGTGCCGCGACGCCTGAGTTGGATCAACTTGCCGCCGAGGGGCTGCGCCTCACAAATTTCAACATCGAAGTCCAGTGTACCCCGTCCCGATCGGCTATTATGACCGGCCGATATGCCATTCGCAGCGGAAACGGTGTCGTTCCGTTGGGTGAAGGGGTCTATGGATTGGTGCAATGGGAAGTCACCATGGCAGAAATGCTGGCAGATGCGGGTTATGCCACCGGTATGTTTGGAAAATGGCATCTTGGCCGGACAGAGGGGCGCTTCCCGACAGATCAAGGATTTGATGAGTGGTATGGTGTGCCCAATTCAACCGATGAGGCGGTCTATTCTTCCCTGGATGAGTTCGAAGGAAGTGGCGTTGCGGAAACCTCTGTTTTGCAAAGCACAAAGGGAGCCGTGCCTGAGAAAGTTCGTACTTATGATCTGGGTTATCGGCCGTTGATTGACCGCGACCTGACCGATCGCGCAATTGACTTTATGTCCCGACAGGCTTCTGAAGAAAAACCTTTCTTCGTCTATTTACCCTATACTGCAACACATTTTCCGACGATGCCGCATCCGGATTTCAAAGGCCGCTCTGGTAACGGTCCCTGGGGCGATCTCCTTATGCAGATTGATAGCTATGTTGGTGAGTTGCTCGGTACAATTGATGACCTTGGCATTGCAGAGAACACCATTGTTATATTCACAGCGGACAACGGGCCCGAGGCGTTAAGCCCCGGAGAAACGTCTTTGACCGTTGAAACAGCAATTCATGGGTCAGCCGGACCCTGGCGGTCTACTCTGTTTACAGGATACGAGGGTGCCCTTCGCGTGCCGTTTGCAATGAGGTGGCCTGATAAGATTAAGCCGGGTGGGGTGAGCGACGAAATAGTCCACGCCATGGATCTGTTCCCGACATTTGCCCGGATCGCGGGCGGCGAAGTGCCAGAGGATCGGGTGATCGACGGGATTGATGTGAGTGAGTTTTTGGTTGGAGCCAAAGCAGACTCTGGCCGCGATGGCTTCATCGTGTACATGGGCAACGATGTCTTCGGAGTAAAATGGCAAAACTGGAAATTGCATTTTGCGGAACAGACCGGCTGGAATGGTGTTTTCCGCAAGTACACTATGCCCCGCGTGTATAACCTGATGAATGACCCGCAGGAATTGGACAATGTTCTGTTCCCACACACTTGGGTTCCGAAGGCCGCACTGCCCCAGCTGGAAGAGCATGTCTCGTCATTGAAGGAGTTTCCCCCGATTCCAACGGGAGCTGCTGATCCATATGAGCCATCGTACTAGGCTTAAGCAGGCGAGGCTCGGCGCAAAAATGCATCAGTTGATTCTTCAAAGCCGACCGATGTTTCATTGTTAACGTAAGCTGATGTGACACCGAAAAGGCAGACAGCCCATCAAACGAAAACCCGAAGCACCACAAGAATTCAGCGCTGCGGAAATCGGTGCGCTTGCGCATCTTTACCGGGGCGAGGTCTATCGCAGTACAATTTGGCGAACCCGTTTGGACACAACAACAAACTGGACTGTGGTTACACTGGGGGTGGCGCTGTCTGTTACATTTGCTTCGCCGGAAGCCTCGGCCCTGCCCCTCATTCTGGTCGGTGTCCTCATTCTGTTTTTCCTGGCACTTGAGGCTCGCCGATACCGCTATTTCAATGTTTGGAGGGCGCGGGCAAGATGGCTGGAAACCAATTTCTATTCACCAATGCTGCGCGATGGGGATTTACACACGGAAGAAAACTGGCAGGAAATTCTGGCGCAGGACTACGTCTCGCCAGAGTTTCACATCAGTTTCAAAACCGCCCTGGCGCGGCGGGTGCGACGCAACTATCTCTGGATTTTGTTGATCCAGATGTTGGCATTTGTTGGTAAACTGGCGATTCATCCGTCCCCCGCAAACGATCTGGAGGATTTCTTTAACCGGGCAGAGATCGGTATGATTCAAGGTGAAATCGTTTTGGGCATTGGTGTTCTTTACTGTTTGATCGGTGTTTACTTGGCCATTTGGGTGAAAGTCACGGATGCCCGCAATGCCACCCGACGAGGTCACGGCAGCGCAGCGATTGGCTAAACTCCGTCATGGCGTAGACCGTGGCCACGCGAGGTTGAAATCTGGCAGGCGTTTTGAATTCACTCTCTGCCCAGAAAGTTGATCACATACCCGGCTAAGAACAGCGCAAAAGAAACCAGACTGATTGGCGGCATTCCACCATGCCAGCCTTGTGGATTGAGCCAACCAGAATATCCCATGAAAACAAGGTGTGCGCCCGTGAACAACATTGCCCACAGCAGGAATTTGCGAGACGTGATGAACGCAATAAACGCCATGTCTTCGCGCAAAGTGGTTTTGAAACTCAGATTGTAACCCCACAATATGATGAAAGCGATAACGCCCCCGAGCATGCTCAATCCTGCATTCAGTGTCATCTTAGAATCGACTTCAAAGAACTGTGGATAAACAGCCGGGCTGAAAAGCAGCAGGCTCATGAAAGCGTGCAACAAAACCAACAAAAAGGCGATAATGCCAATCGCCATTCGTGCATTTAGCCAGCTGTCTGGAATGCGCAGCCCAAGGTTTTTTGCCGGGCCAAAGCCGAAATTCATGATCAACAAAACAAGCGACGTGAAGCAAATGCTTTTGTTCAGGGTAAAAAAGGACAGGTCTTTCCACGGCACCGGCCCGAATATGTGGTATCGCAAAATCGAGTACCCAAAACAGAATGCCATTGTCCACAGAACCAACGCGATTGTTGAGCTCTTTTTAGTTTCCGTTGTTTCGTTCATCGCTCACTCACTGTTTAGTCTCTATGACGCCACAAAAATCGTCGCCAATTGCCAGAGTTTGTTGCCAAACAAATCATATAGCGTTTTGTGGCTGTTTGACACATTTGATGCTTGGATAGACAGATCAGATCCGATTCTCGGCGCTATCAGGAAAGGTACCACAGAATTATTTCCCTCTCTTTCGCGGTAGTTGCGAGCAAGCAAATCAGGCATTTTTCTTGCAGTAGTTCAGAGTTTTTTGCGCCACGCCAAATTCTCACGAACCAGAGCGAAAAATGCACACCTCTTCCACCAAAACTGTTGCAAGATAACGAAATTTCAATAAGATAGTAGATGTATCGGAAAAGCCTTTTTACGCCTATTTGAGTGGCCAGCACTGCACTTGGTACCCACTTTTCTGGCGCCAGTAGCTTCTTGTGTGGTTTCCTTTTCCAAGACTTAGATCAGATAAAAACGCTTGATGCGCAACCATAATTCTCGCGGATCAATCTAATTCGAAAAAATGGCGGGGAGAGCCAATGTCCAAACAATCTTTGAACGATGCCATATTAAAATCAGTAGTTTTCAGCCTGACCTTGATGGCGGCGCCGACCCTCGGCTCTGCTCAGGACGCAGGAGCGCCTCAGCTAGAGAACCTCAGCAGCATTTACCCAGGCAAAGCCTATTCGCCTTACGCCAAACGGTCGTTTCCCAGCAACGTTTACTGGGGTGAGACGCACCTGCATACCGGGCTGTCGCTAGACGCCGGATTGTTTGGAAACACCACAGGCCCGGACACGGCGTATCGACTTGCCCGAGGCGAAGAGATAATGACCTCAACCAATCAACCGCTCAAGCTCAGCAGGCCGCTGGATTTCCTGGTGGTTGCCGATCACTCGGACTTGATGGGCATTGCGACGGATATTCAGAGCGGCGCGCCAAACATCATGGCCAATCCAAAAGGCAAAGAATGGGCTGAAGGGTTTGCAAAAGGTGGAGAAGCTGCTGGCAAAGCGGCCTTTGACCTGATTGGCAATTTTTCGCAAGGAACCGTCCCCGAGGAATTGATGGAGGCTTATAGCCCCGGGTCACCTATTTACAACGGTGTCTGGGAGAAAATCATCGATTCCGCTGAACGCTATAACGAGCCACACCGGTTCACAGCCTTCATCGGCTATGAGTGGACGTCGGTTCCTAAGGGTTTCAACTTGCACCGAAATGTAATTCTGAGAGACGGTGGCATTCGCGCAAGGCAAGTGACTCCTCTGACCACACAGGCGCCTTTGGGAACGACAGACCCATTGGACCTATATCAATGGTTGGAAGACTATGAGGCGAACACAGGTGGTCAGGCCTTGGCCATTTCTCACAACGGCAACCTGTCCAATGGCTGGATGTTCCCGGTTGAAACGACTTACGCTGGCGGTGTCGTTGATGAAAACTATGTCCAGCTCAGAGCCAAATGGGAGCCACTGTATGAGGTCACACAAATCAAGGGTGACGGCGAAACCCACCCCGCTTTGTCGCCGGACGATGAGTTTGCCGATTATGGCACCTGGGACGTTGCCAACCTGGATATCACCGAGTTGAAAACACCGGATATGCTGCCGCGAGAATACGCGCGCGAAGCGTTGAAGAACGGTTTGATGCTAGAAAAGAAACTGGGCACCAACCCCTATAAGTTCGGAATGATCGGCGCGACCGATGCGCATACATCCTTGCCGACTGCCGAAGAAGAGAACTTCTTTGGCAAATCCACAAGCGTTGAACCTTCCAAGTCACGGATAGAGCATCCGTTCGTCAAATCCGCCCTTGGCGCCATCGAAGGTGATATGTTGCTGGCCTCGGGCTACCAAGGCATTTGGGCAACCGAAAACACACGCGCAGCCCTTTTTGACGCAATGGAACGCAAAGAGACTTATGCGACCACAGGGTCTCGCATGGCCGTGCGCTTCTTTGGTGGCTGGGACTTTGACGAAGATGATCTGCGCAGCCGTCAGCCCGCATTCGTAGGCTATGAAAAAGGCGTGCCGATGGGCGGCGATCTGCGCAAAGCACCTGATGGCAAAGCGCCGACTTTCATGACCCTTGCTTTGCGGGATCCAATCGGGGCGAACCTCGATCGCGTTCAAATCGTCAAAGGCTGGATGGACGCCGAAGGCAACCTGCACGAGAAGGTGTATGACGTTGCATGGTCCGATGATCGCGAACCGGATGCCAACGGCAAATTGCCCCCTGTGGGCAACACGGTTGATATCGAGGCTGCAAACTGGACGAACACGATCGGTGCATCTGAGTTGATTTCGGTGTGGACCGACCCTGATTTTGATCCTGCCGAAAGCGCGTTCTACTATGGTCGTGTAATCGAGATTCCGACACCACGTTGGGTTCTGTACGATCAGCTGCGTCTCGGTGCCGAGCTCCCAGAGGGCATTGAATTGATCCATCAGGAACGTGCTTATACGTCACCGATCTGGTATTCACCGTCCTAAGACCAATCTGGTCGGGGCGCCCACCGTTGCCTCGGCCAGACATTTCCACTCCATTATGCAAAGTCTTTGAATTTTTGCCCATCTCGTAAGATGATACATCGACAGAGATATGAGTACCGGAACCGCCCCCTATGATTACTACGCTTTTGCGGCAGCCTTTGCTGCATTTTTTTGTGATTGGTGCAGCGCTGTTCGCGCTGTTCTCTGTTGTCGACGACACACCGCCAACACCTGATCGTCCCGTCATCGTTGTTTCGACACAGGATGCGCAATGGCTTGCCTCTCAGTTCCAAGCAACAAGGAACCGACCGCCTTCTGCAAAGGAACTGGAAGCAATTGTCGATGCCTACGTGCGCGAGGAAATCTATGTCCGCGAAGCTTTGGCGCTGGGGTTGGATCAGGGCGATACGATCGTACGCAAGCGCCTCAGTCAAAAAATGGAGTTTTTGACCGAGGCTGGTGCAGAGGCTTCTGTGGTCGATGATACCATGCTGAAGGCGTATTTTGACGAAAATGCTGAGACATACCGCAGCGCGCCCAGAGTGGCTTTTGCGCAGGTCTTTCTTCCTGAGCCTGTTCAGGAAAGCTTGCCTGCAATTCTTGATGCGCTTGCCGAAGGGGGCGATTTCACCCAAGTGGGTGTCAGATCTCTCTTGCCTGCCATAGTTTCCCCGATATCAGCGCAGGCGGTAGATGGTACGTTTGGTCAGGGTGTATTTGAACAAATCGCCAAGCTGGAACCCGGCACTTGGAGCGGCCCAGTCACATCTGGCTATGGCCAACACCTTGTTCGTTTGGACGTGTTCTCTCCAGGAGAGTTGCCCGCATTTGAGGCGGTGCGTGACCGCATCGAACAAGACTGGCGACGCGACAAGGCAGAAGACCTTCGCTTGGAAAGGTTTGATCAGCTGCGAAATCAATACGACATTGAAACACCAGATTTGTCTCAGGTTCTGTCCCAATGAGGTCGGCCCTGACCGCATTGTGCGCATGCCTGATCGGGCTGATGCTTGCAGGTTCCGCGCACAGCCATGCACTCGAGCCCGGATACCTTGAGATCATTCCAGCCGAGAATGACCAATGGCAGGTGACCTGGCGCAAGCCCCAGGTCAGCGGCAAAGCAATGGAGATCGACGCCGTGCTTCCCGCCGGTTGCGCCCCGCGTCGTGGTGGCACCCCTCGCTTTGATGGGCGTGCCTATGTCAGCGGCTGGATCACAGTTTGCGAGACCCCGATTTGGGAAGGGGATATCTTTATTGAAAAACTGCAAAGCACTGCAACGGATGTACTGGTGCGCTTTGTGTCCGAGCCCGGGGCGCCTGCAACGACGCTTCGACTGACACCCGACGCACCATCAGCCAGATTGCCAGCCGCGCAAACCTCTTGGAGCGTTCTGACAAGTTACATCGCGCTCGGCGTCGACCATATTCTGGCAGGTATTGACCATCTTCTTTTTGTCTTTGCCTTGCTGTTACTGGTGCCTGATCGCCGCAATTTGATCTGGGCTATCACCGCCTTCACCGTGTCCCATAGTATGACCTTGGCCCTGGCCACGACCGGGTGGATATCTCTGCCCATGCCACCGGTCGAAGCGGTGATTGCTCTGTCGATCGCGTTCCTGGCTGTTGAGGTTGTGACAAAAAACGCCAACCGCAAAACCATGATGCAGCGCTCTCCATGGTTGGTGGCCTTTGCATTCGGTCTGTTGCACGGGTTGGGGTTTGCCAGCGCCCTGCAGGATATTGGCCTGCCACACTCCGAAATTCCACTTGCCTTGCTGGCGTTCAATATCGGGATCGAAACCGGGCAGTTGATGTTTGTCGCTTGCTTGCTGATCGTCGCGTTTATCTTGGGCAAAACAGGAGCCACTCGGGCAATCTCAGAAACCAAAGTGGGCGGGGTAGGCTTAACGGTAGCGGGATATGCAATTGGCAGTGTTGCGGCTTTCTGGACTGTTGAACGTACGGTTGCCTTTTTCGGCTGAGTTGGAGCCACCCATCCGGTTTGCTGAAAAATAGTCGAGAAAATCCATCGAAATCGACGATCATTGCGGAAAATTTCGGTATACATATTAACGGTTTAAGAGGGTTGCTGAACTCTTCGTTAGCCTTTCGGTGCCGTCTGGTTTCTGACGGCTTCTGGTGACAAGACGTTCGCGGAAGCCGTTTCAGACAACAACACACCAAGTTCGGCTTCCGCGCGCCTGGTTTCCCAGGAAAATGGCGACCATCAGGCGCCGCCATGATTGCCAGCCCATTGTCCATAATGGAGGTGGGCCGAGATTTCTGATCGGAACTGTCCCGTCTCGAACGGTGTGACGTGTCTGTGATGAGAGGCGGGGTTCAGGTTCCAACCAGTGTTTCGCCTTAGCCATTCATGTTGCGCGCTTGGCGTTCGGCTTGTTTGCAGTTGCGTTTGTCGGCGCCGACACCGTGTCCTTGGCGGCAGGACTGACGATCGTCCCGGCGATCGTTGCGGTCATAGCGGCGATCTTCGCGACGATCCTGACGACGATCCATACCAACGGTTTGAGCGAGTTCATGGCTTTCAAACTGGGGTGTTGCGGAGGAATTGGTGTTGTCTGCAAAAGAGGCCGTGCCGAATGTCAGAGCTGTTGCAACGAGAACGGTGGTTTTTGTGAAAGTAGTGAACATGGTGTGTATCCTTTGGTGTGTGTTTGTCTGTTTCTGATGACACCAATATACAGTCTGCCTGCCGTTCAAACTCGTTAGGTTGGGGCGCGTATGAGTGAATTTGGGACAGAAAAGACCGGCGAGAAATCACTCACATCAAAAGGTCATGCCAAAAAAATGCAATTTGGCTCGAAAAGTAGGCTCCAAAACTAACGGATAGAAAGAGACGTTTTCACAACAAACTCGTTCGTCAAAACAAATGAGTTAGAACCGAAACCCGAGGCTGACACCCAGCACATAGACCGTTTCGCCATTCACAAAGTCGACGTTCAGTTCTGGTTTCAACGCATATCCGTCGAATTCGAACTCATAGCCCAGGCCAACACGAAACAGGGCTTCTTCATGGCTGCTGGTCAATTCCACGCCCGGCATCAAAGTACCTTGCCAGCCGCCCTGGCCCAGATTGAACACAAAAGGAACGCCAAGCACCCAATGATCTAATGCACCACCTGTGTATTCCGCCAGAACACCTGCGGAGACCGTGTGATTGAATGCATATCGATAGGACGCGCCCAGTGAGCCCGCCTGTTCTCTTGTACCGTGGTGATCCGCCGACGTGGCGCCAAGGAAAATCTCAACAATATGGGGACCATGTTCATGTCCGCTGCCATGTCCAGCTGCCTCGTTTGCTGTTGAAATGGCTGGAGACAGAAACCACGCAGCGCTTAGCAGGCCAATTGTAACGGTTCTTGTATAGCGGCTCATAATTCGACTCCCTGCGTGAAAGACGGTGTGCATTGAAATGCGTTTCAATGACCCTGATTAGACTTTTGAAACGTCCGAGGGCTCTGTCCAGCCCAGCGGGTAAACGCTGTCGAGAAAGCTGCATGATCTGCATAGCCAAGCATGAAGGCGATCTCTGAGATACTCAGACCATCTTTAAGATAAGTTTTAGCTATGTCAAACCTGAGCCCATCAACGATTTCGCGAAACCCGGTTCCTTCGGCGGTCAAATGTCGGGTGAGTGTGCGGCGACTCATCGCCAATTTATCTGCGACCTCATCCGCCGAAAGGATTCGTCCAGGAAGTTGTTTTATCAGGTGCTTTTCGACCTGTGCGCGGTAGCTGTCGCGATGGGTGCCATGCGCCGCCAGCATGTTGGCGCCAAGTTCAGAGAGATAATCAACAAGGCTTGGATCATAATTCGCCATCGGGAGGTCCAGGGTGGTTTGCCCAAAGACGATCCCTGTAAACTCTGACGCGAACTCAACCCGGCAGCCAGCCAGCTTTGTAAAGGGCTGCTGGTGATCGCCAACTTCGTGTTGCAAGCAAAGCTTCTCAGGGAAAAAATCAACACCGGCAAGAACTCTCAGCCGTGCGAGCAGCCCAAAAACAAGAAACTCCTGAAATCGGTGATGGCGCAACAATGCTCCGTTGTTGTTTTCTATTTTCATCACATCTTCGCTGGACGTTCTCGAAAGATCAAAATTCGTTTCAGAATCCGCCAGAGTGTAAAACCGAGCCGAGTTCTCAATAGCGCTGCCTAGTGTTTTTGAGCTTTTGGCAATGTACCCAGTTAGTGTTTGGGATTGACGAAACGTTGATCCTATTCGCGCGGCAAAACTGATGTCTTCTGCGGATTTACAAGCCTCTCGCAACAGCTGAGCCTCTTGCAACGTGGTGACGTCTGCGTCCGCACGATGCTTTGGATCCACCCCAACGCGGCGGACGAGCTGCTCCATTTTAGCGTCACCCAATTTGTTGGAAATCTCATTGCAAACGTGAAGAAAGCGTTCATTTTTCTTTTGCAGTATCAAGCGGCGCCTCTCGGATGACTCTACACAGGAATGGACATGGCAGACTTAGACATTGATGGCAGGCTTGTGAGTTTGAGACAACCATTTAGTACCGATGTGTCCATCAACACTTGCTCCCCAAAACGCATGACGCCGAATGAACTGGGTTCATCCGGCGTTGGAAATGAGGGCGGGGGTTTTAGGACGCGTTATCCGTTGCGGTTGTCCTGTTTACAGTCGCGCTTGTCGTGACCTGCGGCACCTTCGGATTGACGGCAACCCTGACGATCATCCCGGCGATCCTGGCGGTTGTCCATGCCGCGCGTGTCGGCAACTTCATAGCTTGTGCTGGTGCTCGCGACTGGTGCGTCCATTGTAGAAACCGGCGCGGTTGAGGCGGTGGCCATCGAGGCGGTGAGAGCAACGGCGAGGGCGGCGAATGTGGTTTTGGTGAACATGGTGTGTATCCCTTGGTGTGTGTTTGTCTGTTTCTGATGACACCAATATGCGGGCTGCCCATCGCCAAAACTCATCAGGCTGGGACGTGCATGTGTGATTTCGGGACAAGACGTCAGTTGCCCTCTTAAAAGTTTCAAAGGACTTTTCGGAAAAGTGCGTTATCCTATTGTGGGATCAAAACGTTAGAGGTGGAGATGAAGTCGGAAACTATGCTGTTTGTCGCAAATTCGGTTCAATGGGCGTTGCAAGTCTCTTGCTTTGTCGCTTTTGCTGGGGCTTTTGGCTCCGCCCGAGCTCAAGAAGCTTCTCCACCTGGTGTTTTGGTTGAGACGTTGACCCCAAGAACACAGGCTGAAACCGACAGCTTCCCAGGCTGGGTACTGGCCTCGGCAAAAGTCGACATCGTCGCACAAGTAAACGGGATCGTGACAGGCATTCACTTTGACGAAGGCTGGCCCGTGTCCGAAGGGGATTTGCTCTATACGATTGACCCGGCCGAGTATGAGGCAGCAGTGGCAGGTGCCGAAGCAGCGCTTAAAGCCGCCAAGGCTGCAGCGGAATTGAAGCGCATAGAATGGGATCGCAAAAAGCAACTTTTTGACAAAGGCACGGGAACTCAATCGGAGTTGCAACTGGCCACAGCGCGCTACGACCAAAGTAAAGCCAACGTCACCGCTTCTGAGGTGGCTTTGGAGATGGCAAAAATTCAACTGGATCGCACAACAATTAATGCGCCATTGAACGGGCGGATGAGCATTGGGCACATCAGCGTCGGCGCATTGGTCGGGCCTAATACCGGGCCTCTGGTGACCGTCGTGTCGTCCAACCCAATCAAAGTCGGCTTTTTGGTGCCACTTGGTCTTTACACTGCGTATCTCCAAGAAGGCCGCAAGCTTTCTGATCTGAAAGTCTCTTTGGTTCTGCCCGACAACAGCACTTTTCCCCATACCGCAAATATCGACTTTGCGGCTCCAGTGGCGAATTCGTCGACCAACAGCATTGTCCTGCGGGGCGTTGTGGCGAACCCCGACTATTTGCTGATCGATCAACAATCGGTCGAAGTGGTCGTATCCGAGCGCAACCCAAGCTCTACGTTGACCGTACCCAAAACAGCGCTCTTGCTGGACCAGATTGGCACTTATGTGTTGGTGGTCGGGCCTGACAATGTTGTCGAAGTCGCCCGCCCAGACCTTGGTCGGGAATTTGAGCAACGTATGGAAATTCTGGCGGGTCTTGATGAAGGCACCCAGGTCATCGTTGCCGGGCACGCCAAGGCCCGTGTTGGCCAGCCCGTTACACCCGCAGAAAAAGAATGAATTTTGGCTTCGTCCAAACCTGCTTGAGGAGCCAGCAACATGTTCTTTGATATTTTCATCAACCGCCCCCGTTTGGCTTTTGTCATTTCCGCACTGTTTGTTCTGTTGGGCGTCATCGGATGGCAAATCATTCCGGTCTCTCAATATCCGGCCATTGCACCGCCTACCGTTGTGGTAACCGTGAAGTACCCCGGCGCCTCTGCAAGGACGCTGGAACAGGTCGTCGCCCAACCCATTGAGAACGAAGTCAATGGCACCAAGGGCATGGTCTATATGAAATCCAGCTCGAACGACGGCGGGCTTTATGCCCTGACGGTGAGCTTTGAGATCGGAACGGATGTTGATCTGGCAGCCGTGGATGTCAAAAACCGCGTCCAAGCCGCCGAACCATTGCTGCCGGCAGAGGCGCGCCAACAGGGCATTTCGGTCAGAACCCGATCGCCGGATCTTGTCCAGATCATCGCATTTCAATCGACCAACCCAGAGGCTGACAGCCTTTATTTGGCGAACTACCTTAACCTGAATGTCATTGACGAGATGAAGCGCATCAACGGTGTCGGTGACGCGGTCTCATTTGGTGCAGCACCCTATGCGATGCGCATTTGGGTTGAAAACCCAACACGACTTGCCAACCTTGGCCTGACCGAAGGCGACATCGTGAATGCGGTGCGAAGCCAGAACATCATCGGCCCCGCCGGCACCATTGGGTCTGCCCCGACCAAACCCGATCAGGCGCTGCAATTGACGGTCATCACGCCGGGGCTTTTGCTGACTCCGGCAGAGTTCGAAGGCATCTATCTTGCGGTTGACCCTAATGGCGGTGAAGTGAAGCTTGGCGACGTCGCCCGCGTGGAAATTGGTGGTGAGTACGATGGCAAGGCTTTGCTGGACGGCGGGCCCACGGCGGCAGTTGGGATCTACCTTTCGCCCGGGGCCAACGCAGTAAACACGGCTGCCGCGGTCACGGCCAAGCTGGAGCATCTGGCCCAACGCTTCCCGGCAGGGATGAGCTATGTGGAAGTGCAAAACAATGCCGAGTTTGTGAATGTAATGATCAAGAAGGTGATCAAGACCTTTGTCGAAGCACTCGTTCTGGTGACTGTGATTGTCTATCTGTTCTTAGGGAGCGCACGTGCAACGCTGATCCCACTTTTGGCGGTTCCCGTGTCGGTGATTGGCACAATCGCCGTTTTGAACTTCATGGGGTACTCTGCCAATACGATCTCTTTGCTGGCGCTTATTCTGGCGATTGGCATCGTGGTGGATGACGCCATTATCGTGGTCGAGAATGTCGAGCGTGTGATGCACGACCGACCCGATCTCAGCGTGAAACAAGCGACCTCTGCGGCGATGGGGGACATTTTCGCGCCCATTCTGGGCACCACCTTGGTGCTGCTGGCGGTCTTTGTCCCCGTAGCCACCTTACCCGGATCTTCGGGCGTCCTTTACCGGGAATTCGCAGTCACGATCTCTTCTGCAATGCTTTTGTCGATGATCAGCGCACTGACCTTGTCCCCCGCCCTGTCGTCCCGTTTGATGAAGCACGGCAAGCTTCCATGGATAATGCAAAAGGTTTCGCACGGGATTGATGCTGTCGCCCGCGGCTATGGAGCCACAACCAAACGATTGTTGTCGCTGTCGGTCCTGTCTCTCGTCGCGGTCGTAGGCTTTGGCTGGATGGCCGCAAAAACAATCGAAACCATCCCAAGCGGCTTTGTTCCCGGCGAGGACAAAGGCTCGATTATGGTGGCCTACCAACTGCCCGCCGGAGCATCGATGGCGCGGACAAAAGAGCTTAGCAACAGGGCCGAGCAATTCGTACGTGACGATCCGGCAATCAGGACGGTCCTGCGCATCGATGGTTTGGATCTAATTGGAGGCGGAGCGGCCTCAAACGCTGGCGTGATGTTCACCAAAATGAAGGACTACCACGACCGCGAAGGGCATCATGATTTATCAGCCAGCGCGACGGTTGCGCGGCTCCGAGGAAAGCTAAACGCCATTCCGGATGCGACCTTTCTTGTTGTCACCCCTCCGACGATATCCGGCATGGGCGCAACTGGAGGCTTTGACTATGTCCTCGAAGGGTTGACCGGCCAGGAACCCGAAGAGATGGCCGCAGTTTCCAAAGCCCTGTCTATCGCAGGGATGAGTGCGGACAGTATCGCGATGGTGTTCAGCGGTTTCGATGCGGCCACACCGCAAGTTAAACTGGATATCGATCGCTCCGAAGCAGCACGATTGGGTGTATCGCTTCCTGACATCTACGCAACCCTTCAGGCAAGGCTAGGAGGGGCCTATGTAAACGACTTCAATCGTTTCGGGCGCAACTGGCAGGTCAAAATCCAGGGCGACACCGAGCATCGTTCGGAAATCGAGGACCTCTTGAATGTGCGTGTACAAAATTCGTCAGGTGAGTTGATACCGGTTCATGCATTTGCGGACGCCGGTTTGACGGCAGGCCCAAGAACCCTGACACGCTACAACAACTACCGGGCCGTTTCCCTGAACGGCAGCCCCGCACTTGGGTTCGGGATGGGCGAGGCGATGAATGCCATGGAGGAGGTCTCGGCAGAGGCATTGCCAGACGGGTTTGCCTTTGAGTGGAGCGGCCTTGCGCTACAGCAGAAACAAGCGGCTGGCAAAACGGCGCTGGTGATTGGGCTGGCGTTTCTGTTTGCCTACCTGTTTCTCGTGGCGCTTTACGAAAGCACGATGATCCCAATCGCCGTTTTGCTGACGGTTTCCGTGGCCATTCTTGGCGCGGTCCTGAGCGTCAAGTATGGCGGTCTGGCCTTTGACCTTTATACGCAAATCGGAATGGTGGTGCTGATCGCATTGGCAGCCAAAAACGCCATCATCATGTACTCTTTCTGTCTGGAAAAGCGAAACTCAGGGATGCCCTTGAAAGAAGCCACGGTCGAAGGCGCCCGCATGCGGTTCCGCCCGATCATGATGACCAGCCTCGCGTTTATCATGGGCCTTGTCCCCTTGGTCGAAGCCCACGGTCCGGGTTCAGGCGCTATGGGAGCAGTGGGCATTCCGGTATTGTTCGGAATGTTGGCGGCAGCAACAATCGGATTACTGATCGCCCCGATGCTATTCATGGTATTCCAGGGGCTGCGTGAAAGGTTTGGCTGGAAACCAACAAACGAATTGCCGGCCTGAGTTTTCACATAAGTTCAGTCAACGATATGGCGGTGCGCTCGCAATCGGGTGCACTGCCATTTTTTTCGCGATCGCCCAAACGTCCCATATTCACACATTCATGTCCCGCAGGCACGAGTTTTAACGGTGGGCAGCCCGCATATTGGTGTCATCAGAAACAGACAAACACACACCAAAGGAAACACACCATGTTCACCAAAACCACATTCGCCGCCCTCGCCGTTGCTCTGACTGCCTCGATGGCCACTGCCTCAACTGCTCCAGTCTCGGTCATGGACGCCCCGGTCGCAAGCGCAAGCACAAGCTATGAAGTTGCCGACACACGCGGCATGGACAACCGCCAGGATCGCCGGGATGATCGCCAGGGTTGCCGTCAATCCGAAGGTGCTGCTGGTCACGACAAGCGCGACTGCAAACAGGACAGCCGCAACGGATAACCTGTCCTAAAACCCCCGCCCTCATTTCCAACGCCGGATGAACCCAGTTCATTCGGCGTCATGCGTTTTGGGCCCTCATATTTCTGCCGTAAACCATAACCGACCACTTGTCTCAATTTCACACATCACTGACCCAGTCGCACGGGATGTTCGCGTGAATGCAACGCATGTTTACTTCACAACAGACACACGCAACACAACCAAACGAGACACACCATGAAAGCTTTCATCACAAAAACACTTGTCACCGGCGTCTTTCTCCTGATCCCGGTCGGCGTCCTTGGATTTGCACTCAGCAAGGCATTTGGCAAGCTGCGCAAACTTGCAGAGCCTTTGGCCGCGAAATTTGAAATCGAAACTGCGGCGGGTATTCTGGCCCTCGATGCATTGATGGTAATGGGCCTCATCGTCGGCGTTTTTCTTGTGGGCCTCATTGCCTATCTTCCGATCGTCGCAGCCCGGGCGGACCGCATCGATCAACGACTGGAAGGAAATGTTCCCGGTTACTCGGTTTTGAAAGGCATCATCGGTGGCGCGCTGAACCATGAGACTTCGATGAAAGGGTTCAAAACCGTAGTGGCACGCCACAACGGTGTTGCGCAGATCGGATTTGAGGTTGAGCGCACTGAGACAGGAGAGATCGTTGTGTTTCTGCCCAGCACACCAAGCCCACGCACCGGTATCACCGCGCTCTTTAACCCACGCGACGTCGATCCCTTGAATGTTCCTCCACACAAGGCGCTGGAAATGCTGACCTTCTTTGGCAAGGGCACTGCTGCAATACTTGGCGATAATGCATGCCAAGGAGGCCTGTCACTGGCACACACGGCACAAGCCGCGTAACCTTTGGTCAGAAACACAATGCGAACATTGCGGCCTCACTGGGCCGCATTTTTGTTGTTCAGGGCGTACCCATGCCCTAAGGCAGTTCTTTTTCAAACGTCCCATATTCACACATTCATGTCCCGCAGGCACGAGTTTTAACGGTGGGCAGCCCGCATATTGGTGTCATCAGAAACAGACAAACACACACCAAAGGAAACACACCATGTTCACCAAAACCACATTCGCCGCCCTCGCCGTTGCTCTGACCGCCTCGATGGCCACCGCTTCTACTGCACCAGTCTCGGTCATGGACGCCCCGGCTGCCAGCGCCAGCACAAGCTATGACGTTGCCGACACACGCGGCATGGATCGCCGCCAGGATCGCCGTGATGATCGTCAGGGTTGCCGTGGTGCAAATGGCTTGGTCGGCAAAGACAAGCGCGACTGCAAACAAGACAACCGCAACGGATAGCGCGTCCCGAAAACCCCGCCCTCATTTCCAACGCCGGATGAACCCAGTTCATTCGGCGTCATGCGTTAGAGGGGGCGACGACGTCTGCAGCCAATACGGCGGCCAGTTTGCGGTTCAAACTCCATTCTCCTCGTAAAATTGGGTGGCAGATTACTTCCTACGTTGGTTAGCGCTTTGGGTCAAAGGCTCGAGTTTCGTTACATGGCTAGTCTATTGGCTGAACAACGATCATTGCCAATTGCAGTTAGGCAGCAGTTTGCAGCGTTGCAGTGTCAGGGCTACTTTGGGCTCGGAGCAGCCATTGTCTGCGAGCCGCACCAAGGTCGGCTGTGGGCCGTTCACTGTTTTCCTGCCCTGTCACCCAACCGAACCAGCCGTTCACTGAGATTGCAGAGAAAGGCTGGTTCGATCCACTAGGAAATCCATGCTGCACTATGCAGATTTGGTCACTATGGGCGGAAACCGGACCTTCGCTGCGGCATTCATGTATGTCCAAAAAGAGTAGACAAAGCGGACATAAGGCTCTCGTGGCAAGACGTCGTTAAACACTTTTTTCTTTGGAGGAAAATGCGATACGTGCCTATCCCCAGATCGATAAGTGGCGGAAACGGGAGCACAGTTGAGCGCGTCCACAACGCGTTAATCAGGGTGGATGCACTCAATCAAAAGGTAGAAGAAACAATCTTTTCTTGCTTCAGCGATGCCCACAAAATGCTGCATACTCTGAGGGTGTCAGACCGGTTGCTTTTCGAAAAGCTCGGCTGAAGTTCTGGGAGTTTTCAAACCCAAGGTCGACTGCAACTTCTTGCACTGACAGGGATCCTACACGCAGCATTTCCTTTGCCCTGCTCGCCTTGACCTGGTTGGCCAGAGATCGGAAATTCGTGCCCTCTGTTCGTAATCGCCTCTGCAATGCTCGGGGTCCGAAGTTTATGGTCCTAGCCGCTCCTTCAAGAGAAATTCCGTTAGTGGCAATTTGAAGTTCCATGATCCTCGACACAACATCGGTAAAACAGGATGGGGTTACATTTGAACGCTCTCTTGCGATTTCTTCTAGTGTTGCCGTTGTAGGAGTTTCACCTTTGGCCGCAGTTATCAGAGCAGATTGCTCGAACAGGATTTCCAGTCGATCTTGTTCCCAGGTGACCGGACATCCAAAGGTGGCTTCAACTTCTTCGTGTGCTGTTGGGCGAGGCAGGTCTATTCGTATCTGCTTTGGCCTCCATTTTGGTCTCATGTAGTGTACGAAAACACTAAGCACCGCACCCAGTGCCGAGAAAGCTATGCTTGGATACGCTACATGAGCTTTGAGGGAGAAACGATATTCATAACCGCAAAGATCACCAACGCTTCTAAAGAATGTTCTGTCGTGAGAAGAGTGATATGGCATCACTTTTTGCGCACGCTCTAAAGCGGCACGAAGAGTTGGGGCACCAAGAACGTACCTGCCCCAGGCACCATAGTCCGCGACGGTTAACTCGGGTGCCCATAATAGACCAATGTTTTCGTCACCAACTGCGCGGCCTACCTCGCCTATGAAGCTAGCCAGTGCCTGTTTTGGAATGTAGCCATCGCGGCTTTCAACAAAATCATATGGCAATTCAGCCTTGGCGAGGGCTCGGGTTAAGGTTCTCTCTCCGAGAGCTTCCAGCGTGAACTGAGGCATAGCTCCAAGAGCCTTCGCTGTAATCATTGGAGGAAGAGACATCACATTTTTGTTTCCGAAAGGGCAATTGTCGTGAAATGATACGTTGGAAAGTTACCTTTTGGCTAGTGTCGACTCTCCTGTCACGATTTTGCCAAGGGAAACCAATATGAAGTTTGAACTTTCACGCATTGCTTTAACTGTTGCTTTGTCTGTGTCGGCCTATGCCACGCAAGCACAAACCTTCAATGATACCGGAAACATCCTTGCGCGTTCTGCCCAAGTACAAGACGTCGAATATCAAATGATGGTCCAGCGGGCGACCCAAGCAGCAATTTGGGCCATGCCGGCAACTGGCATGATCGACTTTTTGAAGGGTATTCGCCGGGATCTTGGGGGCGATATCAATGATGTGGTGTACCTGAATAAGCCTTTTGATTCCAAACACGGGTTCCTTACGGCAAACGACGTGACAGCCTATGCCTGGAGTTCGATGACTTCTGAACCGGGCCCGTTGGTGGTTGAGGTGCCAGCGGCCACTGACAAAGTGAGTTACTTCGGAACAATTGTGAATGCTTGGGATTCGCCGATTGAAGATGTTGGCCCTTCCGGCGCTGACAAGGGAGAAGGCGGCAAATACCTGCTGCTGCCGCCTGGCTACGACGGCGAGAAATCTAAGGCCGATCTCGAGGCCGAAGGCTATCTTGTTTATGAGACGGACACCTACCAGTACGGGTTCTCGTTCCGGCCCCGCCTCTACAATGGTGCAACCGATGCCGACGCCGCCGAGTATGCTCAGCAGATCGGGGTCTACTATTTGTCAGAGGCAGAAAATCCACCTCCAACCACTTATCACGAGGCGTCCGAGGTGCCTTACGACTCCCTGCCGTATTACAATCACACCTTCTTTCAAGACGTGAATGATTGGCTCCAGGGAAACCCGGTGCGCCCTCAAGACAAGGTCATGGTCTCGTTCCTGAAGGATCTGGGAATAGAAAAGGGTAAGCCCTTTGAACCGACCGAGCGGCAACTGGCAGCAATGGATGAAGGGCTGGTGTTGGCCTATGCCCAGATGCAGCGATACTTCGTTGAACCCGGCAAGGCGACTGTACCGCTTTGGGTTGACGATAAGGGTGAGATGAAAACTCAGTGGCTTGTCTGGGATTTTGTAGAAGGGCAGGCTGAGGCTGGCTTCCCGTATGAAACCGAAACCGAAGTTCTGGTCGATGATCGTGCAGGCGGTAGCTACTTCTGGATCACCTATCTGCCCAAATATCTGGGTGGAGGCACTTTCTATCTGACGGGTTTGAACGACAGCGACGGTGAAATGTATGACCACACGCAAACCTATAAGCTAAATGTCCCCGCCGACACGCCAGCCAAGGATTTCTGGTCTGTTATTGTCTATTCGATGGAGACCAAGAGCTTCATTCGAAATGTCGACCGGGTAGGCCTGTCATCGCGAGATGCAGCAGATATGCAGATGAACGAGGATGGATCCTACGACATCTATTTTAGCCCGGAAGCCCCGGAAGGAAAAGAAAGTAACTGGATCCCTACACCGGAAAGCTACTTCCTCTTGTTCCGCCTCTATGGGCCGGAAGAAGGTTGGCTGCAAAGCGGCTGGATTCTGCCTGACATGGAAAAGTTCAAGTAGAGAGTTTTCCGCTCATCTAAAGGCGTATTGCAGAGAACTTAGGGCATGTCTCAACCTACAAATTCATGTCCCAAACTCAAAGTTATCCAACACTGCAAACGCATATTCTTAGTTTATCAGATTAAGGAGACACACCAATGAAACTAACCGCACTAATGGCAAGCACCGCGTTGGTTCTTACCACGACCTTCGCATTTGCTGACGCGCCGAAGTATGCCGCTGATGTACCCGAGAATGTCCTGACGCCGGATATTGTAGAAACTGACACATTGGGCAACCTAGAGTTTTTCGACGGCATGCCTTCGGATGAAACGGTGCAAAAGGCATTCGACAACCTCGACCTGATCCGGGCAACCACGGCCTTTATGGATGGTATGAAAATCGCCTCACTCAGGGGGATGTTCCAGGGCTACGAAGACGCCGGGGCCAAACCGAACGAGATTGTGATCACCGAAGATCTCATGGATGCTAAATCGATCTGGCTCACTCCGAACACGACCACGATCTACATCGGATCAAATGTTGACATATCCGAAGGGCCGATGGTCATCGAGGTGCCCGCGGGTTTGCTCGGCTTGTTGGACGATGCTGCATTTGACTATGTCGCCGACATCGGTGCTCTTGGTGCTGATAAAGGCAAGGGTGGAAAATACCTCCTCATGCATGAGGATGATGAAACCCCGGTTCCAGACGGCTATTTTGAACTGCGCACCAAGACCTACGAGCACTGGCTTTTGCTAAGACGCTCGCCTGGCCCAAATGGGGAAACCGAAGGTCCCGTTGCCGAAATCAAGGCTGGCCTGAATGTCTATTCGCTAAGCGAAGCGGCTAATCCGCCAGCGGAGACCTTCATCAATGTGTCAGGGGTCCAATACAACACTGTTCATGCAAACAATGAAGACTTCTATGAAGAGATCCACGTCGCTCTGGACAACAACCCTGTAGGGGCTTTTGCTCCTGAAATCGTCGGGAATTTTGCCTCGCTCGGAATCCGCAAAGGAGAACCGTTCGAACCTGACGAGCGTATGCAGGGCATTTTGAAAGAAGCAGCAGCGATTGCAAATGCAACTGCCCGTTCAATCACCTATGCCTCGCGTGATCCAGGAGTGTTCTTTTACGAAGACCGCCAGTGGAATTCACCTTTTCAAAGGCAGAGCTACCAGTTCCTTGAGGATGGCGCACGTATCCTGGATGACCGCACCTATTTCTTCTACATGGCAACGGGTATCACCCCAGCTATGACTGCACCTCCCGTTGGGTCGGGTTCGGTCTACGCCATGACGGCACGGGACGGAGACGGGGCATATCTAGATGGCTCAAAGACTTACAAGGTAACCTTGCCTGGCCCGGTGCCTGCCAAAAACTTCTGGTCGTTCATGCTCTACAGTGGTCAGACGCGTTCGATTTTGGAAACCGATCAAAAGTCTGGTGGAATCGACTCCAAACGCCCTGGCATCAAAGCGAATGAAGATGGAAGCTACACCATTTACGTTGGCCCCAAAGCTCCCGAAGGCTGGGAAAGCAACTGGGCGCAAACAAAGCCAGGAAAAAGCTTCAACGTGATGATGCGTCTTTATGGCCCGTTGGAACCTTGGTTCGACAAGAGTTGGAAACCCGGCGACTTTGAATTGGTTGAGTAAGTCAGCACGTTCTGCAGTTACACGAGAAGCCTGCGCTAGTTAGTGCAGGCTTTTTTGTTGGGCCTTTACCTATGGTGTAGTGCGTTGCACAGAAACGAAGAATTGGGAGAAAGGATTGTGCCAATACAGATTCGCCGACGACCTGGTGGAGGGTTTTATTGGTCCGCTTTAGGCTAAGAGCAGCCGTTGTGTTCGACCTCCGCGAAAGCCCGCTTTGGGCCGTTGTTGTCATCGACAGGAAGGGCGGGAACCAGCCATTCTCTGCAGCCGCCAAGTGAACGTTCGCATTTACTAGAAGCGGCCATTCATCCTCAGAAATCCTGACTAAAAGAATCAGATGGCGGCGAAGAGCCCATAGAAGCAAATTGCTGCACGGTGCGACAATAACGGCAATGCGCTAAAAGCGGACCTTCAACACTTGGACAAAACAGATTTCAACTCCAGGGCCCCTGAGTCTTTGGTTTGAGATTGAGATTGAGATTGAGATTCAGTTTGTAATCGCGCTTTATGGGGAAATAGGCCTCAAACCCTATTTTGAATATCGAAGTAACAAGGGGTGAAAAGTATGTTCAAGTTTGTAGCCGCTGCCTTGGCAACATTGGTTCTCACTATCGGTGCCAGTGATGCTTTTGCCAAAGACAACAAGGGAAAGAAGCCCAAGAAAAGCGGTAAGGACTCTGGCGCTAGCATTCAGATCGAAGACAAACCTGGCAAAGGCAACAAGCTAGACAAAGACGGCAAAGCGGTGCCTCCAGGACAGATCAAGCGTTACACGCGTGGAGCCAAGCTTCCAGGTGATCTAAAATTCGACGATATAGGTGACCTTTCCAAGTGGAAGCTCGGCGAACCGGGCAAAGGCAATCGCTACATCAAAGTCGACAATGAGATTCTGGAGGTAACGGAAGATCTTTCGACTGTGGTTGACGCCGTCGGGATTGTTGACGATCTTTTGAAATGAACCGAATTGTGAATGTTTCAGAGCAAAAACAACCTCGGTTGCTCTGAGACGGCTGGGGTGAATCCTATGCATTACCCCAGCCAAACTCTAAACTTCGCGTCAATTCTTGTCCGTGTAAATCCAGCCAATTGCTCATAGTCTATCGCAGTTGCCTGATGTTTTAGGTCAGCTAAATGCGGAGACTGGCCTTTTTGTTCTCAGCTCGCGACCGTCTACTAATGGGATGTACCGGCTGCTTCACCCAGCAGGTTAGGCTGAGCCTATTTCTGCAAATAGGAGAAGTAGCATGGCGAAGACTGAATTTGATGAA
>NZ_FQZQ01000033.1 GCF_900142085.1 Shimia gijangensis
CATTGGCCGAAGTCTGCGACATGTTCACACCGCAAGAATGCTGGAACTACTTTTGCGAGGCCGGGTATGCATCAGGTTAAAAGCGCGTAGCTTTAGTAGGGGCAGCCACCAATATTCTGCATTTCCTAAAACAGCCATACATTGTACATTCGCTGGGTTGCCCTCAGATCACGAGGGAGTATGAAAATAGCGAGGGCGGTGTGGCTCAGTTCCAAGGTCAGAGAAAACTAGCGGCCATTTTGGCGGCGGATGTTGTCGGTTACTCACGGTTGATGGCTCTCGATGAATTGGGAACACATTCACGTCTCAAAAGCGTTTTGGCAGAGTTGTTCAGGCCAACTGTGAAACGTCACGGAGGTCGAATTTTCAAGATGATGGGAGATGGTGCGCTCGTCGAATTTACAAGTGTAAATCAGGCCGTTGATTGCGCAGTTGAGCTTCAAACACTGCTCGAAAAGGAGGAGCAACAGGACAGCGAGGATGTCGCAATCAAAATGCGCATCGGGATTAGTTTGGGTGATGTCATCGTTGCTGGTACGGATTTGTTCGGGAACGGAGTGAATGTTGCAGCTCGAATGGAGAGTCTCGCTGAACCGGGTTCGGTATGCATCTCAGGAAATGTCCGTGAGCACTTAAATAACAGCGATACTATTAAATTAATCGATTTGGGCCCGTGTCTGGTGAAGAACATTCCCCAACCGGTGCAAGTTTTCCAAGTACGCCGAAATCAAGAAATGCTTAAAACGCCAGCCAAAACACTATCTTTTAAGCAAGACATCCAATTTTGTGAAACACCCGATGGCGTTCAAATTGCATATGCGACAACTGGTGAGGGCCCTCCTGTAGTATCGGTTTCCAATTGGCTCACTCACCTTGAGCTGGATGTCCAGATACCCATGCGGCGTGAATTTGTTCGGGTGCTTTCTCCAAACAAACAAGTGATCAGATATGATGCGCGTGGCAGCGGTTTGTCGGATCGAGAGGTAGAAGATTTTTCGCTGAACTCATCCGTACTAGATTTAACGACCGTCATCGACGCACTTGGTTTGGAACAGGTTTCACTTGTCGGGCAGTCTCAAGGTGCGGCTGTCGCGGCAGCTTTTGCTGCTCGGAACCCCAATAGAGTCAATAAGATGGTTTTGTGCGGTGGATACGCACGTGGTCGCCGGATGAGAGGTTCCAAGGGCCAGATTGCAGAAAGTGACGCTTTTATTACCTTGATTAGAGAGGGCTGGGGGAAAGAGCTAGACGCATACGTTCGTATGTTCGGCGCGTTTTTCATGCCAGATGCAAATGCGGACCAGTTGTCAGCTTTCACAAATCTACAGAGGAAAGCAACGCCACCCGAGAACGCGGCGAGTATCCAACTTGCAATCGATAGCATCGATATCTCCACCGAACTGTCCAACGTTCAAGCTTCGACGCTTGTATTTCACGTGCGTGAAGATGCCCGAGCCCCATTTGAAGAGGGAAGACGGATGGCAGCAGGTATTCCCAATGCCAGATTCATTCCACTCGAAGGGCGCAATCACGTAATGCTCGCCGATGACCCAAGTCTTGAGCGTTTCCTGAACGAAGTTTCCAGATTCTTGGAGCAATAACCGAAAGGTGTTCTGGCGGCTTTGGGCTCCTTGCCGCCTTGCGGCAGTGCAGCGAACATCTCGGTTTCAAGCAAATGTGGATGTCGGCTATCAACGGAGCGGCTTGATCGGTTCGCGCCTGCGGAGAAAGTCCGGAATCCGCCCATCGCGCCGAATTCACAAGCCATTGGATTCGGGCTGAAGCTTCTTTTCTTGCCAAACCAAATAAGTGGCTCCAAGTCGAATGTGTCGAGCACCGTCGGTTCATACACACTTTCTGTTTTCCTACACACTTTTCGGCAATAAGCTGAAAGCAAGGCAGGGAAACAGGTATGTCACAGGGCACCAAGGCCATCCGCATCAACGAGCACGTTCGGCTAGACAAGCGCGAACGCAGTTCCAAGTGGCAGGCGCGTGTTAAGCTGGCCGATGGCTCGTGGCATCGATTTTCCACCAAGACTGAAGATCAAGACAAAGCCGCCGCGGTGGCGATGAAGTTCTTCTACACCGCCGAAGACAGGCTGAAAAACAAGTTGCCTCAAAGCACCCGAAAGTTCCGTCGTGTGGCTGTGTTTGCACGTGATCGCATGCAATCAGAACTGGACGCAGGCGGCGGCAACATCGTGTTCAAAGATTACATCACGGCCATCGACAAATACCTGATCCCCTATTTTGGCAACTATGATGTCGCCAGTATCAACACGAAGTCGCTGATCGAGTTTGGCAAGTGGCGCACTCAAGAGCTGGGCCGTAAAGCACATCACAGCACGATCAACACCCACAACACGGCGTTAAACCGAGTTCTGGATGAAGCAGAGCAACGCGGTTGGATCACCCATGCCATTCGCCCCAAGCCCATCAATGACGGAACAAAAACTGAAAGCCGTGGTAGTTTCACACTCGAAGAATATGAAACGATCTACAAAGGCCTTCGATCTTGGCCCAAAGCGACCAGCAACGAGAAGACTTATGCGACACGTGAGGTGCTGCGCAACTACGTGCTGATCTTGGCCAACACAGGGATGCGGCATGGCACCGAAGCGTTGAACCTTAAGTGGAACAATCTGCTGTGGGTCAATGATGGCAAGGACACGTATCTCGGCATTTATGTAGATGGCAAAACTGGTAAGCGCCCTTTGATTGCAAGGGATCGCGCTAAGCGCCCATTTGAGAGGCAAATCGAGCTCAGCCCCCAGCTTTCTGGAAAGACGCTAGATGAGGTGATTGACGCAAAGATCGACGACTACGTGTTCAAAACCCGCGATGATGAAAGGGCAGCGCGGGCCAACCTATCCAGAAACTTTGAAAGCTTTTTGAAAGCAAATAATTTGAGCCACGGCGCAGATGGTAAGAAGCGAACTTTGTACAGCTGGCGGCATTTCTACGCCACGCTCGACCTGCAGCGCGGTGTCAGCACCCACGCACTTAGCAGACAAATGGGCAGTGGCACTGGCGTTATTGATCGCTTCTACAGCAAGCTTTCACCGTTCATGAATGCCGCCCAGCACTCAGGACGTGCAGATCAAGACGCGCGTGATGCAGTAAAGGAGGATGCAGAAGTCAGTGCCGCAAACACCGTGTTCGAAAACACTTCCGCAAACACAGTTGAGAAACGAGAAAGCCCTGCCCTATCCGCAACGGAAAAAGCCTTCGATTTATTTGACGCAGGCACACTTTCTGAGCCTGCTCTGCTCGCTGCACTTGGTGTTGCACGTGACGAATACAAACTATCCGAAGATCTGCGGTTACGTGCGCTCGCTGCGTTTGAGGAAGAGCGGCTCAGTGAGGAAGGATTGATCAAAGTTTTACACTGATTACGTGAAGCGGACGTTGGTGATGAGCGCAGCTAAAGCCCGAAAAGAGCCCATTGTGTTGAAAAACTCAAGAAATCTGCACTCTCATTTTTCCGCCAAAACCCGTTGCATCGGAAATGATGGCCTTGTTGGAACAGAGAGAGCGGTTAGAGCGGCATACATCGCCAAAGCATTGAATCGGCCCTGCGAAAAGACCTCTCAACGTCACCGATGACCGGCCTTTTTGAGCGTTTGTTGAGACTGGGTCCACAATAGAAAAAACTGGATCAGAGAAGCCAAACTGCCACGCTGGTCTCCGCGCTGTTTCACTACTGGCATCCTGTAATCAGGGAAATAACCAGGGCGCGGGCGACCGCTGGCATCATACTTTGAAACTGCACGTAACAGGTCTGTGTTCGGAACCATCATTGAAACTCTCCTTAGGTGCGCGATTTTCAAGACGATTATGATAGTAATCTGCCAATATCCGCGAATCAGAAATTCTATTTGGATGAAAGGTGATCTTTCAACATGACGTTGGACTGGACAAAACTACCGTCCCTAACTTCGCTTCGGGCATTCGAGGCGGCAGCCCGAGCAAAGAGCTTTTCTGCAGCAGCCCGATCACTCAATGTAACTCACGCGGCAGTGGCGCAGCAGGTCCGTGTCCTCGAAGAGTTCATTGGAATGCAATTGCTTGAACGCTCTGCACGAGGTGTGAGCCTTACATCTGAGGGTCAAGAACTTGCGAACGCCTTGGCGAATGGGTTTGCGGCAATTGCTGAAGGCATCGAAACTCTTCAAGAAAAAGACAGGAGCCGACCAGTGCGAGTGACAACCACGGCATACTTTGCCGAGGCAGTCATATTTCCAAGGATAGCGGAGTTTTGGAGTACGGCTCCAAGAATCGAAATCTCGTTCGCTCCAACGGACGATCCTATTGATCTTGTCGCCGAGGGTTTCGATATCGGCATCAGGGCAGGAGACGGAAACTGGCCAGACTTAAAGTGCCGGCTGTTGTTAGAAAGTCCTACCCGGGCCTTTGCAGCATCTTCGCTCGTCGACGACCCTGCAACCAATTGGGATGAAGTTCCTTGGCTGATCCCGAGCAGCAGCTTCTGGGAACGAGAAGCCCTAAAGGAATCCGGGATCGACACCAGCGCCATCAAAACTTTAGAGATTGGCGACCCGTCTCTCGAAATTCGCGCAGCGGAGGAAGGCATGGGGTTAGTTGTTGAAAGCGAGATCGACGTACGCGCCCAAGTCAGGGCAAAAACGCTCAAAATTGCCCCCATCCCAGTCACTAGTATGTCACGATATTTTATAGTCATGCCGCCTTGGAAGCCTCGTCCGGCAGTTGCTGCATTTGTTAATTGGCTGGAGACCGTCGGGCCAAGTTTCGGCGAGGAGAATTCCAAATCAAAAGTCTCCTGAGCAGCGCATCTGACTGGCGTCACTGGGCGAGCCGATAAAAATAGAAAGATCGCTTTGTCCGCTTGGAAAACATCGCCGTGTGTACCTCCTAAGGTCCGCTTTCGAGTAAATCTCAAAGCAGTTCGACGGCCTGACTGAGTTGATCTGCATTTACGTCAATGTAGCGCTGTGTTGTCGATATGTGGCTATGACCAGCAAGTTCGGCCAACAAGCGCACACCGACGCCCTTATTCGCCAGTCGCGTGATGTATGTGCGCCGACCACTATGGCTGCTGGCATCTTTGAGACCACAGGCTTTGTAGATGTCGAGGAATAGCTGGCACATGGTGTTGGCTGAAAAGTGCCCGCCTTTTTGGCTTTCGAACAAAGGCCGGGTGGCATTGCTCAGTCGGATTAACCTGCCGTATTCGGCAAGCGCTTTACGCAAGCGCTGGCTTAGAAACACAGTGCGGGTCTTGCCACCTTTGCTTTGTGCCGCTTGCAAGATGAACTGCTCGCGAACTGCGCCTTCCTCGTCAAACACGTCGCCCACAGTCAGCGCAGCATTCTCCTTGGCCCGCAGCCCAGCATAGAAGCTGACCATTATGATCGTCTGATCTCTGATCGGATGACGTCGACTGCGGCAATAGTGTAAAACACGACGCAATTGAGCTTCGTTCAGTGTCTGTGCTTGGCGCATGAGCAAAACCCCTCAAAACCTAATCCTTTGCTACAAACTACTGTAAAGTCTGAGGTTTTGGTTGGTCGACCGAAATCAGCTCAGCATTGAACTCTATATTTTACAATGACTTAGGCGAAAATCTCATAGAATGCTTGTTCTATGAGGTTTCCAATTTGCTGGGTTCGTGCCGTGCATCGCTAGTGCTGTTGAATGGGTTCAAGAGTGTCGTCCAAATCCAGTTTCAGGGCTGAACGCCACAACGGCGTTTTGAAGTAGTGCCGTTCTTTCCGATCACCGCTTTCAGCGTCTTGGCTGTAGATCAATCCAGCCCATTCTAATGGACGCAGGACACATGAGGAAAATGCAGCGGTTTCGCGCCAATGTGCTTTGTCGTCATTTTGTGGCTCTTCGTAGAATACGCTGAACAGGTGTTGCTCAGTAGCGCCTTGGTCAATCTCAACATTCACCACGTTGAGCCAAATGTCCCATGTGCCAAAGGGTTGATCGTCAAACCGGCTGTAGCTGGCATGGTCCATATTCAGCACATAGAAGGGGATCAGCTCGACAAACAGTTTAGTCGGGTGCTGAACGAGTTCTTTGCCCTGTTTGGTGATTTTGAACTCGCCTTTGTAATGCCGTCCCAGCTTGAGTTCGACCAACAGGAAGTGCAGAAGTTCCAATGGTGGGAAGTCGTATTCATTGAGCACCTTGCTGTAACGGTACAGCTTTTCACTGCTCATACTCGGCCAATCAAAGTGATCTGCTGCCCATTTCACGAAGGTACGTTTGAACGCCTTGGTTTGCGTCAATCCGATCCCGCCGTTGTCTTCGGCAAATTGTAATGTCAGCAGTGCCGCTCTCAGGAGTGGCGAATAGGTCAAATCGGGGTGGTCGTCCGGTAGTACGTTGAATTCGATCATGTGGAATGTTTGCACGGCAAGTTGCGGGTCGCCAGTGTTCTGTGGTCCGCTAGGGCGCACCGCTGTGAAAAGAACCGCATTTCACACCGTTTTATGCGCTCGTTGATAAATAAACATGTAGGCAGAAACAGGCTCAACACAGGCGCAACAAACGAGATCAAGGCTGGCACGCCGACTGTAATAGTGCTGCAAACCCGTTCTGATGTGAGACGGTGCGCAAACGGACTGCTCGTTGTCTGCTTCAACACACTACCCCAGAGATGGGATGCCTAAAGGCTCCTTCCCCGCGTGTCAGAGGAAGATGAAACCTTGTGTTGTCGTAATGGTGGGTAACCCAGTAATGGGTGAAACAAGTGAGACGGATGACAACCTCGTAAGAGAACCGTCAACGTACAGGACAGCCCTGCTGTATGGGTCCTGTGTGTGCGTGGTAGCTGGTAATAGAGATGATAGCAAAACCTGCTCTTCCCGGAAACGGGTTCAGTAATACAGCCTGGTGTGCGACTGCAGATTGCAGCGATGCGCTTTTAGACTGACGCCGATACAGGCGTTGGTCTGATGGCTCATTGCAGATCCCAATGAATTACATTCGATCATTTCAAATCAAAATTACATTTCATCATACGTGTTCGAACTAAAGAATGCAGCGATGCTTTGTGAGGTGCAGCGAAAGCAAGCGCGAACAAGGCAAGCAGCACATAGATGCGCAGCAGATATGTTTAAGTGTTCAAACAGCACAGCAAATGAAAAATGGCGTTTTCTGAGTTCAGTATTCCTCCGCCAACATCACCGTCAAAATCCGTGCTGTGACAGAGGGATCACTTGGGTCAGGCGAATGCATGGTGAAGTCTAAGTCGTAATAATCGAATTTCCAAAAGATGCTGTGGCCATCATGTGTGATCTGCCCAAAGTCTTGTTCGCCGAACGGATCATTGTCACATGTGAATGCATCGAACTGACGTACAGCAGATAAGACAGATGAGATTGATGCCTCACCGAGTGCCTGAATGCCTTGCGTAATCACGACCCGACATCCGTCAAACGAACGCCGAGCCTGACCATTAAGTGCTGCCATTTGGGTGGCGTTCTCGTCATGCATTGACCGACGCCCTCGCCGCTCCTGGCTTTACACGCGGCTTGCGTTCCATCGCTTTGTTGATTGTTTTGTCCAACTCACCGGCTTCAGCGGCAGCAATGAAAGCATCGATAACCGAACCCACGTCTTTGAGGGTCTTGACGAACACAGCATTGTTGGTGCCATCGGCAGCAATCACACGTGCCCCATATCGGCATTGCACATACCACCCGCCATCTTGCTCAAAGAACCACGGACGCACCTGACGCTTGATCTTGGTCATCACCCGTTCGCCTTGCTCGTTTTGCACCCATTTGGATTTCTCAGTGAGATGTTCTTCGCCCTTGAGTGCTGCGGCATGAACCAGTTTTTGTTCGTTCAGCCCAGTCACCAATTTCTCACGTCGCGCTGTAATGGGATCTCGTTTGGTACTGCGTGTGACTGACTTGAATGTCAGCTTTGCCAGATGTGTCATGTGTCGCTCCTTACTGTTCAGTGACAGCAAAAGCGTATTGTCAGATATTACGCAGGACGACCGAAAACGTATATATATCAGATAATTGGATCAATCTTGTGTTCAATATTCTGGTAGCGATGTGAGGGCTCAACCAAATAAAACACAGTCTCTAAATACAGTGTTTATACAACGGTGTTTAACGCCAGTGTTGTTGCGTGAGAAAAAGGCAGACATTGCTGCCTGCCCTTTTGAGTTGTGTGATTATTTGGATGAGATGACCTGCAACTGCGGCGTCGGCGGCGTTGGCGTGTTGGCAGGCTGTCGCAGCACTGCATCTTCGAGGGCGCGCATTAGATCACGAATACTGCCATCACACGTGTCGAGCAAAGCTTGAAGTTTGCCGTCAGACATTGTTACGCCCTCTTTGTCCAAAATCCAACGTGCACGGTCAAACCAGTGCTGAGTATTTGAGGCTGGGAGTTCAACGACATCACAACGATCTACGAGGCCAGGGTCAACATTATGAAGGTTGTTGGTTGTAAAGACAAAGCAACCTTGATCGCAATTCATATCAATTTCCCACCGAAACTTATACTGCAAACCTTTGTCTACTTGGTCGATCTCATCAACAATTGTCACTGGCATCTCGACGCCACATCTGCGTTGCAAAACCTGTGTATTCGAAATGCGTTTGAATGTTTCGTGTTGCATGTCAAATGCTCTGTAGAAATCGACGCTGCCGTATTCTAAGCCTGACGTCCTCATCTGCTCGACCATTCTAGCCATTGTAGTTTTGGCTGTTCCGTATGGCCCATGGAAGATTAGGCTACCATGACGTTCGTTGCATGCGAATTCTTTGATGCGTTGGCGTGTGTTGCGATCTGGGAAGATCAGGTCATTGAATGTCTGGGGGGCATATTTGTTTTGAAAGATCATCATTATTCTCCTGCTTGATGATGAAATTGGAAAGGGGAAGCATGAGCGGCTCTGTGCCGCTCATGTTGTTGGGGCTTAGGCTGCGAGATCGATGTCGGCGTCAAAGTCTTGATCTTCAGCATCAAGAACGGCATCGCGCTCTTTACGCTTCTTGCTTTGTTTTGAAGGAACATCAGCACTGCCGGCATCGTCTTCGATCTGCTTACCCGCTTCAGTCAAAACAGCCTTTACAAGCGCGTTCTTGTTGGACCCAAACACAATGGCTGCTTTGCCATCTCCATCGACCCGAACCAGTGCGACTGAAAAACCATAATCACCACCTTCGAGAGGTTGCAGATTGTCACTCGGCTTAAAGCGAGATCCGATTGCATCAGTGTCATAAAGGACTGCTTCAGCTTTCGAGCGACGCTCTTTGGCTTTTTCGGCAAGTGACGGACCAGTTTTTGGTGTGCGGCGGACTTCTTCAACACCGTCGCGCTCTTCAATCCACTCCTTCAGTGTCCAGTTTTTGGGTAGTTCTTTTTTCGCCACCTGCAACACGCGAGTGTAAGCGTGGATGCGATTGTTCTCGGCACCGAAGATGGCGCGAACAACTTTGAGTTCGATGCTGGTGTTGCTGCGCACCTCAAAGCCTTCTTTTTCGAGTGCTTCATTGAGTTGTTTGCGAAGTTTGAGTTCAGCGCGCAACTGAACAAGCAGCGTGTGACAACCTTCGAGGATTTCATAGAGGGCTTCGTTACTGCGCTTGTAGACGCCTTCTTGCCAGACAACGCGCTGATTGTGCAGGCGTTTGATTTCTGCGCGCAGCATTTTGGTGTTGGTTTTGGCTTCGCTTTGTTTAGTCATAAGTTTTCTCTCTTCTGTGAGTTAAGTTTGGTGTCGTGATTTCGACGAAGAGAGATGTAGTTGAGATAAACAGGGTACATGGATAACAGCCTTGATTTTATTCTTAACTGTTAGGGTGGACCAATTTTTGCTAGGTTGGGGCTATGCCTTCACGCTTGCCCAACACCATCGGCGAACTCACCGCCAAAGATCGTCGAAGTGGTGGCCTCTGGGTCAGTGAGATCGGCATGTACTTGCTTTGGTTCGAATACCTGGCGATCAGCCCAAGCTACCAACTCGCTCGACTTCATAGGTCCGGCAAAAATATCGAAACAGGCAAGCTACCTTTAGACTTTGAGCGTGTTCTGTCGGTCTACGATGATCTGGGCGACACTCAGGAGGCACTGTTCCGACTGTGGTGGAAGGATGTGGGCCTCAAGCACTTCGGACACCAAGGCATGCCCCCCGAAGTGACCCGCGTTGGATATGCACCGCATCAAACTCAAAACACACCTGACATGGGTGCCAATATCAGCGACTACTTTAATGAAGATTGGGTTGAGCAGGGGCGGCAGCGCACATTGCTCTTGGCAATTCCAGTTGGCCTTCCTGAAGGAAAAATCAATCGGCAGATCAAAAAACAGCTGGCGAAAATCAAACCCGAACGTCGCAAATTGATTGAACCAGCGGTCAAGTACCCATTGGTCGGGCAACGCCATCATCGAGATGCGTTGATGCGTTATCTTAGAATGGTCTGGTTCCGTAGTGCATGGCATCGGCGATCACTCTGGCGGGTGGGTGCGCATGCGAAAATCAGCATGACGTACAGTCCTGTACTTGACCCGAGTGCCGCCGATATCAGCGAGGCAGATCGTTATGATCGGGAAATGCTGACCATCATTGCTAGCCGTGCTCTGTTGCGCGGCAGGATGATTGCGGAGAACGCGGCCCGTGGGCGGTTTCCAACCCATGAGAAATGCCCTCATGCGCTTGAGCTTGACTTTAAGGAGCTGAGGCAACGCATCCATCGCCGCAACAAATGGCAGGACAAGGAGATCGCGCGTTTGAACCGGCTGTTTCCGGACGGGTAAGCCTGTGGTTTGAACGTGTTTGATCCAATCTGGTTTTTAACATTGTGTTGCAAAACACGTGCGCAAACACAGCGTTTATCATCACTATGTCAAAACACGGGTATTCTTTTAGGAGGTTAAAGCTCGCAACAGCATTGTTTGCTACCTGCGCAATGCCTCCCATTTGCGGAAGGCCTGACAGGTGCCAGCGGATGGCGTTTGCTGTGTGTTGTGACCACCGCCCAAACATTCACCGCGCACATTTGATGACTCTGTGGAAACAAAACTACGAGTGGGATCGATTCTGCGAGCCCCACCCCAATTTGCGCAGGTGGCACAGAGTTTCATGTTGGGCGAGTAGGTCGGCATCTGTCTCTCCTTACCCAAGTGTTATGGTCTGACCGGTTTTCAGAGCAACCGAAAATACCCCGCTCATTCGGATAAATAATTGTGAAGACGAGATACTTGGGGGAACGGCTATGAGCATTACACTAATTGAGCATTTGCGGGACGAATTGATCCAGTCAGGCGCAGCAGAAAATACACCGGAGTTTTGCCGTTGTTGGCTGGGGCGAAGCGAAGGATACATCCGAACGTTGCGCTATCATCAGATCAATCCGAGCGTCGAGACGCTGGCCGTTTGCAGCAACAAGCTGGGCTACTACGCGGATTGGTTGCGTGCCAGCGACTCTGCAGAGCATCAAACGTGGGTGGATCGTTTTGTTCACCTTAAGAGTTTGTGTGATGAAGCCATCGCCCATCAAGCGGAAGCAGTTTGGCGAGCGCCGAAGAGGATGTCGGTGTGATGCTACATTTGAAATGGGATCTGCGTGCCCAAAGATCCGCCGCGCGGATTTCTATGGGGAAGTACTTATCAATTCAGGCTGGCGATTTTGCATCACCCCGTTTTCCGAGGAACTGGCTGTGCTGGTAAGCGAAGTCGTTGGTCAGTGGCACATTCCTAAACCCCGTCAGTTGCAAATACCGGGTCCAACCAAGCCAAAGGCGCGTTCAAAGCGGAAGAAGCATGTGGAACCGAAAGCATTCAACAAAGCAAAACCTGATAGCCTCAGTTAATGCTGAACGCGTCTTGCCATCCACTCTGGCTGCGGTACCGTGAGATCAATTTATTTCGCAGGGAGAGCAAAGTGACTGACGACGAAAAAAGAGATAAATTCATCCGACGATTGAAAGAAGCACCTCATGGTGCAAAAGGGTTCTTTGAAACTATCGCCACACATTTTGAACGGCGCAATGACACATCAATAAAGTACACCTCCACTAACGGCGGGGACATGCGCCTTTGGGCGCATTGGACTTCAGCACGTGGAGCCGACAAGAAGCAAATCTTTGCGACTATGGCATGGCAGCCCACGAACAAGGCAGTGTTTGCAAGATGTCAACTCACACCTGACGAACTCTCGCTACTTGGCTTGGAAGTTGGCGAGAAGCCAAAGTCTGAAACAGAACCTCAGAACTCAGATATTCGATTGGACGAAGGCTACTGGCGGTTCTGTGTTGAAGATTTCATTCGCATTCTTGAAGCAGCCCGCATCAAGCTCGTTAGTGTCTAATGGGCGACTTAGGCGGTTTGAACGCGATGTAAGCGTCGTGCATCCTTCGGTCGGGACCAGCCCGCACCCAGTGTAGCGGGCAACGGCCTTAAACTGCTGTGTGTGAACATTTGGCTGGTTTAACTGCGGAACATGCCGAGGCAAACCAGTTTACATTTTGGTAGACTGTCTGGCTGAAAGGTGTGCCGCAGATGGTCTGAGGTGCGATTTTCCGACAAACCAGTCATTCATTCAAAGTGCAGCGATCGGCCGGTATGAGCCCAAAGTGCCTTGTGCTGCAGCATGAACAAATGCCCGCTTTCTGCACTTAAACGCCTATTTGATAACTTAGTTCAATGCGCATACTTCCTTTTCAATCAAAGCTATAACAGACGCAATGCGCGCAAATTTACTCCTGCCACGCCTGAAGGTCAGCCAAAGGTCATGGTGATGCTTGTAGGGTAGATCCAGTATGGAGACATCCCTTCGCCTTGCAAATGCATCGATACCTGATCTGGGCAGTATCGCGAATCCCAGTCCTTCCGCGACGGGGGTAAGTATCTGCCCTATCTGGTTGACGGAAGTTCGCGTCTTCAGGTGATCCGAGCCCTGATAATCTTTAGCGAAATTTCGTCCGAGAAGCCCATCTGCATATTCATGCCCGTCGGGGTGCGCAACAAATCCCAATTTGTTCAAGTCGGTCAGGTCAACATCTTGAGATTGAATGGAACGCGGAACGACCAGGCAAAGCTCCTCACGCAAGATCATTTTTGCTTCAAGCTGCGGTTGATGGGGTTGGCCCGCCAAGATACCCAGATCCAGTTCTCCGCAAAAAAGACCGCGTAGTACGTTGCCTTGCGGCGCAGCAGTCAGATGGAGCGCAAGTTCAGGGGCCAATCGCAAACGCTCCAGAAGATGTGGATAGAGCCACATGGCAAAACTGCCCGAGCATCCGATCCTGACCTCGCCCACGTCCGGGTCATCACGCTGTATCACTTCCTTGAGGTCACGTTCTTGTTGGCGACGGGCTAGCCCCACTTTGAAAAGGGCCTCTCCGGCAGGGGTTGGCGTGAATGATTTCCCTTCCTGCACGATCAAGGGCTTGCCGACTTGCGCCTCCAATTTGCGAAGATGTTGTGACACGCCGGGTTGCGTCATCCCCAGAGTGTCAGCCGACCTTGTGAAATGGCCAATTTCACAAAGCGTCGTAAAGGTATTAAGCCAAGTTGCATTCAGCACTATTATAACGTCCTATTATTTAAAACATACATATTGATAATTTCAGTTGGTGTCACGGCTGGCGTATCTACAAGGCAACGCGAACGAAAGGATACGCTATGACACCGACACCACGCACGTTCTCTCACATTGGCCTCTCTGTACCGGATCTGGACAGGGCCGTTGCATTCTACCGCGATGTTCTAGGGTTCTACGTGATCATGGAGCCGACGCAGATCACCGAAGACGACAGCGACATCGGGCAAATGTGCAGTGATGTCTTTGGTGAAGGGTGGGGCAAAATCCGCATCGCACACCTCGCCACGGCCGACCGCATCGGGTTTGAGCTGTTTGAGTTTGAAGGTCATCATGCCCCGGACAACAACTTGGACTATCGGCAACACGGAATGTTCCACTTCGCCATTCAGGATCCAAATCTTGAAGACCTCCTGGCCAAGATTGTTGCTGCAGGCGGCAAACAACGTATGCCGGTCAGAGAGTATTTCCCCGATGAAAAGCCTTATCGCATGGTCTATGTCGAGGACCCATTCGGGATCGTATTTGAGTTATACAGCCACAGCTATGAACTGACCTACTCGGGAGGTGCCTACACCTAGGCCACGGTACTCCATCTGCAAACCGGACCCTCAGCAAATAGCTTGGAAGGTTCGGTTTGTCCTGCGAAGCAGTTTGAAACCCCGACTGGTCAGCGACAACTACCGAAAGCGGGCATTATCTACAAACTCTGACGCGGTCGGAAGATGTCTTGGCCGTTCTACCAAAATGAGATCAACGCAAGAGGCCGCGGCGATCAATTTCCTCACAGCTGTTTCGTATGGCGCCCATTGGCTCAACCGTAGCGTAATTTCCGCAATCAGAGGGACCGGGAGTTCACATTCCCCGCGTCACTCAGTGGAGATGAAACAAGGTCCTAGACGACTGGTCTATTTTCATGCATCAAGTCACATGCAATCTCGTACCGATTCCACCAAAGAACACATCCTTAGCACTGGCAGAGGCCTCGTTGCACTACGGGGATTTGCGGGTATGGGGCTGAACGAGCTGCTCAAAAGCGCGTCAGTGCCCAAGGGGTCGTTTTACCATTATTTCTCTTCGAAAGAGGATTTTGGCAGCCAGTTGCTTGAGCAATACCTGACGCAATACCTGCTCCGGCTTGACGAGATACTAAGCGTCGATGGCCCCGATGCGCGTGCGCGGTTGATGCACTACTGGTCCCTTTGGATCAGCACGCAAACGTCGGGAGATGCCTGCGCACAATGTCTGATCGTGAAGATTGGCGCAGAGATATCAGACGTCTCGGATGAAATGCGTTCCATACTTGAGAGGGGAACACGCCAGATTGGTGCACGCCTTTCTCAAGCGATTGTCGATGGGCAGGCGGACCACTCAATATCATATACCGTACAGCCGGCCCTTCTTGGTCTGGCGCTGTACGAAATGTGGTTGGGCGCGAGCCTGATTGCTAAGCTCTCACGCACACGCGACCCGTTTCTGAATGCCATGAAAACAACCGAACTTATGTTGCCTCCGCCTTCCCAAAACCCAAAGGAAAAACCTTGAAAATCTTATACAAGACCAGTGCCACGGCGACTGGTGGGCGTTCCGGCGTCAGCAAACTCGATGACGGTAGTTTTCAGGTAAACACAGTGCCTCCGGGCAGCAAGACAGAAGGCGTGAACCCCGAGCAACTTTTCGCGCTTGGCTACAGCGCGTGTTTTGACAATGCGTTGCTGAGGGTGGCGCAGCGCATGAAATTGGCACCAACGGCGTGTTCGACAACAATTGAAGTCGGCTTAGCGCAACTCGAAAGCGGTGGCTTTGGGCTTGATGTCGATCTCTATGCAAACATCGTCGGCCTGTCTGAACCAGAGGCACAATCTCTCCTGACCGCCGCGCATAAGGTTTGTCCTTACTCCAACGCCTTGCACGGCAACGCCGATGTCCGCCTGCATCTCAACCATTCATCCTGAAAAGAGAAACCCATGACACAAACTACCGACACAAACCGCCGGATCGTCCTTGCTCAACGCCCTGTTGGTGCCCCAGATGCAGATACCCTGCGTCTTGAGACATCAGACGTGCCAGCTCCAGGTGCAGGTGAAATGCTGCTGCGGACCGAATATCTGTCGCTTGATCCATACATGCGTGGCCGGATGAATGATGCGAAGTCCTATGCCGAGCCGGTGAAGATCGGTGAAGAAATGACCGGTCAGGTCGTCGCTCAGGTCGTCACGTCCAATATCGAAAAATTTCAGCCGGGTGATTACGTCCTGGCTGGTAGTGGGTGGCAGGATTATGCGATCTCGGATGGGTCAATGGTCATAAACCTGGGCGAGAACCCGCAAAACCCTTCCTGGTCTCTAGGTGTCTTGGGAATGCCGGGATACACGGCCTATGCGGGTTTGTTGAAAATAGGTGAACCGAAACCGGGCGAGACTGTCGTGGTCGCAGCAGCGTCCGGCCCGGTTGGCGCCACTGTTGGTCAGATTGCCAAGATCAAAGGCTGCCGTGCGGTGGGCATTGCAGGCGGTGCGGAAAAATGCGCTCATGTCGTTGAAAACCTCGGCTTTGATGTGTGCATTGATCACAATGCAGACGATTTTGCCCAGCAACTGGCGGCAGCTTGCCCCGATGGAATTGATGTCTATTTCGAAAATGTCGGCGGCAAGGTCCTGTATGGTGTTCTGCCTCTGCTTAATCCGTTTGCCCGCATGCCGGTCTGCGGCGTGGTCGCCTGGTACAATCTTACAGGTCTGCCGGACGGGCCCGATATGGCCCCGGCTGTCATGGGGGCAATTCTGCGCAATAAAGTGAAGGTTCAGGGCTTTATCATTTTCGACAGTTTCGGTCCCGAAACCTACAAGGAATTTGTTGATGACATGACGGGCTGGCTCAAGGAGGGCAAAGTTCAGTATAAAGAGCAGGTTGTGGACGGGCTCGAAAATGCGCCATCAGCGTTCAACGATCTCCTGGTTGGCAAGAGCTTTGGCAAGATGGTCGTCAAGGTTGGCACGGCCTAATCTTTAAGGCAGGTGTTTCAAAGACGTGAATAATTGACGCCGAAACACCTGCCCGCTTGGCAACACAATTGTAATTCAGACTTGTATGGGAGCGAGAAAATGGCTGTTTTGAATGGTGGAACAATTCGTACTCGGGGCGATCTCGAGCGATTTGAAACTGAAATGACGCTTGATCAACGCTTGCCGGAACGTAGCATTCTGGATGTGTTCATTGCCAGCGCCGCGCAACACCCGACCTCCACCGCAATCACCATGCTGATGACCGGTGCGGCAGACGAACAGCCGCGGCGGATTGATTACAGCCAGATGTTGGGCATGATCCGGGGCGCCGCCAACTTGTTTTCCACTCTGGGGGGTCCCGCGCCGGGCGTCGCCTACATGCTGCCTTCCCTCATCGAAACCTACACGACGTTGTGGGGGGCGGAAACAGCGGGTTACGCGGTTCCGATCAACTTTTTGCTGCAACCCGACAGCATTGGCGAATTGATCAAAGCATCGGGCGCCAAAATTCTGGTTGCCCTTGGCCCGCACCCGCAACTGGACATCTGGGAAAAAGCGCAGAAATTGCGTGACCAGATCCCCGGCTTGATTCTTGTGCGTGTCTCGCCCCCTGGAACTCCGCCTGACGAAGGGGTGATTGATTTCGGTTCGGCGTTAGCAGAGCAGCCGAATGATCACCTGATCTTTGGCGACCCACGCGGTGGTGATGACATCGCAGCCTATTTTCATACAGGTGGAACGACGGGTGTTCCGAAACTGGTCGCACACACCCATCGCAGTCAGTTGGTGTCGGCCTTTGGCGGGGCGGCCATGTGTGGCTACAGGTCAGATGATGTCATGACCGCGACGCTGCCGCTGTTTCATGTGGCTGGCACCATCGTTGCCGGCCTGAGTGCCTTTATGGCCGGGGTCGAGCTTGTCGTGATGTCGCCGGGTGGCCTGCGTAACCCGGTGATTGTCGAAGGGTTCTGGCGATTAGTCGCACGGCACAAAGCGACCGTGGTTGGCGGTGTCCCAACGGCAATCAGTGCCGTCTTGCAGGTGCCCGTGGGAGACAACGACATCAGCGCAATTCGCACAGGTCTCACCGGCGCAGCCTTGCTGCCCCCGGCCGTCGGCGCGCACTTCAAGGATGTGACCGGGCAGCATCTGCATGAAATCCTTGGAATGACCGAGTCGTCCGGGCTGGTCAGCATTGATCCCTTGTCCGGTCGCGGCGCGGTCGGGTCGGTTGGATGGCCCCTGCCCTACACCCAGGTCGATATCCTTCGCCTTAACGAAGATGGCAGCTTTGGAGACCCATGCAGGGTGGACGAAATTGGTGCCATCACGATTACAGGCGAGCACATTTCTCCAGGGTACCGCGACTCGGCCCACAATGCCGGGGTGTTTGATGACGGGCGGCTGAACTCCGGCGATCTCGGTTACAAAGACGAGCAGGGGCGCATCTATATTGCAGGTCGTTCAAAAGACATCATCATTCGCAGTGGACACAACATTGACCCCGCGATGATTGAAAATGCCATGACCACGCACCCGGCGGTCAAACTGGCTGCGGCTGTTGGAATGCCAGACGCCTATGCCGGGGAACTACCGGTTTGCTTTGTCGAATTGCTACCGGGTGCTGACGTGAGCCAGGAAGACCTACACCAGCATGCCCAGAGTTCAATTGACGAACGCCCTGCATGGCCCAAACACATTCAACCTGTTGACGCAATTCCCCTGACGACGGTCGGCAAAATCTACAAACCAAGCCTGCGCTGTGACGCCGCCAAAACGAGGATCACGGATTTAGTGCGGAATGAATTGGGACTTGGCAATGCACGCGTCGATGTCCTTGCCGGTGGTAGCCGCGGCATGCGCGTCACCGTGACTCTTTCCAAAGACGATCGATCTTCCGTTGAGCACGTGGAAACAGCGTTGGCGACCTTTCTGTTCGAGGCACAGGTTCAAGTGGGCTAGGGCAGAACCGCATTGTCCGCTTCCCAAGCGTGTTTCAGATCGCGTGCAGGAACCAAGTAACCGTTTCTGAAACGCACAAGGGGTGTGTTGCTTGCTCAACATTTCTGGCTTCGACGCAAAAGCGGCCACTCAGCAAAGGTTCCTGGATGGCTGAAAAGTCCGCTCACCGGTCCTTCAGGTATCGCGCAGCTAAGGTCCGGTATGAGCCCATTCTTCCAAATGCTGCAATCCGCACGAACTGGTTGTAAGGGTGGAAACCGGACCTTCGCTGCTTTTTGCACGAAAATCCGTTGAAGTACTCAACACTAACTTCTGCAGCGCGGCTGTTCAGCCAAAAAAGGTCCGCGATTTATCCTTACTGTCTTACAACGTCCGGCAGCTTCCAACCACTTTCAAGCCAGCCCTTGGTTGGGCCATAAAGCCTGAACAGCAAGAAAAAGTCTTCGCCAGTCGGTATCCAGTTGTTCTCCATGCCTGCTGGCGGTTGTGGCGCAAAGAAAACATCTGCTGATCCATCGTCATTTACCTGCATATCAGGCAAGTTCGGCGTCGCCAAACCCACCCGTTCGGCACCTTGGAAAAAGCCCTTTGTCTTCATACTGTAGGCGATGACCGACCAGAAATCCTCTGCGGGAGTGTCAGCGGGAATGGTCAATTTGTAGGTATCAGTGCCGTTCAGCATCTCGCCGCTACTGTCGCGCAACCCGCCAAGGTAAAAGGTCCCGCCTCCGAGGTTTTTTGGCAGATAGGTGAGATAGAAGTACTGCGCCGCCCGCTGGTCAATAAGGACTTCAGTGTCACTCACGAAGGGGAAGCCAAGTTTGGCTTGCTCCGGGTTTATTGCGAATGCACCCCATTGGCGATCGCCCCAAATCTGTTTGAAGCCGCCGCCCTCAGTAACAAAAACTTCCTGTAAATAGTCATATGCACAGGCAAGACCCTCAAGAAGAGCAGATTTCGTTTCTTCGTCGGGTTCGAATGGTTCGCCTCGAACAATGCCAAGTGAAGCGAGCATTGCCATCATCACCTTGTCCTGCTCCAGAACCGGTTCTCTTTGAACGACTGTATTCATGTCAGTGAAATAGGTCATGTCGTAAACTGGCAAAGTGTTTACAGGGTTTTTCTTAGTGTCCACAAATTCCGTCGGCGGCGGGTTATCAGCCTGCCCATACGAGTACCATTGCAGTGTTTGAGCATAAGCTGCCTGATCGGCATGGGTTCCACCGTTCTTTGCGACGGGCCGGAAAGCGAAGTGAACTCCAAAGGTGTTGGACCGATGTATTATATAGCCTTCCTCAGGCACCTCACCGTCATAGCCTGGAGGCAGGATCAAGTAGCGACCTCCCAAACCGGCGTCTTCACCAGTGGTGCCAACATCAACAATCGGTACTTGCCATGCGTTTACGATGGTTCCAAAGAACGCAGCCTTTTCTCCGGCAGGCGGTACTTCGATGACTATGGGCCCGTCCTTTGTCGTAAGTCCGGAAAAAGTATAGGGCGTGACGTCGTTTGCTGTCAGAAACCCGTGACGCGCGTCCATCGGCGCGCTCATGTAACCCACGACGCCGGGGGTGGCACCTGCGTCACGCTGTAGAGAAAGCTCGATGTCATATGCAGCGACTGCCGGCATAGCCCAGATTGCAGCTTCACAAGCGCGCCGAGATATCAAGTCATGCTGTGCTGAACTGAATTCCGCAGCAACCGGGTTGGATAGTCCGATGACTGATGCAGATACCAGAATAACAGAGCGCATGAAAACCTCCTCCAAATTGGACCTCAGAAATGAGCACATAGTCACTTCTGTAAGTCAACAAAGAAGGTTTTAGGGGGCAAATCAAAATTCCACCCAGACCGGACATTAGCCGACTGACCAGCAAGGTCAGCATAGGGGAGAGTGTTGCCGTTTCTGGAAATAAGTCCAACGGCTGCACTGTCCCGCGTTGCAGTTCTTCAGGTATCGCGCAGCTAAGGACCGGTATGAGCCCATTTTGCCGAGCGAGCAGTTGCGGCATTTCGCAACCGCAGCAAATTCACGCGAGTAAGGTCGGCCCAGAGCCGACCTTGGACCGCATTGTTGTGAAGGTCCGCATTGCGTTAACTCGAACAGCCACTAATAGCCTAGTAAGGAAACGGCCAGCCACACGTTACTCTGAAGTGGATTCAAACTTTCGGCCTTCAAACACCACGCCCCAGATATTGATGTCGCGCAAGCCGTCTACTCCCACGTCATATGGGCTCTTGTCCATTACAGTTAGATCGGCCAACTTTCCCGCCTCGACTGTACCAAGGTCCTTTTCCAAGCCAAGGATATGGGCCGCGTCAATCGTGATGGCGCGCATGGCTTCATCCATAGTCAGGCCGCGGTCGGGGTTCATCAATTTGCCTTGTAAGGTTTCCCGCGTGATCGCCGCCCAAGCAAGATACAGAGGATCGGCAGGTGCCATGCCAAAGTCAGAGTGCAACCCAACGACAACGCCGCGATCTACCAGCCCGCGCAAAGGCACCATTTTACGTGCCCGATCTGGGCCGAGGCTCACTTCGGAGTACAAATCACCCAAGGTAGTGACATAGAACGGATTGCCGGACACCGCCGCGCCGAGTTCGGCAACGCGACGATTGATCCGCTCATTGGCATACCCATAGTGCTCAAGCACAAGCGAGTTTGGCAAACGTGGGTGTTTTTCCTGAAGTTCCTCAAATACATCGAGTGTAAAGTCTACACCGCCATCACCTGTCACATGGACGTGTACACGGTATCCCTCTGTCCAATATTTTTCGGCCAGCGCCTTGAACGACTCTTGCGGCGTAATCCATTCGTTCTGCCCATATCCGACGTAACCCGGTTCATTCATCACCATAAGCGACGCAAAAACAGCCCCATCGGCAAACAATTTGATCCGCTTACCCCCCAAGATTGGATATGGCAGGTTACCCCCGGTGAGCTGTTCATTCACAAAATCAAAAGTTTCGTCGATGGTTCCCTTTTGCGCGAGCAATTTGTAGGCATCCGGATGGAGCGTCACGCGCACCGGAGTATTGATGTCAGAATAGTTTCGCTTCAGAGCGGCAAGTTCCAATTCCCAACTCACTGACCCAGTCGACATATCACCAACTGTGGTCACACCTTTTGAAAGAAGATACGCATTGGTCCGTTCATAACCGGGGTCAATAAAATCCTCTTCAAAAAGAATGGGACCCAGAGGTGGAACGACGACATCGAACAAGGCACCTTCGATGAAATGGCCGTCTTTCCAATTTGCCTGCGGATCATCACCGAAATCCTCCGCAGTAAGCCCCAGAAAATCAAGAGCGGCGGTGTTCAGCACGATCTCGTGCATGGATCGCTGCATCATCGCTACAGGGCGTTCCGGAGACATCTTATCAAGATCAGCCCTAGTTAGATTGTCATGAAAATGACGCGACCAGCCCCAGCCAAAGAACATCCCGGTTTCGCCTGCAGCTTTCTGCCGATCCAGCTCCGCTTGTAGTTTTCTGCGAAAATCTTCGGGCGTGACGGTCGCCTCGACTGTACCGTCGTGCAGCTCCCATGCTTCGGGTGACAGCCAGAAGGTTTTGAACTGAATTGCACCGAGCATCGGATGCATATGCGGATCAATCAATCCCGGCATGAGCACTTTGTCCTGAAATGTATCATCTATCTCGTAGGGGTACTCGTCCATCCACGGTTTCAAGTCGTCCATCGAACCTACAGCGACAAATCGGTTTCCTCTCACCGCCACGGCAGTCGCATCTGGGTTCTCTGCGTCCATCGTTACAATCTTCGAAGCCGTATAGATCGTGAGGGTTTCCCGATCAGATTGGGCTAAAGCCATCTGACCAAACGTAAGTGTGAGTGCGGAGAAACTTGCGGCAATAATGCTCTTCTGAAAATAGGCCATAAAGGAAACTCCTGCGCGTTCGCTTTGTAATATCTAATTATCTGGAGATAATAGTCGGCCGCTGCGTTCACTTTGACAAGTACATTTGCAAGTTCCGGTGGGTAACAGCATGGCTATTCATGCAAACTCGCCGTTCGTGGAAAATGTAGCGAAGGCCTGCAATCCGGCCGTAGTGACAAGATATGGGTAGTGCAGCAAAAGACCAGATTGGGCGCAGTTGCATCATTGCCTAATTGCGCGGGTCTCATGCACAGCGGTGCAGTTGTTGGTCAGAACAGTGTGCTGGTGTATATCGATGGCTTCCTTAGAAGGATGAAAGACAGAACAATGCTATCACGTCGAAACTTTTTGAAGTCTTCAGGTACATTTCTATCTACCGCGGCTCTCCCTTCGCTTTCCGCAAATACACTTCTCGCGAACGCGCGGGAGCCGGATGATCTCGTTGGTTACGATGCAACCGGTCTCGCAGGCCTTATCCGGTCAGGTCAGATTACTCAGCAGGAAGTTGTCGAGGTTGTTGCGCGCCGCATTGATGCACTTGATCCAGTCCTGAACTTCATGACCACACGGACCTTTGAACGCGCGCGGGCAAAAGCAGGAACAATCCCTCTCGACAGTGCATTTGCCGGGGTACCAATATTGATGAAAGACATGATTGATGTTGGTGGCGTTCGAAGGACTGACGGCTCTTGGCTGTTGGCGACGAATGTGCCCGACAAGAACGTTGAATATGTCGATGCTGTGGAAGCCGCCGGCCTAAATATTATCGGCATGACCAACGTACCAGAGTTTGCAGGCGGGTTTTCTACAAACAACGACTTGTTTGGTGAAACGCGCAACCCTTGGAACCTTGAGTATTCCACTATGGTTTCCAGTGGTGGCGCCGCTGCTGCCGCCGCTGCTGGCATCGTTCCGATGGTGCATGGAACAGATGGGGCTGGTTCGAATAGACTACCGGCTTCTGTCTGCGGATTGTTCGGCGTGAAACCAAGTCGCTTGAGGATGCTTTCGGGCGAAGCAAATGGCGGCCACGACCTTACGAAAACCAACCAGACCATGAGCCGGACCGTGCGCGATAGTGCGAGGCTCATGGACCTGACCGAGGACAAATCCGGTCTTCTCTATCCTCCTGTGGGCTTCGTCGAAGGGCCAACTTCGCAGCGTTTCAGAATTGGGTTCATTCCCGACGCTCCGGGCATTGTCGATGTGTCAAAGGAAGTTGCGCAGGCCCAAAAGAGGGTTGTCAGGTTGCTGGAAAGCCTTGGCCACACGGTTGAGGAAGCACAATGGCCGATAGATACAGAAGTATTTGCTCGATACTATCCAGCGTACTTTGCAACGCGAATGCTGCCGCTAAAAGCGATGATTGAGAACTTGACTGGCGTTTCGGTAACCCAATCCAAGCTGTTAACCGGCTTTCAATCCAGCTTTGCCGCAAAGGCAACCGAGACACCCGCAGAAGAAGCAGAGCGAGCAGAAGCTTATCTTGCGACGCTTCCTGAACGTTTCAAAGCCCTATTCACGAATTTTGACTTGGTGTTGTGCCCGGTGATGCCAATTGTGGGGGTTTTGAACTCCGATTTTAGCCCTAGCGAGGTATATTCTTCGGAGATAATGAGAAAGCGTATTGGAAATCTCAAATTCACCGGCCCAGTCAATTTTGCAGGCAATCCCGCCATGTCCGTACCTTTGACTTGGAATTCAACGGATGGACTTCCAATTGGTTCGCATTTCATTGCTCCTCTTGGTGGTGATCGAGCTTTGTACGAACTCGCGTACGAACTCGAACAGGCAAGCCCGTGGGGCGAGAATTGGGCACCTTATTCGATTAAACACGTTCCAATCTAAAGTGATGAGGGATCTGCCATAGAAGGGTTCAGAAATTCTACCTGCAATTGGGAACAGCAGTTTTTCTGGAAAGCGGACCTTGGAGAGATTTGACGTGATTGTCGGGTTTCCGCCCTTCTTTCAGGTCACCTTCGCTGATGCAGCGCCGATTGAGCTCTTGCGGCGAAAGTCGGGAAAGTCCGCTTGGCGGTCTTCTGAGACAAAATATCTGAATGGCCGCTTTAGCCAACTGCATGATAACCCTTGTGTTTTCGCAAGTGTTTGTCGACACTGTGCTAACCACAGTGTTTCGCATTACTGTGTTCAACACTGTGCTTCACACAAAATCCGCACACTCCATTTGCGCACCTTGATACACACTGCAAATTTGGAAACATAAGCTCTTGTTTTAAATTGATAAATTGATACGCATTGCATTGCAAATCCGTGTACACCGGTTCGATTCCGGTACTCGCCTCCAAACAAAATCAACAAGATACACCCCGTCACCTCCAATCAAAACCGATTTCAAGCCACTTCTGGGGGACATACGGGGGACAAATGTCAACTGCTAGATAGCATCCTCCAGTTTGAGGTTCGGGCACGGCGCAGATTTTTGGCCTCGGTCGCTGCACGCACCGTGTAGCCCGCCGGACGTATCTTCCCAACTTCGAGGAACTCCTTGGACCAGCTATAATACGATGCCCTCACGCCGGCGCAGTTCGGCAATGCTGTCTTCACCCTTAAGACCGTCCAACACAATCCTGATCTTCTCTTCCGCTGAGTATTGTTTGCGGGTGGCTCGGCGGATGTCCTTGACGACTTTCTCACCGTGGCTCTTACGTGTTCCGGGTTTCTGTCTCATCTCCACTCCTTGGTGGTTACGATGTGCCAGAAACCCTCTCCTTCCAGATCACCCTAAACTGTCCCATTGGCGCTGACGTCAGACACCGGTCGTTGCGAAGCAGTGTCACCGAAGGCATTTCTCTGTAGGGGCGTCGATAAAGGCCCGCGACTCGACCAAAATGACTATAGCCTGAATCTAGCATCAACTGTGATACTGAAGCTGTTTCGGGTGTCGCAGTTATGAGTGCTCTACGAAGTGCGTAGAGGCGTTGCAGTCTGTGAAGCTTGTCCGGGCCGATGCCTAATTGGGTTTCGAACGCAGTAAACAGTGCCCTTCGTTTGCCACCGATGGACGCCGCCATCTGCGTTGAAGAAACTGGTCGGCCACTTTCGGGATCACGAAACTGATCGATGGCTGGTTTAACAATCTGGCTTTGTTGGTCTTGCGCCCTGCGTGGCCGAGTCGATGAATGAAATTGGTACAGGTCATTTCATTGCATGTAAGCCTGTCGACTTGATCCAAGAAATTTGTTTCCAAGTGCGTAGACGCCCTTTCGACGCCCCGCTTGGGGTTTGGCCAGAAGAACTTCGTTTCCGAGAATGATTGGAAATACCAGATCAGAGCGAATTGGGTAATCCACAAATTGGTGAAAAAGGGATCTGGCGTTTGATTTTTCTTCCGCATTTAAACTAGTCGGTTGGGGAAACATCCCTCTCACCAAGTTCGAGTGCATCAGACTCGGATGAAAGCCACCCAGTAAAGCGTCCCACCACCTCGTTCACTTGGTCAACTTTTTTTAGTGCACATTCCCAGATGACTACAACGCGCCATCCATCGTGCAACAGCTTTGCGCGGACAGCATTATCTCTGGCAACATTTGCATTGAACTTCATTTTCCAGAACTCAGGACGCGTCGAGGGAGTGCTTGTGTAACGGCAGCCAGCATGACGATGCCAGAAGCACCCGTGCACAAAAACTACTACTCTATGTTTGGGAAGTACGAGGTCAGGACGCCCTAGGACATTGTCCGAATGTAGCCTGTAACGGAAGCCGCGCGCATGAAGCGCCCGCCTAAGTACCATTTCGGGCTTCGTGTTTTTTCCTTTTATACCGGCCATCATTCGGGAACGGGTTTGTTTGCTAACGATATCCGCCATTTGTACCCTGGTCTTCGATCTGGAACCTAAAGCGGCGAGCTTGAAAGCTGAATCATGGGATTCCCATTTGGTTTGATTTGTGATTCATCCTGATTGGGAGGATGTTTTATGTCAGCAGCGC
>NZ_FQZQ01000036.1 GCF_900142085.1 Shimia gijangensis
ATGCCCCCCACATTCGAACCCATCCACAGAAACTGCGTCACACCCGATGCTTTCAGCCTTCAGGGCGTGACGCACCGAAGTGCATTTGTGGATTATTTTAATTCCGGCATTCTTCATCTGCTCGATGTGGGCTTGGGGATTTCGACCAGCAGTCTCAACGACCGGAACTTCTGCTTCGATTATGGCGTCAATCAAGCCCGGATAGTCGGGTGCGTTTACGCTGGGCAGAAATGTCAGGTTCACCGCAATCGGGCGATCGGTCATGGCTTTGCACCGCGCAATTTCATTTGCGAGCTTGTCTGGTGTGCCCTGGGTCAACCCAGTGATCGTTCCAAGTCCTCCGGCATTCGAGACCGCAGCCGCCAACTCGGCAAAACCGACATAATGCATCCCGCCCTGTATAATGGGATGTTCGATGCCAAAAAGTTCAGTAATACGCGTTTTCATAGTGTTTCTCCACAAATGTGCAGCAGCTTCATGGGCCGTGTCAGATCACTTCGAACAAGCCCGCAGCCCCCATGCCGCCACCGACACACATCGTGCAGACAACGTATTTCGCACCACGCCGCTTACCTTCTATCAAGGCGTGCCCAACCATGCGCGCACCCGACATGCCATATGGGTGGCCGATCGAGATGGCGCCGCCGTTCACGTTCAACAATTCGTCAGGGATGCCCAATTTGTCCCGGCTCGCTATCACCTGACAGGCAAAGGCTTCATTCAACTCCCACAGGCCGATGTCTTCGACTTTCAACCCGTTTGCCGCGAGCAATTTTGGCACAGCACGAACAGGACCAATCCCCATCTCGTCAGGCTCGCACCCTGCGACTGAGATGCCCCGGTATAGCCCAAGTGGCTCCAGACCCTCTTTTTCTGCGACCTTCGCTTCCATCAAAACAGATGCCGAAGCGCCATCTGACAGCTGGCTTGCATTACCTGCAGTGATGTATTGCCCCTGTTGCACGACTTGGCCATCTTTGAATACCGGCTGCAATGACTGCAGGCTTTCCAATGTGGTTTCCGGACGGTTGCCTTCGTCTTTCCCAAGGGTGATTGTCTTGTCACTCACCTCTTTAGTTTCACGATCAACCACGGTCATGATCGCGTCCATTGGCACAATCTCATCGTCGAACTGGCCGTTAGATTGCGCCATTGCGGTCCGCTGTTGGGACTGCAGCGCATAGGCATCCTGAGCCTCACGACCGATACCATAGCGATCCGCTACGTTTTCCGCCGTTTCAAGCATTGTCATATAGATCGACGGCTTGTTCTCCTTCAGCCAGAGGTCCGGCGTTACGAACATTTTTTCGGTCTGGTTCATCGAAATGCTCTCGACCCCGCCACCGACAGTGATGTCCATACCGTCCGAGATGATTTGCTTGGCCGCCGTTGCGATAGCCATCATGCCACTTGCGCATTGCCGATCTATGCTTTGTGCCGCAACAGAGACTGGCAACCCAGCCCGAACCGCCGAATTGCGTGCCACATTCATAAAACTTGTTCCCATTTGAATCGCAGCCCCAAGCACAACATCATCAATACGTGCAGGATCAAGGCCAGATCGGGCAACGGCATGTTCGATTGCGTGGCCGGCCAAAGTCGGAGCAGACGTGTTGTTGAAAGCCCCGCGATAAGCCTTTCCAATTGGGGTTCGGGCGGTTGAGACGATGACTGCGTGCCGCATCAGACCAGACTCCCTTTCAGATCAATGCCTGCATGCTCTGCCGCTTTACTGACAAATTTCATTGTCTGCTCAAAACCTTGTTCGAAAGGCGCTTGATCAGCAGGGTCGGTAATGGCTTCGACATGGGCCGCCACCTGTTCAGGAGTTTGTTGATCGGGCGTCAGATAAACACCTTCTGTCTCATAAATTTTGGAGGCCGCGTATCCGCCTGCCCCTGCGCAAAGAATGAGACGTGACGGGGCCTGTTCACTCACCAGATAAAGAAGGCCTGCAGAAACGCTTTCCGTTGACATAAGGCTTAATGACGCTTCGGACAAAAGCCCCTCGGTCATCTGAGTTGCGGCGGTCGGTGCCAAAGAGTTGACATGAACACCGTACTTCTGACCTTCCAGGTGCAACACGTTCATAAAACCAATCAGGCCCATTTTTGCGGTGCCATAGTTGGTTTGGCCGAAGTTTCCGTAGATCCCAGATGATGACGACGTCATGACAATGCGCCCATAACCTGCCTTCTTCATGTGATCCCAGACCATTTTGGTACAAACCACGGAGCCAAACACATGAACGTCCAGAACTTGCCGAAACTCGTCCAATGTCATTTTGGAAAAGGATTTGTCTCGCAAAATACCCGCATTGTTTACCAAAATGTCGATGCGCCCCCATTTTTCGAGCGCTACATTGACCATATCCTGAACCTGATCCGCGTCGGTCACATTTGCACCGTGTGACAGAGCCTGCCCACCTAGCGCCCGAATTTCGGTCGCCACCTGTTCGACAGCACTTTCCGGCGCGTCCGGTCCGCCACCAAGATCGTTCACCACAACCAGGGCACCTCGCGCAGCCAGAGCCATAGCATGGGAACGGCCCAACCCGGTTCCAGCGCCCGTTACAATGGCGACGCGGCCGTCAAATCGGATGTCGGGGGTTTCGGGACTGTTGCTCATGTCGAATTTATCCTGTCTTAGTAATGGAGTTTAGAAGAAGTCTGGTGAAATAGACGATACCGCATCGCTACCGCTGGCGACAAAAGTCAGCATCGGGGTCACGCTCGTCAATTCACACTCAAAGAAGTACCGGCAGGCCGCAAGCTTGCCTTGAACAAAGTTGCGATCGTCTTCGCTGGCACAGTTCTTGTTTGCTGCACAAAGGGCTTGATCCAGCCAATGCCAGGCAACAACCACCACGCAAAACCCTTTAAAGAACGGTGTTGCATTGTCTATCTGCGCCTGCGGATTGCACCCTTTGAGAGCTTCAATCGTGGAGTCAACCTTATCCAGAGCTGATTGCATGTCGTCAGCCAATTCCACCAATTTAGGCAGGTGCCGCGCGCGCCGGATAGTGTCGGTCACACGCGCCTTCAAAGCACTTATCCCTGCCCCATCGCTGTGCAGTATTTTGCGGGCCAGGAGATCTTGGGCTTGTATGCCTGTTGTTCCCTCATGGATCGCATTCAGGCGGTTGTCTCGGTAGAGTTGCTCGACGTCAAAATCGCGGGTGTACCCATAACCACCATGCACCTGTATCGCCAGATCATTGGCCGCGAGACCAAATTCCGACGGGAATGTCTTTGCCACAGGAGTTAGCAATTCGAGCAATGCCGAGGCTTCGCTGTCTTCGGGTCGGTCGACCAAAGCTGCGCAGAACAAACATAATGCCATCGACCCTTCGGCATAGGACTTGGCGGCGACTAACATGCGCTTGACGTCAGCATGCTCTATGATTGGAACAGGGTCACCACCCCTTTGGCCTATATGCCTGCCCTGAAGTCGCTCACGCGCATAGTCAACCGCCAGCAAGTATCCCCGATACGCCTGCGCAGCACCGGTAAACCCAACGGCAATACGCGCTTCATTCATCATCATGAACATCTGGCGCAACCCCTGCCCGGATTCACCGATCATCCAGCCCACAGCGCCATCATTTTCGCCAAAGTTGAGCAAGCAATTGGATGTTCCCCGATTGCCCATCTTGTGGTTCAGTCCAGCAGCAATGACATCGTTCCGATTGCCATCTGGCAGCATTTTTGGCACGATAAACAGAGAGATACCCTTGGTTCCCTCCGGTAATACTCCGTTTTCGTCCGGAACTTTGGCCAAAACCAGATGCACGATATTCTCGGAAATGTCATGGTCCCCAGCGGAAATCCACATCTTGTTGCCCTGCAACCGATAGCGGTCGCCAAGAGCATCCTGACCGTCAGCGACAGCGCGCGTGCGAACGTCTCCAAGACCGGATCCAGCCTGCGGTTCTGACAGGCACATAGTGCCGAACCAGTCGCCCGCAATCTGAGGCAAGGCGAATTGTTCAACCTGCTCAGCTGACCCGAAAGAGGCTATCAGTCGTGCGTTGGCGCCCGTGAGCATTGCATAGCCAACCGTCGCGCAATTGGCAGCCACAAACCAGACGAACGAGGCGGATGTCACCAAAAAGGGCAACCCCATGCCACCAAGGTCTTCAGAAAAACTAGCGCCAAAAAGTCCCAGTTCTTTATAACTCGTCAAGGCCTTGCCAATCTCTGGCAGAACGTGAACACCGTCTGCATCCATCCAAGGCTCCTTCGTGTCGGAAGCCTTGTAGTGTGTAAGAAACTCATCCTCGGCGAGTTTTCGAGACAGATCGAAGTATGCGTCCGCAGACTCCCGGTCCATCAAACCACTTTCGTTGAGACGACTTTCCAACCCAATCCAGTCATAGAGCAGAAAGTCCAGGTCCCGGGTAGACAATAGTGTTGCAGGCATCCAAACCTCCTGAGTGGTGGACGATTGAGATTGAAATAATTGGTTGGCCGACTTCAGAGCCTTAAGAGCAGTGTGCCCGGCGTTACTTCCATCGTAGTAATCTGGCTTCTATTCTGGTCATCAGGTAGCCGATTGCTGACCCAAGAATAGCCAGGAGTAAAAGCACCGCGAAAACGCCATCAGTGTTGAACACACCGGCGAGGAAAGAGAGATACTGCCCAAGCCCTTGCGTCGACGCAATAATCTCTGACCCGATGACACCAAGCAATGCGTAGATCATGCCCAACCTGAGACCGGTGAAAATGGTGGGTAGAGCAGAAACAAGTGTTATCTTACGGAAGATTGTGCCTGGGCTGGCTCCAATTGTTCTGGCCAATGTCACATGATCGGGATTGACGCTGCGCATTCCGGCAACAGTTGAATCCAACACGATGAAAAAAGTCAGCGAAAAGGCTAAAGCAATCTTGGAGCCCATGCCCAGACCGAACCACAAAAGGAAAAGTGGCGCCAGAGCGATACGGGGGAGAGAATTAAGTGCAATCAGAATAGGCTGAAAGAATACCTCTAACCTGGGCGACATAGCGAACATCATCCCAGTAAGAATTCCTGCAACGGATCCGAGACCAAATGAAATCAACGTGGCTAAGATGCTCCAGAAACCATGCTGTATAAGCTTGCCGTTCACAAACAGCCCATCCCAGAAGAACACGGCAATGCCCGAGGGCTGACCAACAAACACCCGCAGGCTGGGCTGTCTGACTGTGGCCCATTCCCACAACAAGCAGAGAAGGCTTAAAAGAACAAGTCGCAGCACCCAGATCGGCATGCCCCAGGCAGTTTTGATGTTACCGGTTTCCATAGTCAGGCCACCTCGGTTGGTTTGTCTTCAAGCGCTTGTTCAAGAAGGCTCCAGACGTTGGCATAAATTTCGTGAAAATGCGGGTCTTTTTGAAGCGCGCGCACCGAACGCGGGCGCTCAAGTTCAATCGGAATGTTCGCGATAATTCTTCCGGGTCGCTGGCTCATCACGATAACCCGGTCTGAAAGCGCAATGGCTTCGGCCAAATCATGGGTGATGAACAATACGGTGCGGTGCTCTTGCTCCCAGAGCTGATCCAACAACTCTGCCAACACCAGTTTGGTTTGCGCATCAAGTGCCCCAAATGGTTCGTCCATCAAAAGGACGGGCGACGCCATTGCAAAAGTTCGCGCGAGCGCCACCCGTTGACGCATCCCGTGTGAGAGTTCCTTGGGATACGCCTTTTCAAAACCTTTTAAGCCGACCCGCTCCAGTAATTCTAAAACACGCTTGGTCGAATCCGCCTTATCAGATTTGCGGATCATATTTCCAAACTCAGCATTCTGTTGCGAATTCAGCCATGGATAAAGGCAGTCCCGTGCCATCATATATGCGACGTCATGCCGACCGGCCTTTGGCGATGTAGTGCCAACCTTCACGTCACCTGACTGCACGTCCAGAAGACCCGCCACCAGGTTCAGCACCGTCGTCTTGCCGCACCCGGATGGGCCAACAATCGACACGAATTCTCCTGGTGCAATATCGAGCGAGAAGTCTGTTAGGGCGGTCACACCCCCACTGAAGGTGTGACCGAGTGAACTCATCTGTATTCCAATGGATGCGTTCTTTGTCATTGAACTATCCAATCACTCAGGAGCTTTTGAATAGACTGCGGCGTCAAGGTCAACAGCCGAGTCGATCAGTCCGTTTTCAAGCGCATGGTCGTGGATCGTTTTGAAAGCATCACGCGACAACGCCATTCGGTAGTTGTTCAGCTCTGCTTCGATCCAGGTACGGCGCAGCTCGTCGCCACCCTTCATGCTAGTGAACGGGATCCATTCCATGTAATGATCGAGGACGGCATCGAGATTTTCCGGCGCAGTCATCCAGACTTCCATCTCAGCCATCATTTCTATCAGCTTGTCCATGCGAGCTGGGTCAGATTCGATAAAGTCCCGAGTGAACCACATTGGAACAGAGGCACCAATCATACCGGTAATGACCTCTGGGCCTTCACCTTGTGAGGGATCGACAATTTTGACGCAGGCGCCAGAGGCATTACAGATGTGCTGGGATGGCGGGAAGTTGATCATTGCATCAATCTGTTTACCGACCGTCAGAGCGGGCAAAGCTGTACCCGGGCCGCCAACACCTACAAGCGTGACATCGTCTTCAGTCAGACCGACGTCCGCAAGCATTCTCATCAGCAAAAGTTCGGCGCCACTACCGCGAGCAGGCACACCGATTGTTTTGCCTTTCAGATCGATCATGTTTTCCGGGTAACCCTTATCGAGGTTCGGCAATTCAATGTCACTGCGGGCAACAACAACATATGGCTGTGTAGCAACTCCACCGGCGCCAGCTTGAATGTCTGCACCACGATTGATGCCACCAAATGCCACTTCTGGCACAAAGTAACCGACGTCAATTGATCCACCGAGCATTGCCTGCAACTGCAGAGGGCCGGTGTTCAGGACTGCGAATTGGCAGTCAAAGCCATATTCTTCGCAGAGCCCTTCTTTGTCGGCGAGGAACGCGTGCATATTGCCGGTTGTTCCGCCGTAAGTTCCAAAAGTAACAGTCTCGTTTTCAGCGGCCGCCGCTGACACGGCCAACGACAGTCCGAGCGTAGCAACCGCGCCCTTTAGTAATTTCAGCTTACCTGTCTTAGTCATCGCTTTCTTCCTCCCTGGAATTGATATGCGAACTCATGTTTTTCGTGGTGAGTGTGAATGTGGGGCTCAACGTTTCGTTAGCTTGCTTCCCCCACCGTCGCAGGAGCACTGAGAGCCCCGCACAACATGTCGACAAGTGGGTCAACGTCTTTTTCAATCGACAAACCTGACGCCTCGTCTTTTCGAGCCTCAACAACCCGCTCCAGCCCGGCCAGTCCGTAGATTGTGAAGTCGGTGTGGATTGCCAAACGCTGCCGCAGAACATCCGCAGGCAGATCCGGAAGGCATCTGGCTGTAAGCATTGCAAACTCGCTCAGAACGCCACTGAAATGGCTTCTCCACAATTGCCGGACGTCTTCCTGTCCGCTCAGAGCGGCCTGAGCCAGAAATCGGTTGTAGAAATAGGAGCCTCTTTCCTCGCCCAAAAGCTCAACCTGAGGCATAAGAACGCCCAAAATCAGATCACGAAGAACGATCGCCTCTGAACTGGCATTGATCTTGTCCAACGCTTCACGACGGCGCGCATTGATGTAAGATGCACGCATTTGAAATATGCCGTCGATCACTGCATCGCGCGACCCGAAATAATAGTGAATTGCTGACGAATTCTTTTGATCAGCTTCTCTGTTTATCTCTCGCAATGAGGCGCCATCAATTCCGCGTTGAGCGTACAGCCGCTCAGCTGCTCGTAAGAGCAACTCTCGCGTTTCATTCGCCCGTTCAGATTTTGGCTTCTTTTTAGCGGTCATGTTTCCTCCTGAACCGAGTTTAGTTAAGAATCTCAGCTCATGTCAAAAAAGTAAGTCACATGACTTATTAAGTCAAGCGATTTAAATTGCCTTCCAGGGAGTCAGGCACGGTTTTTGGCACAAGCCAACATTCGCTTTCCAGACAACCTGTTATTGCCTGCCATAGCAAGCCCAAGGCTTTGCCCCCACACGAAGGCGGGCTAACGCAAATTTCAATTTTTGAGGTAGTTTTAGAGTTCCAGTGCTTAAAGCATGTGAATTCCGTGGCTTACGCTGATCGATTGCCCAGTCAAGGCATTCGATGGAAAAGCCGCCAGGAAAGTCGCCACGTCAGCCAACTCGGCCTGGGTCGTGAATTCACCATCGACGGTTGTCTGCAGCATGTCGGTTATGACCTGTTCTTCACTGATACCACGATCTTTTGACAGAATGGGAAGTTGCGCTTCAATCAGGGCTGTACGTACCAGTCCGGGGCAAATTGTGTTTGCGCGAACCCCATGTTTTGCGCCTTCTTTGGCTATAGTGCGGGCAAGCCCGACAAGCCCGTGTTTGGCCACAATGTAAGGTCCCTTTTGCTCCGATGCCAAATAGGAATGGACCGATCCCAACAGGATAACGCTGCCGCCTTGTGTTCCGGAGTACATGTGCTTCAGGCAAGCGCGCGTCGTCAAAAAGCTGCCATCCAGGTGAACAGAAAGAACCCGCTTCCAGTCTGCAAACGAGACATCGGCAATTTCGTCAATGTGCTGAATACCGGCGTTCGCCACTAGGACATCGATATGTCCAAATCGGCCAGCCAGATCATCCACAACAGCGGTAACCTCCTGCTCGTTGGTCACATCCATCTGAACCCCAACAGCCTTGCCACCTCCGGCACATATTTCATTGGACACGGCTTCCGCTGTATCACCATTGATGTCGGCAATACAGACTATTGCGCCTTCTGCGGCAAACTTAGCAGCAATGGTTTTGCCAATTCCAGCGCCAGCGCCCGTTACAATTGCGACTTTGCCCTGAAGTTGGCCGGATCCAGTGCTCAGTGTCATTTGTCGCCCGCCTTCTTACGTTTCATCATTGATCTTAGTCATCACTTAGTGATCACGGCACCAGAAACCCGCCATCAACCGGCAGTGTATGGCCAGTCACGAATGACGCTTGTTCCGAGCAAAGCCAGGTCACCGCATTTGCGACTTCTTCAGGGACACCAAATCGCCCTAAAGGGTGCAGACTCAGCATTTTTTGCTCGATCTCATCGTTGCCAACAAGGTCAGCACGCTCAATCATTGGTGTCTTGATCACCGCTGGTGCGACAGCATTTACTCGCACGCCTTTGTCTGCATATTCAATGGCCGTTGATTTTGTCAAACCGACCACTCCATGCTTGCTAGCGTAATAAGCCGCCCCCATGCGACCGCCACTAAGACCAGCAATCGAGGCCATATTCACAATTGCCCCTTTGGTTCTCACTAGATGCGGCATTGCGTATTTCGTACAAAGGAACACGCCCGTTAGATTTATGGCTATAACTTGAGCCCAATCGTCTTCGGCATAATCCTCAATCGGCGTGAATGTCGTTCCCTCCACGCCGGCATTGTTGAACAGGAAATTCAAAGCCCCGAACCCGGCAATAGTCGTTTCGATCATTGTTTTCACCTCAGCGGGCTTCGCAACGTCGGTCTTGCAGAAAATGGCCTCGCCGCCCGCAGACCGGATAAGGTCCACGGTTTCTTCACATTGCTCAGGTCTGCGCGCAGCAACGACAACTTTAGCGCCGCCTTTAGCAAAGGCTTGTGCCGTTGCCCGGCCTATGCCCGAGCTTGCCCCGGTGACCAGTGCAACCTGACCAGTAAACGGTTTAGTCATGTGGCCACCCAATGCCGAATACTGACAGCTGCATCAGTTGCCCAAACCCAAAGCCTGACGTGCTTCTTCTACGGTGGCGGGCTCGCGGCCCATGGACCGGGTAAGATTGGACGTTGCCTCAACCAGCTCACCATTGCCCGATACCGGCAGGCCTTTTTCGTTGAACACCGTGTCTTCCATGCCGGTGCGGACATTGCCGCCCATGGCCAGCGCCATCGCGTTCGACCGGAAATGATACCGCCCGATGGAAACGAGCTGCCATCCGCTGTCGTCGGGCAATTCGCTTACCATGTGGATAAGGTTGCTGACCGATGAAGGCGAGCCGCCCTTGATCCCCAGCACGATGCTGAAATGGAGCATGCCCTCGAGAACGCCGGCATTGCGCAGATCCAGCATGTTGGCGATATGGCTGGGGTCATAAACTTCCAGTTCCAGACCATAGTTGCGCGCCTTGCAGCCCTCGATGAAGTCGATGTTGAATTTGTGGTTGTTGTCGAATGTGTCGTGGCTGACCGGGCTGCGGAATTCGAAGGTGCCGCCATTCACGGTCAGCATATCCGGGCGGGGTTCGATATTGATCAGGTTCATCCGCTCGTCATTGGTGACTTTGGCCCCAAGGCTGCCGCCCTGCAACACGCGCGTTCCGATTCCGTTGCCCACCTGCGTGATGATAGGGCAGCGTTCATTGATCAGACGGATGGTGTTGCTGTAGTCCTTCAGATCTGTAGACACGACGCCCTGCTCATCACGAACATGTAGATGCACAATCGAGGCACCGGCGTTATATGCATCCAAAGCAGCCTGCGCCTGCTCTTCCGGTGTGAGTGGCAAATTGGCGTTTGCCTCACGTCCATGCAAGCCGCCCGTAATTGCGGCCGTAATCATCACCTTATCCTTCGACAGAAGATCTACTTTCATGGATTCATTACCCCTCGGCTATCGTGTGTGTTGTTCGCCCATTAGTTAAATCGTTTGACTTATTAAGTCAACTGACTTATTTCAAAATTCAAACAACCCGGAGCCGTTATGAGCCACTCAGATTTCGCACCAGATCCTCTTTTCGACCTGTCAAAGAAAGTCTTTATTGTCGCTGGAGGCAGTGGGGGCTTGGGAAAAGGTCTTGTTCAGGCTCTTTATGAACGCGGCGCAAGACTCGCCGTTTGTGACCTCGACGAAAAATCTCTGGCAACTCTGTCACAATCGTTTTCGGGTATATTGACGGCTGTCGCCGACATCTGCGACGAAGCCTCGATGGATCAAATTGTTCAGCAGACATTGACCCAATTCGGACGTCTGGACGGAGGCATCAACGCTGCAGGCATTATTCGCCCGGCGGCTGCTTTTGAATTGGATGTAGACGCGCTGCGCATGAGCTTCGAGGTCAACGTTGTTGGCGCATTCAATTTCTCAAGAGCCATTGCTAGGCGGTTGCCAAAAGCAGGTGGTCGCATCGTCCACATTGCCTCGGTTTCCAGCACCGTCGCCAACGTCGGCTACGCGGCATACGCCAGTTCAAAATCTGCGCTGTCCCACATGGTTCGGGTTCTTGCCCGTGAGTGGGCAAGCAGCAACATCCTCGTCAATGCGATTGGCCCATCCATGTTCAACGCAGGCATGGCAGTGAACGCTGTGGCGGACCCGACGGTCAGTCAGCAGGCACTCTCAGTCATCCCTATGGGCCGATTTGGACAGCCCGAAGACCTTAGCGGTATGGCTATTACGCTGCTGTCTCAGGCTGGCAGTTACATCACTGGTCAGACAATTTACGTTGACGGCGGCAGAACTTTGGTCTGAAGCAAGTCACATTTTCACCAACATCAAGGGCGGTAAATATGTCAACATCACCTCCTCGTTCTCTTGACGCAGGTGCACGCGAGACTGCGGTGATTGCCGCACTCATGGTCAACGCCCGCGCCGCAATGGTCGAGTTTCAATCGGCAGATCAATCCAGAACAGATGAAGCCGTCACCGCGCTTGCCTGGGCCATCTATGAACCGGATCGTGCACGCGAACTGGCAGAAATCGCAGTTGAAGACACTGGCCTTGGCAATGTTGACAGCAAGATACTCAAAAACACCCGCAAGACCTTTGGGTGCCTGCGTGACCTCATGAGGGTCAAGTCGGTGGGGCAAATTTCAGACGACCCGACAACTGGGATCATCAAGTACGCCAAACCTGTCGGAGTTGTCGCCGCAGTGACACCATCGACGAACCCGGCAGCAACACCTGTTAACAAGGCGATGTTTGCCATCAAAGGACGCAACGCGGTCATAGTCGCACCCTCTCCAGCTGGGTTGCGAACGACAACTCGGGTTGTCGAATACATGCGTGCCGAGCTTGTCAAAATCGGGTTACCGGCTGACCTTGTGCAAGTCCTTCCATCACCCGTCAACAAGACCCTGACACAAGAGTTGATGAAAGCTGTCGACTTGATAGTAGTTACTGGATCACAAAATAACGTGAAGCGTGCTTACTCTTCCGGGACGCCTGCAATCGGAGTTGGCGCGGGCAATGTGCCTGTTGTCATTGACGAGACTGCCGACCTTCGTGACGCTGCGCAAAAAATCTCTGCGTCAAAGACGTTCGACAATGCAACGTCCTGTTCGTCTGAAAACTCTCTGGTCATTCTGGATAGCGTCTATGACGCTACTCTCGACGCTCTTCGCGAGGTTGGAGGATATGTGTGTTCAGTTGACGAAAAGGAAGATATCCGCAAAACGCTTTGGCAGGACGGCCACTTAAATCGACATGTCATCGCCAAGGATGCTCCGGTTTTGGCCAAGACCTGCAACCTCGCGCCTGCAGCCCAGAACGCCGCCTTCTTCCTAGTGGAGGAAGACGATGTTGACCCATGCAGCAAGTTTACAGACGAAAAGCTATCACTGGTTCTGACTGTTTATCGGGCCTCGGACATGGAAGATGTGATCGCCAAACTGAATGGCATTCTAAAGGTCTGTGGGAAAGGCCACTCTGTCGGAATTCACACAGGAACACCGGAGAATGCGACACGATTGGCCGAAGAAATTGACGTCGTGCGGGTGCTGGAAAACCAGGCTCACACCTTTGGAAATGGCGGCGGGTTTGACAACGGGTTGAACTTTACGCTGACGATGGGCGGCGGAACCTGGGCGGGAAATTCGATCTCTGATAATCTGAACTACACCCATTTCCTCAACATCACCCATCTGGTCAAAACTATCCCTGGTGACAAACCATCAGAAGAAGAGTTGTTTGGAGAGTATCTGAGCAAATACGGGGCCTGACAGGCCCCGTGGTCGCGCGGATTTCCCGCCACGTTACAAGCCTAGAAGTTGGCGTGCTTCTGCTGGCGAAGCAGCATGACGGTCAAAATCTCCTGCAACGTTGGAGATTTTTGTGACCAACTCCGCATTGCTGTTCGCCACGCGCGATCTGTCAAACTTGATGTTATCCTCAAGACCTGTCCGGCAATGCCCCCCCAATTCAAGACACCATTGATTAACTTCGAACTGGTGTCGCCCAATGCCAGCTGCTGTCCATGTTGCGTCAGGCAATACCTTTGGCAACTCGGACAAAAGGAAATCAAGGATTGAACGCCGAGCTGGCATCGCATTGGGAATGCCCATGACGAATTGCACATGCACCGGCGCCTTGATTAACCCGCGCTTCGCCAGATTGGCCGCATTGTACAACATCGCCAAGTCGAACACTTCTATTTCAGGTTTCACATTATAGGTGAGCATCCGGGCTGCTAGGCCATCAATGAAATCCGGTGGGTTCTCGTAAATGGACCCCGGAAAATTGACCGATCCAGTGGACAGAGACGCCATGTCCGGCGCGTGTTCCAGCGCGGCACCCCGGGCGGCTTGATCGCGCCCCCGCCCTCCTGTTGAGAACTGAATAATCATCTCTGGGCAGTGTTTTTTCACACCTTCCTGTATCTGGGCAAATTTGTCAGCGTCTGAGCTTGGGGTTTCATCGTCGTTGCGCACGTGAATGTGCACTAACGCTGAACCAGCCTCATAGGCTTCATGGGTGGACTCAATCTGTTTGGACGGAACTACGGGCAATCCAGGACAATCTTTAGTTCTCGGAATGGCGCCGGTAATCGCGGTTGTGATGATACATGGAGTTGTCATGCGCTAACCCTCTCTGTTGTCGATAAAGTGGAAAGTCTTGACCGAAGGGCGATGTGCAACTTCTTTCAACAATGTCAGCATGGGCGTTGCTCCCAACAAGCTGTCTGTATTGATCGGACCAGCAGCCTTAAGTGCGCTAAATTGGCCTTCATCATAAAATGCCGCAAGCAACAGATCATCATCCGAGGCAAAGGGACCGCGCTTCTTTCTCAATGTGCCGAGCGACGGCTCAACAAGTGCGCCCGGCCTTTCAGTGATCTGATCCGCACCGCCTGAGATTTTATCATACAAGTTTGGTTTAATTTCACCTGCAATTTCACCGTATCCGCCACGGGCATACAACCGTACTTCATCCGGCACATTGTCGTATCTTTCCCGCCCCTGATCCACTGCTGTCACGTTAAGAACGGACTGAGTAATGATGTACTGAGCGAATGGGCTGACGACTATTGGGTACCCAAGTTCCGCCCGAACGCGCCCCGCTTCTTCTAGTATTTCTTCGATCCGATGAGCTAGACCTACGCCTTCAAGCTGTACTTTCAAATTTGAAATCATGCCGCCAGCGACCTGATGATGATAGTGGAATTCATCATACTCTACCGGGGCGCCGACAGGTTTGCCTTCGACCTTGGCGATATACTCCAGCCGCTCGGCAACCTCGTGAATGGAAGCAAGATCCAGATCGACATCATAGCCACGTCTCAGGCAATCCCGTACCATGCTTTCGGTGGCCGGATGCGAAGCGGCATTGGCGAGGGTCGATGTTGCAGTGTGCAACACGTCGACCCCATGCTTGACGGCTTGCAGCGACACGTAAGGACCAAGGCCCGACAGGCAATGTGTATGAAGTTGTAGTGGCAAATCTCCAATGGCCGCCTTCAAAGCAGGAACCAACGTTGCCACGCGTTCAGGTGTGAGCAATCCGCTGGGGTCTTTGATAAACAGACCGTCTATTCCAAAGGTCAAAAGCTCCTTGGCCTTTTTCACGTAATAGGCATCAGTATGCACCGGGCTAAAAGTGTAAACCAATCCTGGCACCGTATGGATGCCAAGATTGCGTGCCGACTGAATTGGAATTTTCAGATTCCGGGTATCGTTCAGCGGATCATAGACGGTGTGATAGCGCATGCCGTTTGCGGCAAAACGCTCTGCGGCCAGTTCCACGACATCATCCGGGAAAAACTCGAACGTGAACATGCACTGACCCCGGGTGTGTATTATCAAAGGGGTCTTTGTGACCCATTGGTTCAGTATCCGCATCCGTTCCCATGGGTCTTCCCGCAGAAATCTGACACAGACGTCAAACACAGCGCCGCCAACTAGATCAATCGCCTCGAAACCGGCGTTATCCAACCGTGGGGCCAGCTCTTTCATCATTGAGGTTGTCATCCGCGTGGCCCAAAGACATTGATGCGCGTCCCGCATAGTAACGTCGATAAATTTTAAATTTCGGGTCATTAAGTCAGGCCTCCTGCCCGGCTGAGAACACTTCCTCAATCCAGCGTGTGTGAATGGCGTTGTCGGCAAAATCTGGATGATCGATCAGCAAGCGATGAAAGCCGATTGTCGTGCAAAGCCCAGTAACCCGAAACGCAGCCAGCGCCTTGTGAGATCGCTCCAGGGCCTGATCACGATTGTCCCCATAGACAATGAGCTTCGCGATCATTGAGTCATAGAATGGCACAACATTCTGCCCGCTTCCGACGGCTGAATCCAACCTGATGCCTTGCCCCTGAGGTGGTTGCCATCGTGTCAAATTTCCGGGAGAGGGGCTGAACCCGTTGGTCCAATCCTCTGCGTTCACGCGAAACTCAATGGCGTGACCTTTGCCAGAACTTGTTTCCGGGAGGGGGTGCCCTTGTGCAACAGAAAATTGAAGTTCGATTAAATCCATGTCGACGCGCATTTCGGTCACAGTATGTTCAACCTGAATGCGCGTATTCATCTCGATAAAGAAAAACTCGCCAGACGCCGTATCCAGAATGAATTCGACAGTTCCGGCCCCTTCATACTGCGTGCCGCGTGTGAGTAATCTGGCGGCATGTCTCAAATCCCGGCGTTGGTCTTCAGACACAATCGGAGACGGCGATTCCTCGATTAGCTTCTGGTGGCGGCGTTGCACACTGCAATCGCGCTCGTCAAATTCAATCGATCCGCCCTTCCCGTCACCAAAGACCTGGATTTCAATATGACGGACAGCGCGGAAAAAGCGCTCCAGATAGATTGCTCCATCATCAAATGCAGCCTCTGCTTCGCGGTGAGCCTCAACGAACGCCTGTTCAAATTCACTCGCTTGATTGACAATACGCATTCCACGGCCACCACCGCCCGAGCGCGCTTTCAACAAGATTGGAAATCCAACACCCTCGGCGACGGCCCGAGCGTCTGCCCCTTTATCAAATGCCTGATCCGAGCCCGGGACAACCGGCACACCCAGAGAGACCGCAACTTCCCGCGCCTTGGATTTATTTCCCATTGTTGAAATGGTTTCGGCACTTGGGCCGATGAATTTTATTCCGTTCTGTGAACAGAGATCCGCAAACTCTGCATTCTCAGCCAAAAAACCGTATCCCGGGTACACACCATCGCATCCGGTCTCCAATGCAATATGGACCACTGCTTTCGCAGACAAATAGCTTTTCTGCGCTGCGGCCGGCCCCACACAGACCGCCTTGTCCGCGGCCCACACATGAGCCGATGAGGCATCAGCCGTGGAGTAAATCGCGACCGTCTCCAAGCCGATCCGGCGACAGACACGAATGGCACGCAACGCAATTTCACCTCGATTGGCGATCAATATTCGACGAAGTTCGTTTTTCTCGGCCATGTCTCACCTGTTTCCATCCGATTTTCGGTCGTGTTGGGACAGGTTTAGTCGCCTTTCACAAAATAAGTCAATTGCTTTAATTTTTTTACTGGGGCATAGATACGGTACTTGAGAGTGGCGCAATCCGTTGCATAGAAGCTCACGAGCCACCGCCCTTGGAATTCAATTCTTCCAAGTAAGTGGCTGGTTGCTGAAGGCCCGAATAGCCTACTTTCGGTTGTAAATAACCCATTCAATGCCGGAGGAGGCACCATGACCCTGAGCTTTAGTGAAGTTGCAGATATTCTGAAAATCGTTGATTCCAGCAATTGCGATGAAGTTATTTTGGAGCAAAGCGGCGTAAAACTGGTGATCCGACGTGGCGCTCAGGGTGAAACCGCTTCCGCCCTCAAGGGCTCTCCAGTTGGTCAAACAGCGGTACCGACCCCAAGTCCCGTGGCATCAAGTACCCTCAAAAACCAGGTTACACCAGAAGATGCAGAGCCCATATGCGCGCCCATGGTTGGGACTTTTTACTCTCGCCCCGCGCCAGATGAGGCTCCCTTTGTAACGAGGGGAACTCGCGTGTCTGCCGGTGCACCTATTTGTGTGATAGAAGTGATGAAACTGTTCACAACTTTAGAAGCGTCCAAAGACGGCATTATCGAGGAAATCCTTGTGGAAGATGGTCAGTTGGTTGAATTCGATCAGCCGCTTTTCCTTTTGAAAAGCCAATGACCGGGATGGTGCTGTCAGGTTTTCTGGTCTCGCCCTACCGCAAAGGGTCCTTCCCAGGGATCTTAGCATTCCCGGGGGGAGCGCGGAGCGCGTTATTCAACAGTTTTTGGAAAGCCCTATGGAACACCCGTTCTAATTCTGCTTTCGTTGGACAATGCCCAGCACGGCGTCCACGCAAAACCCATGTTAAGCACTTGAAAAATAACGGATGTCCATGCAGTCCGGGCGGTCTGTGCATGAAGCTTACATTCCTTCCGCAGCGGGTAATACTGCGAGCACGCAAGTTTCAAACGGGGTCCTCTGGGATTACGACTTTTCTACAATAGGCATGGACTGCATGGACGGGATGGACGGGCCAATAAAAAAGGGGGGTTGCCCCCAAGTTGAGTTGGACTCCACCCGGACTTGAGATGAGATGGCAGGACCTAAAGCGGCGAGCTTGAAAGCTGAATCATGGGATTCCCATTTGGTTTGATTTGTGATTCATCCTGATTGGGAGGATGTTTTATGTCAGCAGCGC
>NZ_FQZQ01000004.1 GCF_900142085.1 Shimia gijangensis
TCGCAGCTGATAGCCCTTGTTTTGCTGAAGCTACCAGTTGAAGTGAGGCCTGCAGCGGGAACACAAACAACAAACCCGCATCCCCAGAGCGCCATAGAATTCCAAGGCTTGGGCAAAATCGCCCGGGCCTATTTCTTTTCTCAGCTCCGCCAACCTTACACCATGTCGTTCAGTACAAGGGCCGCGATCTGCATGGCTGAGGTGACGCCAAGCTTGGCATAAGCGCGGCGGCGCAGAGTGCGGACGGAATTGTCGGAGATACCGAGCGCCAGTGCAGTTCCCGCAACGCTGATGCCTTTGAGAACCATGTCGCAAACCTCGGCTTCGCGTGGGGACAGGCTGCCAAAATGCCCAACGCCCCGTTCCTTTAGGGCAGAGACTCGAGATTCCAGAGAATAATGAAACGCCTCAGAGCCAATGATCCTGTGGCGCAGGCCAATCAGTTCATGCACTAGCGGTAGAATTCCAGACAGTCGCGCGACCTCGTCCTCGTTCAGCCATCCGGCGTTTTTGCCGCGAAGGTAAAAGGACAAAAAGCCACCGCCTTCAAAGCGAGAGGATACAGTGATCCGTTCGATTACCCCGTCGCGCACATAGATCGGCGCGCGCGGGTCATCCGGGCTGGGGCGCCAGCGTTCGATGGCCAAACCATCAATCTCAGCCGCCCGAATGCGACGAATAATATCGTCCTGAAGGGCCTTGTTTGACAGGATTGCCTTGGCGTTTCGATTGAACCAATAGCCACTCATGTCACCCGCCCAAATCGACAGAACCGGCGCCGGGCGGGACATGTCGGGCACATAAAATGCACCCACATTGGCAATGTCTGCGGTCTGCCGGATATAACGCATGACCGCATCTCCAAACCCGGGTTGTGCAACCGAGGCCGTTAGCGTTGCCACATCATCGCGAGCCAGGGGGCGTGGAGGAAAGATGTCACTCATCAGGGTGACAGAATGCAGTGGTAAACTTGGGCTAGTCAAGAAGATCAACACCAAAGATGAACGAGTCCCTGATGTCCCAGATTTTTTCGACCAAGAAACGCCCGGTCCATTTAGGCCCCTATCCTCTGGAACGACTGGTGCGGTGCGCGATGCCTAGCTTTGAGGGACTGACGCCTTTTCAACCTTTGAGCTTTCACAGACCCGAACAGCCGGAAAGCATCGTCAATGCGATGGGCGAGTTTCAGGCAATGATGGACGCGATCCGGGATGGGTTCGTGAACAAAGCGATGGCGGCAATTCCCAGCGATCCGCAAGAGCGCGCAGATCACCTCAAGGCCTTTGGCTATTTCAGCGATGCCTCAATGGTGACAACGGGCCCGTTGCCTATTGAGGCGCTTCTTCCGGTAGCAATCCGCAACCCAGATATTGATCGCCTGTCGCATGCGCTGAAGACCCGTCAGACCAAAACTTTGGCCAGCGGCATCGACGTGATCATGGCGGATCTCAAAGACAGCATGCAGACGGCCCCTTCGACGATTGAAGGACACAAACACGCGATTGTCTTTTTGTATGAGCATCTGCGTGATCCAAAACCCGAGGAGCCCGGCAGCGATTGGATTCTGGGCGCTCAGGATCACCGTGCTTGCATACGAGCAACCGAAACCGCCGTGGTAATGGCCAACTACATCCGACTTCTGGGGTTTGATGCCCGCGCGCACACGGCGACATCGACAGATGTCGATCTGGGCAAGCTGGCGGTGGCCTCTGGTATGGTCACAGTTGAGGATGGGCATCTGGTAGCACCTTGGCTCGGCCAAAGGTTTGGGCTGGCAGTCATCACAACCGAGATGGACATCGCGCATGACGCGCCTTTGGTTCCGATGGCGCAGCAATCCAAGGCCGCGTTGGGCGGGCTTGGCTGGAAGCTGGGCGCCGGTCACGCCAAATCGGCGTTCAACCGGGATCCCTTTGCCAAACGCCGATATGTGGACGGCGCGCACCCGTTTGAAAACCTGAAACGGGTGGATGAGCCGACCACGTATATTGATGAAGCCAATGTGGCCCGGGTGCCGAAGCGCGCTGACATGTTTGCACGCGCACAGTTTGGGGACATGGGCAGGAACAACCAAAACGCCGCCAAGGGCGGGCATTATGCCCGAAAATCTGCACCCAGTTTTGCCCAACGCCGTGCGCTTGGCGCCTTTGTTTTGTTGCAGGATGGCCCGTCCAATGCCGAAGGTACCCGACCTACGGACACCGAACGCAATGCTGCCAACTTGAAAGCGGCCAGTTACTTTTTGGGTGTCGACGCTGCCGGAACCAGCCGTTGTCCCGACTGGGCATGGTACAGCCATGATGCTGCAGGAGAGGTCCTTGACCCGCCGCATGATCAGGCCCTGAGCATGATTATAGATCAGGGTTTTGAGACCATGGAAGGTGCTTCAGGGGATGACTGGATTGCGGTCAGCCAATCCATGCGCGCCTATTTACGGTTCTCGCTGTTGGGTGGGGTCATTGCCCAACAAATTCGCAATCTCGGCTACAAAGCCAAGGCCCATACAGTGATGGATGGCGAAGTACTGCAACCGCCTTTGTTGCTGCTCGCCGGATTGGGAGAGGTCAGCCGTATTGGTGAAGTGATCCTGAACCCTTATCTGGGGCCGCGTCTGAAATCGGGAACTGTGACTACAGACATGCCCATGGCACATGACAAGCCGATTGATTTCGGATTGCAGAACTTTTGCGAGAACTGCAACAAATGCGCGCGTGAATGTCCGTCGGGGGCGATCACCGCCGGTCCGAAGCTGATGTTTAATGGCTATGAGATTTGGAAATCGGACAGCCAGAAATGCACAACATACCGTATCACGCAGCCGGGTGGCGCGATGTGTGGCAGATGTATGAAAACCTGCCCGTGGAATTTGGAAGGGTTGTTCGTACAAAAGCCGTTTCGCTGGGCGGCGATGCATATCCCCTCGACCGCGCCGGTTCTGGCCAAGTTGGACGACATGGTCGGCAATGGCCAATTGAACGACGTCAAAAAGTGGTGGTGGGATATCGAGCTGGATGAAACCGGTGGGTACCGCGAACCAAAACAACCGGTAAACCGCCGTTCATTGCAACGAAGCCTGGACCTCAAATACGAAGACCAGACTTTGGCCGTCTATCCAGCACCGCTGGCACCGCACCCGTGGCCTTATCCGTTTCCGATGGACCGCGAGGCAGGCATTCAGGCCTATGAAACGATGATTGGCGCAGAAGAATACAAAGCCCGGCTAGCGTCAGGCGATAGCAGTGTGGTGCATCAATACACCGTGCCAAGCGTTGACGATGCCCCGGTGATCCGCGTGGAATTGTCCAAAGTTGAGAAGATGACGGGCGATGTCACCAAGTACGAGTTTTCATCCATGGATGGCAGTGATCTGCCAGAATGGAGTGCGGGTGCGCATTTGGACATCCTCGTCGCGCCGGAATTCCTGCGGCAGTATTCGATGTCGGGCGATCCGGCAGATCGCAGCAAATATCAAATCGGCGTGCTGCGCGAAGATGAGGGGCGGGGTGGGTCGCTGCTCATGCACCGGATATTCGACGAAGGCCGAAAGGTGTTTGTTTCCAAGCCGATCAACCACTTTGAGCTGGAGGAAGCCGCGACCAAAACCTTTCTGATGGGGGGCGGAATTGGCATCACGCCGATGATTGCCTTTGGGCATCGCCTTCATGCTTTGGGACATGATTTTGAGTTGCATTATTCGGCGAGCAAGAAAGACAGCGCCGGGTATCTGGCTGATTTAGCAGTGGTTCCATGGGCTGAGAATCTTCATTTGCATTTCTCGGATCAGGGCTCTCGCGCCGATTTGGATCAAGTGCTGGGCGGCTATCAGGAAGGCTGGCATGTCTATACCTGTGGGCCGGATCGCTTCATGGAAGGGGTAATGCAGGCAGCGGAACGTCAGGGTTTTCCAGAAGACGCGCGACATCTGGAATATTTCAGCGTTCCTGAGCAACCGGAATATGAGAACTTTGCTTTCACCGCCAAACTTGCCAAATCGGGTCGTGAGTTGCTGGTGCCTGCAGACAAGGATTTGTCTGATGTGCTGATGGAAAACGGTTTTCATGTTGATGTAAAATGTTCGGACGGCATCTGTGGCGTCTGCAAATGTGGGTTGGTCTCTGGTGATGTCGAGCATCGCGATTTTGTCTTGTCCAACAAGCAACGCGAAACTTCCATCATCACCTGCCAAAGCCGTGCCGCAGAGCCTGATGGCGTGATCGAGATTGATTTGTAACGTCGCTGCGTCATCTGACAAAAGACTGGGCAGCCGGGGTTAATCCTGCTTTCCTGCCCTCAGGGAGGGGCCCAGATGTCGCACGTACTTTATGAAAAAGATGGTCGAATTGGCCGCATCAAGCTCAATCGTCCTGAGGTGATGAACGCCATTTCACTGGAAATGCCGGGTCAGATCGCGGCAGCAGTGGCCGAGGCAGACGCCGACCCAGAAGTGCATGTAATTGTGCTGGCAGGGGCTGGTGAGGCCTTTTGTGCAGGCTATGACCTCAAAGCTTTTGCCCAAGCGGGTGGCACCAACCCGGGCGTGCAGGAGATGCCGTGGGACCCGATCAAAGATTATCAATTCATGTGGGCCAACACGCAGGATTTCATGAGCCTGTTTCGGGCAATGAAACCGGTGCTGTGTAAGGTGCATGGATTTGCCGTCGCCGGCGGCTCCGACATTGCCCTCTGTGCGGATCTTACGATCATGGCCGAGGACGCGCAGATTGGCTATATGCCTGCGCGCGTTTGGGGGTCGCCGACGACACAGATGTGGGTCTATCGGTTGGGGATGGAAAAAGCCAAACGCATGTTGCTAACGGGTGACAAAATCACGGGCTGCGAAGCCGCTGACATGGGGCTGGTGCTCAAAGCCGTGCCCGCAGATCAGCTGGATGACGAAGTGGAAGCCATTGCGGCTCGCATGGCATCAGTGCCGATCAATCAGCTGGCCATGCAAAAGATGGTCATCAATCAGGCAATTGAAGCGATGGGTCTGAATGAAACTCAACGGTTGGCGACGCTTTTTGATGGCATTACCCGCCATTCCCCCGAAGGTATGAATTTCAAGACGCGTTCGGAACAGGTAGGCTGGAAGCAGGCGGTTCAAGAACGGGATCAAGGGACATTTGATTGGACCCAAAACCAAGATATTCCAAAAACCAACCGCTAGACGAGCACCAGGCACCGGGCTACTTTTACTTTGAGCAGGAATGAGGGTCTCACTATGCGTACGTGTGATTGCCGCGGAATCGCGGTTCTGGACTCTGAGCTCTGGAAGGCACTGGCCCGCGCAATAACTCTTGCCCTTCGCGTGCCGGGAACCAAAAAATTGATGAGCAGTTGATCCTGCATGAGCGCACAGGGTGTTCTCTCGAAATCATCGTGTGATCCATGCGTGAGGATGATATCCTGATGCGCGAACAGGAGGGATGCCATGACGGCAATAGTCGAAATCCGTAATTTGCGGAAAACTTATGCAGGTGGCTTTGAGGCGTTAAAAGGCGTTTCGCTGAAGATTGAGGAAGGTGAAATTTTGGCCCTGCTTGGGCCGAACGGTGCAGGCAAAACAACTCTGATTTCAACCATTTGCGGCATCACCAACCCTGGTGGTGGCTCCGTGACAGTCAACGGCCATGATGTGGTGGCAGATTACCGGAACGCGCGCCGTGTGATTGGATTGGTCCCGCAAGAGATCAATCTCGAACCCTTTACCAAAGTGATCGACACGGTGAAGTTCTCGCGCGGGCTGTTCGGCAAGCCTCGGGACGATGCCTACATCGAAAAAATCCTGCGCCAGTTGTCGCTTTGGGACAAAAAAGACTCCCGATCCATGGAGCTGTCGGGGGGCATGAAACGCCGGGTGCTGATCGCCAAGGCACTGGCCCACGAGCCGCGCGTGTTGTTTCTGGATGAACCAACCGCTGGCGTTGACGTCGAGTTGCGCAAAGACATGTGGGAGATTGTGGCTGAATTGAAAGCCAACGGTGTGACCATCATCCTGACCACGCACTACATCGAAGAGGCCGAAGCGATTGCAGACCGGGTGGGCGTAATCAGCAAGGGTGAATTGCTGCTGATCGAAGAAAAAGACGCTCTGATGGCGCGGTTTGGTCAAAAACATCTTCAGATTGACCTTCAGGATCCAACTTCTGAAATCCCCAAGAGTCTATCAGATTATGATCTGACGTTGTCCGATGACGGAGGTTGTCTGCAGTATAACTATGACACACGCGGTGAACGCACGGGTATCACCCAACTGTTGAACGACATTGCCGCTGCAGGGCTGGTGTTGCGCGACTTGCGCACAGAAGAAAGCAGTTTGGAAGAGATTTTTGTGTCTTTGGTCCGGGAGGAAGTCGCATGAACTGGGCCGCTGTCCAAGCAATTTATGTCACGGAAATGCATCGGTTTTTCCGCACTTTGGCACAAAGTTTTGTCTCTCCTGTGATATCAACATCCTTGTATTTCGTGGTGTTTGGAGCCGCCATTGGCAGCCGTATCCAAGAGGTAGAGGGCGTCAGCTATGGCTCATTCATCGTACCTGGATTGGTAATGCTGTCGGTGATAACCCAGTCGATTTCCAACGCGTCCTTTGGAATATATTTCCCTAAATTTATCGGCACGATTTACGAATTGCTTTCGGCGCCGGTGAATTTTTTGGAAATTGTGTTGGGTTTTGTCGGAGCGGCGGCGACCAAGTCGTTGTTTATCGGGTTGGTGATCCTTGCCACGTCGACCTTGTTTGTCGATATCGAGATACAACATCCTATCGCTATGTTGGCATTTCTGGTGCTGACCTGCCTGAGTTTTGCATTGTTGGGATTCATTATTGGCATTTGGGCGGGCAACTTTGAACAGTTGCAGTTGGTACCACTGTTGATCATCACACCACTGATTTTCCTTGGGGGATCGTTTTACTCGATCTCGATGCTGCCAGCGATTTGGCAAAAAATCGCACTATTCAATCCGGTGGTTTATTTAATTTCGGGGTTCAGGTGGTCGTTCTTTGGCATCGCAGATGTGCCGATTGGCATCAGCCTTTTGGCAATTGCAGGCTTTACCGGACTTTGTCTTGCGGCAATCTGGTGGATCTTCCGCACCGGTTGGCGGATCAGGAGCTGAAGGGAATTGGCAGAAAATTTGTGGCAAACGCAGGGTTTTTCTGCCACGCACCATCTTTCCTGCCACTCGCGCCTTGTGTGTGTGGATCAGCGCTTTTAAATGCCACTGCATGAAACGCTGGATCCCATTCGTCAAATCGCCGCCCACCGTGGCTGTTCTGCGCCTTTCCGGGGCGATTGGAACAGGTAGCCGCGGGGCCTTAAATGATCGTGCATTGGCACCTTTGATCGAAAAGGCATTCAAACGCGGCAAACCGGCGGCTGTCGCACTTGAGATCAACTCGCCGGGTGGAAGCCCGGTACAGTCTTCGCTGATCGGCGCGCGTATTCGGCGATTGGCGGAAGAAAAAGACATCCCTGTGATCGCTTTTGTGGAAGACGTCGCAGCCTCGGGCGGCTATTGGCTGGCTGCTGCTGCGGACGAGATTATTGCCGACGAAAGTTCGGTTGTCGGTTCCATCGGCGTGATTTCAGCAAGCTTTGGCGCACAGGTTTTTCTGACCCGTCACGGGTTAGAGCGGCGTGTTCACACGGCGGGGAAATCCAAATCCATGCTGGACCCGTTTAGCCCCGAAAAACCCGATGACGTCAAACGTCTCAAAAGCATGCTGGAACAGATCCACGCCCACTTTATTGGCCATGTCAAAGCGCGCCGTGGGCCCAAGCTTGATAATGCGCCTGAGATTTTCACCGGCGAAGTCTGGGTTGGTCGCGAAGCACAAAAGCGCGGCTTGATTGATGGTATCGGCCATTTGGTGCCGATCTTGAAAGAGCGTTACGGCAAGGACGTGCAACTGCGTCGCTATGAGGCGCGCAAACCGTTCTGGCAGAAATTCGGAGCAAGCGTTGCAGAGGATGCCCTTGCGGCAATAGAGGAACGTGCAGAATTCGCACGTTTTGGCCTGTGACGTGATTTTCAAGATTGTCACCCTTTTCCTGGTTGCCATGGGCGTCTTGGCGATGTTCGGGAAACTGACCTATCCGGGCAAAAAACGCCTGGATGCGGCAAAGTGCAAGAAATGCGGACGCTTTAAAATCGGGAAAGGGCCATGCCCCTGCCAGAAGGGTAAGGCATAAGCATGGTTTGGTTGTATGCGGGTCTTGGGCTGATCATTTTGCTTCTGGCAGGTGACGCGCTGGTGCGTGGTGCCGTAAACCTCGCATTGCGTCTCGGTATTCCAGCTCTGATCGTCAGTCTGACCATTGTGGCTTTTGGCACCTCGGCGCCCGAACTGTTGATATCAATCCAAGCAGTCCTAAAGGGTGTGCCTGGTATTGCTATTGGTAACGTTGTTGGGTCCAACACGGCCAATATCCTGCTGGTCTTGGGCTTTCCTGCCATTCTGGCTGTACTACACACCTCATCCTGTGAATCGCGTAAAAGCTTTAAGCAAATGATCGTGGCTTCACTGGTGTTCATCGCTCTGGCGTTTCGCGGCGTGTTCGATATTTACAGCGGCACTATTTTGCTGACGATGCTGGCCTACATCCTAATTCACGCGGTGAACGACGCCAAAAACCATCGCCGTGCTTGTGGCAATGGTAGCAACGAAGACGAACCCGAAGGCGCCGACCCGGACATGCCGTGGTGGAAAATCATGGTGTTCCTTGGGCTTGGTTTGATTGGTCTGCCACTTGGAGCGGACCTTTTGATCGACAGCGCCGAGATTTTGGCGCGCCGGTTCGGGGTCAGTGAATCTGTGATTGGTCTGACCCTGGTTGCCTTGGGCACGTCCTTGCCCGAGCTGGCCACAACCACGATGGCTGCTTTGCGTCGTCAGGCTGACGTAGCGCTGGGCAATGTCATTGGGTCCAACATGTTCAACTTGTTGGCCATTATCGGCATTGCGTCCTTTGTCGGGCCGTTGCCGGTGGACCCATCGTTCTTGTGTTTTGACCTTTGGGTCATGCTGGGGGCGTCGATCCTGTTAGTGCCGTTTGTGTTTTTCAAGCAAGACATCAATCGTGTCTGGGGTATCGCTCTGACGCTGCTCTACGTTCTTTATATTGTTTGCGTTTTCTTGTTCTAAGGCAAATGCCGAACCCGGCCCAGATCGGTTGGTACTGACAAAAACTGACAGGAAAATATGAACCTAAGCTGCAAGTTTTGCACCTCTTGCCTTGGGTGTTACAAAAGAGTTACATTTTTCCTAATGTTTTCAGGCATTTGGCGAGACTAAAGTTTTTTACCCTTTGTTTTCAATGGCTTGGAAAAGCGCCCATTTTTTAGGCAAATCCTCGAAAGGGCCCAAAAACAACAAAAATTTCAGGATGCCGTAAAGATATCTTCAGACTTATCCACAGGAATCGTGGACATGTTTTCTCTTGCGTGAGCTTGATGAAGATTGCAGGGCGCGCCAAAGAATCATATCTCAGTGAGTGATGACCCAAGCCCCAGACCCAGCCGAACAAAACCCAACCGGTTATGCCTGTATCCAGAGCTATTTGAAAACGCTCGATGGCTCGCCCGGAGTCTATCGGATGTTGGATAATCAGGCCCGGGTCCTGTATGTCGGCAAGGCGCGAAATCTGAAGGCGCGTGTGTCAAGTTATGCGCGCGCCACAGGGCACTCTGGTCGTATTGCGCGGATGATTTCAGAAACCTCGTCGATGATGTTTCTCACGACGAAGACCGAGACCGAGGCGCTGCTGTTAGAGCAAAACTTGATCAAGCAGCTGAAGCCCAAATACAATGTGTTGTTGCGGGATGATAAAAGCTTTCCCAATATTCTGGTCAGCCGCACACATGTTTTTGCGCAAATTAAAAAGCATCGCGGCGCAAAGAAAGAAAAGGGTAGTTACTATGGCCCATTTGCCAGCGCGGGTTCGGTGAACCGAACGCTCAGCCAGTTGCAAAAAGTGTTTCTGCTGCGCAATTGTTCTGACGCGCAATTCGAAAGTCGCACGCGCCCGTGTTTGTTGTATCAAATCAAGCGCTGTTCGGGGCCCTGTGTGGGAATGATTTCCGAGGTGGATTACGCCGAAAGTGTTGGAGATGCAGAAAGATTTCTGTCTGGCCGGTCGACCCAAATCCAAGAGACATTGGCCAAACAGATGCAAGCCGCTTCTGATGCGATGGAGTTTGAACGCGCAGCATCTTTGCGGGATCGCATCCGTGCGCTGACGCAAGTGCAGACCACCCAAGGCATCAACCCGCGCAGTGTGGCTGAAGCGGATGTAATCGCGCTTCATCTGGAAAACGGGCAAGCCTGTGTGCAGGTGTTCTTTATCCGGGCCAATCAGAACTGGGGCAATCGTGACTACTACCCGCGTGTTGGGGCCGAGATTGAGGCCGACGAGGTTTTGGAAGCCTTTATTGGTCAGTTCTATGATACCAAAGAACCGCCACGACAGTTGATCCTGTCTCATCCGATTGAAAACACCGACTTGATGGCTGATGCCTTGGCGCAAAAGCTGGGTCGCAAGGTTGAGATTGTTGTGCCACAGCGTGGCGAAAAGGCCGAGTTGATTGCAGGGGCCGCGCGCAATGCCCGCGAAAGTTTGGCCCGCAAGATGGCCGAAACCGCGACACAAGCCAGATTGCTGAAAGAATTGGCCGAAGCGTTCGATCTGGACGGGCCACCCAAACGAATTGAGGTTTACGACAATAGTCATATTCAGGGCACCAATGCGGTGGGGGCGATGATTGTCGCAGGCCCCGATGGGTTCATGAAAAACAGCTATCGAAAGTTCAATATCAAAGGGGATGACCTAACCCCCGGTGATGACTTTGGCATGATGAAGGAAGTGCTGATGCGCCGCTTCAAACGGTTGCTCAAGGAAGACCCGGATCGCACAGAAGGGCACTGGCCTGATCTGCTGCTGATTGACGGTGGGGCAGGACAGGTGTCGGCCGTGGCTGAGATCATGCGTGATATGGGAGTCGAGGATATTCCAATGGTGGGAGTCGCCAAAGGTGTAGACCGCGACCATGGCAAGGAAGAGTTTCACAGGCGTGGCGAACGCCCCTTTGCCCTGCGCCGGAACGATCCGGTGCTGTACTTTGTTCAACGCTTGCGGGACGAAGCCCACAGGTTCGCGATTGGCACCCATAGAGCCAAGCGGGCCAAAGCAATCGGGGCCACGCCGTTGGATGATGTGCCGGGTGTCGGGGCCACTCGCAAACGGGCTTTGCTGGCGCACTTTGGCAGCGCAAAAGCCGTCAGTCGCGCAAACCTTGCGGACCTGAAAGCCGCAGATGGTATTTCGGATGCATTGGCTGAAACGATCTATGATTATTTTCACGAAAAAGGATGAGCAAGATACTCTCGCCTTTTCGGGGTCTGGCGACCTCTGCCAGTGGCTAGGCGCGGCCTCGCTTGGCTCGGATTGGCACAAATGGCGGCGTTCGTGCTTTCCCCGCCCAACGAGTCAGGTTAGGAATAACTCATGAAATGGAACATCCCAAATATCCTGTCTGTAATGCGGCTTGTCGCGGCCCCTATGCTCGCGGTTATGTTCCTGTATTTCACACGACCTTACGCTGATTGGTTCGCGCTGTGTCTGTTTATCGTCGCCTCTGTGACGGATTGGTTTGACGGCTATCTGGCGCGTGCCTGGGGCCAGGAAACCAAAATGGGTGCGATGATCGACCCGATAGCGGACAAAGCCATGGTGGTGATCGCCCTGATGGTGATTGTGGGCTATTCATCCATGTCACCCTGGTTGGTTCTGCCGGCTACGGTCATCCTGTTCCGCGAAGTTTTTGTTTCTGGCCTACGAGAGTATCTGGGCGACGTAGCTGGTACGCTTAAGGTCACAAAGCTGGCCAAGTGGAAAACCGCAACCCAGATGATCGCAATCACTTTTCTTTTCGCCCAGGGCGTATTTGAACACTATCTCGGCATGTCGACATTGGGCATGGATGCAGACATCGTTTCCCAAATCCTTGGGGGCGAGATCAAAGACAGCCATGGATTGATGTGGAAACTGGACGGCATGGTTTGGTCCGGATGGGCCGGAATGGTGCTTTTGTGGGTTGCGGCTGCTTTGACGGCCATTACCGGGCTTGATTACTTCCGCAAGGCGGCGCCGCATCTGAAGGATTGAATGGCATGAAACTCGATATTCTCTATTTCGCTTGGGTGCGTGAGCGGATTGGGCTGCCAAAGGAAAAGCTTGAAACCAGCGCTGCAACAGTCATGGACCTCGTTGAAGAGTTGCGCACCCGGGAAGAGCGATATGCCATGGCGTTTTCAGATTTGACAGCGCTTCGGGTGGCGATTGATCAGGAACTGACCGACTTTGATGCGGCCTTGGACGGCGCGCGTGAAGTGGCGTTTTTCCCCCCCATGACCGGAGGCTGAGGCCATGCGCATTGCTGTGCAATCTGACCCCTTTGATCTGGGAAAAGAATCCGAAGATTTTGCTGCGGGTCACACCGATATGGGCGCGATTGTCACCTTCGCAGGTGTTGTGCGAGATATTGAGGGCGACACGCTGGATCGCATGGTGATTGAGCATTACCCTGGCATGACCGAAAAGGCGCTGATAAAGATCGCGTCTGAAGCCCAAGAGCGTTGGAGCCTTGGCGACGTGCTGGTGATTCACCGCTACGGCGATATGCGACCCGGCGACAGGATCATGATGGTGGCCACAGCGGCACCACATCGCAAAGATGCGTTTGAAGCCGCCGAGTACCTTATGGACTATCTGAAGTCCCGAGCCCCCTTTTGGAAGCAGGAATTTACCGCTGACGGAGTGGAATGGGTTTCTGCCAAGAGTGAAGATGAAGACGCGTTGGGGCGCTGGTAAGCTTGGACTGAATGCCTGCTTTGAGCCCCAAACTGAAAAGTGTTGCAACTCGCACTGACGGCCCAAAAGGGCGGATTGCGAACATTCTTTGCAAGAAGGTAGTGGGGCAACCGTCGGGACAAGAGCTAGTTTCCGTTGCACTAGTGCCACTGGCCGAATTTCTGCTGCAAATTACCAGAGTTGTGGAAGAACTTATGCCGATCGGTTCAGTCTACAGGAAACAAGAAATTGTCTGACTGACGCAATGTCGCGTTCGAGTTGCAGATTGCTGGTTGACGCAAGGCCAGTTCCAAATTTTAGAAGTCATCAAATTCCGGGACAATGCCGAGCCTTACAAGGAAACTTGGCATTCCAACTTCGCCACTGTTTTGGTCCTCGCGAACCATATATGCATCGGCACCCACGCAATCTTCGGACTGAGCTTCTCTTTCGGCTCTGTTTTGTGCCTCTGACGCCGAGGTGTATTCAAATTGCTTAGCAATTTTCAGACTTGTTTGCCCATCACGCCCGGGCTTGTGTTCCACATATGTTTGGCAGATGTAGTGAACTTTTTCTGAGTTATGGTCTGATTTCGTCATAGCTGGATCCTTGGGCAGAGTAGTGGCGCGAGTATTGTCAGAAAGAAAAAATGTGCCCCTCCAAGGAAAGGCAGCCTTACACGAGCGTCAAAGTTGGGCGGCTGTGCTTCGTGGAAATCGACTTCAACAGTGGCGCGTCTCCAAGCAACCTTATGGCGATGTTGGGCGCGGCCATTGCCCGCATCAATGCGCCGTAGTTCATGTGGAATTTCACCTCGTTTCCAACGTGCAAGTGAGATTTGGGGTTCGTTATAATGGTATGGTCGCTTGTCGCGCCGACAAACCTGATACACACAGGCATTGTCAATCCGCTGAGATCCGTATCCTGAACCCCAAGAGCAAGGATAGAACGCGCGTTCTGAGAGTTTTGTGCAACGAGGTGTCGAGCGTCAAAACAAGGGCCCCTGTCTGCCACAGAAGCTGGGTTTGTTTTGGTTTCGATAACCTCGGCGATAAGAATAAAGGCATCCGTGTAAAGGCCGGAAATTTGTTTGCCTGTTACTGGGTCTACGCCCAAAAGAATGGCCTCACCCAACCGCAGTTCATTGATGCGTCCAATGTGACTTTGGCCCATCGCCCAAGGCAAATTGGCGGAGTTCCCACCCGAAACAATTTCCAGAGGTGCTTCGCGTCTCCGGTCAATTGACATCGCAAGCTTAGACAAATTGGCCATTTGTGTTGCATCGGGTACAAGACCGCCAAGACAAGCAAAATTGGCTCCGATCCCTTTGAGTGAAACACCCGGCATCCCGTCAACTTCTTTCGCAATCACACCAAGATGATCTGGAGAAATCCCTTCACGCATATCGCCCATTTCGACCATCAGAATGACCCCGTGGGTTTTTTGTGCTCGGACGGCTGCTGCAGAAAGGCCTGCTATGACGGACAATTCGGTATTGCAGCTGGCTTCACAAACCGAGACGACTTGTTCCACCTGGCTTAGCATCGGCGTGCGGATCAACGTGATCGGTGCCTTGATGCCCGATTTACGCATCTTACCGACATTGCTGATCCGCGCATCTGCAAGGCCCAAAGCCCCCCCACCAATCATCGCCTGGGCGATAGCCGCATTTCCGCAAACAGCTTTTGTTACACCCAATACAGCAATACCAAGAGGCTCTAGACGCTTCACAAGGCTTTGCGTGTTGTGGCGTATCTTGGCCAGATCAACTTCGATGCGGGGTGCATTCATTCAGCAGCCACCTCTGGCTTTTGATGCAGTCCTGGAAATGCAGACAGAACGAACCGGACCAAATGCTCAGTTGGACACGCAAGAGCATCGGTAACTGGCAATTCAAGCCTTTGACTGTATGCCGTGATGGCGGTTGTGATCGCTGCCTCTGACATACCTTCGTGATTGATCGTTAGGCCGATCACCTTGGTATCGGCAAAGGATTCTATTAGGGCAATCTCAGTTGCAGGGTCAGGCATGGGCATATCGGGAAAGTCGCAACGATGTACGCGCTCAGGAGCGTGTTGAAGGATGACCGCGTCGGGTTGGCTGCCCCGCAGAATGAATGCCGACGTGCAAAAAGCCGGATGGCTAAGGGCCCCTTGGCCTTCAATCAGGATAACATCCGGTTGTTCACCGTCAGATGCTGCGACGATGGCGCCCTCCAACTCTCCACAACAGAACTGAGGTGGAACCGCGTCCATTGCCACACCATATTTTGCACCCTGCATAAGCCCCGTCTGACCGGTGCCAACAAGAACGGTTTTGATGTTCAGAGCATTCAAAGCCTGTGCAAGAACGGTTGCAGTTGTCCGTTTACCTATGGCGCAGTCGGTGCCAAGAACGGCGATTCGAACCGCTTGGACATCCGCAACACTACCGTCAAAAAGGCGCATGTCTTTGCTGAGTTTTGGTTTGCGAATGTCGCGGATGGTGACACCGTTAGACTTGGCAAACTTTGCAATTTCAGTGTCATCACTCAGGTATTCATGTAACCCGCTGACAATGTTCATGCCAAGGGCAATGGCATCCAAAACGACATCCCTGTCTGTCTCGGACAGCTTGCCGGTGGAAGGCGCCATTCCGTAGATCATCGTATTGGGAATCGCTGGCTCATGGACAACCGCAGCTTCGAGGGTCGAGAATATGGGCACATTGTTGATGATACCGTCCAGAATCTGACCGCTATCTGACCCGCCATATTCGCTATCGATCACCGAAACGATGCGGTAGGCCTGCGAGTGTCGGACAAGTCCATTTGCCGTTTTGCCGTCAATCTTTGAAAAATTCCCTTCGCAATACACAATCGCAGTGGGTGCTTTAGAGATATGTAGTTTGGGTGTGATGTTCGCAGAAGCGACAAGATTGCAGAAAGGTGTTTGTTTACCCTTGGCATTCCCCAAAGTGGTGGGCGCTGCTTCAATTTCATGTTCCATAATTAATCCTTTGCATTGCTAACGCACCGAGCTTGTCCACCGGGCAAACAAGCAGGCAGGTTTTTGGAGTCGTGAGGGCAAAACCGAAGTTTTGCAGGCCTAGTTATTCAGGACGCACTGGCCTTTGGATTTCTGGAAATTCCTGTGACATTCCCATCCATTGCCCGATCGGTCGAGGTGGGAATTTTCAGGCAAGCCAATGACTTCGCATCCGCCATTTGAGGCTGAAAAGCCACGCTCACACTTCCATCCAGGTCCATAACTTGCGGCGTTAAAATATGCGTTCTGTGGAATGACCACCGCCTCGCATTTTCCGTCATTACGAAGGAAACCACGCTCGCAAACCCATCGTTTTCCCGAGCCAGATGCGTTCAGGTATGCGTTGTCTGGCACAATGATTTTAAGGCACTTACCGTCAATTTTCTGATACTCTCGCAGACAATGCCACCTCTCACCCGATGGATCCAAATAACCACCTTCGGGCACCACAACCTTCACGCAGGAAGACTCTCGAGTTCTCCGGAAACCATGAAGGCAGCTCCATCCTTCTCCATAAGATCGGAACGTTAAGTAGGCGTTTTCTGGCACAACAATGGCCACGCATGTGTTTTCATGGGGTCGAAAAGCAACGTCACATTCCCACCCACTTCCGTAGGACTTGGCGTGCGCGTTGTCTGGCATGACGCCAGTAGAAGATTGCGCAAGTACTGGGCTGATCACAAGAAACGACAGGCAAACTGTTAATGTCCAAACCGAAACCCAGGACGTTGTGCCAAAGTGCCTTGGTATTGTAAGGCGTGCTGAAAGTGCAGCACGCCTCAGATGAAGAATGGCCCTAGGACGCATCCAAATCCAGCCCCTCAATACAGGCAACCGCAAGATCAGAGTTTGGCTTTTCAGTTCCGGGAGGTGTTGCCCAACCAGCTTCCATGACCGCCTTGCGACGGGTATATCCAGTGGCCTTTCGAATTGTTGCCAGTTTCCCGATCCGATCAGGATCGGAAGCAGCCATATCCAGACACATTGGCACCATAGCTTTGGTCACTTCTTCGTTGGCAAAGGTTTTTGCCATTTTTGTGGCGGTACCGCCGGTTGTCCATCCGCCCCAAGAAAAGCCTAGGAAAGTCGCGGCAATAGCGCCGACAACGACGCCGTAAACGCCGGGTTTAGTCCATTCAGGTAAGTTCATTTTTGATCCTTTGACGGAGAAAGCGCCGCCTCACTGTTTTTTTGATTGTTTGAATTCAGTTGGTCCTGCATCAGAGCGGTCTCAAGATCGCGATGATCTACTTTGAGAAGCTCAGGGTCGCCATTCCGCCCAAGAACTAAGAGGTGTGTTGCAATCCTTCGGGATGCCGTAAAACTACTCCCCTCCAGTACGTCATCTTCAGCAAACACTTCGTAATTGCCTGCAGGTAGTGCATCTTTGTGCTCGCCAATCACAAACGGGTAAAGAAACGTCACAAAGGACGCGGTCGTGCTCGATGACATCGGCAGCCTTCCAATACGCTTGGCCCCCAAAAAGGGCTAAGACACTGAATTTTCATGATGGAGGGAAGCAACTTGGCTCGGCAGGCAAAACGCCTGAACAGCTGAAAACGACTATCCCTTGCAAGAGATACATAGAGGATTACTTCCATTTTTACAATCGAAAGTAATTTCGGCAGTTGCGTTCGGGCTGTATGCTGTTCGTTTTCGCTGAAGTGCTAGTGTTTGAAAATAGATCATTTTTCACACTGTTGAAGGTGTAACGGAAAGTTTTCACCTACAGAATTACAATGGCTGCGCTATGGCACCGGTAAACGAAATGAATGCCGGTTTTGAACCGGAAGTACCAATCAAATCGATCAAGGTTAATGACCGTTTTTTCCGTTTAGCGGACCTTTGAAACACCACGAACTCTCAGAAACAGGCCCCATTTACTGACCGCCTGTTAGCCATTAGCACGCTCAATGTGGCTGCGCATTTCTTCGGCTTCGTGGCGTGCATCGCGCAGACCTTCCATGGCGGCGGACAACTCAGCTTCGGTCTGGGCCAGCTGGTTGGTCAGCTCAGCTTCGCGCTGTTGCAGATAAGTGATTGCTTGATCGCGGGTCTCTTCTGCTTCGTGCAATTCCTGGCTCATACGCTCGAGCTGGTCGACATCCGCCTGAGACACACGGGTGAAGCGGTGGATCAGCCAGTTGGCAAACCACCCCATGCAGAACGCCACGAAAAGAATGATCGCAGTGGTGATGATAAACTCAATTCTGGTCATCGGTGGTCTCCTGCTGGGTGGTCTCTGCAGCGTCTTGTGTCGTTGTGTCAGAGGCAGCCGCGTCGGTCGTTTCTGCCGTGGCCGTTTCACTCGTGTCGATTGACGGCTCCGTACTTGGTGCGGGAGCAGATTGCTCGGCTTCTTCCAGCGCCGTGGTTTCTTCCACGATTGGTTCAGGACGCACCAAAACAAACTCAATGCGGCGGTTGGCCTCGCGACCCTCCTCGGTCTCATTGTCAGCGATGGGTTGGCTTTCACCATACCCTTTGGCCGAATAGCTGCTGGTCAGCATACGCCGTTCATGCAGTGCATTCAGGACTGACTGAGCACGCGTTTGGCTGAGCGCCTGGTTCATTTCTTCACGGCCCTGACTGTCGGTATGGCCTTGAATCTCAAGTTTTACGTCGGCGCATTCCGTCAGGACTTCTGCAATTTGATCAATAATGGGCTCTGCACTTTCATCCAGTGTGCCGGACCCCGGTTCAAACGTAATCTTTTGGTCTTTGAGGACTGCCCGCGCAGCCAATTCGCATTCTTCTGGTGTGGGCAACTGCGCGACCGGGTCAAGTTTTTCCTGATAAGCAACGTCGATGCTGTATTTGTCCGATTGCGACAGGCGGCTCGAAAGTAGCTGAGAAATCCGTGCGTTTGCTTCCGGGTCGCCGGTTTGCCCGCGCACTGCAAGGCTGTCAGGCGTGATTATCAGAGCGCCATTGTGCAATTCTGACAAGGCATCTAGTCCCGCCATGACCCGCAAAGTCCAGGTGGCAGGCAGTGCGTCGTCCAAACGGGCGGCCATATGCACAGCCTCGCTCCCGAACCGCGCGCGTGCATAGTTTGATGCGGTGTCGCGGCTAAGATCATCTGGCAGCCGCCCACGCAATTGCAAAAGACCTTCGGGACTAAGCGTCGCTGTGAACTCGGGAATACTGCCTTCTTCGGTTACGACTTCTGGTTCGGGCAAGGTCGAGTGCAGGGCGAAAACGTCTGGTAAAGATGTTTCCATTTCACCGATGACCCGGTCGAAAACTGCTTGATCCGTTCCTTCCAGAGCAACCAAGGTGATATCGGCGTCTGAAAAGGTGACTGACCCGCCGCCAAGCCCGGCGACGCCATTTAACGCAATGACAACGGCATCGGCCCAAGCAGGGGTCGGTACGCCTAACCCGATTGTGCAGCTTACTCCCGTTGCAAGACCGGCAACCTTGGCAGTCTCGATGATGCGCCTTTGAGCGTCTTCGGTATCCGCCGAGCAGGCGTCAAATCGCGCACCGTTCTCGTCTTTGACGAAGCGCAAAGTGAAGGGGGTGATCACAGGCCGAGGGGCGGTGATTGCCAGCGTAAGTTCCAGATTGGCCGAGGCTTTGCGGCGCAGTTTGGCCTCGATCTCGTCGCGATGTGCACGGCTGTCGCTCATGGCGGTGACGGACACGCGACCCGCTTCGATCGAGATTTTAGCGCGTGGCAAAAGCTGTAGCGCGTTCAGTGCAAAGGTCGTGGCCTGTGTCCAGCCTTCAGGGTGTCTGTAGTCGGCGGTTTCCAGAAAATCCGTGATCTTGGGGTCGCCATCCAGTTTGCGCAACGCCTTGAGCATTGCGGCGCGATCCGAGCTTTCCGGGATCAGGCCGATCAATTGAATGCCTGAATCATTGCGAAGGATCTCGACTGAGAAACGAGGTGGCGCGAGATCGGCTGTGGCCTCGACCTGCATATTGTCAATCACGCGAGCAGCGTCGACAATGCCGCCAGCGGTTGAGATGGCGCGGAACCGATTGGCCTCGGTAGGGGCCACGCCGGTCAGAAATACCTGCAGGCCTTCAGCGTGGACCTTGGCCCACATCATATCCTTTTCCTCAAGCGCATCTTTGACGCTACGCCGGGATGTTTCCTCGATCAGGTCGGCCGAAAAGGTGGCCGCAACGAGGCTGATTATGGCGGCAAGGCCAAACGTCGAAATGACAATAAGAAGTGATGACAGGCGCATACGGGTCGATTTACTTTTGTTGGTGGGGCCTTGTTACGACGCGGCGGCGGCGCTTGCAATCACAGGAACAGCGCTACGGCGAAAAACAGCAAAGGGATCAGGCCCGTATCACGGTTTGACCGGAACAAATACAGCAGGACCTCTGGGTTTTCTGTGTTGAGGCGTCGCATCTGCCATTGCATGTGCCAACCCATGACCCATGTGCCTCCAAGCGCGACCAGCAACGACAAGGGGCTTCTGTCGGCGGCGGACAGGTAGACAGCCAAAGCCAGCAAGGTGACCGTCAGGATCAGAAATCCTTGCAGCCATTGCGGGGTCTTTTCGGCAAACAGTCGGGCTGTGGATTTCACGCCGATCAGGGCGTCATCTTCGGTGTCCTGGTGGGCATAAATCGTGTCATAGAACAAGGTCCACGAAATACCCGCAACATAGAGTACTACAGCAGGCCATTGCAGCGTGCCGGTGTGTGCCGTCCAGGCCAGCAACGCGCCCCAGTTAAATGCGAGTCCCAAAAACACCTGAGGCCACCAGGTAAAGCGCTTTGCAAAGGGGTAGACCGCGACCGGAAGCAGGGAAAGAACCCCAAGGGAAATGGCATTTCTGTTAAAGGTAAACAAGATGCAGGCAGCTATCAGAGCTTGCACGGCCATCCAGATGCCAGCCTGTTTGGCGCTGACCTGGCCCGAAGGAATAGGGCGTGACTGGGTGCGCTCGACCTTGCCATCATAATCCCGATCAGTGATGTCATTCCATGTACAGCCAGCCCCGCGCATCAGCCAAGCCCCCATGCCACAAGCCACGGCGATCCACAGATCAAACAAAGATGCCTGACCATCGGACAGCATTGCCAGCAAAAGTCCCATCCAACAAGGTAGCAGCAGCAACCATGTGCCAATGGGACGGTCTGCACGGGACAATCGCAGATAGGGACGGGTTTTTTGGGGGGCAATATGATCCACCCAGTTTCCGGTCACTGCGTCGGAAACCTGACCACCCGTTTCGGGAGAGGGCTCTGGTGTTGAGGGCGTGTCGACCATATGTAGGATTCCATGAAACAGGCAAAAGTCAGATTGTATGTAGAACATGCCTTGGGGACAGGGCAATCGGTTCCTCTGGAAAGAGGTCAGGCGCATTATCTGTTTGGGGTGATGCGCATGGCGGTGGGTGATCCGGTTTTGCTGTTCAATGGACAAGATGGCGAGTGGCGCTGTATCGTCGCTCAGGCGGGAAAACGGGGTGGTGTGTTGGTCTGTGAAGAGCAAACCAAGCCTCTGCAAATGCCGCCGGATTTATGGCTGTTGTTTGCGCCGATCAAAAAAGCCCGCACAGATTTCATCGTGGAAAAAGCTGCTGAAATGGGGGCCGCGCGTATTCTGCCAGTCCAGACAGATTTCACCAATTCCGAACGTATTCGACAGGACCGCTTGCAAGCGCATGCGGTTGAGGCCGCTGAGCAATGCGGCGGGACCTTCGTGCCCGAGGTCGCCGATCTGCAAAAACTTGATCGCCTTTTGGCGGATTGGCCCCAAGACCGTCAGTTGATGTTTTGTGACGAGGCCGAGGTGGGCAGCGCCAAGCGATTGGGTGACGCGACAGGCGACAAATGGGCGATCCTGATTGGCCCCGAAGGTGGGTTTTCGGAGGTCGAACGCAAAAGACTTACAGCTCATCCCAACGCACACATCGTTGCGCTTGGCCCGCGCATCCTGCGCGCAGATACGGCGGCTGTGGCAGCCATGACACTTTGGCAGCAAGCCCTGGGAGATTGGGTTTGATCCGCAAGGCCCGACCGGAAGACACCGATGCGATTTGGGAATTTCTCGCCCCCCGCCGCGCTACGTCAATGTTTCTGTCTGGCAACCTGACCGACCATGGAATCAATACAGAAGGGCAGCCCAAGTCCAATACTGTTTGGGTCGGCATCAAGAAAGGCCGTGTTAAGGCTGTCTTTGGGTTGACCGAATACGGATACCTCGTTTTTGAAGCAGGTGCCTTTCAGGCAAACTGGACCCACACACTTCGAGAGCAGATGGCGGGGCGAAAAATTCGGGGCATGAACGGAACATGGGACCAATTCACCGCGGTACGAGACGCATTAGGGCTGGGCGGGACAAGTGGGCCGTTTGATGTGCGCCAGCCACACTATCACCTCCGGCTTGAAGATTTGACAGTGCCCGCAGGGGATAGTGAATTGCGCGACATACGCTCCATTGATTTGCCGCTTTTGCGAGATTGGCGGTTTGCGGCAAATGTTGAAGTGATGTCTGTACCTGAAACCGGCGAGTCGCGGGCAATGGCCGTCAGATATGCGGACGAGTTGCTGGAAACAGATCGGGGCCGGTTGTTGTGGGCCGGGGATACCCCAGTGGCAATGACGGCTTTCAACGCTGAAACTGAATCTTGCGTACAGGTTGGATCGGTCTACACCCCGCCCGACCAGCGCCGCAAAGGTTATGCGCGCCGAGCTGTGGCACTTCATTTGCACCAAGTGCGTCCCAAAGGGGTTGAGGAAGCCATCCTGTTCGCCGCCAGCCAAAATGCGGCGCGTGCCTATGAGGCAATCGGGTTTTGTCAGATCGGTGACTACGGTGTCGTCGATTTTAGCGAGCCACAGATCGTTGCAACACATGCAGAGGTGCTGACATGAGTTTCATCCGCCCCGAAGCCCGCGCAGCAATGTTACGCTGGCGTGAGACGATGTTGGGCTTGCTGGTTGTGCTGCTGGGCCTTTATTGGGCCACCGGGTTTGGCATTTTGAAATGGGTCGGGGTGGCTCTGTTGGTTGCCGGAACAGGCTTTGTGCTGGCGGGTGTGCAACGGGCACGGTTTCGTGGCGCGCAGGGTGGTCCCGGGGTGGTTCAGGTGGATGAACGGCAAATCACCTATTTCGGCCCCCTGGACGGTGGTGCGGTGGCGATCGACGATCTGAGCGGCGTGTCGCTGGATGCGCGCAGTGATCCGCCCATGTGGGTGCTGCGCCAGCCGGGCCATCCTGAATTGCATATTCCGGTCAATGCGAAGGGCACAGACGCCTTATTCGATGCTTTTGCGGCCCTTCCCGGCATCCGCACCGAACACATGCTGACCCAACTTAAGCAAAAACCGGATCACCCTGTCGTGATCTGGACAAAACACGCCGCGCGGTTGCATTGACACCGCTGGCGTTTTTCATCACCACTGATCTAACACGCGTATCCAACAGGGCCGGAGACCTCCCCCATGTCCATTCCTCAGTCCGGCGGCGGACCCATCGAACATCACTCACAACTGGCGGAGTATCTGGAAGAGGGCTGTAAGCCCCGCCAAGACTGGCGCATTGGCACTGAGCATGAGAAATTCGGCTTTTGCAAAGACACGCTGAACCCGCTGCCTTATGAAGGCACGCGGTCGATTGAGGCGGTGCTCAAAGGCCTGCGAGACGGTCATGACTGGAGCCCCGTTGAAGAGGGTGGCAAGCTGATCGGGCTGGAAAAAGACGGCGCCAATGTTTCGTTGGAACCGGGCGGGCAGCTGGAGTTGTCTGGCGCTCCGCTTGAGACAATCCACCAGACTTGTGACGAGGTGAACCATCATCTCGCGGACGTGAAAGACATCGCTGACAAAATCGGTGTGGGTTTTATTGGATTGGGCGCAGCCCCTATCTGGTCGCATGATGACATGCCGCTGATGCCCAAAGGTCGCTACAAGCTGATGGACGCTTATATGCAGCGCGTCGGCACCATGGGACGCGATATGATGCGTCGCACCTGCACTGTGCAGGTGAATCTTGATTTCGCCTCCGAGGCGGACATGGTGAAAAAATTGCGTGTGGCTTTGGCGTTGCAACCTGTGGCGACAGCCCTATTCGCCAATTCGCCGTTCTTTGATGGTAAACCCAATGGCCACAAATCCTGGCGTAGCCGGGTGTGGCGCGATTTGGATCCGGCCCGTACTGGCATGTTGCCCTTTGTGTTCGAAGAGGGCTTTGGGTTTGAAGCTTGGGTGCAATATGCGCTCGATGTGCCGATGTATTTTGTCTACCGCGATGGCAGATACATTGATGCGCTGGGCATGTCGTTCCGCGATTTCCTGAAAGGTGACCTGCCGGCATTGCCCGGAGAGACGCCAACGCTCAGCGATTGGGCTGATCACCTGACAACGGCCTTCCCCGAAGCGCGGATCAAGAAATACATGGAGATGCGCGGCGCTGATGGCGGCCCGTGGCGTCGCCTTTGTGCACTGCCCGCGTTCTGGGTCGGGTTGATGTATGATCAGTCGTCATTGGATGCTGCTTGGGATTTGGTCAAAGGCTGGAGCGCGGAAACCCGCGAGGCGTTGCGGGTGTCGGCCAGCAAGGACGGGCTTCAGGCGCAGGCAGGCGACGTCAAGATGCATGATCTCGCCCGTGAAGTTCTGAACATTTCAGAAGCAGGCCTGATTGCACGGGCCAAACCCGGTGCTGGTGGTCTGGTGCCAGACGAGACCCATTTCCTAAATGCTTTAAAAGAAAGCATCGACAGCGGCAAAGTGCCAGCGGACGAATTGTTGGATCACTACCACGGGGATTGGAACGGTGATCTCACCCGGATTTACGGCGAATTCAGCTACTAAGAAAACGGGGCCATGCAGGCCCCGGTATTCTATTTGATGGATGATGATCCCAGTTACTGGGTTTGCAGAACCCTTGCGCGATAATAGTCGCGAACTTCTTGTTTGCGGGCAACTTGCATTTCCTCTGACGGTTCATCGTGCAGACGATCCAGACAGGCATAACCCTGCATTGGATCATGCCTCGCTTTGGACGTGCCGGTTCTCCTAACTCTGCCATTGCGCTGCGCGGGCCCATAGTAGTTGTCATCCCGCTCGGAGGGCAGAACCATCAACACCAAAAACCACAAGCCGCCCACAAAGGGCACAAACACGATGAAATACCAAAATCCAGACCGGCCGGTGTCATGCAGCCTTCGTATCGCCACGCTTAAGTTCGGAATCATGGTCAGTAAACCAAAGACGAAAGAAGAATACCCTAATGGATTCAGTGCGACAGTTTCCGCATTGGTGATCTTGATTACGTCCGCAAAGATGCATCCTGTCATGATCAGGAATTGAAACAAAGACCACCACCAGAATTCGGCGCGTGTGGCTCTGCCTGTGAAATTGAGTGACTTGAACACAGCCGATTCAACGGCTGCAATTGGTCCCAACATGGCGGATCTCCGGTACAAATAATCTACAAGAGGTGTCCCACCAGAAATCGGCACAAAAATGGCATCAGACGTACGATTGCGAGGCGCCGACCTGTTTCCCCCTTAAATTGTACGGTATTTTGGGTTAAGAGCCGTTATTTTTTACCGATTTTCGGTTCGGTACCTGCCTTGATACGGGAAATATTTTCGCGGTGACGCCAAAAAATCAGAAGCGTTGTTATGACGCCGAGAAGAAAGATTTCACCTCTTCCCAGAACCAACATCCAAAGGGTTGAACTGGCCGCAGCCATCAGGGCCGACATCGATGAAATGCGCGACACGATTGCCGTGACCAGCCACGTCAGACAACAGGCGATACCAACAGGCCATGCCAGCGCCAGCATCAACCCCAAAAAGGTCGCAACACCTTTGCCGCCCTTAAAGCGCAGCCAAATCGGATAGCAGTGGCCGACAAAAGCCATAAGGCCGGCAATCTGAGCGGCACTATCGCCAGCGATACAGCGCGTGATCAGCACGGCGGCGGCCCCTTTGCCCCCATCCAGCAACAAAGTTGCGGCGGCGGCGGGTTTGCTGCCCGTGCGCAACACATTTGTGGTGCCGATATTGCCCGACCCGATTTCGCGCAGATTTCCCAACCCAAATAACCGGGTTACGATCATCCCAAATGGGATCGAGCCCAAAAGGTAGCCAAATGCACCCCAGATCAGGAGTGCAGACAAGGCTGGGGTCATATCGGCCATCATTGTCTCCGGTAAACGGCCGCGCCGGCCACGTAAGTTGCCAGCACCTTACCCTGCATCTGGCGTCCGTCAAACGGTGTGTTCTTGGACTTTGAATTGAGCTTGAACCGATCCAGAATAAACGGCGCATCTGCATCGAACAGCACCAGATCGGCAGGTGAACCGACCTCAAGCCGCCCGCCGGGCAGGCCCAGGCGGTTGGCCGGGTTCAGCGCCATGGCCCGCCACAACTCGGGCAAGCTCAGATAGTCGTTGTGATAGAGTTGCATTGCAGCAGGCAGCAGGGTTTCCAGAGCGACGGCCCCACTTGCTGCCTCTTCAAAGGGCAGACGTTTGCTTTCTTCGTCCTGCGGCGTGTGCATCGATGAAATAATGTCGATCAACCCGGACTTGACCGCATGAATGATGGCGATCCGGTCATCTTCGGATCGCAGTGGCGGCTTGATTTTAAAGAAGGTTCGATAGTCGGCCACGTCCAACTCATTCAGTGTCAAATGGTGGATCGATGTGCCCGCGGTGACGTCAAATCCATTGGCCTTGGCGCGCTCCAGAGAGGGCAGCGCGCGGGCGCAGGTGATCTGGTCGGCGTGATATTTCACGCCCGTCATTTCGACCAAGGCGATGTCACGGTCCAATCCCATACGTTCGGCCATAGGGCTGACGGCGGGCAGGCCGCGCAGGGATGCGAATTTGCCACTTGTGACCGCCGCGTCCTTGGACATTCCAGGTTCTTGCGGATGCGAGATTACCAAAGCTCCAAGTGAGCGCGCATAGGTCATCGCGCGCGACAGCACTTTGGTGTTGGTTACAACGTGATCGCAATCGGTAAAGGCCACGGCTCCGGCATCCAACAGGAACCCGAATTCGGTCATTTCGCGCCCTTCACGCCCCTTGGTCAGGGCAGCCATGGAGACCACATTTACTGGCGCTGCCTGATTGGCGCGCCGAGTGGCAAATTCAAGCGTTTCCGGGCTGTCGACAGCAGGAATGGTATCTGGTCGGGTCACCATGGTCGTGACGCCCCCTGCAGCAGCGGCCAGACCTGCGGTTTTAAAGCTTTCTTTGTGGCGTTCACCCGGCTCGCATACTTTGACACCAATATCGACGATACCCGGCGCCAAATACTTTCCGCCGCAATCAACCACTTCAGCATCCTCGGGCAGGTCGACTTCCGCGCCCACGGCTTTGATTTTACCGTCCTGAACCAAAAGACTGCCAAGTGTGTCGGTTAAAGTCTTGGGATCAATCAAACGTGCGTTGGTGAAGAGTGTGGTCATCGGTCCATTTCTCCGTCTTCCCGGTCTGCCTGCCGGTGTCTTTTCTGCACGTCCCGCATCATGCGATAAACGTCTTTGCCACCTTCAATTCGCTCAAAGCCAACCTTTACCTGGCGCGTCCCATTTTTTGTGCGTCGGGTTCTCGTGGCGAAAAACAGGCTGTCCGGCGGGCCTTCAGTCAGGCTCAGCATCGTATCCTCTGTGATCGGAAAAGAGTCCAGAGTTTTGCCGCGCACAGGTAGCGAACTGGCGATAAATGCACGCTGATCCGTGAGCGTGTACCACGTGTTGCGCCGCCTGTACGCGCTCCAGACCATCGGGCCACCCGTCAGGCCAAGGCCAACGGTGAAATGGATCAGGCCGAACATCCAAAAGAACCCGCCTGCCTGTGATGCCATGATCATCCAGAACAAGGCAAATCCGGCAAAGGCGAGCCCAAACAGGCTGGTGGCAACATTGGCAATGCTGACCGTCACTGCGCCATCAGGCCGCCCCTGCCAAAGGATAGTCTCACCGTCGTCCAGTATGCCTTTCCAACCGTCAGTCATAGTCGGCCTCCAACTTGCACGGCCTTGATCTGGCGGATCGTCTCAGTTGGGTCACCCTGATACTTGACCAGATACTTGTCGCCTGCATTTGTGACCACCTGTACGACACTGCCCATCTTGTTGAGCGCTTTGATCTCACCCAAACGGATCACCCGGTCCATCGGCCCCAAAATACGTTCATTGGTTAAATCCCAGCGCACGGACAATTCTTCGCTCATCATGTAAAAGCCCCGAACAGCCACGGCAAAAAGCCCGCCGATCGCGCCTGTCCAGACATGTGGGTTGCCCAGAGCCCACAAGATCACCATGCCGCCCGCCATCGCAAAAACCGCCATCCACGTGTTGGTGCGCGTATAGGTCGCCCGATCTGCGCGAAACGAGGTCAGCACCTCTTCGCCATCGTTCAGCGGGGTGTTGGGGGTCATGCGGGTGGTCATCGGGTTACTCCATAGATCACGGCAGCAAGGAAAAGCGCGACAATTGGCAAGGCAAGCAGAGCCCAAATCAATGTCAGATGTGGGCTCGGGTGGGCTGGCGCGGCTGGTGCAAGGATGCCTTTGGCCGCTTCAGACGGCAGAGGTGCAAAAACAACAGGGGCTTTGTCTTCGCGGTAGGTTCCAATCCAGCGCAGTGGAGCCCGCGGTGTCAGGGTTTGGGCAATGCCGTCAAATGCCGAAGAAAAGACGATCAGAACATGCCCCGTAATCGCAGAGAGCCGTGCCGCATCTTGTGCGACGTCTACCTCAGAAACTCCAAGGCCTTCGGTCATGTAGCCCGTCAGGCCAAGGTCTTCGAGGCTGGCGATATCACAAAATTCGATAAAGTCTTCGTCCAAGTACGTGGGATCCAGTGCATCCCACAAAGGCCAGCTGGATTGTTCGCCATCTTTGTCGAATGACCGGGTGCGGAACAAGGTAATCTCTTCAGGGGGAAGGTCCACTGAAAACAGGCGAATAAGGCCGTTTTCGGTGGGTGTGACTTCCATGCGTGTCATCCGCCAACCCATATCACCAGACCCACCATGGCAAACATGACGATCAACGCCACCGTTGCCACACGGCCCGACATTTTGGGATCTTTAGGGTCTTCCATCCGTTACACCTCTACCGGCTGGTTTCTGCGTTCCGCCCGCAAATTGCGCGCCAAAAGGTCCATCGCCGCCATGCGCACGGCAACACCCATCTCAACTTGTTCCTGAATGACCGAGCGATTGATGTCGTCGGCAATCTCTCCGTCAATTTCAACGCCTCGGTTCATTGGGCCGGGGTGCATAACGATGGCATCGTCTTTCGCGTGGCTCAGCTTTTCTGCGTCAAGACCGTAGCGGTGGTAGTATTCGCGTTCGGACGGAATGAACCCGCCATCCATACGTTCTTTTTGTAGGCGCAGCATCATCACGACATCAACGTCTTGCAGCCCTTCCCGCATATCCTCAAAAACCTCGACACCAAATTCGCCAATTTGCGAGGGCATCAGAGTTGGTGGGCCAATCAGACGAATACGGTTTTCCATCTTACCCAGCAGGATCAGATTTGATCGCGCCACGCGGCTGTGCGCGATGTCGCCGCAAATGGCGATGTTCAAGCGATGCAGTCGTCCTTTGGCGCGTCGAATGGTCAGGGCGTCCAGCAAAGCCTGGGTGGGATGTTCATGCCGCCCGTCGCCCGCATTCAACACTGCACAATTCACTTTCTGCGCCAGCAAATCCACGGCTCCAGAATGGGGATGGCGCACCACCAGCAAATCGGGGTGCATGGCGTTCAGGGTCATGGCCGTATCAATTAGGGTTTCACCCTTTTTGATCGAACTGGCCTGCATCGCCATATTCATCACATCCGCGCCCAGCCTTTTGCCCGCCAATTCAAAACTGGCTTGTGTGCGGGTCGAATTTTCAAAGAACATGTTGATCTGTGTAAGACCGGTCAGGGCATCAGAATGCTTCACATCGCGCCGGTTCAGATCGACATATTGATCTGCCAGATCAAGGATCGCGGTGATCTCATCAGGACGAAGATGCTCAATCCCCAGAAGATGCTTCTGACTGAACCCCATGATCTGCTCCTACCCTGATTGTGCCTTGCTTATAGAAAGGGCAAACCGCCTCGGCAAGCGGATCTCTCGCAGCTTCACTTTTTCGAAAATACTCCGGGGTGAGCGTTGTTTTTGCAACGCAAAGATAACGTGAGGGGCAGCGCCCCTCTCTTTCCCCTCCTTGTGCAACTGGGTAAGGTGACGCCATGGAATCGGCTCTCGACTATTATACGGCACGGGCCCTGCTGGAATGGCAGGTCGAACTTGGCGCAACCGAGGCCATTTTGGATGCACCGGTTAATCGTTATGACACGCCTGCGAAAATCTCAAAACCCGCACCTGCCGCCGCCGCTCAATCTGTGTCGGTCACTCAACCAGACATAGACCCGGTGCAAATCGCCCGCGAAGCAGCAAATTGCGCGACCGACTTGGATGGATTGCAGGCCGCGCTGGCAGGTTTTGAACATTGCGATCTGAAACGCGGCGCCCGCAATCTAGTGTTTGCCGACGGCAATCCGGCTGCGCGCGTGATGATTATCGGCGAAGCACCGGGGCGCGACGAGGATCGCGAAGGCCGACCATTTGTCGGTCGCGCAGGTCATCTGTTGAATCGGATGCTGGCTGCCATTGATATGGGCCGCGTTCACAATCTGTCGGCGCAATCGGTCTATATCACCAACGTTCTACCGTGGCGCCCACCGCAAAACCGCGCCCCCCAGACCGAAGAAATCGCCATGATGCTGCCGTTTCTGCGCCGTCACGTTGAAATTGTGGCACCTGATATCATTGTCCTGATGGGAAATATCTCCTGTTCAGCAGTTCTGGGCAAACGTGGCATCACCCGCCTGCGCGGCAACTGGACCGAAGCGCTGGGCAAGCCAGTTTTGCCAATGTTCCATCCCGCTTATCTTCTGCGCCAACCCACGGCCAAGCGCGAAGCCTGGGCCGATCTGTTGAGCCTTCAGGCCAAATTACGAGACCTTGTATGATACGTTGGCTTGCCGCAGCTTTTCTGACGCTCGGCTCAGCCGCGCAATCTGACCCGCTTGGAGCCAATGACTATGCCAGCAACGCTTTTCCGCCTGCTGAGCCTGTAGATTTGAAAAATCGGTTCGCATCACTTGTTGCCCAAAGCCGCGACCAGATTACACAGTGTTATCCCGGTGGGGCCATGGTCGAGTATGCCGAGGCATTTCTGGGGTCTGAGGCTGAGGCGTTGTTTGCAGCAGCGCTCGCAAAGCCCCGCCTGCCAGTGACACAACCCTGCCTCTGAGGACCAAACATGCCCCGCTTCGACGACACCAAAGACTTTCTTCCTGTTCGTATCGCCGTACTAACGGTCTCAGATACGCGAGGCTTGGATCAGGATAAGTCCGGCGATACGCTGGTGGGACGCATCGAAGCGGCCGGCCATATTCTGGCAGATCGCAAGATCATCCGGGACGAGCGCGACCAGATTGCCGATCAGCTACGTACATGGTGCGCCAACAAAGACATCGATGTCATTATTTCAACAGGCGGCACCGGTCTGACCGGGCGCGATGTCAGCGTCGAAGCGCACCGGGATGTCTACGAAAAGGAGATCGAAGCCTTTGGGACGGTCTTTACCATGGTGTCGATGAACAAGATCGGTACTTCTGCGGTTCAGAGTCGGGCGACTGGGGGTGTGGCCAATGGCACTTATCTGTTTGCGTTGCCCGGATCGACCGGCGCCTGCAAAGATGCTTGGGACGACATTCTGCAGTATCAGCTGGACTACCGCCACCTGCCTTGCAATTTCGTGGAAATCTTTCCGCGCCTTGATGAACATATGCGACGGAAATGACGTATTCGTGCATAAAAGCTTCAGGCCCTTGGCAAACAAGGAAATTACCCCAATTATAAAGGGTGGACCCACGTCAGCGGAGACCGAAGCCTTATGCGATTCCTGAGACAAAGCCTGACTGGCCTGTTCCTGCTTGGGCTGACGATTGCTTTGATGCTGGTCGCAGGTCAGATGATCTATGGGGCTGTATCCGAAAGAATGGCACGCGACAGCGCGGCACCTGAAGGGCGCGAACGCGTGTTTGCGGTGGGCGTGCAGATCGTCGAACCTCAAAGCATCGCACCGGAACTGGTTGCCTTTGGCGAAGTGCGCAGCCGCCGCAGCCTTGAGGTGCGGGCCAAGTCGTCGGGGTCTATCATCACGCTGTCTTCTGACTTTGTGGATGGTGGCGAAGTTGCTCTTGGTGAGACTCTTTTGCAGATTGATCCGACCACTGCCGAATTTTCCTTGAGCCGCGCCAAGAATGATTTGCTGGATGCCGAAGCCGAACAACGCGATGCGGACCGCAATCTTGAATTGGCCAAGGCCGAACTTGAGGCCACCGAAGCACAGACAGCGCTGCGCCTTAAGGCGCTGGCCCGCCAGAGCGACCTTTTAGAGCGCGAAGTGGGCACCACGGCTGCGGTTGAGGCGGCTGAACTGGCCGTTGCCGCCGCCAATCAGACCGTTGTGACGCGCCGCCAATTTGTGGCGCAATCCGAAGCACGTGTGGATCAGGCCGTAACGCGGCTGGATCGGGCGCGCATCGCCCTGGCCGAAGCCGAACGCGCATTGGCGGAAACTAAGATCCACGCCGGTTTCACTGGAACCCTCTCTGAAGTGACCGTGGTCAAGGGGCGCCTGGTTGCGATAAATGAGAAACTGGCGACATTGATTGATGCCAATGCCTTGGAAGTCGCGTTTCGTGTGTCCACGCCGCAATACGTGCGTCTGTTGGACGAAAACGGGCGGTTGCCCGCCGCCGAAGTCACCGTGCTTCTGGACGTGATGGGACAGGACTTAAGCGCAACAGGTGTTGTCAGTCGTGAAAGCGCGGTTGTCGGCGAAGGCGAAACGGGTCGCCGTATTTATGCACGCCTTGATGCGCCGCGTGGTCTAAAACCCGGAGATTTCGTGACTGTTCGCCTACGCGAAGCCGAGATCATGAATGTGGTGAAATTGCCTTCAGCAGCCTTGGATTCCCAGAACCGTGTGATGGTCGTGGGGGGAAACGATCGGCTTGAAGCGGTGCAGGTAACCTTGCTGCGTCGACAGGGGGATCACATTATCCTTGAAGCCACTGGGCTTGCCGGCAAGCAGGTTGTAACGCGTCTCACACCTTTGCTGGGGCCGGGCATTCGCGTCAAACCGCTCGTGTCTGGTTCGGTCGAAGCCATAGCGCCAACGGCTCCTGCAATGGTGGCTCTTGATGACGACGCACGCGCCCGGTTCATTGCGGCTATCGAATCCAACACGACGATGCCTGCCGAGCGTAAGGCACGGGTTCTGGACCTTCTGGCTCAACCCGAAGTCCCGGCCGGGCTGATTGAACGGCTTAAGTCGCGTTCGGGGGGCTAGGGAGCATTGCGCACCATTTCAGCTCCTGCCAATGGCGTTCTGTCGTATTTCACGCGACATGGTACGGCAGCCAACCTGTTGTTGGTGGTGCTGATCGTTGCGGGGTTGCTGGCCGCGCCGCGCATGCGGGCACAGTTTTTCCCCGACGTGGTGATCGACAATGTCAGCGTTTCGGTGACATGGGAGGGTGCCGGAGCTTCTGATGTTGATGCCGCCATTGTGCAGGTTTTGGAACCTGCCCTGTTGTCTGTGGAAGGTGTTGAAAGTACCGCTTCGCGATCCTTGGAAGGCAGCGCTCGCATTACTCTGGATTTTGAACCCGGTTGGGATATGGCGCGCGCGGCGGATGACGTTCAAACAGCGGTCGATGCGACAACCACGCTTCCGGATGACGCTGATGATCCCAAAGTGAAGCGCGGAGCTTGGCGTGATCGGGTGACTGATGTCGTTATAACTGGCCCGGTCGATCCTACCCAATTGGGCCGCTACACCGATGAATTTCTGACCCGACTGTTTGCAGCCGGTGTCACCCGTACGACCATTCGCGGCGTTGCGGCCCCTCAGACAATAATCGAAGTGTCGACTGTCGATCTGATGACCCATGATGTCAGTATCGAAGAGATCGCCATTGCAATTGCACAAGAGGTGAACACCGATCCCGCAGGGGACGTTGAAGGGGCCAATGCACGCGTGCGAACCGGTGTTGAGAAACGTGCACCGGATCAAATTGCGGCAATTTTGTTGCGATCAAATCCGGATGGATCAAAGCTGACGATTGGCGATGTCGCCACCCTGAGGGTCGAAGGCGTGACCCGCAATCGGTCATATTTCGTGGGCGAAGACCCGGCGATGTCGATCAGGGTGGATCGGAGCAGTCAAGGTGATGCCATTGCCATTCAGGAACGTGTGGAAAACGTGGCAGCCGAGATGCAGACCACCCTGCCAAAGGGCGTGACCGTGCAGCTCACCCGCACCCGTGCCGAGGCTATTACCAGCCGTCTGGACTTGCTTTTGGACAATGGTCTGATGGGATTGGGGCTCGTGGTGGCGCTGTTGTTCCTGTTCCTCAACGCGCGCACCGCCATTTGGGTCGCTGCAGGCATTCCTGTGGCGATGCTGGCGACGATTGCGCTGATGTATGCCTTTGGGCTGACCATCAACATGATCTCGTTGTTTGCCTTGATTATCACTCTGGGTATCGTTGTGGATGATGCGATTGTGGTGGGCGAACACGCTGATCACCGCGCCCGAAATCTGGGGGAACCGCCGATGATCGCGGCTGAAAACGCTGCTCGTCGCATGGCGATGCCGGTGTTCTCAGCGACTTTGACCACAGTGATTGCCTTCTTTGGATTGACGGCGATTAGTGGTCGATTTGGCGAAATGATCGCCGATATACCCTTTACCGTGATTGTGGTGCTGTTGGCCTCGTTGGTGGAATGCTTTCTGATCCTGCCACATCACATGGCCCATGCATTGGCGCATTCGGCCAAAGATCACTGGTATGACGCGCCCAGCCGCGTCGTGAACCGGGCGTTTCGCTGGTACCGATCTCGTATTTTTCGTCCGGTCATGGGGCTGGTCGTGTGGGCACGCTATCCTGTGTTGGCTTTGGCCACGGTTGTTTTGGCCAGCCAGTTGGCCCTGTTTGTCAGCGGTGATGTCAAATGGCGGTTTTTCAACTCGCCTGAACGCGGGTCTGTCACCGGCAACTTCTTTATGCTGCCGTCGGCCACACGTGAAGACACGCTGGCGCAAATGCGCGAATTACAGCGCGCCACCGAGGCGCTGGGCAAAGAATATGAAGAACGTTACGGCCGCAATCCGTTGGATTATGTGTTGGCCGAAGTGGGCGGAAACTCCGGCTACGGGCTGGCCGGTGCAGAAACGCTGGACGATGATCTGAAAGGCGGCATTGGCATTGAGTTGATTGATGCAGACCTGCGCCCCTATTCCAGCTTTGCTTTTGTCGGAGAGCTGCAGGAGCGTGTTGGCAAACACCCCTTGTCTGACACGGTCAGCTTTCGTGGATGGCGGTCCGGCCCAGCGGGTGACGCTCTGGATGTTCAGTTTTTCGGGGCAGAGGCTGCCACGCTGAAACAGGCATCCGAGTCATTGAAAACGGCGGTCACTCAATATCCCGAAGTGTCGGCGGTTGAGGACAATCTGGCCTATGACAAAGAAGAATTGATCCTTGAGTTGACACCGCAGGGCCGCGCCTTGGGCTTTAATATCGATGGCTTGGGCCGGGTGTTGCGCCATCGGCTGAATGGGCTTGAGGCAGCCACCTACCCGGAAGGACCGCGCAGTGCTGCAATCAGGGTTGAATTACCTAAGGATGAGCTGACTGCGAATTTCCTTGAAGGCAGCCTGATGCGCACACCCGCCGGAAAATACGTACCACTGGCGGATTTGGTGACCGTTGAACGGCGCACTGGGTTTTCTACCGTGCGTCGCGAAAACGGCATTCGGGTGGTCAGTGTGACCGGGGATATCTCGGAAGATGACCCCGCGCGTGCCGAAGAAATTTCGAACCTCTTGCGTACAGAAATCCTGCCTGAAATCGCCAGCCAGCAACAGGTTGAATGGCGACTTGCGGGATTGGCAGAACAGGAAGACGAGTTTCTGAGTGACGCCTGGCTGGGATTGCTCATGTGCCTGACAGGTATCTATATTGTGTTAGCATGGGTCTTTGCCAGCTGGGTGCGCCCTATGGTGGTGATGGCGATTATTCCCTTTGGGCTGGTTGGCACGATCTATGGCCATCACTTTCACAATGTACCTTTGTCGATGTTCACGGTTGTGGGTCTCTTGGGATTGACCGGGATTATCATCAACGATTCTATTGTGCTGGTATCCACGGTCGATGAATACGCGAAAACCCGTGGTTTGGTGCCGTCAATCATCGACGGGGCTGCGGACCGATTGCGCCCCATGATGCTGACATCAGCCACAACCGTTCTGGGGTTGGCACCCCTGTTGTTCGAACGCTCACAACAGGCGCAATTCTTGAAACCCACCGTGATCACATTGGTTTATGGTCTGGCCTTTGGGTTGTTTCTGGTGCTGCTGGTGGTGCCAGCGCTGATCGCCGTTCAGTCAGATGTGGCGCGCCAGATTCAGGCCCTACGTCGCAGCGTGCGTAGCATTAAGTTGCGCCTTTTGATGGGAGTGTCTGCTGTGCTTTTGATGGCATGGCTGGCAGCAACCGTCGGGTATTCTGTCGTCACCGGAGGCGTTTATCCAGGGCTTGCTTCGGTCTTGCCGATGCTGGCCGGGACGCCAAACATTGCCATGGTTGTGGCAGTTTTCTTTTTTGGTGCATGGGCGTTAACGACAGGTATCTTTGGACTCGCAGCATTGCGCATGGCCTTGTGGCGGCGCCGACACGCCTCTGTGGGCACCTGATCAGCCTGCTGAACACCCTTGGATGTCAACCGCGTGGCGCTTGCCCAAAACCGTGAACCTGAGCGTCGACCGGTTCACCATGAAGCTGTCTCCATTCACATGCATCAATTCGCTTTTGGCCACTAGAACCCCGCCTTCGCGGTGAGTTTTCGCCTCGGAAACCCAGACAAGCGGATTGTCGGTCTCGATCACAGCAATCTCGTCCCCACCTGTACTGGGCAGATGCAATCGTGCGGTCACCATCAGGCCATCGGCCGACGTCGATATCCGGCAGGATGCCTTTTTGACACCGGCCTCGGATTTGGTCAGAGGACGAGAGGCAATGGCGGCGGCAATAATCGGGTCACGTTTTCCGGTGTCCTTAGGAAATTTGGCGGACACTTTCAGACGTTGAGGCACGCAAATGTCGCGACACACACCGATATCCATTACCGCCTTAAAGCGGACCTGCTTGCCATCCTTCTTTGGCGTGATGTGAACGGGCAAAATCAACTCTTCTTTATAGCCGATCGAGCGCATGCCATTTTGCGAAAACACCTCGGGGGTTGGCCAAGTGACGCCCACAGATTGCACGTTGCTTGATCCGGTCCAGTCAAAGCTTGGCGGGATGCCCGCATCTCCGGGAGCGCGCCAATAAGTTTTCCAGCCAGGATTAAGGGTGATCCGGATGGCAGCGATCCTGCTGCCGTCTTTTTCCTGCCAACCAGGTAGCACTTCAGCTTGCACGACACGGTCGAAAGATTGTGCAATCACGGGCAGGGCAAGGCCGGTCAGGCATAAGGCGGTCAGGATCAGGCGTTTAATCATGTTTCCTATGTGGGCGATTGGTCGTTCAATGCCAATTCACTTTCGGGCGAGAAAAAGTGCGCAGTTTGTAACATCTGCCGCGCCATAGCGCCGCGAGGGGCTTGCACGATGCGCGTTGCACCCGCATCTTGGGGGAAGCAGAAGGAGCGGTTTGCTTGAGTAAAGAACCCGACCAAGACCTGAACCTGACCGGCAAAATCCTCATTGCCATGCCCGGAATGGGAGATCCTCGGTTCGCCCACTCGGTGGTGTTGATGTGTGCCTATTCTACAGACGGTGCAATGGGACTGATTGTGAACAAATCCGTCGAAGGCATGAGCCTTGATGCCTTGTTGGACCAGCTATCGATTGAACATGAAGGGCAGGCAGGAACCGCAGGGCTGTATTTTGGAGGGCCGGTTGAGACCGGGCGGGGATTCGTGTTGCACACCCCGGACTATCACTCGAACCTTTCGACCATGGACATTGATGGGCGGTTCGCGATGACGGCCACGCAGGACATCCTTGAGGATATTGCTTCTGGTGGCGGGCCGTCCTCGGCGCTTGTGGCGTTGGGGTATAGCGGGTGGGGGCCGGGTCAGCTTGAAGCCGAGATTGCTGCCAATGGGTGGTTGATTGCTGAGCCTAGTCAAGCATTGGTGTTTGAGGAAGATGACGCAAAAATCTGGTCAGAAGCGATGAAGTCTCTGGGAATCGATCCGATTACCTTGTCTGCCACTGCAGGTCGCGCATAAGGGGCGCTGCCCCTCACGCCGTCTTTGCGTGGCAAAGACAGCGTTCACCCCGGGATATTTTAAACCAGATGATGATCAGGGGCGTGGTGCAGCTGCGCGGCGCAAACGATCATTGATGGCGCGCCCAAGCCCGTGGTTTGGGATCGGAGAGACAGCAATGGTTTGAGCCGCCAGTGCGTCCATCGCGTGCAAATGACCAAAGAGATTGGCTGCAGCCTCAGTCAGATCTCCTGCGGGCGAGAGATTTACGGTGGCCTCTACCGGACCAAACCCAAGCAGCATCTCGCCCTCACGCAGGTCGGTCGCATTGAGACGCACAGGGGCGCCGGGGGCATAGTGAGATGTCATTTGACCGGGTGCGGTCAGCGGGTCGCTGGATTGATACACATCAATCGGGCCACCAAGAGCGGCTTCGATCGCTTCCAGAGGCAGGCCTCCGGGACGCAGAAGTGTTGGACCCTCGGAAAGGCCGACAATGGTGGATTCCAAACCAACGTCGCAGTCGCCTCCGTCCAGAATGGCGGCAATCCGTCCGGATAGTCCTGCCTCGACATGAGTTGCGCATGTGGGGCTGATTTTGCCTGAAGGATTGGCAGAAGGTGCCGCGACCGGACTGCCAAAAGTATCCAACAAGTGACGCGCAACGGCGTGTTCCGGAATGCGTATGGCCAGGGTTGGCAGGTCAGCGGTGACCAAAGGGGATAGGCCAGACCCGGGGCGGATCGGCAGAACCAATGTCAAAGGACCGGGCCAAAAGGCGCTGGCCAGCCGATCGGCTTCGTCGGTCCAGACAGCATAGGTTTTTGCGACAGCCACTGATGGAACATGTACGATCAGCGGATTGAAACGCGGACGTCCTTTGGCCTCAAAAACGCGGGCGACGGCCATGTCGTTGCGCGCGTCTGCTCCAAGCCCATAGACAGTCTCTGTCGGGAAGGCGACAAGCTGGCCTTTGGCCAAGGTTGCAGCTGCCCGCGCATAGCCGTCCATGTCTGGTTTGAGGATTTGTGTCTCCACGTCGCGATCTCCTGTGACGCTGCGTTTCTCTGGGACAGCGCCCATCGGCCCCTTACCTTAGGGCGCAAAGCTGCATACAAGCGCCAGCGCACAATGCCAAGTCGCAACATTAGGAGACCGCCATGTCATTTCGAGCCCCTGTATCCGACTATCAGTTCCTGTTTGAACATGTCGTTGGGCTGGCGGATGTCACTGCGACCGATCGCTTTGCCGAGGCTGACAAAGACGTTATAGATGCCATCCTGACCGAAGCGGGCCGCATGTGCGAAGAGGTCATGTACCCGGTTCAGCGCAATGGCGATCTGGATGGGGCTGTGTTGGAAAACGGTGTTGTACGCACCTCCAAAGGATTTGCCGAAGCCTATGGTCAGGTCGCTGAGGGGGGCTGGATTTCGACCAGTGCGGACCCTGAGTATGGCGGTATGGGCCTACCGCACACGATCACCACAGCCGTCAATGAAATGATGAGCGCGGCCTGCCTGTCTCTGCAGTTGAATCCGCTGATGACCCAAGGCCAGATTGAGGCACTGGAGCACCACGCCAGTGATGAAATCAAGGCTGTCTATTTGCCCAAACTGATAACAGGTGAATGGTCAGGGACGATGAACCTGACAGAACCACAAGCAGGATCGGACGTCGGCGCGTTAAGTTCCAAAGCCGAACCAAATGGCGACGGGTCTTTTGCCGTAACAGGGCAAAAGATTTTCATCAGCTGGGGTGATAACGATTTTACCGACAATGTCTGCCATCTGGTTCTGGCGCGTTTGCCAGACGGTGTTCCCGGCACTAAAGGGATCAGCCTGTTTATCGTGCCGCGTAACATCCCGGATGAAAACGGCGAACCGGGTGTGGCCAACAGCCTCAAGGTGGTGAGCCTAGAGCATAAACTGGGCCTTCACGGATCACCCACAGCGGTGATGCAGTTTGACGGCGCCACTGGCTGGCTGATCGGCGAGCCGCACGATGGGATGCGCGCCATGTTCACAATGATGAACAACGCCCGTTTGGGTGTTGGATGTCAGGGCATCGGGGCGGCTGAAGGCGCATACCAACATGCGTTGGGCTATGCGCTGGAACGCAAGCAAGGGCGCACGCCCGTTGAGGATGGTTCAGGTACCATTGTTGACCATGCCGATGTCCGCCGGATGCTGGCTACGATGAAAGTCGAAATTTTTGCCGCTCGCGCAATTGCTATGTCCTGCGCCGTGGCGATTGACATGGGCACTGCCACCGGTGACGGCGAATGGAAAGCCCGCGCGGCATTCCTCACACCGATTGCCAAGGCGTTTGGAACGGATACCGGCATCGCCGTATCCGAGATGGGGGTGCAGGTCCATGGCGGCATGGGCTTCATCGAAGAAACCGGCGCCGCGCAATATGCACGCGATGTACGGGTTACAGCGATTTACGAAGGCACCAACGGCATTCAATCGATGGACCTCGTGGCGCGCAAGTTGATGGATGGAGGCGAAGCCGCCTATCGCCTGCTGGATGAAATCGAGGCACATGCCGAAGACGCTCGTACCAAAATGCCTGAGCTGGCCGAACCCGTCTGGGAAGCCACCGAAACCTTGCGCGAGACGACCGAATGGTTGGTGACTCAAGGTGATCTGAATGACCGGTTCGCTGGGTCTGTTCCCTTCCTCAAAGGCTTTGCCCGTGTGTTGGGCGCGCATTTCCATCTAAAAGCGGCCATGGGCGAAGGTGAAAACGGTGCCCGCAGCAAGCTTGCACGTTTCTACATCACCCGTATGTTGCCTGAACATGTGGGTCTGTTGGCCCATGCGGTGCGTGGCGCCGACGACCTTTATGCAATCAGTGTGGATGACCTCAGCGCATGAGAGATGATTTGACGGGGATTCGTTACCCATGGGAAGAAGCCCCGGCAGAGGGTGAAGCGATTGAAGTGGCCAAAGGCGTGTTGTGGATACGCCTTCCGCTGCCGATGGCTTTGGATCACGTGAACATCTATGCGCTGGACGAAGGCGACGGGTGGACCGTGATCGATACCGGGTTTTCGTCCAAGCGCTGCAAGGATATCTGGCGCGGATTAATGGAAACTGGGCCATTGGCCGGCAAACCTGTCACACGTTTGATTTGCACACACCACCACCCGGACCACATCGGACTGGCTGGCTGGTTTCAGTCAGAATATGGCGCCGAACTGTGGATGACCCGCACCGCGTGGTTGATGGGACGCATGTTGCAGTTGGATGAACAAGCCGTGCCGACGCAAGAAACGCTGAAGTTTTACCGGTCCTGCGGTATGGATGAAGAGGTTTTTCGCCAACGTGTTAGCGAACGCCCGTTCAACTTTTCGGATGTCGTTGATCCTATGCCTGTTGGCTATAAGCGCATCAAAGAAGGTGATATCGTCGAAATCGGTGGTCGCAGCTGGGATGTGCGGATCGGCAACGGTCATGCCCCTGAACACGCGACGTTCTGGAGCCGGGATGACAATCTTGTGCTTTCGGGCGATCAGATTCTGCCTTCAATCAGTTCGAACATTGGCGTCTATGCCACGGAACCAGATGCCGATCCGGTAGGAGAGTGGCTCGAATCCTGCGAACGCCTGGCCAAGTTTGGCCGCCCGGATCACCTTGTCCTAGGCGGCCATAAGTTACCGTTTACGGGACTACAGCTTCGTATGAAGCAATTGGCTGATAACCATTACGGCGCATTGGACCGGTTGTTGGAACATCTGGATACGCCCAAAACCGGCGGCGAATGTTTCCTTCCGATCTTTAAGCGCCATATCGGCGGATCGGCCTATGGGCTTGCACTTGTCGAAGCGATTGCCCATCTCAATCATCTGTATCATGTTGGAAAAGTGACCCGCACCGCCCGAGAGGGCGGGGCGTGGTTGTGGCAACGTAAGGGGTAGACCATGATGGGTGATGAGATTGAGACCAGCGCAGAAGCTGCTGAAGCTGCCGCGATGCCGCGTCGACACGAAGTGCATGCGGACCCTGAAGTTGAGCCGTGCAAAGACATTCCAGAGTCGGTTTCTCAGACACCTGTAGCCCAGAAAAGCCCAGCGGAATGGGCCTACGAGCGGTTAATCCTTTATATCCAGAACTTTGAAGAACAGCTCGACAACGAGCACGAAGTTGCCATGGGCTTTGCCGGCGGTGAGACAGGTGTGCTTCGGATCGAAGGCATGGGCTTTTTCGACCCGGATATGATCACTTTTTATGGCTCGGATTCGATGGGGGTGAAGACCCAGTTGATTCAACATGTCAGCCAGCTTTCGGTGATGCTTCGGGCACTACCCAAAGAGGTTGAAAGAGAGGCCCCTTCACGGATTGGGTTCCGTTTGGCGGCCGATCTGGCCAAAAACAACGAAAAGTGACGCGTTTTCTATGCGATTGACGTGGTGACAGGCCCGCACGAATCCAGTATTCAACGATGAACGAATACTATTGGAAGGCGCGACAATGTCTGATCACAAACACGGCTCTATGAACACAGACGTTCAGGAAAAAACTTTTTCAGGTTTTATCAAGGCATCCACCTGGGTGGCAGGGCTGTCAATTGCAGTTTTGATTTTCATGGCTTTGGTAAACAGCTAAAGCCCCGGTAACTCTGTTACGGGCAGTAAGTCCATGACTAGATTTTTGCGTCTTTGCACTGGCCTTTTGATCGCGATGTCTTTGGCAGCCTGTGCTGTCAACAAGGACAATGCGTCCGACGAAGAAATCCGCGCTGTGGCCTATAGCGACGGCGGCCAACCCAGGTTGACTCTTTATACGATGGTCAGCAATGACACCGGGTCCGGCGCGCATACATCACTTTTGATCAATGGATCGCAACGCGTTGCCTGGGATCCTGCCGGTAGTTTCCGCGCAGAAGGCATCGTCGCGCGCGGCGACGTCGTCTACGGCATGTCACCCAAAATGGTCGATTACTATACGCGCTATCATGCGCGTGAGACCTATCATGTCATCATTCAGGAGTTGGATGTCAGCCCCGAGATCGCCGAACAAGCGTTGCGTACCGTTGCAAGCTACGGTGCTGTCCCCCAATCGCAGTGTGCCCTCAGCACTTCGGCGATTATGCGGTCTTTGCCAGGTTTTGAAGCACTTCCCAGCACCTATTATCCTAACAAGCTCGAAGAGGCGTTTGCCCAATATGGCCCGACCCGCAAAGAGCTTTGGGAATACGACGCGGATGACAAATCCAAAGTTTTGCAGGAATACAATTCCGAACTGGTTGCTCAGCAACGCGCTGCTCGCGAAAGTGCCAGCGAATAACCGTGTCAGGGATTAACCGAACACATTAATCGCACCGTGAAGCGTCATAGCTCCACCGCTGTTGGCGACAGCACATTCTTTGTGAAGTATCCCAGCGTCAATGTCACCGATGCCGCACTTAATCGGGTTGGGTCAGGCTACCCATCCGTTGCGTCAGGCCACATGGCCAACGGAGCAACAAGCCCCGGTAGGATTGCCACGGCTGTCATAACGCAAGTGGCGCAACACCCAAGGCGGCATTGCGCGGTCTCCGACAAGTCCGGTAAGTAAAAACCGCATGCCAAATCTGCCCAGCCCCATCAAAATGATGACAATCCACAATTGGATTCGGTCTATCATTGGGCTGCCCTCTGCGAGGACCAGACGTCGGTTCGCGGGCCGGCCATCATGCCCCCAAATCCGGCGTCCATCAGGCCGAGATTATACGGTACTCAGGCGAGACTGAGCGCCAGAGCCACAGAAACCAAAGCCGCCATGACATGCGCGCCTGCGCGCAGCATTGGGCCGATCATGGCTCAAAAGGTTATTGGCACGGCGAAATCCAGCGCCAGTTCTGGCGGAATTGATTTACCCACCAAGGCGCCGATAGGTGTGAACAGATACCAGTTCGGGCAAATGGGCGTCACGGTTCCCATGAAATAGACCCCTTTTTCGGGCCTGGTCATTCTGGGTTTGTTTTCAAACTCCAACACACTTAGCGCATGGGACTGATCCTCAGTGAAATAGGCCAGAATGGCGCGATGCCACATCGGGCTGCACCCAAATTAAGGGGCAATGACGCTGAATACATCGCCATTCGCAGTTTCACAGCCAAGCAGAAGCCAACACAACGACTGAGGGGGCATTTTCATTCATCAGTTGTAGAGCGGTGAACTGGACCGCGCCCGCGATAACAACATTCGAAAAGGTCATTGTCTCGAACACCGACAGAACTGCTTCGATGGCCATTGCCCCGAACTAGGTCGAAAAGGGGATAATCACGACAATAATCGGTGCGCTGTCGCGAAATCATTTCCAATATGCCGATTTGATGCTGGAGGAAGCCATCGCTTGATCCTAGATTGGGTTTGTTCAACCGCCCTTGTGCCATCGGCTTGGAGATGCAATTGGCCCCTACATCACAAACCACTGACTATCTGATCGCGCCTCAACCCAGCAACAAGGGATTGACCCGTGTGGTGCAAGGCACGGATCATACAGGCGCAGCTGCCGAAACCTCGGTGGTCGAGGAGCGCCCGCTGACGATTTTTCTCAATAGCCGCGAGATTGTAACCGCCATGACCATTGGCGATTACCCCGAATATCTTGCGCTTGGGTTTCTACGCAATCAGGGAATGCTGAGCGACGCCGATGTGGTCACGGGCATCGATTTTGACGAAGAGTTAGAAACCGTGGTTGTGCGCACGGCAAAAGAGACCGACCACGAAGACAAGCTGAAAAAGAAAACCCGCACATCTGGTTGTGCGGTGGGTACCGTGTTTGGGGATATGATGGAAGGCTTGGAAGGACTGACATTACCACCCACCCAGGCGCGCACCTCAGACCTTTATGCACTTGCGCACAAGATCAACCGCACGCCCTCGCTGTATCTCGAGGCCGGCGCAATTCACGGGTCGGTACTATGTCAGGGAGATCGGCCGCTGGTCTATATGGAGGATGTTGGCCGTCACAATGCGGTCGACAAAATCGCCGGTTGGATGTTTGACACAAAAACAGAAGCGGCAGACAAGGTGCTGTACACCACGGGACGTCTGACCTCGGAAATGGTGATCAAGACGGCCCTTATGGGCATTCCTGTTTTGGCGTCGCGGTCTGGCTTTACGGCCTGGGGTGTTGAGATTGCTCAAAAAGTTGGCCTTACTCTGATTGGCCGTATGCGCGGGCAAAGGTTCATCTGCCTGTCCGGCGAAGACCGTTTGATCCGTGATGTGGACCCAGCCACTGTGCCGGATGACGCCAAAAAAAGCCGGCGCAAATCAGCTGGAGACGACTAGCTTCATGTTTCACCATTTCAAAAATACTCTCGTTGGAGGCAAGCTCGCATGAAACAACCTCTCGGAGTGATTCTGGCTGGCGGGTTGTCATCCCGTATGGGGGGTGGTGACAAAGGGCTTCTGGATTTGAACGGGAAGTCTATCCTGTCTCACGTGATTGAAAGACTTGAACCGCAGACGGCTGGTGTCGCGATCAATGCCAATGGCGACCCGACGCGGTTTTCCAATACGGGGCTGTCCGTGATCCCCGATAGCATCTCCGATTTTCCCGGCCCACTGGCTGGGGTCCTTGCTGGGCTCGACTGGGCCGCGGCGCAAGGGGCGGAAACCATTGTGACCGCCGCCGCGGATACACCGTTTTTCCCATGCGACCTGGTACCGCAATTGATGCTGGCGACCGAAGGCATGCAAAATCCTCTGGCTCTCTCGGCTTCGCGTGATCCTCAGTCCGATAAACTCTGGCGTCAGCCAACCTTTGGTCTTTGGCCCGTGGCTTTGCGCGACGATCTGCGGACGGCTCTTCAGGACGGTTTGCGCAAAGTTATCCTGTGGACAGATCGCCACAACGCGGGCCTCGTGGAATTCCCGGTGGGTCGGGTGGACCCGTTCTTTAACGTCAATACGCCGGACGAGCTTGCACAGGCACGTTTCTTGGCAGAAGGGTAGCGGATGCGGGTTTTTGGAATTACCGGCTGGAAAAACACTGGTAAAACCGGCCTGACCGAACGGTTGGTGGCTGAGTTTACGTCTCGCGGCTTCACGGTTTCCACGCTGAAGCATGCACACCATAGCGTCGACGTGGATCAGGCAGGCACCGATAGTTTCCGCCACCGCAGCGCAGGTGCCCATCAGGTGCTTTTGGCGTCTGAAAACCGCTGGGCTTTGATGACCGAACACCGTGCTGCCGCCGAACCTTCGATGGAAGATCTCGTGGCGCAATTGACTCCGGTCGATATTGTTCTCGTCGAGGGCTTCAAACGGGCTCGCCACCCCAAGATCGAAGCGCACCGGGTGGCGGCCAAGCAGCCTCTGATCGCGCCAGGCGATGCCACTGTACGGGCCATAGCCACGGATACGCCGCTCGACATCGATCGCCCGCAATTCGATCTGAATGACACTTCATCCATTGCCGATTTTATTCTGAGCGAGACCACGTCGTGACCCTTACACCCCCACCTTTGAAAGATGATTGTTTCGCGCTGCCCGCTGGCACTCAGTGGACCGCTGTAGATGACGCACTGACCTCCCTGAGCGACCGGTTGCATCCAGTCACGGGAATTGAAGTCTTACCTCTGGAAGCCGCACTGAACCGTGTGCTCGCCGAGGACATCATCGCCCAACGCTCGAACCCTCCACTGCCCAATTCGGCGGTCGACGGGTACGGCATGCGACACGTCGATATTATTGATGGCCCTCAGGCGATGCCTCTGGTCGCGGGGCGCTCTGCCGCCGGTCAGCCATTTGAGGGCGCTTTACCTCCGGGTCACGCAATTCGCATTCTGACGGGTGCGACGCTCCCCAAAAAGGTCGATACAGTCATCCTGCAAGAAGACATCACCACCGATGGTCAGCAAATCGCCTTTCATGGCCCTCTGAAAAAAGGTGCAAATGCCCGAAATGCGGGTGAAGACGTTGCCGCAGGCGCTCAGATATTGCCATCCGGCCGTATCCTGACCCCGGCAGACCTGGCATTGCTGGCGGCAACAGGCGTCGCACAAGTACCGGTTCGAAAACTCTTGCGTGTTGCGATTGTCTCAACCGGAGACGAATTGGCAGAGCCCGGCGACCCCGCCCGCCCGGATCAGATTTACGATGCCAACCGACCAATGTTACGGGCCATGTGCCAACGCTTTGGATTTCATCCTGTGGATTTGGGACGCGCACCAGATGATCGCGAAGCGTTGCGCGGATTTCTGGATGCGGCGGCTGAACAATCGGACGTGATCCTGACATCCGGCGGCGCGTCTGCCGGTGACGAAGATCATCTTGCTGCGCTTATGAATGAAACCGGGGCAATGTTTTTGTGGCGCATGGCCATCAAACCCGGCCGCCCGCTTGCCCTGGGCCTGTGGCATGGCACTCCGATATTCGGACTGCCGGGCAACCCGGTGGCTGCAATGGTGTGCACATTGATTTTTGCGCGTCCGGCCATGGGCTTGCTTGCGGGGCAAAACTGGCATGACCCTCAGCGCCTGTCTGTGCCCGCAGCCTTTGCTAAATCCAAAAAGCCTGGGCGCCGCGAATATCTGCGTGCCCGACTGCGCAACGGCAAAGCCGAGGTGTTTTCCTCTGAAGGATCAGGGCGGATCAGCGGGCTGTCCTGGGCTGAAGGTCTGGTGGAACTGCCGGATGGCGCACTGGAAATTTCAGAAGGTACTCTGGTAACCTTCATCCCTTACAGCGCGTTTGGTCTCTGATCATCTTTTGGCACTAAGCATCCCGGGGTGAGCTTCGCCTTTGTATTGCAAAGGTGATGTGAGGGGCAGCGCCCCTAAACCCGTCAGTCAAAAATTCCAGCCACCCGACCCAAGAGCATAAATGCCCGTGCGGTGCGCGTGTCTGATAAGGCGGCAATATCGCTGTCCGAAGCCGTTTCTTCAAATTCGACGAAAGTTTTATCAAACCGGCGTAAAAAATGATGCGTCGCGTCGCGGAAGATCGTGTCCTGTTTCATACGTCCTGCCGTAAGCGCCAGCGAAGACCGATCGCGGATGCCACCAAGCTGGGCGATCACCCGACCACGTTCTCCTGCTGCAAAACGGCGCCATATCTCGGGGCGAGCCAGATCAGGGCGCAGATCATCCATATAGATACCGTCTTGACTGAGCAGGGTCAGCACGTCTTGGGCTGCCTGAATAAGCTGGGATGCGCGCCGATCCTTGAGCGCTTTGCGCAGGGCTGAGAACCCGGCCTTGTCTTCTGCGTTCTCGGGAAAGTTCAGCGCACTTATGAACACATTGCGATCAATCGGAGGGGACAGATCCTCGGCCGGTGTGCCGAGTGCCAGCAATCCCTGATCCTCGGTATCTACCTGTGTGACTTCTGGTTCGGGGGTTTTGCGAATGCCCTGATCGCGCTCACGAGACGAGGTGAATGTTGCTAGTGCGGATTCGGTTTTGCGTTGTGCGGCTGCAATCTCGTCGAGCTTGCGAGAAACCGTCGGTTCACTAGAGGCTGACTGGATAGAGCCTTGCGCCTGTGCCACATAGGTGCGGCGCATGGCGTCAATTGCCGACTGAAGGCGTGTGCTTTCCTCGCGCATGATCCGACTTGAGCGTGCGGCAGTTGCGGCCACCCAAATCATTGCGACCGGCATGAAAATGGCCAGCATCGTCATCACAAACCTGAGGGAATCGATTTCGCCGGTTTCGCTGCCGCCAAGCACCACAAAGAAGATCGCCGTACCACCCAACCACAAAAGCGATACCGCAACGGCAATTACCTCGATGCCGGTGACACTGGCGATCGAAGGTTTTTCGTAAATCCCCAACGGAGTGGGTTTGCTGCCGGACTCGTCACTCATAATCACTCCTGGATCTGTCTTGCGCTAAATGTAAGCGACGGACATCACCTCGTAACTCTTTTCGCCACCAGGTGTACGCACTTCTACGCTATCACCTTCTTCTTTGCCAATCAGCGCCCGTGCAATGGGCGATTTGATGTTCAAAAGACCTTTTTCGACGTTGGCTTCGTGTTCGCCAACGATCTGCCAGGTTTTTTCTTCATCTGTATCTTCATCTATCAATGTCACGGTCGCGCCAAATTTGATCGATCCCGACAGCGTTTTGGGATCAATGACATCCGCAAGCGAAATGACGCCCTCGAGTTCTTTCACGCGGCCCTCAATGAACGAATGCTTTTCCCGGGCTGAGTGGTATTCGGCGTTTTCGGACAAGTCGCCATGTTCGCGGGCTTCGGCGATCGCTTGGATGATAATTGGCCGCTCGACTGTTTTCAGATTCTTGAGTTCCGCTTCCAGTGCGACAAACCCGCCGCGCGTCATTGGTATTTTTTCCATGGGTCGATCCCGATCTTCGCGTAGGGCACAGTTCGTGCGCCACCACCGTGTTACCTGTTCTTAACCCGAGACTGCCCCGAGCAGTCTTTCAAAATCAAGGGACTGGCGGCAATGCAAGGGCAAATACGCGAATTCCTATCATTAGTTGGCGTTTTGCAGCATTTTGCCGTCGGGTTCTGATTGACGTTTTGTTGCAAGACGCGCTAGCAACTGCGAAAGAATATTTCCGCCAGCCACCGGAAGAAGGGAAGCCAAAATGGCCGATATCGAACGCGAAGCAATGGAATACGATGTTGTCATCGTTGGTGCAGGACCTGCAGGTCTGTCTGCAGCGATCCGTCTCAAGCAACTGGACGCCGATCTGGACGTCGTTGTGCTTGAAAAAGGCTCGGAAGTAGGCGCACATATCCTGTCTGGTGCGGTGCTGGACCCCTGCGGTCTGGACAAGCTGATGCCCGACTGGAAAGACAAGGGCGCACCGCTCAACGTGCAAGTCAAGAAAGACAATTTCTACATGCTGGGTGAAGCGGGCGAGATTCGCATTCCCAACTGGCCAATGCCCCCTTTGATGGACAACCATCACAATTACATCGTGTCGATGGGCAACGTCTGCCGCTGGATGGCTGAACAGGCCGAAGAACTCGGCGTCGAGATTTTCCCGGGCATGGCTTGCTCTGAACTGGTTTACCGCGAAGACGGATCGGTCAAGGGCGTGGTTGCCGGTGTATTTGGTCTTGAAGCTGACGGATCAATCGGTGAAGGCACAGAACCGGGCATGGAATTGCACGGTAAATATGTGTTCATCTCGGAAGGCGTGCGTGGGTCGCTCGCCAAAGAAATCATCGGCAAATACGATCTTCAGGCAGGCAAAGAACCACAGAAATTCGGCCTTGGCATGAAAGAAATCTGGGAGATTGACCCGGCCAAGCACAAAGAGGGCACCGTGACCCACACAATGGGCTGGCCTTTGGGTGGCAATGCTGGCGGTGGATCGTTCATCTATCACATGGAGAACAACCAGATCTTCATCGGTTTTGTGGTGCACCTGAACTACAAGAACCCGCATCTGTTCCCTTACATGGAATTTCAGCGTCTGAAGCATCACCCAATGGTTGCTGAGCTTCTGGAAGGCGGCAAGCGCGTGGCTTATGGTGCGCGGGCGATCTCCGAAGGTGGGTTCCAGTCGATGCCGAAAATGACCTTCCCCGGCGGCGCCTTGTTGGGGTGTTCGGTCGGTATGGTCAACGTGCCGCGCATCAAGGGCAACCACAATGCGATGCTTTCTGGCATGGCTGCTGCCGAAGCGGCTGTGGCGGCGATCAAAGATGGTCGTTCGGGTGATGAGCTGCCAGATTATGAGACCGAAGTACGCACGGGTGCGATTGGCAAAGATCTGAAGAAAGTTCGCAACGTTAAACCGATCTGGTCCAAGTGGGGCCTGACGGCATCATTGATGCTGGGCGGTCTGGACATGTGGACCAACACATTGGGCTTTTCTTTCTTTGGCACCTTGGGCCACGGCAAGAATGATGCGGACGCAACGCAGCCCGCCGACAAGCACAAAGTCATCGATTATCCGAAGCCCGATGGCAAATTGTCCTTTGATCGCCTGACCAACGTCTCGTTTGCAATGACCAACCACGAAGAAAGCCAACCTTGTCATCTGCAATTGGCTGACCCCGATGTACCGGTCAACGTGAATCTTGCGAAATACGCCGAACCGGCACAGCGGTACTGTCCGGCTGGCGTGTACGAGATTGTCGAAGAAGAGGGCAAAGACCCGCGCTTTGTCATCAACTTCCAGAACTGCGTACACTGCAAAACCTGCGACATCAAAGACCCAAGCCAGAACATCACCTGGGTCACACCCCAAGGGGGCGACGGTCCAAACTATCCGAATATGTAATCTGGACCGCAGATTGTCTCCAAAGGCCACCTTCGGGTGGCCTTTTTCAATTGTTTTGCGCAGAGACCCGCAACCAATGCGCAATCCCGTGATCTGCCATTGCCGTTTCTCCCCTTGCGCACTACTTTCCTTGGGACTGCTTATTCAGGGAGCCTCGTGTGGCCACGTCCTTAATCCGAAAATTGTCTCTTTCATTGCTTTTGGCGACAACGGCCCTTCCGGTTCAGGCCGAAGGATTGTCCGGGGCCTATCTTGCTGCTCGACAAGCGACAATAAACAGCGACTATAATGCGGCGGCGCGGTATTATACGCGCGCATTGGCCGGTGACCCGTCCAACCCGGTCATTCTGGAAAGCGCCGTGTTGTCCTATCTGTCCTTGGGGCAATTGGACACAGCTCTGCCGGTGGCCCGAAAAATTGTGAATGACGGCCTGAAAAGTCAGTTGGCAAATATGGTCGTGTCCGCCGGTCAGATCAAGCAGGGCGACTATGTTGATCTGCTGAAAGCCCTTGAAGAAGGCGAAGTAATTGGGCCTCTTGTGGACGGTTTGATGACTGCCTGGGCTCATATAGGCAATGGCAACATGTCCCTCGCACTTGAAGCCTTCGACAAGGTTGCTGAGGAACCCGGGCTCGGTGGTTTTGCAGCCTACCACAAGGCGCTCGCTCTGGCCTCGGTTGGGGACTACGAGAGCGCTGAGGCAATCTATTCTGGTGACAACAACGGTGCCATCCAAAGTACGCGGCGCGGCGTTATGGCTTTGGTGGAAATACTCAGCCAACTGGATCGCAATGCAGATGCTCTTGCCCTTTTGGACAGCGTCTTTGATGGCCATCTTGATCCTGACCTTGCCAGCCTGAAAGCGCGTCTCGAATCCGGAGAGTCTCTGCCTTACACCCATATTCACAGCGCATCCGACGGCATGGCCGAAGTGTTTTACTCTTTGGGTAGTGCGTTGGAAGCCGAAGCCAGCCCGGACTACACGCTGCTGTACACACGCATTGCACAGTATTTGCGACCAGACCATTTCGAAGCCTTGTTGCTGACCGCTGGCCTTCTGGAACAGCTTGAGCGCTATGAACTGGCGACAGAGGCTTACAAATCCGTGCCTGCGGATCATCCCTCTTACTATGCCGCCGAATTAGGGCGCGCAGAAGCGTTGCGTCGCGATGATAATCCAGAGGCCGCAATTGAGGTTCTGGAGCAACTGGCTCGCAGTCATGGCGATCTGGCGATCGTGCATTCCTCTTTGGGTGATCTGTTGCGACAACAGCGCAATTTTGAAGCTGCGGTTGAAGCCTATGATCGCGCTTTGGAAATCTCAAACGCCAGTGATCGCAGCCTTTGGTTCCATTATTACGCGCGCGGCATTTGCCACGAACGTCTGGATCACTGGGAGCAATCCGAAGCTGATTTTCGCAAAGCGCTGGAATTGAACCCGGAACAACCGCAGGTTCTGAACTACCTCGGCTATTCGCTGGTCGAAAAACAGACCAAGCTGGATGAGGCACTTGAGATGATTGAACGCGCTGTCGCTGCGCGACCGGAGTCGGGTTATATTGTCGACTCTCTGGGTTGGGTTTTGTATCGACTAGGCCGCTATGACGAGGCAGTGGATCACATGGAACGCGCCGCCGAGTTGATGCCCGTCGATCCCGTGGTGAACGACCATCTTGGCGATGTTTATTGGGCTGTGGGCCGCATTCTCGAGGCTGAGTTTCAATGGCGCCGGGCGCTGTCATTTGTGGATGAAGAAACCGAAGAAGAAGCCAAGCCAGATCGTATCCGCCGCAAGTTAGAGATCGGATTGGATCAGGTTCTCGAAGAAGAAGGCGCAGACCCCTTGAAGGTGGCCAATGACGGTTGAGGCCTTTGCCCCTGCCAAAATCAATCTGACACTGCATGTCACCGACCAAAGATCTGATGGATACCATCTGTTGGACTCGCTGGTGACTTTTGTGGATGTTGGAGACGCTGTCACTGTCGAAAAGGCAGAAAAGTCGACACTGACAGTCACCGGGCCTATGGCCGCAGGCGTGCCAACCGACTCTCGCAATCTTGTGCTGCGTGCGGCGGAAATGCTTGGAGTTCCCGCGAAGATTACTTTGAACAAGCATTTGCCAGCGGCGGCAGGTATCGGTGGCGGCTCTTCTGACGCTGCGGCGGCGCTGCGGGCACTGACGACCTTGTACAATCTGGCGCTGCCGTCTGTGTCTGACCTATTGTCACTGGGGGCAGATGTACCGGTTTGCGTGCCAGCAACTCTGGCCCGCATGACAGGTATCGGTGAACAAGTCGCACCGGTGGTCAATGAACCTGTCTGGCCGATGATCCTGATTAATCCACGAGTTTCTGTGCCTACCGGACCTGTGTTTCAGGCATTGCCCAGCAAAAACAACCCGCCGATGCCCGAGGATTTCCCGGATTGGAAAGACTGGGACACTGCGGCGGCCTGGTTGACGACGCAGCGAAATGATCTCGAAGCGCCCGCCATTGGCGCCCAACCCTCCATTGGGCAGGTTTTGACTGAACTGCACGACAGCAAAGGTTGCGCTTTGGCGCGAATGTCAGGGTCAGGCGCGACCTGTTTTGGTATTTACTTCGACGATGATATTCGCGATCGCGCCTTGAAAAAACTGCGCGGCGACTTTCCAAATTGGTGGATCATGCCAACCAGACCGCTTGGACACCCAATGGCGTAACCTCAAAATCTTTTGGCAAACAATATCCCGGGGTGAATTGGCCGCAGGCCAAGAGGGGCTGGCCCCTGACCCCTTTAACTCACGCGGGCAACCACATAATCTGCGATATCACTTAGCAAGCTGCGGATTTTGTGTTCAGGCAAAGTCGCGATTGCGGCCTTGGCCTTTTCGGTCCATTTCAACGCATCCTGTCGGGTGGCTTCCAGAGTGTCATGCTTGTTTAATAAGGATAGTGCGTGGTCCAGATCGCCTTCGTCTTGCTTGCCCTTTTCGATGGTTTTTACCCAAAAAGCGCGCTCGGTGTCGTCAGCCTTGGCGACAGCTTTGATCACCGGCAAGGTGAGCTTGCGCTCCCGGAAATCATCGCCGACATTCTTGCCGGTGGCTTTGGTGTCACCTTGATAGTCGAGCAAATCATCAACAATCTGAAACGCGATCCCAAGCGCATCACCATAGTCATAAAGCGCTTGTACATGAGCGGGATCAGCATCTGCGATGACGCCGCCAACTTCGGTGGCTGCCGAGAACAGAGCGGCCGTTTTTCCGCGAACAACCTGTAGATAAACACTCTCATCGGTTCGCAAATCTTGCGCTGCGGTCAGTTGTAGAACCTCGCCTTCGGCAATCGTGGCCGAGGCATTGGACAGAATGCGCAAAACGTCGATTGATCCGGTTTCGGTCATCAATTGGAATGACCGCGAAAACAAATAGTCGCCAACCAGAACCGATGATTTATTGTCCCACAATAGGTTTGCGGTGGGCCGACCGCGCCGTTGGGTGCTTTCGTCAACCACGTCGTCATGCAACAGCGTTGCTGTGTGGATGAATTCCACGGTCGCCGCGAGATGCACATGATAAGGCCCGTCATAGCCACAAAGCTTGGCCGCTGCGAGCGTCAGCATCGGACGCAGCCGTTTGCCACCCGCGCCGACCAGATGGGCGGTCACTTCAGGAATACGCGGTGCGTGTTCGCTTGCCATGCGATCTTGAATCAGGTCGTTCACGGCTGCCATATCGTCAGCCAGAACAGCGCTCAGCGCCTCATGCGGTTTGGTTGCAGCGTGGTCCAGACCCATCACACTCCCGTCACAGGTCTCGACAATATGCCCGACCTACCTTTACATCCACAGTATGAAAGAGCTTCTGCGCAGCAACGACCCGACGATCATCGCCTTTGCCTCAGCCCTTCTTCAGGGAGAGGGTATAGACTGCTTTGAAATGGACGTAAATATGAGCATTCTCGAAGGTTCCATAGGAATTTTTCCGCGCCGGATGATGGTGCGCGAAGCTGACCACGAACGAGCACGCAAAGTGATGCGCGACAATGAGATTCCGTTGGAAAACTGAACCGAATGATCCGCCACACGCGCAATGCTTTTCTGGATGGCCGTTTGACCATCTGCCAACCCGCCAAGGGCTATCGGGCAGGCGTTGATCCGGTGCTTCTGGCCGCGTCTATACCGGCCACAAAGGGTCAATCGGTGCTGGAGTTGGGCTGTGGTGTGGGGACAGCCTCGTTGTGTCTTGGGCACCGTGTCCGGGGATTGGCGTTGTCCGGGGTCGAGCTGCAGGAGGACTATGCACAGTTCGCTCGCTGCAATGCGGCTGAAAACGGTCAGTCTCTGGCGGTGTTTTGCGCCGATTTGACCAATCTTCCGTCAGAGCTGCGGCAAAAGCGATTCGACCATGTGATTGCAAATCCCCCCTATTTTGACCGTCAGGCGTCGACTGTGGCGCAGGATAGGGGACGAGAAGTGGCCTTGGGAGAAGATACCCCATTGGACGCCTGGATTGAGACGGCGTCAAAACGACTTGCCCCCAAAGGTTTTGCGACTTTTATCCATCGCGCCGAAAGGTTGCCTGATTTGTTGTCCGCGATGATGTTGCGACTTGGGTCCATCGAAGTGCTTCCGCTACAGCCCCGGGTTGGGCGGGACGCCAATTTGGTGCTTGTTCGTGCACGCAAGGGGGGGCGCGCCGCGTTTCGCCTGCACGCCCCGGTTTTGTTACATGAAGGGCGCGCGCACGACGGTGACCGGGAAAGTTATACGCCCCGGGTGCGCAGAGTGCTCCGCGATGGAGATGCGCTGCCTTTTCTGGAACACCCTGAAAAAACTTGATCTTTTAAAGGGTTGAGTAGCGGACTTTGGCGCATCAAGAGCGGGTTAACGACCCGCCCCATTGGAAATCCGCAAAACAGCCACCATTTTGTTGCATATGTGGCGTGACAGATCGAAGAAATTGTGCTGCACTACCAAAGGTAACAACCATTTTGAGAGGAGGACTGCCATGAGCGTGAGCTCGCATCTGGAAGAACTGAAACGGAAACACGATAACCTCTCGTCGCAAGTAGAAGCCGAGCAAAGAGCCCCGGGTTCCAGCGACTTTGATATTGCTGAAATGAAGAAGCAAAAACTGAAAATCAAAGAAGAGATCGAGCGTCTGTCAGTCTGACTAGCTCCGCAAGCTGGCGCGCGCGGCAATCACCGCACCACCAGTAATCAATAAGGTCGCCGCGCCCAGCATCCAGCTGGGCTCGGCCACACCCGCGCCTACCAAAACCAGAGTGGACAGCAGTGGGGCTGCATAGGATGCGGTGCCCAATAGTTGAATATCACCTCGTTTCACCCCAATATCCCAGACATAAAACGCCAGCCCAACAGGGCCAAGGCCCAGTCCAATGGCGGACGCCCACCCTAATGCGCCCTGCGGCCAGACAGTGGTTTCGACCGCGATATGCATGAGGGCTGACAAGATCGCCGTGGCCACGCAAAAGATTGCCACGGTCTCGGTTGGTGCGTCGCCCAATTTGCGCGACATCACAGAATAGCCCGCCCACGTCAGAGCACAGGCCAGTGCCAATAGATAACCGGGCAGGGCGCTCGCATCAAAGCCGCTGCCACCACCCTGAATGATCAACGCGGCCCCCAGAAAACCGCAAACGGCCCCAATCAGGTGGCCTGCCCGTAAATTTTCGCCGGGCAACAGGCCAGACAGCAAAACAATCAGTAGGGGCCACAGATAGGCAATCAGACCAGCCTCAGCGGCCGGAGCGAGCCGTAGGGCACTAAAATACAGCGCGTGATAGCCGAAAAGGCCAATTGTGCCAAAGGTATAGACTTTCCAGCTAACCTGACGCAGTCGTGCAAACCCACCCGTTCGTGCAATCCAGATCAGCCCAATCGTGCCGCCAATCGTAAAGCAAATTGCGTTTAGCAAAAGTGGGGGTGCCGGGGCCGTGCCGACAGTGAACAATGCCAGAAGTGCCCAAAGCAAAACGGCGATGAAGCCGATCAGGGTAGCGCGATTGCGGGTCATGCAGGGACGTCCTCAATATGTGTCAGGGTGAGCGATTCGGTGACGTTTGACATCTTGGCGATTTCGTCCAAAATCCACTGGTGAAAAGCGGCGATATGAGGCCTGTTCTCGGCCCCTTCTCGGCACACGAACCGGAAGCGCGCCTGGAGCTCGATGGCGCGTCTAAACGGTGTAACGAGACGGCCTTCGTGAATGTCTTTTACAGCAAGGGCGCGGCGACCGAGGGTCACGCCAGCGCCTGCAAGAGCGGCGTCCACGGCGTGATCGGCGCCGGTGAAGCGTGGTCCGTGGGTTGCGTCGATGTTAAGACCCATCATCCGAAACCACGCGGCCCAATCCGTCTGCGGTGACAAGAAAGCAATCGAGTCATCATGCACAAGGGTGGCGTGTTTCAGCGATTGAGGAGTTGGGAAACGTTCGGCCATTTCAGGGGTCATGACGGGCGTGACCCACTCGGTTTCCAATGGGAAAGAAACTAACCCGGGCTCTTTTTTGTCCATCCCAAAGCGAATGGCAACGTCGACTTCGTCACGACCAAAATCCAACGCGCGCAAGGTCGCCGTGAAGCGCAGATCGATCTCGGGGTGCGCACGGGCAAACTCAAAGAACCGTGGGGCCAGCCATTTCGCAGTAAATGCGGGCCCGGCCGTCACCATCAATGTGGTTTCGTTGCCAATTCTCTGTGCGGCCCGCCATGCGGCGTTAAGGGATTGAAATCCTTCTTTTATTCCCGGCTGTAAAGTGCGACCTGCTTCCGTTAACTCTACCGCCCGATTGAGACGCAGAAAAACGGGGGTGCCCAGATGCTCTTCCAAGGATTTGATCTGAAAGGACAAGGCGGCAGGGGTCACGTGCAATTCATCCGCCGCCATGGCAAACGACATGTGACGCGCGGCAGCCTCAAAGGCGCGCAGGGCGGTCAGTGGAGGAAGGCGATCCTGCATTTCAGTTAAGTACACCTTAACTGAAGACATGAAAAGTCTCGTTTGTGAGATGTGTCCAGGACCGCCATATTGCGGGCAGTTCAGACACGCTTTTTAGGAGGCCACGACATGATCGAGATCGCACACACCACACAGATGCAACAGGCCTTCAAAGCCGCTCATGCTGAGCGTGGGCAGGCCTTGCTGAAAATCCTGTCCTGGGCCTTTCGTTCCCGCAATTTTCCGCTGCGCCAATCGGCACTTACGGAACCTTCCCGCTGCGCCTGAGGTGATTGGCACTTACGGGATGACATGGGGTCGCTTTCTTAGGGAGTGGCCCTTTTGTCTGTTTTGTACAAAATATTTTGAGCGAATAACCGTTTTGTACAAAACTTTGGACCACGGGAATGGCACAAAAAAAGGCCGCCCTAAGGCGGCCTTTGAAATACTTTACCGGGGCAGATCAGACGAAGAACTGCGCACCGTTGGCCGAGATGGTCGAGCCATTGATGAAGCCTGAATCGTCGGCAGCGAGGAAGGCCACGCAGCGGGCGATTTCTTCGGGTTCACCCAAACGACCAGCCGGAATGCCAGCCACGATCGAATCGCGGACTTTTTCAGGAATCGCCATGACCATTTCGGTGGCAATATAGCCGGGGCAGATGGCGTTGGCGGTGATACCAGCGCGTGCGCCTTCCTGGGCCAGCGATTTCACGATGCCAAGATCACCCGCTTTGGTGGCGGCATAGTTCACTTGTGCGAACTGACCTTTTTGACCGTTGATCGAAGAGATCACGATGACGCGACCAAATTTGCGCTCGCGCATGCCGGGCCAAACAGGGTGCACAGTGTTGAACACGCCGGTCAGGTTGGTGTCGATCACTTCTTTCCACTGCTCAGGTGTCATGCGGTGGAATGGCGCGTCGCGTGTGATGCCAGCATTGGCGACCACGATGTCGATCGGGCCCAGATCGGCTTCGACCTGAGCGATGCCAGCGGCGCTGCTTTCATAGTCGGCAACATTCCACTTGTAGGTTTTGATGCCAGTGGCATCCGTGAACTTGGCGGCAGCTTCGTCGTTGCCAGCATAAGTCGCTGCAACAGTGTAGCCTTCTTCTTTCAGTTTCTTTGAAATGGCTTCGCCAATACCGCGCGATCCGCCGGTGACTAGGGCAACTCTTGCCATGATGTATCTCCTGTTCTGATGAATTCCGTTGGTAATTCTGTTACGCAAGAAACCCCTGACGTGCAACATTATTGCGCGTGCAATTTGCCGCAGTGCAGCTATTTCTTGCCGAAAGTGATAAAAAATGAGGCACTGATAATGAAAAAGGCGCCGCGGGGGCGCCCTTTACTGGTTCTATCGAGAGGGTAGAATCAGGGGCGCTCAAGGCACATAGCCACACCCATACCGCCGCCGATGCACAGAGTTGCGAGACCCTTTTTGGCGTCGCGGCGTTTCATTTCAAACAACAGCGTGTTCAAGATACGCGCGCCGGATGCACCGATTGGGTGACCGATGGCAATCGCGCCGCCGTTGACGTTCACGATGGCCGGATCCCAGCCCATGTCTTTGTTCACGGCACAGGCCTGAGCGGCGAAAGCTTCGTTGGCTTCGACGAGGTCGAGGTCGCCAACAGCCCAGCCAGCTTTGTCCAAGGCTTTGCGCGATGCATAGATCGGGCCGACGCCCATGATCGATGGATCAAGACCAGCAGTGGCGTAAGATGCGATGCGTGCCAAAGGCTCGATGCCGCGTTTTTCAGCTTCATCGGCACTCATCAACAAAGCACCAGCGGCGCCGTCGTTCAGGCCCGAAGCGTTGGCCGCTGTGACCGAACCGCCATCGCGCACGAATGCCGGACGCAGTTTTTGCATGGCTTCCATAGTGGCGCCGTGGCGGATGTATTCGTCCGAGTCCACGATGATGTCGCCCTTGCGGGTTTTCACTGTGAAAGGCGTGATTTCGTCGGCGAATTTACCAGCCTTCTGGGCGGCTTCAGCCTTGTTTTGCGAGGCAACGGCGAATCCGTCTTGCTGATCGCGGCTGATGTCCCACTGATTGGCGACGTTTTCAGCCGTTTGACCCATGTGGTAGTTGTTAAAGGCATCCCAAAGGCCGTCACGGATCATCGAGTCGATGTATTTCATGTCACCCATCTTGGTGCCTGCACGCAGATGCGCCACGTGAGGCGAAAGCGTCATGCTTTCCTGACCACCAGCGGCCACAATTGCCGAGTCACCCAGTTGGATGTGCTGGGCCGCCAAAGCGACAGCGCGCAGACCGGAGCCACAAACCTGATTGATGCCCCAGGCGGACGCTTCTTTGGCAAAGCCAGCGTTGATGTGGGCCTGACGGGCCGGGTTTTGGCCTTGTCCGCCGGTCAGAACCTGACCAAGAATTGTTTCCGAGACGTCTGCAGCGTCGACGCCAGCGCGCGCGACAAGGGCTTGCAGCATGGTTGCGCCCAGATCATGTGCGGGCGTATTGGCGAACGATCCGCCAAAGCTGCCGACAGCGGTCCGTGCTGCCGAGGCGATAACTACGTTGGTCATGTGTGTGTCCTCTACCAAATGACTGGGCGAAGGTGTCCCGTATCAGGCGCAAAGAGCAAGCGCCCGCGCGTTCCTTCGGTGGGCTCAATAGCAGTTTCGCCGCAATGCGGCAACGGACAGTATGCCTCAGGGAAATTTTGTTGCGTCGTTACGCGACGGCTTTGTTCTTTTTAGAAGCCTTCCACGATGGCGAAACGGTGGGGGCGCCAAACAAGAACCCTTGCAGGCAATCAAACCCCAATTGCGTCAGAACCTTTGCTTCTTCGGGGGATTCGACACGGCTTGCGACCGTATACATATCAAAACTACGGGCGATCGCGGCGATGCCGGCAGCAATCACCTGATTTTCTGAGTCATTGTGAATGTTGCGAGTGAACTGCCCGTCAAGTTTGAGGATATCAAAGAAGAAATCCTTAAAATACCGAAACGAAGTAAACCCGGAGCCAAAGTCATCCAGAGCAAAAGAAATGCCCTTTGCCTGAAGCTCGTCCATAAAGTCGATAACCAATTCCGGGACATGAATCGCTGAGGTTTCGGAAATCTCAAGAATAAGCCGCTCGGCGACATGTGGGCGTTTGTTCAATCCACGTTTGAGGGTTTGCGCCCATCGACTGTAGCCAATCGAACGCGCCGACATGTTGACCGAAAGACGCAAAGACGGTTCCGCGGCAAGGTTGGCCAGGCCCAGTTCAAGGGCGAGACAATCCAATTGGCGCCCTGTTTCGGTGTCTTCTACTGCGCCCATGAAATCCTTGGCAGGAATCACCCGCCCGGTTTCATCAAGCACCCGGATCAGACCCTCGTAAAAGGCTGGAGTTTTCATGTCTGCCGCACTGACTACGGGCTGAAAGGCCAGCATCACCTGTTTATGTTGGATCGCCTCTTGGACCATCGCCAAAGCCCCCTGGTCGCGATTGGTCACGGCAAAGTCCAATGGTGTTTCATGTCCGGGCGGGACGTTGGCCTTTTTGCGTTTTTGCTGGCGACCCATAGCAAGCTCCTGTGCAAGCTGTTGTTGCAGTTCGCGCCAGATTGTCGCCAAATCTATAAACAGCGCCTTAAAGCCGCTATTTGAGTCGAATTAACGAGATAGGGGGTTTCGATGAGTGAGCGTTGCGGCTGGGTCGGGTTGGAAGACATCTATGTAGAGTATCACGACACCGAGTGGGGCGTGCCGGAATATGACAGTCGAACGTTGTGGGAAAAGCTTATCCTTGATGGGTTTCAGGCGGGGCTGAGCTGGATCACGATCCTCAAGAAGCGTGACAATTTTCGCGCGGCTTTTCAGGGGTTTGACCCGAATATCATCGCGACCTGGGGTGAAGAAGACGTGCTGCGATTGTTGCAGGATAAGGGCATCATTCGCCACCGTGGCAAGATCGAGGCAACCATCGGCAACGCCCGTGCCTGGCAAGAGATAGAAGCCCGAGAAGGCTTTGATCGGTTCCTGTGGAAATACGTGGATTATGTGCCGTTGCAGAACACATGGCAGACGCAGGCAGAGGTGCCCGCCTATACGGAATTATCCACTCAAATTTCCAAAGATTTGAAGAAAGCTGGGTTTCGGTTTTGCGGCCCCACAATTGTCTATGCCTTCATGCAGGCGATGGGCATGGTGAACGATCATCTGATGGAGTGCCCGTGTCACGCGCCTGTCAACGCGCTGCCAAGGCACGACTTTAACTAAAGGATCAGGAAAACCCCGGCGTACCTTTGTCTTCGGGATGCTGTTTCAGGTGCGCGGCCTTCATCTTTTCTGCATTCACGCGTTTGCCATCATGTGACCAACCGGGCGGTGCGACCGCGTAGAGCAGGCGTTCACGCAGAGTCAGGCCGGGGCGGGCCATGTCTTTGAAGATGGCGAGCCATTCGTGAAAGGCGACGCGCAGGGGATTAAAAGTCCCCAAATTGTGCACCAGCCCATAATCCACGCGCTCGCGGTCCAGCTCAGGCACAAAGGTGCCGAACATCTTGTCCCAGATGATAAACACACCCGCATAGTTGCAGTCGAGGTACCGCGGATTGCGGCCGTGGTGAACACGGTGATGGCTGGGGGTGTTCATGATGGCCTCGAACCAGCGGGGCATTTTGCCGATGGCCTCGGTGTGAATCCAGAACTGATAGATCAGGTTGAGCCCGCCACAAAACAGCACGATAGCCGGGTGAAACCCGAGCAGGATAAGGGGCGCGCGTACGATCATCATGAATGTGAACGTGCCGGTCCAAGTCTGCCGCAGGGCCGTGGTGAGATTGTAGTGCTGGCTGGAATGGTGGTTTACATGCGCGGCCCACACCCAACGGATGCGGTGCCCGAACCGATGCACCCAATAGTAACGCAGATCATCCAGCACAAAACAAAGGGCAATGATCCACCAGGACGACCCCAGGTCCAGCGGCGTCGCTTTCCACAGGACCATGAAAAAACCCCATGCGATAAAGCCAAGAAGAATGCCGCTGACCACGCTGCCTGCGCCCATGACCAAGGATGTCACCGCATCTTTGGTCTCATACCGCCCGCCACGGCCTTTGATGCTGATCCACAATAGCTCGATCAGGATGGCGGCGATGAAAAACGGCACCGCGAGATTGGTGACATCGGGGTAACTGAGTTGATCGGTCATGCGTCGTTTACCAGTGTTTTCCAGGTGCTGAGATTGGGTTCTCTCAAAACTACATCCACATGTGGCGCGGCAAAATCCGGCATGTCAAAAGACAGCCCTTTGGAGGTTTCGCGCACGGCGGCCCGCTTTATGCCCCGCGCAACAGTGTCATCGCCAAAGCACCAGACGAGGCCCGTGTTGTTGTGGGTCGTGACCAAAGCCGCTTTTCGGTCATTGCTGAGGAGCGCGGAAACCGGCACCGAGTTTGGAAAAGCACGTTTCCACGCCGCCAGTGCGTCGGTCTCGTTGGTGAGGGTCCTGGGCGCTGTCCGGCCCATGAGGTGCAGCAAAACCGCAATCCCGATGATGCCGATCACCACCATTGGCCCCAGAATATGCAACGGCATGGTCTCTCTCCCTTGGGGCGATAAGGCCAAAGGGTGCGCGTCGTGTCAAAGGTGGCGTGGGGTCAAGATAGGCCGCAGGTTAGGCGGGGCGGCTTGAGAACGTCGGCTCTGCGCGGGCAAAGCTTCTGTTCTCAAAGACACATCGAAGGTTTGCTTTCGGCTATGCCCTTTTGACCGCTTCGACAAATCGGGCGATCTCATCTTGCGTGTTAAAGTAATGTACCGAGGCTCTTGTCATCGACATGAGGCCACGCGGTTCAAGATCAAGACGCGCATAAGGCATTGCAGAGACCGACACATTTATCCCGTCGGCGCGGAGACGCTCCTCAACAGCGGCGGGTTCAGCTCCGGCCTTTGTGAATGTGACAATCCCACATTTCTGCTGACCCAGATCATGCACAGAAACACCTTTTATGCCTTCGAGCGCATCACGTAGATCCTGGGCAAGCATCGCCACCCGCGTTTCTATGTTTGAGAGGCCAATTTTTCGCGCATACCGTACCGCTTCCATCAGGCCAACGCGGCCAGCGACGTAGCTTTCCCAATTCTCAAATCGCTTTGCACCATCAACAAATGCAAAGTTGTTCGCTTCGGTCCAATTTGCAGACAGGAGGTCAATGAAAGGTGGGTCGATCTGATCGATGATGCCCTTTCTAACGTACAGAAAACCTGTCCCTCTTGGACCTCGTAAAAACTTCCTACCCGTTCCTGACAGGATATCGCAGCCGATCTCGGCGACATCTACGTTGATTTGCCCGACGGATTGGCAGGCATCCAGTAAGTACAGAATACCGTGTTTTCGCGCGATTTTTCCAACCTCGGCGGCAGGATTCACCAAGCCGCCCTGCGTCGGAACATGCGTTATCGCCACCAACTTCGTCTTTGGGCCTATCATGCCATCCAACGCATCGACATCAATCTGGCCGAACTCATCTGAAGGCACGAGATCAATCTCAAACCCAAGTCGGCGTGACTGTTGCAAAAGCGCGAGGTAATTGGACGCGTATTCGGAACCGTGGGTGATGACCCTGTCTCCGGGTTCCAAATGCAGACCGTAGAACGCCATGTCCCAGGCGCGGGTCGCATTCTCGACAAACGCGATCTCATCAGGATCGGCGTTCAGAAGGCCTGCGAATTCGGTATAGAATGCTTGTAAGTCGCCTTGTGCCCGCCTTTCAGCTTCGTATCCGCCGACCTCGTTCTCGTCGCGCAAAACACGCTGCAGCGCGCTAAAAACCGGCGTGGGCATGAGCGACGAACCTGCATTGTTGAAGTGCAGAACCTTTTCGCAACTCGGAGTATCCAAACGAACTTTATTAATATCTATCATGCCGTACTTTCTTTTCCGCGAGATGTAGCAACGCAAGAGAATGAAAACAACTTATTGGAGCGGGGTCACCAGGTTTCGGGCATTCGCTACACCGCAGAGTTTTGGCGCAATGGACTCAAAGCAGACCCTGATCGTGTTTTGGCTAAGTAACACTTGAGTGCCCGCCCCGAGCGCAAGCGAGGCCATGCCCAACTCTTTTGAGGGCATCTTTGATGGCACTCTAAAAGGGGCGGGAGGGCTAGCGGGTGGTTTTTATGACGTTTTCAAGGATCGCTTTGGCCGAGGCCCCGGACCAGTCGGCGTCGCCGGTCATGCGGGCGATCTCACGGCCCTCGCGGTCAATCAGCACGGTGGCGGGTAGGCCAAGGACGGACATTTCGCGGGAAATTTCCTGTTTGGGGTCGCGGTAAAGCGGCAGGTTGTCGACGCCAATGTCATCAAAGAACTTTTGCATGGCGGGCGGCGCGTTGCGGCCCGTGGCCAGTGTCACCACCTGAAAATCCTCGCCGCCCAATTCACGCTGGAGTTCTGCCAGCATGGGCATTTCTTTGCGACAGGGCGCGCACCATGTGGCCCAGAAGTTCAACAGGACCACCTGGCCTTGGTAATCTGCCAAAGATTTGGCGCTGCCGTCGACGGTGGTAAAGGGTTTTGTCGAGGTCGCGCGCACCTCGGAATGGAAGTTTAGCTTCTTCATGTCCCCGGTCCGAAGGGCGGCGGCGGCGCTCATATCCGGGGCAGCGCCACTGGTGGCCGGGTCGCGCATCGCAACAAAGGCGATCGCTGCAATTGCACAGGCGGCAAGGGCCATGTAAACCAGCACGGACTTCGACATTTATTATTCCCTCCAAAGGGCAGATCATGACCAAAGACACCTCGAACCAGATGTGGGGCGGCCGTTTTGCCGCGGGACCGGACGCGATCATGGAGGCAATCAATGCCTCGATCGGGTTCGATCAGCGGATGGCAGCACAAGACATCGCTGGCTCTCGGGCCCATGCGGCGATGCTTGGCCAGACGGGCATCATCACAGATAACGATGCCGACGCCATTCGGGAAGGCCTGCTCACCGTCTTGTCAGAGATAGACAGCGGAAATTTCGCGTTTTCCACGGCGCTGGAAGATATTCACATGAATGTTGAGGCGCGCCTGAAAGACCTTGTTGGCGAACCGGCGGGACGTTTGCATACTGGCCGGTCACGTAACGATCAGGTGGCAACCGATTTCAAGCTATGGGTGCGCGACCAGATGGACGCCGCCATTTCAGGTATCAACGCGCTGATTGGCGCACTTCTGGCGCAAGCCGAAGCCGGGGCAGACTGGGTGATGCCGGGTTTTACCCATCTGCAGACCGCTCAACCGGTCACATGGGGGCATCACATGATGGCCTATGTCGAAATGTTTGGCCGGGACATGAGCCGTTTTGAGGATGCGCGCAAACGCATGAACGAATCGCCTTTGGGTGCAGCAGCACTGGCAGGTACGTCTTTCCCGATTGATCGGCATATGACAGCCGAGGCGCTGGGCTTTGACCGTCCGGCAGCCAATTCGCTGGATGCGGTGTCGGATCGCGATTTTGCGCTGGAGTTTCTCGCGGTGTCTTCAATTTGTGCGATGCACTTGTCGCGCTTTGCCGAAGAACTGGTGATCTGGTCCTCGGCGCAGTTCCGCTTTGTGACCCTGTCGGATCGCTTTTCAACCGGATCGTCCATTATGCCACAAAAGAAGAATCCGGATGCAGCCGAGTTGATCCGTGCCAAGATCGGCCGGATTTTTGGCGCGAACACTGCGCTGATGATGGTGATGAAGGGCCTGCCGCTGGCCTATTCCAAGGACATGCAGGAAGACAAAGAACAGGTGTTTGATGCCGCAGACAACCTGATGCTGGCGCTGGCCGCGATGCAGGGTATGGTCAAAGACATGACGGCCAATTGCGACAGTCTTGAGGCGGCGGCGGGCAGTGGTTTTTCAACCGCAACCGATCTGGCCGATTGGCTGGTGCGGGCGCTGAACATGCCGTTTCGCGACGCCCATCATGTCACAGGTTCACTGGTAGCCATGGCTGAATCCCGCAACTGTGATTTGCCGGACCTCAGTCTGGAAGATATGAAATCTGTACACGAGGCCATAACGGCGGACGTGTTTGAAGTTTTGGGTGTGCACAACTCGGTGGCGTCTCGTACGTCTTACGGAGGAACGGCACCTGAGCAAGTTAAAGCGCAGGTCGCTTTGTGGAAGGACCGGATCAGTTGAGAATACTTGCGAGCCTTTCCAGTTTGATTTTTGTGGCGGCCTGCAACACAGGTGGCACGTATTATCCTGAGTATCCGAGCTCGTCCAATGCGGCCTCAACGCCGCAAACCGGGATCACCGTCAGCGGGTCTGCCAGGATAGGTGGCGTTTACGGGCCGAAGTAGAATTCTTGACAAAATGATGCACCAAGCCAGCTGATGATGTGCGATAGGAGAGCAAGATGAAGACTGTTGTTATTTTAATTGGAGCTTTGCTTGTTTTGTCAGCGTGCCAAACGACAACTCAGCAGCCCGCTCGTCCCGGATATAGTGCAAGCGGCACCTGCATGGGTGGCGCCAATTGTGGCTGGGGCCGGTAACCTCTGAACACATGCGATCATAGTTCGGGGTCTTTTCCGGGCAGCGAGAAACGTGTAAAACTTGATTTTGTCACATCTGCGAGGACAGAATCATGCGAAATGTTGCGGCCTTGGGTTTGGTTGTGTTTTTGGCCGCTTGCGGTGCCGACGGTGAACCTGTGACCCCCACGATGAATAGTCATATTGGTGTCACAAGCGACGGAGTCTATGGGTCCACAACGATTGGGATCCATGATGGACCAATCTCTATTACAATTGGTGCTTCGAATGGATGCTATCGCTGTTGGTGAGGCACCTGATTTTTTGCTGAAAGCGCGAATGGCCTAGTTTCTCATGACGGAACCAAAGGATAAACGAATGTCATTGTTGCGGCTGATGTATTTGGGATTGGCGATTTGGGGGGCCGTGCACCCTATGTACCATTTCTTGCCGTGGCTTCAGGAAAATAACTTTGATATCAATGCCTTGATCTCGGCCTGGAAAGCCAATGCCGCTGTAGCCGGCCTGTATTGGGACCTTGTCATTGCGGCCGTTGCCCTGACAATCTGGGTGCTGGCCGAGGTGGCCGTGCGGCGCAATTGGCTTGCCTTGATCGCCATTCCGGTGACGTTTGGGGTTGGGGTAAGCTGTGGTTTTCCGCTGTATCTGTTTTTACGCTCGCGTCCCATTCGCTAGGGTCAATTGAGCGCCTGACGGCGCGCAGGATGTCTCGTCAACAGACCAGAGGTCTGTTGTCTCGGACGGCCTCTGGCAGGAGTATTTTTTACAAGGTGAAGACGGGTTGTTGAACCAGTCGCCCCCTGTGTCTATGAGAAACGGGATTGTACCGTGGGACGGGACCGAACATGGATCATTTTCTATATCGTGATGGCGCGCTTTTTGCGGAAGACGTGCCGGTGGCGGAGATTTCGGCAGAGGTCGGCACGCCATTTTACTGCTACTCCACGGCCACGCTGGAACGTCATTTCCGTCTGTTTGACGAGGCGCTGGAGGGGATGGAGCATCTTGTCTGTTATGCCATGAAGGCGGCCAGCAATCAGGCGATCCTGAAAACTCTGGCGGCGCTGGGTGCGGGCATGGATGTGGTGTCTGGCGGAGAATATGCCCGCGCGATTGCGGCGGGTGTTCCGGGGGACCGCATTGTGTTTTCCGGGGTTGGAAAGACGGACGGCGAAATTCGAGCCGCCCTAAGTGGCGGCATTCGTCAGTTTAACGTAGAATCCGAGCCGGAAATGGCGGTGATTAATCAGGTCGCGGTCGAGCTGGGGGTAGTTGCCCCGATCACGGTTCGGGTGAACCCGGATGTGGATGCCAAAACCCATGCCAAGATTGCCACCGGGAAGTCCGAAAACAAGTTTGGCATTCCAATCAGTCGCGCCCGCGAGGTCTATGCCCATGCTGCCAGCCTGCCCGGTCTGAAGGTGATCGGGATTGATGTGCACATTGGCAGCCAGCTCACCCAGTTGGAACCGTTTCGGCAGGCCTATCAAAAGGTGGCAGAGTTGACAGAAGTGCTGCGCGCTGACGGACATGACATTCATCGTCTCGATCTGGGTGGGGGATTGGGTATTCCTTATACGCGGTCAAATGATGCGCCGCCGTTGCCGACGGAATATGGCGCGCTGATCAAAGACACGCTGGGCCATCTGGGGTGTGAGATTGAGATTGAACCGGGACGTCTGATTGCGGGCAATGCGGGTATCATGGTCAGCAAAGTTATCTACGTAAAAGAAGGCGAAGGGCGCGCGTTCATGATTGTGGACGGGGCGATGAATGATCTGATTCGTCCGGCCATGTATGAGGCCCATCATGACATTATTCCGGTGGCCGAAGCTCTACCCGGCGAAGAAAAACAAACCTATGACATCGTCGGGCCGATCTGTGAATCCGGAGACACATTTGCCAAGGAACGCACTATGGAGCCGGTGTCTGCGGGCGACCTGATCGCGTTCCGAAGTGCCGGGGCATATGGTGCTGTGATGGCCAGCGAGTACAACTCGCGCCCGCTGATTCCCGAGGTTTTGGTCAATGGGGATCAATTTGCGGTTATCCGCCGACGTCCGACCTTGGACGAAATGATAAATCGAGATACCATCCCTGAGTGGCTGTGAGGCACAACGCCTCGGCACTTTGGGATGACGCATGACGGCACCGACCGATAGCCCTGAAAGGGTTTTGCAACGGCTTGGACGGGTTTTGGCGCTGACGCGTCTGGGCCTTTTGGCCGAATCTGTCACCCGCAGCTTCTGGCCGCTTTGGTCGTTGGTGTTTGTCACTTTGGCGGCGTTGATGATGGGGGTGCAGGAGACCTTGAGGCTTGAGGCCCTTTGGACTGTGGCCTTGCTCATTCTTGGGGCAACCCTGTGGTTTTTATGGCGTGGCTTGCGCCAGCTTCATTGGCCATCCAAACAAGACGCTTTTGAGAGGCTGGATAAGACATTGCCGGGGCGGCCTTTGCAGGCCTTGCAGGATCAACAGACAATTGGGACGAATGATGCAGCGTCCAAAGCCGTTTGGCGGGTGCATCAGGCGCGTATGGCGCATCAGGCCGCAGGCGCCCGTGCCCCGGAACCGGATCTGAGGGTTGCAAGGCTGGATCCTTTTGGTCTTCGGTATGTCGCGTTTTTGGCTTTGGTTGTGGCAATATTGTTTGGTTCAGTGGCGCGTGTCAGCAGTGTGACTGATGTGGCCATGGGGGGCGCCGTCGCAGTCACGGGGCCTTCTTGGGAGGGCTGGATTGAGCCCCCTGCCTATACCGGAAAGCCGGCGCTTTACCTGCTGGACCAGCCAGAAGGGAAACTGACCTTGCCTGAGGGTAGCCGCATTTTGATGCGTCTTTATGGTCAGGTTGGCGCTTTGACGGTGTCCGAGACCGTGTCGGGGCGCATTGACGATGTGCCAAGTGCCGCGGAGGCCGAGCAGGATTTCACGGTGATGCAATCGGGCATTCTGGAGATCGCGGGCGACACTGGGCGTCGATGGGACATTACCATGCAACCGGACGCGGCCCCCAAAGTGTCGGTCGTTGGATCGGCTGAGGTTTCGGGCCGCGGAGAGCTGTCTTTGCCTTTTGCCGCGTCGGACGACTATGAAGTTACCGGTGGAACAGCGCGAATCACTTTGGATTTGTTGCAGGTGAACCGCCAGTTTGGTCTGGTCGCATTGCCCGAGTCGGTAGACGTGATTGAGGTGCCTCTTCCCTTGCCAATTTCTGGCGACCGCAGTCAGTTTGAAGAGGCTTTGATTGAAGATTTCTCAAAGCACCCCTGGGCACATTTACCGGTAAAGATAACGCTGAGTGTGACGGATGCCAAAGGGCAGGTGGGCGAGGCATTGCCTCTGGCAACCCCGTTACCTGCGCGCAGATTTTTTGATCCGTTAGCGGCTGCAGTGGTCGAATTGCGCCGCGATCTGTTGTGGTCACGGGAAAATGGCCCAAGGGTAGCGCAATTGCTAAGGGCCGTGTCTTACCAGCCTGACGAGGACATGTTTCCCGATGAAACGTCTTACCTCAGGATGCGAACAATTTTGCGCCGCCTTGAGAATATGCTGGCGTATGACGGCTTTGGCGAAACACAGCGTGAGGAGATTTCCGAGGCGATGTGGAAACTGGCGCTGATGCTGGAAGAGGGCGACCTGAGCGGAGCACTTGCTCGAATGGAGCGCGCGCGGGATCGGCTGGCAGAGGCCATGAAAAATGGGGCCAGCGACGAAGAAATTGCCCAACTGATGCAGGAATTGCGCGACGCAACTCAGGATTACCTGCGTGAACTGGCGCGGCGTCAGCCTGAGGATGGTGGCCAGCAAAATCCACAGATTTCAGAAAACACCATGACGCTGGACCAGCAAGACCTGCAGGACATGATGGACCGTATTCAGGAGTTGATGGAACAGGGTCGTATGGCCGAAGCAATGCAGGCTTTGGATGAATTTCAACGCATGATGGAAAATATGCAGGTCACCCAAGGTCAAGGAAACGGAGAGCCCAGTCCCGGTGAGCAGTCTATGCAGGACCTGTCAGATACGCTGCGTGAACAACAGGGCCTGTCAGATCAGGCATTTCGAGATTTGCAGGAACAGTTCAACCCAAATGCCAACAAAGGTCAGTCGCAGGGGAATGAAGGTCAAAGTGGCGGAGAAGGCCGGGGGCAATCGCATGATGGCACCGGACAGGGCCGTGGCAATGAAGGTCAGGATGGCGAAAGCGGGCAAACCCCCGGTCAGGGTAGCCTTGCAGATCGCCAACAGGCGTTGCGTCAGCAGTTGGAAAACCTGCGTGAACAGATGCCGGGCCGAGGCAGCCCGGAAGGCGACGCCGCAGCCGAGGCTTTGGGTCGCGCCGGAGCGGCGATGGATCAGGCCGAGGACTCGTTGCGTGGTAATGATCTGGCGGATGCAATTGATCAGCAGGCGCGGGCCATGGAAGAGATGCGGGAAGGCATGCGCAATCTCGGTGAAGCGATGGCGCAACAACAGCAGGGACAAGGCCAGCAAGGTCGCGAGCAAGCCGGAAAAGGCAATTCCGCTGATCCTTTGGGGCGCAATCAGGGTGCCAGAGGTCCAGCAGGGACGGACGATGGCCTTTTGCAGGGCGAAGATGTCTACCGCGAAGCGCGACGGCTTTTGGATGAGATTCGCCGCAGAGCGGGCCAGGGGGATCGCACAGAAGAAGAGCGCGGCTATCTGCAACGCTTGCTCGAGCGGTTCTGACCTAGTCTACGTTAGTGCCTGAGGCTTCTGCTTTGGTGTTCAACCACAGCATGCCGCCGGTCACAAGCGTGTCCAGCCAAACCCGCGCACCATTGGTTTTCTCCATGAAAACAGTCAGCGCAGGTTCAGTTGCCGGATAGGCTTTGGCAATTTCGCGGTTGTAGGAATAGGCCAACAGCATCAACGCCGCCACCACCAGCATGACCAGAATGCCAAGTCTGAATCCGTTGCGGCGGCGGGCCTTGGTTGGCACAACGCCAGCCGTGCCGACGCTTGCGTTGCGGTCATCTGTGGATCGCAAAGTCGAATTGATTTCTTCGATATCCGGCAAGAGCTCACGGCGCGATTGATGCGCGGCTGGGTCCAGCTCAGGCACAGATTTGGGCTCAGAGTCTGTCAGGCCACGAATGCGCAGCATGCGGTTGCGCGCCTCAGCTGCCCGTTGGTCACCGTCGTCAAGCCGGTCATCAAGGCCAAGTTCTTGCTGCATCTCCAGCGATTCTTTGACATCGGCCTCGCGGGCTTGAGTTTCGAATTCGGCCTCTTGGCGCAGAACGTCCGCAATCGCTGGATCGATGGCACGAGGTGCGGGCCGTTCGCCATCTGCAGTGTCTTCGTCCACTGTATCGTGGTCGGTGTCCTGTTCGGTCTCTGGTTCCGCTTCGTGGTCGAAAGGTTCGGCGCTGCTGTCTTCTAGTGACTGAGAGAACTCTGGTTCTGCAGAGTCGTCAGACTCTTCTGTGTCGTCTGCAAAAGACCACTCGGCGGCGTTGTCGGCTGCGACATCTTCCCAGTCCGGTTCGCCGTCTTCGTCGGTTTCTTCCGAGACGTCATCGTCGCTGTCATCGTCACTGTCATGGCCTTCGTCCCTGTCTTGGGGCTCTGGCTCAGAAGGCGCGTCGCCGAATTCGTCTTCGTCTTCGGTGTTTTCAAAATCGTCTTCTTGCGGCGCATCCTCTTCTTGGAGTGCGCTGTCGTCTTCAAACGACATCTCAGGAGGTTGAACTTCGTCTCCCTGGACTTTGTTTGCAGGATCTTCAGCCGCGTCCCGGGCGACGATCTCTTCTTGTTCGGTGCCCTCGGGTGACCACCCAAGATCAGGAACCGAGCCGCTGATTTCTTCGGCAAGCTCGATATCTTCGTCTGGATGAATCTGAAACCAGGTATGTCCACAATTTGAGCACTGCACATCGCGCCCGGACGTTGGAATCACTTCCAAAGGGACTTCGTATTGTGCACCGCAATTCGGGCAGCTCAGCCGCATGATGTTCCCCTGATTATCCCCTGATCCACCATTATGTGACCAACCATATGGCGTAACTTTGCGCAGTGAAAGATAAAAGCCGCGCTGCGATGGATTGAAACCGGGCCGATGCTCAGGCACAACAGGGCTGGAATTAGTATGGGGCAGGGCCTTTGATTGAATTGGAAAACATGGCTTATGGCTATGGCGGCGCGGAACTTTTAAGCGACATTTCCCTGAAATTGTCTCCGGGATCGTTCCATTTTCTGACTGGACCTTCCGGATCAGGCAAAACCACCTTTCTGAAACTCTGTTACGGTGCGTTAACGGCAACCTCAGGCGAGGTGCGCCTGTTTGGGCAAGATGTGCGGACGATGAACCGGGACGATCATGCTTTGACGCGCCGCCGGATCGGTGTGGTGCATCAGGATTGCCAGTTTTTGGATCACTTGCCGATTGCAGACAACATCATGCTACCGCTGAATGTGTCTGGCCGTGATGATCTTGAGGATGTGGCCAACCTCAAAGAGTTGATGGGCTGGGTTGGATTGGGCAAACGCGGCGACGCCTATCCTCCAACACTTTCGGGCGGCGAACGCCAACGGGCGGCGCTGGCGCGGGCGGTGATCATGTCGCCGGATGTGGTGCTGGCAGATGAGCCGACCGGCAACGTCGATTGGGAAATGTCCCAACGTCTGTTGCAATTGCTGATCGAGCTGAACCGGATGGGTAAAACCATCATGATTGCCACGCATGATATGAACCTGATCCGGGCCGCCAAGAACAACGTGCAAGCCCGCGTGTTGCGCATTGCCAATCGCAAATTGCAACTGGCGGGGGCGGATCTATGAGCAAGGTTGTGGACCATCTGAAGGGGGTATTTTCTGGCGACGCACAAGCCGACCGGGTTGTCCCGCCATCGGGTTTTACGGCGCGGCTGACCAGCTTTGCCGCCGCGACCATGGCGTTTCTGACCGTATTCGCGCTGGCGTTGTCGATGGCATCCGGACGCCTTGCCATGAAATGGGGAGACGAGCTGACGCATAGTTCGACGCTTCGGATTTCCGCGCCTGCGGGCCAGATGGCAGACCAGACAGCTGCCGCCTTGAGATTGCTGGAAACCACGCCGGGTGTTGCAACCGCACGCGCCCTGACAAGTGATGAACAACGCGCTCTGCTTGAGCCCTGGTTCGGTCCTGACTTGCCGATTGATGCGCTGCCTGTGCCGCAGTTGATCGAGATTCAGGAAACGGATGAAGGATATGATGCGGCAGGCTTGCGGTTGCGCCTGCAGGCCGAAGTGCCGGGCGCCGTGCTGGACGATCACACCCGTTGGCGCAAACCTTTGCAGCAAGCTGCGGGTCGGTTGAGAATGCTGGGTTGGGTGTCGATCCTGTTGATTGGGGCCACCACTGCCACCATGATCACTCTGGCCGCCAATGCAGCTTTGGCGGCAAATGCGCAGGTGATCTCGGTTTTGCGGCTGGTCGGCGCACGGGATGATTACATCGCTCAGGCTTTTGTGCGCCGCTTTACGCTTCGGGCTCTGGCAGGGGCCGCGATCGGGACCGCAGCTGGGCTTATTGCTGTCATGATATTGCCTGCAGCCCAAGAAAAAGGTGGTTTTCTGACCGGTTTGGGCTTTCAGGGAATGGGGTGGTTCTGGCCACTGCTGATCCCGCCACTGGCCGCAATTGTTGCATTTTTTGCCACCAGAGCCGCCGCCCGGCGCGCCCTCTCGGAGTTGACCTAATGGGATACGCGTTTCAATGGCTGCGGTCGTTGCTGTTTGTGGGGCAAATCTATCTGATGATGCCCATCATTGGTCTGGCGTTCGCACCGTGGGCCATGTTCAGCAAATATGGCGCGCGCCTGTGTTGTAAAACCTATTCGCGCTGGGTGTTCTTCACCGCGCGTTGGATGGTCGGCATTCGCGTGGAAGTGCGTGGCACCCCACCATCTGGAGAAGCGCTGATTGCGGCCAAACATCAGTCGTTCCTTGATATCATGATGATTTTTACCGCTCTGCCGACGGCGAAATTCATTATGAAAAAGGAAATCCTGAACACGCCTGTGATTGGCCAATATGCGCGGCTTTTGGATTGTGTTGCGGTGGACCGCGGCAAACGCGGCGCCGCCATCGACAAAATGGTCAATGACGTCAAAAACGGTGATCAGGAAGCAGGCCAGCTGATTATCTATTCCCAAGGCACCCGGGTCGCCCCCGGCGCCAAGCGTGATTACAAAATTGGCACTGGAGTGCTGTACGAACAGTTGAATCAGACCTGTGTGCCTGTGGCTGTAAATGTTGGTGTGCTGTGGCCTCGCAAAGGCATTATTCGGAACCCCGGAGTGGCCGTTGTAGAATTTCTGGAGCCAATTGCTGCTGGTTTGCCGCGTGAAGAATTTATGGCCACTCTGGAATCTCGTGTTGAAGCACGGTCAGACGAATTGATGCGCGAAGCGGGGTTCGATCCTGATGCGGTGGATTGAAGAAATCACGGAATTGGAGAACCTGTATGGCAAGCCCGGCGCGGCGGCTGTGCGAAAAGTGTCCGGCCAGCTGACACCAGAATACCGCAAATGGATCATGGCTTCGCGGTTCTGCGTGGTCTCAACCGTGGGGCCGAATGGCACGGATGGCAACCCACGCGGCGATGACGGGCCGGTGGTGCTGGAGCTGGACGACCAAACGCTGGCCATGCCTGACTGGCGTGGCAACAACCGCATGGACACAATCCGCAATATCGTCGAGGACGGGCGGATTTCGCTGATGTTCATGGTGCCGGGATCGAACACGATCGTGCGGGTGAATGGATATGCACGGATGACCGTCGATGATGACCTGCGCGCCCGGTTCGAGTTCAAGGGACGCCAGCCGCGCTCGGTCATCGTGATCCGGATTGGCGAGGTCTATACACAATGTGCCCGGGCCCCGATGCGGGCGCGGCTCTGGACCAGCGGCGATGAGAGCGAAGGACTGCCGACAGCGGGCGAGATTCTGGCCGAGATGACCGATGGGGCTGAGGGCGGCAATTCTTATGATGACGGCTGGCTGGAACGCGCGAAGAAGACGTTGTGGTGATCCGGAAAACGCTGATCTATTCAGTAGTCTGCCGCAGGTTTTCGGACAAATGTTCAATGAAAGAACGCACTTTTGCGGGCATGTAACTGCGATGAACGAACACGGCAAAAATCGATTGCGGCATTGTTTCATAGTCCGGCAGCACTCGTACCAACCGGCCGTCGGTCAGCATGTCTTCGACCAGATAATCGGCGATCAATCCGATGACTCTTCCGGACAGGATGGCGTTTCTGGCCGCATTGGGCGAGTTGACCACAAAGGCATCCGGTAAAGTGAATTCGAATGTCTCTCCGGCGTGAGACAGGGTGTTCACCCGCCCCCAGTTGCCACTGATTTGTTTGACCAGTCGGTGATTGGCCAGATCGTCGATATCCGCAGGATCCCCGTGGATTTCGATATATCCCGGGGTGGCGACGAACATCAGCTTTTGCGAAAATATTTTCCGGGCCTTTAGCCCGGATGAGACCAACCCGTCGTCGCCCCCTATGCGTATCGCCAGGTCAAAATGCTCTTGAACCAGGTCGACGGTGCGGTTGGAGATTTCCAGATCAACTTCGACCCCTGGATACTTGGCGAGAAACCCCGGAACAACCGGTGCAATTCTTTCCTGGCCAAATGCCACCACACTGCTGATCCGAAGTCGCCCTCGCGGATGGTGTTGTCTCTGGCGCAACTCGTCACTGACCGTGTCCAGCTCGTCAAGCAGAGCGACGCCACGCAGCAGAAAAATCTCGCCCTCTTCTGTCAGCCCCACTTTCCTGGTGGACCGCTGAAAAAGACGCACGCCGAGATCGCTCTCCAGCTCAGAAATCAGGCGGCTCACCGAAGGCGGAGATGAGTTGAGAGCACGGGCTGCCGCCGCAAAGCCACCCGTTTCGACAACGGATTTGAACACCCGGATTGCCTGAAGTTTGTCCATCTCGATTGATCCGGTTTTTGGAATGGTATCGTTCAATGATACAATATTCTGCCAAAATCCAAAATCCGTAAGCTGGTTCCACAGAGTAACGCAAACCCGGAGACAGTCATGTACGGAGAATATCAGTCACAATTGCTTGCACAGAATACAATGCAAAACGATCTGCCCGGCGGAGTCGCGCCGCAGCGGCACGAGCTTACAAAACAGCGGTATCGTGAGAAAAAAGCCGAGCGTTTGGAAATGGAAAAAGACGCGCGCCGGTGGCGTGTACTTCAGGCGCTGGCGCCTCTGAAAAAATCTGCCCGAGGTATCACGGCTCGTCTCGGCAAGATTGCAGTTCGGACAGGCGCAAATGCCGTCAGCCGTTGAGACATACCGCAATTTACAAAGGGGCACCCGTGCGAGGTGCCCCTTTATGGTAGGTCAGCTGTGGATCGCGCCGTCGCCACAGGCAAGCGCGGCTTCTCGCACCGCTTCCGAATAGGTCGGGTGGGCGTGACAGGTGAGCGCAATGTCCTGCGCTGAGGCACCAAATTCCATGGCCACACAAAGCTCGTGGATCATGTCGCCCGCTGCCGGGCCGATGATTGCAGCCCCCAGAACGCGGTCCGTTTCCTTGTCGGTGATGATCTTCACAAATCCACCTTCGGCCTGATGCACGGCTTTGGCGCGGGCGTTGCCCATGAACATGAACTTGCCGATCTTCAGCTTGCGGCCTTCGGCCTTGAGGGCGGCTTCGGTTTGACCCACGGTGGCGACCTCGGGCGTGGTATAGACCACGCCGGGAATCACGCCGTAGTTCACGTGGCCATGTTTGCCCGCGATCACTTCGGCGACGGCCATGCCTTCGTCTTCGGCTTTGTGGGCCAGCATCGGGCCTTCGATCACGTCGCCGATGGCAAAAATGCCGGGGATGTTGGTGCGCCATTGGTCATCCGTGGCGATCTGGCCGCGTTCGGTCATTTTGATGCCAGCGGCATCAAGGCCAAGGCCCTCGGAGTATGGCTTGCGGCCAGTGGCGACGAGCACGACGTCGGCGTCGATTACCTGCTCATCGTCCGGGGCTTTTTTAGTGGCGTATTTGACTTTGGCCTTGGTTTTTGTGGCGTCCACGCCGGACACGGCCGCGCCCATTACAAAGGTGAGGCCCTGCTTTTCAAGGATGCGTTTAAAGCCGCGCTGCACGTCAGCGTCCATGCCGGGGCAGACGGCGTCCATGTACTCGACCACGGTCACTTCGGACCCCAGTCGCGCATACACCGAGCCGAGTTCCAGACCAATGACGCCAGCGCCGATCACGACCATTTTCTTGGGCACTTTGGGCAGGTCCAGTGCGCCGGTGGAGTCCACGACGACACCCTGGGCGTTGTCGACCTCAACACCCGGAAGCGAGGAGGGCACCGAGCCCGAGGCGATCACGATGTTTTTGGTGTCATAGGTGGTGTCGCCGACCTTGACTTTGCCGGGTGCTTCGATGCTGCCGTAGCCTTTGATCCACGTGACTTTGTTCTTTTTGAACAGAAACTCGATGCCGCCTGTGTTCTGACCGATGACGTCATCCTTGTAGGATTTCATCTGCTTCCAGTCGACCGAAGGGCTTTTGCCCTTGAGACCCATGTCAGCAAAGTTGTGCTCGGCCTCGTGCAACATATGGCTGGCATGCAGCAGGGCCTTGGAGGGGATACAACCCACGTTCAGGCAGGTGCCGCCAAGGGTTTCGCGACCCTCAACTACTGCGGTTTTGAGGCCCAGCTGGGCGCAGCGAATGGCCGACACATAGCCGCCGGGGCCTGCGCCGATGATGATGACGTCATATTGGGACATGGGTCAGGTTCCTTTGTTTTTCGACGTTGGTGTGCGTCGGTATTGGGTCGGTGCTTGTTCAAGCGTCTAGATACAAGTCTGGCTCGGATTCTTTGGACGAAACTGACAGAGTTCATATTCTCAAGAATTGTTTCACTTCTTCCTGATTGGATATTTCTTGAGCAGTGCGCACTAGTGTGTTGGCCTCTTCTTTGGGTAACAGTGCAAGGTAGTCTTTGGAGTCAGAAATCGTTTGGCTGACAGAGTTGGAAGCGAGGTTTTTTGAGCCCTGATACATCAAGAATTTGTCCATAACGCGTTCTGCTTTGGCCCATTCACCTATAGAATTGCACTTAGACTGGATAGCCTGATGCGTTTTAGAATATTCCCGTACTTCAAGGCTCTTATAAAATAGCCTCGCTCGCTCCAATGCGGGTTTTCCCTGAGGTATACCGAGCGCCCTAGCTGTGTATGTGTCAAACATCGGCCACTGATACTGGGTTGCAAACCACATGACTTTCGTCATACCGGACACGAAGAAGGTTTCCGACTGGCTACCGGATTTAGTTTTTTTGCGGAACTGGACACCTTGTTTTTTAGCTCGCTCAAGCACTTGTTTCCAACCAGGTTCATTGCAATTGGTTGGAATCTTTTCAGCCCACGAGTGACAGTTTTCTCGAACGTTTTCTTTAGTTTTAGAATTTATCGTTCTTGCAACAGAGAACTCACGGAGAAGGGAATCTAGCAACTGCTTTTGAACAGGCTTCTTCTCTTTGAATGCTCTAATATATCGCCACTCAGAACACCGATAGGTGCGATGATGCTCTGCGAGGGCGCAGAGCATCATGTGTTCAAGCTCGTCTTCTGACATTACAGATCCATCAACAAGCGGCGCGGATCTTCGAGCGCTTCTTTGACGCGGACGAGGAAGGTGACCGCGCCTTTGCCGTCGACGATGCGGTGGTCGTAACTCAGCGCGAGGTACATCATCGGGCGGATAACAACTTCGCCGTTGATCGCCATCGGGCGGTCCTGAATCTTGTGCATCCCGAGGATACCCGATTGCGGGGGGTTCAGGATCGGCGAGGACATCAGCGAGCCGTAGACGCCGCCATTAGACAGCGTGAACGTGCCGCCCTGCATTTCAGCCATCGACAGTTTGCCGTCACGGGCACGGCGGCCTTTTTCGGCAATCGCTTTTTCGATCTCGGCGAACGACATCGCATCTGCATCGCGGATCACGGGCACCACAAGGCCGGTTGGTGTGCCGGCGGCAACGCCCATGTGCACAAAGTTCTTGTAGACGATATCGGTGCCATCGATCTCGGCGTTGACCTCGGGGACTTCGCGCAGCGCGTGGCAGCAGGCCTTGGTGAAGAAGGACATAAAGCCCAGACGCACGCCGTGCTTTTTCTCGAACTGGTCTTTGTACTGATTGCGCAGGGCCATGACCTCACCCATGTCGACCTCGTTATAGGTGGTCAGCATGGCAGCGGTGTTCTGGCTGTCTTTCAGGCGGCGCGCGATGGTCTGGCGTAGACGGGTCATTTTCACGCGCTCTTCGCGGGCGGCGTCATCGGTGGACACGGGCGCGCGCGGAGCCGCGGCAGGTGCAACAGCAGGGGCGACGGCGGCAACGGCAGCGGCTACAGGAGCGGCGGCGCCTGCCACGTCTTCTTTCATGATGCGCCCATCACGACCTGATCCTTGGACAGACGTCGGGTCGATGCCTTTTTCGGCCATCAGTTTGTTCGCAGAAGGCGCGTTTTCGACGTCTTTGTTTGACGCAGGCGCAGGGGCAGCGGCAACGGCGGCAGGAGTCGAAGCCACAACACCGGAAGCTGAAATTACGGCCAGTTTGGCCGACGCATCCACTGTGGCGCCTTCGGCGGCAGTGATTTCGGTCAGAACGCCAGAGGTCGGAGCGGGCACTTCGACGGACACTTTGTCAGTTTCCAGCTCGCACAGCATTTCGTCTTGTTTGACGGTGTCGCCGACGGCCTTGAACCATGACGACACGGTGGCCTCGGTCACGGATTCGCCAAGGGTGGGCACCATGACGTCGACGCTACCACCGGATGCAGCAGCTGGTGCGGCCTCGGCAGCAGGGGCAGGTGCGGCGGCGGCGGCGTCACCCGCGACGATATTGGCCAGAAGGGCGTTGACGCCAACGGTGTCGCCTTCGGCGGCGACGATGTCGCCCATAACACCGGCAGAAGGGGCGGGCACTTCGACGGTGACCTTGTCGGTTTCCAGCTCGCAGAGCATTTCATCAACGGCAACGGCATCGCCCGGTTTCTTGAACCAGGTGGCCACAGTGGCCTCGGTGACGCTCTCGCCTAGGGTGGGGACGCGGACTTCGGTCATGGTTCAGTTTCCTTCCATGCTCAGCGCGGCATTCACCAGCGCCTCTTGTTGTGCTTTGTGTTGGCTTGCCAGGCCGGTTGCGGGCGACGCCGATGCGGGGCGACCTGCGTAGACCGGACGGGTGTGTTTGGCTTTAATACGAGTCAGGGCCCATTCGATATTGGGTTCGATAAACGACCATGCGCCCTGGTTCTTGGGTTCTTCCTGACACCAGACCATTTCGGCCCCTTTGAAGCGCTCAAGCTCTTTGATGAGCGAATGCGCCGGGAAGGGATAGAACTGTTCGATCCGCATCAGGTAGACATCGTCGATGCCGCGGTTGTCGCGTTCTTCAAGCAGGTCATAGTAGACCTTGCCCGAACACAGAACGACTCGCTTGATCTTGTCATCGGTCTTGAGTTTGGTGTCCGAGTTGCCCTTTTGCGCATCGTCCCAGAGAACGCGGTGGAAGGACGAGCCGGTCACAAACTCTTCGGCCTCGGAAATGCAAAGCTTGTGACGCAAGAGCGATTTCGGCGTCATCAGGATCAGCGGCTTGCGGAAGCTGCGGTGGATCTGACGACGCAGGATGTGGAAGTAGTTCGCCGGTGTCGTACAGTTGGCAACGATCCAATTGTCACCGCCACACATCTGCAAAAAGCGTTCCAGACGGGCCGAGGAGTGCTCGGGCCCCTGGCCCTCAAAGCCATGGGGCAAGAGCACGACGAGGCCCGACATCCGCAGCCATTTGGCTTCGCCGGATGAAATGAACTGATCGAACATGATCTGGGCGCCGTTGGCAAAGTCACCAAACTGTGCTTCCCAAAGGGTCAGCGTGTCAGGTTCCGCCAGCGAATAGCCATATTCAAAGCCCAGCACCGCGTATTCAGACAGGGCTGAGTCGATGACGTCATAGTGTGCCTGACCCGAGCGGATGTTGTTCAGCGGATAATACCGCTCTTCGGTGTCCTGATTGACGATGCCTGAGTGGCGTTGCGAAAACGTGCCTCGGGTTGCATCCTGACCTGCAAGGCGCACGGGGAAACCTTCGGTCAACAAAGAGCCATAGGCCAAGGCTTCGGCGGTGGCCCAGTCGATGCCTTTTCCGGTCTCAAACATCTTGGCTTTGCTGTCCAGCAAGCGGCCGATCGTTTTGTGGATTGGATAGCCTTCTGGCACGCTGGCCAGCGAGCGGCCAACCTCTTTGAAGGTCTCTTCCTTGATTGACGTCTGGCCGCGCTGATACACACCGTCTTCGCGGTTCATGCTGGACCAGCGCCCATCCAGCCAGTCGGCTTTGTTGGGTTTATAGTCTTTGCCGACTTCAAATTCGTCGTTCAGCTTGGCCTGGAACGCCGCCTTCATGTCTTCGATCTCGCCTTCGGGGATCAGACCGTCTTTGACAAGGCGTTCGGTGTAAAGCGACAGGGTGGTTTTGTGGCTTTTGATCTTTTTGTACATCACCGGGTTGGTGAACATGGGCTCGTCGCCCTCGTTGTGACCAAAGCGGCGATAGCAGAAGATATCCAGAACCACGTCTTTGTGGAACTTCTGGCGGAACTCGGTCGCGACCTTGGCGGCGTGGACAACAGCCTCGGGGTCATCGCCGTTCACGTGGAATATCGGGGCTTCAACCACCAATGCGTTATCGGTGGGATAAGGCGATGAGCGCGAGAAGTGCGGCGCCGTGGTAAAGCCAATCTGGTTGTTCACCACGATATGCATGGTGCCGCCTGCCTTGTGGCCACGCAGACCTGAAAGCGCAAAACATTCGGCCACAACGCCCTGACCGGCAAAGGCCGCATCGCCGTGCAGAAGGATGGGCATCACTTGGGTGCGGTCGTGATCGTTCAGCTGATCCTGCTTGGCGCGCACTTTGCCCAACACAACCGGGTTCACCGCCTCAAGGTGCGAGGGGTTGGCGGTCAGTGACAGGTGCACATTGTTATTGTCAAACGCGCGGTCTGACGATGCCCCAAGGTGGTATTTCACATCGCCCGAACCATCGACGTCTTCGGGTTTGAAAGAGCCACCCTGAAATTCGTTAAAGATCGCGCGGTAGGGTTTTTGCATCACGTTGGCCAGAACCGACAGGCGGCCACGGTGCGGCATGCCGATAACAATTTCTTTGAGACCAAGGCTGCCGCCACGCTTGATGATCTGCTCCATCGCGGGGATCAGGCTTTCGCCGCCATCCAGACCAAATCGCTTGGTGCCCATGTATTTGACGTGCAGGAATTTCTCAAAGCCTTCAGCCTCTACCATCTTGTTCAGGATGGCTTTGCGCCCTTCGCGGGTGAACTGAATTTCTTTGCCCAGACCCTCGATCCGTTCTTTCAGCCAACCGGCCTCAGCGGGGTTCGAGATGTGCATGTATTGCAGCGCAAAAGTGCCGCAATAGGTGCGTTTCACGATGTCGATAATCTGACGCATCGAGGCAATATCCAGCCCCAGAACCTTGTCGATAAAGATCGGGCGGTCCATGTCGGCGTCGGAAAAGCCATAAGATTTCGGATCCAGTTCGGGGCTGATCGCAGTTGATCGCATGCCCAGGGGATCAAGATCGGCCACCAGATGGCCGCGAATACGGTAGGCGCGGATAATCATCAACGCGCGGATCGAATCCAGAACGGCGCGCTTGATCTGATCGTCGGAGACCTCAACGCCTTTGGCGGCTGCCTTGGCTTTGATCTTGTCGCCTGCGCCTTTGATCTCGGCAGGTTCCGCCCATTCGCCCGTCAACGCACCTGTCAGATCATCGCTGGGCTGTGGAGGCCAGTCACCACGCGCCCATGAGGGGCCGGAGGCTTCGGCTTTGACGTCCAGTTCGGCGTCGCCCAGCTGGCGGAAAAAATCCTGCCATGCTTCATCGACCGCATTGGGGTCATTGGCAAAGCGGGCATACATCTGTTCGAGGTACTCCGCATTGTGCCCCTGCATAAAGGAAGAGGCGTGGAATTGGTCGTTGGGGCTTTGGTCGGTCATTTTGCGAAGCCTCACTTCTTGGTTTGCTTTTGAACAAAAAAGGCGGTTTCGACCCGGGCAGGTCTTCCCCAGATTTCATTCATGGGTTCCAGATAACGCGCAACCTGGACGGCCATTCTTGCGCGTTTCGGAGGTGTGCCGAGCGCTGAGCTATACTCGCCATAGGCAATATGCGCTTCGGAGTTTGCTTGTTTTATGCCCTTGCGATTAAAGCTCCTTACGAGCTTGTCAATTTTCGCATCGGTCTTCTTATCACTTGGTCCAGCGTAAACGCATTCAAAACCCTGCTGGTTGCCCTTGGTCATGTTGAGAACAACAAGAACCGCCTCGGGATTGTCCGAGTCAACAAAAGCCATTGCCTTGTCGGTCGACGAAATCCATTTCTTGACTGCGCTTGTGTAGCTTTGGCCGCGTTTTTTGACTTCTGTCCAGTCAAGGGGTTCCGTTCCGTGCCCCACGTACAGGAGCCCAAAGCCATCAACAGAACGACGTTCGAAGCGCTTCCAATGCTTTTTCTCAAGTGTGTTCCAGCCGACGCTTTCCAGTGACTCGAAAAGCGCTGGACCATAGGCTTTGGCCTTTTCGCACACTTTCATTGTGTCAGTCGAAAGCCCCGCCAGAGCCTGCGTGGATAGCGTGGCCAGCACCACAGATGTTCTTAAAGCTCGGAAAAAGCTCTTTGGATGAAACGCCCGGCGGCAACGCCGGGCGGCGCCCGGCCCTCCCCACGGGAGGGCGCTTTGCACCCCCCCAGGGTCAGGCGTTGCCCTAAGTGCATATGCCGGACGGATTGGCATGCTTAGCCGATTGCCTTAAGCACGGCTTCGCCGAGACCAGCAGGGCTGTCAGCAACAACGATACCGGCCTCTTTCATGGCTTCGATTTTGTCTTCTGCACCACCTTTACCCCCGGCAACGATGGCACCGGCGTGGCCCATGCGGCGGCCGGGAGGTGCTGTGCGGCCAGCGATGAAGCCAGCGGTCGGCTTCCAGCGGCCTTTCTTGCGCTCGTTGGCGAGGAATTCGGCGGCTTCTTCTTCTGCGGAACCACCGATCTCACCGATCATGATCATCGATTGGGTTTCGTCATCCGAGAGGAACATGTCGAGGATGTCGATATGCTCGGTGCCCTTGATGGGGTCACCACCAATGCCGACGGCGGTCGACTGGCCAAGGCCGATGTCTGCAGTCTGCTTGACGGCTTCATACGTCAGGGTACCTGAGCGCGACACAACACCGACTGACCCACGTTTGTGGATGTGGCCGGGCATGATGCCGATTTTGCAGGCGTCTGGCGTGATAACGCCGGGACAGTTTGGTCCGATCAGACGGCTTGACGAGCCTTCCAAGGCACGCTGAACGCGCATCATGTCCAGCACCGGGATGCCTTCTGTGATACAAACGATCAGTTCCATGTTCGCATCAATCGCTTCGAGGATCGAATCCGCGGCGAAGGGAGGAGGCACATAGATCACAGAAGCGTTGGCTTCGGTTTTGGCCATGGCTTCGTGCACCGAGTCAAAGACGGGCAGGCCGAGGTGGTCAACACCACCTTTGCCGGGGGTCACGCCGCCAACCATTTTGGTGCCATACGCGATGGCCTGTTCAGAGTGGAAAGTGCCCTGCGAGCCGGTAAAGCCCTGACAGATTACTTTTGTGTTTTCATCAACAAGAATTGCCATGGGTCTTAACCTTTCACCGCTTTCACGATTTTTTCTGCACCGTCGGACAGGTTGTCAGCAGCGATCACATCAACGTCTGAGTTGTTGATGATGTCTTTGCCGGCTTCGACGTTGGTCCCTTCGAGGCGCACAACCAGCGGAACCTGCAGGCCAACCTCTTTCACCGCAGCGACAACGCCTTCGGCGATGACGTCACAGCGCATGATGCCGCCAAAGATGTTCACCAGAATGCCTTTGACCTGTGGGTCAGAGGTGATGATCTTGAACGCTTCTGTCACTTTCTCTTTGGTGGCGCCGCCACCGACGTCGAGGAAGTTGGCAGGTTCAGCACCGTAGAGTTTGATGATGTCCATGGTGGCCATCGCGAGGCCCGCACCGTTCACCATACAGCCGATTTCACCGTCCAGAGCGATGTAGTTCAGGTCGTATTTGGACGCTTCCAGCTCTTTGCTGTCTTCTTCGGTCTCGTCACGCAGTTCTGCAATGTCAGGGTGGCGATACATGGCGTTGCCATCAAAGCTGACCTTGGCGTCGAGCACTTTGAGATCGCCGGTGCCGTCGAGAACGATCAGCGGGTTGATCTCGAGCATCTCCATGTCTTTCTCGACGAAAGCACGGTAGAGGTTGCCCATCAGAGCCACACATTGTTTGACCTGCGCGCCCTTAAGGCCGAGCGAGAATGCAATGCGGCGGCCGTGGAAAGCCTGGTAGCCGGTTGCAGGATCAACTGAGAAGGACAGGATCTTTTCAGGGGTCGACGCGGCGACCTCTTCAATGTCCATGCCGCCTTCGGTCGAACAGACGAACGAAATGCGCGATGTCTGGCGATCGACCAGCAGTGCGAGGTACAATTCGTTTTCAATGTCGGAACCGTCTTCGATGTAGATGCGGTTCACTTGTTTGCCAGCCGGGCCAGTCTGGTGGGTCACAAGGGTGCGGCCCAGCATCTTTTTGGCTTCTTCAGCGGCTTCTTCCACCGATTTGGCAAGGCGGACACCGCCTTTTTCGCCAGCGTCAGCTTCTTTGAAAGACCCTTTGCCGCGACCACCTGCGTGGATCTGAGCTTTGACAACCCAAAGCGGGCCGTCCATCTCACCGGCTGCGGTTTTAGCGTCTTCGGCCTTAAGGACAGCACGTCCTTCAGAAACCGGGGCGCCGTAGGAGCGAAGCAAAGCCTTCGCTTGGTATTCGTGGATGTTCATGGAACTGTCCCATCTTGCTACGATTGCTGCGATATAGGCACAAGGTTCCTGAGTTTTTAAGGGGTTTTTGGTGTTTTAGTGAATTTTTTTCCATTTGTGATCACAGGTAAGATGGGTGTGATCACAAAATTAATGCATTCAAATGCATCTCTTCATTGCCTGCCAAAACTGGCGATTCTCCCGAGCCATGTTAGCAGTGTTTGTTTCCAACTTGCTTTGCCTGCAAAGGCTTTTGCATCGGCATGGACCGGAATGCCGGGGAATTTGTCGCAAAATGGCTCGGTTCTTGTGGCAGGGCGGTTGGAATTCAGGGTTTTGTCGCGCAAAAGCCATTCTTGCAGGTGCTGTTCAAAATCAGGCCCCACCAATTCCGCCAGAGTTTGAAATTCCTGACCGGAGTTCAGTCGCATTAAGTGTAAGCGAGAGCTGTGGATGATCCTTGGTGCCATCGTGCGGCTGTCCAGACTGCGGATAAGGTCTGCATCAATAACATTGTATTGCGGAGGCAGCGTTGCGATGCGCAAATCGCTATCAAATAGCAATTCACGCAGTATGGGCTGGTCGATGATGGATGGGGAATTCTCAAACTCTTCTTTCCAACGGTATATGAAACGATCCGCTCTGTCGGATTTTCGAATGCCCAGAACGCCGCTGTTGTACTGCGGAAAGGCTGCGGGAATGGGTTTGCTGTGCTGACGCAAAGTGTGAGAGGCGACGTTGAGCCGTTGGTCATGAGCCGCCGCTAGATCGAAGTGACCAAGCACGTCAAAGATATCAGCGATCGGAGCGATGACAAAGAGGTCGGCGTCCAGGCAGATCGTTTTGTCGAAACGTGATCGCAACAAGGCTTCGAACCGGGGCCGTGTAGCGGGCGCGTTGAGAGGTGTGATTTGAGAAAAAACAGGGTCCGTACAGTCCTGATCTGTGAATAGGTCGATCGGAATGTTCGGATGGTGCTCGGCAACTGTGGCTGCGGCTTGTCGGACCAGACTGGTGTAGTCTGGCCCTGTTACGGCAAATACGAAACCGTTTGTCATTAGCTCAAGGAGCCGTCGATACCTTTACAAGCTTCCATCAGGCCCTGAACCGCTTTGACAGAGGTGTTGAAGCCGTCTTGCTCTTCTTTGTTGAGCTTGATGTTGATGACTTTCTCAACACCACCGGCACCGATGATGGTGGGAACGCCCACATACATGTCCTTCACGCCAAGGTCGCCATCACAGTAGGCGGCACATGGCAGAACGCGCTTTTGGTCCTTGAGGAAAGCTTCGGCCATCTCAATTGCCGAGGCAGCAGGTGCGTAGAAGGCCGAACCGGTTTTCAACAGACCAACGATTTCGGCGCCACCGTCACGGGTGCGCTGAACCATTGCGTCCAGTTTCTCTTGGGTGGTCCAGCCCATGTCGATCAGGTCAGGCAATGGGATGCCGCCAACAGTCGAATAGCGTACCGAAGGTACCATTGTGTCGCCGTGGCCACCCAGAACAAAGGCGGTGACGTCGCGCATTGAGACGTTGAATTCTTCGGCAAGGAAGTGACGGAAGCGTGCCGAGTCCAGAACGCCAGCCATGCCGCAAACCTTGTTGGTTGGCAGGCCCGAGAATTTTTGCAGGGCCCAGACCATCGCATCAAGCGGGTTGGTGATGCAGATGACAAATGCGTCTGGCGCGTGGGCAGCAATGCCTTCGCCAACAGACTTCATAACTTTCAGGTTGATGCCCAGAAGGTCATCACGGCTCATGCCGGGTTTACGTGCCACACCTGCGGTCACGATGCAGACGTCAGCACCGGCGATCGCGGCATAGTCGCTGGCGCCAGACATTGCGGCGTCGATTTTCTCGACTGGGCCGGATTCGGCGATGTCGAGGGCTTTGCCCTGAGGCAGGCCGTCAGCGATATCGAAAAGAACAACGTCACCCAGTTCTTTGATAGCAGCGAGGTGAGCGAGCGTGCCGCCGATATTACCTGCGCCGATGAGGGCAATCTTGGGTCTGGCCATAGGAAGAGTCTCCGGTTCGGTTGGATTTTCGCCGCTGGCTTAGGCGGGAATCGCCTCTGACGCAAGTGTTCGCAGGCGCGGCGAAGGGATGCACCACAACCAGAAGCATAGAAAACTTGTTGAACTTTAAGGGCCTAAGTGACTTGCAGGGCGCGCCGGACCGGACTAAAAAAGTTAGGAACGCGAAGTTTGAGGGATACTTCTAATGAGATCGATCACGAAAATTGTATGTGCATTGGCTATCGTTGGCATGACCGTTTCGGCATGCGGCAATGGTGGCAACACCACCAATCAGGTTCAGACCACCACGGTTGGCCAAGAGCTTGAGGCGCTGGAAGTGGCCTATGCCAAAGGTCTGCTGAACGAAAAAGAATACGAAGACCAGCGCAAGAAGATTTTGAAGAAAAAGTAAGAACCGTTGAAGCCTGATCGTCTTTGGCCCCTTAATCCGGGCGCGCGGCATGGCTAATTTGACGTTGCTGTATTTTCTGATGGCTGCAGCCACGGTTTTTGCTGGTATATCAAAAGGCGGCTTCGGATCCGGAGCCGCCTTTGCCAGTTCTGCAGTTCTGGCATTGATCCTGCCGCCTGCTCAGGCCCTTGGGATCATGTTGCCATTGTTGATGTTGATCGACGTGGCGACCTTGCGACCTTATTGGCGTGGCTGGAGTTGGCCCGAAGCGCGACTTCTTATTCTGGCAGGTATACCCGGTGTGGTTTTGGGGGCGGCTCTTTTTTCGGTTGCCAACGATGACGTGCTGCGGGTTTTGATTGGCGCAGTTGCCTTGGGCTTTGTGGCCTATCGGCTTTGGCCGCTTTCTGCGCCGCGTGGAGAAATGCCACTTTGGGCCGGATGGATTGCCGGGCTGGTGGCTGGGTTCACCAGCTTTGTGAGCCATGCCGGCGGCCCCCCGGTTGCGGTCTATTTACTGTCTCGGGGCCTCTCCAAAACGACCTATCAAGCCACCACTGTTCTAATCTTCTGGGCGATCAACGTCGCCAAGGCCGTGCCATATACTTTTTTGGGTGTGTTCACGCTTGAAACGCTGAAAATAGACCTGTGGCTTGCGCCGTTTGCGTTGGCTGGCGCCTGGCTCGGAGTCAAAGCCCATCACATGGTGTCTGATCGTCTGTTCTTTGGGCTGACTTATGCTATGCTTTTTGTGACGGGCCTTAAGCTGATTTGGGACGCGCTAACCTGAGACCAGTGGTGGTCAGGCATCTTCGCCTTTGACGGGCAAGGCTTCTGCCAAAGTCTCATATGCCAGTCCCGAAGCGACCAGACAAGTTGGGCCATCAGGAAACGTCACTATGATTGTCCAGCTGCCGGTTTCGCTGGCAAATACTTCGACAACCGCGTTGTTGGCACCAAGACCAATGGACTGGCGGGTTTCACCGTAAGCATTGCTCAATCGCTCCAATACCACATCACGAGGGGCGCAATTGCGATTTTGCGCCGCGACCTGATCTGCCGCCAAAACCAATAGGCCCAAGCCCATGGTTGCTTTCAAAAACATATCTTTCATTGCTCTGCTCTTTCCGCAGGCTTTGATGCCCGCATTTGCAAAGCCTGCCTGAAGGGGTGGCAAAACCGCGTTAATGCAGCGTTCGAAGCAGGTCCTTCTGCGCTGCAGCAATTTCCTCTTGAATTTTTTGCGAAAATCAGGGCACTTTCCCGCAACTTTATTACGGAGAGACTCATGGATCAGCGCGCACGCCCCTTTCGTTCGGTATTATATATTCCTGGCTCGAAAGAGCGGGCTTTGGAAAAGGCCAAGACGCTGCCGGTTGATGCGATCATCTTCGATCTCGAAGATGCGGTGTCCGTGGATGAGAAAGAAAACGCCCGGAACACTTTGAAAGACGCGCTTGCTGCCGGGGACTATGGCAACAGAATGCGGATTGTACGGATCAATGGTTTGGATACGCAATGGGGCGAAGCTGACGCTAAAGCAGCTGCGGAGATGGATTGCGATGCGGTTTTGTTGCCCAAAGTGGAAAGCGCAGCCCAAGTAGACGCCTTGGCGGCCTTGGTCGGAGACAAACCAATCTGGGCGATGATGGAAACGCCGCGCGGCATGATGAATGCAAATGAGATCGCGGCGCATGCCCAATTGACGGGTTTTGTCATGGGAACCAATGATCTGGCCAAAGAATTGCAGTGCCGGTACCGCGCCGATCGCCTGCCGATGCTGACGTCATTGTCTTTGTGTTTGCTGGCGGCCAAAGCCGAAGGAATCGTGATCGTCGACGGCGTTTATAATGCGTTCAAGGATAACGAAGGTCTGAAAATCGAATGTGAACAGGGGCGCGATATGGGGTTTGATGGCAAGACGTTGATTCACCCGGCGCAGGTTGATGTGGCCAATGCATCCTTTGCTCCAACCGATGATGAAATTGATCTGGCGCGCCGTCAGATTGCCGCTTTTGAAGAGACCGAGGCAGCAGGTCAGGGCGTCGCGGTGGTGGACGGCAAGATTGTGGAAAACCTGCATGTGGTCACCGCCAAAGAGATTCTTGCAAAAGCAGATGCAATTGCCGCGCTGGACGGCTAAACCGGCCCTCAGAACAGAACAGGGAAAATACTATGACACTTTTGGTTCTTGGGGTCGTGCTGTGGATTGCGGCGCATTTCTATAAACGTCTGATGCCCACCGCGCGGGCCAGCATGGGAGATAAGGGCAAAGGTCTGATTGCGTTGCTGATTTTGGTCAGTGTGGTGCTGATGGTGATTGGCTATCGTGGTGCAGACTATGTCGATGTTTATAATCCACCAGCCTGGGGCATCCATGCCAACAACCTGCTGATGCTGATCGCGATCATTTTGTTGGGTTTGGGAAATTCCAAAAGCCGGTTCCGTGGAGCGATGCGCCACCCGATGCTGGCCGGTGTGCGGGCCTGGGCCTTTGGCCACCTTTTGGTGAACGGCGATCTGGCGTCAGTTATCCTGTTTGGTGGGTTGTTCCTGTGGGCCTTTGTTCAGGTACCTTTGATCAACCGGGCCGAACCCGAGTGGACAAAACCCGAACCGGGAACGCTGGTGGGCGATATCCGCCTGTTAGTTATCGCGGGTGTTCTTTTGGTTGTGATTGCTTTTGTCCACAACTGGCTGGGCTATCCGGTTTTCCCGGGGTAACGCGATGAAACTCTATCGGTTCCTCAGCGAAGAAGACACGTCTGCCTTCTGTCACAAGGTGACGGACGCAATGAACAAGGGCTGGGAGCTTTATGGCTCCCCGACCCAGACTTTCTGTCAGCAAACCGGCGTGATGCGCTGTGGGCAGGCAGTGACAAAAGAGGTCGAGGGCACATACACCCCCGACACCAAACTAGGAGAGCACTAGATGGCCAAGACCAATCCGGGCCGGTTTTTCGAAGACTATACGATGGGCCAAGTGATCGAACACGCAGTGCCGCGCACTGTGTCGGGTGGTGAAAGAGCGCTGTATCACGCGCTGTATCCCGCGCGTCATGCTTTGTACTCGTCCGACGCTTTTGCGCAGGCCAACGGTCTGCCGAAATCGCCAATCGATGATCTGGCGGCATTTCACGTGGTCTTTGGCAAAACTGTTCCGGATGTGTCGCTGAATGCGGTGGCCAACCTTGGCTATGCCGAAGGGCGCTGGTTGAAGCCTGTCTATGAGGGCGACACGCTGCGGTCGACATCCGAAGTTATTGGTCTCAAACAGAACTCGAACGGCAAAACCGGGGTGGTCTATGTGCGTACGCGGGGCATGAACCAAAACGACGAGGTCGTGATGGAATATGTCCGTTGGGTGATGGTGCGCAAAGGCAATGTGGATGCGCCAGCACCCGAAGCCGTCGTGCCCGAGTTGTCCAAGGTGATTGACCCTGCCGATCTGGTGATCCCTGAGGGTCTTGATTTCACCAACTATGATTTCACATTGGCGGGCGAGCCGCATCGCTGGGGTGACTATGAAGTCGGTGAAACGATTGACCACGTGGATGGTGTGACGCTGGAAGAGGCGGAACACATGATGGCGACACGCATTTGGCAAAACACGGCCAAGGTGCATTTTGACGCCACTTTCCGTCCCGACGGCCAACGTCTGATTTATGGCGGTCACATTATCTCGCTGGCGCGTGCCTTGTCGTTCAATGGGTTGGCCAATGCGCAAATGATCGTGGGCCTGAACGGGGGGGCACATGCCAATCCTGCGTTCTCGGGATTGACGGTCAAAGCCTGGTCCGAGGTTCTGGACAAGGCTGAGACAGATGTGCCTGGCGTTGGTGCCATTCGTTTGCGTCTTGTGGCGACCAGAGGTGGCGATCCATTCCAGCTGCGTGGGGATGACGGTAAATATCTGCCGGATGTGCTGCTTGACCTTGATTACTGGGCTTTGATGCCGCTTTGATACGTCTATAGCGGCCAGACTGCCACGTTTGGTCCAGTGAATTATATGGCGATAGTGTGAAATGGGTAAGCGGGCATACGATTGCGCGTTGATCTTGAAACTCGTGGTCACAAAAAATGCACCGGCACTCGTCGCTCAGGACATGTCGTAATTCCCGACTCATGCGACGCAAAGGGAACTTTACGCCGCCGAAAGCCATGGTTTCGTTGTTTGTGATCACGAATTTTGCCCAGTGATCACAAAATCTGAAAAATTTCAGAAATTGCGCCAAAAAACCGCGCCTTTAGCGCTGCCACAACAGTGACATGAGACGAAATTCCTTTAGTAAGGACTAGAGAGAAACCGAAAGGATTCAAAAAATGGCTGATGTGAACCGGGGCAATCGCCCGCTTTCACCGCATTTGCAGGTTTATCGCCCTCAGGTGACATCTGTGACATCTATCTTCGCCCGGATCACGGGGGTTGCCCTGCTTGGAGCGACTATCCTGGTCGTCTGGTGGTTCTTGGCGGCTGCGTCAGGGCCTGAGTATTTCAATTTCGTTAACGGGCTGATGACCTCGTGGTTTGGCGATCTGGTTATGTTCGCAGCGCTTTGGGCAGTTTGTTATCATTTCTTGTCTGGTCTGCGTCACCTGTACTGGGACGCAGGGCGTGGCTTTGAAGTTGCATTTGCCGAAAAGATGGCATGGGGCGTGATCTTTGGATCCGTGATCCTCGCCGTTCTTGTCGCTTTGGTTTTGTAAGGAGGCTCAGATGAATTTTCTGACCGACCGTAAACGCGCTGTACATCGTGGCGCATCGAACACCGGCACCGAAGTATTTTGGGGTCAGGCAATCAGCGCCGTGGGCCTTGCCGTTCTAGTACCGCTGTTTGTGATTACTTTTGGCTGTGCACTTGGTGGCACATATGAGGAAGTGATCGCTTATTACCAGCGTCCATTCCCAGCGATTATTGCGGGTATGTCGCTTACTGTGGCGATGATCCATTTCCGCCACGGTATTCAGGTGGTGATCGCAGACTACACGCGGGGACTTCCTAAGAAGTCGCTTATCATCATTTGCACTTGCATCGCCTATGCCACCGCAGCCACCGGGCTGTTCGCGCTGGCACGCATCGCCCTTTAAGCTCTGGAGCTGAGACATGGCTGCTTACGAATACGAAACACACGAATATGACGTGGTCGTGGTTGGCGCCGGTGGCGCCGGTCTGCGGGCCACCCTTGGGATGGCGGAACAGGGTTTGCGCACCGCTTGCGTGACCAAGGTTTTCCCGACACGCTCGCACACGGTTGCCGCCCAAGGCGGTATCGCGGCGTCGCTGTCGAACATGGGCCCCGACCACTGGCAGTGGCACATGTATGACACCGTCAAAGGCTCGGATTGGCTGGGTGACACGGATGCGATGGAATACCTCGCTCGCGAAGCGCCCAAGGCGGTTTACGAGCTGGAACACTACGGCGTGCCATTCTCGCGCACCGAAGAGGGCAAGATTTATCAGCGCCCCTTTGGTGGTCACACGACCGAATTTGGCGAAGGCCCCGCGGTGCAACGTACCTGTGCCGCCGCCGACCGGACGGGTCACGCGATTCTGCATACGCTCTATGGTCAGTCGCTGAAGAACAACGCCGAATTCTACGTCGAATACTTCGCCATTGATCTGATCATGTCGGAAGACGGTCAGTGTCAGGGTGTTGTCTGCTGGAAGCTCGACGACGGCACCATGCATGTCTTCAACGCCAAGATGGTTGTACTGGCGACCGGCGGTTATGGCCGCGCCTATTTCTCGGCCACATCGGCCCATACCTGCACCGGTGACGGTGGTGGCATGGTGGCGCGGGCGGGTCTTGCGCTGCAAGACATGGAGTTTGTACAATTCCACCCGACCGGCATCTACGGTTCCGGCTGTCTGATCACCGAAGGTGCGCGCGGGGAAGGTGGCTATCTCACCAACTCGGAAGGTGAGCGGTTCATGGAGCGGTATGCGCCCCAGTACAAGGACCTTGCCCCACGTGACTATGTTTCGCGTTCGATGACCATGGAAATCCGCGAAGGACGCGGTGTTGGCGACGGCAAGGATCACATCCACCTGAACCTCAACCATTTGCCTGCCGAGGCACTGGCCGAACGCTTGCCGGGTATTTCAGAAAGCGCCAAGATTTTTGCCGGTGTCGACGTCACCAAAGAGCCGATCCCGGTTCTGCCGACCGTGCACTACAACATGGGCGGTATCCCGACCAACTATTGGGGTGAAGTTCTGAACCCGACCGCGGATGACCCAACAGCAACTGTACCCGGCCTGATGGCTGTGGGCGAAGCAGGTTGTGCGTCTGTACACGGTGCGAACCGTCTTGGCTCAAACTCGCTGATCGATCTTGTTGTGTTTGGTCGCGCCGCTGCGATCCGTGCTGGCAAGGTTGTAGATGCTGAGGCTCACAACCCGGTTCTGAATCAGGCATCAGTCGACGGCGCGTTTGATCGCTTTGACGGGTTGCGCAATGCCAAAGGTGGCACGCCTACTGCGGAACTGCGTCTGGAAATGCAAAAAACCATGCAGGAAGATGCCGCGGTGTTCCGCACCGACAAAACCCTGAAAGAGGGTGTCGACAAGATGACGGTGATTGCTGGCAAGATCGACGATCTGCATGTCACTGATACCTCGCTTGTGTGGAACTCGGATCTGATGGAAACGTTGGAACTGACCAATCTGATGCCGAATGCGATGGCGACCATCGTTGGTGCCGAGGCGCGCAAGGAAAGCCGCGGGGCGCATGCCCACGAGGATTATTCCACGCGCGACGACGAAAACTGGCGCGTACACACGGTCAGCCACGTCGATGGTGCCAAGGTCGACCTTAGCTATCGTCCGGTGATCGTGGATCGTCTGACGACGGAAGACGAAGGTGGTATTAGCCTCAAGAAAATCGCGCCCAAAGCGCGGACGTTCTAAGAGGCCATTGATGCGTACTGACCTGATGCAGGACACACTCAAGGATTTGAAGCAGAACCGTCTTGAAGCGGTTCCGCACAAAACCACGAGTCCGTATCTGCGCGGGTATGAATTCAGCCCCGATGTTGTGTTTGATGTCGGGGTCGAAAATGGCACCGGATATTTGTATCACGCCTATCCCGACGCCCATCATGTGTTGATAGATCCTCTGAGCGAAAGCCGGGACGCAATCGCCAAATCCGGCCTGGCTGTCAGCCACGATTTCCACTGCTGTGCAGTGGGCGAGACGCCGGGTGAAGCGGTTTTGAACATCCCAACAGTCAAACGCGGCACGCGGCTGGCGATGTCGTCACTGACCACGCGCACTGACAAGATGTCACAACGTTTCCTTTCGGTTGAAGAACGTCAGGTGCCGGTCCGCCGTCTGGATGATATCGCGGCAGATTACACGGGCCGTTTTGGTCTCAAAATCGACACCGAAGGTCACGAGATGCAGGTTCTTCGTGGTGCAACCGCCATGTTGGATGCCTGCGAGTTTGTTATTCTTGAACTATCGCTTACGCAACGCTTTGAGGGCATCAACCCTCCGAGTGAAATCTTTGCTTTCCTGGCCCAACACGGGCTTGAATATCGGGATGTTCTGGCCGTGTCGAATACGACATGGAAAAACCCCCGACCACGTCATCAGGATGCGCTCTTTACCCGATGGGAAAGCGCATGACATATTTCAATCGCCACCGTGCCCCGCAAAACCGAGAGGTCAGCCATGGTTGAATTTACACTCCCGAAGAACTCTAAGATTACCACAGGCAAGACTTGGCCAAAGCCAGACGGCGCGACCAATGTCCGCAAGTTCCAGATTTATCGCTGGAACCCGGATGATGGGAAAAACCCGTCGGTCGACACCTATTTCCTTGATATGGACAAATGCGGGCCAATGATTTTGGACGCGCTGATCAAGATCAAAACCGAGGTCGATCCGACACTGACCTTCCGCCGGTCTTGCCGCGAAGGCATCTGTGGATCTTGCGCGATGAACATTGACGGGATCAACACGCTGGCCTGTATCTACGGGCTGGACGAGGTCAAAGGCGACGTGAAAATCTATCCGCTGCCACACATGCCAGTGGTCAAGGATTTGATCCCCGATCTGACCCATTTCTATGCCCAGCACGCCAGCATCATGCCGTGGTTGGAAACCAAGACCAACCGCCCCGCCAAAGAGTGGAAGCAGTCAATCGAAGACCGCAAGAAACTGGATGGACTGTATGAATGCGTGATGTGCGCCAGCTGCTCGACATCTTGTCCCAGCTATTGGTGGAACGGCGACCGCTATCTTGGGCCAGCCGCCTTGCTGCATGCCTATCGTTGGATCATCGACAGTCGCGATGAAGCCACAGGCGAGCGTTTGGACAGTGTCGAAGACCCGTTCAAACTGTACCGGTGTCACACCATCATGAACTGCGCCAAGACCTGTCCCAAAGGTCTGAACCCGGCGAAAGCCATCGGCCAGATCAAAAAGATGCTGGTAGAACGCAACATCTGATATCAGCAACACGAATTTCAAAAGGCCCGTCATTTTTGGCGGGCCTTTTTGTTGACCTGTGGGGCCATGGCCGATGATGATAAAGCCAACATAGAACAGGACACATGATGCATTTCCCTGATGATCTGATGGCAGCACTTGTGTTGGCCACTCTGGCCGGGCTTTCGGTGCCTGCCGGGGCTGCGCTGACCTTTGCCGAAAAATGGGTGCCGCACGGCGCAGATCAAAGCCTGCGCCATTTCGTTACGGCGTTCGGCGGTGGTGCTCTGATCTCCGCCATTGCTTTGGTTCTGGTGCCGGAGGGTGTTGAGCGGTTGCCGCCTTTCTGGGCCGTCGCCTGGTTTGGGCTGGGTGGCCTGGCGTTTTTGATCGTGGACCGGGCTTTGGCAAAAACCGGCAGCCATGCGGCGCAGTTTCTTGCCATGTTGCTGGACTACCTGCCCGAGGCCATGGCGCTTGGGGCTTTGCTGGCCGCGGATCGGGCTGTGGCTGTTTTGATGGCGGTTCTTATTGGGCTGCAAAACCTGCCGGAAGGCTTTAACGCGTTTCGCGAAATGCGGGAAAGCGGTATGCCTCAGCGTCGCGCCATTTGGCTTTTCTTGCTGATGGTGCCTGTTGGCCCGGCGGCGGCGGCCTTGGGCATGCTGGTGTTGGCTGACTCTCCCGGCGTTCTGGGGGCGGTGATGATGTTTTCCTCAGGTGGCATTCTGTATCTGTTGTTTCAGGATGTGGCCCCGGCTGTGCCGATGAAACACAGCTGGCTTCCACCCTTTGGAGCTGTGGCTGGGTTCATGCTGGGCCTCGCGGGGCATCTGGCAACCGGGTAATGTCCCTGTTTCAGAGCGCTTTTGCTTTACGTCAGGTTTTGATTGGCGAAACTCACCTGTCTGGCTAGCCTTCCTCCAATGGAGGATGCGCTATGGCAGATGTGATCGTAATCGGGGCTGGGCTGGCCGGTATTGTGGCCGCAAGTGAGGCCGTTTCGCGTGGTCGCAAGGTCTTGCTTTTGGATCAGGAGGGCGAGCAATCCTTGGGCGGGCAGGCGTTTTGGTCACTGGGCGGTTTGTTCATGGTCGACACACCCGAACAGCGTCGCATGGGCATCAAGGACAGTCAGGATCTGGCGTTAAACGACTGGATGGGCTCTGCCCAATTTGATCGCCCCGAAGACGCCAATCCCCGCAAAGTGGCCGAGGCCTATCTGGATTTCGCTGCCGGAGAGATGCGCGGCTGGCTTGCCGAACGTGGATTTCGTTGGTTCCCGGTGGTGGGTTGGGCCGAACGCGGAGGAGAGCAGGCGCATGGGCACGGCAATTCAGTGCCGCGCTTTCATATCACCTGGGGCACAGGGCCGGGCACGGTGGCCCCTTTTGAGAGATTGGTGCGCAAAGCCGCAGATGAAGGCAATCTCACCTTTGGGTTTCGCCATCGCGTGACCAACCTGATTGTTGAAAACGGCGCCGTGGTAGGCGTGTCCGGTCAGGTATTGGCCACAGATGGCGCGGAACGCGGCAAGTCCACCAATCGCGAGGTATCGGGCGATTTCGAACATCGCGCACCCGCGGTCATCGTAACAACCGGCGGCATAGGCGGTGATCATGACATGGTGCGCAGTTACTGGCCCACGGATCGGCTTGGACCTGCCCCGAAACGCATGGTGGCAGGGGTTCCGGACTATGTCGACGGCCAGATGCAACGCGTCACTGAAGCGGCAGGGGCCGCGCTAATCAATGGCGATCGGATGTGGCACTATACCGAAGGTCTGGCCAACTGGGACCCGGTCTGGCCCAATCACGGCATTCGCATTTTGCCCGGTCCATCGTCTATGTGGTTTGATGCGCTTGGCGCGCGTATGGAAGCGCCGTTTCTGCCGGGGTTTGACACGCTGGGTACGTTGAAGCGCATCCTGTCGACAGGACATGAGCATAGCTGGTTCATCCTGACCCAAAAGATCATCGAGAAAGAGTTTGCCCTGTCCGGGTCCGAGCAAAATCCAGACCTGACGTCCGGCAAATGGTCAGCGGTCTTGAAGGCGCGGATCATGGGGAAAGGTGCCCCTGCCCCGGTGGAGGCGTTCAAGAAACATGGCGAAGATTTTGTCGTCGCCGAAACATTGGAAGAACTGGTGGCGGGCATGAACGGTTTGGCTGATGTGTCTTTGGATGTCGCCAAAGTTCGCCGCCAGATTGAGGCCCGCGATGCGCAGATCGAAAACCCCTTTGCCAAAGATGCGCAGGTGACTGCCATTCGTGGAGCGCGGGCCTATCGGGGAGACAGGTTGATCCGCACAGCCAAACCCCATCGCATTCTGGATCCTGCGAATGGCCCGTTGATTGGCGTGCGTCTGAACGTTCTGACCCGCAAATCTCTGGGCGGATTGCACACGGATGTCACCGGGCAGGTTCTGCGCCCGGATGGTTCGGCCTTTGAGGGGCTGTTTGCCGCCGGAGAAGTGGCGGGTTTTGGCGGTGGCGGCTACCACGGCTACAATGCGCTTGAAGGGACGTTTCTGGGCGGCTGTATCTTTTCGGGACGCGCCGCGGGGCGATCAGTTTAATCTGGCTTGACAAAAACGAGTATTCAGCGCGCAACTGAGGAATGACGATTTCAGATATACTCGCCAGGTTTCCAAGGGCGCGGATGGGCCATCTGCCTACACCGCTAGAACAGTTGAAAAATCTGGGCGCAAACTTGGGCTGTGATCTGTGGGTCAAACGTGATGACTGCACCGGAATTGGCTTTGGTGGCAACAAAATCCGCCAGTTAGAGTTCTATCTGGGCAAGGCCGTGGCAGAAGGTGCCACGCAGGTTCTGATCACCGGGGCGATACAGTCGAATTTCGTGCGCGCGGCGGCCGCGATGGCTGCACGGCTCGGGATGGGGTGCCATATCCAGTTGGAGGAACGGGTGCCGGGTGTAAGCGCGCTGTATCGCAGCAATGGCAATGTGTTGCTGGACCAGCTGATGGGGGCGACGCTGTACAGCTATCCCGACGGCGAAGACGAAGCCGGTGCAGATGCCCGTTTGGGAGAGATAGCACAACAGTTACGAACCCGTGGGGAAATCCCATTCATTGTGCCCTTGGCGGCAGATCAGCCACCGACAGGCGCGCTGGGGTATGTCGATGCGGCGCAGGAGCTGCTGACACAAGGTGAAGAATTCGATGAGATTTTTGTGGCCTCTGGCTCGGCGCTGACCCATTGCGGATTGTTGATGGGGCTACGGTTGGGCGGCGACAAAACACCGGTCAACGGTGTCTGTGTGCGTCGCGAGGCGGGGTCTCAGGCCCGTCGAGTGCAACAACGCTTGGACGATCTTGCACAACTGTTGAGTCTTCCCAATCCGGTTGAAACCAAAGATATCGGACTAGATGACATCGCGCTGGCTCCGGGGTACGGGCAGATGTCTGCGTCCACGAAAGAGGCGATTGCCCGCACGGCGAAAACCGAAGGCCTGTTTCTGGATCCGGTCTACACGGGCAAAGTCATGGCGGTGTTGATTGCACGATCCAACCAGTTGCGTGGCAAGAAGGTGTTGTTTTGGCACACTGGTGGCCAGCCCGCGCTGTTTGGTTATGCCGACGCATTTGCGAGCCACGACACCTGACGGAGCTAGAGCGTACAAGTTTCTTTACAAGATGCGATAAACTTCGCACTCCTAAACGATCCAGTATGCGAGGAATTGACGTGACCAAACCAGCAGACGCCGCCGCCCGTCAGGCCATTGAGCCTGTGATTTGCTATCCCAATGACACGTTGCCGACACCGCCGATGGCGCTTTATGACGCCGCGCGTAAGGGCGCTAAGAAGGTAGCCGAAGTGCTTGTGCCTGCGCGGGATGCGGCGTGTTTTCGGGTGGCGGCTGGGCAATTCTTTCGGATCAGCTCGGTCGAGGGATCTCAGGTGGGTGATCTGAACCTTTGGAATGCCAATGATCTGTGCGAGAAGTTCTATTCGGGTAAAACACGGGCGTTGCATGGCACCCATATCACCACGGGTGAACGCATGTGGTCATCGTTTCCACATCTGCGCCCAATGGCAACAGTCACGACGGATACGTTGGGCTGGTATGGAATCGACCCGTATGGAGGATCGGTTCATGATGTCATTGGCACGCGTTGCGACCCGTATACTGGCAATCTTTTGGCGGGGACACAGTATCACCATTGTTGTCATTCCAACCTGACCCGTGCGCTCGCCTTTGGGGCTGGCCTGTCACTGGTCGAGGCCGAAAAGCATGTGCACGATGTGCTGAACGTCTTTATGTGCACTGGTTTCACCCGCGACACCGGACAATATTTCATGAAGGCCAGCCCGGTGCGCCCCGGAGATTATCTCGAGTTTCTTGCCGAGATTGATTTACTCGGTGCCCTCAGCGCTTGTCCGGGCGGGGATTGTTCATCCGAGCACAGCTCTGACATGGCGGCCTGTTTTCCACTATTGGTTGAGGTGTTCGAGCCGGAACCCGGCGCGCTAGAGGGATGGCAAAGTCCACCACACAATCAGTATGATCGCAGCCACGGGCGGTAGGTAAGGGGCGTTGCTCCTCACGTCGCCTTTGCAGGGCAAAGACCACGCTCACCCCGGAGTACTTTAAAATGGTGAAGGTCATGGGTGCATGAAGTGCAGCGAGTCAAAACTTTGCCGCCATGCGGCCACTTCAGGCGCGAGGCTCGCCGGGTCATTCGCGCGCAGGGCCATTGTGATTAACCGGGCAAGCTCGGGCGCGTCCTGTGCTGTCATACCCCAACGTACAAGTTCGGGTGTGCCAATTCGCAACCCGTTCATGTCGCCATCAACCGGATCAATCGGCAGGCCGATGCCGCAAGCCAGAAAACCCGCCTTGCGCAGGGTTTTTGAGGCTGCCTGACCGCCACCAAAACCTGCGGCTTCGATTGCAAACTGGTGGGATAGTGTCGCTCCGTGCCGGGTTTGAAACACCGGAAGTCCATTGGCGCTCAGTGCTGCGGCCAGTGCTTTGGACATGTCGATCATTGCGTCGGCATAGGCTTCGCCAAAATCGCGCCAGTCCAGCAAGGTCACCGCCAGAGCGGCAGATTTTGCGGCGTCAAAGTTGGCTGTCATGCCCGGAAAGGCGATTGCATCGAGCCGCTCGGCGATGTCGGCATCGTTGGTGACAATCAGCCCAGAGGGTGGGCCGCCAAGGCTCTTGTAGGTGCTCATGGTCATCAGATGCGCGCCTTCGTCAAGCGGGTTCTTCCAGGCTTTGCCTGCGATAATTCCACATTGATGCGCCGCATCGAACAGAACCTTTGCCCCAATCGTGTCAGCAATCTCGCGGATTTCACGCACCGGGTGTTCACATAGGTTTAGCGAACCTCCGATTGTGATCAACTTGGGTTTTTCGGTACGTACCAACTCTGCGAGGGCCTTGAGATCGACCGTATACCCATCCTTGTCGACCGGAGCAGCGTGGCTTTGTAGCCCGTATAGGCCGGCGCACCCATCAGCATGATGTGTCACGTGGCCGCCAATCGGGGCAGGGGGAGCAATAATTCTGTCGCCGGGATTTGCCAGCGCCATAAAGGCATAAAGATTGCCAATAGCACCTGAGGGCACGCGAATTTCGGCGTAGTTTGCCCCAAAAACTTCGGCGCTGAGTTCGGCGGCAATCACTTCGATTTCTTCAATGGCTTCGAGACCCATTTCGTATTTGTCTCCGGGGTAGCCCAGCGAAGGACGGCTACCAAGGCCGCTGGCCAGCATGGCCTCGGCGCGCGGGTTCATGACGTTGGTCGCCGGATTCAGGTTAAAACAATCGCCTTCGTGAATTTGGCGGTTTTGCTGCACCAGAGCATCAAGGTGCGCGTTGAGGGCTGCGCTGGATGTTGTGGACGTCTTTTTAGCGATATTTTGCACAAGTGCTTCACAGTGGGCGGGCACCCAAGGGCGGCTAGTAAGATGAGTCATGTCAGGTCTCCGGTTGTCGGCTTACCAGCACTGAACACCCAAGACCCCTTTCGCGCAAACCAGTTTTCATCTATTCTAGGCATAGAAAAACTAAGGCTCATGCCATGCCCGTCAAACCACCACGCCCACCGTCGCCGCCACTAACCGCCTTGCGATCTTTCGAAGCCGCTGCTCGTCTTAATGGGTTTACCCGAGCAGCGGATGAATTGTGCGTGACACCGGGGGCCATTGCCCAGCAAGTGAAACAGCTTGAGCAATGGGCGGGTGCGCCTTTGTTTGAGAGGCAAGCGCAAGGCGTCGTCCTAACAGAAGCCGGCGGCATGGTTTTGCCAGCCATGACACAGGCATTCGATCAGATAGGAGAGGCCGTGCGCCAGTTGCGGCAGGCCACCAGCCCGAACCGTATTCAGCTGGCTGCCTTACCCTCGGTTGCCCAGTTGTGGTTGTCGCCACGACTGCCAGCGTTGCGGACGGCGATGCCTGATCTCGTTTTGTCAGTCACAGCTATGGAGACGCCCCCAAACCTTGGGCGGGAACCTTTTGATCTTTCGCTGTTCTTTATGGAGGAGGGAGGGGCGGCTATTGCGCAAGATGTGCTCTTCCCGGTGTGCTCACCGGATTTGGCGGCGAAGGTAGATAGCATCGATGACCTGAACGTTTTGCCATGCTTGCACGACGCGACCTGGGCAGAGGATTGGGGGCTATGGCTAAGCAGCTTTGGAGCAGATCATATCACACCGCGTGGGCCTGTGCATTCGCTCTATGCTTTGGCGGTTGACGATGCCTTGAATGGTGCAGGTATTTTGATGGGGCACGGACCACTTGTGGCGCGGCATCTGCAGAGTGGGGCGCTTGTTGCGCCGTTTACCTACCGACTTTCGCGTCCGGCCCATTTGGGGATTGAGACGCGCGCGGGCATCTTGCCCGCACCGCTTAAGGAACTGGTTGATCTGTTGTCAGGCAAAAGCCGCCTCTAGAGCGATTTCGACCATGTCACCAAAGCTGCTTTCCCGATCTTGTGAGGGCAAGGCTTCGCCGGTCAACAGATGATCGCTGACGGTCAGAACCGCCAAGGCACGGCGTCCGTAACGCGCGGCCAGATTGTACAGCTCTGCGGCTTCCATCTCGACGCCCAGAATGCCGTGACGGGTCATTTGTTCGTTCAGGTCCGGGCGTTCGTCATAAAAGACGTCACCAGAGTAAATTCCGCCAACATGGGTCGGTGTTCCTTTGGCTTCCGCGGCTTCGACAGCTGCCTTCAAAAGGCTCCAGTCGGCGCTGGGGGCAAAGTTGAACTCTTTGAAAATGCCAAGCGACGGGGTCGAGATGCTGGATGCCGCCATGGCGATGATCACATCGCGGACTTTTACACTGTCTTGCATGCCACCGCAGGATCCAATGCGGATCAAAGTTTGCGCGCCATAGTCACGGATCAACTCATTCACATAAATCGATAATGACGGCATGCCCATGCCCGAGCCATGAATGGTAACCCGGTTACCTTTCCATGTCCCCGTGAACCCCAGCATGCCGCGCACTTCATTGACGCAGACAACATCAGAAAGGAATGTCTCTGCAGCCCATTTGGCGCGATAGGGATCGCCCGGTAGAAGGACGGTTTCGGCAATCTCGCCGGGTTTGGCGCCGATGTGGACTGTCATGGGTCATTCTCCTTGTTCAGAAGACGCAGGATATCAGCCCAAAGTCCGGGATCAACGCCAATTCTTCACCTTGTCAAAAATACTCTCGCCGAAGGCAAAAGCCCCGGGCCATGGCCCGGGGCTTTGCACGTCAAACTAAGATCTTTTTACTCGGCAGCAACGGCCTTGGGATCAACCAAAGTTACCACGTCCTGCATGATGGTGTTCAGCTCAAAATCTTTGGGCGTGTAGACGCGGGCGACACCCATGGCACGCAGGCGATCTGCGTCATCGTCTGGGATGATGCCCCCCACAACAACCGGGATATCGCCCAAGCCCGCCTCTCGCATGCGATCCATCATGTCCTCAACCAGCGGAATATGAGATCCGGAAAGGATTGAAAGACCAACCACATGCGCCTTGGTCTCAAGGGCCGAGGTCACGAGTTCTTCAGGTGTCAGGCGAATGCCGTCATATTCAATGTCCATGCCACAGTCGCGAGCACGGAACGCGATTTGCTCGGCACCGTTTGAGTGGCCATCAAGACCCGGCTTGCCGATGACGAATTTAAGACGTCGACCCAGTTTGTCCGAAACTGCGTCGACCGAGTGGCGGATGTCGTCCAACCCTTCGGTTTTGTTGGACGGGGATGCAGAAACACCAGTGGGGCCCCGATACTCGCCATGCACACCGCGCATTTGAGCGGCCCATTCACCTGTGGTGACCCCCGCTTTGGCTGCAGCGATTGAAGCCGGCATCACGTTGTCACCATTTTGCGCAGCCGCGCGCAGATCAGCCAGAGCGGTTTGAGCCGCCGCTTCGTCACGTTCATCGCGCCATGCGTTCAGGCGATCAATCTGTTCTTGTTCAACAGCAGGGTCGACAACCATGATGCCGCCATCGCCGGTCATCAGAGGGGATGGCTCGCCCTGTTGGAATTTGTTGACGCCGACGACGACAACTTCACCTGCCTCAATGCGGTTCAGGCGTTCTGCGTTGGAATCGACAAGACGCGATTTCATGTAATCGATGGCGCCAATGGCGCCGCCCATAGAATCCAGTGTCGCCAACTCGTGGCGTGCCCCGTCTTTCAGGGCGTTTACCTTGCGATCCACGGCCGGGTTGCCATCAAACAGATCATCGTATTCCAGAAGGTCCGTCTCGAATGCCATGATCTGCTGCATGCGCATCGACCACTGCTGATCCCATGGACGCGGCAGGCCAAGCGCTTCGTTCCATGCCGGGAGCTGCACAGCCCGCGCACGGGCGTTCTTCGACAGGGTCACGGCCAGCATTTCGATCAGTATGCGGTAGACGTTGTTTTCAGGTTGCTGTTCGGTCAGGCCCAAAGAGTTCACCTGAACGCCATAACGGAAGCGGCGGTGTTTGGGGTCGGTCACGCCGTAGCGTTCCAGACAAATCTCATCCCACAGTTCGACAAAGGCGCGCATTTTGCACATCTCGGTGACGAATCGAATACCTGCGTTCACAAAGAACGAAATCCGCGCGACCATTGGACCGAAATCTTCGGGGGCCACACGGGGTTTCAAAGCGTCCAGAACAGCGATGCCTGTCGCCAAAGCAAAAGCCAGCTCTTGCTCGGGTGTCGCGCCCGCTTCTTGCAGGTGATAGGAACACACGTTCATCGGGTTCCATTTAGGCACGTTAGTATAGCAATATTCGGCCACATCCGCGATCATCTTGAGCGATGGTTTGGGCGGGCAGATATAGGTGCCACGCGACAGGTATTCCTTAATCAGGTCGTTTTGCACGGTGCCTTGAAGCTTGGAGATATCCGCGCCCTGTTCTTCGGCAGCAGCGATATACAAAGACAACAACCAAGGCGCGGTGGCATTGATTGTCATCGACGTGTTCATTTGATCCAGCGGGATTTGGTCAAACAGGGCGCGCATGTCTCCTAGATGGCAGACCGGTACACCGACTTTGCCGACTTCGCCGCGCGCCAGAACATGGTCGCTATCGTAACCGGTTTGGGTTGGCAGATCGAAGGCGACCGAAAGCCCGGTCTGGCCCTTTTCAAGGTTCGAGCGATAGAGCGCGTTCGATGCTTTGGCGGTGGAGTGTCCGGCATAGGTTCGGATCAGCCAGGGGCGGTCTTTCTGCGGCTGCGACATGGGGCGTCCTCTTGAATCGGTGCGGTAACTTTGTTGCGTCAGAGCGTAGATATTCGAAATATCATGCACAAGTCAATTCGCTGCATCGCGGCAAATTCCTTTTGCATGCACAGAATGCAGCATTGCCGCATACCAGATAATCCATCTGGAATTGCAAACAGCATTGGGTATGGTCCGGGAATTACAATAAGAGCAACAAAAACGTTCATTTTTTCATTTACCCGCAGGCGTCGTCCTGTAAGGGTCCGGGGATGACATCGACAGTCGAACTTCCTATTTGGCTTTTTGTGCTGATTCTGCTGTTTGCCGCAGTCACAGCGGCCAGCCACTTATTGTTCCCGTCTGTGCGGTGGTTTTTTCGCCGCCGGATGGAACGGGCCGTTTCGCGATTGAATCAAAGGCTCGAGCGGCCCATTGAGCCATTCAAGCTCGCGCGGCGACACGATATGATCCAGCGTCTGATGTACCACCCTGACGTAACACAGGCGATTGTAGAGCACGCCCGCAAGCAGGGCATTCCTGAGAACGTCGCCTTTGAAGAGGCCAAACGCTACGCCCGCGAAATTGTACCGTCGTTCAGCGCTTCGGCCTATTTTGGGATCGCAATTCGATTGGCACGTTTCATAAGTCAGTCATTGTACCGGGTGCGTCTGGCCTATTTCGACGAAATCGGCCTGCAGAATATCCCTAAGGATTCAACAGTCGTGTTCGTGATGAACCACAGGTCCAACATGGACTATGTGCTGGTGACGTATCTGGCCGCCGAGCGTTCGGCCTTGGCCTATGCTGTGGGGGAATGGGCGCGGGTCTGGCCATTGTCGCGATTGATCAAGGCAATGGGCGCATACTTCATCCGTCGAACATCGCGTAATGCGCTCTATCGTAAGGTTTTGGCGCGGTATGTGCGGCTGGCCACAGACGGAGGTGTGACACAGGCAATGTTTCCCGAAGGCGGGTTGTCGCTGGATGGGGCCCCCCGCGAGCCAAAGCTGGGGTTGCTGAAGTATATCACCGACGGTTTTAACCCAGATGTGCGCGATGTGGTGTTTGTGCCGGTGGCGTTGAACTACGACCGTGTGTTGGAAGACCGTATCCTGCTAGAAGCTTTGGGGCGGGGCGGAAAAGGATTTCGCGCCAAGATCAGCGTGATCGCGGGGTTCTTTCTAAAGCACATCTGGTTGCGGATTCGCGGCCGCTACCACAAGTTTGGCTATGCGGCCGTCAGCTTTGGTCACCCGCTGTCTCTGGCAGAGTTCAACAAATCCACTCACATCGACATGACCGAAGACCTCGCACGTGAACTTAAGCATCGGATCGAAGACGTTGTTCCGGTGTTGCCTGTGCCCATGGTCGCGTCGATTATCGAAGATGCCGAGACCCCAATTTCACGCGCGGCTGTCGAAGCCCGATTTGCCGGTTGGGTGGTCAAATTGAACGATGCGCATATTCACCTGCCGCGTGATGATCTGAGTTACGCCACAGAAGTCGGGTTACGTATGCTGATTGAGCGGCGGATGATTATCAAAAAGAACGGCTGCTTCGCACCTAACCCCGAGCAGACCGAAGCCTTGGCATTTTACGCCAATTCCATCCGGCATCTGCTCAAGTAGATTTGCAGTTGCAGCAAGATTTTCTGCAACTGCTCGGTCATAAAGTTACAAAATACTCCGGTTTGCAGTTGCAATATTTCAAAGCCGTGGATATTTCAATTTCAGAAACCGCGATTCTGCATCGCGGCACAAGTTCAACATCAGGAGACAAAAATGGCTCTGGACACCGACAGCGGGATTGCCGCCTACGAAGCCCCCGAAAAGGATCTTTACGAGGTCGGCGAAATGCCCCCGATGGGCTATGTACCTAAGAAAATGTATTCTTGGGCGATCCGTCGTGATCGTCATGGTGAACCTGACAAATCTTTTCAGGTCGAAGTTGTCGATACCTGGCAGGTCGATAGCCACGAGGTGCTTGTTCTCGTGATGGCTGCGGGCGTGAACTATAATGGTGTCTGGGCCGGCCTGGGTCAGCCGATTTCACCGTTTGACGTTCACAAGCAAGACTACCACATCGCCGGTTCTGATGCTGCGGGCATCGTTTGGGCCGTGGGTGACAAAGTCAACAACTGGAAAGTGGGCGACGAGGTCGTGATCCACTGTAACCAGGATGACGGTGACGACGAAGAATGTAATGGGGGCGACCCGATGTTCTCGCCCACTCAGCGGATCTGGGGCTATGAAACTGGCGATGGGTCGTTTTCGCAGTTCACGCGCGTTCAGGCGCAGCAATTGATGCCACGTCCCAAGCACCTGACTTGGGAAGAGTCCGCCTGTTATACGCTGACATTGGCCACGGCTTATCGCATGTTGTTTGGTCACCACCCACATGAGCTGAAACCTGGCCAAAACGTTCTGGTCTGGGGGGCGTCAGGTGGTCTGGGCTCTTATGCGATCCAATTGGCCAACACTGCCGGCGCAAATGCAATCGGCGTGATTTCCGATGAAAGCAAGCGCCAGTTTGTTATGGATCAGGGCGCCAAGGGTGTCATCAATCGCAAAGATTTCAAATGCTGGGGCCAGCTTCCGATTGTGAACAGCCCCGAATACAATGAGTGGCTGAAAGAAGCGCGCAAGTTCGGCAAGGCAATCTGGGAAATCACCGGCAAAGGCGTCAGCGTCGACATGGTGTTTGAGCACCCCGGAGAAGCCACTTTCCCGGTTTCAACACTGGTTGTAAAAAAAGGTGGGATCGTTGTGATTTGCGCCGGTACTTCTGGGTTCAACACCACATTTGACGTGCGCTACATGTGGATGCACCAAAAGCGTCTGCAGGGCTCGCACTTTGCCAACCTCAAGCAAGCTGCCTCTGCCAACCGCCTGATGGTTGACCGCCGCTTGGATCCCTGCATGTCAGAAGTCTTTGAGTGGGATGAGATTCCTGCGGCACATATGAAGATGCTGAAGAACGAACACAAGCCGGGCAATATGGCCGTGTTGGTGCAAGCTCCGAAAACCGGTTTGCGCACTTTGGAAGACGTACTGGAAGCCGGGAAGTAGCCGATCCAATGCGTTAATATTGCCAAAAGGGTTAATGCCCGAATCACCCGCGATTCCCTTGCCGGACTCGCGGGTGATTTGCGTTTGAGGTGGGGTCTTTATTGCAAAACAACAACTTGCAAATTCAGGCCTCGCTATTTTGGGGGAGTGCAAAGCGGTGAATTTATGAGCGGACTATCCTCGTGGTATCCTTATGTTAACTTTTCGTTAACCACTCAGCCCGAGAATAAAAGATGAAGCACGAATGGATACTTGACGTTCTCGCAGATTTGGAAGCCTTCGCTCAGGCGAATGATCTGAACGCACTCGCCGAACAGCTGGATGAAACCCGGTTATTCGCGGCCTCTGAGATTGTTTTGGCATCCGATATGGCAGGGTTGGTGGTAAATGGGGATGATGCATCGCCGAGAACTCATTCTCGAAGCACTCGGGCAAGCACTCGGGCTTGAAGATTTGCAAGAGTCTATCGTCGCCCTGAGAAAACATTTTCGCGTCGATCACCTTGTCTATCACTGGGTTAACTCTGCTGGTGATCAATATGGCTGTGGGACCTATCCGAGTGATTGGGTTCAGCGATATCTGGATCAGGATTATCTGCGGGTCGATCCGGTCATTGTCGGCTGTTACCAACGATTTCACCCTGTCGACTGGAAGCGGCTCGATTGGTCTTCCAAACCGGCCCGCAGCTTTCAGGCAGATGCAATTGCACATGGAATTGGAAACCAGGGATTTTCGGTGCCGATCCGTGGACCCAACGGACAGTTCGCTCTGTTCACGGCCAGTCATCATTGCGGCGACATGGAGTGGGAACGGTTTACTGAGTCGAATCGGCGCGACCTGATCCTGATCGCGCATGAGTTCAATCAAAAAGCTCTGGAACTTGAACCGGGTCGAAAACCGGAAAAATCGCGAAATCTGTCGCCTCGCGAAATTGACGCCCTGACTCTGATCGCGATGGGGTACAGTCGCGCGCAAGTGGCCGAGGCACTTACAATTTCCGAGCACACGCTGAGGGTCTATATTGAATCAGCCCGCTCAAAACTGGGCGCTCTCAATACCACTCATGCGGTGGCTCGCGCGCTTAGCCGTGGTTTGATCATTGTCTGAATTGGTTAATTTTTTGGCGCGCGTTAGGACGTCGTTAACCCTGTCCCGTTAGCTCTTTTCTATATCGAAAGGGAGGGATGTAACGATGATCCGCTATGTTTATGCTAACGATCTTAATGATTTTCCCAGACTGAAACGCACGATGTTTCAGGACCGCGCGGACCAGTTCAAAGCCCGCCTTGGCTGGGAAGTCGACATTGATGACAAGGGGGAAGAACTCGACGAATATGACGGGCTCAACCCGTTGTACGTGATCTGGGAGAAACCTGATGGAACGCACGGAGGGTCGATGCGACTATTGCCGACAACTGGTCCTTGTATGGTTAATGACCACTTCCTAAATCTGACGGACGGGGTACGCATTTCAAGCCCTCTGATCTGGGAGTGCACACGTTTTTGTTTGTCCCGAACTGCCGAACCGCGCACCGCTGCCGCACTGATGCTGGCGGGAGGGGAGGTCATGAGCGGATTTGGTGTGGAACACTATGTGGGCGTGTTTGACGCGCGCATGGTGCGCATCTATCGCATGATTGGCTCATCTCCTGAGGTGCTGGGTGCCATGGGAACTGGTCGTGATCAGATTAGCGTTGGTCTGTGGAGTTTCACTGAACAGGCGCGTCTGTCCGTGGCCGAAAAGGCTGGCATACCGCCTGAAACGTCGCGACGTTGGTTTAACCTGGCCTTTGGTGACTTGGTGACCACCGATCAACCGGCGCAGCGTATCGCCTGATTTTCACTTTGAGAACTGGCGCTTGTTTCGGGGCGACTGTAGGGTCGCCTCATGGACAACGCGCTAACTCTTTCCCACGATCAGGCCGAAGCATTTGACAGCATTTCTGAGATGCTGCGAAGCGCAGGTGTCGACCTTGAAGACAGCCTGTTAACGCCGCCGCGCGATGGGAAATCTTCGGTTGCAGCGGTGATCGGCAAGGCTGGGTCAGGCAAGACACTGCTGCTGGCCGAACTGGTGAAAGAGTTGGAGGCGGCCGGGGTTGATATCGTCTCGGGCGACTATGAAGGCAAGCGACGCAAAGACCGGCGCACGTTGGCTATTCTTGCGCCAACGAACAAGGCGGCAAGTGTTCTGAGAATGCGCGGCGTCCCCGCAACGACGATTCATCGAATAATCTATACGCCAGTCTATGACCCAGAGTATGAACGCATCGCAGAATGGTTGCAGGGCAACGGCGAACGTCCTGAGATTGAAGGTCTGACCATTGAGGCTTTGGATCGTGCTATGGCCTTTTACCAAACCCACAAATCGATTCCGGGTGCGCTGGCATCCGCCGGACTTCGCGGATCAGACTTTATCACTGGTTGGAAACGCCGGGATGAACCTCTGGACATTGGTCTCGTCGATGAAGCGTCGATGCTGGACGAGAAGCAGTTCGAAGACCTCAAAGAAATCTTTCCAACACTGTTGTTGTTTGGCGATCCGGCACAGCTGGCTCCGGTGAACCAGTCTGGGTCAATGGTTTTTGAACGTCTGCCTGCGCCGGCCAAATTTGAACTTCAACGCATTCACCGACAGGACGCCGACAATCCAATCCTGGATCTGGCACATGCGCTGGCAGACCCGGCGCTTGAGTTCCACGACTTTGAGACACTGATCGAAGAAACAGCCCGCAAAGATGAGCGTGTGGTTTGGGGACAAAGGGTTGAAGTTGATCTGATGGCACGCTCACCGGTTCTGGTGTGGCGTAATGCGACCCGCATACGACTGATCAACGCGTTTCGATCTGTGCATGGCGCGCCTGAAGATATGCTGCTTGAGGGGGAGCCGTTGATCTGTGATGGGCTGGAATTGCCCTCAAAGCATCGCAAGAAACGGCTTGATCTTGAGGCGCGCGGGCTGATCAAGGGCGCTCAGGTAATTTATCTGGGGCCGGGTCGAAAACCCGGATTTTCCCGTTTGCACGTGATTGGTGCAGAAGATCCACAAGTGTCGGCCGCGTCCATCGTGAAGATCGAGATACCCGACGAGGAAGAGCCGTTTATCCCGTTCGCTGCGCGTATGGGGGCTACGTTCCTGCATGGATCAGCCGTTACGATACACAAGGCGCAAGGCTCGCAATGGGAGAATGTTCAGGTTTTCGCACCGGATCTATACGTAGCAGCCAAAATGGGCCGCGTGGAAGCCGGACAGCCACTGTGGAAGCGGTTGGCCTATGTTGCGATCACCCGAGCTCAGGAGCGTCTGATATGGGTGGTTAGAAACCGGCTATCGCGCCCAACGGGGCCGCTCCGCGTAGATGACTTGCGTGTGGCGCCTGCACCGCTGAAGCTTGAAGAGGAAACAACATGAAATCGGTCCTGATCACCGGCGCTAGCTCGGGCATTGGCGAGGCAACAGCGCGGGAATTTCTGGCGGCCGGCTGGCGGGTTGGTTTGGTGGCGCGACGGGCTGAAAAGCTACACAAACTGGCTGAAAGCCATGAAAATGCGGTCGTACTTGCCGGTGACGTGACGGATGCGGCACGTATGGAAGAGGTCTTTTCCGAGTTTGTGGGCCAAGCTGGCCGATTAGATGTGTTGTTCAATAATGCCGGGTTGTTTGGGGTGGCTGGCCCAATTGACGAGATTGCACTTGAGGATTTTGAACATGTGATGAACGTCAATATCAGGGGCATGTTCATCTGCGCGCGTCTCGCGTTTGGGCATATGCGCAAACAGTCGCCGCAAGGTGGGCGGATCATCAATAACGGGTCATTATCTGCGCATAATCCACGCCCTGGATCAGTTTCTTACACGACAAGCAAACATGCGATTACCGGGCTGACCCGAACCCTTTCACTGGACGGTCGTCCTTTTGATATTGCGTGCGGTCAGATTGATATCGGAAATGCCCGCACCGAAATGGTTGAAGATCTGAACGCCCGCATATTGGCAGCTGATCCCAGCGCCGAACTTATGCCAACGATGAATGTAAAAAATGCGGCAGAGTCCGTTGTGCATATGGCGAGTATGCCGCCGTCCGCAAATGTCCAGTTCATGACTGTGATGGCCACCAAGATGCCATACATTGGGCGTGGGTAGCAGAGCTTTCGAGACGCTCTGCCTTACCATTTCGCAAATTGCATCTCGCCCTGTTGCTTAGCCCTGGCGCAGCATCCGGAAGGCCGCTGATGCACCCCAGCCTGCCGCAATGGCAATCGCCAAAGACAAAAGGCCGTAATACAGCGGTTGTTCACGTGACAGGTTAAACAGCCAGCGTTCCAGGCCCACTTTGCGCACGTCGATCGTGGTTTCAAACTGGGAGACCACCTCGCCGCCGCGTGTCAGGAAAATACGCGTCACGTAGTCCCCTTCGGTCAGGTTCGCGGGCATCGTGATGGACGTGCGAAACAGAGTTTGCTGATCCACAATCACCGAGTTTTCACGAAGCTGATACGATCCGTTGGCTTCTCGGATGCGCATGACCGCATCCGGAAAACGCTGTGCGTCCTGAACGTCCATTGGGGCGCCGACAGATCGGATCATCCGAGGAATGGACACTTTGTACCGCAAATCTTCGACGTGGTTCATGACTTCGTCAAAAGGTTTGCTTGTCGCGACCGCATAAAAACTGGGTGCCGCGTCCACTTCCACATTTTCCGTGTTGATCCAGATGCCGAATTTTTTTTCCTTATAGCGCACGCTGACCGGGTGAGATGGGCCGGCAACCGCAATCACAACCTCCAAAGGCGGGTCATCTTGAATGGCGCTCTCGCGTTTGACCGCGCCAAACAGCAGAATTTCAGAGCCGTCAAAATTGGCGGTGATCGCGACCCGATCCTGGCTCATGCCCAGGACAACTTCTTCAGCGGCCAAGGGTAACGACAGGAGCGAAAAGAGGGTGATTAAACGGATGAACATATCAGTGCCCCCCGCTCGCGCCCAAAGAATACAGCTCAGATGGCATCACCAGCAAATCAAAGGCCAGCTTTCCACACACCGTCAACACCATCATGGCCAGAAGAATGCGCAGTTGTTCTGCCTTTAGTTTGGTGCCGATACGGGTGCCGATCTGGGCGCCGACGACACCACCGATCAACAACAAAACTGCCAGGGCCATGTCCACAGTATAGTTGGTGGTGGCGTGTAGAAGGGTCGTGAAGGCGGTGACAAAAATGATCTGAAACAGCGAGGTTCCGACGACGACTTTGGTTGGCATGCCCAAGAGGTAAATCATCGCGGGCACCATGATGAACCCACCACCAACGCCCATGATTGCCGCTAACACACCAACACAAAGGCCAACGATAAGGGGCGGAATCACTGAGATATAGAGGCCAGACACACGAAAACGCATTTTGAAGGGCAGGCCGTGAATCCAGTTATGTTTCTTGCGCTTAACCGGGCCTGAGTTCTTGCGCGATTTGCGGATCGCATTCAGGCTTTCGATGAACATCAATCCACCGATAATGCCAAGAAATACAACGTAGCAAAGTTTGACCAGCAGATCGACCTGACCCATCGACTTGAGGTAGTTGAATAACATCACCCCAAGTGCAGCCCCAACAAGCCCGCCGATCAGCAGAACCACGCCCATTTTAAGATCAACAGACCTTCGCCTGAAATGCGCAAGGACGCCTGAGAAACTGGAGGCAACGATTTGGTTGGCTTCGGTCGCCACAGCAACAGCCGGGGGGATACCGATAAAAAACAAAAGCGGTGTCATCAAAAACCCGCCGCCGACACCAAACATGCCCGACAGAATCCCGACGATACCGCCCAACCCTAACAACAGGAACGCGTTTACTGAGACTTCGGCTATCGGTAAGTATATCTGCATAACCACTGTTAGCGTGTCGCAGTGCAGCATGGCAACCTGCCCAAGCGGCTTGGACAGGTTAAAAACCAAATTTTGGACTTAGATTAGCGTTCTTTTACGTAAGGCTCGCCACCTGCCCGAGGTGGAATTGCCTTACCGACGAAGCCTGCCAGAATCACGACGGTTAAAATGTAGGGCAATGCGCCTAGCAATTGGACCTGCACTTTGACGCCAATGACCTGTTGAATCAGGTCTGGTCGCAGTTCGAGAGCCTGGAATAATCCAAACAGCAATGTCGCCCACAGCGCGTACCACGGCCGCCATTTGGCAAAGATCAGAGCCGCCAATGCGATGTACCCGCGCCCAGCCGTCATGTCTTTGACAAAGCCCGCTTGCAGGGCGGTCGCCAGATAGGCCCCCGCAAGGCCACAGAGTACGCCACAGATCATCACGGCCGAATAGCGCAGGGCCACAACCGAAACACCGGCTGTATCCACCGAGGCTGGGTTTTCTCCAACGGCACGTAATCTCAGACCGAATCGTGTGCGGAACAAGATCCACCACGTCAGAGGAACCAACGCAAAGGCAATATAGACAAGGATCGGATGGCCAGAGATCAATTCGTAATATAGCGGGCCGATAAACGGCACCTCGCGAAGTGTCTCGGCAAAGGGCAGAGTGATCGGTTCGAACCGCGCCGCCCCTTCCAATTGCGGTGTGCGCCCACCTTGTTTGAACCAATCCTGCGCGATCAGAACCGTCATGCCGCCTGCAAGCATGGTGATCGCCAATCCCGAAATCAACTGGTTGCCTCGGAAGGTGATCGACGCAAGACCGTGGATGCCCGAAAGAACCAAGGACACGCCAATTCCGGCAAGAAGGCCAAGCCAGACCGATCCGGTGCTATAGGCAAACGCGGCCGAAAAGAACGCTGCTGCCAGCATTTTACCTTCAAGACCGATGTCAAAAATGCCTGCGCGTTCCGAATAGAGTCCTGCCAGACAGGCCAGCAACAAGGGAGTGGCCAGACGAACCGTGGTGTCCAGCAATTGCAGAAGGGTCAGAAAATCCATCAGGCGTCTCCCTTGCGAAATGCGAGGAATATCTTTTCAAGCGGCATGCGGACCATGTTGTCCAAAGCGCCCGTAAACAAAATCACCAAAGCCTGAATAACCACAATCAGTTCGCGTGGGATATTGGTCCAAAGGGCCAGTTCCGCACCACCCTGATAAAGAAACCCAAACAGGATCGCGGCAAGAAACACGCCAAACGGATGGCTGCGACCCATCAGGGCGACCGCGATGCCGATAAACCCGGCGCCTTCGGTCGAGTTCAAAACCAATCGTTCGCTTTCGCCCATTGTGGTGTTGATCGACATCATGCCCGCAAGTGCACCCGAGATCACCATAGAAATAACTGTGATTTTCACGGGCGAGATGCCGGCATATTTTGCGGCGGTTTCGGAGTGCCCGAAGGCGCGAATTTCGTAGCCAAGTTTGGTGCGCCAGATCAAGAACCAGACCAGCACACAGGCCGCAACAGCTATGAAGAACGTTACGTTGGCGGGCGCACCGCGAAACATAATTGTCTCAGCGGTTGAGAACATATCGCGGAACGACGGCAGATGTGTCGCCTCGGGGAAGGTGGCTGTGGCGGGATCCATCGAACGTGGCGGGCGCAGAACGTTAACAAGGAAATAGTTCAGCAAGGCCGCTGCGATAAAATTGAACATGATCGTGGTGATAACAATGTGGCTGCCGCGCTTGGCCTGAAGATAGGCCGGAATTACGGCCCAAAGTGCGCCAAACATGGCGGCCCCAAGGCTGGCCCCGATCAGCGCCAATGACCAATGCGGCCATGGAATGAAAAGGCAAACATAAGCCACACCCAAACCACCCAGCATCGCCTGGCCTTCACCGCCGATATTGAACATACGGGCATGAAATGCGACCGCGACAGCAAGGCCGGTAAACATAAAGTTAGTGGCGTAATAAAGCGTATAACCCCAGCCCGCCGAGCGCATCAGCGCGCCCTGAACCATAAGGTTAAAGGCGTCAACCGGGCTTTCGCCAATCGCAAGGATCACCAAGGCTGACAGCATTGCTGCAAGGATCAGTGAGATAAGAGGGATCAGGACAATGTCAGCCCAATGTGGCATCTTTTCCATTTTATGCTCCCCCCAACTCTTGGTCCTGCAAAGCGAATTGCTGGTCCACAACTTTGTAATCTGCGGCCGCCGGTTCTTGGGTGACACCTGCCATCAGAAGGCCCAATTCTTTCTCATCTGTTTGGTCCGGCATGCGTTCGCCCATGATGTGCCCATCAAACATGACCGCAATACGGTCGCTGAGGGATAGGATTTCTTCCAACTCAACGCTGACCAGCAAGATCGCCTTGCCTTGATCGCGCAGGCTGATGATCTGTTGGTGAATGAACTCGATCGCGCCAATGTCGACACCCCGGGTGGGTTGACCAATCAGCAACAGATCCGGGTTGCGTTCAATTTCACGGGCCAGGACAATTTTCTGCTGGTTTCCGCCAGAAAAGTTTTTGGCAGCCAGTTTGGGGTGAGGTGGGCGTACGTCAAACCGCTCCATTTTGGCCTGTGCTTCGGCCTGTATGCCGACATTATCCATCAGGATGCCCTTTTGATAAGTCGGATCGAGGTGATACCCGAAAATGGTGTTTTCCCACGCGGTGTATTCCATAATCAGGCCTTCGCGTTGGCGGTCCTCGGGGACATGGGCAATGCCACGGGCGCGCCGTGATTGGCCATCGCTGTACTTGCCAGTGAGATCAAGCTCTTCACCGTTGATGCGAATGTTGCCTTTGCCATCTGCAAACCCGCCCAACACCTCGAGCAGTTCAGACTGTCCATTTCCGGCCACGCCAGCAATGCCGAGGATTTCCCCGGCGCGCACAGTAAGGTCGATACCTTTCACGCGCAGAACACCTTTGTCATCGATCACGCGAAGCCCTTCAACTTCCAGAACCACATCGCCCGGTGAGGCGGACTTTTTGTCGACTCGCAGCAGAACTTTGCGACCCACCATCAACTCCGCCAGGTGTTCAGGGCTGGTTTCAGATGTTTTTACGGTCGCCGTCATTTCGCCACGACGCATCACGCTTACCGTGTCGGTGATCTCCATGATCTCACGCAGCTTGTGGGTGATAAGGACAATCGTTTTACCTTCTTCACGCAGGCGATCCAGAATTCGAAACAGTTGATCGGCTTCGGCAGGCGTGAGGACACCCGTCGGCTCGTCCAAAATCAGAATGTCAGCCTGACGGTAAAGCGCCTTGAGGATTTCTACACGTTGTTGATGTCCGACGCTTAGGTTTTCGATCAGCGCATCGGGATCGACATTCAATTCGTATTCTTCTGCCAGATGCGACAAAGTTCTGCGCGCCTTAGCCAAGGATGGGCGCAGCAGGCGACCTTCTTCGGCGCCAAGAATGATGTTTTCCAGAACGGTAAAGTTTTCGACCAGTTTAAAGTGTTGGAACACCATACCGATGCCCGCCGCGATGGCAGCCTGGCTATCCGGAATTTGGGTTTTGTCGCCTTTGATGAATATCTCGCCTTTGTCGGCTTTGTAGAAGCCATAAAGGATCGACATCAGTGTCGACTTTCCCGCACCATTTTCGCCAATAATGCCGTGAATTGTTCCTGGCTGCACGGAGATCGAGATATCTTTGTTGGCCTGAACGGGGCCGAAGGCTTTGGAGATGCCTTTGAGTTCAATTGCAGGGGCGGTCATTCAGGCTCTCCCAGACCGACAAATCCGACCATGCGACAAAGGTGGGATTGGTCGTCAGTTTCAATGAAATATTGGCCAAGCTGCGTTCTCCCGTCCGCAAGACGGAATTCAACGGTGGCGCGAAAGCTGTTTTGTGTTTCTGAGAGGCCTGCCAGTCGTGCTGTCGCACCGGGTGCCATTTGCGTGTACATCCCGACATATTCGACAAGCTCGTCAACACTGGGGATGATCCCGGAGGTGCGAGGATCGGCGTAAGACACTTTATCGGACAGGCTGGCGCGCAAGACCGTCTCGCGGATATCCGGATTGGATTCGCCCCAGGCCGCAAAAAAACTCTCAATCGCGTGTGACATCGTATTCCTTTTGCAAAAAGGGCCGCACCGCGGTGGTCCGGCCCTTTGCTTGTTCTCTTGCTGGCTTAGAAGTCGTACGCAGGACAGCTGTCGTTGGTATAGTAAGCCACAACTTCAAGATCACCGCTAATGATCTTAGCGCGCGCGTCTTCCACGGCGGCTTTCATATCGTCCGAGATCAACGGCGCGTTGTGCTCGTCCAGAGCCCAGCCAACACCTTCTTCGGCAAGGCCAAGCGTTGTGAAACCACCGGTTTCCATCTCAGCACCGGCCATCATGGAGTTATAAACAGCCACGTCCACGCGCTTTGTCATCGAGGTCAGAACCTTGCCCGAATGCAGGTGGTTCTGGTTGCTGTCTACGCCGATTGACAGGATGCCTTCGTCGGCAGCGGTTTGCAGAACACCCACGCCCGTGCCGCCAGCCGCTGCATAGACAATGTCTGCGCCTTGGCTGATCTGAGCTTTGGTCAACTCAGAGCCCTTAACTGGGTCGTTCCATGCTGCAGGGGTGGTGCCGGTCATGTTGGCGACAATCTTGATGTCTGGGTTCACGGCCTTAGCACCTTGGGCATATCCGCAGCCAAAGTGACGGATCAGCGGGATGTCCATACCGCCGATAAAGCCGACAGTACCGGTTTTGGAGGACATCGCTGCCAGCATGCCAACCAGATACGAGCCCTGGTGCTCTTGGAAGCCGATCAGTTGCACGTTCGCAGGCACTTCGGGCATCCAGCCATCAATGTTGACAAATTTGGTATCAGGATAGTCACCAGCCACAGATTCAACCGGGGTTGCAAAGGCAAAACCAGTAGTGATCACCGGATTGGCACCAGCCTCGGCAAAGCGACGCAAGGCTTGCTCGCGCTGGGCTTCGGATTGCAGTTCGATTTCCAGAAATTTGCCGCCGGTTTCATCTGCCCAACGTTGCGCGCCACGAAAGGCTGCCTCGTTAAAAGATTTGTCGAACTTGCCGCCAAGGTCGAAAATCAGGGCCGGTTCAGCAAGCGAAGCACCAGCGGTCAAGGCCGCGGCAGCAGCTGCACCGAGGAATTTTTTCATCAGGGTCATGTATCTCTCCCAAGTGTTATTCGGGCCATTTTTAGTTTTGTTCCGGCCCGTTGGACTCATTGATCCAGTCAGATCATCTGCGATTAAGGCCGCAGAGACCCGCAAGGGTCAAGGGAGTATTGACGATTTGGTCAGGATTCCAAGGATTCCTATGCTGACGTCAGGGAAGTGACCGTGTCAGGATGAGCGCATCGACGAAAATGCCGCCTGAGCGAGCGTAATATCTCTTGCGCAAGGCCGTCTGTGCCCAGCCTTCCGACTCATAAAGAGCAATTGCCCGCGTGTTGTCAGCAGCGACTTCCAAAAAAACCGTGGTCGCGCCACGTGCGGCTGCGTGGGTTTGAAAAGCCAACAGACTTTGCCGACCAAATCCGGTGCGTTGTTGAGGTGGGTGTGTTGCGATGGTCAACAATTCGGCTTCATCCGCAATCACGCGACCAATGGCAAAGCCATTTTCCCCCCCGACGACAAAGCAGAAAGGCGAGGCCAGTAACTCGGTAAACTCCTGTGCCGACCAACCCCGGCTATCGGCAAAGGCAGATTGATAGAGTGCTGCGAGATCTTCGGGTGTCATGGCAAAATAGTCGGGGCCGGATCGCGAGGTGGAGCCGCATCTGCGGCTTTGATGTACAGCGGGGCAGGCCGGTCAGAGGTATCCATTCGGTCTTGGGCCACACGCGCGATATTCGCGACCAGCTGGGGCGCGGCGGGTGGGGTCAGAACGGTCACCTCAGGTGTCAAAGGCGCGACTTCCAACCTTGGGGTGCCGCCGGGTTCACAAGCATAGACCTGATCGCGCGGGGCGGGCACGGTAGAAACATGAGAACCTGCCTGACCAAAAGAAGTGGCGTCAAAAGTCGACACGCCAATGGCAGGGATCTCCAAAGCGAGCGCCAGCCCTCGCGCCGCAGATACAGAAATGCGAATGCCCGTAAAATTGCCGGGCCCGACGCCCACCGCGATCGCATCAAGGTCGCCCCAGAGGTGGCCAGCATCAGACAAGGTTTTTTCCAGTAACGGCATCAAATGCTCGGCCTGTCCCCGGCCCATATCCAGAGCATGGGAAGCCAGTATCTGATCGCCGCATAGCAAAGCGGCCGCACAATGCGCGGCCGATGTGTCAAATCCCAGAACCAAAGGTTCAGACGGCAACGGGGCGCACCTCGGTCACTTCGGGAATGTAGTGGCGCAGAAGGTTCTCGATGCCCATTTTTAAGGTCAACGTTGATGACGGGCAGCCCGCGCAGGCGCCCTGCATGTGCAGATAGACAACGCCGCGATCAAATCCGTGGAACGTAATGTCGCCGCCATCCTGCGCAACGGCCGGGCGCACCCGTGTGTCGAGCAATTCTTTGATTTGTCCAACAATTTCACCGTCCGGTCCGTCGTGCTCTGCGTGGCCCGAAGGCGCGGCGGCCTCGCCAGCCATCACTGGCTGACCCGATTGGAAATGCTCCATAATGGCGCCCAGAATGGCGGGTTTCACATGGTCCCATTCGATATCATCCGCTTTGGTGACTGTGACAAAATCATTGCCAAAGAATACACCGCTCACACCTTTGACCGCAAAAATGCGCGCCGCCAGAGGAGAGGCGTCTGAGCCTGTCGCGGTCGGGAAGTCTGCAGTGCCCATTTCCAAAACGGTCTGCCCGGGCAGAAATTTCAGCGTTGCTGGGTTCGGAGTCGATTCAGTTTGGATGAACATTGGCAGACCTTTCTTGTCAGGAATGGATATGCGCTTCTTGCTGCGCGGTGTCAAGGTTTGGAACAGTTCTAAACTGCCTTAGCCAATACAATAACGAAATGCAGCGGCGAGCATTTGCCTGTCCATATCGGATAGGATCAAATTCACCGAATATTCCCCACCAGCGTAATTGGCAAAGCCAAAAGCTGTGAACAACTCTTGCCCTTCAAGCATGGCGTTTGCCATTGCATCATCAATCGTGGCCGAGATGAAGGCTGCTTCATCTGAAACGATCAGTTTGACTGAGGATGCGGGGTATTCGAACTCTTGCTCATCGACCATGGCCCAAAGGCTGGCTTTTTCGTCACCTGTTAGTCCGTGTTCCTTGGAACGCACCAAAAGACCCGGCGTGCCGCCCTTGCAGAACGCAGAAATCTGATCCGCAAGATCATACATTCTGATTGAATCGGTGCGTTCCGAGGACGCAATAATCCCGTCCCGGTAAGGCTTGAGGATAAAAGGCGCGTAGCCCGGAGGTGTCACAAGATCATATTCGCGGGCTTGTTCTGCATCGACGTGATACATGCTTTGGCTATTCTCTGCGCTGGCCACCACAAATACTCGTGCGTCTACGCCCATCTCGAGAATATAGGAAATCAACTGTCCCGAAATGGCTTGGGCCGATTCTCCGTCAATAGTTTGCCCCGCGGCCTTGAAGCGGTGAAACCCAATCAGGCTATCAGAATGCATGACCCGGTTTACACCGCCCATAAACACATAAGCACAAGCACTTTCACAGCGCCCGCCTGGAGGGTAGTCTTCCAAACCGTGCAAGTCCAAGGAACCATCGGAATTGCGGAACATACCTTCGCTACTGCCGACGCGTGTGTTCCATTCCCAGTCTCGTAACAACCGGCCAAATTTCAGAGCTTCGGCCAGATTCCCGCCGGGGCTATTGATGATCAGGCGGTTACCCTCGACACCTTCGTCTTCGACAAATTTTTCAAACCGTTCCGTGAGACCCTTGTCGATGGTGCCTTCCAGCAAAACAAAACAGGTTTCGGAATTGCCCCGTATACAGGTGAAATCCAAGTAGGCTTCGGCTTTTGCTGCGGTCGACAAGCCAATCGCGCAAAGTGCACTTAGAATGGTTTGGCGAAGCATGTCAGGTAATTGCTTCCAGCCGTTCTTTTGACAAATCGCCAGGAACAATGGTCACTGGAATCGGCAGGTTGCCTGAATTGCGCGACATTTGCGTAACCAGCGGACCCGGCCCCTTTTTGTCGTCCCCAGCGCCCAGAACCAGCACTCCGACGTCTTTGTCTTCGCTGATCTGATCAAGGATTTCCCGAACGACTTCGCCCTCCCGGATCACAAGCTCGGGGTCGACCCCTTGTTTGTCACGCATCCATTTGGCGAATACTTCGAAATGCGCGTTGATCCGTTCGCGGGCTTCTTCCCGCATGATGTCACCGACGCCAATCCAATGGTTGAATTCATCTGGAGGAATGACCGATAAAATCTGCACACCGCCTTGAGTATGCGCCGCGCGCATTGCGGCAAAACGCATCGCATTCAGGCATTCACGGCTGTCATCCAGTACGACAAGAAACTTACGCATATCAGATCTCCATTCAGGTTAGAGCATGGCCGTAAGAGAGCATCAGGGCAATAGATGAATCTTTGCCTATGATTAATTCGATGATGCCCAGTCCCAGTACATTTCACGCACGTGACGGGTGACAGGACCAACCTGATATTGACGGTCGTCAAAGGATGTCACCGGTGTCACCTTTGCCATGTTGCCTGACAGGAATACCTCGTCGGCGCCCGCAAAGTCTTCGAATGACAGAACCTTTTCATGCACCAACAAACCGTCGCTCCGCATGTTGGTCAGGTGGCGTGAACGGGTGATGCCAGCCAGAAAGGTGCCGTTTGGAATGGGCGTGAACACCTCTCCGTCCTTGACCATAAAGACATTGGCTGTGGCGGTTTCTGCCACATTGCCCATCGCGTCAGCGACCAAAGCGTTGGCAAACCCCTTTGATCGAGCCTCGACCAGCATGCGCGCGTTGTTGGGATAAAGACAGCCCGCCTTGGCATTCACAACTGCATCCTCAAGGACAGGGCGGCGAAAGCGTGTTCGGGTCAGGCTGGTGGTGGCGTCCGGTTTAGCCATTGGAATTGCCTCAAGGCAAATGGCAAAACCTGTTTTATCCTTGGTGGGGGCAATGGCGCTGTAATCCATGTTCGAATCGATGCCCCAGTACATTGGGCGGATATAAACCGCCTCATCCGGCTGAAACCGTTTCAGGCCTTCGCGCGTAATCTCGAGCATGTCTTCGACAGACACTGTCGGGTTCAGCATCAGCGCTGCCGCCGACCGATTGACACGGGCCAGATGTGCCTCAAGATCAGGGGTCATTCCATCGAAGTATCGCGCACCGTCGAACACTGTGGTGCCCAGCCAGCTGCCGTGATCCGCAGCCCCCATAACCGGAACATCGCTGTCATGCCACGCGCCATCAAAATAGGTTTTCACATTCTTGCTGACGGCCATGGTCTCTTCCCCTCATCCTCGCTTTGGGCGGATGCTAGTCTCGCCCTGCGCCAACGTCCATCCAAAAAGAAAACCCCCGGTCATGTGGGTGACCGGGGTGCGAAAATTGGGTCTGAAATGCGTCGGTTTGAGCTTCTTGGATGCTAGCCGATCAAGCCACCATCGGTGCGAGAGATGGCGAATACACCCGACCGCGGTACTGAGGTTCCACCCCTGGGGAAATGAGAGTTGCCTTTTTCACCGGGGTGTTGGATTCCAACGAACATAGTGCGGCGATCTGGTGACCAACATGCACCGGTCACTTCGCACTCTTTCGGGCCCACCATAAAACGACGAATTTCTCCAGTGGCAGTGTCCCCGCAAAGCATCTGGTTGTTGCCCATCCCGGCAAAGTCACCTTCGTTGGTGTATTTTCCATCGGTTTGAATCCACAACAGGCCGGTTTCATCAAACGCCATGCCATCGGGCGAGTTGAACATATTGCCCGAATTGATGTTTGGCGATCCGGCATAGGCATCATCATGCACGTCAGGATTGCCCGCCAATGCGAACAGGTTCCAGTCAAACTCGGCGGAGGCGTGATCTTCATTGTCCGGGATCCAACGCAGGATTTGACCGTATTTATTCCTGTCACGCGGGTTGGGCCCATTGACCGAAGTGTCATCCCCGCCTGCATTTGGCTTTTTGCCGCGATTCTTGTTGTTGGTTAGTGCCACATAGGATTCAACCTTGGTTGGGTTCACAGCGACCCATTCCGGGCGATCCATTGTGGTTGCGCCCACATGTGATGCTGCTTGACGGGAGTGAATTCGGATTTCAGCCTCCGACATGCCAGTTTTCTCTGGTGTCAGCGCCAACCATTCGCCCCGCAAATCGTCATGAAACTTAGCCACGAACAGATCGCCGGCTTCCAGTAGGTCAGTGTTATCACCTGTCGCCGAGTAGGTGCCTGCCGAGACAAATTTGTACAGAAACTCCCCACGTTCATCATCTCCCAGATAAACAACAGCCTTGCCGTTGGCCGCAATTACTACGGCCGCATTTTCATGTTTGAACCGCCCCAAAGCCGTGCGTTTCTTCGGAGTCGACGTTGGATCAAACGGATCAATCTCAACCACATAGCCCGCGCGGTTCGGCTCGTTGGGATGCTTGGCTACGTCAAAGCGGTCATCCACCCTGGCCCAGCCATACCCCCAGTCTTTGGAAGACACGCCGTAACGCTTCAGCTCGGCGCTGACTTCATGGGCTTCATCTTCGGTTGAAAAGTAACCGTTAAAGTTTTCTTCGCAGGTGAGGTACGTGCCCCAGGGTGTTTCGCCATTGCCGCAATTGTTCCAGGTGCCAAGGGTCTTGGTACCGGTCGGTTCGGCCGCAGTTTTCAACATATCGTGGCCCGCTGCCGGCCCGGTCAGGTCCATTTCTGTGCGCGGGGTGATACGGCGATTGAGATCGCTGTCTTTCACCACCTGCCATTGGCCCGCGTCATCCCGTGCAACTTCAAACACAGACACACCATGCGCCATCATACTTTTTTCAATGTCATCAGAGTCGACCGGCTCGCCTTCAGGTCGGTTGCCCCACAGGATCTTGCGGTTGGTGTATTCGTTGTTGATCGCCATGACAGTGCGTTCGTCTTTGGTAAAGATCGCCATGCCGTCATTGTTGTCGCCAAAGGCACGCGCCTGACTGGCGGCTGTGCCTCGGGTGGCATCGTCAAATTCGGGTACATCCGACCACAGCGGATCGCCCCATTGCACAACCGTCTGCCATTCAAAGCCATCCGGTAGGGTGATAGTGTCTTCGGTGTTGGCGGCAACTTGTTCGAATCCGAACCGATCACCGGCCTGCGCCTCGCGGGTCAAGGCGGTTGTGCCAACCAAAAACGATCCAAGGCCAAAGCTCATGACCCCGCCCAGAAATCCACGGCGCGAAAGGGCGGTTTCCACGATCCGATCAAAGTCCGTTTCTTGGCTCGTCGGATTGATCAGCTCGTCATATTCGTCAAAAGTCAGCTCGTCTCGGTCCATCTCTGGCTCCCTGAATTGCAGCACTTAGCCTAATGCGTTTCGCCACAGAGGCTAGTGCAGACAAGATTCAGATTCGTGACGGTCTTGTGACGGCTATGTAACGCGCCAACAAATTGCTCAAACTTCAAATTTCAAAAAATACTCCAGGGTGAATGCGCTTTGCGCAGGTGGGCAGCCCCCCAGACCGCGCCTAACGGAGCCCCACGAAATCTGGGGCTCCGTTAGGCATCAGGCGCCGACCATGCCGACAATTTCATAGGTCTTCTTGAGGATCGGAGCTGCCACTTCGCGGGCCCGTTCCGCGCCGCGATCAAGTATTTTGTCAATCTCGCCGGCATCTTGTGTCAGCCGCGCCATTTCGGTCGAAATGGGGGCCAGTTTTGCGACGGCTAATTCTGACAATATCGGCTTAAACTCAGAAAACTGCTTGCCGCCCGCGTCTTTCAATACCGCCTCCACCGACATGTCAGCAAGCGCCGCATAAATGTTGACCAGGTTGCGGGCCTCCGGGCGGTTTTCCAGGCCTTTGGCTTCAGAAGGTAAAGCGTCGGGGTCAGTCTTGGCTTTGCGAATCTTCTTAGCAATTGTGTCGGCATCATCTGTCATGTTGATGCGGCTGGCATCCGAGGGATCAGACTTGGACATCTTTTTCGATCCGTCCCTCAAGCTCATCACGCGCGTTGCAGCGCCTTCAATCACGGGTTCCGTGATGGGAAAGAAATCCACACCATAATCATGGTTGAACTTGGTCGCGATATCGCGGGTCAGCTCAAGATGCTGTTTCTGGTCTTCACCCACTGGCACGTGTGTGGCGTGATAGATCAGAATGTCGGCGGCCATCAGAGCGGGGTATGCAAACAGGCCAAGGGAGGCGTTTTGTGCATTCTTGCCTGCTTTGTCCTTGAACTGAGTCATGCGCTGCATCCAACCCATGCGGGCAACACAGTTGAATATCCACGCCAATTGTGCGTGTTCCGGAACGGCCGACTGGTTGAAAAGGATCGACTGTTCTGGATCAATGCCAGCGGCGATGAAACCAGCGCAAAGCTCGCGGGTAGCATGACGGAGCTTCGCAGGGTCTTGCCAGACAGTGATCGCATGCAAATCGACCATGCAATAAATCGTCTCATAGTCCTGGCCTTGCATGTCCACAAAGCGCTTCATCGCGCCGAGATAATTGCCAAGGGTCAGGCCGCCCGAGGGTTGGATCCCCGAAAAGACGCGTTGGGTGAACTGAGAGGACGTTTGGACCGCCTCGATCATGATATTTCTCCGTCTGGATTTATAGGTCTCGTTGCCTTACCCATGACCCAAATCGCCGTCAAGGAGCGCAGGCATGGATCATCCACCCAATCAAAGCCCGATCAACCCGTTACCTCCCGTGGTCGTGGCCTTGTTTTTGGTCATTGTTGGGATCGAAGCCATGTTCGCGCTGGGCGCCCGTGGCATGATCGGCGGTCCCGAAGCGATTGGTTGGCGGATCATGGCGCTGCAAAAGTACGCCTTTTCAGGAGATATTTTTGACTGGATGCTGGTCAACAACATGTGGCCGTTGGAACATGTGATCCGATTTGTCACTTACATGTTTGTCCACGGAAATTTCACCCATGCGGCTTTTGCGGGAGTGATGCTCATCGCGCTTGGCAAAATGGTTGGCGAGGTGTTTTCCGCTGTCTCCACATTGGCTGTGTTCCTTGTGTCGGGCATTACGGGCGCTGTGGTTTTTGGTCTGGTGCTGAACAACCCTGCGCCTTTGTTCGGTGCCTTTCCCGGTGTCTATGGCTTGATAGGGGCGTTTACCTTTCTTTTGTGGACGCGTCTGGGGCAGATGGGCGCCAATCAGGCCCGCGCTTTTTCGATGATCGGATTTCTGATCGGCATCCAGCTGCTTTTTGGTCTGCTGTTTGGCGGCAATCAGGACTGGATCGCAGATGTTGCCGGTTTCGCGACAGGGTTTGCATTGTCGTTCTTTCTGGTACCCGGCGGGTGGCGGCGCATTGTCGAACGCTTGCGTCGGGACTGAGACTTCGGTTCGAACGTAAAAAAGGGCGCATCAGAATGGACGCGCCCATTTTTATTAGGATGAGTAGTTTTTTATGCGTCTGTCATGGCACCATCTTTGCGGGCCAAGGCCAATGCGATCATGCTGACCCCATTTGACAAAAGCTCAACGGCAAGCAAAACGCCAAGCATTGTTGCGGCCGACTGGGGCAAGTTACTTAAGACCATGAACCCCAAAAAGGCGGAAATAATACCAGAAAACATAACTGCCCATTTCAGTTGAGGATTCTCTATCCGCAAGCCAATGATGAGTTTGAACAAGCCAGACGCCAGGAACATGATTCCAACCAAGGTGGTTAAAACCAACATGCCCTTAAGCGGTTCGCCCAAAAGGTTTACACCCAGAAACACTGCGATGACCCCCATAAGGATCGACCACATCTTTCCGCTCCAGCCTTGCGCACGCAGCCCTTCAAAGATTTGAAGAATACCGAGGATCAAAAAGGACCACCCGGCAATCGCGGTAACGACCAGTGACGCCCCAAACGGATTGAACAAAGCCATTAGCCCGGCAATGATACCCAGAATGCCAATGCCGAACAAAATTACCCAATTGCTCATGTCTTACTTCCCTCATTATCCGTGACTGATTTTAGCAAACGGTAATCTAGGGCGACTTGGCAACTGTTCCACTAAATTTGATTGGATTTCTAAGGCTACAAATCGCGTCTGGCGGCGCCTTTGAAATCCGACAGTCGAAAAGCGCCAATCAAATGACCGGTTCCAAAGTAAGTCAGGCAGCCTGAGCCAACAAGGACGGCAAGCGCAAGATACCGCCAACCTTCGGTGCCCAGTGACGGACCCAATACCAGAGCAGTCATCCACAATTGCCCCCCCATCAAGGCGGAAGCGACAACGATGCGGGGCAGTCGGGTTCGAAGGCGTGCATCGAAGCGCGCGACATATCCCATCGGCTTGGTGCCTTTTGCCAGCAATCCCACCATGACCCATGCCGCCAAAGTGGTCGCGATGGCAGGGGCTACCCAACCGATCAAAGGCGACAACCCAACCGCGACGACAACGTTCACACCCATGGCCCATACTGCAAAACGGAACGGGCTTTTGGTGTCCTCGCGTGCAAAAAACAAAGGCTGCAACAGCTTTTGCAGAACAAAGGCAGGCAATCCAAGCCCATAGATCGAGACAGCTACGGCGATAGCGGCACTGTCGTCCGATGTCGCAGCGCCCCTTTCAAACAGAACGGATACCAACGGAAAGGGTATGACCATCAACGCCACTGCACATGGAATGGTCAGGGCCAGAGAAATCTCCCCGGCGCGGGAAAATGCCGTACGTGCGCCGGCATCATCATGGGCTTTTAGTCGGCGTGACAAGTCCGGGAGCAATACAATTCCGATGGCAATACCAACCACGCCCAAGGGCAATTGGTACAATCGGTCTGCAGTATAGAGCCAGCCAACGGCGCGATCAAAATATGAAGCGACCTGTTGACCCACCAAAAGGTTGACCTGAACCACCCCGCCTGCAAGGGCTGCCGGCAAGGCAATCGTGACGAGGCGTTTCATTTCAGGCGACCAGCGTGGACGTTGCAGGCGCATGGGAAATCCTGCTTTGGCCGCAGCAATCCAGACCAACGCAAGCTGGGCCACCCCGGCGACGGGGATCAGCCAGATCAAGGTACGCGCCACGTCAGCGCCTTGCCAGGCGGCGATGGATATCCCGCTCACCAGCAGCACGTTTAGCAGAACAGGCGCGGCGGCTGCGGCTGCAAAACGACCGGTGGCATTCAACACACCTGATAAAAGTGCTGCGAGGGAAATGAACAGGACATAGGGAAAAGCAATCCGCCCAAACTCAACAGACAGATCAAACTGCTCCTGCCCTCTGAACCCGGATGCCAGCCCCCACATCAACCAGGGCATGGCCATCTGCGCGACCAGCGTCAAAACAATCAGAACCGACGCCAACCCCGCAAAGGCTTCGCGGGCAAAGCTAAGCGCGTTTTCTTCCCCTTCAAGCTTCTTGGAGAACTTAGGCACAAAGGCCATGTTGAATGCACCCTCGGCAAAGAACCGACGAAACATGTTGGGCAGGCGAAAGGCCACAACAAAAGCTTCGTACAAAGGGCCAACACCCAAAAGTGCAAGGATCAGCGCATCGCGCACAAAGCCCAGCACCCGGCTGGCCATAGTCCAGCCACCAACCGTCAAAAATCCTCGCATCAGGCGGATGGGTTTCACGTAGTTGCCCTTTCAGCACCCTTGGAAATTGCCTCACGCAATTTCTTTTCCAGAGCGTTCTGTTTGGATTTTGAATGGAACTTCAACCCGAACATGTCTTTTACATAAAAGGCATCAACCACTTGTTCACCGTAAGTCGCGATGACAGCACTTGCGATATAGATATTGGTATTGGCCAGAGTCCGGGTCAGATCGAACAACAGGCCCGGGCGGTCACGCGTATCGACTTCGATGATTGTGTAAATCTCGGACCCATCATTGTCGAATGTGATCGTGGTCGGCACTTTGAAGGCACGTTCGCGTTTCTTGATGACGTCGCGCGACTTGATGGCCTCGGTCGTGACCACTTCGCCGTTCAGAGTTTTTTCGATCATCTGACGCAAGCGCTTCAACCGACTTACCTCATATGGGCTGCCGTCACCGTCCTGAATCCAGAACGCGGCTGTGGCATAGCCATCTTTCGATGTGAATGTGCGCGCATCCACAATGTTGGCCCCCATCAGGGCCAAAGCACCGCACATCCGGCTAAAAATGCCGGGGTGGTCGGCCATGGCAAAGCAAGCTCGGGTGGCGTCCCGATCCTCGTCCGGATGCAGATCAATTCGGATTTCGTTGTCTTCAATATCGCGCAGCAACTCGGCAAAGATTTTGTGGGCGGTGATATGCAGCCCTTGCCAGTAAGGGTCATAGTGCCGTCCAGTTTCTTTTTTGAGCAACTTGGCTGGCCAATCGGATAATTCGGCACGCAGTTTTTTCTTGGCTTCTGTCCCGCGGTTTTCGCGGGTGATTGCTTCCATGCCGTCTTCCAGCGCGACACGGGTCTGGCGATAGAGCGCCCGTATAAGCACGGCCTTCCAATTGTTCCAGGTGTCCGGCCCAACGCCGCGAATGTCACAGACCGTCAACACCGTCAGCAGGTTCAGGCGATCAACTGTCGACACCAATTTGGCAAAATCCCGGATTGTGCGCGGGTCAGCAATATCCCGTTTTTGCGCGGTGTCTGACATCAAAAGGTGATAGCGCACCAGCCATTCCACGGTTTCACTTTCAGCTTTGGTCAGGCCCAGATTGGGAGCAACTTTGCGCGAGATTTGCGCACCCAGAATGGCGTGGTCGATATCACGCCCTTTGCCGATGTCATGCAGCAACATGGCCACCATCAGCACTTTGCGGTTAATACCTCTTTCCAGAATTTCCGAGGACAAAGGCAGTTCTTCCTGCAACTCTTCGCGCTCAATCCCGGCGTAGTTCGAGATCACCTGAATGGTGTGTTCATCTACCGTATAGGAATGATACATATTGAATTGCATCATCGCCACAATGGGTTCGAATTCGGGGATAAACGCGGCAAGAACGCCCAGCTCATTCATTCGCCGCAAAGCGCGTTCCGGATTACCGTGCTTCAATAACAAGTCCAGAAAAATCCGCCGGGCTTCTTTGTTCTGACGCAGATCGTCATCGATCAAATCCAGATTGGCTGTAACCAGTCGCATGGCGTCCGGGTGAATAAGCAATCCGGTGCGCAAGCCTTCTTCGAACAGGCGCAGAATGTTGACCTTGTCTTCCAAGAACGAATCGTCATCGGCGACTGCCAGTCGGTTGTGAATGACTTTGTAGTCTTTCTTAATGCGACGGCGACGGCGAAACAGGCGCTCCATAAGCGGGCCTGCTTTGGCATGATCCGCTTCCAGCTTGGTCAACAGGATGCGGGTCAGATCACCGACACTTGTGGCATGGCGAAAGTACTCTTGCATAAAGTGTTCGACAGCACGCCGCCCACCTTTGTCGCAATACCCCATGCGCTCAGCCACCTCGACTTGAATGTCAAAGCTCAGCTGTTCGACCGGTCGGCGGGAAATCAAATGGATGTGGGCGCGCACAGCCCACAGAAAATTCTCGGCCTTTGCAAAACGTTCATGTTCGTCCTCGCGAAACAGATCGCGATCCAGCAAGTCGCGCGCGGATTGAACGTGGTAGACGTATTTGGCAATCCAGAACATCGACTGAAGGTCGCGCAAACCGCCTTTGCCTTCTTTGACATTCGGCTCGACCATATACCGCTGGCCCTGTTTTTCGTGACGGGCATCACGTTCGGCCAGCTTGGCTTCGATAAACTCGCGCTCGCTGCCGAGAAAAAGATCATTTTGTAAGCGCTCGTTCAGCAGCTCTGCCAAAGGCGCATGTCCGCGTAGAAAGCGATTTTCCAACAGAGAGGTGCGAATGGTGAAATCTTCGCTACCCAGTCGAATGCAGTCATCAACGGTTCGCGACGCATGTCCGACCTTCAGGCGCAAATCCCAAAGAATATATAGCATCGATTCAATGACGCTTTCAGCCCAGGCAGTAATTTTGTAAGGCGTCAGAAACAACAAATCGACGTCGGATTGTGGTGCCATCTCACCACGTCCGTAACCGCCTACCGCCAGCAAGGCGATCCGTTCGCCTTCGGTCGGGGTGGCCAGTGGGTGCAAAATGGTTGTCGCAACAAAATGCGCAGACCCCACAAGACAATCCGTAAGCCACGTATAAGCGCGAGTCATTGGGCGGGCATCGAACGGTTGCGCTAGAAATGCGGCCTCGATTGCTGCGCGCCCGGTTTTTTGCGCACCCATCAGGATTTGTACGACTTCACCGCGCAACGCACGGTCGTCTGTTCGCTTTTCGGCTGCGCTTGTGATTTTGTCCGCGATTGCGCTGCGGTCAAATATCTCATCCACCGCGCAGATAAGCGCGGTGGATGGGTCAGGAATGTTCATTGGTTTCGGTTCAGAAACCGCCGCCGCTGAAGCTTTTTGGGGCTGGGTCAATTGTCACCACCTGTTTGTCGCGGATTGTGACAACGGCCAGTCCGCGCTCGTTCGATCCGTCAGCTCGCAGGCGGAAAATTCCGTTCACCCCTTGAAAGCCAGCACCCTGTGTCAGCGCGCTGGTGGTCAATGCATTGCTTTTACCAGCTTTGACCAGTGCGCCGATCGCCGCAACACCATCATAGGCCAATCCGCCCAACGCGTGAGGCAGCCCGCCGTATGCTTGGGCATAGCGTGTTTGGAACTGTTGCGTCAGCGCAGAGTCAGGCCGTGCGAACCAGCCTCCCTGCACGCCCGGCAAGGCAAGCGTTTGCGACGGGATATCCCAGCGAGTCAGGCCGATGTATTGCACCTTGTCCGCAGTCAGACCAGACTCGGGCAAAAGCTGTGAAATCAAAGGCAATGCACCGGATGTGGAGGATGTCAAAAAGATCGAATCCGCCTGGTTTTGTTCTGCGGTTGCCTTGATGGCACTGACCGCATTCACCACACCTTGCTGCGAAAATTCGTAAGATACGGTGCCTGCATTGCTGGCCGATGTGCCTGCGATTGCGTTGTTGATTGCTGCACTGCCTGCTTGCCCCGAAACGTTACTGGCGTGAGCTACCAAAATTCTCTGTTTTCCCTGAGAGACAGCAAATCTGACAAGGCGATTGGCAGTGTTGTCAAAGGTGGCCCCCAGAACGAACACGTTGCCACCCGCAATGCCGGTATTGTTTGAGAAAGACAAAACGTTGATACCACGACCTGCCACGGCTTTGCCCGCTGCATTCGCCGCTTCACCGTGCAACGGCCCCAGAATGATCTTGGCACCTTCGTCAACTGCTTTGACGGCTGCGGCCTGCGCCGTGGCTGCGTTGCCGGCGGTCGAATACACCCGTAGATCAATTTTCACACCCTCAAGATCAGCTATGGCCAGCCGGGCGGCATTCTCAAGGCTTTGCGCAATCACCGCGTCACCAGAATCACTTGAACCTGAGGGCACCAGCAAAGCGACGGGAACCGGATCTGATGTGGAAATGGTTGGCCCGGTCTCGACGCAAGACACGAGGCCTAGCATTGCAAGGGCCGTCACGGCCCCTTTCAGAAACAGACGGGCAGGGTTATTACGGGTTAACATTAGAATCCTCACTCCCTATGGCGGGTCTGAAATTGACTGGCAAAAAGGCCGCCCACTCAGACGAGGATCATAAACGACACAAGCACTGGGTCCAGCTTTGAATCATCTAATCCAGAGATTGCCGGCAGGGTTGTACTTTGTCGCCACACCGATCGGCAGTGCCCGAGATATCACTTTGCGCGCACTGGATGTGTTGGCGTCGGCGGACGTGATTGCGGCAGAAGACACACGATCAATGCGGCGCTTACTGGAAATCCATGGGGTTGCGCTTGGGGACCGCCCATTGCTGTCTTATCACGATCATTCCGGCGCACGTACCCGCGAGAAATTGTTGGGATTTCTGAGCGCGGGCAAGGCTGTGGCGTATGCTTCCGAGGCCGGTACACCGCTGATAGCGGACCCAGGATATCACCTGTCAAAAGAAGCTGCCGAGGCGGGACATTTGGTGACCTCAGCGCCCGGTCCATCGGCCATCATAACCGCTTTGACTTTGGCAGGCCTTCCTACGGATGCCTTCTTTTTCGGCGGGTTTTTGCCAAATGCCAAGGGCGCACGCAGAACATCTCTTGAGGCATTGCGCGACGTGCCGGGCACTTTGGTATTCTACGAATCCCCTCGTCGGGTGGCTGAAATGCTGAAAGACGCGGCGCGTGTGATGGGGGATGATCGACAAGCGGCAGTCTGCCGCGAGCTGACCAAAAAGTTTGAAGAAGTGCGTCGCGGCACTTTAAGCGACCTCGCGAGCGAATTGGATGGGGTCAATGTCAAAGGTGAGATTGTTGTGCTGATTGATCGGGCTGCACCGCGTGAGATCAGCGACGAGGATCTGACCGAAGCATTGACCGAGGCTTTGAAATCCATGTCGGTGCGGGATGCGGCTGATGGTGTGGCCAAGGCCTTTGGCGCGCATAAACGAAAAGTTTACCAAATGGCTCTTAAGATCGCTGGGAACAGTTGATTTTTTAGGGGACGGGCAATTGGATCAGGCCGCAGGTTTAATGTTTTCGCCGGGCACTGACATCGAAGACAGGGGCAGACGCGCCTACTTGTCAGGCAAAGCGGCCGAAGACGCCGTTGAACGGCACTACCGTCATCTGGGCTGCAGTGTGGTCGCCCGCCGCTGGCGCAAGGGTGCTGGAGAACTGGATTTGGTGCTTCGACAAAGAGGGGTCCTGCTCTTTGTTGAGGTCAAGAAGTCGCGCGATTTTTCCCGAGCAGCAGAAAGTCTGTCTCATCGCCAGATCAATCGCCTGTTGGCTGGTGCGGCATCCTTTATGGCTCATGAACCCAACGGTGAACTCACGGACTGTCGCTTTGATGTGGCTTTGGTCAATCGCTATGGAGAAATTCACATTCTTGAGAATGCACTGGCCGGGTACTGAGAAGGCATTGCAAGGCGCGCCATGGTACGCCATGTAAGGGGCAAGCCAATTTCGAGGATGCCCATGAAAATCGCCTTCCAAATGGACCCGATCCAGTCGGTAGATATCAACGCCGACAGTTCCTTCCGTCTTGCCGAAGAAGCTCAGGCCCGCGGACATGAGTTGTTCTACTACTCCCCAGACCATCTGGCATTTGATGAGGGGCGTGTGACTGCCAAGGGCTATTTTTTTACCGTGCGGCGCGAGCAAGGTAACCATGCCGACCTAAGCGAATTGACCCATGTCGACCTTGCCGACTTTGACGTGGTCTGGCTTCGGCAAGACCCGCCGTTCGACATGCACTATATCACCTCAACCCATATTCTGGATCGCTTGATGCCGGAAACGCTTGTGGTGAACGATCCGTTTTGGGTGCGCAATTACCCTGAAAAACTGTTGGTTCTGGATTTTCCTGACCTCACGCCACCCACGACGATTGCGCGCGATCTGGACGCCATCAAAGCCTTCAAGGGAAAGCATGGCGATGTGATCCTCAAGCCGCTTTACGGCAATGGTGGTGCCGGGGTGTTTCGCTTGGACCGCAACGACCGCAACCTGACGTCTTTGCATGAATTATTCACCAGCTTCAGCCGAGAGCCCTTGATTGTACAGAAGTTCCTGCCTGACGTCAGCAATGGCGATAAACGGATCATTTTGGTTGATGGAGAACCTGTGGGCGCGATCAATCGCGTCCCTGCAAAAGGCGAAACTCGTAGCAATATGCACGTTGGTGGGCGACCTGAGAAAATCGGTCTCAGCGAGCGTGATTTGGAGATCTGTGCCGCCATTGGTCCATTGCTCAAGGAAAAGGGGCAGGTGTTTGTTGGGATTGATGTGATTGGTGACTACCTGACCGAAATCAATGTGACCTCGCCTACGGGCATTCAAGAGCTCGAACGATTTGACGGTGTGAACATCGCTGAAAAAATCTGGCAGGCGATTGAGGCTAAGCGAACCTGAACTCTACTTGGCATCTGCTAGTCGAAAACTGACGGCTTCGGCGATATGAGGCCTGCGTACCTGCGAGCTGGCCTCAAGGTCAGCAATGGTGCGGGCGACCCGTAAAACCCGATGATACCCCCTCGCGGACAAACCAAACCGTTCCGCAACGGTCTGCAAGAATTCACGTCCCTCGGTATCAGGTGTCGCGATTTCTTCCAATATGCCGCCTGCGGCGTCCGCATTCACACGCATACTGGTCTGTCCTTCAAATCGCGCGGATTGAAGGTCGCGCGCGGCGGCGACCCTTGCAGCGATGGCCAGTGAACTATCCCCGTCTGATGGCAAATCCAGATCGCGAAAATCGACAGGTGGCACTTCAATCCTGAGGTCAATCCGGTCCATCAGGGGGCCCGATATTCGACCCATGTAATCTTCGCCACAGACTGGAGCGCGGGAACAGGCCTTGGCGGGATTGAACATTTCTCCGCATCGGCACGGATTGGCCGCCGCCACCAGCATAAATCGACAGGGATACGTCACATGCGCATTGGCGCGCGCAACCATGACTTCACCGGATTCAATCGGTTGGCGCAGGGTTTCCAGAACCGCGCGTGAGAATTCGGGCAATTCGTCCAGAAACAAAACACCGTTATGAGCAAGGCTGATCTCGCCCGGGCTGGCCCGCCGGCCACCGCCCACAATAGCCGCCATTGACGCGGTGTGATGTGGTTCTCGAAACGGGCGCTCACGCGAAATGCCGCCCTGATCCAACAATCCGGCAACGGAATGGATCATTGACGTTTCCAAAGCTTCCTGAGCGGAAAGTGGTGGAAGAACAGAAGGCAGGCGGGATGCCAGCATGGATTTTCCCGAGCCGGGACTTCCTGTCATCAGGAAATGATGACGCCCGGCAGCGGCAATTTCCAGCGCGCGTTTGGCGCGTTCCTGGCCTTTGATATCACGCATGTTTTTGTCCGTTTGCGGACGCACCACTTCGCCAGGTTTGGACGGTGCCAAAGGGGACTGGCCAGTATAGTGTCTCACGACATCTGCTAGGGTTAGGGCTGCAATCACTTGTGTGTTCCCGACCCAGGCCGCTTCGCTTCCCGAAGCTGCCGGGCAAAGTAATATACGGTTGGACTCAGCTGCCGACATCGCAGCGGGCAGTGCCCCGGTGACGGGAACAAGCGTGCCATCCAAAGACAGCTCACCCAACGACACACAGTTTTCCGCGGCATCTTCCGGGATAATGTTCAATGCCGCCAATAGCGCTATGGCGACCGGGAGATCAAAGTGACTGCCTTCCTTTGGCAGATCAGCCGGGGACAGATTGATGGTGATACGCTTAGATGGCAGTGCGATCGCCATGGCGTTCAGGGCGGCGCGCACGCGTTCACGCGCTTCAGAGACGGCTTTGTCGGGCAGCCCCACGATGGAGAATGCGGGCAATCCGGGCGACACGGCACATTGGACCTCGACTGTGAGCGCTTCGACACCCTCGAACGCAACTGTATAGGCGCGCGCAACCATGGCGATCTCCTCCGCAAGTCCTGCAAAAGTGTTAACGCGCCATGGTTAGCGAAAGGTAAACTTTGGTCCGGGAACGGTAAAGAACTTCGAATGCGGGTCTAAAGGCATAAATCATGGGCGGGAGCGCTCTAGCTTGACAAAAGCGCCATGAAGTCTGGCCAGGCTTCTGGGTCAGCAACTGTTTTGTCCCGGCAAAATGGATTGCAAAATCCAAACCGTCTACCATCGAGTTCCATGACGTCGGTGACAGGACGGCCTGAGTAAGGACAAGCGTCGTTTTCGGCGGCGAATCCAGAAACTGCGATTGCAACCAAAGGCTTAGGGCCGGGCCAGTCAATGTTTTCGAACTCTTTGGCGTACCACGGCAAGGTATCACCATGCACCAGACCCATAGCCCGCCAGCGGCGAAAGGCTGGATCGGCAAGGTGTTGGGTGACATATGAGCGGGCCCGTTTACCAATCGGCAGCCCGTATCCCGCAATCCGTGCCGCAACCGGCGCAAAAAATGCATCAGCTGCAGAATATGTGCCACCAAGCCATGGGCCTTGCACATTGAATTTGTCAAAGGCATCCTCCCAGATCGTCTCAATTCTTGCGAGATCGGCCAGAACGGCCTTGGACGGGGAGGTGTCGCGATAGGCCTTTCGCAGGTTCATAGGGTAATCTGATCGCAGCGCAACAAACCCTGAGTGCATTTCAGCCGCGAGGCTGCGGGTGGTTGCGCGGGTCAGCGGATCGCAAGACCACAGCCCGGCGTCCGGGTGGCGTGTTGCAAGTTCTTCAGCAATCGCAAGTGAATCCGACACGACCGCTCCTTCTGGCATGACAACGGTGGGCACAGTTCGAGCTGGGGGGAAATTGGCCAGCTGTTCCTCAACATCCTGACCTGAAAAGTTCAACATGTGTTGCGACCGGGCAATCCCGAATTTTTCAAACAACAACCAGCCGCGTAGCGACCACGAGGAATAGGCGTAATCGCCCAGAAGTAAGGTGTAAGTCATTCATCGAGACTAGCTCAGTCAGAATTCACCGCAAAACGAAAGATTTTGCGCAACATCATCAAGGATTGTGATTGATGGCCTCCACAAACCAACTGCCAGCTGTGTGGATCGTGGTCACGGACAAGTTGTCAATTTTGTGAGAAAAGGCTTCTTCTCCGCTTAGTCCTTCAGCCCGGGCGATCTGTGTCAGAACGACACCGAAATGAGCAACCAATATCAAATCGCGACCTAGATTGTTGGTAATCAGTCGATCAACAGCGATGTCTACCCTGTTGCAAACTTGGTTCCAGCTTTCACCGTTGGGCGGAGCAATATCACCGGGGGTTTCCCAAAAAGCGCGGATGTGGTCCGGAGATTGGGCCTCTATCTCGTTAAATCGTTTAAGCTCCCAGTCCCCAAAGTGCATCTCTCTGAGATTGGGATCATGGGGGAGGCGGGACCGGGTGTCTTGAATCGCATCCGCCGTGTGAACCGCACGGATTAAATCAGAACTGACGATCATCCCATCTTCAGGTAAATGGGCGGAAAGGCGGGACAAAGCCGCCGTATCAGAGAGATCGGCTGGCAAATCTGACCAGCCGACCATGGACTTTGCATGGGTCGGCCCATGGCGGACCAAATACAGGCGGCTCATGGCAATGTTCCTTTCAGAACCAATGGCAGACCGGCCACAACAAAGACAGAAAGGTCTGCTGCATCTGCAAGTTTCTGGTTCAGTTTGCCTTGGGCATCTCGAAATTGGCGGGCCAATGCATTCTCAGGGACGATTCCCATACCGACTTCGTTTGAAACAGTCACCACGCGGCCCTTGCAAGCGGCCATAGCCGCGAGAAGGTTTTCTGTTTCCTGGGCGATATCATTGTTTGCAAACATCTGATTATTTAACCACATCGTCGCACAATCGAGCAAAACGACTTCGCCTTCCGCAACGTCACTAAGAGCTTCCGAAACGCCCAATGGGCATTCTATCGTACGCCAACCCTTGCCTCGGGACTTGCGATGAGACGCAATTTTTGCCTGCATTTCCTTGTCATATGCCTGTGATGTGGCAATGTATACTCTGGGGGCGTTGGTGGCTTTCACCATGGCTTCGGCAAATGCTGATTTGCCTGAAGAAGCGCCTCCGAGTATAAAAGTGCTTTTTAGAATCATCTATTTTGTTCCAAACTAATTCTGCTCTGGAATGATCCAACCTGACATACGTTGCGTAATTCCATTGAAGAGAGCAAGACACAAGGAGATCACCATGGCTGTGTATTCCCCTTTTACGAGTGACTTAACCCGGCGGTCTATGCGGGCTGAAATGCTGGATGCTGAAACCGAAACAGATCTCGCTCGTCGATGGCGGGATGATCGCGACGCACAAGCTTTGCACAGGCTGATACAGGCCTATATGCGCCTGGCTATTTCCATGGCCGGAAAATTCCGGCGAACAGGTCTGTCTTACAGTGATCTGATTCAGGAGGCCTCGCTGGGACTTATGAAAGCCGCCGATCGATTTGATCCTGACCGCGGCGTGAGGTTTTCAACTTACGCTGTTTGGTGGATCAGAGCCGGACTTCAGGACCATGTCATGCGTAACTGGTCTCTTGTGCGCACCGGGTCGACCACATCTCAGAAATCTTTGTTCTTCAATCTTCGACGTGTTCAGGCCCGACTTGAGCGTGAGGCATTGGCGCGGGGTGAAACATTGGACTCCCATCAGGTATGCGAAAGAATCTCGACTGAAATTGGCGTTTCTCTTGCGGATACGGAAATGATGATGGGGCGCATGTCAGGTTCAGACATGTCGTTGAATGCAACTCAAAGCACCGAAGACAGCGGTCGTGAGTGGGTTGATTTGCTGGAAGATGAAGCCGCACTAGGGGCTGAATCAGTTGTCAAAAGGCATGACCACGAAGTCCTGCAAAACCGCATTGATGCAGCGCTTGGTGTTCTTAATCCTCGTGAACAGTTCATTGTACGGCAGCGACGACTACAAGACGAAACTCGCACTCTGGCGGATCTTGGGCAAGAAATGGGGCTGTCAAAAGAACGTGTACGCCAGTTGGAAGCAGCCGCCATGATCAAAATGCGTACTGTACTTGAACGTGACGGTTTGGAGGTGCATGACTTGGTGTCATGAGACACCTGATTCCGGTTCTGGCCTTAGTGGCCTCTCCTTTGTTTGCTGACCAGATTGACCCTTCCGATGTGAGCGCATTGCCATCGGTCGATGTGCTGTTTCTCGGCGAACTGCACGACAACCCATGGCACCATGAAAACCAAACAAAGATTGTTGCGGCGGTTTCTCCGAAGGCGGTCGTTTATGAGATGCTGACCCCGGAACAAGCGGATCGCGTGTCTCCTGACTTGGTTCAGGATCAAGAAAGGCTTCAGGATGTTTTGGCTTGGAATGCCAGTGGCTGGCCGAACTTTTCTTTGTATTATCCGATATTTAGGGCTGCACCATTGGTCTCAGTTTATGGAGCTCAGGTGCCACGGGCGGATGTGAGGGATGCGATAATGGGGCAAGATTTGGCGATAGGTTTTGGCCCAAATGCGGCCCAATATGGTCTGACAACCCCTTTGAGTGAGCAGGAGCAAGCCCAACGGGAAGCCAAACAGTTCGAAGCACATTGCAACGCATTGCCCGAAGAAATGCTGCCAGGAATGGTTTTGGGCCAACGATTGCGAGATGCCACCTTGGCACGTGAAATTGAACGTGCGCTGGCCGAAACAGGCGGTCCAGTGGTTGTGATCACCGGCAATGGCCATGCGCGAAAAGATTGGGGCGCACCTGCTCTGCTGACCTCCGACATTTCACAGCGTAGTGTCGCACAGTTTGAACTTGCACCAAAGGGTGACCAGCCATTCGACTATTGGGTTATTACGGCTGAAGCAGCGCGCGAAGACCCCTGTCTGGCTTTTCGCAAAGACTAGGGTTGGCTTGAGTCCTCGCGCGTCTGGGCCTAGTGTCGGTGCGAAACCTCTGAACAGGTGTCAAGATGCTGACAGACAAACGTATTCTTCTGATTATTGGCGGCGGTATTGCTGCATTCAAATCGCTGGACCTGATCCGGCGCCTGCGCGAGCGGGGTGCCTGGGTGACGCCGGTGCTGACCAACTCTGGGGCCGAATTTGTGACGCCCTTGTCTGTGTCAGCATTGACCGGAGAAAAAACCTTTCGCGATTTGTTTGATCTGACAGATGAGGCCGAGATGGGCCATATTCAGCTGTCCCGTTCCGCAGATTTGGTGGTGATTGCACCGGGAACGGCGGATTTGATGGCCAAGATGGCGAACGGACTTGCCAATGATCTCGCCTCAACCCTTCTTTTGGCAACAGATACCCCTGTTCTGGTGGCGCCAGCAATGAATGTGCGGATGTGGGAACACCCTGCAACCCGGCGGAACGTGTCGACATTGCGGGGCGATGGCGTGATGTTTGTCGGCCCGAACGAGGGCGACATGGCTTGCGGCGAATATGGTCCGGGCCGCATGTCAGAGCCGCTTGAGATTGTCTCGGCAATTGAAACGGCTTTGGCTGAAGGGCCTCTCACAGGACGGCGTATTCTGGTGACATCCGGCCCCACACACGAGCCGATTGACCCGGTGCGCTATATTGCGAACCGGTCCTCCGGGGCGCAGGGCACGGCGATTGCACGGGCTTTGACTGCGATGGGGGCCGACGTGGTGTTTGTTACCGGGCCGGCTGATGTGGCCAGACCCGAAGGTGCGCATGTGGTTGAGGTCGAGACAGCCGCGCAAATGCTTGACGCCGTGCAAGCGGTGCTTCCGGTTGATGCCGCCGTCTTTGCCGCGGCTGTGGCCGACTGGCGGGTGGCCAGCGCATCAGACAGCAAGATCAAGAAACAAAAAGGCGCCATTCCCGCGATGGAGTTCGCCGAAAACCCCGATATTCTGGCCACAGTTAGCCAAATGGCCTCGGGGCGTCCGCCCTTGGTTGTGGGGTTTGCGGCTGAAACTGATGATGTGATCGACAACGCCACTGCCAAACGCCTGCGCAAGGGATGCGATTGGATTGTGGCCAATGATGTAAGCCCGGAAACAGGCATCATGGGGGGGAGTGAGAACGCTGTGACGCTGGTTTCCGATGACGGTGCCGAACATTGGCCACGAATGGGTAAGGATGAAGTGGCCCATCAATTGGCCGAACGGATTGCCGCAGCACTGGGTTAGGGGATCGCTCGGAACATCTGTGTATTTGAACAAGAAAAAAAAGGAGCAGTCCCTTGGTGCAAATCAGGTTGATCTGGCTTGACGGGGCGGACCAGAGCGTGGCTTTGCCCTCTTACGAAACTGCAGGGGCAGCTGGTGCGGATGTGCGCGCAAATTTCTCTGAAGAGGCACGCGATGGCGTTGTTTTACAACCCGGTGAGCGGGCATTGATCCCAACGGGCCTCAGCCTTGAAATCCCCGAAGGGTTCGAAGTGCAGGTGCGACCGCGGTCCGGTCTGGCTCTGAAGAAAGGGATCACCATTCCCAACAGTCCAGGAACAATCGACAGTGATTATCGCGGACCGTTGGGGGTAATTGCTCTGAACACAGGGCAACAACCATTTCACATCGAACACGGTGCTCGGATTGCTCAGTTGGTGGTGGCTCCGGTGGTGCAAGCGGGATTTGAGATGACAAGCAGTCTAAGTGACACTGCACGCGGGGCCGGTGGATTTGGGTCAACCGGAGCGAGCTGATGCTAAACGTTTTGTTTCTGGCCGCTGTCCTTTACGGGATCGGCGCGGTGATGGGCGCACCCAAGCGTGCCCGTTGGACCATGATCGTTATTCTGTATCTTGCGGTCCTACTGGCCCATCTGGTTTTGCCCTCAGACAACCCGGTGCGATTGGCCACAGGTGAAAGCCCTGTGTTGTGGTTGCTGATAGGTGGGTTTGCGGTAATTGTGCTGGTCTATCGTGCTGGGCTGAATTGGCTACGCGCGCGTGCCTATGAACCAGAGGACACCATGACCGACGCCCCGTTCACCGATACCGAACTCAACCGCTATGCCCGCCACATTGTTTTGCGTGAAATCGGAGGCCTTGGGCAGAAAAAACTGAAAGACGCCAAGGTATTGGTGATCGGGGCTGGAGGGCTTGGATCACCCGCGTTGTTGTATCTGGCCGCAGCAGGTGTGGGCACCATCGGTATCGTTGATGACGACGAGGTTGACAATTCAAACCTTCAGCGTCAAGTGATTCATCAGGACCGCTCGATCGGCTCCGCCAAAGTTTTCTCGGCGATGGAGGCGATGAAGGCCCAGAATCCCTTTGTTGAAGTGAAGCCCTATCACCGCCGCCTGACCGAAGATGACGCTGCAGCGCTGATTGGTGATTATGACCTAGTGTTGGATGGCACAGATAACTTCAGCACACGATATCTGGTCAACAGGATCTGTGCAGCGCTGGGCAAGCCTTTGATTTCCGGTGCGCTTTCTCAGTGGGAAGGCCAGTTGAGCGTGTTTGATCCGGCCAGCGATGCGCCGTGTTATCAATGTGTGTTTCCCGAAGCACCGGCGGACGGTTTGGCCCCAAGTTGTTCCGAGGCGGGTGTTATTGGCCCCTTGCCGGGGGTGATCGGGTCAATGATGGCGGTTGAGGCGGTTAAGGTGATCGCAGGTGCCGGCGCACCCTTGCGTGGGGAGATGATGATCTATGACGCGCTTTACGGAGAAAGCCGCAAGATCACACTCAAAAAGCGGGATGATTGCCCTGTCTGTGGTGAAACTTCAGGGTAATCCCGTCTACAAAACCCCTGCCAAATCAGCGGTCAAATCCTCAGGATCTTCCAGCTCGATTGACAGGCGGATCACCCCGCCACCTGCATCATGCGCCAGTTTGCTGACGGCGGCCAAATCGGTGAGGCGAGCAATCGGGTTCACTGGGCTTTCTGAAGGCACCATTGGGTTTTGGGCTTCAGCACCGATGCAACAGCGGTGCAGACGCGCCTGTGGGCGGATCGGGAAATTTTCCGGCATGGATGGCGATGGTGGGCGCGTTTTTGGCTGTTGCGAAAGGGCATGTCAGGCTCCCTCGTGGTCTGGTTCAACCTGAGGGCATGAGTTTTGCGATCAAGTCTGAAAGCGACATGGAAAATGAAGCGCTTTGGGTCAATCTGGTTGCGCTTTTGCCAAGCGCGCCTAGGTTGATCTTTAAAGGAGACACCGATGACCAATCCGCTTTTGTCCAACTGGAACACACCCTTTGCGTTGGCCCCATTTAATACGATTTCAGACGAGGACTTTGCATCGGCGTTTGAGGAGGCTTTGGCCGCCCATGCTGCGGAAATCGCTGGTATTGCCAATAATCCCGAACCCGCCAGTTTTGCCAATACGGTTGAAGCTATGGAGGCGGCAGGCGAGGCGCTGGACAAAGTTTTGTCCGTGTTTTTCACCGTGGCCGGGGCAGACAGCAATCCGGATCGTGAAGCATTGCAACGCGATTTTTCTCCAAGATTGGCGGCGCACTCATCAGCGATATCATCTAACAAGGCCTTGTTCGCACGGGTTGCCCAAGTCTGGGCCGACCGCGGAAACTTGAACTTGAGTGAGGAGCAACAGAGAGTTCTGTTGCTGTCGCATCGCGGGTTTGTCCGTGCTGGAGCCGCTCTGGAAGGCGTGGCAGATGACCGGATGAAGGAGATCATGGGCCGGTTGGCTGAATTGGGCACTTCGTTTGTTCAGAACCTGCTGGCGGATGAGCGGGACTGGTTTATGGAATTGTCCGAAGATGACCTGGAAGGTTTGCCGCAATTTGTTGTGGATGCCACACGGGCTGCCGGCGAAGAAAAGCAGGCAAGCGGACCGGTCGTGACACTGTCGCGATCGTTGATCGTGCCTTTCCTGCAGTTTTCGCCCCGTCGCGATTTGCGCGAATTCGCCTTTAACGCATGGGCGGCACGTGGTGCCAACGGGGGCGAGAAAGACAATCGTGGCATTGCTGCTGAAACACTGGCGTTGCGAGAAGAGCGCGCGCAGTTGTTGGGGTACGATAGCTTTGCGGCCTTCAAATTGGAAACCGAAATGGCGCGCACACCCGAGGTTGTGCGCACGTTGTTGATGGACGTCTGGCAGCCTGCCAAGGCACGTGCTGAAGCGGATGCGGCTGTTTTGACTGAGATGATGCATGCCGATGGGATAAACGGAGATCTGGAGCCGTGGGACTGGCGCTATTACGCAGAACAAAGACGCAAGGCAGAGCATGATCTGGATGAGGCGACTCTCAAACCATACCTTCAGCTTGAACGTATGATTGAGGCATCTTTTTCCTGCGCAAACCGGCTGTTTGACCTGGAATTTCGCGCACTGGACGTGCCGCTGTACCATGAAGACTGCCGCGCCTGGGAGGTGACCCGTAACGATGTGCATGTCGCCGTGTTCATTGGGGATTATTTTGCACGTGGCTCAAAGCGATCAGGTGCTTGGTGTTCAGCAATGCGTTCGCAAGCGAAGTTCCCAAAGGTGCAGGCGCCGGTTGTGATCAACGTGTGCAACTTTGCCAAAGGCGATCCGGCACTGCTGAGTTATGATGACGCCCGAACGCTGTTCCACGAGTTTGGTCATGCGCTGCATCAGATGCTGTCGAACGTGACCTATGAACGGGTTTCGGGCACGTCAGTGGCCCGTGATTTTGTTGAGCTTCCATCCCAGTTGTACGAGCACTGGTTGGAAGTGCCTGAAGTTCTGGCTGAATTTGCAACGCACGCTGAAACCGGTGAAGCCATGCCACAAGAAATGTTGACCAAAGTGCTGGGTGCCGCCAATTTTGATATGGGGTTCCAAACGGTGGAATACGTGGCCTCTGCACTGGTGGATTTGGCTTTTCATGATGGCAATGCGCCAACGGACCCTATGGTTAAACAAGCTGAGGTATTGGACGCAATCGGTATGCCCGGCGCAATCACAATGCGCCACGCCACGCCGCAGTTTGCCCATGTCTTTGCCGGAGACGGGTATTCTTCTGGTTATTACAGCTACATGTGGTCCGAAGTGATGGACGCCGATGCATTTGCCGCTTTTGAAGAGGTCGGAGATGCTTTTGACACCAAGACCGCAAAATCCTTAGAGGCCAACATTCTATCGACCGGCGGGTCGGTCGAGGCAGAAGATCTTTACAAAAAGTTCAGAGGCCGTCTGCCGGGTGTCGAAGCCCTGTTGAAAGGACGCGGCCTGGCCTGATGGCCCAACCTCGTCAATACCCCAACCTTGATAGGGGGGGTACTTCGAGGGCGGGAGTGTCAGGTTTGCGGAACGCACGTCAGATGGATTGGTCGTAGTCACCCACAAGGGGTTCAGTGCGGATCACGGCATCAATGTCCGCAAAGATCGCCCGCATTTCCGCTTCACTTTGTGAGCTTTCACAAACCACCACGAGGTTGGGTGTATTAGACGAAGCCCGCACCAGTCCCCAGCTGCCATTGTCAAGAATGACACGCGCACCATTGACGGTCACAACCTCTTTGATTGGGCGGCCAGCGAGCGTTTCGCCAGCTTCGGACTTGGCGACCAGTTTTTGCACCAACCGCTCTAGCACCTGATATTTCTCGGTGTCGGCGCACCACGGTGACATAGTGGGTGTCGCCCATGTTCTGGGCAAGGCTTTGCGCAAATCTGACATGGACATTTTGGGGTTGCGATCCATCAGTTTGCAAATTTCAACAGCCACCCGCATGCCGCAGTCATATCCCCGTCCAATGGGTTCGGCGAGGAAGTAGTGACCGGATTTCTCAAAGCCAGCCAGCGCACCAATTTCTTTGACACGCCGTTTCATGTGGCTGTGCCCGGTTTTCCAATAGTCGGCGGTCACACCTTGCTTTTGTAGTTCCGGATCGCTGGCGAACAGACCGGTTGATTTCACATCCGCAACAAAAGTGCTTCCGGGGTAAATCTTTGACAGATCGCGGGCCATTATTACCCCCACTTTGTCGGCAAAAATCTCTTCTCCCTCGTCATCCACAACACCGCAGCGATCTCCGTCCCCATCGAACCCAAGAGCCATATCCGCACCCGACGCTTTGACCGAGTCGGACATGTCATGCAGCATTTCCATGGCTTCCGGGTTTGGGTTGTAGTGGGGGAACGTATAGTCCAGCTTGGTGTGCGAGGGCACAACTTCAACGCCCATACGCTCGAACACTTCTGGTGCAAAAGCCGCGGCCGTGCCGTTGCCTGTCGCACACACGACTTTGAGCGGACGGCTCATGCGGAAATCGCCAACCAGATCGTCAATGTAGGCCTCTTTCACGCCTTCAACGAATTCGTAGTGCCCACCCGCGTGTGGTTCGCCGTCGCCGTTCAGGACGATATCACGCAGTTCGGACATTTCGTCGGGGCCATGTGTCAGCGGGCGTTCAAACCCCATTTTGACACCGGTCCAGCCGTTTGGATTGTGCGAAGCCGTCACCATCGCTACTGCCGGCACGTCGAGATGAAACTGGGAAAAATAGGCCATTGGCGACACCGCTGGACCGATGTCTTTCACCTGGATACCTGCCTGCATCAGACCCAGAATGAGCGCGTTCTTGATCGACAGAGAATAGTCCCGATAGTCGTTGGCAACAGCGATCACTGGAGGGATGCCCCGGCGACGCATCTGGGTACCAAGGCCTAGGCCTAGAGCCGTGATACCCGGAAGGTTTATCTCTTCAGGAAACTTCCAGCGAGCATCATATTCGCGAAACCCGGTTGGCTGGATCATTGGATCCCGTAGAAACTCCCATGTATTTGGGGTCACGTCTGAAATTGGGCGTGTCATGGCGTTTGCTTTCAAATGTATTTTGTTAAATCGAAATCGGGTTTGCCTTTGCCAGATTATCGAACGCCATAAGCGTGTCGATCAACTTTGGCATGTCGCGAAGGTAAATCATATTTGGCCCATCACAGGGTGCGTTGTCCGGGTCTTGGTGGGTTTCGGTGAAGACTGCTCCGATACCCGTGGCCACGGCCGCCCGGGCAAGAACAGGAGCAAATTCACGTTGGCCACCCGAAGCACCACCCAGACCACCGGGTTGTGCAACCGCATGGGTCGCGTCCATGACCACCGGATAGCCCGTCCTGGCCATTTCCGGCAGCGACTGCATATCTACGACAAGACGGTTGTACCCAAACGAAGCCCCGCGTTCCGTCAGCAAGATACGCTTGTTGCCTGTGCTTTCAATTTTCGTGACAACGTTCGGCATGTCCCAAGGAGCCAAAAACTGACCTTTTTTAACGTTGATTGCAGCGCCTGTTTTTCCTGCAGCAACAAGCAGCGCAGTTTGGCGGCATAAAAAGGCAGGGATCTGTAGAATATCAACAACCTCTGCCACGGGCGCACATTGGCTGGGGTCGTGGATGTCTGTCAAAACAGGGACGCCAAACGTGTCCTTGACGGATTGGAGCACCTTCAAACCGGCGTCTATACCAAGCCCCGGTGCCGCATTGAGCGAAGTCCGATTGGCTTTGTCGAAAGAGCCTTTGAACACATATTGTGCTCCGGCTTTGTCGCAGGCCTCTTTCAGGGTGCCAGCAATCATCTGCGCGTGATCTGCGCTTTCCAATTGGCAAGGTCCTGCAATCAGGGTGAGGGCGGTGTCATTTGCAATGGTCAAATTGCCGACAGAGATTTGTTTCATGGGCTATGAGGATACCTGTTCGCGAAGGATTGAGGCCGTCAGTGAGATCATCAGATAGATACCCGAGAAGATCAAAAAAGCCAGAATAGTGTTCTCAAAAGATCTTGGATAGCTGGGGTCTTCTGATGCCACTGGTTCTACGCTGGTTGTCAGGTAGCGTACTTGGCGGCTTGCTTCAAGTTCGGTCTGTTTCAATGTCTGTAAAGCAGACTGCATCAACAGGTCCGCGGTGGCAAGATCGGCCTGAGCCATCCGAATTTGCGCGGTTTTTTGCGCCAACGAAGATTCACCCTCCGCCGCCTGATGCATTTTGGATTCCAAAGTGGCCAGAAGGTTGGACAGACGGCGAATATCGCCTTTGACGCCCTCAACCCGCGCTTTGTTGGGGCGAAGATTGTCCTCAAGTGCGGCCAGCTGTAATTCTTTTTCCTGCAGTTGGATTTGCACGTTGGAAACCTGCGTTCTCAAACTGGCGATCAGGCCTTCAGGGTCGATCACTGTTCCTTCCTGTAAGAGAACCAGTGCTTCTTGAGCTTCACGCCGTTCGTTCTTGGCCTGCCCAAGGCTGTCGCGGGCGTCACGCAGATGGTCTTCACGCTTTCGCTGGGACAAATCATCCGCCCGTTCCTCTGCATAGGAGATCAAAGCGCGGGAGAAATTTGTGGCGACTTCAGGATTTGCCGCAATCACTTCCATGCGGATCGAACCTTCTGTCGGATCGTAGCTGATTTTGACGTATTTCTTGTAGAGTTTATACGCTTTTTCATGTGAGGGGTTCGGGTCAAGTCGCTGGATCGGGTCAATTGTTGGATTCGAAAAATGTGATTTGAAACCTACGTCCCGATCCAGACGCAGCATTGCGTCCTTTGAGGTCAGATAGTCCTGCACAGCGATTGCGTCGCCATTCACGTTGAGCTGTGATGGCAGAAGCGAGCCAAGACCCGACCCCGATCCACCTTCTGCCTGTTGCACAAGAAAGGCCGACTTCGTGGAATACATAGGAGTGGCGACAGAGTAGAAATACCACCCAGCCAGAAGGGTCGGCAAAAACACAAAAACGGCCAGACGCGCAAATAGCAAGGCCAGGCGACGACGGCGTCGTTGCGCGATTTCTTTTTGTATCTGTGTGATCTCTTTGGCACGGCGTTCTGCCGGTGAGTCTTGGGCCAGTTCGGTAGAAGGAAGTGAGCCTTTGCTGAGCGCCGTTGTTTGCGGCAGCTGAATTCGGCCCTGTTGACTGGCACCAGAAGTGCCGCTGTCCTGTGTTACAAGATCCAGCATATTTGTCCGCTGGAATGGATCAATCCCATTGGCCCGCAACAAGCGTACCGCGTCAAAATCAGACGTGGCAGCCAAACCGTTTTTTTGCGCCACGCGTCTGGCCATACGCAATTGGCGACCCGTTAAACCTTCGCGTTTGATGCCGTCAATTTCAAGCTCGGCACCCGTCGTCTGTTCCGTATCTTGCGATGCGGGCAACGAGCTTGGTGTCGGCGCTACGCGTGGTGTTTTGGACGGTTTGGCAATGTGGTTCACCGCCCTTTGGCCAGGGTCGGAAGCCGGTATTGGACGCTGTGGCGCCGCACTTGGCTGCGCGACGCCAGAAACTTCTGGCCCAACACTGCTGCGCCGAATTCGAAACTTTTTAGCCTTGGGTTTGGTAGTCATAGAGCTGCTTTGCCTCTTCCAAGGTGTCAAACATATACAATTGCCCGTTCATCAGAACCCCCGCTGAGCGGGCAAATTTTTCAAGAGTTTGAGCCTGATGTGAAACGATGATGATAGTAGTGGTACGCAAGCGTTCTTTCAGAACTTCGCCGGCTTTTCGGTTGAACTCAACATCTGTCGACGATGGCATGCCTTCATCGATCAGATATATGTCAAAATCAAGCGCAAGCATCAGAGCAAAAGTGAACCGTGAACGCATCCCCGAAGAATAGGTTCCCAAGGGCTGTTCAAAGTACTCCCCTAGCCCACAGAGCCAACGGCAAAAGGCTTCGACATAATCGGGGTCCAGTCCGTAGAGCCGTGCGATGTACCGGCTGTTTTCAACGGCCGAGTGTTTGTTCACCACGCCACCCATGAACCCGAGCGGAAATGAAATACGGCAACTGCGTCGGATCTCTCCTTCGTCCGGCTTTTCCAGGCCAGCCATCATGTTGATGAGGGTGGTTTTCCCAGTGCCGTTGGGAGCAAGAATTCCCAGCGAGTGACCAAGTTCCACACGGAAAGAAACACGATCAAGGATGACCTTGCGCTGACTTCCTGTCCAGAAGGACTTACTCACATTTTCAAATTCGAGCATCTATCGCTCCGGCTCTGCTCTGGCCACCCCACTTTACGGGGCTTTCATTAACGCTCTGTTTGGCGTCTTACATTTTAATATGTCGGATTTCAGGGGGAATAAGCAACTCAAAGCCGCAGTAAATAGGCCCTAAAATACCAAAAAACCGGCGCTTTCGCACCAGTTTCTTGTTGAATTAGTGAAAACTCTCTTAAAGGTTGCGCTTTTCAACGCGAAAGAGCTTGCCTGCAATGATCGAAATTGCAGCCGCACCGAACGAGAACAACGCGCCCATTTTGGCGGCATCCTGAACTGGGCCGGCGTCAAATGCGACGGATGCTACAAACAAAGACACCGTAAAGCCGATCGCTGCTACACAGCCAATGACGACAAGGTCGATAATGCGCATGCCTTCCGGGATGCCCAATCGAAGTGGTACTGCGGCGAGCCAGCCAAACAGCAAAATTCCAATAGGCTTGCCCAAAAGCAACCCTGCCAAAACCAACCAAGTGGCGTCACCCATAGCGGACAGCTGAACTCCTGCATTCAGAAGTCCAAAGAAGAAAAGGACAATTTCAACGGGGTATTTCAGCGAATGTTCCATCACGTTCAAAAGGTCATGCAGATGCTCTTCGGCAGCCGAAAATATACCAAATGCCCGGTCGGCGTGTGGAATGGTTGGTACGATTGGCAGCAAACCCAATGCCGGGTGCAGGCCCGAGCGCATAAAGGCGTACCAGCTGACTGCACCAGCCAAAGCATAAGGCACAAAATGCAGTTTTGTGCGCACAAAAGTCGACATCGGGCGATTTTGATTACCCCGGTCCATGCGACGTGGCAGCCAGTTGAAAACGACAAATACGATGATTGCCGCTGCGAGCGATACCCAAAGCCAATTTGGTGCCAATTCCCCTGATGGGTAGAATATGGCTAGAATAATCAGCCCTGCAGCATCATCAGCGATGGCTAGCAACAACAAAAACCGCACTGCCGGATGGCCCGCGCCGAAAACCATACGCCCAACCAGATATGAAAAAGCAATGTCAGTGGCGGTTGGGATCGCCCAACCATTGGCGACTGCGTTGTACGTGTCCGACCCCATGAACATGGCAAGGCCAAGATATACTGCGATTGGGCCAAACATCCCGCCGGCGGTTGCGAACAGTGGCGTCGCCGCCTTTTTTCCGCGCAGCGAGCCGTTCTTGAGGATCACAGCCTCCCAGACCTCTTTTGCGGCAATCGCAAAAAACAGGGCCATCAGAAGGTCATTCACGAGATAATGCAGCGTCAGAGTACGATGGCCATGGTGTAAATGACCGATAGGAGCATCTTCCCAAATCACAAACTCAACGAAGTGGTGATAACTTAGGTAATCCACATTTGCCCAAAGAAGCGCTGTCAAAGCACCAAAAACCAACAACAATGAATTGTCGGTTAAAAAACTCCAGACGCGATACATCTATTCTCCACCCTCCAAGTTTTGTTTGAAATGACTTAGCGGAAAGCAATCTAGGGGGCAACGAGATCAAGGGAGGCAATCCGTTACGCGAAACGGATTGCCTCCCTTCGGTTTACTTAAGCCTGATTTAGGCAAATGCCTGCCAAGCGACACCAGCAATAAATGCACCGACCATCGCAAAGCCAATATAGGCCGCAAACACACGTGGTTTGACCAGCGCCCAGACTGCGATTGCGGCCGGAATGCAGCTGACACCTCCGGCAATCACAAAGCTCATCGCCGCTCCATTTGACATGCCCTGCTGCAACAGCGCGTCCACCAATGGCACAGCGCCGTAACCGTTCAGATAGGCCGGAGCGCCGACCAATGCGCCTAGAATGATCGGCTTGATGCCTGAGCCACCCAGAACGCCAGCGATCATTTCGGCGGGCACATAGGTCAGCATGAGAGCTTCGATCACATAAGCCAGGGCTAGCCATTTCAGTAAGAACAGGCCATTGGTAAGGACAGCACCACGGAATGTTTCGCGGCGCTCAGCTTCCTTCCAGAACGTCCATACAGGTTTGGCGGAAAAGGGCTTTTCGACACCGCAGCACCCACCAACCTGTGGCTGTTCCCTCAAAGGATCGGTAAAGACCGCGGTTTTTGCAAAGGTCATCGTCAGAAAGCCTCCCATGAGGCCAAGACCCACTGCAGCAAAGGTTTTTGCCACAGCGAAATCCAAACCCAATGTGCCCGCAGTCACCGCGAACATTGCCGGGTCCATCAAAGGAGAAGCCAGCCAAAACGCCATGACAGCTGACAAAGGTGCGCCGACCGCCAGCAAAGCGGCAATAAAGGGGATCACCTCGCACGAGCAGAACGGAGACAGTCCGCCCAAAAGGGCCGCAAACAAGATCATGCGCGTCTCGCGGCCTTCAAAGGCTTTAGCCAGCAGGTTTTCCGCTCCGGATGCTTTGAGATATCCGATGGCAAGGATGGCAAACAAAATGAACGGGGCAGTGTGGCCGAGCGCGCCAATCGCAAAAGTAACCGTCGGAACAAGTTGCGGCAGGTCCAGAACGGCAACGGCGATCAGGATTAAAACCAGCACCAGCCAGGCTTTGTCGATCTGAGCCAGTTTTGAACCGATGAGGGAAGGTGTGTGAGTGGTATCAGCCATGGTCGTGATCCTTGTTTGGCTCTGAGCTGTCTGCACAGCATTCTTGCAGCAAAAACTGAGATAGGATTCGTATCTCGTCATATGCCACAGCGGCGCAAATGATCGAGCGCCCTTGTTTTTCCTGCGTGACGAGGCCGGATTGCGCTAGAATTTTCATGTGATGGGTGAGGGTCGAACCGGTCACGCCACTGCGCTGACCCAGTTCGCCGATGCTCAGACCTTCGGGGCCTGCGCGCACAAGGCATCGCAGCACCGAAAGGCGTTGTTCCGATCCAAGCGCTGCAAAGGTCGATGCTGCGATGGTCAGAGAAATGTCATCTGTTGATTCATGTTTCATATTTCTAGAAATATCGAAATATAATTATTGCGCAAGAAATATTTCGGGAAATATCGAAATAAATGCGACTTCCTGTTTGATGCGCTCTGTCGCAAGATGCATGAGATGACTTTACCCGAAGAGATACGCGCATGCCGTTTGTGCAAAACCCGGTTCGCTGCAACGGCATCGGCGCATATACCGCGCCCCGTGCCATGGTTTCGACCTTCTGCACGGGTGTTGATCGCGGGGCAGGCGCCCGGAGCAAGGGTTCACGACAGTGGGCGTCCCTTTACGGATCCGTCTGGCGATCGCCTGCGTGAATGGATGGGGGTGGGTGATGAAACTTTTTATGACCAAGCGCAAATCGCCATTCTTCCCATGGCGTTTTGCTTTCCGGGCTACGATGCCAAGGGCAGCGATCTGCCTCCGCCGCCAATCTGTGCCCAAACGTGGCGCGACAAGGCGCTTGGTAGCTTGCCAAATGTGCAACTGACTGTGCTTGTCGGCGGGTACGCGCAAAAGTGGCACCTCAAGTCTCGGGGAGGGGTGACTGCAACCGTGACAGGGTGGCGCGACCATGCGCCCGCGCGCTTTCCCTTGCCACATCCTTCGTGGCGCAATACGGCATGGATCAGGAAAAACCCGTGGTTCGAGACAGATCTGCTACCCGAGCTGCGCGCAAGGATCAAAGAGGTTCTGCAATGAGCGATTTGACACCGTTGGATCAGGCCCATGCCCTGATGGATGTAAATACCGAGGATGACACCACACGTCTGCGATTTTACGAACGTTTGGCCGATGTCGAGCTGTTCGTCCTTCTGTCCAAGGAGGCCGAGGGAGAAAGCATTTCACCGGAACTATTTGAATTGCCTGAACATGCGGTTGTTCTGGTTTTCGACACCGAAGAACGACTTGCATCTTTTGTCGGCAAGCCAGCACCTTATGCCGCCTTGTCTGGTCGCGTCATTGCGGCAATGCTGGCGGGTCAGAACATTGGATTGGGTGTGAACCTTGAAGTTGCGCCGTCGTCAGTGATGGTTCCGCCCGAGGCTTTATCCTGGCTGGCACAAACCCTGACCCATGCACCGGATGAAGTCGAAGCGCGCGCCCAAGAGTTCAGCACACCAGCCGGCTTGCCCGAAGCGCTGATTACGGCGCTGGATCAAAAGCTGTCGACCGCCGTGGGGCTTGCGAAATGCGCCTATCTTGTGGGGGTGACTTATGATGATGGCGCCAAAAGCCATCTTCTGGGCTTTGTCGATGCGATCCCCGACGCCCAAAGCGCATTAGCCAAGGCGGTCTCCGAAGCGCTGACATTTTCCGGAATCGAGGTAGGCGCGCTGGATGTTGGTTTTTTTGACGCGGCCAACCCGGTCTCGGCCCAATTGGCCCGTGCGGGTTTGCGATTTGACCTGCCGGAACCACCAACAGCCGCAGAATACACCCCGACTGTGCCGGGAAGCGATCCAGATAACCCGCCTAAATTACGCTGATCTAGTAACCTGCGCTGCGATCCGCCAAAAATCTCAAGGGCTCGCCGTTTTCACTGCGCCTCACATTTTCTGCAACAATCTGGCTGGCACTTGAGGGTCGTGTTTCGCTGGCTATATGCGGCGTCACAGTCACGTTGGGGTGCGCCCAAAACGGATGGTCCACAGGCAGTGGTTCTACGCGGAAAACATCCAGTGTCGCGTGGGCAATTTGTCCTGTGTCCAACGCGGCCAGCAATGCTTCATCATCAATCAATGGACCCCGCCCAGGATTAATTAGGAAAGCCCCTTTGGGCATTGCGGCCAAAGCGTCTGCATCAATGAGGTTTTCTGTGGCCGCTGTATTAGGAAGCAACAGCACAAGAATGTCTGCCGTCGACAGAGCTTTGCCAAGCCCCTCTTCGCCGCAAAGGCAGGTGATGCCTTCTGCTTCTTTTTGCGTACGGCTCCAGCCGGTGACAGGAAAGCCCAGCCCATGCAGTGCCTTGGCACAGGCCATGCCCAATTCGCCAAGACCCAATACGGTCACTCGGCGATCATCAGCCAGCGGTGGCACGTAATCGCGCCATTCGCCGTCCTGACCTTTGATATGCAGGTCCATACCCAGATGGTGACGTAAGGCATGGCCTGTCACCCATTCCCTCATGCCCTGAGACAACCCGTGGTCCACCATCCGCGCAAGAGGTTGGGTCAGGGTTGGATTGCTAATGATGTTCTCAACCCCGGCCCATAGGTTCAGCACGGCCTTGCAGCGCGTATAGGGTGTGAAATCCTGCAGCGGGCTGTTGGGAGCATAGACGATGTAATCAACCTCGTGTGGGGCGAAATCAATCCGCAAATCCACGTCAAGTCCAAGGTCGTTGAAAGCCTTGGTCAGCGGGGCCTCATATGTCACCCAACGTTCTGGCAAGGCGGCAAAAAGCACGTTGATCATGGGCAAGGTCTCCGACGGGTGGGGCATTTTGGCTGTGGCACGGTCCGCTTTTGCCAGGATCATCGCGGCCGGTGGATATGTGCGCTTTGTATCAGTCCAAAGGCAACCATCAAGACCAACATTGCCGAACCACCGTAAGACACTAGCGGCAAGGGCACACCCACGACAGGTGCAAGCCCCATGACCATGGACATATTCACCGCAAAAAACAAAAAGAATGTCGACGCGATGCCGAGGATCATCAAAGACGAAAACCGGTCCCGATTGGCCAATGCAGCCAGCACACAGAAAACGATAATGAGCGCATATAATCCAAGCAGAGAAATCCCACCCACAAAGCCAAACTCTTCGGCCAGAGTTGTAAAGATAAAATCTGTGTGCTTTTCGGGCAGAAAATTCAGCCGTGATTGCGTGCCTTGCATAAATCCGCGGCCGGTCCAACCGCCAGATCCAAGTGCGATCTTGGACTGGGTAATGTGATACCCTGCGCCCAGTGGATCACTGGCGGGATCCAGAAAGGTGTCGATTCGGCGAAACTGATAGTCTTTCAGCAATTGCCAACTTGTATCGCGCGATTGAAAAACCGCCACAACCAGCCCAACAAAAAGCGTGGTGACCGCAGCAAAATACCCCCAGTGCACCCCCGCTATGAACATCACCATTGCACCCCCGGTGATCAGCAAAATCGACGTGCCAAGGTCAGGTTGGCGCAGCACCATCGCCGTTGGCAGCAAGATCGCCAGCACCGGCAGCAGGACCCAAAATGGGCGGGACAACTTTTTGGGTGGCAACCAGTCATAGTAGGCGGCAAGTGACATCACCAGTGTGACTTTCATCAACTCTGAGGGCTGCAGGCGCATGAATCCAAGATCGATCCAGCGTTGGGCCCCCATACCGACACTCCCCATAAATTCGACAAGGATCAGCAGAACAATGGTTGCAAGATACGCAGCTACAGACATGTTCCGCCAAAACCAGATTGGCACCATGGCCACAGTCACCATGACAGCCAGGCCCAGGGTAAATCGTTTGATCTGAGGTTCGGCCCATGGGCTGAACGACCCTCCCGCGACCGAATACAGCATCATAAAGCCAACGCCCGCGACCGATGTCAGCAGGACAATCAGCGGCCAGTTCAGGAACAACACTTTGCGCAACCCTGTCGGGACCGTTTTGACAGAATACTCAAGATAACTCATGTGCGCGTGCCCCCCCGAACGTCTTGAGGGTCAGGCATCAAAGCCCGAAGACGTTCTTGTTGGGCTTTGATCTTGCGGCGATCTCTTGATGGGTAAGCTTCCAGAGGTGGGTCGCCCTTGTAAAGTGCCTGCAATGTGATGTCGCGCGCGATTGGGGCCGCTGCAGTGGATCCTCCTCCTCCGTGTTCGACGACGACCGCGACTGCGATTTCTGGCGTGTCGAAGGGTGCGAAGTTCACGAACAACGCGTGGTCTCGCCTTTCCCAAGGCAGGTCTTTGTTGCGGGTCACACCTGCGGCACGTTCTGCAGCGGTGATATTGCGCACCTGACTAGTGCCGGTCTTGCCTGCAAGTTTGAATTCTTCCGGAACAATGCGACTGCCATAGGCTGTGCCGCGCCGGTTGTTTGAAACTGCAAACATCGCTTTACGAATCTGACGCAGATGGTTTTCGTTAAGCCCTAATGGCGCGGGTTCGGGTACAGGTTCTTCCACGCCGTTAGAAGATTTTACCATACGCGGATTGATCTGCAGGCCTGAGGCTAATCGCGCCGTCATAACCGCCAATTGCAAGGGGGATGCCAATACAAACCCCTGACCAATCGAAGCATTTACAGTGTCACCCGGTACCCAGTTTTGTCCTCGTACCTGCTCTTTCCAGGTGCGTGTTGGATTCAATCCACGCGCCACGCCAGAAAGAGGTATGTCATGGCGAACACCCAACCCTAAACGCGCCGCCATTGTCGAAATCTTGTCGATTCCAATTTCGAGGGCGACTTCGTAAAAATAGACATCGCAACTCTCGCGCAAGGCTTTCTGCAAATCCATATGACCGTGACCTGCCCGTTTCCAGCAGTGGAACCTGCGGTCAGATACTTCCAGATGGCCCGGACACCAAACGGTATCCTCGGAACTGAAAACCCCTTCTTCCAAAGCGGCCAGCGCCGTGATCATTTTGAAGGTTGAGCCCGGTGGATACGTGCCTTGTACGGATTTTGCCGCCAGCGGGCGAAATTTGTTGTCGGTCAGCGCCTTGTAGTCCGCCACGGAAATACCGGTCACAAACAGGTTCGGATCAAACGTAGGGGCTGAATTGATTGCCAGAAGATCGCCGTTGCGGCAATCCATCACAATAGCAGCAGCGCTTTCGCCCTCAAGCCGTGCTTGCACGTAAGATTGCAGGTTTTGGTCCAGTGTCAGTTGCAAGTCCTGACCTTGGTCGCCCTCTTGGCGATCCAGTTCGCGCATAATGCGCCCAACCGAGTTAACTTCAACCCGCTTGGTGCCGGCTGATCCTCGCAGTCCACCTTCTCGTTTGGCTTCAACTCCGACTTTGCCGATCTGAAATCGCGGGATGCGCAAAAGCGGGTCGGGGTTGGCAATTTTAGACAGATCATAGTCACTGACCGGACCGACATAGCCAACCACATGGGCAAAATCGCCTTGCAGAGGGTATTGCCGCGACAGACCGACTTCGGGCGTGACACCGGGCAGGGCCGGGGCATTCACGGAAACCCGGCTCATTTCCTCCCACGAGACATGATCAGCCACCGTCACTGGAAGGAAAGGGGCTGAGCGTTTCATCTCGGCCATAGCGCGATTGAGCGAGTCTTCGTCCAGTTCGACCAACGTAGACAGGCGTTCAATTACCTTGTCGACATCCCCTGCATCCTCTTGGACGATAGTGATCCGGTAAGAAGGTTCGTTTCGCGCCAATGCCACGCCGTTTCGGTCAAAAATTTCTCCGCGCGCTGGAGGCAACAGGCGAATATTGACGCGGTTTTCCTCGGCCAGCAGGCGGAACTGATCAGATTGTTCGACCTGGAGATACCGCATTCGCAGCGCGAGCATTCCCATAAATCCAAGCTGCACACCGCCGAGCAGCATTGCACGTCGACTGAGAAGCCTTTGCGACTCGGAGCTATCGGCGTTGGGGCGCCTCATGTGACACCCGCCATTGCATCTGTTTCACCCGGCCCGATCTTACGAACGCCCAACACAAAACGCGATGCCAGAGCCACCAGCGGGAAGAAGATCACATTCATGGCTAATTGCATCAAGCTCAGCCCCAAAGAGGTTTGATCGACCAAAAAAACCGCAAGGATGATCCGGTTGGTAAGCAAGATTCCAGCCAACACAACTGACACGGTCACCCATTCAACCATGAATGTGGAATCGCGCAAACCGGGTTCCTGACGCTTGAGGATATGACGCGCCCCGACCATGACCGCTGCCATGACGCCCGGTGGTCGCAGCAAAATAAAGTCCGCCACCAGCGTGATGAACGCCACCGAAAGTGCTGGCGTGAATTCCGGACGCCGCACCGCCCAGGCAACAGTCAGAAGAACGACGAAATCTGGCCCAGCCCAACCACGCGGCATGGTTTGTAGGGGCAAAAGTTGCACATAGAGAATGGCCATCACCAGTCCCATATAGACGAATGTCATCCGCCACTTGCGCGCGCGTCCCTGCACTTCAGCCATTTCCGGCCTCATCTGCGGTGTCAGTGGCGCCGGAAGTTTCGGGCTCGGGGGAGGGGTGCGGAAGTATGACAGTTCCAGGCGTGTCGATGCTTTCTTGCCCATGATCTCGCAGGACTCGTAAAAACTCAAGTCGCTCATAATCAGCGGACAGGCGCACGCGCAGTCGCCCGCCTGGATCGGCGGCAACCTGACCAACCAAAAGTCCGCTTGGGAACACGCCACCATCGCCCGAAGAAATCACCCGGTCCCCAGGGCGAACCTGTTCGGGGCTTGCAAGAAAATCGATGTAGGGTGCTATCGAGTTGTCACCGGCAACAATCGCGGTCTGTCCAGAGGGTTGGATCAAAACCGGGATGCGGCTTGAACTGTCACTTAACAAAATCACCCGGCTTGAGGAATTACCAACGCCAGAAATGCGGCCGACAAGGCCGATACCGTCCATTGCGGCCCAGCCATCGACAACACCATCGCGCGCACCGATGTTCAGCAAAACCGATTGGCGAAACGGAGACCCACTGTCGGCCAGCACGACGCCTGTCACAAATGTCAGACGCGGATCCAGTCGTACGTTGTTCAAATCAAGAAGCCGCGCGTTTTCCTGTTCCAGCTGGAGAGCGGCCTCTTTCCATGCTTTCATTTGCTGAAGCTCACGACGCAGCTCTTTGTTCTGTTCGACGATACGCTGATAGCTTTGGAAGTCGCGGGTAAGATTGACTGCTCCGGTCACTGGCGCCATGGCCCAATCCATAGAAGGAACAACCTTGTCCACAACCTGCGCCCGGAACCTTTCTACGCGAGGACTATCGATGCGCCAGACAAAGAAAATGGCCAGCAAACACAGGATCAACACCGCCAGCAACAGTCGCCTGAACGGTGCGATAAAGTCTTCGCTTTGTTTTCTGTCTTTTGCCACGTCGCCCTCGGTTCAGGTGGATCGCCCGAGACTGGCACGCGGGCGCGCCGCGCGTCAATTCTGGCTTAGCTGTCGTAGTCGATGGCGTGGCGCAGCTGTTTTTCGTATTCCAGCGCCTTGCCGGTGCCCAATGCCACGCAACTAAGGCTGTCATCCGCAATCGACACGGCCAGCCCAGTTTGTTCGCGCAGCGCCAAATCCAGATCCCCTAAAAGCGCACCGCCACCGGTCAGCATAACGCCACGGTCCACGATATCTGCTGCGAGATCGGGCGGTGTGGCTTCCAAAGCGGTCATCACGGCTTCGCAAATCTGCTGCACTGGCTCGGCCAGAGCTTCGGCAACTTGGGCCTGAGAAATCTCGGTTTCCTTGGGGACGCCATTCAACAGGTCTCGGCCGCGAATTTGCATCGACTGGCCACGGCCATCGTCGGGCATGCGCGCCGTTCCGATCTGCGTTTTGATACGCTCTGCGGTCGATTCCCCGACCAAAAGATTCTGGTTGCGACGCAGATAGTTGATGATGGCTTCGTCCATGCGGTCTCCGCCAACGCGGACCGAACGGGCATAGACGATGTCACCCAAACTCAGAACAGCCACCTCGGTGGTCCCGCCGCCGATGTCCACAACCATGTTGCCGGTTGGGTCGGTGATGGGCATGCCTGCACCAATTGCTGCCGCAATAGGTTCTGCTATCAATCCGGCGCGGCGCGCACCTGCCGAGAGAACCGACTGGCGAATTGCGCGTTTCTCAACCGGGGTCGCACCATGAGGCACGCACACAATGATTTTGGGTTTCGAGAACGTCGAGCGCTTGTGCACCTTGCGGATGAAGTGTTTGATCATCTCTTCGGCTGTATCAAAGTCAGCAATCACCCCATCGCGCATCGGGCGAATGGCTTCGATGGACCCCGGTGTGCGGCCCAGCATCAGCTTGGCATCTTCGCCAACGGCCAGCACTTTTTTCACGCCGTCTTTGACGTGATAGGCCACCACAGAAGGCTCAGACAGGATAACACCCTTGCCTTTGACATAGACCAGCGTATTTGCCGTCCCAAGGTCGATTGCCATGTCAGATGTAAACAGGCCGCCCAGATTTCTCAGCATGTGTGTTCCGTTCCCGCAGAGTATCCGAAAAAGACCCGCGACTCTGCCAGAGAGCGGGCGAGTTTCTTATATGGGGGGGATGCCATTTGTGAAAGCCCCTCAAATGGTTAAATCAGCGCGTTTCCGCCGTGGAACGAGGCTATTCAAGGCGGGTTTGGCAAGGTAGGGAGGAGTATGCTGTCGTATCAACATATCTACCACGCCGGGAATCTCGCGGACGTTCAGAAACACGCTTTGTTAAGTGTGGCGCTGGACTACATGACTCGTAAAGACAAACCCTTGAGTTATCTGGAAACACACGCCGGGCGGGGATTGTATCAGCTGGATGCCGAAGAAGCCGTCAAAACTGGCGAAGCCGAGGCCGGGATCAGTGCCGTCGGGGATTGGTTTGACGCAGAGCACCCCTATCGCAAATCGCTGGACGCAGTGCGCACAAACTATGGCGAAGCGGCATACCCGGGTTCACCGATGGTGGCCGAAGCGTTGCTGCGGCGCGGTGACAAGATGCATTTGGCTGAACTGCACCCGCAAGAAAGCGAAGCCCTTAGCGGCGCGATGATGGGCAGTGGCGCGAAGGTTTATGAAAAGGACGGGTTTCAGATGGCGCAATCCATCTGCCCGCCTGATCCACGCCGCGGACTCATGCTGATTGACCCCAGCTACGAAATCAAATCAGACTATGAAACATTGCCCAAGTTTATCGGCCAGTTGCACCGAAAATGGAACGTTGGGGTGATTGCTTTGTGGTATCCGATCCTGACCAGTGGTGCGCATAAACCGATGCTGGCGGCACTTGAGGCGCAAAACCTGCCAAAGGTCCTGCGCCACGAAGTGCGGTTCCCACCTATGCGCGAGGGACATCGCATGGTGGGATCTGGCATGTTCATTGTGAACGCGCCATATGGACTGGAAGACGAGGCCAAAAGATTGAGTGGATTGTTCTCAAGCGTTTTCTAAGGCTTCAGGGCTGATGATTAGCTTCCCTGACGGCCATCTTGCTTGCAATCGCGTTTGTCTTTGCCAACTGCACCTTCTGATTGCCGGCAATCCTGACGGGTGTCACGACGATCACCACGGCGGTTCATACCATTTGTGCCTGCAACTTCGTAGCTTTCGACTTGCGGGGTCGAGGGTGTCGATTGGGCTTCATAGGTCGGTGCCGCTGCAAAAGCGAGGCTGGCACTGAGGACCAAAGCGGTGGCGGCGGTCAAAGATTTTGCAAACATTTCGTATCCGATCAACTAAAGGGTTTTGAGACATCTGGGCGTCTCTGTTGATTGACATATTTGAACGAAGTGCCCGAATTACTTTTGAATTCTTGCCATTGCTTTGGCCTTTTGCGCCAGATGCAATCTGGTGAAACGCGGTTTGATAACTGGAAAGAGCAAACAGAAAAGGCCGCCATTTTTGACGGCCTTTTCAAATCTATTGAAAGACTTAGGTCACATCTTTCCAGTTGATTTCCCGGTTGTCCGCGCCTTCGCCCATTTTGCCGCGACGTACCATCAGGCGGTTCAGCGCATGAATGTAGGCTTTGGCCGAGGCCACGACCGTATCAGTATCAGCGGACTGACCTGTCGCGATGTTGCCGTCTTCTTCCAGACGTACCGAAACGGTGGCCTGTGCATCTGTGCCTTCGGTGACTGCGTGAACTTGGTAAAGCTGCAGATGGGCTTTGTTTGGGTGCACTTCGCGCACGGCGTTAAAAGCCGCATCAACCGGACCATCACCCTGACAAATGGCGGTTTTGTTCTCGCCGTCGACAGACATTACCATCGTTGCCTCAGCTGGGCCGCCGGTGCCACAGGCCACGCGCAAGGTCACCAGTTTCAACCGATCGTTTTCAGCGTCTTCGCCGGTGCGCATCAAGGCAATGATGTCATCATCAAACACTTCTTTCTTGCGATCGGCCAGGTCCTTGAAGCGTACAAACACGTCTTTCAACTGGTTGTCGCCAACGTCAAAGCCAAGGTGCTCCAGCTTATCCCGCAATGCGGCCCGGCCCGAATGCTTACCCAAGGGCAAAGACGTGCCCGACAGGCCCACATCTTCGGGCAACATAATCTCAAAGTTTTCGCGATTCTTCAGCATACCGTCCTGGTGGATGCCACTTTCATGGGCAAAGGCGTTTTTGCCGACGATGGCTTTGTTAAACTGAACCGGAAAGCCCGAAACGGTAGCTACACGGCGTGAAATGGCCATGATTTTGGTGGTGTCGATGCCAGTGTGCCAGGGCATGATATCATTGCGCGTTTTCAATGCCATGACAACTTCTTCGAGTGCCGTGTTGCCTGCACGTTCGCCCAAGCCATTGATTGTGCATTCGATTTGGCGTGCCCCGCCAGCAACCGCGGCCAGTGAGTTCGCCGTCGCCATACCCAGATCGTTGTGACAGTGCGTGGCAAAGACCACCTCATCTGCGCCAGGAACCGTTGTGATCAGGTTGCGGATCAGGTCGGCGCTTTCGTCTGGTGCAGTATAGCCCACGGTGTCGGGAATGTTGATGGTGGTGGCGCCTGCCTTGATGGCAATCTCGACCACACGGCACAGGTAATCCCACTCGGTCCGTGTGGCATCCATAGGTGACCACTGCACATTTTCGCACAGATTGCGGGCGTGGCTGACCGTTTCGTGAATTTTGTCGGCCATTTCATCCATGGTGAGGTTCGGAATGGCGCGGTGCAGTTCGGATGTACCGATAAAGGTGTGAATGCGGCTTTGCTCGGCGTGTTTGATCGCCTCCCAACAACGATCAATATCCGTGAAATTTGCTCGGGCCAATCCGCAGATGCGACTATTCTTCGATCGCTCGGCGATTTCGGATACGGCCTTAAAGTCGCCTTCTGAAGCGATTGGGAAACCTGCCTCGATGATGTCCACGCCCATATCATCGAGCATCTCGGCGATCTCGATCTTTTCATCATGAGTCATGGTCGCACCGGGGCTTTGTTCGCCATCACGCAGTGTCGTGTCGAAGATCAAGACGCGATCTTGTTTTGTCGTATTAGTCATTTTTGGATCTCTCTTTTTTCTACTAAAGCCTAGGCGCGAAGCGGCATCCTCTGAGCGGTCGCGCCAGACAACGGCACGCTCAGAGGCGGGCTAGTAGAAGAAGGTCGGCCGGAATCGCAGCGCGAATGCACTGTGCGGGGGCTGCGATATGGACCATGGTCATCATGCGGGGAATTTATACATGGCGATGAAGAAATGGAAAGCCCCATTTGTCATGGATTTTGAGGAAGTCGGGCAAATCCATCACCCTTCATACTATCTCTCAATAAATGGGAGGGTGACGACGCCCGCGTCTGAAAGTTCTTGTTGGGACGGAAACCAGATGTCGCTTGGCGGTGTCAGAAAGGCTTTGTCCACGAAACTGTCGGCGATACCCATCATGGTAAATGAGGCGCGGTCTGTGGCTTCTTCCTCGGCGATGTCGACCAACTGAACCTGGCTGACATTGGAATATCCATGAAAACCCAACCTGCCGGTGGCACCAAGGCTTCGAGAGGGGCTGGCCACAAAAATCAGCGTGCAGGCAGAAGCACAAGTACCGTCCACATGCGTCTGCAGTGAATTTTCGCGAACCAGACGGGCAATTGCCCGGGCCGCAAACACCCGCCCCCCATCGCTAGCGAGGTGGATCGCCTTGGTGTTCGAATGTTGTTCGATAGCAGCTTTCAAGGCGTCAAACATCCCGAAATTAATTGGGCCTGACAAGAGAATGTAATTTGGTTCGACACGCACACCTGTTGGCGTATCGTCTTGCAAAGATGCCTGCGGTACTTGATTTGCCGTTACGCGATCAAGTTGTGGGGCCAGAAAAACCGGAATGCAAATCAGTATAGATCCATATCCAAAAACGGAAATCAGAAAATCCGGGGTGCTGCGTTGGTGGCGCGCCAGCGCGCGCCAGCTGCCCACTATTTGCCAGACAAGGACTGTGATGTCCAAACTCAACAGCGGCAGCCCACCATTTGCGGCAATCACAAAGCGGAGCCCCAAAAGAGTCAGAGCCAAATTTGGCAAAACTGAAACCTGACCCCGCCAATGGGCCATGGGAAAATGAATTACCCGTGCAAGCATGCCCAAACCTAACATTGGTTTGTCGGGGCTTCCAACTGATCTCCCTTGGAAGCGCGATATTGATGCAACATCGAAGGCGTAATTTGTTTCACGCGCTTGGCCCAAAGCAGCAAACGTGTTGGATTAGATATCAATAAGTTTGCCGCATTTTTACCGGTCAGTTTATCTGACCCGCTGTCCGTCTTTCGTATCAGCGGCAGATTTTTCCGAGATAACTGATGATTAGATTAGGCAGGTACAGTCGATGAAACACCTATCCACAATATCCAGCGCTGCTTTGGCAATCGGCACGATGCTGGCCCCGTTTTCGGTGAGTGCAGAGGAAAGTAACCCGCTCCAGTTTGATTTCGGCAATGACGGCTCTTTGACGTTCTATGGTTACCTCAAGGCGACCTACATCAGCGATTTTGATTATGATTTAGGAGACACCACCAAGGGCCTCAAAAGTATTGGCCTGCCGGGTGGATCACCAGCGGGATCGCACGAGAGGTTGCACCTGAAAGAAAGCCGGATTGGTCTCAATTTTCGCTCAAGTGACGTTCTGGTAAAGCTTGAAGGGGATTTCTTTGGAACCAAAAACGATCTTAATCTACGAACCCGTCTTGCTTATGTGACTTGGAATGGCGCTCTGATTGGCCAGGACTGGACCAACTTTATGTCGGTTGAAAACTTGGGCCGCAACGTTGATTTCCAAGGCCCCGCTGGCCTTCCCTTCGCGCGTCTTCCACAAATAAAGTATACGTTCGGCACACCGCAGAATTGGTCTGTATCGGCATCTATTGAGGAAGATGTCAGTAATGACAGCGACCATCACTATACGGTTGCGGCCCGTAAAGGTTTCGATGGTGGAATGTTTCGGGTTGCCGGGCTTTATCGCGACACCGTCCTTGGCGGAACGCCTGTGCAGGGTTGGGGCCTGAGTCTTGGCGGCACATTAAACGCCTGGGAGGGCGGAAAGGTAAGCGGCCTTCTCACAACCGGTGAGGGGATTTCGGATATTCTGGCCTTTGGGCTTTCTGGGAATGCCATCTCTGTAGGCGGCGACGAAGTTGGTGTGGTCGGTTTTTCGCTAGGGGTAAGTCAGAAGGTAAGTGAAAAAATCACACTTGCGGCCTTTACTGGGTATACGAACCTTGATGTGGCCACCGGGACGGATACCAAACAGTTGAGAACCTTGCACATGTCCGCTTTTTACGATGTGGCCAAAAACGTCGAGCTTGGCCTTGAGTACTACATAGGCCGCCGTAAACAAGGAGATGGCGTGTCATTTGAAGCCGACCGCCTGTTGATGTCCGCCAAGTTCACTTTTTAAGTAACCAGACTTCACTGCGCCAAAAAAGCCCTGGCACCGGCCGGGGCTTTTTAGTTTTTAACGAAAGGGTCTGTCAGCCGTCCGTGTTCAAAACACCGTTTTCCCACTGGCCCGTGTCTTCGCTGCCATTGGCATAACGCATGGTGCCTTCCCCCTGACGTTTGCCGGATTTGAACATGCCCTCGTAGATATCGCCGTTGGCATAAGTCGCGACGCCGTTGCCGCTGATTTTGCCCGTTTTCCACTCTCCGGCGTACTTAAAGCCGTCCGGCATCATAATTTCACCGACGCCATTACGCTGACCATTGGCGAACTGACCTTCATATATTGTGCCATCCGGGTAGGTGGCTTTGCCAACCCCGTGACGCTGGCCATTCATCCATTCACCGTCATAGCGATAGCCGTCCGCATAGGTCATGACGCCCCGGCCGTGGTTCTTGGCGTTGAGGAATTCGCCTTCATAGATCAGTCCATTGGCGTAGGTTGCTTTGCCGGTGCCTTCGATAACGCCGGCTTTCCAGTCGCCCGCATAGGTGGATCCGTCGGGATAGGTGATTTCACCAACCCCATCTGCGAGATCGCCGCGAAACTGCCCGACATAAACTGAGCCATCCGGGTAGGTAACGGTGCCGTCGCCCTCAATATGTCCCGCGATCCAGCTGCCGACATATTCATAGCCGTCAGCACCCTTGAAGTTACCCTGCCCGTGGCGTTTATCCGCCTCAAATGCGCCTTCATAAATATCGCCATTGGCATAGGCCACGCGACCGGCTCCCTGACGTTGGCCGCCGGCCAATTCGCCTTCGTAGATATCCCCGTTGGGTTGCGTCAACTTACCAGAGCCTTCGATCTGACCCGCGTGCCAAAGACCTTCGTAGATCAGACCGTCCTGCATCACCAGCTTGCCTTCACCGTCGCGCTCGCCTGCCATAATCTGTCCGACATAGGTTGCACCATCCGGATAAGTGATCTCACCCATGCCTTCTTTGACGCCATTCAACCAATCACCGCTATAGACATAACCGCCCGGGCTGGTCATCACGCCTTTTCCGTGGTGCATCGCATTTTGAAAGCCACCTTCATAGCGCACTCCGTTGGCATAGATCGCAACACCGCTGCCGCTGATCTTGCCGTTGAGCCATTCACCCTCAAACGTGCCTCCGTCGGTAAAGGTAATCTTGCCCATACCTTCGGGTTTGCCTTTGACGAATTCACCTTCGTAGATGGATCCGTTTGGAAAACGCGCCTGACCTTTGCCTTTGATCTCGCCGTCAGTCCATTCACCGGTATATTCATACCCATTTGGCAGCCGATAAGAGCCTTGCCCGTGTTGCAGGCCGCCCTTGAAGGTGCCTTCATACACGCCACCATCGTCATACTGCTTGGTCAGGATTTCGCCACTCTGCGCGAAAACCGGCGCGACGAAACTGCCCGCGGCCAAGAAACATGCCAAAGTGATTGCCTGAGTTCTGCTCATTTTATTCTATCCCCACGGGTCGTGCCCATCCGATGCAACGGCTTTGCCAAAATCCTAAAGCAGGGGCGGTCTCGGGGCAATGTCTTTTGGCGTTTGGTCTTTCCCTCTGGCGTGCTTCTGTTAAATCTTCGCATAAAGCTGCGACAGGAGGCTGCGATGCCCGAGCGATTCAGAGTGACCATGGCCCAGGCGAACCCGACAATGGGCGACCTGAAGGGCAATGCCTCCAAGGCCAAAGCCGCCTGGGATGAAGGCAAAGCCGCGGGGGCGGATCTTGTGGCATTGCCGGAAATGTTCATCACTGGATACAACGCTCAGGACTTGATCCTGAAACCGGCCTTTCATCTGGCTGCGATGGCTGAGATTGAAGCGCTTGCCGCAGATTGCGCGGACGGACCTGCACTGGCTATTGGCGGGCCATTGGCCGAGGACGGGGCGCTTTACAACGCCTACTTCGTCTGTCGCGGTGGTAAAGTGGTGCATCGCCAGCGCAAGCACCATCTTCCAAACTATACCGTTTTTGATGAAGAACGCCTGTTTGATCATGGTGCGCTGGGCGGCCCCTATGATGTAGGTGGCGTGCGGGTTGGCTCTCCAATATGCGAAGATGCCTGGTTCGAGGACGTCTCAGAGACACTTGAGGAATCCGGCGCGGAAATTCTCGTGGTGCCAAATGGATCGCCGTATTATCGCGACAAATTTGATCGCCGCATGAACCATATGGTGGCGCGTGTTGTCGAAACTGGTTTGCCGTTGGTCTATCTTAACATGGTTGGCGGACAGGACGATCAGGTTTTTGATGGTGGGTCTTTTGTGCTGAACCCCGGTGGTGAGCTTGCGGTACAACTACCGGTTTTTGACGAAATGACCGTGCATGTGGATTTCGAGCGTACCCCTGATGGGTGGCGCGCGAAACATGGTGAAAAAGCTGTGCTGCCAGCGGGAGAAGAGCAAGACTACCGCGTATGCGTCGAAGCCTTGCGTGATTACATGGGCAAAACCGGCTTTAAGAAGGTGCTTCTGGGACTGTCCGGTGGAATCGACTCGGCGCTTGTGGCCACGATCGCGGTTGACGCACTAGGAGCGGAAAATGTCCGCTGTGTGATGCTGCCGTCTGAATACACCTCACAAGGTTCGCTGGATGACGCCAAGGACATCGCCGAACGTCTGGGCGTGCGATATGATTTTGTGCCGATAGCCGAAGGACGCGCCGCGATCACCAACACGCTCGCCCCTTTGTTTGAAGACACTGAGCCGGGGCTGACCGAAGAGAATATCCAATCGCGCCTACGTGGTCTGTTGCTCATGGCGATGTCGAATAAGTTTGGTGAAATGGTTCTGACGACCGGCAATAAATCCGAGGTCGCAGTGGGCTATGCCACGATTTATGGCGATATGGCGGGTGGCTATAACCCGATCAAAGATATGTATAAAATTCGCGTGTTTGAGACGTCGCGTTGGCGCAACGCGGTGCATCGCGATTGGATGATGGGCGCGCCGGGCGAGGTCATTCCAGTGTCAATCATCGACAAGCCACCGTCGGCTGAGTTGCGACCCGACCAGAAAGACGAAGACAGCTTGCCGCCTTATGAAATTCTGGATGCGATTTTGTACATGCTGGTCGACGAAGAGAAATCCGTGGCCGATTGTGTGGCAGCCGGATTTGACAGGGACACGGTCAAACGGGTTGAGCATCTGATCTATATTTCAGAATACAAACGATTTCAGTCTGCCCCTGGTGCGCGATTGTCCAAGAAGGCCTTTTGGCTGGATCGGCGCTACCCCATCGTGAACCGGTTTCGTGACGACAGCGTTGGCTGATTTCGCGAAAGCTGCGAGAGTATTTTCGGAAAAGATGGCGCAAACTATTAGCTAGTGAACTGATCAGTTGAAGACCGGTGACTTCGCAACTGGTCACGGAAAAGTTTTCAATGCCTCGGTGCCATGGCTCTTCGGGGGTCTTATATCGAAATTAGTTTTTGGCTGCTTTTGTCGTGCGGTGAAGGGCGCAGTGCCCTTGAGCCATGAATGCATGATACAATGACGAGAATAATATGGGTGCTGTGCGGTGAAGCGTATTTGCCTGAGACCGCGCAGGTTGCAAAGAGTTTGGGAGACAGGTCTTAGGGTGGACTTTACAGGGCTCAGTAAACGAATTTTTAGTTGGCTCGGGCGACCTTTGCGCTCGGACCACTCCAAAGCCCGTGGGCGCGGTCCGCAAATCCATGTGATTATTCTGGATGGCACCATGTCCTCGCTGGCACCGGGTGAGGAAACCAACGCCGGTTTGACCTATCGCCTTTTGCAGGAAATGAACGGCTCGTTGACGCTTTTTTATGAGGCTGGTGTGCAATGGCAAAATTGGCGATCAACACTTGATGTGATGATGGGGCGTGGACTCAATCGTCAGATCAGACGGGCCTATGGTTTCTTGGCGTCGCGTTATCGCCCCGGAGACAAAATTTTCCTGATGGGCTATTCGCGTGGTGCTTTTGCGGTGCGGTCGCTGGCGGGGGTAATTGATCGGGTCGGATTATTGCGAGCGTCCTGTGCGACCGAGCGCAATGTGCGGCAAGTGTACCGGCTGTACGAAGCCAACCCGGATGGGGATGCCGCGCGGGCTTTTGCAGAGGCGCATTGCCACTCTGAGATCGAAATCGAAATGATCGGCGTTTGGGACACGGTCAAGGCATTGGGACTGCGATTGCCAATTTTGTGGCGTTTGACCGAAGAGAGACATGCGTTTCACAACCACCATTTGGGACAACATATCAAGCACGGGTTCCATGCGCTGGCGTTGGATGAAACGCGCGAAGTCTATCAACCGGTTTTGTGGGAATGCCCAGATGAATGGGGCGGACGTGCTGAACAAGTGTGGTTTCGTGGGGCTCATGGCGACATTGGAGGTCAATTGGGGGGATTTGAGGCCGCAAGACCGCTTGCCAATGTTCCTCTGGTTTGGATGCTGGAGAAGGCCGAGAGTTGTGGATTGCCTTTGCCGGAGGGTTGGCATGATAGGTTTGACCAAGATGCTGACGCACCAGCAACGGGGACTTGGCAAGGCTGGGGTAAAATGTTTCTGTTTCGCCAGAAACGCATTGTTGGGCAGGATCGTTCTGAAAGAATTCACGAAACTGCACAACAGCATGTGGCTACTGGTGCACTGAAAGCTGCGCATTTTGAAAACTAAGAACCAGAGTTACTATTTTCCAAACGGAGTTAGCCTGCGTGCAATCGATCACTCATCGTGCCATGCTACCATCTCATCAAGTGTGGCGCGTTCGGTGCGGAAATTATTGGCCGCGTGGTCATGATCTGCATAGCCAAAGGAAATCGCTGCCAGCACAAGTTGATCGTCAGGAACAGACATGTGTTGCCGTACCGCGTCCGCATAATAAGCGATCGAGGCCTGTGGGACTGTGGCGACGCCTTGGGCCTGAGCGCTGAGGCAGAATGACGTGATAAAGCCGCCGCAATCAAGGGCCCCATAGGGTCCAAGCTCTTTATGGCTGGTGATGACGGCGATATGTGGCGCGCCAAAGAACGAAAAATTCTTGCGCATCTGGTCTTTACGGCCTTCGCGGTCATGCCGTTCGATCCCCAGCGCATTGTAAAGCTGATAACCGCAAGTCTGCGCGCGCTTCTTGCGCACATCAGTATATGTCGTCGGATAAAAGTAATCTGCCTCGGGTTCGGTTGTGTCAAAAGCTTTTAACATGGCGTTGCGAAAGGCTTCAGTGCCTTCTCCGGAGGTCACATGCACTTGCCAGGGCTGAAAATTGCACCAGGACGGTGCGCGGCCTGCATCCAAGAGGATGGTTTCAATCACCTTGCGCGATACAGAGACGGGTTTGTAGCTACGGCAGGAATATCGGTCGTTGAGCAGCGTTTGCAGAGCGGTATGTGTCGACATGGGCCTATTGGTTTTGTGCTATCAGGAAGCCAATGATGCCTGCAGCAATGGCGGCGAGCAAGACCGCAAATACAATTTTCCAGGTTGAATAGGGGCGTTCGCCCTGAACCTTGCCGGATTGCCCGTTCACCACGAAGCGATAGGTCTTGCCACGGTATTTATAGGCGGCCATCCAGACCGGCAACAGAATATGCTTGAAGGTGACATCGCTGACGGTGGTGTTCATCTGACCGATCCTTTGGCGATCGCCGCCAATATCAAAGCGCACATCCCTCTCAATGATCCGGTCCATATGAGCGCGGGCTTCGTCATAGCCTTCGCCCAGCTGGATCGTATAGCCTTCGGCGGCAAATCCCGCGAGGAATTCCGGACTATAGGGGCGCAAGTCGCCAAGGTCCCAGGGTTGCAAAGCATCGGTATAGCGTTTGGGCAATGCCCGCGAAGCGAGCACCAAAACATCGTCAAAGAACCGCGCCACCCGGCCCGAAACAGGCGTCCACCTGATTTTCTGGACTTGCCGCTGTTGCCGTTTGCCGTCCACCATGACGGTTTCAGTCACATAATAGATCGTGCCGCGTTGCCCGGAATAGCGGGTCTTGGTGTCCGCATCATAGGTCCAATATGGCACATAGATGCCGTTCAGCTTGCGTCCTTTGCGAGCGTATTCCTTGAGGCCATTTGGTGCAAACCACAAGCGCCCTAACCAGTGGGTCATGGCATTGCGGGCCTGCCGTTCCTCGATTGCAAAGGGCAAAACTGCGCGTGGTTTGATATGGCGGTGCGTGCCGGTGTCGGCCACTACGGGTGTTGCGCAAAAGGGGCATTCCGTGGCGTGGCCGGCAGAGTCAAAGGCCACCTCGGCGGCACAATTCGGGCAGGCCGTCACGCGGGTTTCTTCGATTTCCTGCGTGGGCAACTGGTTGTTCAGCGCCTGGCGGAAGTCCAGCTCGCGAATTGTTGGTGTGTCCTGCTCCTCTAACAAATCCGTATGGCCGCAGTGGTCGCACGTCAGTGTTCCCTGAGAGGGATCAAACCGATAATCGGCTCCACATTGCACACAAGGAAATCGATGCGTTTCCTCAGGCGCAGGAGGAGGGGACGTGGGCTCGGACATTAATATTCAGGCTCCGGGAGGTGGCGGTGGAAGAATTGTGAAAAGCTGCGCCAGCTCGGTCACATCTTCGGCACGCTTCCAGCCGTCCTGTCCAGCAGTCCAGACATAGGTTTCGCGCGTGAGTTCCCCTGCGGTGGCCATACGGCCCATCGCGGCCTTGGAAAATGGGCCCTTGGTGGTTCCGTTTTCGGCCACATGCCAGACATGTTCGACCGGAGGTGCGGGCGGAGGAGCCGCGGCAGCCTGTGGGGCCGGTGTTGCTGCGGTGCGTGCGCCCCATGGGCCGGCCATTTGCTGGGCCATCGCGATTCCCATGCCTGCACCCATACCGGCAGCCATACCGCCGCCAGATGGGTTTTGCGCGGCGGCAGTCATGGCTTCTGCGGCAGAAAATTGGGTGTATTTACCCAGATCGCCAACAATCCCGATCGACGTGCGCTTGTCCATCGCCTCTTCGACTGCAGGCGGCAGAGAGATGTTCTCGATGTAAAGTTCAGGCATAGAAAGGCCATATTCGGCAATTGTACCCGAGATTTCGGCGGCAACCAGTTTGCCCAGATCGGCCGTGTTCGCCGCCATGTCCAGCACTGGAATACCTGATGATGCAATCACCCGGCTGAATTCTTGCACCAAGATATTGCGAATTTGAAAGCTGATCTCATCCATAGTGAATTCGCCATCGGTGCCGACAATCTCAGTCAGGAAGCGGGCAGGATCTGTTATACGGATCGAATAGGTGCCAAAGGCGCGCAAACGCACCGGACCAAATTCAGGGTCACGGCAAATGATCGGGTTCTTGGTGCCCCATTTCAGATCATTAAAGCGCGTGGTGTTGACGTAATAGATTTCGGACTTGAACGGTGATTTGAAGCCGTGATCCCAATGGTTCAGCGTGGTCAGGATCGGCATGTTGTTGGTCTCAAGCATGTAAAGACCGGGAGTGAACACATCTGCCAGCTGGCCTTCGTGCACAAACACCGCAGATTGACCTTCGCGCACCGTCAGCTTGGCGCCATATTTAATCTCGTGGCCTTCGCGTTCAAAACGCCAGACCATCGTGTCACGAGTGTCATCCACCCAATGGATCACATCAATGAATTCACCAGTTAGAAAATCGAAAATACCCATGGGATCAGTCTCCTTTTGGGGTCAATACAAGCGTCCCGCTTTTTCGCGGGCCATGAGGTTAATGACAGGGCGGGCTGTGTCCAGCGTCATGCCGATCGACAGGCGTGGATCATAGAGCATGGACAGCAAGGCCTCGTCATGTGTCGTCAGCAATGCAAATTCGTCATCATCGTTGAATATTGACGGGCGTGCATTGGGGCTGTCATTGGCGAGCCCCAAACCTTGGGCAATTTCCTCGTGATAACAGGATTTGCGCAAGAGGTCGGGGTGTTCTGCGCGCACCAAGGCCACCGCCGTGCGGTAGTCATTGTCGTCTTTTTCAGACGGGAAGGCTGCGACCAAACAGTGGATGCCGCGGGGTGGATCTGTGAACAGGCCAAGCGTGGAGGGGCTGACGCCCGGAATAATCTGGCGCAAGCGAGACAGAAGCTGACTGCGATCATCTTCGCCCATGACCAGCACATGAAAATTCGCGCGTCCGCCATTCATAGAGATGGGACGCCCGGTGATACCGGCAATCCGACGCACATAAGACGATACAGTTTTGTCGTCCTGATTGCGGGTCTCAACAGGCACTGACGCGCCGTACTCAACGCCGATCCGGACCGGACCGGACCAGCGACGCAATTGTCCCGCACGGCCCGAAGATTTCCGTAACCCACGACCCGGTGCGTATTCGTCATAAAAAGCGATCTGTTCGAAGTTTCGCGCCAGCATGTCTGAGGTATAGGGCGTATCCGGACCACCACCATCAGTGCGCAACAGGCCACGGGCAATCAGATCAGCTTCGACTTTGACATAATAGGCGCGCAACGCTGCGCTGTTGGCTGATGGCGCCCTTGGGGCAGAAATTGCTGGTTTTGATGTTTCCGAACCCGGTGTCAGGCCCTGACAGGCCGCAAGTGCGGCCAATGTCAGGGTCATCAGGATTATCCGGGTTATGCGAAAAATGGCTTAGGCTCCAAGCACTGAAGTTGATGCGGTGTCTCCCAATCCGGTGGCTTTGGCCTTGGCAGCAGCCAGAGTGTCCCGCAATTCCGACTCCATCTTTTTCAAATCCTCTTCGGCGCTTGCGCGTTTGGCTTTGCCTTCATCTGCAATCTGCAGCGATTCTTCAATCGTACCAATCAGATCGGCGTTGGCCTTTTTCACCGCTTCGATGTCAAACACGCCGCGCTCCATCTCCTGACGGATCACCTTGTTGGATTCTCGAAGGTTGGCCGCATTTGACGTCAATAATTCGTTGGTCAGATCATTGGCGTCCCTCACGGCTTCAGCCGCTTCGGCGCTGCGCTGTATGGTGACGGCCTGCGCCAGTTGGGTCTCCCAGAGCGGAACGGTATTGACCAAGGTCGAGTTGATCTTGGTGACCAGAGATTTGTCGTTTTCCTGCACCAGACGGATCGAAGGCAACGACTGCATCGTCACCTGACGCGTGAGTTTCAGGTCATGCACACGGCGTTCCAGATCATCGCGCGCGGCGCGCATATCCCGCAATTCCTGTGCCTGCATGACCTGGTTTTTTTCGTCCGCAGCTTTGACTTCGGCCTCTTTTGCCGGGATCACATCTGCATCAAGTTGCGCAATTTTGGCTTCGCCAGCAGCAATATACAGCGCCAGTTCGTCATAGAAATTCAGCGTCTTGTCATAGAGCATATCCAAAGACTTAATGTCTTTCAGCAGTGTGTGTTCGTGATCCAAAAGGTTGTCAGTGACCTTGTCGATTTGATCCTGCACCTCTTCGAAGCGGGCTGTGAACTTGGCAAATGGAGCCGCGCGACCCAGCAGTTTTTCCCAAAAAGACCGTTCACGTCGCACATCCAGCTCGGAAATCGAAAAGCCCCGGATTGTGGTCACGATGTTGCGAAGACTGTCCCCAGCGGGTCCCACGTCTTTATTTCGTACATCCTGCAACATGGCCTGGCTGATTTCCTGCAGTTCAGCCTGCGCAGCGGAGCCGAAATTCACAATTGACCCGGTGTCGCCCATGTCCAATTCACCCATCCGCTTGGTAATTTCGGCGCTCAATGGCGCATCGGCCTCGGCCAGCGGAACGATGGCTGTGGCCTCGGTGGGTTCAGGCAGAATCACGGCTGTGACTTCATCAACTTCGGCCAGTGCAGCCTCGGCTTTTTGACGGACAGTGTCGGACATGGAACTTCCCCTTTTTGGGTTACTTGGCGTCGTGACGGACGCCCTCGCGCTGCAGTCTTTCACGCAGCACTTCGATTTCGATTGTCAGATCGCTCTTGTCATCGAGCAAGAGCCTTTCGGTGCGGGCGGCAAAGTTTTGCTCAAGATCGTTGAGCAGGGCCTCATAATCAGCGCGGGCCTGCGGGTCGCGGTTGCGCGCATATATATCGGCAAACTTCACCGTCGCGTCGCGTGCCCCCTTGAGGTAAACGCCCATGAATTTTCGCGCAGCGGTCAGGTCACGTGGATCGTTTTCAACTGTGCGAAACAAACGTCGGGCAGTGGTTTGAAACTTGGCAACGCGCGCCTCAAGCCCGCGATCTCTGCAACGTTTGGCCGCGTCACTCATCGCGCCCAGAAGGTTTTCGGCCTCATCCACGGCGCGGGCGACCCGATCAGTTTGGTGCAAGTCGATACCTTCGATGCCTTTGTCAGACAAGGGATCAAGCCCAAAGGCCATGCCATGCAGGACCGTGCCAATAACGGCGTAGATGGCCGGAGCAAGAATGCCACCCGTCGCGGCCCATCCGGCAATGGCCAGACCAAGGCCTGTTAGCACAGACCCTGCCATCTTGCGTGGAAACGTCGGGCGCCGGGCGATCGTGCGGGCCTCATAAGCTTCGTGTGCTAAAAGACCTTCGCGAGTCAACCAGGCTGCCAGCAACAAGCTGCTCAGCGCAATCAGGTTTAAAGCCAACTTTTCCGGGCCATTGCCAAAAGCCTGCCAAATCAAGGGCAGGGGCGCGAGAAACAGGATATTGGCCCGACCACCAGCTCGGCTGCGAGCAGCACCTTGAAAGGCTCCGGTCTCTGGCGTTTGGTCATGGTCTTTCGGGCTGTGTTTTCCACCATACCGCTCAGCCATCACACACCTCCTGCGATGGACACGTAAAGGATCAGTATGACAAGCAAAACATAGGACAGCTTTTGCAATCCGCTACCGGACATCTTGTTCATTTCCCCGCTAAGTCTGCCAGAAACTTAAGAAGTTTGGGATGAACTTGCTAGGGGGAAGATCGCCCGGAGCGCGTCAGAGACGTATTCCGGGCAATTCTCGTGACCTAGTGACGGCTGGCGGCCTGACGCTCAGCGTTCAGTTTGCGACTATAGCCCGATTGGATGAATTCGACGATGAAGAGCACCGCAACCGAGAAGTAGAAGGTGGTTTTGGACATAGGTTCCAACGCGTAGCCGAAGAACTTTAAGCCTAGGCTGTCATCATGCATGGCATGCGCGGCTGCGGGGCCTGCCTCGCCCAAAAGAACCACTCCGACGATCAGCAGAATGAACAGGCCAAGAACTTCGTACATCCGGTTCTTTTCCAGAAAGCGCGTCACCCCATCGGCCAGCAGAAGCATCGCCAGGCCGGACATCAGGATCGCAATAGCCAGGATCGGGAAAACATCGGTGATGGCGAGTGCGGAAAGCACCGAGTCGAATGAAAAGATCAAATTCATCGTGACGATCAACAACACCACCTGAACGGCCGATTTGCCGGATTTGTGGCTCAAATCTGTGTGCAGGTCTTCGATCGACAACATATGGCCGATTTCTTTCACCGCCGTGTACATGATGAAAAAACCACCGACGATGAAGATGCAGGTGGCAAAATTCACTCCACCTTCGATGATGCCTGGGGTGTTGAACACGAAAAACGGTTCGGCCAGGGCGTCGATTAGCTGGATCATCGTGAACAGCAAAACGACCCGAAGCGCCACCGCGATGATGATCCCCCAAAACCGAACGGCTTTTTGTTGGGCGACGGGCGCACGTTGAGATTCGATGGAAATGTAGAGAAGATTGTCAAACCCCAGAACCGCCTGAAGAAAGCATAGCATTATTAGGTCGGTCAGGTTCTCAAAGGTCAAAAGGTCGCTCATGTTGGTCCCCGAAAATGAATTTTCTCTCTGCTTACCGTAGCGGGCGTAAATGAGAAGGGGGAATTTTGGAAAACTGCGCGCGCAAGTCAGGGGCGCTGCCCCTCACGTCGCCTTTGCCGGGCAAAGACAACGCTTACCCGGGAGTACTTTTGAAAAAAGTGAGAGCCTGGAGAGCCTAGCGGCGGCGTTTGCGCTGGGGTGTTTTGCGTTTTTCTGGTGGCGTAACGCCCTCCAGCCCCAGTTGATCGCGCACCACACGGCGACGGATTTCTTCGACCTCGCCGGGTTTGAGCTGGCCCAGCTGGAAGGGGCCATAAGACACACGGATCAAGCGGTTCACCGACAGGCCCACGGTTTCCATCGCGCGGCGAATTTCGCGGTTGCGTCCTTCGCGGATGCCGATGGTCAGCCAGGCGTTGGCGCCTTGCTGGCGATCCAACGTGACTTCCATGGGCTGAAAGCGTTCGCCTTCGATGCTGACCCCTTTGAGCAAAGGAGCCACGGTTTCTTCCGTTGGGCGACCATTCACGCGCACCCGGTATTTGCGCAACCAGCCGGTGGACGGCAGTTCAAGCTTTCGTTTTAAGGCACCGTCATTGGTCAGGATCAATAGGCCTTCGGAATTGAGGTCAAGGCGTCCTACAGACATCACCCGCGGCATGGTATCCGGCAGATGGTCAAAGATCGTATCGCGGCCCTTTTCATCTTTGTGCGTTGTCACAAGTCCGGTGGGTTTGTGATACAGCCAGACGCGCTCGGGCTCGGGCTCGGCAATTGGCTTGCCGTCAAAGGTGATCCGGTCGCTGGCCGTGACATTCAAAGCGGGGCTGGTGATCTTTTTGCCATTAACAGTCACCATTCCGGCTTCGATCATGCGTTCGGCTTCGCGGCGGCTGGCGATGCCTGCGCGCGCCAAAACTTTGGCAATGCGGTCGCCTTTCGGCGTTTCTTTGGGTGTATCTGTGCTCATGTTCGGTTCCTATCGTGGTTTGGGGGATTGCGAAAGGGGGCTTGGCAAGGCAAACCAAAGCTATGGTGTTCACAAGTTACATGGAACAAGCGCTGGAAGAGGCACATGCGGCTGCGAAGCGAGGCGAGGTCCCTGTGGGCGCAGTGATCGTTTCTCCCGAAGGGGAAGTCGTTGCGCGGGCAGGTAATCGAACCCGCGAGCTAAGTGACCCTACGGGGCACGCCGAGATACTGGCTATGCGTGACGCCTGCGCCGCGCTGGGCAGTGAACGCCTGCCGGGGCATGACCTTTATGTGACTCTTGAACCATGCCCAATGTGTGCCAGCGCGATTTCTCAAGTCCGGATTGCGCGAGTGTATTATGGCGCTGCGGACCCAAAATCCGGCGGAATTGCTCAGGGGCCGCGGGTGTTCAGCCATCCGCAAAGCCATCATGTCCCGGAAGTTTATGATGGGATTTCCGGTGAGGAGTCTGAAGCAATGCTTCGGGCGTTTTTTGCCTCAAAGCGCAGCTAAGGCTCGCTCCAGTCCAGACGATACAACAGATGTTCTCCTTCAAGACCTTTGAGAGGCATTGTAACACCATGAGAAAAGGAGAAATCCTTGGTTGTGCCCACCATAACGCGCGTTGCGTCCGACACACGTATTTCGCCCGGCAAACAGACGGTAGCCACCCGAGCAGCTTTGTTGACAACCGTACCGAACAGGTCGCTGTCGTTCTCGATAAGATCGCCGGTATGGCACCCTATGCGAATTTGTAAGCGAGGTTCGTTTGTTTCCGAAGCGTTTGCGATCTGAATCGCTTGGGCCGCGATTAGGGCTGCTCTGGACGAATTGAAGCTCGACATGGTGCCATCCCCCAACGTCTTGATCAGCCGACCGCCGTTGGCATGAATGATGCCGGTCAACAATTCGGTGTGGTGCGCAACAGCGCGACTCCACCTTGCGTCGCCAATAGTTTCGGCAATTGTGGTGCTGTCAGCGATGTCGGTAAACATGATAGATGCGATACCGGTCTGGCCAATTTCTGACACGGTTGACATCGCTGCATCCAGTAGATCCTCAAACCCCCGGGATTCATATCCCAGCGCATTCATGTTTGAGACCGGGTTTGAGTTATGCACATGCACGATACGCCAAACCCCCTGCTCAAGATGCAACACAAAGGTGGATCGAAAGGTGATATCCTTGCCGTTCTCCAATGACACACGCTCGCCAAACCATTCGACCCAGCCAAGTTCACCGCACTCAAAGCCTCGGAATTCGTCCCTTTCCCAGTTAAAGCTGGGGATGTCATCCATATAGTTGGGCATACCCTGACGCAATGTGTCGGCGCGCCAGATCTCATCATGAGAGGAACCTATGTAACCCAATGCCGGGTCGGCGGAAAACAGGTTCACAACGGCCTGTTTGTCGCCCGAAGCATAGGATTTGAGCCACCGCCGGACGATGGCCCCCAGTTCGGGCGAAGGGACAATGCCATTCATCGCATCAAAGCTCGATCGCCTGCATCACCTCAGGTTCAATCACGTCCACACCAGGCAGGCCTGCGGCCAGAACGTCGGCGGATTGTTCGAGGATTGGGAACGTCCGGTAATGGCAAGGGATCACTGTCTTGAAGTTGAAATACCGTTTGGCCGCATAGGCCGCGCCCGCCATATCCATGGTGAAATGTCCGCCTGCCGACAGGATGCCGATATCTGGTTTGTAGTAGTCCCCCATCCAATCCATGTCGGCCATAATATCCGTGTCGCCTGAGATATAGACTGTCTTGCCTTCGGCTCGCAGCATGAACCCGACTTCGGATCCTGCGGCCTTGGGGCCTTCATCGCTTCCAAACGTCGAACTGTGGGACGCAGGTACCATCGATAGTTTGACGCCGTTCAGACCAACGGTTCCGCCTTTGTTAAATCCGACGGTTTCAATGTGCTCGTGGTCTGCCCAATAGCCCATAAGGTCGTACTGACCCACAACCGGAACCCCCAGTTTGCGCGCCAGAGGCAGCATGTCGGCCACGTGATCAAAATGGGCGTGAGTCAGGATCAGATGGGTGGCGCCAGCAACAGCGGCCTCGTGTTGGTCTTCGGGCAGGACAGGATTGCCTGTCAGCCAAGGGTCGATCAGCAATACCTGACCTTCAGTTTCAATGCGAAACGAGCCATGTCCAAGCCAAATGATTTTCATGTCAGTCTCCCTTTCTGTTAGAGGCAGGTTAGCACCTTTGCGACACTATGAAAGAGGCAGCATGAATTGGGCACAAGCCATCGACAGCTATTGCGAGCGCACGGGGCCGGAATTCTGGTCGGAACCGGTGAATGCCGTAACCAATCTGGCCTTTGTGATTGCAGCCCTTGTCATGGGCGCGCGGATCAAAGATCAAAACCTGCCGCTGGCCCGGCTTTTGGTTGCGATTTTGGCCGCCATCGGGCTGGGTAGTTTTCTGTTCCACACTTTTGGACAGGTTTGGGCCGCCTTTGCGGACACTCTGCCAATCGTTCTGTTTGTCGTGGTTTACATCTTCGCCGCCAATCGCGACTATCTGGGGCTTGCATATTGGCCGGCATTTGGGGTCACGATATTGTTCTTTCCGTTCGCAGCGGTGACGATCCCACTGTTTCAAATGGTACCTGGTCTTGGGAGTTCAGCAGGTTATGCGCCGGTCCCTCTGTTGATCTTCGCCTATGCGGTCTTGCTGCGACGCGGTTTGCCAAGGGTCGCGCGCGGATTAGCCGTCGGGGCATCAGTTCTATGCGGCTCGATCTTCTTTCGAAGCTTTGATGCCTCTATCTGCCCTTCCTTTCCATTGGGAACCCATTTTCTGTGGCACATCCTGAATGCTGTGATGCTTGGCTGGATGATCGAAGTTTATCGCAGGCATATGTCATCCTAGCACTGGCAGGGCTCACTTCCTGCGCGCAGGTGCTTGCACCGCTTTGCCCGGAGCGCTAAACGCTGTTTCCAAGTTGCAACCGGAGTTTTGCTCATGTCGATCGACAAGGATACAGCCGCACGCGTCGCCAAACTGGCGCGCATCAAGGTGGAAGAAGATGCGCTGCCCGCGCTGGCGCAGGAATTCAATACAATCCTCGGCTTTATCGAACAGCTGAACGAGGTTGACGTCGAAGGCGTTGAGCCAATGACATCGGTCACGCCGATGCGCCTGAAACGCCGCGAAGACGTGGTGACGGATGGCAGCCAACAAGACAAAGTTCTGGCCAATGCACCCGATGCCCGCGAGGGGTTTTTTGCAGTTCCCAAGGTGGTTGAATAATGAGCGATCTGAACAAACTGGGCCTGGCCGAAGCACGTGATCTGCTGCGCAAAGGCGAAACCACCTCTGTTGAATTGACCGAAAGCTGTCTCAAAGCCATTGATGCAGCGGATGCGCTGAACACTTTCGTTCATAAAACACCTGAAATCGCCATGGAACGCGCCAAGGCGGCTGACGCTCGTATTCAGGCGGGTGATGCTCCTTCGATGTGCGGGTTGCCAATTGGTATCAAAGACCTGTTCTGCACCAAAGGTGTGGCGTCGCAAGCTGCCTCAGGCATCCTCGAAGGTTTTACGCCCGAGTATGAATCCACCGTATCGCAGCAACTGGCAGATGCCGGGTCGGTGATGCTGGGCAAGCTGAACATGGACGAGTTCGCGATGGGCTCATCCAACGAAACGTCTGTTTATGGCAACGCGGTCAGCCCTTGGCGTCGCGGCAATGATGACGCCGAACTGACACCGGGTGGCTCATCTGGTGGTTCTGCCTCTGCCGTGTCCGCAGACCTATGCTTGGCGGCAACCGGAACAGACACGGGCGGTTCTATTCGCCAACCCGCAGCATTTACTGGCATCGTGGGTATCAAACCCACCTATGGCCGTTGTTCGCGCTGGGGTGTTGTGGCCTTTGCGTCCTCGCTGGATCAGGCAGGCCCGATGACCAAGTCGGTACGCGACGCGGCGATCATGCTGGAAACCATGTGTGGTCACGACCCCAAAGATTCCACCAGTGTTGAACTGGCGGTGCCCAACTTTGAAGCTATGCTGACAGGTGACATCAAAGGCAAAAAGATCGGTATTCCTAAAGAATACCACATGGATGGCATGCCGGACGAAATTGAAGCATTGTGGGCCGAAGGCCGCGCTATGCTCAAAGCTGCTGGTGCCGAGCTGGTCGATATTTCACTACCGCACACCAAATATGCGCTGCCTGCGTATTATGTGATTGCCCCCGCCGAAGCCTCGTCCAACCTTGCACGCTATGATGGCGTGCGCTTTGGTCATCGTGCGAACTTGGCAGCCGGCGATGGCATCACTGAGATGTACGAGAAAACCCGCGCCGAAGGCTTTGGCCACGAAGTCCAGCGCCGCGTGATGATCGGCACCTATGTGCTATCCGCCGGGTTTTATGACGCCTATTACAACCGTGCCCGCCGGGTGCGTGCGCTGATCAAAAAAGACTTTGATGATGTGTTCGCCGCTGGCATCGACGCCATCCTGACTCCGGCCACCCCTTCGGCGGCCTTTGGTCTGGGAGAGATGAACGACGAAGATCCTGTGAAAATGTATCTCAACGATGTTTTCACTGTGACTGTAAACCTTGCAGGCCTTCCGGGTATCTCGGTGCCAACAGGTGTCGACCATCAGGGTCTGCCACTGGGTCTGCAATTGATCGGGCGTCCATGGGAAGAGGGCGATTTGCTGAATACTGCCTACGCGCTCGAGAATGCAGCCGGATTTGTAGCCAAACCGGGCAAATGGTGGTAAAAAAGCTCAAAACAACATTGAGCAGGCAGAAAAATGAGATCGTTTGTGATTGGCTGCGCCCTTGTGGCGCTGGCCGCGTGCCAACCCAAAATCCCAGATAGCGCCGCGGGCGTCGGCTTTGATAATGCGGTGCTTAAGCCCGTGCCGCAGCAGGCGACGACAACGTCAGCTATTCCGCCAGCGACGGCTGTTTCTGAGGAAACTCTGGGCTCTTCGACCGCATCAACAACCGCCGCAGCACAGCCAAAACCGCAAACAGCCACTCAGCCGATGGCCACAACCACGACAGCTGCTGTGGCTTCCGGCACGACATCCTCCTCCACGGCTGAGCCTCCGGTGCCGACGCGCAGCTCAGCCAGCGCCCCTCAGACCACTGCGGCTGGCGTGGTTCACGCCAGCCCGGATAATCCGGCGCCCGTTCAGATGAACAATCCCGGAATTTCCGACGAGAACAACTTTGCCTCTGTTGGATCACGTCGAACCATCGAAGATGACGCCGAGCGGATTGCCACTAACAAGGCGAATTATCAGGTCATCACCCCAACTGCTCTGCCGACGCGTACCAGCAGTGGCCCGAACGTGGTGGCCTTTGCCTTGTCGACCAATCATGCGGTGGGCACCAAAGCCTACAGCCGCATAGGGTTGACCAGTCAGTCACGACATCAAAAAGCTTGCGCCAAATACGCGTCAGAAAGCGATGCCCAAAGCGCGTTTCTGTCCAAAGGCGGCCCCAAGAAAGATCGCCTTGGACTTGACCCTGATGGCGATGGCTACGCCTGCAAATGGGACCCAACTCCATTTCGTCAGGCGACCAGCAATTAATCCGGTGTGACCACATTGCCGGACATACAGCAATGCCCATCCCCCAGCCATGGTGTGCGCCGGGACGGCGCCCGACCGGATATGATTGTGCTGCACTATACGGCGATGCAAACCGCTGAGGCTGCGCTTGAGCGACTTTGCGACGCAAAGGTCGAGGTCTCCGCGCATTACCTGATCGCCGAAGATGGCCGGATTTGGCAGATGGTCGATGAGACCATGCGTGCTTGGCATGCAGGCACAGGACAATGGGGCGATGTCACGGATGTAAATTCCCGCTCAATCGGAATTGAATTGGCCAATTGTGGCGATCACCCATTCCCTGAACCACAGATGCAGGCGCTGGAAGATCTGATGCCCCGGATCATGGTCCGCTGGGCGGTTTCGCCCAGTTCGGTCATCGCCCATTCCGACATGGCTCCGGGGCGCAAAATTGACCCCGGCCCCAGATTCGACTGGCACCGCCTTGCTCGACAAGGGTTAGCGCATTGGCCACAACCTATGTCACCTCAGCCCGTCGAGCCGGAGGCGTTTCGCCAAAACCTGCAAAAATTTGGGTACCCGGACGTAGAAGACAGTATTCTGCTCGATGCGATGCGGCTCAGGTTTCGTCCTTGGGGGCGTGGCCCTCTGGCACCCGAAGATATGGCCATCTCTGCGGGTCTTGCTGCTTCCTAGCTTCCAAATGGATCAAATATCCCTGCCGGCGGCATGCACCGCTTCGGCGCATTCTGTTTGACCGCGCCCGCGCAACTGCCTATGGGAGGCCTTGCGCAGAGGGCTGGATGGCCGCGGGTGGCAACATCCGAGGAAAGTCCGGACTCCACAAGGCAACGGTGCCGGGTAACGCCCGGCCGGGGAAACCCGAGGGAAAGCGCCACAGAAAACAGACCGCCTTCGTTCGCGAAGGTAAGGGTGAAACGGTGGGGTAAGAGCCCACCGCGGGACTGGCAACAGGACCGGCACGGCAAGCCCCACCGGGAGCAATGCCAAATAGGGATCGCGCGTGGTTTCGGCTACAGGGGGGTTTTGCCCCGAGCAGATCCGGGTTGGCAGCTAGAGGGCGTCTGGTAACAGGCGCTCAAGATGAATGGTCATCATCGGCAGGGTAACCTGCCGTTACAAAATCCGGCTTATAGGCCCTCTGCGCATATCATCCGGCCAGCCGGACAATTCCGCTCTCAGCAGCAATCTGGCCCTAATATTTGAGCCGCAGGCCAATACCGATGCCCTTGTCAAAAGGACGGTTGCTGCCGAGGCCCACAAGGACATCGCCATAAACCGCGATCTTCTTATTGACGTTGTAGCCAATCTGAATTTCCGCCGTCGCCGGAACGGTGCCAGTGTTCCAGTCGTAGGGCAGAATCAGGTCCAGCTTGGCCCAGTATTTTTCTGCAAAGGGCTGCAAGGCGATTAGCCGTGCAGCGGTCGTGCTGACACTGGTGCCGTTGTAGGATTCAAAATGCTGGATCAGGGGAATCAGGGTCAGTCCGGTCTTCAGATTGGCGAAAGCGATACCTCCAAAGGGGGCCAAAGTGTCGGTGCCACTGCCGATGCCCTGCGAAGTATTGCCAAGGTCTACGGCCCAGTCCAGCCCGATAGCCGTGCGCATGCCCCAGGTATCATTGAGTTTTTTGTCGGAGGGAAAATAAATCGCCTTCAACAGCGCCTGTTCAAAGCCGGAATACCGGGTCCCTGTGATGTCGGTCGAGTTGTAATGCAGCTCGTACTTGATCTTGAGATTGTCCCGCAGCATGAAGGCGCCATCGATAAAGGCGTCCTGTTTGCTGGCAGACCCATTTAGATCATACGTCTGCAGCCGAAAATCTGTGTTGTTAGTTGCCGCCAACGGGTTTGAGGCGTTTTCATCCGCTTGGGCCGGTATCCCGACCGCTGCAATCACACCGATGAGTGCAACACCCACCAGCTTGATACCTGACATCTTCATCGATTTGCCCCCATTTGGCCGCTCCTCCGGACTTGTGTCCGAAGGAGCTTTTTCAGATTCAGTGCCAGCTGTCAAAGACTTCGCGGGTCTCGATGCTTTCAGGTCGCAGGTTTTCAATACCCTCATACGGCTTGCCCTTGCCCAGCGGCAGGTGCGGGTGCTTGGCAATCGTGAGCATGTGTCGTTTCAACATGTCCTGAAAGCTGGCCCCTGACCATAGAGAGTAACCGATCTGTGCGTTTTCTTCCCTTGGGTCGCGCAATATGTTGAACACCGGAGCTGCAGCGCCTGGAACACCGGGCGCGGGCATGTGCATCTTGAACTCCTGCTTCACGATTGAGCGCAGAACCGGACCTTCGTAGACATAGACATAGTCCCGACGTGAATTGCCTTCACCTTCGAGGAACAGGGCTGTCTGGTCGACGCCGTCGATCACACGGTCACGAGGAATATGGTCTGTGGCCCCGGCAATGCGGGCAAAGGTCGTGTAGAGATCACTGACATGGATGATGTCGCCTGCTGAACTGCCGGGCTCAATCACGCCCGGCCAGCGCACATAGGCATCCACCCGCACGCCACCCTCAAGATGATTGGTCTTGCCGCCACGATAGATCAGCTGGCTGAGACCCGATGTGCCTTCGTAGTGGTACATCAGCCCGTTATCAGCCATCAGCACCACCAGCGTGTTGTCGGCTTCGCCGGTTGCTTCCAGTTTGGCCATCAGTTCGCCAATCCAGCCATCCAGCACTTCCAGTTTTTCGGCCATAAAGCCACCGTTGCGGGAAATTGATTGGTCCGGATAGACAAAGTTGAGCGGGTAGAGCGGCCAGTATTGCAGGAAAAACGGCTCGTCTTTCGCGGCAAGTTGCTCCAGCTGTTCAACAATCTGGGCCTGGTAGCGTTCGTTCATACGCTCGTAATGGGCCTGGGTCCATTCTTCGCCGGGTTCAAGATCAACCTCGCGGGCCATGCCACCAGCTTGTGCCTCCAGACCGGTGACCAGACCAAAGGGTCGGAACCGCTGGTCGATTGCAAACTCGTTAGACTGCCCCGACGTGTGAAAACCAAGCATATTGTTGGATTCCATGGTGTCGCGCGTCATCAGCGCCAGCTGCACCTGCTGATGCACCGGGAAAGCGGCCCAGTCAAAACCCTGATTGTGCGGGAACGACTGTTCGATATCGCCCTGGTGCCACTTGCCGACATGGCCGGTGTTATAGCCAACTTCTTTCAGGACTTCCGGCAGCGTGACCTCTTCGGCCGCAAGACCTTCACCAACCAGTGCGACCTTTACTTCCTCAACACCCGCGCGAATCGGGTGACGCCCGGTCAGAAACGCGGTGCGGGTCGGGGTGCAGGATGGTTCGGTGTACATCCGCATCAGCGACAGGCTCTCGCTGGCCAGCTGGTTGATGTTGCTGGTGTCGATGCCGGTGACATAGTTCATGTCCCGTTTGCCCATCTGACCAAAGCTGACATCATCGATCAGAATATAAAGGATGTTGGGTGGCTTGCCGCCATTTGCTTCGTGGATGTTGGCCAGCCGAGCATCAATGTCGGCGTCCTGCACAGCCCATTGCTCGCCCATCTGGGCTTCAAGATAGTGATACTCGCCGTCGCGGATAATATCACCGCTCTCGGCACTGGCGATATTGCCCATCGCAAGAGCGGCGACAATTGTGGTTGTCAGTTTCATTTGGTTCCCTCTTTTTTGTCTGTCTTCTCAAAGCTTTTTTTGTTCAACCCGCGCTGGATAAGATCCTGAGTGGCGGCAGAAACTGATTGATTTGATATCTTGGCAAAAGCGTTTAGTTGCTGTTTTTGAGCTGTGGTTAAAAAGGTCACTACTCGTTTGGCCCTGATTTCGCTCTCTGGCAGCGGAGGTCGTCCCATACGAGGAGATTGAGTTTTTGAGTGGCTCATCGGACTTTTCCAGCTAGATTTGAGTTATCTGTACCCTAAAAGTAGCGCGGCAAAAAAATGGACCACATCAAAAAACGGCCATCGCCAAATTCCCGCTCCCAAGGCGATGCAGTGATGCAGGCTGCTTTGCCCGATCCAAATCTGATTGAAAAAATGTCGCCTTGGAGAATGAGGTTCCGCCAGATTGAACCGGGGCCAATGCAAACATGTGTCAAAGTTCGCAGCGGAAGCATTCTGACCTTGCTTGAGATCAGTATGAACAAGGCCGTGCACCAACAAGGTTTGGCCCCTCCCGGGACGCTGACATTTGGAGTTTCCCTGTCGCACAACCCCTTTCGATGGCACGGTGCCAATATGCAGAATAAAAGAGTGCTGACTTTTGGCAACGAGGGTGGGTTTGAAGGGCTTACAAGCCACACCTTCCACGGACTTACATTTTCTGTAGACAACTCCGAAATTGACGCCTTGTCAGATCGTTTGGGAATTTCGATTGATGATCGGATCAGGTCATGTGGGGTCTTTGAACCGGCTCTTGCAGGAGGCGCGGTTCAAACATTGTCCGAAACTACACTGAGCTATCTTAAACCGATTGGTGGTTCAGATATGGGACTCAACGAAGAAGAACAACTGCTGGCTTTTTTCTTGCAACTGGTTGCACCACCCAACCAACAAAAGGACAGAAGTACAGGGCGTCAGCGGGCGCGGGCGGTTCGGGTGGCGTTGGATTTTATGGAATCACATATAGGCGAGAATGTTCCAATCAGCAGAATCTGCGAATCTGCGGGTGTGCCGCAGCGGACGCTCAACCGTGCATTCCATGATCAATGCGGCGTTGGGCCAAAGGCGTATTATCTGCGTATGCGACTAGGCCTTTTGCGAAGAGTTTTGCTGGAACAGAAAGGTTTTGGGCGTGTTTCTGACGCGGCAAATCAGTATGGATTCTGGCATATGGGTCAATTGGCGCGCGATTACCAAGCCCAGTTTGGCGAATTGCCGTCGCAGACGTGCCTGGCCCGGCCAAGTTAGACCGTTGCCTGAAAGTCGTGATCCGATAAAAACCTGTCTGCCCAAAGTTTCTTGGGTAATGGCCATTGACTCGGGGGCCTGCATCATTAAAAGGCAGGCTTCATACGATTTTCACGGGCGCTTGCGTCCGTCGCAGGAGCACTATCATGGCGAAGCCGACCACCATCAAAATCCGTCTGAACTCGACCGCGGGCACGGGCCATTTCTACGTGACCAAGAAAAATGCACGAACCATGACCGAAAAGATGGTCGTACGTAAGTATGACCCGGTGGTGCGCAAGCATGTCGAGTACAAAGAAGGCAAGATCAAGTAAGATCGCCTCTTTGGAAAAAATGCACAGGCCGCGCCATCAGAGCGCGGCTTTTTGCTTTTCCAGCATCCCAACCGCGCCCTGATTTTCCCCAATGGACATCAAGGACGCTCCTCATGTCAGAATCTCTGATCATTCGCCCCGCAACACCTGCTGATCGTTCGGCGGTAACGCAATTGTTTCGCCTGTCATATCCGCAGCTGCTGCCTGGGTGTTACAAGGCGCAGACTCTGCGCGATGTCCTTCCCCATATTACCACTGCGCAACCTGCGCTGCTTGATTGCGGTACTTATTTTCTGGCTCAGGACGGCAAGGGATGTGTGATCGGGGCAGGGGGCTGGACAGACGTTAGCCCGGCCCGCGGCGTGTCGAAGGGTGGAGAGGGGCATATCCGCCACGTAGCGACCCATCCGGCGCATTTGCGCAAAGGTGTCGCCCGGCGGGTGATGGAAGCCTCTCTGGCTTCTGCACGGGGTTTTGGCGTCGAGCGGATGAATTGCATGAGCACTCTGACCGCGCACCGTTTTTATGAAGCGATGGGGTTTGTTACCTTGGGTGAGGTCGAGCTGACGCTGGCACCCGGTGTGCATTTTCTAGCCGTGCAATTGGCCCAGCAGCTTTGAAACAAAAAGGCCGGTCACTGGGACCGGCCTTTGGTTTTGACAGTGATCTTTGTGATTACTCGCGGCTGCCGAACAGCGAGAGCAGCATCATGAACATGTTGATAAAGTCCAGATACAGGCTCAACGCACCCATGATGGCAGCTTTGCCCAGCCATTCCTGATCGCCCGAATGGGCCATTTGCAGGTAAGTGGCTTTGATCTTTTGCGTGTCATAGGCGGTGAGGCCAGCAAAAATCAGAACACCGATTGCGGAAATCGCAAACATGATAGCTGGCGACTGAAGGAAGATATTAACGATCATCGCGACGATCAAACCAATAAGACCCATCACCAGGAATGTGCCCATACCAGTGAGGTCTTTCTTGGTCGTGTACCCGTACAGCGACAATCCTGCGAAAGCGATCGAGGTGATCAGAAAGACCTGAACAATCGAGACGCTTGTATAAACAAGAAAGATCGAGCTGATCGACAGGCCCATCAGTGTCGCAAAGACATAGAAGTAAAGCTGCGCGCCAGCAGCCGAGATGCGCGGGAGCACAGCACCAAAGCCAAACACCATGCCAAGCGGAGCGAGCATAATCACCCAGCGCAGAGGTGATGCATAAATCGCATTACCCAGAGCCGTCAGGTACTGTCCCTCACGGATCATCGGCACAGCGTTATTGGGATCACTGGTGACAGCCATGCCAGCAATGGCCCAAGCTGCGAGAAAAGTAATAAACATACCCACGGACATTGTGCCGTAGACTTTGTTCATGTGGGCGCGAAGCCCGGCGTCAATCTCGGCTGCGCGCGTACCTACGCCGCTCCGGATTGTGTCAAATTCAGCCATTCAAGCCTCCGATATTGAACTATTGGGCCACCAGATCGCTCTGATGGCCTTTGAGTTGAATATCGGTGAGCTTGCGCCCTTTTTCAAGGATTTCCGGTGGGAAAAATACCGTTTCTTGTTATCCGCGCCAGTTGGCAGGCACGTCCCACAGTGAACGCTTGGCTTCAAGCTCGGCCTGAGTGCGGGTCAAACCGAGATCATGCAGGGCAATATCGTCCAGCCGTGTAAGGGCTTTGCGCTGGCGGCGCAGGGCCGCCATGTCGCGAAGGGAAATGGTTTTGGCCGAAGAGAGGCCAGCTTGGCGACCGAGGGTAGCAATAAGGGTCATTTTCTTGTCCTTTCCTGGTGTGTGATGGTTTTGTGCGCTTCCATCAAATTACTTGATGTATATGAGGGAGTGTGGGAGATAATAAAAACGAATGTTTGTGACGTGATACATCAAGGATGGTGATGCAATGCGAAATCTTGACGTAACAACCCTGCGCAGCTTTGTGGCCGTGGCCGATCTTGGTGGCGTGACCAAAGCAGCGGGATTCCTGCATTTGACCCAATCGGCAGTGTCCATGCAGTTGAAACGGCTGGAAGAGTTGCTTGGGGTGGACCTGCTGGATCGCACTGGGCGCGGCATTGCGCTGACCCCGTCCGGTGAGCAGCTTTTGGGGTATGCACGTCGTATGGTGTCGTTAAATGACGAAATGATCCGACGTCTGACACATGAGGAATTCGAAGGTGAAATCACGCTGGGTGTGCCGCATGACATAGTCTATCCGGTGATCCCTCGGGCCATGCAGCAATTCGCAGCCGCCTATCCGCGGGTGAAGGTTCATTTGATCTCGTCCTACACGCGGGCTCTGCGGGCGCAATTTGAAAAAGGTGAATGTGACCTGATACTGACCACCGAGGCAGAATTTGGTGCAGGTGCTGAAGAACTGGTGACTCTGCCACTCGCCTGGATTGGCGCCCCCGGAGGGGCCACATGGCGCCGCCGGCCATTCCGGTTCGCATCCGGGAAAAACTGTTTGTTCCGCACTGGCGCTATTCGGGCGTTGGATGAAGCGGGTATTGAGTGGGAAATGGCGGTTGAAACCGGCTCAGAGCGGACGGTTGAAGCCACGGTCAGTGCTGATCTGGGGGCAATGGCGATGATCGAAGGTACGGAACCACCACATCTGGAAGTCATCGATCACGGCGGCGCGCTGCCTGATCTGGGTATCCAGCACATCAACATGTACGGTGCCAAGGAAGGCAAGGGTGAAGTGGTCGCGCACATGGCGAGCCTTTTGCGGACTGGATTTGAGCCGATGCAGGTTCGCCCCGGTCAAAGCGCCCGCCGTCTGGTGGCTTTGGGGCGGTAGGGGCGCTGCCCCTGACATTGCCTTTAGCGTGGCAAAGCCGATGAACACCCTGGGATATTCTGTCCATTTAGAAGCCGTGGGTCAGCTCATCGTGACAACCACTTTGCCGGTTGATTTGCGGCTCCGTAGCAGGTCCATCGCGTCATTGGCTTTATCGAGGGGTATGACGTGGCTGATATGAGGTTTGATGCGGCCTTTACCGTACCACCCCATCAAAGTTGTCAGACTGTCCGTGATGACTTTAGGTTTGAAACCAAGATAGCCACCCCAGTAAAGCCCCATCACGGTCAGGTTCTTGACCAGAAGGTGGTTTGCCGGGATTTGCGGGATGTCGCCGCTGGCAAAGCCGATGGGCAAGAGGCGGGCTTCGGGGTTGCAGGCGCGGAACACGGCCTTGAACTGATCTCCGCCGACTGGGTCGTAAACCACATCAGCGCCCCCAAGTGATTTTATAACCGAACGTAAGTCTTCGGTTGTGGTGTCGATCAGGTGATCGGCGCCGGCCTGTTTGGCCACGGCAAGCTTGTCGGCGCCGCGCGCGCAGGCGATGACAGTAGCCCCCATTAGTTTGCCGATTTCAACAGCTGTCAGCCCGACGCCGCCAGCCGCACCTAAAACCACCAGAGTTTCGCCTGGTTGCAGGCGTGCACGGTAGTCCAACGCCACGTGGCTGGTGCCATAGGCAACAACGAAAGCTGCTGCATCTTCAAACGACATGTCATCCGGCAAAGGCACTGCGCGGCGGGCATCATAACATCCATATTCAGCCAGCCCGCCATGTCCAGCAAAGACTGCGACGCGGGTGCCAATGGCTGGCCCTGCTGTATCTGACCCGATCGCATCCACCACTCCGGCCACTTCCATGCCCCCGACAAAGGGCAATGGCGGCGTGTCTTGGTACGTCCCCTTCTGCATCAACAAATCAGCAAAATTCAGCCCACAGGCACCTATCCGAATTCGAATCTCTCCCTTTGAAGGTTCGGGTTTCGCAATATCTGTAACATCGGGGCGGATCTCGTGAGAGGTAATCTGGTACGCGCGCATGTGCATCTCCTGTCCGTGTGGGGCCGCTGTTCACTGGATAGCAGATGCAGCTAAAAAGGAATGTGTTTCTGGTCTCTTGTCGATATTTCGTAACGTCAGGAATTCCCTCTTTGATTGTATTTCTGTTGCGGTAAGTATCCGATGACTTGCATCAAGAACCTTGATCGGTTAGGGAAGTCTGTTAATATGTCTGTAACGCTGCAGGGATGTGGAGCGTTCCTCGAACCGGCGGTGCGGTTGTCGATCTGACAGTGCGCATGAGCCACGGCGGAAGCCGCGATAAGGATAGGGAGTCGTGTAATGACGCACCCAGTGGATGTGCACGTAGGGAAACGAATTCGTCAGCGCCGTTGGCTGACGGGTATGACGCAACAACAGCTGGCGGAACACGTTGGGATCAAATTCCAACAAATCCAAAAGTATGAAACTGGCGCAAACCGGGTCAGCGCTTCGCGGCTTTGGGATATTTCGGATGCGCTTGAGGTTCCGGTGAGCTTCTTTTTTGAGGGCATCGACGCTGAGCAGGTTGAGGCGAAGGGCAATGTCCCCGCGGACCTTATGGGGGACAAAGAGGCGCTTGATCTGGTGCGTTCATATTATTCGATCCCGGAAAATCAGCGCCGCCGTTTGTTCGAGCTGGCAAGGGTTTTATCTGACGTCGCTTGAGTTTGGATTTTTGCTGCGATAGCGATGTCTCGACTTGGCCCAGCAGAAAGACACCTGAAGTGACCGACAATGATCAAAGAGAAATTACTCGGGTAGCGCACGCAATGGCGGACGCTGCCCGAGACGCGATTCTGCCTCATTTTCGGCTGCCTGCACTGGTTGCTGCAAACAAAGAGGAGGGTGGCTTTGATCCTGTAACCGAAGGTGATCGGGCCGCAGAGCGGGCGATGCGTGCGGTTCTGGCAGAGCATCGCCCGCAGGATGGCATTTTCGGCGAGGAATATGGTCAATCCGAAGGCACCAGTGGCCTGACATGGGTTCTTGATCCGATTGATGGGACCCGCGGGTTTATCAGCGGCACCCCGACTTGGGGTGTATTGATCGCGCTGTCTGATAGCACCGGGCCCATCTTTGGCATTGTCGACCAACCCTATATCAAAGAACGTTTCGTTGGTGGATTTGGTGAGGCTTATGTGAATGGCCCACACGGTCGGCGCGATTTGCAGTGCCGCTCGGATAGCACGCTGAGCGATGCCATTCTGTTCACCACTTTCCCCGAGGTTGGCAGCGCGCAGGAAGGCGCTGCTTTCAAAGCTGTTTCGGACAAAGTAAAACTGACCCGCTATGGCATGGATTGTTATGCCTACGCGTTGGTAGCAACCGGGCAAGTTGATTTGGTGATCGAAGCCTGCCTCAACGCCTATGACATCCAAGGACCAATGGCGGTTGTGCAGGCTGCCGGAGGCATCGTGACAGACTGGCAGGGCGGTCCGGCGCATGACGGAGGCCGGGTCATTGCGGCTGCAAATGCCAGAGTACACGCCGAAGCACTGGCGATTCTCAAACAGTATTGAGTGACCGCGCCGCTTGAGCTAAAATGCCTGCGCGTCGAGTCCTTTGCCCGATTTCTGTCGGCGCTTTCACACTTCGGTTTACCGAAACGGGCAACACGAAGTGTGAAAGGACAACAAAATGCCCGAGTTACTGATCAAAAATGCGTCTCACGTTCTGACGATGGACGATGGCCGTCGCGAGATGGCAGGTGCAGATATTCGCCTGAAAGATGGTGTTATCGTCGAAATTGGCGAGGGGTTGGAAACCACAGGAGAGGTCGTTTTGGCCAAAGGCTGTGTTGTGACTCCTGGCTTGGTAAATACCCATCACCACCTTTACCAAACCCTGACCCGCGCTGTGCCGGGTGGTCAGGATGCTTTGCTGTTTGGATGGTTGCAAACTTTGTACCCAATCTGGAGCCGCTTTGGTCCGGAAGAGATGTTTGTCTCGGCGCAGGTTGGGATTGCTGAACTGATGCTGTCGGGATGTACGTTGACTTCGGACCATCTTTATCTATTTCCGAACGGATCAACGCTTGATGATACGATCCATGCGGCAGCTGAGATCGGAATGCGGTTCCAGCCAACGCGTGGCGCAATGAGTATTGGTGAAAGCGACGGTGGCTTGCCGCCGGATATGTTGGTCGAACGCGAAGAAGACATCCTCAACGATGCAATCCGGTTGGTGGATCGCTTCCACGATGCCAAAGAGGGTTCAATGTGTCGTGTTGGGATTGCCCCGTGTTCACCCTTTTCAGTCAGCCGCGACCTGATGCGCGATGCCGCCATTCTCGCGCGCGACAAGGGTGTGATGCTGCATACGCACTTGGCCGAAAACGATGAAGACATCGCCTATAGTCTTGAGAAATTTGGCTGCCGTCCGGGGCAATATGCCGAAGATCTTGGCTGGACCGGGGACGATGTGTGGCACGCCCATTGCGTGAAACTTGATGGGCAAGAGATTGATTTGTTTGCGCGCAGTCGCACCGGAGTTGCTCATTGCCCTTGCTCAAACTGTCGCCTTGGCAGTGGCATCGCACCCGTACGTGACCTGCGCGATGCGGGTGTCAAAGTGGGGTTGGGTGTCGATGGCTCGGCCAGCAATGATGCAGGCAATCTGGTGCTCGAAGCCCGCCAATCCATGTTGCTGCAACGGGTTAGCCGTGGGGCGGACGCGATGAGCGCACGCGAGGCGCTTGAGATTGCGACACGCGGAGGGGCTGAGGTGCTTGGGCGCCCCGATTGTGGACAAATTGCCGTGGGCAAACGTGCCGATCTGGCAATTTGGGATGTCACTGGTCTGGAAAGCGCTGGCAGCTGGGATCCCGCCGCCTTGTTGCTGGCAGGCCCCGTGCAGGTGCGTGATCTGTTTATCGAAGGCCGTCAGACTGTGCGCTCGGGCCATGTTACCACCGTCGACATGCCCCGCGTGATTGAACGGCAAAACGTTCTTGCCCGGACATTGGCCAGCTAACGCCCTTCATTGCCCTACGGACCATCCCACTAAGAACCGGCGATGAAGGCCCCGATAACCAGTGGGTTGTCGGGCCAGAACGGCCAGTGATCTGACACCAGCTGATCAATAACACACCAAAGCCCAAAGAAATCGAGACCAACTCGCCAAGGCAGTTGGCCTTTTGGATCTGGATTGCTGGGCGGCGTGAGGTCAACAGGATACATGTTTTGATCCAGTGTTGATTGCCTGCATATTTCAAGCGGCTGAAAATGCGAAAAGGCGCTGGTTTGACCCAGCGCCTTTTTCGTTTGTCCTTTTGGAGCGGGCGAGGCGATTCGAACGCCCGACCCTAACCTTGGCAAGGTTATGCTCTACCCCTGAGCTACGCCCGCACCGAAAAGGCAATCGACCTATATGGTCTTCTCAATGGAGCGGGCGAGGCGATTCGAACGCCCGACCCTAACCTTGGCAAGGTTATGCTCTACCCCTGAGCTACGCCCGCGTCATTGAGTGAGGCGGAGATATAAAGAGTCGAGCAAAGCCGCAAGAGGAAAATGGACAGGAGGCAAAAAAAATGTCACCGCTGCGACGGGAATTCTTTTCTATTTCGTATAGGTTTCTATGAACACACATAACCAAACCAGACTCACACGGCGCGGATTGTTGGTTGGATTGATGCTTCTGCCAGCCGCTGGCATGGCCCATGAAGGCCATGGGGCATCACGCATCAAAGCAGAAGCCAAAGTCCTGGCGATCAAGGGTCAGACGATGAGTCTGAGGATCGAGCTTGTTAATTTAGGTAGCAATTCGGTTCAGTTGCAGGGCTTGGGAACGGAACTCGCGCAGGATGTTCTTTTGGCGAATCCTGTTAGCGTTCCGGGCTATGATGCAGCGTCCTTAAAGGTTGATCTGCAATTTACTAAAGCGATCCCCGGTGTGTTCACAATTTATCTCGACTTTGGCGAACACGGGCGTGGTCCCGTGGTGGTTATGCCTTAGGTCGGCAGAAAATAGGGAGAACGGCATGGCAGGATTGCAGAATTTTAAAATTGCCGCATTGGCCGTCGCCATCGTGGCGGGATTTGTGGCTGAAACCCAAGCTCAGCAGAACGGGCGACCACCAATGCGCCAGCACACAGCGACCAAGGCGCAATCCATTCAGCTTGTTTCCGCCAACCGGTCTTTAAAAGGTGCCAAGGTGCAGGAAACCATCAGCGGTGCAACCCGCATCATCCGCACCACTGGGTTGCCAGATCACGCGGTCGGCAGGTTCCCGAATGAAGGCAATCCGCACGCAATCAAGGCCCAGAACAAGACCTACAAGATGAGCGCCAATCCCAAAGTTGGCCGCGCGCGCGACTTGAAGCTGGCGCAGCTGTTTGGGGTTGCCGTGAATGGTGTGCCCTTTGACCCGGGCGCTGCCGAATTCTGGCAGGGCAATCCACGATCTGGTTGGCAATACGAGGCCCTTGGCGGGGCAGTCCTGCTCGGGGTGGATTCAAACTATGCCCATGTCCAGCCGACAGGGACCTACCATTATCATGGCCTACCCATTGGGTTGATGCAGAATCTGAGCTGGTCAAAAAATACTGCTTCACCGCTGATCGGATATGCGGCCGACGGATTCCCGATCTATGCCATTACGGCGCAAAAGAACGGTGAAATTGCAAAAATGACCAGTTCGTATCGGTTGAAGTCCGGAAACCGACCGGGCGGTCGTCAGCCCGGTGGGCGTCATGACGGGGCATTTGTACAGGACTGGACCTATGTCAAAGGGGCGGGATCCTTGGATGAATGCAATGGTGCGGTTGTGAAGACGGCTGACTATCCGCAAGGCACCTATGCGTATTTTCTGACGGATAGCTTTCCGGTTATTCCGCGGTGTCTCAAAGGCAAACCAAACTCCAGCTTCATGAACCGTCCTGCATAAATCTGGGTAATGTCGGTTCTTTGCGGCGTCTTGATGGCATGATATCCCCGGGAAAAACTCCAGCAAAGTTCTGAAAGAGCGGGATGCCATGGCCGAAAAATATATCATAACGCTTTCATCAATTCCGCCGCGATTTCACCAGATCGGACCTGTTTTAGAGAGTCTTCTTGCTCAGACTGCTAAGCCTGAAAAAATCATTTTGTACCTGAGCCGCCATTACGGCCGTTATCCGGATTGGGATGGCGCGTTGCCTGAGGTGCCGGACGGTGTGGAAATACGCTTGGTTGACGAAGATTATGGGCCAGCAACCAAAGTAATTCCGGCGCTGAAGCAATTCGCAACCGGCGGATACAACATTCTTTTTCTGGATGATGATCAGATTTATCCCCGCAATCTGGCGCGGTATATGCTCAAGATCCGCAAGCGACGTCCAAACGATTGTCTGGCCGTAAGCCGGATGTTGGACTATGATCCACTTCCCGGAACGACGCGCCAGTTTCAGCATACCCCCCGACCGGTTCGTCGCTGGCGCAAAACGCATCTGGGCTATCAACTGCATCTATTGTGGTTGGAGACTCTGGGCCGGATCACAGGCAAAACCTATCAAGAGCCGCCGCGCCGGGTGTACCTGCGGTCAGGCTATGCCGACGGTTTCGAAGGGTTTCGCGGGGTCATGGTCAGGCCCGAGTTTTTCCCGCCCGAGGTGTTCAATATACCCGATTTTGCCAGAGCGGTGGATGACATCTGGTTGTCAGGGCATGCTCTGCGTATGGGGCATCCCGCCTGGATCATGGGGGGCGTGTTTGCCCCTTGTCTGGAATCCAAGCAATTGCCTGCTCATGAAGACGAAACAGCATTGCACCACAATGAGTTTCACGGGCGAGATCGTAAGACTTCAAACCATGAGGTCGTGAGATATTTTCAAGAAACCTATGGTATCTGGCTCTAACGATCGTGATTGTATTGTGTCATTCCGGGAAAAGTTGGCAGACAGCCTTCCCGCCGTATCACCCAGCTTTCGTAGGTTGGTTTGAACTGGTCTGGAGCATCCAGCGCACCTAGGTGGATTTCAATCTCATCCTGACTTATTGCAAACACCGATGACCCGCATGCTGGACAGAAATGCCGTCCCTGATAGGCGCGGGTTTCACCCTCAGTCTTTACCGCTTCTTTGGGGAAAATTGCCGCCGCATAAAACAGCGCTCCGTGATGTTTGCGACAGTCGAGACAATGACACAAACCCACCCGATCCGGTTGTCCCGAGGTGGTGAACCGTATTGCGCCGCAAAGGCATCCGCCTGTGACTTCGGTCATGCTGTTCTCCCCGAAAGCAAAAAGCCCCGCCAGACAGGCAGGGCTTTTCAGCGTTACTCCAACTCGACCAACAGGTCCTTGGCGTCGATCTGCCCGCCTGCGTGGGCATGAACCTCAGCCACCGTGGCGTCGCGTTCGGCGTGGATGCCGGTTTCCATCTTCATGGCTTCGATCGTCAGCAAGAGATCACCTTCTTTGACCTTCTGGCCCGCACTCACGGCAACACTTGCCACAACACCGGGCATTGGTGCGCCGATGTGATTGGCATTGCCTGCTTCGGCTTTGGGGCGCTGGGCGGTTGTGGACTTTACCAAACGGTTGGGCACGCGGATCACACGGGGTTGACCGTTCAATTCAAAGAACACTTTGACCTCACCATCCTCGGTGGTCTCGCCAATGGCCTGCAGGCGGATTTCCAAGATCTTACCGGGATCAATTTCGGCGGTGATCTCTTCACCGGGCTCCATGCCATAAAAGAAAGTTCGCGTCGGCAAGGCTCGCACCGGTCCGTAAAGGCGGTGGCGTCCCATGTAATCAAGGAACACCTTGGGATACATCAGATACCCGTTCAGGTCCTCGTTATCGACTTTGAAGCCCTGAAGTTCACCGGACAGTTCGGCCCGCGCAGCCTCGAGGTCCACCGGCTCCAGATGTTTTCCGGGGCGGTCTGTGTTGGGTTTGTCGCCCTTCAGAACCTTTTCGACGATCCCATCAGGGAAACCACCGGGAGGCTGGCCAAGATTGCCGCGCATCATGTCGACGACTGAGTCAGGAAAGGCCACATCCGTGTCCGCATCCTCAACCTGATCGCGTGTGAGACCCTGACTGACCATCATCAACGCCATGTCACCGACAACTTTTGAAGATGGTGTCACTTTGACGATATCGCCGAACATCTGGTTGACGTCCGCATAGGTCCGCGCCACCTCTGGCCATTTTTCTTCCAAACCCAATGAGCGTGCCTGCGCTTTGAGGTTGGTGAACTGGCCGCCGGGCATCTCGTGCAGGTAGACCTCGGACGCTGGCGCCGCGAGACCAGATTCAAACGCCGCGTATTGCGCACGCACACCTTCCCAGTAATCGCTGATTTCACGAATGGCTTCGATGTCCATGCCGGTGTCACGATCTGTGTGGCGCAGGGCCTCGACGATGGACCCAAGACAGGCCTGAGATGTCCCGCCCGAGAAGGCATCCATCGCTGCATCAACGGCATCCACTCCGGCATCTGCGGCTGCCAGAATGGTCGCTCCGGCAATGCCACTGGTGTCATGTGTGTGGAAGTGGATTGGTAGGCCAACCTCTTCTTTCAACGCTTTCACAAGAATTCGCGCCGAGGCCGGTTTCAACAGGCCAGCCATATCCTTTAGGCCCAGAACATGCGCGCCAGCAGCCTCTAGCTCTTTGGCCATGCCGATATAGTAGTTCAGGTCATATTTGGCGCGGGCCGGATCCAGCAGATCGCCTGTGTAGCAGATTGTGCCTTCACAAACCTTGCCGCTTTCCACGACGGCGTCCATCGCGACGCGCATGTTTTCTACCCAGTTCAGGCTGTCGAACACCCGGAATACATCAACGCCGGTTTCCGCAGCCTGTCGGACAAACTCTTGCACCACATTGTCGGGATAGTTTGTATAGCCGACGCCATTGCTGGCGCGCAGCAACATCTGGGTCATCACATTGGGCATGGCTTTGCGCAGGTCACGCAAGCGCTGCCACGGGCATTCCTGCAAAAAGCGGTAAGCCACATCAAAGGTGGCACCGCCCCAACATTCGACTGAGAACAGTTGTGACAGATTGGCGGCATAAGCAGGCGCAACTTTGATCATATCGACTGACCGCATCCGGGTCGCCAACAGTGACTGATGGCCATCGCGCATCGTGGTGTCAGTCAACAATAGCTGCTTTTGCGCCTTCATCCAGTCAGCCACGGCTTGGGCACCCTGATCGTCGAGCAGATTCTTGGTGCCAAAGGGTGTGTGACTGTCACGTACCCTGGGTGCGCGCGGAGCCTTAAGATCAGCTGCGGGTTCTGGGCGATCCGCCGTCTCCGGATGCCCGTTCACGCTGATGTCGGCAATATAGGTCAGAACCTTGGTGCCCCGATCGCGACGTTTGGTGAACTGGAACAGCTCGGGCGTCTCGTCGATGAACTTGGTGCTGTATTGATTGCGCAGGAATGTCGGGTGTTTGAGCAGGTTTTCAACAAAGGCGATATTGGTGCTGACGCCGCGAATACGGAATTCGCGCAACGCCCGGTCCATTCGAGCAATCGCCTTTTCTGGGGTCGGCGCCCAGGCGGTGATTTTGGTCAGCAGGCTGTCGTAATAGCGGGTGATGACACCGCCCGCATAAGCGGTGCCGCCGTCCAGGCGAATGCCCATTCCGGTCGCAGAGCGATAGGCCGTGATACGGCCATAGTCGGGAATAAAGTTGTTCTGCGGATCTTCGGTGGTGATCCGGGTCTGTAGTGCATGGCCATTGAGGCGAATGTCATACTGGCTGGCCTTGCCTGTGGCATCCGAGATCGATTTGCCTTCGGCAATCAGGATTTGTGCCTGCACGATGTCGATACCGGTGACTTCTTCGGTGACCGTGTGTTCCACCTGAACCCGCGGATTCACTTCAATGAAGTAGAACTTGCCAGTTTCCATATCCATCAGGAATTCGACCGTGCCCGCACATTCGTAATCCACATGGGCGCAAATCTTGCGTCCCAACTCGCAAATCTCCTCGCGCTGGGCCTCAGAGAGATACGGTGCAGGGGCGCGTTCGACGACCTTTTGGTTGCGGCGCTGAACCGAGCAGTCGCGTTCATAAAGGTGATAGATGTTGCCCATCTTGTCGCCAAGAACCTGCACCTCAACGTGACGCGCACGGATAATCATCTTTTCCAGATAGCCTTCACCATTACCAAAGGCGGCTTCCGCCTCGCGGCGGCCTTCCAGAACTTTTTCTTCGACTTCGTCTTCGGACAGGATCGGACGCATACCGCGTCCGCCGCCACCCCAGGACGCTTTGAGCATCAGAGGATAGCCAACTTCAGCGGCTTCGGCGCGGATCGCATCCATATCGTCGCCCAGCACTTCGGTGGCCGGGATCACCGGAACACCAGCGGCAACAGCCACTTTGCGGGCCGAAGCCTTGTCACCAAGCGCGCGCATGGTTTCGGCTTTGGGGCCGATAAAGGTGATGCCGTTGGCTACACAGGCGTCCACAAAGTCGGGGTTCTCGGACAACAGGCCATAACCTGGATGGATCGCATCTGCGCCGCATTCCTTGGCAACCCGAATAATCTCGTCAATGCTCAGATAGGCGGCCACTGGGCCCATGCCCTCGCCAATGCGATAAGCTTCGTCTGCTTTGAACCGGTGCAAGGACAGTTTGTCCTCTTCGGCAAAAATAGCGACGGTGCGTTTGCCCATCTCGTTGGCGGCGCGCATCACGCGGATGGCAATCTCACCACGGTTGGCAATCAGGATTTTCTTAAACTCAGCCATGGGCAGGCTCCCCTTTTGGTGTCTGTCCGGTTTCAGTTGGCGAACCCTAAGGGCATGCCGCAGTGCAGCGCAATACCTAGAGATACGGATTCTGTTACATTTCTGTAGGATTCTGTTCTGTTTTCGGACCAGTACGACCAATTCAATCGCACGACTTTGTGTAGAACGACCTGTTGCAAGCCGAATCCGGCCATGGCAGAAAGTTAATAATATTACTTATTTGGAATATGTCTTATGCTCAGCCGCCGCTCCGTCCTGCTCACAATTCCCGCCTCTGTGCTTTTTGCCACATTGGCCCACGCCGAGACCACGCTGACGCCCGAGCAAGCACTGGCCGGTATGGAGGGTAGCTCTCTCATCCTGATTGACATCCGTCGTCCCGAGGAATGGCAAGAAACCGGTGTTGCCAAAGGTGCCTGGCCTCTGGATATGACCGATAAACAATTTGGACAGCGCCTGATGGCGGTATTAGAGCGCAACCCTGACCATAGGGTCGCCATTATTTGCCGTACCGGTAATCGCACCAGCTATCTGATCAACGTTTTGGCCGAGAACAATATTTCCGGCGTGCTGGATGTCTCGGCTGGAATGGCAGGCGGGCCACGCGGCAAAGGGTGGATCCCATCAGGCTTGCCCATCGTGACCTCTGAGGAAGCTCAAAATTCCATGCCAGACGATCTGACGGCAGGTTAAGTCGCGAGGCAAGCACTGAGATTGTCCAGCGTATTGACCCCCATCTGACCCATGTTGGCCTGAAGGTCTTGCTTCAGGATATCGATCAGATGATCCGGTCCGGCCTCACCCAGTGCGGCAAGCGCATAATGAAACCCACGACCCATCATGACAAAGTCCGCCCCAAGTGCGAGGGCGCGCAGAATATCAAGGCCTGTCTCGACACCGCTGTCCAAGATCAGCGGTAAGCTGGTCGCTGCTCGAATATCAGGCAAGGCCTCGATCGTAGCGGGGGACGCATCAAACTGGCGCCCTGTGTGGTTGGAAATCCAAATGGCATCCACGCCAGCCTGTTCCAGCTTTGGCGCATCTTCGGCGCGCATGACGCCTTTGATGACGAAGGGTCCGTCCCAATTGTCGCGAAGCCAGTGCAAATAGTCCCAATCCGGCGAGGTGCGCAGCAAGTACCCGGCATGTGCGGTGGAATTCATGCCGGTCAGGTTTCCGGCATACCCATCAATCAACCGCATCCGGGGCATGCCCGCCCTGAGTGTTCCCATCGCCCAAGAAGGCCGCCGTGCGATCTGTGTCAGCAAACGCGGGGTCAGGCGCGGTGGTGTTGTCAGCCCGGAACGAACCTGACGCTCTCGGCGGCTGGCAACGGGGACATCAACCGTTAGAACCAGCGTTGTGAATCCGGCCTCTTTTGCGCGATCCAACATGTCTTTGCGAATGTCTTCATCGCGGGGCGGGTACATCTGAAACCAGCCGTCATCGCCGAGATGTGGTGCAACAGTCTCCGGTGTCTGGCTGGCCACAGTCGAAAGCGTATAAGGAATGCCAAGCCGTGCCGCGGCGGCGGCCAGCAGGCGCTCAGCATTTGGCCAGATCAGCCCAGACATGCCCACCGGCGCAATCCCCACGGGGATGGGATAGGTCCGGCCCAACAACTGGCGGGAGATGTCGACGTTCAGTTCACCATGCAAAATTGAGGGATTGAAAAGGATGTCGTCAAACCCCAGCCTGTTGCGGGCCTTGGTGCGTTCGTCGCCTATTGCACTGTCCAGAAATTCCCAGACAAATTTGGGAATCCGGCGCTGGGCTTGCGCACGGAGATCGGACAGGGCGGGGTATCTCGCGTGTAAATTCATGCCGCCTATGTTTGCTGGAAATGGGGTGATGTCCAGCGAAACAATGCGTGAAGAACATAATGGGAACTTCCATTCGCGCATGACCAAGGCTACATTGTCGCCCATGAGCAGTTTTGACGAATCCGACGCCTTTGAAGGCGCATCTCTAAGTGCCCGCGCCATGGCTGCGCGACCCATGCCGTATCTTGACGAGTTGAACCCGGCCCAACTTGAGGCGGTTGAACAGATGGATGGCCCGGTTCTGATGCTGGCCGGGGCTGGTACGGGCAAGACCAAGGCGTTAACAGCGCGGATTGTGCATCTGTTGAATAAAGGCAGAGCCCGACCAAACGAGATACTCGCAGTGACTTTTACCAATAAAGCAGCTCGCGAGATGAAGAACCGCGTTGGCCATATGCTGGGTGGTTCGATTGAAGGCGTGCCTTGGCTGGGCACGTTCCATGCGATCTGTGTCAAACTGCTTCGCCGTCATGCCGAACTGGTTGATCTAAAATCGAACTTCACCATTCTGGACACGGACGACCAGATTCGCCTGTTAAAGCAACTGATCCGGGCCAACAATATTGACGACAAACGCTGGCCTGCGCGCCTTTTGGCGAGCCTGATTGATGGTTGGAAAAACAAGGCGCTGACTCCCGACAAATTGCCCGCCGCTGACGCAGGCGCGTTCAACCACCGGGGGGGGGAGCTTTACGATCAATACCAAAGGCGGTTGCGCGAATTGAACGCTGTGGATTTTGGCGATCTTCTGTTGCATGTCGTCACCATCTTTCAGAAACACCCTGATATTCTGAAGCAGTACCAGCGCTGGTTTAAATACATCCTTGTCGACGAATATCAGGATACCAACGTCGCCCAGTACATGTGGCTACGACTGCTGGCCGGGGGGCACAAAAACATCTGTTGCGTCGGCGATGACGACCAGTCGATCTATGGTTGGCGCGGGGCCGAGGTGGGCAATATCCTACGGTTTGAAAAGGATTTTCCTGGCGCGTATGTGGTTCGGTTGGAACAAAACTATCGCTCAACCCCGCATATTCTGGCCGCCGCGTCGAACGTCATCAAAGGCAATTCTGATCGGTTGGGCAAAGAGCTTTGGACGGATGAGACGGATGGGGAAAAGGTTCGTCTGATTGGCCATTGGGATGGCGAAGAAGAGGCCCGCTGGATCGGAGAAGAGATCGAGGCGATGCAGGGCGGCACCCGTGGCATGGCGCCAATGTCTCTGGACCATATGGCCATTCTTGTGCGTGCCTCGCACCAGATGCGCGCTTTTGAAGATCGGTTTCTGACCATCGGGTTGCCTTACCGTGTGATTGGCGGCCCACGATTTTATGAGCGGCTCGAAATTCGCGATACCATGGCCTATTTTCGCGTTGTGGTCAGCCCGGATGATGATCTGGCGTTTGAGCGGATTGTGAACACCCCCAAACGTGGTCTTGGCAATGTTGCGCAGCAGAAAATTCAAACCTGCGCACGGGCCAATGGTGTGTCGTTGATCGAAGGCGCACGCATCCTGCTTGAAGAAAAAGGTCTTGGGGGCAAAGGCGCCAAAGAGCTGGCGTTGTTGGTTGATGGACTTGCCCGGTGGCGCGAAAAACTGATTGGGCCGCGCATTGTGGTCGAGGATGATGCGGTGCTGGACGATGGTGCCGCACCCATTGTGTCGCGCGGCGATCCGGAACTGAGCCACATTGAACTGGCCGAAGTCATCTTGGATGAATCCGGCTACACCACCATGTGGCAGAACGACAAAACACCCGAAGGTCCGGGGCGGCTTGAGAACCTCAAGGAACTGGTCAAGGCCTTGGAAAACTTTGAAAACCTTCAAGGATTCCTCGAGCACGTCAGCCTGATTATGGACAATGAATCCGATGATGCCGAAGCCAAAGTCACCATCATGACCCTGCACGGTGCCAAGGGTTTGGAGTTTCCTGCCGTGTTCCTGCCCGGTTGGGAAGAAGGGTTGTTCCCATCCCAACGCAGCATGGACGAAAGCGGGCTCAAGGGGCTCGAGGAAGAACGCCGTCTGGCCTATGTAGGGATCACTCGGGCCGAAGAATTGTGTACAATTTCTTTTGCCGGTAATCGGCTGGTGTATGGCCAGTGGCAATCCCAGATGCCGTCAAGGTTCATTGACGAATTGCCCGAGGAACATGTCGAGGTTCTGACGCCTCCGGGTCTTTATGGCGGGGGTTTTGGCGCGGCGGCGAGTGTTGGCAAAAGCAGTCTTGATGACCGTGTGGCCAGCGCCAATACCTACAATTCTCCGGGTTGGAAACGTATGCAATCGCGGGCCGGGCAATATGGGGCGTCGCAACCCAAAGAAAGCCGCGCTCCGGTGATTGATATGACGGCAGTGTCCAGTTTTACGGTCGGGGACCGGGTGTTTCACCAAAAATTCGGGTACGGTAGTGTGCTGGAAATTGAAGGCGATAAGCTGGGCGTGGATTTTGACAAGGCGGGGCTGAAAAAGGTCGTCTCCAGCTTTGTCACGTCGTCGGACGACATTCCGTTCTAGGGGCTGCCATTTCGGCGTTTTGTCCGTTTTGTACAAATATTTGCGAGGGACTCACCGGTTTGTACTTTTTGTACAAACTGCGGTTTTGGCCGCGCATCCCACAAATTTCAGGGTTTGAAAAAGAAAAACGGCGACGCAAGGGAGGAGAGCGCCGCCGTTCTTTTCGGCAAAACGTTCAGGGAGGAGGAGAGAACGTCTTGCTGTCTGTTGGGCCGTGGGCCCGGAATTTTGTGCGGCAGCCCCAGGGAGGAGGAGAGGAGCTACCGCAATTTACAAGGCATCCACAGGGAGGAGGAAGGAACACCTTGAACTTGTTGGGCAATGGTGAGCCCGAAATTTGCAAGCGGCGATACAAGGGAGGAGCGTATCGCCGCTTTATTGCAAGGCACCTTCAGGGAGGAGGAAGAGATGCCTTGTCTTTTTGGGTCGTTAGACCCGGAAACTCGCGACGATCAAAGGGAGGAGGAGATCGTCGCTATGAACAGAAAGTCGAGGGAGGAGTGACTTTCTGTATCAAATTCAAACTTCGTAAACCGCCTGATAGGCCACGCGGCGGATCATCGAACGGTTCAGGCCCATGTCAGCAAGCTGTGCATTGGTCAAACCGTACAGTTCATTCATGGTTTTGCGGAAAGCGCGGGCTTTCTTGAAACGCTCAACCAGATTTGAAGCAAAACCGACCAGGCGGTCTGCGGTGCCTTGCTGGGCGGTGGTGTATGTGCTGGCGTATGCCATCGGAGTGACCTCATGTGCGGATAATGCTGTTCGCTGCGTCGTTGTGCTATGGATATAGGGTTATGCTGCAGGTGCACAATGGCTAGCTCTGCAAAGCTGCTATGCAGAAAGCGAATAGGGACCTAACGTCAACGTCAGTCAGAATCACCCGCTCAAGCCCTTGAAAACAAGGGATAAGCGCATTGTGACTTGCGTTTGGCGAAGAATGGGGGTCTGTGGTGGCAACGAAGTAGGAGACAGAAATGGCGGTAACAGAATCGCAAGTTTTGGATGTTTTGGGCCGGTTTGATTTGCCCGATGGCGGAGATCTGGTTTCGCGCGACATGGTGCGGGCATTGGTGGTTGATGGGGATACCGTGCGGTTCGTTATCGAAGCGGCCAGCCCGCAAGTCGCCCAACAAATGGAACCGTTGCGCAAGGCCGCAGAAAACGCTGTTGGTCGGATTGAAGGCGTGGCGCGGGTATCGGTCGCGCTGACGGCGCATGGCCCAGCCGCAGCCCCCAAAGAGCCACCCAGCCTTAAGATTGGCGGCCATCCGAAACCTCAGCAGGGACCAATGAAGGTCGCCGGTGTCAAAAGCATTATTGCGATCGGGTCGGGTAAGGGCGGTGTTGGCAAATCGACCGTTTCAAGCAACCTTGCCGTGGCACTGGCCAAACAAGGCCGCCGCGTTGGTTTGTTGGATGCTGACATCTATGGGCCGTCTCAGCCCCGGATGATGGGGATCAACAAACGCCCGGCGTCGCCGGATGGCAAAACCATCATTCCGCTGCATTCTCATGGTGTCACCTTGATGTCGATTGGCTTCATGCTCGAGGAAGACAAAGCCGTGGTCTGGCGCGGACCAATGTTGATGGGCGCGTTGCAACAGATGCTGGGGCAGGTGCAATGGGGCGAGTTGGACGTGTTGATCGTTGACCTGCCACCGGGCACGGGCGATGTTCAACTGACCTTGTGTCAAAAGACCGAAATCAGCGGCGCGATTGTGGTGTCGACACCGCAGGATGTGGCGCTGATCGATGCACGCAAAGCGATTGATATGTTTGGCACGCTCAAGACTCCGGTTCTGGGATTGATCGAAAATATGTCGACCTATGTCTGCCCCAATTGCGGGCATGAGGCGCATTTGTTTGGCCACGGTGGCGTGGCGGCGGAAGCAGACAAAATGGGTGTGCCCTTGCTGGGGCAGCTGCCGATTGATCTGGACACGCGTCTGGCGGGAGATGGGGGTAAGCCGATCGCCGCTGGAGATGGGGCCATGGCCGAAGCCTATGGCCGGATTGCCGAAGGCCTGATCAAAGGTGGCATTGCCTGAGACATCTGAGCAGGACTGTATCAAAGGCCCCCACGCGCTGCGCGGGGGCCTTTTTAGATTACCCGATCACTTCACCGATCAGCACGGTTGGCTGAATATTGGTGAAGTTTGGAATATCGGCCATGACCGGTGCTGAGGCCTTCATGGCGGCATTCAGCGCGTCCTGGTCGGCAAACACCAGCGTCGCAATGGCGTGAAAACCAGCCGGCACATCTGGCCCACCGGCGATCCCTTTGGCGACAACTGAGGATTGGATATGGCTGCCCATATGCTCTCCGACCAGACCCATGTGGGTGGCGCCGTAATAATCGAAATCAAATGTGGTGCCTTCTGCAACCGGATAAATCACCTGAAGTGAGACTGACATCGCGTGTTCCTTTTTGGTTGAAGGTACAGCATGCGCGAGAAATCCAGCACAGGGAAGGGCACACGCGCCCGGCAAATGTGTCGAAAACCATTTCGGTTAAGTTGATTTTACCACTTCTGCGCCAAACTGAAGACGTATTCGGCAGGCAACCTCTGAATACTTGTTAGAAGGACAGGCGAACGTGCCCATCGAAACCCTATATGCGCTGGGAGAGAACCAGATGACCGTCTCAGGGGGCGGCCAGCTCTCTGGGATAACTGGGGGTGATGGGAGCCATTTGGCCGGGCTTACGATCACCTTGAACAACAACAACTGGGAAGCGATGGCTGTTCTCGATACCGAAGACAGCTTTGATGACAGTGACAACAGCCAGAGACTAAGCGGCGATCAGAGTTTTGACGGTACGATGTACACCGATGACAGTCGGGTCGAGGCGGAGTACGGTCTGACTTTGCAGGATCCCGATGGCAACACCTATACCGTCGTTGGCTTTAACATCAACGAAGGCGGTGGCGCGTCCTATGCCACGGTTGAGGGTTTGGCGTTTGTGGGGGGCGTGGCCGGTTTTCCCCCAATCGGCGTCCCGCTGACCGTCATTGCGACGTACGAAGGGCCTTCGGTGGATTATGTGGATCTGGCAACACCACCCTGCTTTACCCAAGGCGCGCTTGTAAAAACGCCTGGTGGCCTGCGGGCGGTGGAACAACTGCGCGAAGGCGATATGGTTGTGACCCGCGATAATGGCGGGGTGCCGGTGCGCAAGGTCCTGTCGACCCGGCTGCCCGGGGCTGTGCTCAGGCGCGAACCACAGTTTCGGCCGATCCTGTTTCGCCGAGATGCCATCGCACCTGGCGTTCCGGCCCGCGACACATGGTTGTCGCCGCAGCATCGGGTGTTGGTGACCGGCTGGAAAGCACAATTGTTCTTTGGCGAGCCTGAGGTGCTGGTACCCGCGACGCGGCTGGTGAATGGCATAAGCATACATCGAGAGCCAAGGAGTGCTGCGGTGAGCTACATACATCTTTTGCTGGAAGACCACGAAATTCTTACAGTGGACGGATTGGACAGTGAGAGCTTTTTCCCCGATGAAATGAGCGCAGCAGGTGCAGAGGAAATGCGCCAATTGTTCGGAAACGATCAGGGCGCGGTGATGCAAACTGCGCGTACAGTGGCGCGTGGGCCGGGCTGTAGGTTGCTTGGGGCCTGAAAAATCGCCAATGGTTTAAGGCTTTTTCAAAAAATCGACCAACTCGGCAAACAGCACTTTGCGTTCGTCTTCTGACAGGAAGCGGCCAATCTCAACCGTGCGGCCATTGCCAGTGAGGGTGACGTAATGGGGCACGGGGCCTTCCTGGACGTGCATGTCGGCGCGCACCCAATAGGCATTGCACTCCCATGTCATTACCTCGCCCCGAGCCGGGCGATGGGTGAGGCGCAGCGTGTCGCCGTCCAAAGTCAGGTCTTCGCAGAGGTCTCCGTCGCGGTAAGAACGTTCCAATGCCCACCAGAGTGCGGCCACCATCGCAAGGATGAACGGCAGAATGCCCCAGAGAAAGATCGTGCCCAAGAGCCCATAAAGCGGCAGTGTACCGAGGGTAAACGCCATCAGGATCATCGCAGCAAAGCCCCTGCGTGGCAGGGACCTGTGCGGCCAGAGAGTGAGGACAGTGGGTTCTGTAAGGGTCCAGCGGTATGGCATGATGTTGATCGGTTGGAAGTGGGGCGCTGCCCCTCTGGCCCTACCGGGCCATTCACCCTGGGATATTTGGACCAATTGGAAGCGCAGAAAGCAAAGAGGCCCCGGAATTTCCAGGGCCTCGATTTGGTTTTTGAGAGGCTTGCGTGCTTAGTGCGCGCCGCCTTTGTCCCAGTCTTCCTGCTTAGGCAGGATTTCAAAGGTATGCTCGGGTGGCGGGCATGGAAGCGTCCATTCCAGCGTATCGGCATGCTCGTTCCATGGGTTGTTCTCGGTGATGCGTGCGCCACGGGTAAGCGTGTAGATCACAATGCCGAAGAACAGCAGGAACGATGCGAACGACAGGAACGCGCCATACGAGCTGATCTTGTTCCAGTAAGCAAAGGCTTCCGGGTAGTCGATGTAACGACGTGGCATGCCTTGCCGTCCCAAGAAGTGCTGTGGGAAGAAGGTCACGTTCACGCCGATGAAGAACATCCAGAAGTGCAGTTTGGCTGCGAATTCCGGGTACTGACGGCCCGACATTTTGCCAAGGTAGAAGTAGATCCCGGCAAAGATGGTAAAGGCAGCCCCCATCGACATGGTGTAGTGGAAGTGCGCCACAACATAATAGGTATCGTGATAGGCACGGTCGACACCGGCCTGGGACAGAACGATACCGGTGACGCCACCCATGGTGAACAGGATCAGGAAGCCAAATGCAAACAGCATTGGCGCCTTGAACTCGATCGAGCCGCCCCAGAGGGTGGCAATCCATGAGAAGATTTTGACGCCTGTTGGCACCGCAATGACCATCGTCGCCAGCATAAAGTAGGACTGCTGGGTCAGCGACATACCGACGGTGTACATGTGGTGTGCCCAGACAACAAAGCCCAGACCGCCAATTGCGATCAGCGCCCAGACCATCGGCAGGTAGCCAAACACAGGTTTGCGCGCGAAGGTCGCAAACACGTGGCTGACAAGGCCAAAGCCGGGCAGGATCACGATGTACACTTCGGGGTGACCAAAGAACCAAAGGATGTGTTGGTACAGGATCGGATCACCGCCACCAGCAGGATCAAAGAAGGTCGTGCCAAAGTTACGGTCAGTCAGCAGCATGGTGATGGCGCCCGCCAGAACAGGCAGCGACAGAAGGATCAGCCAGGCTGTGATAAAGATCGACCAGGCAAACAGCGGCACTTTGAACGGGGTCATACCCGGCGCGCGCATGTTCAGGAACGTGGTGATCATGTTGATCGCGCCAAGGATCGATGAGGCACCCGAAACGTGCACCGCAAAGATCGCCAAATCCATTGAGTAGCCGCCTTCGGAGGTCGACAAGGGTGGATAAAGCACCCAGCCAACACCCGAGCCCAGCTGGTCGTTGCCACCGGGGCTAAGCAATGAGCAAACGCCCAAAGCCACACCGGCCACATACATCCAGAAGGACAGGTTGTTCATGCGTGGGAACGCCATGTCAGGCGCGCCGATTTGCAGAGGCATGAAGTAGTTGCCAAAGCCGCCGAACAGGGCCGGAATCACCACAAAGAACATCATCAACACACCGTGATAGGTGATCAGAACGTTCCAGAGGTGGCCGTTTGGCGTACATTCCGCCGCCGAAGCGATGAAACGTGCACCTTCAAGGCACATGTATTGAACACCGGGCTCCATGAGCTCCAGGCGCATATAAACGGTAAAGAGGACAGCGATCAGGCCGACGAGGGCTGATACGATCAGGTAAAGAATCCCGATGTCCTTGTGGTTGGTCGACATGAACCAGCGGGTGAAAAAACCGCGCTCGTCTTCATGGTCGTGGCCATGAACGGCTGCGTCTGCCATGTCTTGCCTCCTGTTGGTACATTTATAGGCGCCCGAGATTCTCTCGATGCGCCTTGGTTCATCGTCTTTTTTAGATGTGTCGGCCCATGGTCGCAATCACCGTATTTGACGCAGATCAAAAAAAAGTGTCGCAGTTGGTTTGATTTGGGTCAAAAAACCCGATTTTGGGCGATCTTGGTGCTGAGACGGTGGGAAATTCTGATTTCGGAAGAATCGCGAACGACTGGCTGATGTCAGGTTTTGGCCGTTGGAGAAGCTTGTTCGTATTTTGTTCTCTTTTTGATAAGGTGATTGCAAAAGGCGAGGGCGAAATGTCAGATCAGCATGAAAAATTCGAACAGTTTAAGGCGCTTCATATGGGGGAGGGCTCATTTGTGATGCCAAACCCGTGGGACGCAGGCAGCGCGCGGTTGTTGCAAAGCATTGGGTTTCAGGCCTTGGCGACGACAAGCGCGGGATATGCTTTTGCGTCTGGCAAACGTGATTCAGAAGCGGGTCTGTCACGACGCGAAGTTTTGGACAATGCCGCAGAAATCGTCCTGGCCACGCCTTTGCCGGTGTCCGCCGATCTTGAGGATGGGTTCGGCGCGGCACCGGAAGATTGCAATGAGACGATCAGGCAGGCGATTGGTGTCGGGTTGGTTGGTGGATCGATTGAGGATGCAACCGGCAAAGCGTCTGATCCTTTGTTTTCGTTGGATCTGGCGACGGACAGGGTTCGTGCAGCAGCCGAGGCCTGTCGGGGTCAGCCGTTTCTTTTGACAGCGCGGGCCGAGGGATTTTTGTGGGGACGACATGATCTGGATGATGTCATCCGGCGGTTACAGGCTTTTTCCGAAGCAGGTGCCGATGTGCTGTATGCGCCGGGGCTGCCGGACTTGGCATCGATTGAAACCCTGTGCCGAGAAGTCGACAAGCCTGTGAACGTGGTCATGGGGTTGAAAGAGCCGTTTTTCGCGGTCTCCGAACTGGCGGCTGTTGGCGTTCGACGGGTGAGCGTCGGAGGGTCGTTTGCACGGGCCGCTTTTGGCGCGGTCCGACGCGCGGCTCTGGAAGTGTTTGAGCAAGGGACTTTTGGCTATGCGCATGATGCGATGCCTGGGGCAGAGATTGCGGCCCTCATGTCGGACACACATAAGACAGAGCGCACATAGGCTCTGGCCAAAAAGAAACCCCGCGCGAAGATCGCACGGGGCCAATATCATAGAAGAAAGGCTTCGGATTAGTCCGAAGTGGCTTCTGCTTCGCCTTCTTCAGCTGCCGGTGCGGGCGCAACCGATGCCAGATAGGCTGCGACGTCTTCGCCACCTTTCTTCAGCTTGAAGGTCATTTTGGTTTTGGCTGGGAAATCATTGTCTTTCAGCCAGTCTTTTGCGCTTGCGGTGTATGCGGCCAGAGATCCTTCTGTCCAAACAAAGCCAGCTTCGTTTGCAGCAACGAGACCGTCGCCATATTTAAAGTCTTGCGATCCAGCGACAGCGCCTACAACGCCGTAGAGGTTCGGGCCAGTTTTGCCGCCTTTGAAGACAACTTCGCCTTCTGGCGATACGATTGTGTGACAGGCTTTACATTTCTTGAAAGCTTTTTCGCCCTTTTCGGCGTCGCCTTCAGCAAATGCAGGAGCGGCTAGTACAACAGCGGCTGTGGCAACTGCAAAAACGGTTTTCATAGATCGTGCCTCTTTCAGAGTTAATTAAAAGCGTCCGGGGCGCACATTCTGATATGTAGAGAATACTTGCAACGGGCAAATTAGCGCGGTTGGTCGAAAGGTCAAAATCCGCCAATCGCACAAAGAGATCATAGGCGATTCTCTGATTGATATGCGATAACATCGCGAGGAAACCGAATAATCCCCGCCAAATCCTCGATATTCAGGTGAATGGGCAGTCATGGATGGTGCTGGCTGGAAGAGTCGCACCCCATCGCATGGGGGACGATCCAGCCTTCAGTCCGACGTTTTTTGGTTTGGATGGCGTGACAGAATCTGCCGCGGATCAAACTGCGCTCCGAATCGTCGCCAAGAATGGGGTTCGCAACCAGCACGCACAAAACGTTTCTGCCATGGCCGAGACTGGGCAGGGTTATGCTGCTTTGTGCCTGTGGATTTGACCTAGTCTTCAAAGACATTGGAAAAGGTGCGTTTCAGAGCCACATCCACATCGTCCATTGTCACCGGCAGCCCCAGATCCACCAACGACGTCACCCCGTGTTCGGTGATACCGCATGGCACGATGCCGTCAAAATGCTCAAGGTTTGGTTCAACGTTGATCGAAATGCCGTGAAAACTCACCCATTTGCGCAGGCGAATACCGATGGCAGCGATCTTATCTTCGGCTTTTTGACCGGTTGCCGTTTTTGGTTTGTCATCGCGCGAGATCCAGACGCCGACACGACCTTCGCGGATTTCACCGCGCAGGGAAAACTCGGCCAATGTGGCAATGACCCACTCTTCAAGCTGATGCACAAATTTGCGCACATCATGCCCCCGTTTCCCGACGTTCAGCATGACATAGGCAACGCGCTGACCGGGGCCATGATAGGTATACTGTCCGCCACGCTTGGACGTATATACCGGGAACCTATCAGGATCTGTGAGGTCTTCGGCCTTGGCAGAGGTGCCTGCCGTGTACAGAGGCGGGTGCTCAACAAGCCAGATGCATTCCTCCGCAACGCCATTGTAAATCGCTTCGGCACGGGCTTCCATAAACGCCACAGCCTCGTGATACTCCAAAAGCCCTTCGTGAACGATCCATTCGACCATGGCATTGTCTCCAACCTCTATTGCATCGTCTTACCGGCGTTGATGGCAATTGCAAATACACGTCGATTGGAGAAATTTTTCTGGAATATTTCGCCGGTTCAGAATTTTCTGGAATATCCTGTCATCCGAGTTGCGTTTTCACGCTTGGCATCGCCTAAACGACTCGCTATAGACCCGACACCAAGTCAAGGCGTGCGGCCGTGGCGGAATTGGTAGACGCGCAGCGTTGAGGTCGCTGTGGGGTAACACCCGTGGAAGTTCGAGTCTTCTCGGCCGCACCATTTTTCCAAACATTCCAGTCGCGGTTTTGACGTTTGTATTGCGGGGCCAATGCAAGGTTTGCAAAGGTTGCAATTGCTGAACCGGGCATTTCCTTACTAAGATGTATCGGGTGGATCTCTTTTCCCGACCACTGACATTTCTGGAGATGCAAAGCATGACCTCAAATCAGTTTCAGTTTTCATTGAGCCTTTTGGCAAGCGTTGCGGTTCTTGGGGTCGCACTCAATTCAAAGGTCGTACTTGCGGCAGAGCTGGAAATGACGGAAGTGCCGGAAATGTATTGTTTCGGCACACTTCGCGGCGTTCTGGAACGCGGCGACGCGGATAGAATCAAGCCCGTTTTGGAAGATCGTCGCGTCGCTAATGGAAAGCGGCTTTGTCTGGATAGTCCCGGAGGCTCTCTGGTTGAAGGTGTCAGGCTGGCGGAACTGTTGATTGAGACCCGGCGTGGCACAGCAATCGATAAAGGAGCCCAATGTGAGTCCGCCTGCGCGCTTGCCTTTATGGGGGGGGCGTCGAAACGACGAGAATGATCGTGGCGATCACCCGGATCGAAAACTTCACCCATTGGGAAAACTGGGGTTTCACACGACGGCCCTGACGGTTCCAAAGGGGCAATACGACGAAAGCACCGTCGCCAAGGCCTATAATCTGGCGTCCCAAAGTATGGCCGAAATTTTGCAACTGATGCCGCCTCGCGAATTTCCCCGCTCATTGCTGGTCGACATGCTGGCGACGCCGTCGGATCAAATGCTTTACGTGGATACAGTGGCCAAGGCGGCGCGCTGGAACATTGATGTGGTCCCAACGGTGTCTCCCGAAAAGCTGACAAAGCTTTCGCTTTTGCGTGCCTGCATGAACGGCGAGACAAAATTCTTTGACGAGCCGAATTTTCCGGGCGCAACCTTTTCCGGCATCGATATCCGCATCGATGTTGAGGACTCTTCTGATGGTTTGGGGCCGTCATACACGGGCGTGATGGCAGACGGGTTTCGCCAGGAATTGGTCACAGGTTGCGAAGTCAGGTTTGATAGCCACATGCCAGATTGGGAAGACCCAGCCCTGAGGCAAACGATCTGGGTGTCGATGGGGGATAGCTATGAGGATTTTCCCGCCTATGTTCTTTTTCCCGCCAAAACACCTATTCGTTCATTGGCCCGGGTAAATGACCCGGACATGGAAATCCGTGCCGTGTCAGGAGAGCAGGAAAGGATCAATTTCAAGGGGCGGTGTTTTGTGATTGCTCTTAACGACGGTCAGGGAACGCTATCCGATGATGAAGCCTGTTTGATGGAAAGAGATTTGTCGGTGGACGAGAACCTTGTGCGCACGCGCATTGAAGGATTCCGGTGGCCTTCAGGCGCCAAAACCGTGGTCAAGAATGACACGGAAATCAACGGTCATAAAGTTGCGCGCTACGACTCTGAGTCAGCCCGTAAATGGTTGGTGCAGAAGTTTTATCAAGGCAACGAAGACATGGTCTATTTCATGGATTGTTGGAGGAATTCAAAGTCTGGAAATCTGTTCTGCTTTGCCAGTGATCCTTCGATAACAACCGACCCGGAATTGCAAAAAAATTGGTATAAAACGCAGCTGTATTGATCCCGGCTTACTGTAATCGCCGGCGACACGTCTCGCAAACCTTCCCCCTTCTTGCCCAAGGATTGCCACTTTCATCGGCATATTTGGCGAAAGGCATTTCAGGAGGGCAGTGTGCCATGACGATGCAGGCAGATATTTCCAGGGCTCCGATGAGTCTCCCGCGGTTTATTGCGAAAAACCGTTTGCTGGTGGCTTTGATAACCGTGCCGGTGCTGGCAGCGGTTGTGGTTAGCCGAATACTGGGTGTGCCTTTTGAAATCGATATGCTGAGCTGGATGCTGTCCTTGCTTGGCGCCGTGATACCGGCCTTTTTGATTGTTTTGATGCTTGGGCGGTTTGTGCATTTGGCTGTGGTGGTTCGCCCAAAGCGCCCAACGCAGACCATGATTCAAGATGTGAAAAGAGTATTTCTGGATGCAGACAGAATGCTGACAGGCACCGCGTCGCTGGGATTGTTTATCGTCTTTTTCAGTGCGTTTTCCTATCTGAAATTTGCCATACCATTCATCAATCCGTTTTCGTGGGACGTTACCTTTGCCGAATGGGACCGTGCACTGCACTTTGGTATTGATCCGTATCGCATCGTGATGGGTCTGATTGGGACGCCAACGATCACCACCGTTGTGAATCTGTTTTATCACGGGTGGTTGTTTCTGGTGTATTTTGCGGTGCTTGCGGCTTGTTACTCCAAAGCGGACCGTGCCAAAGCCTATACTTATCTGGTGGCATTTGTGCTGACATGGTTCATCGGCGGCAACGTGGTTGCGACCCTGTTGTCGTCTGCGGGGCCTGTCTATTACGAAGCCCTTGGATTTGGTGGCACCTTTGCGCCGCTGGTGGATACGCTACACAAGTTTCACGAAATCAGCCCGGTGATGGCATTAGATGTGCATCAGATGCTGTGGGACGGCTATGTGGCCGACGGCCGTGCGCGGGGCATTTCCGCAATGCCAAGCATGCATGTTGCCTCATCTGCGTTGCTGATGTTTTACGCCTATAGCTGGAGACGCTGGGCGGGCCATTTGCTGGCTGTGTTCTGTGCCGTCATCATGATCGGTTCAGTCATGCTGGCGTGGCATTATGCCATTGATGGCTACCTGGGCTTTCTGATTGCATTCCTGTGCTGGAAGTTGGCGCGCTGGATGGTTGCGCGAGACGCATCATCCGCCTGAGAATACCAAGAGAGTGAGACAGGGGCGTTGCCAATCAGGCGGCGCCCTTTTCACTTGCCAGGTGGGTCAGGACGCGGGCAAAGGTTTCCGCGCCTTGCGCACCGGATGTGGCGTGACGTGCGTCAAACACCATTGTTGGCACACTGGACACGCCGCGCGAGGTCCAGAAGCTTTGTTTTTCACGCACGGTGTCGGCAAAGCGATTGTCCTGCAAAACAGCCAGTGCCTCTTTTGTGTCCAGCCCTACTGATCCAGCGACGTCGGCCAGAACGCCGGGCAGCGATACATCAAGGCCTTTCGTGAAATAGGCGTCGAACAAGGCGAGCTTCAAGTCCTGCGCTTTGCCAAAGTCCTGTGCCCAATGCAGCAGTTGATGGGCCTGAAAAGTATTGACGATGGTGCTGTCATCATTGAACTGAAATTCTATCCCCAATGGTACCCCAACCCCCTGAAGGCTTTCGCGGGCCTGTTTGGATTGTGCGGGCGTGCTGCCGTATTTGCGCATGATGTGATCACGCAGGTTTTCACCCTCGGGCGGCATGTCCGGGTTCAGTTCAAACGGGTGCCAATAGATTTCGATTTGAACTCCCGTGGCTTCGGCGGCTTGTTCAAGTTGGCGAAAACCGACGATGCACCATGGGCAAACCACGTCAGAAATGATGTCGACACGAATGGGATCTGGCATGGCGTTCTCCTGCTTGTGAGTGCAGGTAAGATGGGTTTCCTTGACCCGAGGCGCAAGTCACAGAGACGCGAGGTCAGGTCTGGCGTCAGGGCAACACCCTAAGCCAGAGCCAAACCGTCAAAATGGATGTCGCTGTTCCGATCAAAACGGTTGAGGCGGCGGTGCGCTGGCCGTGGCCATACATATTGGCGAACAGATAGGCATTGATGCCCGGTGCCATCGATGAGGTCAGGACCGCAGACCGCATGCTCTCCACGCTAAACCCGTTCCATGAGCCCAGTGTGAAAACAATCGTGGGGTGTAAAATGAGGCTGACGATGCAGCAATAAGCGATAAGTCGAAAATCCCCTTCGGGACGGTAGCGATACAGAACCCCGCCCATGCCAAAAATCGCCGCAGGCAAGGCGGCCGAAGCCATGAGGTTTACGGACACCCAAACCGGTTCGGGAAGTGACAGGCCCGACAAATTGACGGCAAACCCCAAAGCGATACCAACGATCAATGCGTTGCTGAACATCGCCTTGAGCACGGTAGGCACGATCACAGCCGGAGATTTTCCGCGCGCGCGCACGATTTCCATCGCGGTGATCCCAAGCCCGTAGCAAAACGGTGAGTGGATGGCGACAATCGCGTAGTTGCCGGTCAGGGCTTCGACTCCAAAGGCGCGTTCGGTGATGGCCAGACCAAGCAGAAGAGAATTTGAGAACAAACAGATAAAGCCAATGGCCACACTGTCTTCCCAGCCGCGTTTAAAAAGGTAATGCGCGCCCAAAAGGCCGGCACAGAAGCTGAGGAAGGCGCCGGTGTAAAAGCTTCCTAACAGAGCCAAATCAAACTCGGTTGAGAGTTCAAGCTGGGCAATCGCGCGGAACAACAGCACAGGAACGGCGAAGTTGGTGGCAAACCGCATCAGCCCGTTCACGTTTTCCTCGGAAAACAACCCGCGCCACGCAGCGGCATACCCAAAACCGATCACGAGAAAGACGGGTAGGATGACCGTGATCAGCGTTTGCATCGACCTAAAGCTCGTAGGTGATGCGCATCCCGTCGTAGGCGGCGCTGATATGGTCGGGGGTTTCGGCCTCGACGGCATCATAGTCAAGATCGATGTGCATGTTGGTCAGGACAGCGCGGCGAGGTGCGGCCTGTGCAATCCACGCGAGCGAGTTGTCAAAATGCGAATGGGTTGGATGCGGTGAGCGGCGCAAAGTGTCCAGAACCCAGCAATCAAGCCCCTGCAACTGCAGCCATGCGTCGTCGTAAATTTCGGCAACGTCAGGCATGTAAACAAGGTTTTCCACCCGAAACCCCAAAGCATCAATGCTGCCGTGGCCAACTTTGATTGGCGTGAGGGTGATGGTGCCCCCATCGCCGGTAATCTCAACGTCGTCTTTGATGGTGTGCATATCGAGGATCGGCGGATAGGGCGAGCCTTCGGGCTGCACAAAGGCATAGCCGAACCGTGAAAACAGGGCGTCTTGTGTCGCGCCATCGGCCCAGACGTCCAGCCTTTCGCGCATGTTGAACACCACCATGCGCAGATCGTCGATGCCGTGCACGTGATCTGCATGAGAATGTGTGTAGACGACGGCATCAAGCCGTCCGACGCCTGCGTCCAGCAATTGCGAGCGCATGTCCGGCGAGGTGTCGATCAGGACCGAAGTTTTGCCCGCGTCGGTTTCGCGTTCGATCAGCATTGAACAGCGGCTGCGACGGTTTCTGGGATTGTTCGGGTCGCAATCTCCCCAATGGCCACCGAGGCGCGGAACGCCGCCGGACGACCCACAGCCCAGTATCGTAAAGGTTAGCCGCGCGTTCATGCAAGCACCCTATACTGTGCGGCCTTGGAGAACAGGCGATCAAAGTTGGCTTGGGTTTGGGCGGCAAAATCCGGGTAATCCATGCCGAACACTTCAGCGCCGACTTGTGCCGTCAGCGCCGTATAGGCGGGTTCATTACGGCGTCCGCGGTGGGGCGGCGGTGCAAGGTAGGGTGCATCAGTTTCGACGAGAATGCGATCAACCGGGGCGGCGGCAAAGATATCGCGTACTTCCTGGCTGCGTGGGAATGTTGCGATGCCGGACATCGACAGAAAAAACCCAAGATCAACAGCCGTTTTCGCCAATTCGGGACCCGAACTGTAGCAGTGCATGACGCAACCAAAGGCGCCTTTTGCCATTTCATCGGTCAGGATGTGGGCCATGTCTTCGTCCGCATCCCGCGAATGGATGATCAACGGCAAGCCAGTTTCACGCGCTGCTGCGATGTGCACGCGCAATGACTGTTGTTGGATGTCTTTGCTGTCGGCAGTGTAGTGATAATCAAGTCCGGTTTCGCCGATCCCGACGAATTTCGGATGTTTGGACAGCGCGATCAGGTCGTCCAACGTGGCCAAAGGTTCTTCTGCAGCACTCATCGGGTGGGTGCCCGCCGCATAAAAAATCGGCGCATGGGCTTCGGCAATGGCGCGAACATTGGGTTCGTTGCGCAGACGTGTGCAGATCGTGACCATACGGGTGACGCCAGCCGCCTTTGCACGCGCAATGATTTCGTCCATTTTCCCATCAAAATCGGGGAAATCCAGGTGGCAATGGCTGTCGGTGACTTGGGGGATATCGGACATTTTTAACGCGATGCGGTTTCAGTGATTTTGAAAACCGTATCTAGGACTAGGGCGGCAGGGTCAAGGTTGACGGCCCGGCCATGGCGCGTGCGCTCGGAAATCTCTTGCGCAATGCTGGCCCAGGCGCGGGCCTGTTGAGGGCTGGCGGACAGGCGCAGCATCAGGTCAGCCTCACCTTGCGCCGCTTCGGGTGTTGGGGCCGATCCGGCAGCACCCGTGCGCGCCAGTCGTGCCAGAAACGTGTCAAACATGGTCAACAGCAGTTCAAACTTGTCCTCGCCGCCACGTGTGGCCGCAGCTTCGGCCAGTTTCAAAGCACGCGGCCGGTCCACCTGAGGCAAGGCCGAAAAGATGCTGACAATTTCCTGATACATTGCCAATCCACCCAATCGGGACAGGCGCATCGCTTCACCGACTGACCCTGTTGACAGGGCCGCGAGAGCAGGGGAGCCGTCGACATCAACATCTGCCTGAGCCAGAGCGGCGCTCATGTCATCCGGGCTAAGGGCGTTAAGGCGCAGTTCGCGGCATCGCGACCGGATCGTTGGTAACAGCCGCGAGGGTTGGTGGGCGATCAGAAAGATTGTGGTCAACGCGGGGGGCTCTTCGAGCATTTTCAGCAATGCGTTGGCTGCGTTTACGTTCATGTCATCCGCCGCATCGACAATCACCACACGGCGCCCGCCTTCGGCGGCGGACATGGTCAGAAAATGCGTGAGACCCCGGATGTCATCCACGACAATCATGTCGCGCAATTTGCCGGTCTTTTCATTTACGCTGCGGGTGATGGAAAACAATCCGGGCTCGGATCGGGCCTGAATACGGTGCGCAACAGGGTGTTGGGGAGAAATTTCCAGCGAGTCATAGGAAGGCGGTGCGTCACCAAACAGGCCGCCACCTTCCTGGATTGGTGTGGCCAGCAGAAAACGCGCGACGCGCCATGCCAGTGTCGATTTGCCAACGCCGCGTGGGCCTGTCAGCAACCAAGCATGGTGCAGACGCCCCGAATTGAAGGCCTCAAGAAAACCCTGTTCCGCCGGGATCTGACCTATCAGGTGTTCGGTCTCGCGCGGGTGCGGGGCCCCGTCGATCCGATCAGCCTCGGGAAGGTCAGAGATGTCGCTCATTTCAGTTCCGCCATCACGGCGTTGGCAATGCTTTCGGCCACAGCGTCAATGCCCTGAGCACCGTTAATGATGCGAAAGCGGTCGGCGTATTGTTTGGCCAAAGCAAGAAACCCTTTGCGCATCTGCTCTTGCAGGGCCTGCCCAAAATCTTCGAACCGTTCTTCGGCCGTTTGGCGTGACTTTGCGCGGGCCAATCCCGTCGCCGGGTCCATATCGATCAAAATGGTTAGGTCAGGTTCGCGCCCGATCATCAGGCTGTGCAGCTGGTCTACCACGCCGCGTAAGTCGCCACGTGATAGCCCTTGGTACATTCGCGTAGAATCTGCAAAGCGATCGCACAGAACGATTTTTCCGGCCGCCAACGCTGGCAGGATCGTGCGCTCCAGATGATCGCGTCGTGCCGCCGTAAACAAAAGAATTTCGGTTTCGGCGGACCAGCGATCAGGGTCGCCTTCCAGCACCAGTTTTCGAATGTCTTCTGCGCCCGGTGATCCGCCCGGTTCGCGGGTTAGCACCACTTCGTAACCCTTGGAGGCCAGCGTCTGGGCCAGCAATTGGATCTGGGTGGACTTACCGGACCCATCAATCCCTTCAAATGTAATGAACCGTCCCATGCCTGTCACGAATTGCCCTCGACGGGCTGCTCAGCGCCAAGGCCAAACTGTTTCATCAGAACCGTGGCCGCCGTTTTGAGCCTTACGCCAAAGCCGCCATTGGGCACGGAGCGCTCAGCCACCAAAGGCACCTGAATTTCGGGCAATCCTTCAGGGCGGATCACAAGCTTTGCCATTTCCTGACCTTCCACAATGGGGGCCTGAACCGGACCGTGGTAAATGATCTCAGCGGGAACATTATCGCTGCCCAGCACTGGTAATAGGATCGTTACGTCCTCGTCGGAGACCAGCGGGACGCGTAGGTCCTTTCCCATCCAGACGCCTGCCTCCCCCAGACGATCGCCTTTGCGTACAATTGTTGTTTCGGTAAACTGGCGGAAGGACCAGTTGACAATTTGTTCGGATACTTCAGCGCGCGCCTGAGCACTTTCCAGCCCCGAGATCACAAAGATCACCCGACGATCACCCTGCATCGCAGATCCCACCAGGCCGTAGCCCGCTTCGGACGTGTGTCCGGTTTTGAGCCCATCAGCGCCGACTCCCAATCCAAGCAATGGATTGCGGTTGCGTGAATTGCCAGGGGAGCGGCCATCAAAAGCAAATTCCTGTTCGGCAAACATCGGATAAAACTCGGGGAAATCGGTGATCAACAAATTGGCGAGAATAGCAAGGTCGCGCATGGACATACGATGACCCGGCGCAGGCCAGCCGTTCGAATTCACGAACGTCGAGTTGTCCATCCCCAATTGTCGTGCGCGGCGCGTCATCAGGCGGGCAAAACCGGCTTCGGTTCCGTCAGGGCTCAGCGCTTCGGCGATCACGGCGCAGGCGTCGTTGCCGGACAACACGATAATCCCACGCAAAAGGTCTGCGACCTTAACCTTGTCGGTGGTGTCCAGAAACATGGTCGAGCCACCGTAGTTCATGGCGTGCTGAGATACAGACAGGTGCTCTTCCATGGACAATCGGTTGTCGCGGACCGCTTCAAACGCCATGAACAATGTCATCAACTTGGACATCGAGGCTGGCGGCAAAGGTTCATCCGCGTTCTTGGACAGCAGAACCGTCCCTGTGCCCTGGTCCATGACAAACGCGGCCTTGGCTTTGGTTTCAAACGCGGCAACTTGTGCCACCGTCAGGATCATCATGAGGGTGGCAGCGAAAAGGCGGTACAGTGCCCGGGGCATTGGTCTCTCCGTCAGATTTTGGACTAGTTCGACACAGCGTATGCGTCAGTAAATCCAGTCGATTTGATTTGCTTCATCAATTGACTGCGTTCGGATTTTGTAGAGGCAGGTCCAACAAGCACACGCCAGAAAACTTTGCCTTTGCTTTCGATCTTCTTGACCAGTGGCACCATGCCATTGCTACGCATCTGATCTGCGGCATTTTTTGCATTGGCTTCGACCGAGAAAATCCCGATCTGAATATAAGGTTTGTCCAGAGAAGAGGATGCGGGCGCGGGTGCAGTTTCGGATGTGACTTCCTGGGTTGGTGGTTTGGCAGCAGCTTCAACGCTGGTAACCGCTGCAGATGCGGCGGCTATCGGATCAAGGGTTTCTTCCTCAACGCTGGCTGGTGCTGCGGCCGCTGCGGCTGTTTCGGTGGGTTCCGCGGGCACTTCTTCACGGCGCAACGCAGTGACATTCAGCTCTACGGGCTGTCCTGCCAGCATGCCAAGAGCTTCGGCGGCGTCAGCCGAAATCTGAGTGCGCGGGCCGGGAATGTCCCGTTCGCGGCGGAACAAGGCACCAATGACAAACTTACCATTGGTTTGGTTGCGGATGATGACCCGCTCGGGATCCTTGACATCCGGATGTGCAGCCCACACACCGCCCAGCGATGGACGACCGTCCCACAGGCCCGCTTCGGTAACCGAAAACACATCCGGAGCCTCAACGTCTCGTTCTATCAGCTTGGTTGTTTGTCCTTCGGTCGCCGTGCCTTCGCTTTCAGCCTTGGGTTGAAAAAGGGAAAACTCCTGACCGTCCTCACAAGCCGCCAATGCGGTTGCGGCCAAAAGGATCGCGACAAGGCGTGTTTTACCTGTCCGGATCGGGGTGTTGGTGCGTGTCATGCTTTGCCCTTTGCCTGTCCGCGGTCATTGCCGCAAATATCGTCGATTTTCGACGGATGCCCACGCGCTAAACGTGTGGCGTTGGCGCGCAGTGTAGCGACATGGGGCATTCAAGGAAAGTCCGTGTTCATGCATCGGCGATTTTTCCCCTTTCTTGGGGTTGCAGAAGCAAATTGATCGCTTTAATCAGTGCTTGTCGGAGGAGTGGCAGAGTGGTCGAATGCACCGGTCTTGAAAACCGACGAAGGTTAACGCCTTCCCAGGGTTCGAATCCCTGTTCCTCCGCCACCCACCTAACGCATTGTTATTGTTGGGTAATTTGCGGGATTTATACCCCAAATTTCCGAGGCTTGGCAACCTCGGATATTCCCTCAGACACATTTTTCAGGTCATTTTGAGCGCGATTTCCCGTTGGTCTCTGTTGGCTGGTTTTGCCGGTGGGGTTTGGGCAGGATTTCCCTGTTAACAGGGAATTTACAGGGAATTTTTTCGATATTGGCCGGATTCGCCCAATTTGGCATGAATAATATGGCTGTAAAACAATGGCTTAGAGTGCGATTTCCCTAGAACTTGGAACAGGGAATTTCCTGAGCCTTTACAGGGAATTTCTTTTGTCGATCAGGGAAATTTAGGGAAAGAACAGGGAAGGGGGTCTGGGAGGGATTTCCGGGTCAGGAGTTGGGGCCAAACCCAAACAGTGTCTCCTGGTCATTCCAGCCCCGTGGAATGCGCGATTTGACAAGTGTTTCCAGCGTTAAAGACAGAGGCTGGGTGCCGTCCATGATGGCCTTCTGGATGCGTGGTGAGAGGAAGGCCAGAAGAATGATACGCGAGACGTAGCTTTCGGACTTTTTGGCCCGGGCCACAACCTCCCGGATGGAAGATCCTGCTTTCATCTGCCCGACCCAGGCATGGGCATTGCGCAGGGCGCGGATCATGGCCTTGTCCGGCATGGGTGAGACTGTACCTGCAATGATCTTCAACTCCGCGCCACGACGTCGGCAATGAAACGGGGCCTTGATGTGCAACAAGGAGGAGTTGAGTTTGGAAGGTGAATGTTCGAGGGCCTGCGAGAGCGCTTGCGGGAATAGATTAATTTGGATGCATCCCTTTCCGAGGTTTCCATTGTCTATGAGGCTTGCGGCTGCACCAGCCCCATTCTGTTCAATGCGGCTCGCCAATCTGCGAGTCCTCTCAGCGGCCTCATTCAGCTCCGCCAAATCCTCAGTAACCAGAACCTCATGCCGATTGGCAGCCGCTGTCAGATGCTCGACCACGGCTGTGGACACGGCGGCTTCAAACGCCTTGGCCGGCAATCGCCAGCCTGACGGATCCGGTTTACCTGAGACCAGGCGGTTGGAGACATAATAGCGATGACGCCGATTGCCTTTTTTCGAATGGGACGGTGTCAACATATCGCCGGTCTCGTCGCGAAACTTTCCAAGCAAAGAGGCGGCCCCGGTTTGAGCGCCTTTTTGATACATGGTTTTAACACCTCTCCTGCGGACGGCCGCGGATTCCAACTTGCTCTGCACCTTGTCCCAGAGGGCCTGATCAATGATGGCTTGGTGCAACCCGGGGAAGGACTTCTCTTTATGGCGAATGCGCCCCAAGTACGTTGGGTTGCGCAGGATATGATAGATCTGCCCACGACTGAAAGGGCGGTTGCCTTGTTGGCGACCGGTTGAAAAGTGATGATGCTTGGAACGCAGTCCCCCATCTTCAGCTTTCCGGGTCACGACATTGAGACACGCGTGTGCATCATAGAGAGCAAATATTTTGCGCACGGTCCGGGCTTCGGCTTCATTCAGCACAAGTTCACGCCGGGATTTGTCGGGATGGGGATCATAGCCAAGCGGTGGAACGCCTCCCATCCAGAGGCCTTTCTTTTTGGACGCGGCAATCTTGTCGCGAATGCGTTCGGCGGTCACTTCACGCTCAAACTGGGCAAAGGACAAAAGCACATTCAATGTGAGGCGGCCCATGGAAGAAGATGTGTTGAAGGCTTGGGTGACGGATACAAAAGAACACTCTGCTGCTTCAAACTGATCCACCAGCTTTGCAAAGTCCGACAGGGCCCGTGTGAGGCGATCGATCTTGTAGACAACAACCATGTCGATGCGCCCGGCTTCAATGTCTGCCAGAAGGCGCTGCAGGGCAGGGCGCTCTAGCGTGCCGCCTGACTTGCCGCCATCGTCATAGCGTTCCTTGAGGCACTTCCAGCCCTCATGTTTTTGACTGGCGATATAGGCAGTGCAGGCCTCAAACTGCGCATCCAAAGAATTGAAGTCCTGATCCAGACCGTCTTCGGAGGATTTGCGGGTGTAGATGGCGCAGCGGATTTTGCGAGGCGACGTCATTTGGGCGATCCCTTGGATAAGCCGAAGAAACGCGGCCCGGACCAATGGGTGCCGGTGATCATGTGGGCAATCTTGGAGAGAGACCGGTAGGTTCGGGCGTTCCAGACAAACCCCTCTTCGGTGACATCCACCACATAGGTGACCCCATTCCACTCGCGCAAAAGGCGGGAGCCGGGTTTGAGGCCAGGGGATTTACTAGAAGCGGTCTTGCCGTTCGCGGCTTTGTCGAGGTCTCGAAGAAAGTTCTTTGGCAGGCCGCCATAGAGTTGCGCCTGGATATCGAAAGCCAAAACCCGGCGCATGAACACCTGACTCATGCGGGGTGGCGCGGATCGCGGCACAACCTCGCGCCAGGCTACGCGCAGCGCGCAACGATCCAAAGCATCAATCTCATCAAGTTTGGGTAAGATCATGGGTTTCTCCTGTGCAGTTTTGCGGTGTGAACCGCCGCTACCGAGGAGAGCCCGGACAAGCGCGGGCGTGTGACCAGTGATGCGTGGTTTGGGTGGGTAGTCCAGTCTAAAACTCCGAGATTCCGCGAGGTGGAACGTGAAATAGGGGCAGCTGCCCCTATATGTTGTGGCAGCGCAGGGGGTGGATTCCATATATGGAAAAAACTCTTTGCGCATTGAGAGTTATATGTGATGATGACTTTATGGGAATGACACCTGTCGAGGCCAGACTGGCCGGTGTTGGCGCGGGATGCGCACCCTGCCTCTGGCAAAAGCCCCCGGCCGAGATGGTTGTGGCAGAAGGGCCTCGGATGAGGAGATGTCCATCACCATTATGGGTGGGTGGTCGCAGGTCCGGGATGGGCAAGTTCACGTAGGTCGGGATGACCTGTTTCTGAGCGAACGATTCAAACACATCGCTGCGCACTTTTGCGCTCCCTTTCTTTTTGCACCCGCATTCCGTGCGGTTCGCACCAGCTAAGGAAACTGGTTATGACCTATCACTTAGAACGGATAGACCCGCATACCCTAAAACCATCACCGCGCAATGCGCGCACCCATGACAAGAAACAGATCCGACAGATTGCCGACAGCATTGAAGCCTTTGGGTTCACCAACCCAGTTCTGATCGATGCCGAAGATAACATCATCGCCGGACATGGGCGGCTGACGGCCGCCTTGCAAATGGGGCTTTGTGAAGTCCCGGCCATCCGGATCACCCACCTGAACGCCGCAGAGAAACGGGCCCTGATGCTGGCCGACAACAAGATTGCACTGAGCGCAGGTTGGGACATGGAGCTCCTGGCCTCAGAACTGACGGACCTCTCGGAGATGGACCTTGACTTTGATCTGGAAACCACCGGCTTCGAGATCCCCGAGATTGATCTGATCATCGAAAATGCCAAGGTCGATCACATTCCTGAGGAAGTGGTGTTGGAGCCAGACACAACCAAGTCACCCATTTGCCGCACCGGGGATCTGTGGATTCTTGGGGCCCACAGGGTGCTTTGTGGCGATGCCCGGAACGCAGATGACTATGCGCGCCTCATGGATGGTGCTGTGGCGGATCTTGGGTTTACGGACCCACCCTACAATGTGCCGATCTCCGGACACGTGTGCGGTAGCGGCAAGGTTCAGCACCGCGAATTTGCGGAAGCCTCTGGGGAGATGAGTGAAGAGGATTTCGAGCGCTTCTTGCGAGTGACATTCACGTTCTGCACCAAGCACAGCAGAGATGGGGCTGTATGGTTTGCTTGTATGGATTGGCGCCATATTGGCGAGATCCGGTCAGCCGCTCTTGCGACCTTCGATCAATGGCTGAATGTCTGTGTCTGGGCCAAGACCAACGGTGGCATGGGAGGGCTCTATCGTTCGCAACATGAGTTCATCTTTGTCTTCGGCACTGGCAAGGCGGCACACCGCAACAATGTCCAGCTTGGCAAGTTCGGACGCAACCGCACGAACCTGTGGACCTATGCCGGGGTGAACACCTTCCGGAAGGGCCGCATGGAAGAGCTGCAAGCCCATCCTACTGCCAAGCCGGTTTGAGCCTCCCCATCTGAATGGGTCCACCGTTAAGGTTAGGAAACGGAGGACTAAGAATGGCAAACAAGCGACTGAAGCCGGAAGAGATTGTCTCA
>NZ_FQZQ01000037.1 GCF_900142085.1 Shimia gijangensis
AAATCTTGGCCCGGTTCCGCGGGATGGAGCAGCCCGGTAGCTCGTCAGGCTCATAACCTGAAGGTCGTAGGTTCAAATCCTACTCCCGCAACCATTACTGTCGAACACAAAGCCACCTCCGGGTGGCTTTGTTCGTGTTGGGACACCCCCAACGACAACAATCCCGCCAGCTCGCCAACCAGTTCAATGGACAACTTGCCATCTTCTGGGATCAACCGGATCTCGGTCAGCAAAGAGCGAATGATGCTGGTGGCTTCGGCTTTGGTGGAGCCATCTCCGAGAGCGTTGCTCAGGTTGGTAACTTGATCCCTGTAGACGTCAGCCAAATTGGGGTGAAGCAGAACAGGTGGGCCTTGATCAGTGTTGGCCAGTTCCGTTTGCAATTCTGCCTTGCGGGCTTCCAACGTGTCCATCTTGGCCTTCATACTCGCATGAAACATTCCCTCGGTAATGGCCTCGATGATCTTGTCGATCTGCTTGGTGACCTTTGTTAGTTCTCGCTCCGCGTCGGCCTTGCCCTTGGAGGCCTCAGCCATAAGTCGATTGTGTTCCTCGTGATAGGTCGAGACGAACTCTGCAATCAGATCTGGATGCAAGAGTTGATTCTTGAGGCCGCTCAGAACGCGAGCTTCCAGGTCTTCCCGTTTGATTGTTAGATGATTGTCGCAAGTGCCTTTGTTCCGCTTGGCGGAGCATCCGTAATAGTGTTTGCCAACCAATATGAAGCCGCCCCCACAGGATCCACACTTCAGCATCCCCGAAAAAAGATGCTGTGCCCGCTTGGTGCATCCGAGTTTGGTAATGCCTTCGCTTATGGCCTTGTTCCGGGTTTTGAGTTGGCGGGCCTTCACAGCTTCCCAGAGTGGTTCATCAACAATGCGGAGATCATCCACGTCTTCGATGATCCAGTCTTCTGGCGGATTGAGGCGGGCCTGCCGTTTGCCGGTCGTCGGGTCTTTGACATAGCGCTGGCGGTTCCAGACAAGGCGTCCGACATAAAGTTCGTTGTTGAGAATACCGGTGCCACGTTGGTGGTTGCCATAGATCGTCGAAGCCCCCCAAGTGCCGCGTGGGCCAGGGATGCCGTCTTCGTTGAGTTTGGCCGCGATGGCGCGAGGGCTGAGGCCGTGGCTGTAGTCGCGGAAGATACGGCGCACGACGTTCGCTTGCTCTTCGTTGATAACCCGCTCGCCCGTCGAGACCTCTCCATCGGCTTGGAGATTGCGGACGACATCGTAGCCGTAGGTGATGCCGCCAGCGGATTTGCCTTTACGAATGCGCCCTTCAAGCCCGCGATGGGTCTTTTGGGCGAGGTCTTTGAGAAACAGGCTGCTCATTGTGCCTTTGAGGCCGATATGCAGTTCTGAAATCTCCCCTTCAGCCACCGTGAAAATCGGTATCCCCTGAAACCGCATTTGTTTGAAGAAGGCGGCGATATGTTCCTGATCGCGGCTGATGCGGTCGAGGCCCTCGGAGACAACAACATCGAACTGGTTGTTGCGGGCGTCTTCCAACAGGTGCTGGTATCCGGGGCGCAGGTGAGACGCGCCGCTCAGGCCTCGGTCGGAATAGGTCTCGGCTTCCACCCATCCGTGGCTCTCAATCAGTCGCAGGCACAGGCGGTGCTGGTCCTCAATCGAGGCGTCACTTTGCATGTCAGTGGAATATCGGGCGTAAATCGCAGCGCGCATCTCAAGGGCCTTTCCAGCAGGATCAAATTGGCCCTGCCTATTATAGGCACGTTTCCAACAACGTCAGCAACTTTCGATTGCAACCCAGTTGCAATTTAATTGGTAGGGAAATCAATGGATTGCGGCTTGCGAATATTTAGTCAGCCGTAGTATCTGAGTGTTGGAGTGCGTGAGGCGCATCCAATGCGGACATTGATCGTGCGCCTTACGAAGTGCTGCTATGCGGACAGAGCCGCCTTTTGCTGGCGCAGCTATTGCTCACGCAGCATTTCCTCGCACTTGCTGCATGATATGTTCTGCGATGCAGCTAAAGTCGCCGAACCGGTCATTGACCGTCGTCGTCAGGACCCAAATTCAAACCGTCCTTTCGCTGCGGTCTGTCTTAACAATCGAGACGCAGGACTTTTCAAACTTGTGCAGTCTCAGCTAATGCCTGTGAATAGACCTGATGCGCTTGCAGCGACGTAGTCGCGGTGCCGCAGCAATTTTTTTGCCAGACCGGGCATTCGATTGCGTTGAACCTACCCGAACCAGGTCGAAATTTCGCCACATCCTGTTTCAACATCGAGTTAAGATTCCGTTTTGGCCCTATTGGCTCAACGTGTCTGGACGCTGTTTTTTTAACTCTTTCGCGGCAATCTTCATGAAGTTTCGGATCAAACCGGCGCCATCCTGATTGTCCGAGTAGTTCCCGACATGCTCTGGCTCGGTTTGTTCATACATGCAGGACCAGACTGATCGGCGGGATTCCGGATGGAACTGTGTTGTATACCAGTGGCCGCCATGGTCGATGCAGATGGCGCTGCTTTCACCGATGCTTGCCAGTACCTTTGACTTCTGCACCTCTGAGGGTACGACATGCAGGTAATTGGCAAAATTGAAGCGTGGATTTTTCGAAAGGCCATCGAACAGCGGGTGCCGACGCCCAAGCTCTGTAAGCTCAATCTCGTATGTCCCGGCAAGCGTCCCACCGGTGCGGCCATCGAGTTTACCGCTCTCGAACTGTGTCGACACCAGTTGATGCCCGCCACAAATGCCGAGCAACGGTTTCCCCGCATTGCGGTACTGGCGTAGCCAAACATACAGCGCGTGCAGCCAAGGACGGTCCTCGGTGACCACATGCATCGTTCCCCCCAAGATCACACAATCGACATCATCCACTGCAGGCAGTGCGTCACCGCGACAAATGTCGACGCCGGATAGTGAAAAACCTGTTTCCTGCGCCACGGGTCTGAACCAGTCCACAACCCAGTCTTTTTCCTGGCCGGAGCAACACAAGCTTTCAAAGTGATCCGGGTTGAAAAGTTCTTTTTCACCCAACATGGAAATGAACAGCAAAGATTTTCCGGCTGTATCGGTCATGGCATTTCTTTCGCTGTCTTGGACGGGCCAACGCTGCGGCCGACCCGATGTTCAATGATTGATTGAATTTAGTACTGTTTGTATACCATTTCAACGAATATAGTCTGAAAATTCTGCCAGAATGTGCCAAATAGAAGAAATAGGTACACCTATTTCTGAATCCGACGAAACCTATGAAAGATCACTCTGCCTCAAATAGAACACCGCCTTCCTCTTGGATGGCATCGAGACGCGACACGACCACCCTGAGATAGGTTTTGTGAATCGACGCCGTCAGCTTGACATCGCCGATCTCCAGACTGCGGCGCAACATTCGGATCTCATCCTTCAAGTCCTCGACCTGGACGCGCATATCGACGCGATCCAGCAACAAGAACCAAAAGCGCGCGGACTGATAGAACAATGTGTCGTTGATGACCTCCAGCACCGCGTTGGTGGTCAATCCATGCAGGATTTTATGCAGGCGCAGAAGCACCCGAGCGAATTCACGTTTGTCGTGATTGTGCAGCATTGCATCGCACCGCGCTTCTAGGTCGCGCATTTCGTCCAGTACGGCCGGGTTCCGAGGGGCTGGAGTTGAATCGCCCATCGCATCCATGAGCCGCATGCGCACGATATAGATATCGCGCATGGATTTCAGATCGACCGAGGTAACGATGGTGCCATGCCCGTGCTGGCTGGAGATCAGGCCGTTATGTTCAAGCTTTTGCAGCACGTCCCGCATCGGCGTGCGGCTGATGCCGAATTCCATCGCCAGCTCCCGTTCGTTCAGACGCGTCCCAGGTTGATAGTCAAGAAGGCAGATACGCCTGCGCATCTCGAGGTAAATATCGTTTTTGGTCATGCGCTGCTCGCTATCTGTCGCGGGTAATCGCCAACTTATGCCATCCACCCAAGAAAACTGTCCATATCAACATTGCCTCCCGATACCAGGGCAACGATGGTCTGCCCTTGCAAAGCGGGCTTGTTCGAAAAGGCTGCAGCCACTGAAACTGCGCCGCCGGGTTCGGCTACAACCTTGAGCTCGGTGAATAAAATCCGCATTGCGGCGACAACGTCTGGCTCGTTGACTGAGTAGCCACCTGACAGGGTTTTCAGGTTGATTGGAAAGGTCAGCCGTCCGGGTCGCGCTGTCACGATCGAGTCGCAAATCGAGCTGTGACCGGGCTCAATCGACAGGGCAGTTCCCGCTTCTAGCGAGCGCTTGGTATCATCAAAATTCCGGGGTTCAGCCGCCCAGATTTCAGTGTCCCCATGCCGTGCAAGCACAGCGGTGGACAGCCCGGCAATGAGCCCGCCACCTCCGACTGGACAAATGACCTTGTCTGCCTTTGCACCAAGGACATCCAACTGCTCAGCTATTTCCAATCCGGTTGTGCCTTGCCCCGCCATCAGGTCGTAATCGTCATAGGGCGGCACCAGCGTTGCGCCGGTTTTTTCGGCGATGTCCCGGGCGATTTGGGCCCGGTCACACGTTTGGCGGTCATACGTGATGACCTCAGCCCCCCACTGGGCGGTGTTATCAAGCTTTATACGCGGCGCATCGGTGGGCATCACGATTTTTGCCTCAACCCCCATCGCGTTTGCGGCAGCCGCAACGCCTTGTGCGTGGTTGCCGGATGAATAAGCTACAACCCCCGCATTGCGCTGTCCTTCGTCTAGTGACGCAATCTTGTTGTAGGCGCCGCGAATCTTGAACGAGCCGGTCTCTTGAAGGCATTCCGGCTTGATCAATAACCGGAACCCAAGCGCGTTGTTCAGCAGAGGAGATTCCAGCAACGGAGTTCGGCTCACAACGCCCTGCAACCGCTCGGCAGCTTGCGCAATCATATCGAATGTCAACATGGGGTCACGTCCCTACTTGCAAGGTTGAATGAAAACGGCGCAACAGAGCAATTACGCTTCGGGCGGTGATGATGCCGGTGGCCGGGTTTTCAGCGCTCGGACGGTTTTGAATCGACATGGTGAAATCCGAGCTGTCTGAAGTCACTTCTACCGAATGTGTGTTTCGCGTCAGGCTAGGATCAGCCCAGACCTCCATGCTTGTCTTGTCCGGACCAAGCCCGGCCAAGCTGATCGCTGCCGCGACATTCACGTTGGCGGGGAATGCGTGTGCCACTTCGGTGACACTGCCCGCAATGACCTGCATCGGCTCACGTAACGCGGTCAAATCAACCCCTGACCGCGCAACAAACGGCGCCTTCACTAGGCCTTCGACTGGTTTGCGGGTTACAATCTTGACTGTATGAATTTGCCCGATGTTCACCGCATTCAACGCGTCCAGCCCCAGCATCGCCCCTGAAGCGACAAGGATGTGGCCTCCGCTCTCGTCCGCAAGGGAGATCAGGTCATCCCGACCAAGAAGCTGACTTGCCGAAAGAACGATCAGATGCTTACCCGCGCGCAGCACGGGCGCGGCCAAGTCACCGAACAACGCAGGCGGTAACGCTTCAATGACACCATCGCTTGCCTCCGCCAAAGCTGCGAAGTCGAGCACTGGCACCGGCTGTCTCAGAGTTTCATTCAACGCGGCTGCTTTTCCGACGGTGCGCGCAGCTATGCCGCTCAGCCCGCATCCGGGAACGTCGCCACGGTCCAATGAACGGGCAACCTCAGCGCCCACAGCACCAATACCGGCAACTCCAATTCTCATAGCTTGCCTTTCCTGAGCAGCAGGTCTTCTGGAGACAGGTGTGATTTCATGCTCAATCCGCCGCCTTCACAGCGGACAGGAATTGTTGTGTGCGTTCACGTTGGGGATTGCCGAACAGGCTTTCAGGGGCTCCTTGTTCTTCGATTTTCCCCTGATAAAAGAAACAGACACGGTCCGAGATATCACGCGCAAAGCCCATCTGGTGTGTCACCATCAACATGGTGAGGTTATGCTCAGCAACCAGATTGCGGATGACACCGGTCACTTCGCCGATCACTTCGGGATCAAGCGCCGAGGTGACTTCGTCAAACAGCATCACCTTGGGGCGCATGGCCAGCGCCCGGGCGATGGCGACACGTTGCTGCTGACCGCCCGACAGGCGCGAGGGATGCTGATCCTTCTTGTCGATCATGCCGACCATCGACAGTAACTCTTCGGACCTTTCACGGGCCTCGGCCTTTGGCAGGCCCAGAACCTGCATCGGCCCTTCCATGCAGTTCTGCAGGGCAGTCATGTGCGGGAACAGGTTGAAGTGCTGGAAACACATGCCGATCGAAGACCGCGCCAGACGCAAGTACTTTGGGCCTGCCGGTACTAGAACGCCGTTCTTTTCCATATGCGTAAGCGGTTTACCATCGACATAGATGACGCCGCCATTGATGGTTTCCAAAGTCATCAGCATGCGCAGAACGGTTGTTTTGCCGGAGCCGGACGGGCCGATCACGGTGACCATCTCGCCCTCGGACACATCCAGGTCCAGACTGTCCAGAACCGTCAGTGCACCATAGCTTTTGGTGACATTCATGAACCGCACCATCGGCACATCGGGCCCGGTCAGTTCCAGTGGGTATTGCGACATATCTTCCATCAGTTCATTCCCAGTTTCTTACGCACCCAGGCTTCAAAGACCCGGATCAGCCCGGCAGCGGGCAGTGAGATCGCCAGGAAGATGATCCCAACCATGGTATAAGGCTCCAAGTACCTGTAATTCGACCCACCAATGGCATTCGCCGCCTGCATCAGTTCGGCCACACCGATAACCGACAGCATCGGTGTGTCTTTGAAAATGCCAACAAGATAATTTCCCATGCCAGCCAATGAGGGCGGTAAGGCCTGCGGGATGATAACGCGGAAATAGGTCTTGGTTGTGCTTAGGTTCAGCGCAGTACAAGCCTCCCACTGTCCTTTAGGCACGGAATCGAGGCCGCCGCGATAAACCTCTGACAGATAGGCCGAATAGTGCAGCCCGATGGCGATCATCCCCGCCACCCAGGGACTGAGGCGTATCCCGAATTGCGGCCCGACAAAGAATACAAAGAATATTTGCAGCACCAGCGGCGTCGATCGGATGAATTCGACACATTCTCGAACCACCATTGTGACGATGCGCGAGGGCGTGCGTTGCGCCAACGCAAAAACCAGCCCCAGCACCACTGCGATCCCATAGCCGACCCCCGCAGCGGCCAGCGTGTTCAGCGTAGCCTGTAATAGCCGGGGGAGAATTTCATAGGCAAAATCCCAACGCCAGTCAAACATGGCCTACGCCCTCCCCAACTTGCGGGCCATGACGCGTTCAAGCCACCGCATGAACGGGGTCACGATCAGCCGCGCGAAGATGTAATAGATGATCAGGGCCGTCCCGAAAGCCTGCGCGGACAGGAAGGTCGACCCGTTTATCTGCTTGGCTTCGAACATCAGGTCGGTGACCGAGATCAACGACACCAGCGCGGTCGCCTTCAGCAGCTCGATCATCAGGTTGCCCCAAGGCGGCAGCATGTTCAAAAGCGCTTGTGGCAGGATGATGCGATACATCCGTTTGGCCGGGGACATCGAGATCGCATAGGCCGCTTCCCACTGCCCTTTGGGGACCGACTGAATGCCGCCGCGAACCAGTTCGGCACCATAGGCCCCGAGGTTAAGCCCGACGGCGACGAAACCGGCATAGAACTTGTCCAGCGTCAATCCAAAGAGCGGTAGGACAAAGAAGATCCAGTAAAGCTGAATAAGAAGAGACGTGCCCCGGAAGATTTCTATGTAAATCCCGGCTGTCCAGCGCACTGCGACATTGCGTGACAATTTCATCAGCCCTGCAGTCAGGGCGAGCAGAATGGCAAGCGTGGCCGACAAGAAAAACTGCGCGATTGTGACCAGCGTTCCGTCCAGATACCGCGGTGCGTTCTGGGCAAGAAATTCCCAATATGACATGACGTATCCCGGATGACGAATGTAAAAGGCGGGCCGAACCTGGCCCGCCTGCTAATGCAATGCCGTCAACGGTTTTGACAAATCCATTCGGTTGTTACGCTCGGATCTGGAACCTGTAGATTGGTGTATTCGAATGGTGCAACGGCCGCGAGCATCTCTTCTGAACCCAGATACTCTGCTTGCGCGGCATTGAAGGCCTCAAGAAAGTCGCTGTCTTCCGGACGGAAACCGATGCCAACCCAGTTCTGGGTCCATTCGGGCAATGCATTGGGATCGGTGACCTCAAGCGCACCATCGGATTGGGCAGCAAGATTTTGCGCGGTGAAGAATGTCATTGCGCCTGCGTCAGCGCGACCAACACGCATTGTGGCAAGCACCTCAGTTGGCCCGGGCACTTCAAGGATCTGGTCCGCCGCCACGCCTTCGCGTTTGGCAGCATCAATTGTGTTGTAACCGGCACCAGTGACCATCGTGGCGCCTTGGTCCCTGAGGTCAGCATAAGAGGTGATGTTTTTCGGGTTGCCCGCAGGAACCAGAAATGCGTCGCCGAAAATCCCCATCGGTTCGGAGAAATCGATGTTCTCACACCGGGCTTCGAGAATGTACATGCCACCCGTGATGATATCAAAGCGATTGGCTTTGAGGCCCGGAATCAATCCGCCCCAATCGGTCACGACCGGTTCGATGTTGTCATAACCCATCGCCTTCAAGACACCGAGCGCGTGTACGTTTGCAAATCCAAGTGGCGCATCATTGTCGCCGGGGTAAGCCCACGGTACCTCATTGGAAAAACCGATCCGTATGGTTTCGCCACTTTCAATGCGATCCATCAGCGGACCAGCCAGCGTCGACGTCGCGACACCCACAATCGTTGTGGCGGCGATAATGGTGGTTTTTAGTATCCGGGTCATTGAGCTCTCCCTGAGTTGTTTTCTGATTCACAGTTATATTGGTATACCTTAAAAGGGAGCGTGCGGCGATGCAAACACTATTTACTCCAAAAAACCTGGGTTACAGTGAGTTTCGGTCGCAAAAAATTCCGCTTGACTGACTATTGGTATACCTTAATGGTCGATTTTAAGAAATCAACTTTAGTGCGGAGTTACAGATGATCGAACATGCCCCATTCCCCAAAGACGAACTGGACCGTCGAATCAACCGGGTAAAGACCGCCTTGGCCAAGCAGGATCTAGACGGGGTTGTGATCGCATCTCCCGAAAACATCTATTATCTGACCGGAATGGACCACTGGGGGTTCTTTGCGGCTCATGTACTGGTTGTAAACCAAGATGGCGAGATGGCGCTTGCCTGCCGGGCAATGGAAAAGATCACGTTCGACAATCAGGTTAGAAACGCCCGGTTCTACGGTCACCAGGACCATGAAGAGCTCTCTGATTATGTCGTGCAAGCGATGAAAGACCTAGGCCTGTCCGGTGGTCGCGTGGCGCTCGAACGGCGCAGCTTGTTTTTACATCTCCATCATGCCGAAGGAGTATTAGCAAAGGCGCAGGGCGTCGAGTGGGTGGACGGGTCCGGTCTGGTCGACAACCTGCGGCAGGCAAAATCCCCGCTGGAGATCGAATATACTCGCAAAGCCGCCAGGGCTGCAGATCTGGGTATGAGCGCTTGTATTGAAGCGATCCGCGACGGCGCGACGGACTATGAGATCGCTGCCGAATACATGCGCGTGTCTACCCTGGAGGGCAGCGAACCGACCGGTTTTGGCCCGTTCATCCGTCCAACGACACGTCTGGGGGAAGAGCATACGACCTGGCGCGGGGAAACCTTCCGAAACGGTGACGCCGTGTTCTTGGAAAACGCGGCATCCTATCGCAAATATCAAGCGCCTATGGGCCGACTGGTGTATGTCGGCAGCGCTCCTGAGGGGGCTGAAAAATCGGCGCAACTGGCCATGGACGGCATGAAGGCGATCTGCGGTGCTTTGAAAGTGGGCGGGAAGGCCGGGGACGCATATGCCGCCTGGCGCGAAGTCGCAGCAAGCGCCGGGCTGGCGGATTACGAGCGGCACCATTGCGGCTATATGGTCGGCATCGGATTCCCACCTAGTTGGACGGGTGGTTCGATGGTAACCAGCCTGTTCCCTGGATCAGAGCGCACTCTGGAGGTCGGCATGGTGTTCCACGCCCACAGCTGGTTCACCAACACCGATGTCGCCGACTACTTCATCTCGAACACCGTGATCCTGACGGAGAACGGAGCCGAGATTCTGACGTCAGCCACGCCTGAAGGTCTGGTTATCCGCTAACAACGCGTTGGATGACACGGACGTCAGTCGCAAAGGTTTCGATGGTTGAATATGCCACTGCGCTAGCAGCCATCGAAACGATACTATTCTAGCTCTAGAAGGTCTCTCCCCATGGTCCTGGCGCTACTCAAATACGGTCTCTCTCGGCGCTATCCGGTGCGTGAGGAGATTCCTCGAACCCCTGATCTGAAAAAGCACTACGACGTCGTGATCATCGGTGGCGGCGGTCACGGGGTGTCGCTTGCCTATTATCTGGCGACGAAACACGGCATCACCGACATTGCCATACTCGAAAAAGGCTACCTAGGCGGCGGTAACACAGCGCGCAATACCACGGTGATCCGCTCCAACTACATCACCTCGCAGTCGATCAAGTTCTATGCCGCTTCTATGCGGCTCTATGAAAATCTGGCCAATGAGCTGGACTATAACTTGATGTACTCCCGCCGGGGTCAGCTGACCCTGTCCCATTCTGATGGCGTTTCGCGGGCGCTCCGCCTACGGGCAGACAGCGGCACCTTCCTGGGGGAACGCAATGAGATCCTGGATCGTCAGCAGATCAAAGAGCTGGTGCCCAGTCTGAACCTGGACATCGAAGGTCGCCCAATCCTCAAAGGTTTATGGCACCCGGACGCTGCCACCGCGCGGCACGATGCAGTTGCCTGGGGGTATGCGATCCGCGCCTGCGACCGTGGGGTGGAACTGCACCAGAAAACACAGGTGACCGGACTGACATTGGACAAGAACAAGGTCACGGAAGTGCAGACTAATCGCGGCAATGTCTCCGCGGGGGCGGTGGTGCAATGTGTAGCCGGGCATTCCTCGGTTGTGGCAGGCATGGTCGGATTGCGCCTTCCGATCCGAAGCTTCCCGTTGCAGGCGATGGTGACCCATCCGGTGAAACCTTTTCTGGACCCAATGGTCTCCTCCACTGCGCTGCATTGCTATATCTCGCAATCGGCCCGTGGTGAGTTGGTAATTGGTGGGGGTTCGGATCCTTATGAGCTCTACAACACCCGCTCCACGCTGGACATGAAGGAAAGTCTGGCGGCCTCAGCGCTGGAAATGTTCCCCTTCATTGGTGATCTGAAAATCCTACGTCAATGGGCGGGTATCACCGACATGACGCCGGACTACAGCCCGGTCATGGGGCGTTCGCCACTGGCCAACTACTGGCTGGATGCAGGCTGGGGCACATGGGGCTTCAAATCAACCCCCGCCAGTGGCATTTACCTGGCGCAGGCGATTGCCGAAGATCGCGTGCCGGAGATGATCCGACCTTTCCGCCTTGATCGCTTCGAGACCTTCGATCTGGTCAATGAAATGGGCGCCACCGCGGCCAGCCACTAAGGGACAACGTATATGAAACTCATGGCCTGTCCGTTGAATGGACCCCGCAATATTTCCGAATTCATCTGTCACGGAGAATTCCATAACCAACCCGTCCCGGAGAATACTTCGGATAAGGACTGGGCCGACTATGTCTGGCTTGCCGACAATGCCGCTGGTGTGGTGCGCGAGTGGTGGTGCCACACGCCGACCAACTACTGGTTCATCGCCGAACGCAACACCATGACAGACGAAATCCTCCGCACCTACCCATCCGACGACCTTGGCCAATCCAAGGAAACCCGATCATGACTCAAATCACTCGAACCGGCGCGCTGATCGACAGCGCGAAACCGATCACTTTTACCTTCGAGGGAAAACGCTACAGCGGTGTTCAGGGCGACACCATCGCCTCGGCCCTGGCGGCCAATGGGCAATGGGTGTTGTCGCGTAGCTTCAAATACCACCGTCCTCGTGGGATTTTGACCATGGCGGGTCAGGACGCCAATACATTGGTGCAGATTGGCAATGAGGTCAGCGTTTTTGCCGACCGTCACCCAATTTCTGAAGGTCTGGTGGTCAAGGCTCAAAACGTCAATGGCTCTTTGGAGAAAGACCGCGACTTCTTCATGAACCGTATGGGGCGTTTTATGCCCGTGGGGTTCTATTATCGCACTTTCTATAAGCCTAAAGGCATATGGGAGAAAATCTGGGAACCACTGATCCGCGCTAAGGCGGGGCTGGGCACTTTGGATATCAATGCGCCCGAAGACGGTTATCACGACAAAGCTTATGGCTGGTATGATGTGGTTGTGGTGGGTGCCGGGCCTGCTGGTCTGGCTGCAGCACTTGAAGCGGCCAAGTCGGGCGGTTCTGTGTTGCTGGTTGATGAAAATCCACAGCTGGGCGGCGCGGCGAGCTATGCGCGCGGCATGGATGCGCAAAACCTGATTGATCAGGTCGAGGCGACAGACAACATCAAAATCTGGACTGACGCCGTCTGTAACGGCTGGTTTGCCGACAATTGGCTGGCGGTGATTCAGGGCAACCGGTTGCACAAAATCCGGGCGCGTCAATTGGTGCTCGCCACCGGGCTGATTGAACAGCCCGCGCAATTCCGCAACAACGATCTGCCAGGCATTATGCAAGGTTCCGCTGCGCAGCGGTTGATCAAAACTTACGGTGTGACACCGGGACAGACGGCAGTTGTTCTGGCGGGTAACGATGACGCCTATGGCGTGGCCCTGGATCTGGTAGATGCAGGTGTTTCCGTCACTGTCTGCGAATTACGCAAGGAGGCGAAAGGACCATTGCAAGCACGGGTTCAGACAGTGGGGCTTACCATCCACGATGGCTGCTGCATCAATGAGGCCTTGCCCGCGCCAGGCCACAAGCATGTGCGGGGCGTTACCATTGCCGAATTGGACGACGCGGGTGCAGCGACTGGTAAGCAGCGGATGCTACCGTGCGATCTGGTCTGCATGTCCGTGGGTTATACCCCAACCTATCAATTGGCCGTGCAAGCGGGCGGCAAAGTTGGGTATAACGATGAGACGGCCATGTTCTCGATCACTGGCCACAACGCTGACGTTGGTCTCGCCGGATCGATGGATGGCCGATATGCTCTTGAGCGCTGTGTGGAACATGGCGCGGCCATGGGTGCGCGGGCTGCGGCTCGGTTGTCAGAGGCTGATGCTCCGGAAGCGCCAGACAAATGCGCCACATCGCCAAATTACCCCTGGCCGATTTTCCCACATCCCAAAGGCAAGGATTTTGTGGATTTCGACGAAGATCTGCAAATCAAGGATATTAAGAACGCGGTGGCCGAAGGGTATCGCGAGTTGGAACTGGTGAAACGCTTCTCCACCGTTGGCATGGGGCCAAGCCAGGGTCGTCACGCGGCGCTGCCAACCGCGCGTCTGGTCGCCAAACACTCCGACCGCACTGTTGCGGAAGTGGGTGTCACCACCTCGCGACCACCTTTTACAACGGAAAAGATTGCCACGCTGGCGGGACGCAAGTTCACCCCGATGCGCCGCACGCCGATGCATGCCCAGCACGAGGCAGCCGGAGCAGAATGGCTGCTGGCGGGCAATTGGCAACGTCCGGCTTACTATGGGCGGGGTAGTGTTCAGAGGATCATTGCGGCCGAAGTCAACAATGCGCGCACCAACGTCGGTATGATCGATGTTTCAACGCTTGGTGGGTTGGATGTGCGCGGTCCTGATGCGGCGGAATTCCTCAATCGGATGTACACTTTTGCCTATGCCAAACTGCCCATCGGCAAGACACGTTACCTGCTGATGACCAATGAGGCCGGCACTGTGATCGACGACGGTGTGGCCTGTCGCATTGCTGAGGATTACTTCTACATTTCCGCGACCACCACCGGCGTCGACAATATCTATCGAAATATGCTGTGGTGGAACACCCAATGGCAGTTGGACGTGGATATTGCCAATGTGACCGCAGCATTTGCCGGCGTGAACCTTGCCGGACCTAATGCTCGTAAGGTGCTTGACAAGCTGACAGATGACATCGCCACTGACGCCGAAGATTTCCCGTATCTCGCGTACCGCGAGGGGGATGTAGCAGGCATTCCCGCGCGGGCATTCCGGGTCGGTTTCATTGGTGAGCTGGGCTATGAAATCCATGTGCCCGCTCGTAATGGCGCGGCGCTTTGGGATGCCATTGCAGAAGCGGGTGCCGAGTTTGGCATTCGCCCCTTCGGGCTGGAAGCGCAGCGCGTCATGCGACTGGAAAAGGGCCATGTGATTGTTGGCCAGGACACCGACGGCATGACCACGCCGGAAGAGCTGGACATGACCTGGGCGGTGGCCAAGAAGAAACCATTCTTCGTCGGCAAACGCAGTCTGGAATTGCGCAACAAGACGCTTGGCGATCGTAAATTGGTCGGCTTCGCCCTGGATGTGATGCCTAAGGCTGGATTGGAAGAAGGCAATCTGGTGATCAAAGGTAATGAGATCGCAGGCTTTGTGACGTCGATCTGTCAGTCGCCTTCGGTGGGCAAGGTCATTGGCCTGGCTTATGCGGCTCGCTCTGACAGCGGGACCGGCGCGAAGATCACCTTGCGTGCCAGTGACGGAAGTTTGCATCAGGCAACCATTTGCTCCCCCCATTTCTACGATCCCGACAACAAGCGGCAGGAGATGTGATCATGAACAATCCAATCGCACAAAGCCCCTTTGCTCATCGTTTGAGCGACACCCGTCCGGCAGTCAGCAGCGGTGTGAACATTACCGACCTTTCCGCCTTGCCACGCACCGGCTTCAAAGGTCGGGGTACCAGCGACTGGCTGGCATCACAGGTTGCGACCATGCCTGCGGCACCCAACCGGGCAGCTTTTCAAGGGGATGGTGCGGCCATCGCTTGGCTGGGTGGTCAGGAATACCTGGCGCTGCCTGATCCAGAGGGCAATTCTACATTCTGCGCGTCCCTGACACAGGCATGGGAAAAAGACCGAACGTCTGGGGCGCAGGGCATCGGTTTCCCGCTGCCGCGAGAAGACAGCCATAGTTGGTTGTGGATCACCGGTACAGATGTCCCGGTGATGATGGCCAAGATCTGTGGTGTTGATCTGCGTCCTGACGTCTTTGCAGAAGAGAATATGGCGCAAACCGTGGTTGCTCGGATTGGCGCGATCCTGTTGCGCCGAGATCGTGATGGTGAGTTCGGGCTTTATATGTTGAGCGACTTTGCCTCCGGCCATTACCTATGGGATGTTCTGCAGGATGCGGCGGCGGAATATGATGGCGGGTTTGTCTGAGATGCCAAGCTACCAGTTTAACTCGGACAATGGTGCACCGGTTTGTGACGAGGTGATGCAGGCTTTGATCGCCTGCAACACTGGCGTTGAGACAGCTTATGGCGCGGATCAGTGGACCGAGCGATTGAACCCGGCATTTTCCGAGTTCTTCGAGCGTGAAGCCTTTGTCTTTCCCGTGCCCACGGGTACAGCAGGCAACGGCTTGGCTCTGGGCGCGGTCACGCCGTCCTATGGCACTGTCTTCTGCCACCGCCTGGCACATGTGGTCACCACCGAATGCGGTGCGCCGGAGTTTTACTCAGGTGGAGGCCGCATGACTTTACTGGATGGGCTGCACAATAAGATAACGCCGCAGGCTTTGCATCAGGCTATCTCAGATCATGGAATCGGCAACGTCCATCATATGCAGGCCAGCGCGCTTTGTCTGACCCAGGCCACTGAATGCGGTGTGATCTATGGGCTGGAGGAATTGGTTGAACTGAATGCCATCGCTCATGGTGCGGGCATGAAGAGCCATTTGGATGGTGCGCGGTATTCCAATGCGCTGGTTCATCTGGGCTGTTCCCCTGCGGAAATGACTTGGAAGGCAGGAGTTGATCTGCTGACCTATGGCACCACCAAAAATGGCACGATGAACGCTGAAGCGGTAATCACATTTGATCCGCATATTGCTGCGGTGCTGCGCTTCATGCATAAACGAGCAGGGCACCTGTCGTCAAAGATGCGTTACATGTCGTCTCAGCTACTTGCCCATCTGGAGGATGATCTGTGGCGGTCAAATGCGACCCGCGCCAATGGCAATGCCACACGTATCCTCGCTGCCTTGCACGCCTGCCCAGGGGTCGAGGTTGTCCATCCGGTGCATATCAACGAAGTCTTTGTTCTGTTGCCGCCTGCGCTAGAGGCAGCGCTAGTAAAGGTAGGATTGTCCCTGCGTCCCTGGGATTGTGACGGGCAAGGCAATGGAGTGCGCATGGTGATGTCCTATGCGGATGAGGAATCCCACTTGGAACTTTTTGAGCATACCTGTCGTAATTTTGCGAAAGACTGCAATTAGGGCGCTTTTCCGAGGCATTCTACACGCACCGCTGCAGGTTTGATGCCGGGAGATAACAAATGCTTTGAGCGTTGACTTTTAGAATTTTGTCAATGCAACAAACTGGAGGAGAGTGAGTTCTACCATGAGGATCGGAATTGTTGGAACAGGCACCATAGCCGCCGCCGTTGTCGATGGGATTGCTGAGGACGGCCACCAAATCACCGTTTCACACCGCGGAGAGGCGCACTCCTCTCGGCTAGCTGGAAAATATGAAAATGTGACTGTTGCTGACAATCAAGAGGTCCTTGATGCGAGTGACATCATTTTCCTGGGCCTGGTGGCTGACCAAGCAAGGCCCGCTCTCTCTTCCCTGACATTCAGGCCATACCAAAAGATCATATCACTCATGTCCGGCCCGACGCTCACAGAGTTGAAAGATATGGTTGCGCCGGCGGAAGCTGTGGCCAATATGATCCCTTATCCAGGGATTGCCACTGGCGAATCTCCGATCTTGATACTGGGCGATACTGCAACCACCAATGCGCTTTTTGGGGCTCGCAATTCTATCTTTGAACTAGCGGATCAAGGTGAACTTACCGCCTATCTCGCTGCTCAGGCAGTGCTTTCACCGGCAACTGTCATGGTGCAGAAAGCCGGAGAATGGCTGGGAGAGAATGTTGAAGATGCTGCGCAGGGAGAAGCGTTTTTGCGTGCTCTGGTCGGCTCTAGCCTGCAAGCCACTCCGGATTGCCAGCAACTGATCCAGGCACTGAACACACCCGGAGGATATAACCAGCGCCTACGGAATCATATGGAAACTTCGGGCTTTACGGAGCAGCTTAAACAGGGGCTTTCCAAGTTATGAGCAGCTGTAAAACACTCTGTAGGGCATGATCCATCAGGGCTGAACAGACAACAGTTGCTGACGAAACTAAAAGCAGCCCGAACGCCAAAGTGCGGGCTCGTTTCGTTACAGGTCCATGGCGGTGATTTCTTCACGTTCAGCAGTTTTCTAATCGTCACCGCGTCAAAATGCTTTCATGAACTTCGCACTTTTTCTGGCCACCGCTTGTTTCAGTGCTTCGATGAAACTATCTTTGCTTGGTTCAAATTCAGCTGCGGGAAGGTCGTGTCGATCGTCGCCAATTCCGTTCCGTTGTCATCAGTTATCGGCATTGAAGTTGCGGGTAAATGAATTCCAGCAGATTTGACATCACACTCTAGCCGCGCATGTTCGCCTGATGGCTCTCCTGCATTAAGCATTCAAACTCCACTGTCCGCGTCCTTGTCATTGGCCGTTGAACCATCGCTGCGCTTTGCTTGAATGGCCGAGTTTCCCTCTGCCATGCGGCGGGAGATTTTCGGCAGTGCAGCGGCGCGGCGCGCTGCGTGCGCATGCAGCAAAGTTTCTCAACTTACAGGATGGGCTCTAACTGGTCATTAGCTGCAGTTCGTTCGAAGGTCCGCTGAGCGGACTTTCCCGACTTTCGCCGCAAGAGCTCAATCGGCGCTGCATCAGCGAAGGTGACCTGAAAGAAGGGCGGAGAGCGGACTTTCTCCGCGGG
>NZ_FQZQ01000040.1 GCF_900142085.1 Shimia gijangensis
CTACCGCCCTCCGGCTCCGGAAACCATCATACCAATGGAACTCAGGCCGATCATGCACTAACAACCAACTTGGACCCGTCAGATAGGGCTGCTCACCTCACGATACACGTCTTCATTTCCTGGGTGCAGATGTTTTGTTTCCGGAACTCATTGATCCGGATACTGCAGAACCGCTTCCAATCAAATCCGGCGCGCGCGGCGAGCTTGTTCTGACGCACCTTGAGCGAGACTGCCAGCCGCTTGTGCGGTTCAGAACCGGAGATATCATCGAAATCGATGAAACCGATCCGTGCTCTTGTGGGCGACACGGTTTTCGTTTTCGTGTCGTTGGGCGCAGTGACGATATGGTTGTTGTGCGGGGTCTTAATCTGTTTCCAACAATGGTGGCCTCTGTCATTACGGCCACTCCTGATTTCAGCGGCGACTATCGCATCGTCCTGTCTGGTCAGGGGCCATACGACTATTTGCCGGTCAAAGCCGAGCTTGCACAAGGCGTTGTGGAAAGCGCTGGTCTGGCAGAAAATCTTGAAACGGCAATCAAGCGAAGCCTTGGGGCCACAGCCCATGTAAGCTTGGTTCCTCACGGATCATTTCCCGTTACCGAAGGCAAAACCAAACGCATAATAAGAGAGTAAAATGACCGACTTTCAGTACAATACAGTGATCAGCAGGCTTGAAGACAACGGAATTCGCGTAGTCTCTCTGAACCGACCCGACCGTCTGAACGCAATGAACCGTGCGTTGGTTACGGACGTTGCGAAAGCATTTGATGATGCAAATGCCTGCAAGAAAACGCGCGTGATCATTTTTACTGGCGAAGGCCGTGCATTCTGCGCAGGAGACGACAGAAAAGATCACAATCACCCGGAAAGCGAGCAAGAGGCACGGGATATTACTGTTGAAATCCAGGATGCCACCCGGTCAATCGTCTTTGGCGACAAACCTGTAGTCGGTGCTCTTCGCGGCTGGGCCGTCGGAGGTGGCTTTGAATGGGCCATAAACTGTGACTTTCCAATTTGGGCAGAGTCCGGAAAGGCCTTTTTCCCCGAAATGAGTTTGGGAATTTTTGTCACCGGTGCTGTAACGGCACTCCTTCCAGCCCTGGCAGGGTTGCAAAAGGCGAGAGAGATGCTCTACTTGGGGCAAACATATTCGGCACAGGACTTGCATGATGCGGGTGTTGCCTGGCGCGTGGTGCCCGATGACGGTCTCATGAAAGAAGCTTACAAAGTGGCAACTACCCTCGCAGATCTACCATATGAGGCAGTGATAAGCATGAAGCGCGCATTGAACGTCAGTGGTCAAGCCGCAATTAAAGCCGCATTGGATATGGAAACAGAGGCCACCGTGGCAGGTTTTCTGAATGCGGAGACGACTAAGCGAATGTTGGATTTTGGCTGAGTTGAAGCCTGGCTGGATCACTGGTTAAATCGTTCCGTAGGTGTCTAGTGCACTCAACTTTCGCAAGCAGTTCCGCATGCTAAAGGTCGGTTGAGGCTCATTTCATGAGGGTTTGAGAAAAAATGATAAAACTACATCATGTCCCACAATCGCGCTCTATGCGCGTGCTTTGGTTGCTGCATGAAATTGATACCGAATTTGAGGTTGTGACTCGTCCTTTTGACAAGTCGCTCCGCAGTATTGAGTATTTGGCATTGCACCCAGTTGGCAGGGTTCCAGCACTAGAACTGGATGGCAAAGCTGTTTGGGAGTCCGGAGCGATGATCGAGATCCTCTGCGATCGTTTTAGCCCAACAGAGTTAGGTCGAGGACTTGAGCATCCGGAGAGGATCGATTGGTTGATTTGGCTGCACTTTGCCGAGAGCATTAGCCAACATTCTGCTGCACTGACACAACAACATTTGGTCCTGTATTCTGATGAGATGCGATCCGGAATTGTAATGCAGCTGGAAGCAAAAAGAATTGAAAAATGCTTTTCTGCAATAGATCAAAACCTTGAAAGCCGAGATCATTTATTGGTGTCGGGATTTTCTGCAGCTGATATTGCGGTTGGGCAAGCCGTGTATATCGCCAAACATTTTGCCAGAATTGATCGCTTTCAGAATCTAGCGCGCTGGTATGATACGTTAATCAAGCGCGACGGGTTCAAAAAATCCCTTCCCGAAGAACAAGCGAAACTTTACAAACAAGACTTCTACGAACCTTGGAAAGAATAGTGCAGTTGGCATTTTCAGGGGGAACTGGCTTGAGATGGGCAGGTCAGTTACGTGGAGCAAAGACAGTCAACCAGTCTGAAAGAGACGCGTTCGAGTAGCCCTGACAGCACCTTTTTGACTAATCTTTTTGGGGCAAAGGAGCGGGGCCGCAGCTTTCGCGTACGACCAAATCACCGTGAAGCAACTTTTCCTTCTGGGACGTCCCCGTTCCTGCCAGGCCATCCAAAAGAAACTCCATTGCATGTTCGCCAATCTTGGTGCGAGGCTGTCTGATTGTTGTCAGGGCAGGTGTGATGTTGTTTGCGAATGGAATGTCGTCAAAGCCGATCACTGAAAAATCTTTGGGGACGCTGTAGCCGCGTAGTTGCAATGCTCCAATAACACCGATCGCTGTGTCATCATTGAAGCAGAAAAAGGCTGTGGGCAGAGTATCCTTAATAAACAATCGCTCCACTGCAGCCCGTCCACCTTCGCTAGAGCCATCCCCTTCAATAATCCATTCTTCCAGCGTATTTGCGCCTTCAGCCAAGCCGTGACGGTAGCCCTCGGATCGAAGGTCGGACACAGGATCGGTCGTTGATGACGCAACATAGGCGATTTTCCGGTGGCCCAGTGAGACGAGGTACTCGGTTGCCATTTTGGCGGCTGCAACGTCGTCCACTCCCACATAGGTGACTTCCGACCGGGTCACAGGTCGTGTTGCTGCAATCATTGGGGGGAATGCGTTGATGGGGCTTTCGGGCTGCCCGGCGACAGGAAGATGCCCGGTCAAAAGTATGAGTCCGTCAACCATACCCGCTGACAAAAACCGCAGGTGGTTTTCCTCAAGCGAAATAGATCCATCGGTGTTTCCGATCAGAACTGCATAACCGCGTTCGTTAGCTGCTTTCTCAAGGCCTATCAGGATGCCGGGAAAGTTTGGATCAGCGATAGAGGGGGTTAGGACCATAACCATGCGTGACCGCCGCATACGCAAGTTTTGCGCCATGGCGTTGGCAGTGTATCCGGTACGAGCAATCGCCGCCGTCACGCGTTTGCGCGTGCTTTCAGCGACCTTCTCGGGCGTCCGAATCGCCCGGCTAACCGTTGCAATAGAAACCCCAGCAAGCTTCGCCACGTCTTCGATAGTCGCTGGTTTGGGTGGGGGGGATTGCAAGATTTTGGGTCCTGATGATTGAATTGCTTTCGGTAGGAATCATCTCGTAATTCCATGGGCTTAGTTGGAACCTTAAGGCCAGAGGGACGGATTGAAAAGGTTTACATACTATAATGTAAAGGTTTACATCATTAATGAAAAGGTTTACATAGGTCGAAGTGACGCGGCCATCTATCTGGATGCAGTCGTGTTGAGGGGAGACACATGCTGGACGATTTATCGGAAAATCAATCTTTGCTGCAGGCGGACTGCATCAGCAAATCCTTTGGCTCCGTGCCTGTTCTTTTCAGCGTCAACATGGAGGTACACCCCGGCGAGGTTCATGCCCTGATTGGTGAAAACGGCGCCGGCAAATCCACCTTGATGAAAATCCTCTCAGGGTTTCACAGTCCATCATCGGGGCGCATTCTGTTCGAGGGTCAGGAAATTTCTTTGCCACCAAATGGCGAAGCCGAGATGATGGGTATCGTCCTAATTCACCAGGAACTTAATCTTGCCGAGCAGATGACGGTTGAAGAAAATATCTTTCTTGGTCGTGAACTGACAAAGAATGGTGTGCTGGACCGTCTGGCTATGCAGAGTATCGTGAAAGAGTACCTGCAGGACATTGGCCTAAACATCTCACCATCGGCCCGTATCTCGGACCTGTCGATTGCGGAAAAGCAAATGGTTGAAATCGTCAAGGCGATAAGCCGAAATGCGCGGGTTTTGATCATGGATGAGCCCACCGCGGTTTTGACCGAAGCGGAAACGGAAATCTTTTTCCGACAAGTTCTCAAGTTAAAGGAAAAGGGTGTTGCGATCGTATTTGTGTCGCACAAGCTGACTGAGGTCAAAAAGATTTCTGACCGTATCACCATTCTGCGGGATGGGCAGTGGATTGGCACCAAAGACGCAGGGGATGTGTCGCTTGATGCGATGGCACAGATGATGGTTGGGCGAGAATTGTCGGACCTCTATCCGCCAATGCGTGAGGCTGACGTGGATGCTGATGTTGTTCTTGAGCTGAAGAACCTGTCCACGGATGGCGTCCGAGGCGTGAACTTTCAGTTGCGCAAAGGTGAAATCCTTGGGTTTTCAGGGCTTATTGGCGCCGGTCGAACATCTGTGTTTGAAGCGATCTGTGCATTACGCCCAATCACCGGCGGCCAGGTTTTTGTGGACGGCAGGGAAACCCATTTCGCGTCCGTCGCGGCGGTACGAGATGCTGGCATCGCCTATCTTACCAAAGATCGCAAAGCCAAGGGTTTGCTTCTGGACAAAAAGATGAGGCCCAACCTAACCCTGTTTTCCTTACCCAAGTTTATCAAGAAATTTGGGTTGGATACTCGGGCTGAGGACAAAGCGCTGGAGCGTGCCGTGCGGCGTTTCGATATCCGTGCACGTGACCCTGATATTACAGTCGGGGATATGTCAGGTGGCAACCAGCAAAAGTTGCTTCTGGCTAAAGTTATGGAAAGTGAGCCCCGCATCGTCATCATAGACGAGCCAACGCGCGGCATCGATGTAGGGACCAAGCAGCAGGTCTATCACTTTATCACAGCGCTGGCCGCCGAAGGCGTGTCCGTGGTCGTTATCTCGTCAGAAATGCCGGAAATCATCGGCGTATGCCATCGCGTAGTCGTGATGCGCGAAGGGCAGATCACCGGGTCGTTGACCGGTGACGACATCACCGAAAATGAAATCGTGCGCTATGCCGCAGGACTTAAGAGGGAGGGCGCGCAATGACCGTTTCAGCCACCAACCCATTGACGAGAGGGAAACAGATGAAGTTCGACGTTAAGACAGCCGGGCCGGCAATTGCGCTCATTTTGCTGTGCATCATCGGGTTCTCTCTGAACCCGGCTTTTCTGAGCGAGGGCAACTTATCGAACTTGCTAACCCGATCGGCGTTCATCGGCATTATCGCGATTGGCGCAACTTTCGTGATCACCGCTGGCGGGATTGATCTTTCGGTCGGCTCAATGGCTGCGGCGATTGCGGGGGTCATGATCATCATCATGAACAGCGCCGTTGAAACTTTGGGCACCGGTGTTGCAACGGTGTTGCTGGGCTGTGGCTGTTCGATCCTTCTGGGGATCGGGGCTGGTTGGATCAATGGTGTGTTGACGACCAAGGGAAAAATCGAGGCATTTATCGTCACTTTGGGAACGATGGGTATTTATCGGTCACTGGTCACGTATTTTGCTGACGGCGGCACACTGTCTCTGGATTTCGCAATCCGGGGCACATACCGCCCGGTGTATTATGACAGTTTCTTTGGCCTGCCGATCCCGGTCTGGGTGTTCATCGTGGTTTCGATTGTTGGGTGGTTCTTGTTGAACCGCACCGCCTTTGGTCGCTATTGCACGGCGATTGGGTCAAACGAAGGTGTGGCGAAATACTCGGCCATCAAAGTCGACAGTGTAAAAACCATGACCTACATGATCCAGGGGCTTTGCGTGTCGCTTGCCACAATCATTTATGTGCCGCGCCTTGGGTCTGCGTCTTCGTCGACCGGCGTGTTGTGGGAGCTCGAGGCCATCGCGGCAGTCATCATTGGCGGCACGGTACTCAAAGGGGGCTATGGCCGCATCGGCGGCACCATTCTGGGCGCCCTCATCCTGACCACCATCGGTAACATCCTGAACTTTACCGATCTCATATCGAACTATCTGAACGGAACCATGCAAGGTCTCATCATCATCATCGCGGTCTGGTTGCAGCGCGGTGATTGGGGCAAGGCAAAGGCCAAACAAGCGTAAGAGTTTCACAAAGCAAACCGGGGCCTGTCCCCACAGTGAAAAACAACCGGGCGCCACCGGACAGGAGAGGTGCGTCCAAATTTGGGAGGAGACCAAATGAAACCTTTTAGCAAATTGGGCGCGATGGTCGTGACCGGAGCACTCGTGATGTCATCGACATTGGCCAGTGCAGAAACAATCAAAATTGGTGTGAGCTATCCAACACCAACCCACGCTTGGGCCGCCGGTATGAACTGGCACGCTGAACAGGCAGGAAAACGGCTTGAGGCGCTTTATCCCGATGTGGACATGATCCTTGTGAACTCGTCCGACCCAAGCGCGCAGGCCAGTGCGCTGGAAGACCTCGTGTCGGTGCATCAGATTGATGCCCTTGTAGTTTTGCCGTTCGAATCCGAGCCGCTGACAGACCCGGTGCTGAACGTCAAAAAGTCTGGCGCGCTGATCACCGTTGTTGACCGTGGTCTCAGCCAGCCGGGTATCGAAGACATCTATGTTGCGGGCAACAACCCGGAATTGGGCCGTGTCTCGGCAAAGTATATGAAGACACGCCTGAAATCGGGCGACAACATTGTTGTGCTGCGCGGCATCCCAACACTGATCGACAATGAACGCTTTGATGCCTTCATGGCCGAGATGGAAGGTTCGGGCGTAAACATTCTTGACCACAAACACGCCAACTGGAACCGCGATGACGGGTTCGAGGTGATGCAGGACTTCCTGTCGCGCTTCCCGGATATTGATGCGGTTTGGGCGCAGGATGACGACATAGCCATCGGTGTTGTGGCGGCGTTGAAACAGGCTGGTCGCGATGGTGATGGCATGTTCGTCGTAGGTGGCGCAGGCATGAAAGAAACCATCAAAGCGATCATGGATGGTGAAACGCTGGTGCCGGTAGATGTGCTCTATCCGCCGTCAATGATTGCGACTGCAATGGATGTAACCGTTGCCGCGTTTAAGTCAAACGGACCAGTCGCTGGCCGCTATATCTTGGGTGCGACCTTGATCACGCCTGAGAATGCTGCCTCCTTCTACTTCCCGGACTCTCCCTTCTAGGAAGCTGAAACTGGGCATCGGGAAAGAGGCCACTGCGCCTCTTTCCCAAATTTGGAGGATAAATTTATGAAAAATCTAAAAGGTCCAGCTTTGTTTTTGGCGCAGTTCGCTGGGGATGATGCGCCCTTTAACAGTTGGGACAGCATTACAAAATGGGCTGCGGACTGCGGCTACAAGGGCGTGCAAATCCCGAGTTGGGACGGCCGCCTGTTTGATCTGGCCAAGGCCGCAAGCTCGCGTTCATACTGCGAAGAACTGGTCGGGGTGGCGTGTGAAAATGGTGTGGAGATCACCGAGCTTTCGACCCACCTTCAAGGACAGCTTGTTGCCGTACATCCGGCCTATGACACCGCGTTCGATGGCTTTGCGGCCCCTCATGTGCATGGAGACCCAAAAGCGCGTCAGGCTTGGGCTGTAGAGCAAGTCAAACTGGCAATTACCGCCAGTTACAATCTGGGCATCAAAGCCCACGCAACATTTTCGGGCGCCTTGGCGTGGCCGTACATATACCCCTGGCCGCAACGACCTGCAGGCCTTATTGAAACAGCTTTTGATGAACTGGCGGCGCGCTGGCGTCCCATTCTGGACCATGCCGACTCGATGGGTGTGGATGTATGCTATGAAATCCACCCGGGCGAAGATTTACATGACGGGGTGACGTTTGAGATGTTCCTAGAGCGTGTCGACAATCACCCTCGGGCAAATATGCTGTACGATCCATCACATTATGTGCTGCAATGTCTGGACTATCTGGACAATATCGACATCTACAAAGACCGGATCAAGATGTTCCACGTCAAAGATGCCGAGTTCAATCCGACAGGCCGTCAGGGAGTCTATTCAGGGTATCAACCCTGGGTTGATCGGGCAGGGCGGTTCCGCTCTCTTGGCGACGGCCAAGTCGACTTCGCGGCCGTGTTTTCCAAGATGGCCGCCAACGACTTTGATGGTTGGGCCGTCGTGGAATGGGAATGCTGCCTGAAGCATCCCGAGGATGGCGCGCGCGAGGGCGCACAATTCGTTAAGGACCACATCATTCGGGTCACGGAAAAGGCGTTTGATGATTTTGCCGATGGTGGCACGGACGAGGCCGCAAACCGTAAAATGCTCGGATTGGGAGATTAAGCCATGACAGGACATACACCCTTAAAATTGGGAATGGTCGGCGGTGGCAATGACGCCTTTATTGGTGCAGTGCATCGTATTGCTTCGCGGATAGATGGGGAATTCAATCTGGTCGCCGGGGCCCTGTCATCAACCTCGGAGAAGGCTCAGGCTTCTGGGCAGGCATTGGGATTGGCTGCGGAAAGAACGTATGACGACTTTAAGGCCATGGCGATCCGCGAGGCTCGGTTGAAGGATGGCATTGATGCCGTGGCGATTGTGACGCCCAACCACATGCATTATCCGGCGGCGCGCGAGTTCCTGAAACGCGGTATTCATGTCCTATGTGACAAGCCGTTGACCGCGACCTTGGCCGAAGCGAAAAAGCTGGTGAAAGCGGCAGAACAATCAGACGCATTATTTGTGCTGACCCACAACTACACCGGCTATCCGATGATCCGACAGGCAAGGGAAATGGTGGCACAGGGAGCGCTGGGTGACATTCGCGTCGTGCAGGCAGAATACCCGCAGGACTGGCTGACCGAGGCCGAAGAATCCCAAGACAACAAACAGGCAGAATGGCGTACCGATCCTGAACGATCCGGCGCGGGCGGTTGCGTGGGGGACATTGGCACTCATGCGTTTAACTTGCTCAGTTTTGTCACCGGATTGACCCTTGAAAGCCTGGCGTCGGATTTGACGTCATTTGTGCCGGGTCGTCGATTGGACGACAACGTGCACGTGATGATGCGGTTTCAGGGTGGCGCGCGAGGAATGTTGTGGTCCAGTCAAGTTGCACCGGGCAATGAAAACGCTCTCAAACTGCGGGTCTATGGGCCCAAAGGCGGTTTGGAGTGGTCTCAGGAGGATCCGAATTATCTGTGGTTTACGCCATTTGGGAAACCCAAGCGCCTGCTAACACGTGGTGGAACTGGCGCCAGTGCGATGGCCGAGCGTGTCACCCGAACCCCCGGCGGTCACCCCGAAGGTTATCTGGAGGCCTTCGCAAACATCTACACCGAGGCCGCCGCAGCAATTCGCGCTAAGAAACGTGGTGAAGCCCTGCCACCTGACCTACATTTCCCCACCGTGCAGGATGGGTTAACGGGTGTGCAATTCATTGATGCATGTGTTCGTTCGTCAAACCGAAACGGAGCATGGACTTCGTTCTGAGGGCGTTTTCAAGAGAAACATGCGTGAGGCGAGCAGGGCGGAGATCTTGCGTTCACTTATGGGAAAACGCTCTCCTTTTTGCTGCTTCAAAACGCCTCCCAAAATCATCCGACTTTTTGCGATGATGGATGCCCAATTTCCATTTCTCCTCGAATTGTGGAAGACTTGGCGCACGAAAGAGGCACTGATGTAGGCACCAACGCTTTCCGTTTTTAGTAGACCAGATTTGGCCGGCCTTCGCCGTAGAAACTCGCAGACGGAGGGTTCACCAGTTGCGATCATACTCGAGCTGGCGATGGCATTTGGATGAAGTGTTTGTGAGATCCAAGGAGCAGAAGCATAATCTTTGGCGAGCCGTAGATCATGAAGGTGAGGTGCCTAATTGCTTTGTCACGAAGCGACGGGATCGCAAAGCGGCTTTGATATTCTTACGTAATATCATGAAGCGCTGCGGGAAATAGGGTGCAATAGAAAAGGGCAAACTTCGCCCCCATAGTGTCGAGGCTTAGATCATTGGCGATGCATGCCGAAAAGAAACCGGCCGCTAGAACAACAATCGATCCAAAAACGCGCACTTACCTTTTCGACGACGAGAACGCGCATGTACAGTTTTCGTCGAATGTGAAGTTTACAGAAATTTGTCTCTGCTTACGCGTCGGTCTTCAACCACTTCAATCAGGAGCGCAACCTTTCGAAACGTTATCATTTCAAGCTCAATTGCAACGCAGATCTTGCCGAGTGGCGCGGTCTTCGTGCGAATTATTGGGCAGCCTCATTGGTCTGGCAAAAGCGCGTTTGAAATTTCCTGACACCACCCTCCAACGGCACACCTATTTAGTTCTATTTCATCTGCTCGAGCGCTTTCCCTGCCGCTGTTATCGAGGCGTCGATGTCAGATTGGGTGTGTTCCGTACAGCTCAAGTTGTGTAAAATCTTGTTTCCGGAAAAGAATATGCCCTGATTGCGCATCAGCTCTGAAAACGTTCCATATTTTTTCAGATCAACGGTTGCGCAAAATTCGCGATAGTCGGTAATCGCGTCGAGATCGGTGAACACCGGATGAAACATTGAGCCCACATTTTGGACCCGCATGTTCTGACCTGTGTCTTTGGCAACCTGATTGAGGCGTGTGGTCATTTGTTCGCCAATCTCAGCGATTTTCTTAAACCCGGCTTGGTCATCTCGCGTCATTTCTTCGAGCATTGTCTTGGCGGCATAGAGACCCAGACGTGGCGCATTGTGGCTTCCGTAGTGCAGGACTTTGCCATACTCGATGCTTTCCATGATGTGGTCCGGTCCCGCAATGGCCGCGACTGGAAATCCCTGACCTAAAGCCTTGCCATACGTCACGATGTCTGGTTGCAGATCATAAAGTTCAGCGGCTCCGCCGGGAGCAACACGAAAACCAGTGACAGTTTCGTCGAGATAAAACAGAACGTTATGTGCACGGCACATTTCCTGCGCGCGTTTCAGATAGCCCGGTTTTGGCGGAATGACCCCCATGTTGGACATCACTCCTTCCATCACAACGCAAGCAAGGTCGTGGCCATGCGCATCCAGCATCCGCTCTAAGGCATCTTCGTCATTCCATACGCAAACCAGCGTGTCTTCCCACGACCCCGGTGTCAGGCCAGAGCTATCAGGAATGCGCACCGGATCATTGGGATGCCCCAGCGTTGTCGGGTACTGCGGGTTTGAGCTGACCAAAAGGCCATCATACCAGCCGTGGTAATGGCCCTCGAACTTGAGCACTTTACGCTTTCCGGTGATTCCGCGCGCCATGCGAACCCCGGTCATGCAAGCCTCGGTTCCGGTGTTGGCAAACCGGACTTTGTCGACGTGCGGCAACATACTGACCATTAGTTCAGCCGTCTCAACTTCAACCTCAAGGGCCGTGGCAAAATGTGTCCCACCTGCCACTTTTTCCTGAACAATTTCAACGATCTTTGGATGTGCGTGGCCTAAGGGTAAACAGCCAAATGACAACTGCCAGTCAATGAATTCGTTTCCGTCTACATCCCAAATGCGCGCACCTTTTCCTTCGCGCATATAGGCTGGATACGGCTTGTAATTCAGCGGCCCCCGAGAGGCAGAGCTGCACCCTTCAACCAAAACCTGCATGGCCCGGTCAAACAAAATTTTGGAATTGTCGGTTTTCATTGAGAGAGCCCTTTGGCTAGTGAAAAGTTTGGCGCGTCAAAGAGCGTTGAGCAGTTTTTTTGCCTGCTCATCTGCGTCTGAAACACTTAGTATATCAATTGATTTTCCGACCAGCGAGAACAGTGCCTCTCTGGTTTCCATTGTGAAATGGATGGTTCCGTCTGTTTCGACCGTTTCGATTCCGTCCCAAGCCAAGGATGCTTCGTTCACCGAAATAGCCTGATCCATGGACCAATCCGGGGGCAGGTCGATCGCAATCCCCGAACGGCTTGCCTGAACGGGATACCCACCAATTAGTTTGCCGATACCTGGTAGGTGAATTGCTGAAGGGGTCGGGTTCAGCAGCGCCCTGAGTGCTGCCAGTCCGGCCGATGCCGTCACCCGGTTGAAATGCAGATCATAAGGAAATGGAAAGCGCGCGCGCAAGACATCTTCTGCAATATCAGTGACATCTCGTCCCAAGGCCGTTGCCTGAAGCAAATACGGCGGTAGAGTCTCGGTGCGTTTCTCGTTCAGAACGTAGTACTCAAACGCGTGTTGCGAAATCATGCGGATGTCGACGTTTTGCGGTAGGCATTTTAGGCGCGCCGCGACTGCTGCCTGTATTTTCGGAATGGGCTCTTGGATGTTTCCGATCCCGCAGTCTGGCCCGAACCCGTTACGGTTGAGAACTGCGTTGATCACATCTGGAAACGACGCGCCAATCCAGAGTGCGCCGGTATCGGCTTTTTCGATCACGTCGCGAAATTTGGCCATCAAGGACAAATGCAAAGCGGTGAAACTTGCAAAAGGCAGAGCAGAAGCCCGCTCATCCAGTTTCCACCATGGCATCAGCGATGGGGCCGAGAAAATATAGTCCGGCTTTAGTTGGCGAAGCTTCAGAGGCGCATCATGGGCGTTGATGTCGAGTTGAATGGCGCGAAGGTCCGGAAAATGCCCTTCTATCCCGGCACCAATTGCTGCGTTGTTCACCCTTTCTTCGGCCTTGACCAGGCTGCGGCTGCCGACAAAAACGGGCTCAAAAAGGTCGGTTCTGGCGACCGCTTCCAATATGTTTGTTCCCAGTTCACCCAGAGAAATTATTAGCAGTGTTGGTTTTGACATTTCGGAACTTTCTTTGGGGTTTGTCCAGAACGCCCCGATAGAGGACTCGTGGTGACCCAATTTGTCAACTCCTGTAGGGATTTGCCAGAAGAAACGAGCTTGAGACGTGGAGGTTAAAGTGTGTATGAAAGCGGTCATACAATAAGCCGAAGGGTCGCATTGTCAGATTAACTTTGACGCGGGTGGCTTCTTAGCTTCAATTCTTGCAAAAACGGCAGATTGGCAACCTACGCTTCGCGTCCGGAGTTCCTCTGACAAGGTCCATCTGACACTATCTGTCTGGGTTATCTATCAATTAGAGCATTGGGTTTGGCAAAAGCCTCTAGGGCTTGGGAGTCTGTTATCCTGATTGTCTGTCCAGAAACCTCAACTCCATAATGCTTTAGTGCAGAGAGCGCGCGGGACAGATTTTCCGGTGTCATACCCAAAAATGAGGCGAGTTTCTTCTTCTCAACAGGCAGCGAGAAATCCGCTGCTCTACCGTCGCGAACGTGGTGCTTAAAGACGTAGTTCGCCAGCCGCTCAACCGAGGTTCGCAATTTTATATTCTTCGCATTTCTTATGGCACCTCGGTAACATCCGGCCAGTTCGTTAATGATCGACATGGCAAAGCTGGTGTCTTTTTCGAACACCTCCCTCACGTCTTCCGAAGGGATCATGAGGCATTGTCAGAAGAAACTCGGTTGTGAAGGGCTGGGTGGCGATCTAGCGTTGAAGCATGACAAAACGTTCGCCTTTCCGCTATTTCAAAACGAG
>NZ_FQZQ01000041.1 GCF_900142085.1 Shimia gijangensis
CTCGGCAGATTGCTTTGCAATCGCCTGCCGGGCAATGGTTGTGACCTTGTGTTTGCGGGTCCGTACGACCGATATGCCGTTTTGACGCATCAACCTGCCCACCCGGCGATGTCCGACATCCAAACCGATCTCTTTCAACTCTTCGGTCATACGTGGCCGACGGTAGCTGCCCAAACTGAGGCGTGACTGTTCCTTGATGTGAGCCAGCGTCACCAGATCAGAACGCTGCCGTCGGCTGGCTGGACGACTTCGAAATGCCCTCAAACCGCGCGTGCTAACGCCAACGACATTGTACAACCGGTTGGTCGGAAAGCTGGCTCTGTGTTCTTCAACAAACCTAAATCTCATTGCTTTAGGCCCGCAAAGAACACCGTGGCCTTTTTTAACACTTCCCTTTCCTCCTTGAGGATGCGGTTCTCACGCCGAAGCCGGTCATTCTCTTGAGCGAGGCTTAAATCCTCTTTTGACACCACACCCGTGTCTCGGTGTGCCGTGATCCACTTGTTCAGCGTCGACATCCCGACCCCAAGATCATCAGCCACCTGTTTGCGCGTTAACCCACTGGTCAGCGCGATCCGCACAGCATCTTGCCGGAATTCGTCCGTCCGTTTCAGTCCCATAGTCAGTCTCCTTTGTTGCAGTAAATGCTATCAAAGGAGCGGCATCAAACCGCGACAGGTCCAGTCTGAATAAACAGGCTCCGGTAGATCGTCTCATGCGAGATACGTTTGTCTTCCTCATCAGGATGTTCGCGCATGAGCCAACCTGCGATTTGTTGCGGGGACCACTTGCGGTGCAGCTTGGTCGATATCATGCGGCAAAGATAGTCGTTGCCGACCAGCTTACAGGGCTTTGGACGGTGTGCTCGATCCCAGGCCTTCGCGTCGGACCTGGCAGCACGGTAATGTTTGGTGCCACCATTGCGGCGAACTTCACGGCTGATAGTTGAGGGTGCCCGGTGAAGGTTGCGCGCAATGGACCTCAGCGACTGCCTGGCTACAAGGCCCCGCGATATCTCTTCCCGCTCACCGAGTGTTAGCGCCAACCGCGACCGCGTCCGGGCTATTGGTCTGATGCCCCAGTGCTCTCAAGTAATGAATAGATGGACGAAGAGCCGCGATCAAACACACGTCCGATCGAGCCCATCGACTCTCCGCGTTGCCACCGATCCCAGATCTCCATCTTCTGCTTCTCTGAGAAAATTGTCCGCTTCCGATAGGCCATGACTTACACTCTATCTTTCCAAAAAGATTATAGTGTTGCGTCGACCCGTTGAAACCGCCCCGCGTTGCCGACCTTGGTTTCATGTACAATCAATGATTGCAAAGCGGACATTGCTGCCTTTGAACCGATTTGCCCTGACTGCCGCTTTCGCCCAAAAGCAGACTCTGCAAAATCAGAGTTGATTGCTTCAGTGCGACTTGTCGTACCAGACGCCCGCTGCAAGCGCGGCACCTCGGGGAAGTGAAGCCCCAAACTTGAGCATCCGTTTACCTCAAGGAGTTGCTATTGTTGTCACTCTGTGTCAGATTGTCGCGATACAAGAAACGATTGATGTAGATTACAGGCGCGACCATTGAGCCTCTTCGCTTAGGTATTTTCTTAAGAGAAGATCCTCACTTAACCTCAGTAAAGAGGTTCTTATGCGTGTTTCTAAATATTGTTCATTGTTAGTTTTGGTGAGTGCTCTTTTGTTGAACGCATCTGAGATCACCGCGCAAATTGGTAAAGTTGTGGACGTCAAATCTGGTGCAACGCTGACATCTGGCGGGGCTACGGTTAGGTTACGGACAGGGATGTCCGTGGATTCTGGAGATGTCGTCAAAACAAATCGATCTGGTGTCGTTCAACTTATTTTTGTTGACGAAACTAAGATTGTCGTCGGACCGAACGCCAATATGGTGTTGGATGTATCCATGATGCGGGGTCAGCAACGGGTAAGGAATTTTACCGTTAAAACTCTTGGTGGTAGTTTTCGCTTTATTTCCGGGAAAAGCAGTCGGGAAGCCTACAAAATCGCAACTCCAACGGCCACGATGGGGATCCGGGGCACAATATTTGATTTTTGGGTTCTCGACAAACGTCAGACATCCCTTGCCATTCTCAAAGGCTCGGTTCGAATGTGTGGAGAAAACGGATCATGTAAGAATGTAAAGGGTAGCTGCTCGCTGGCTGTGACAACTCCACGGGGACAAATTGCGGCACCAAAAGACCTTGAACAGACCGAAAAAGCAATTTCCACTGGCTTTCCCTTCATTCTGTCCCAGCGGATTTTGCAGAAACCATTCCGAGCAGATTTGGGGGGATGCGGTAAGCATCTGAACCCGCCTTCTCGGTCAGCTGAATCACTTTCAATAGCGCCCACTCCTCCAAGTCCACCAACTCCGGAGCCTCCAACACCACCAGCTCCGGAGCCTCCAAGTCCACCAACTCCGGAGCCTCCAACACCACCAACTCCGGAGCCTCCATCACCACCTGCCCCGGGTTCCACAAATCATCCGGGCCAAAGTGGCCCCAACGGCAATAGTGCTGGCAATGGGAACAGCATTAGCCGGGGACAACACGGGTCAGGCACGGGAAAAGGGCAAGGCGTCTTCCGTCGCGTTTCAGCTCGCATAACTGAAGGCAGCTCTGCGCCCGGTGTTAGAAATGCGCTGAGTTCGGAAGCCGGGGGGGGAAGACCGGGTGGCAACGGTGGTGGAAACGGCAACGGTGGCGGGAATGGAAACGGTGGAGGCAACGGCAACGGTGGAGGCAACGGTGGTGGAAACGGCAACGGTGGCGGGAATGGAAACGGTGGAGGCAACGGCAACGGTAGTGGAAACGGCAAAGGTGGCGGCAATGGCAATGGGGGAGGTAACCGCGAGTGAATTGCCGATCAGTTAAAGCGTACTGAATGCTCAAAAGTCCCGGAAAAAATAGGCGCCGATGGATATTCCGATTGCTAGGCGGCATTTTGATCGTTTGCGGGTGTTTTGTACGGGTCGCAGATCCGTATCCGGTCGAAGCAGCTCGACTGATTTATTTTGATTATCTCCAACGTCTTTCTCCGCGGCCATTTGATCCTGACTTGCCCGTGCGCGTTGTGGATATCGACGAAGCATCCCTTAGCGAAATTGGCCAGTGGCCTTGGCCCAGGACAGTAACCGCCCAACTGGTTGAGCGGTTAGTGGGCTACGGTGCGGCGTCTATTTCGTTCGATATGCTGTTTGCCGAGCCGGACAGATATTCACCAGCTCGTCTTTCCGAAGATCCTGTGTTTTCGAAACTATTACGTGACGGCGTTGATGTTTCCGAACTTGATAACGACGAGCGATTTGCTCAATCCATCGCCCAAAGACCGGTCGCACTAGGGGTGGCTGCGCGGATCGGTGATGTTGAAAGCAATATCAGACCAAGGGCTGGAATTATCGAGATCGGCGAAAACCCAGGGTTGAAAATTCCCCAGGCCCTGCACTGGACACCTTTGGCGGCCCCGCTGGATCAGGTCGCGGTCGGGATTGGAGGTGTAAATGTCTCGCCGATGGGTGAACTCGCCGTCGTCAGAACCGTTCCTCTGCTGTGGAGAGGTCCAACCGGTGTATTGCCGAGTCTGAGCATCGAAGCTCTGCGCCTGGCGTTAGGTGAACAGAATATTTTTGTTGAAGGGGCCCAAGAAGAAAGCGGCGTCATTCTTTCAATATCGCTGGGGCCATTTACCGTGCCGACGACCGAAACGGGGCATCTTTGGCTGCGTTATCGTCACGATGATCCGGCGTTGTATTTATCTGCAACTGAAGTATTGCGTGACCCGGATGATGAATGGCTTCGATCTCAGATCGAAGGTAGAATTATCCTTGTCGGGACCTCTGCTGCGGGGCTACTTGATATTCGGGAAACCCCTTTGGGCAAGTCGGTCCCAGGCGTTTCGATCCATGCCCAGGTGATCGAGCAGGTGATCCAAGGCAAGATGCTACAACGCTCCGACAACACTGCCGCTCTGGAATTGATCGCATATGTGGCGCTGGGAATGGTCGTGACGAGTTTGATGTCAATATCGGGTTCTGTGATCTCGTTTCTGGTTGGTGGTCTGGCAGCCTCTTTCGTTTTAGGGCTCAGTTGGTTTGCTTTTCAAACCGGCCTAATCCTGTTTGATGCAACGTTTCCCATGATTGGAGGCATTGTCAATTTTGGTATTCTTGCAGGATACCTGTTTATAGCCGCCGAAAGCGACAAACGTGTTATCAAGCGTTCTTTTGCCCACTATGTTGCACCGGAAATTCTCGACCAAATGGAAGAGAGTGGTCAAGAATTTCAGCTGGGTGGGGAAACCCAAGACATTACAGTGATGTTCGCTGATATCCGCGGTTTTACGTCTCTAAGTGAAACCATGCCAGCTCTGGATATGGTGGCGTTGCTCAATGAATTGTTCACATCTCTGGGCGAAGAAATCCTTGCTGAACAAGGTACAATCGACAAATTTATCGGGGATTCAGTCATGGCGTTTTGGAATGCGCCAATGCAAATGGAAGAACATCCCAAATTGAGTGCCAAAGCCGCATTGCGTATGCGTTCTGCTTTGGCCTTATTCAATGACACTCGCAAAGATAGTTCGCTTCCTCCGATCGAATTTGCAATCGGATGCGCAACTGGCCGCGCATGTGTTGGAAACATCGGTTCTCAGAATCGTTTTAACTACACAGTGATTGGGGATGTCGTGAATGTCGCGGCGCGGATTGAGGCGATGTGTCGGCATGTGTCTTATGATATTTTGGTGTCACAAAGCGTGGCAGCTTCTTCAGAATCCGAGTTGGCGTTATTGGAAGCAGGGACAGTGCAGCTTAAGGGTAAATCTTCAGCAGAAACAATTTTCTTAGTCGTAGGCAATGAAGAGGTTGGCCAATCTCCTGCCTTTTTGGAGTTAAAGCAATCTCACTCAGAGCTACTTGAGTTACTTCAAAACAGAGCCCCCAATCGAGATGTAGATTTAGCTGTCAAAATTTGCCAACGTCGAGCTATCGGTATCGATCCCGGCTTGATGGCATTCTATGATCGAGTTTTGGCGCGTTCAGAAGATTTTTCCCAAATGGCCGCGTGACGTTACACTTTTTAATCGGATTGGAATACGTACTTTGAGTATCAATCTTTTTGGATACTCACGTTTCATTTTTCCAAGGCAAAGAACGGCCGCTTTGTCGACCTTAACTGCCAAGATATACTTGTCGCAGCATTAGTCACTCTGGGCTCTCACCTGCCTTTCTCTGCGGTTTGCCCGAATGGCTGGATTCCGCCTTTAATCGACCATGATGCCGGGGTTCAGTCCTCGGACACCGACCACCAATCCGGCCACTTGACCTTGCCAGGCATCCGAGTTGCAGCCAGGACGGTGCGCTGTTGATCCGATGTCAGAGGTCTTTCAAGACGGTTGAGCGCGGCTTCGACAATCCAGGGTTCAAGCTTCATCTGAGCGGTCGGGCGATAGGGGTCCAGTATCCGCGCCATGCGAAGGGATTGCAGGGCATCATTGGCTCCAAAATCCTTCGGCATAAAGTATATAGCTTCGATAGGATCATCGGTTTCGCCGGCCACACCGCGAACACGTGCCTCTTCGATCGCACGCAGACTGGCCCGCGCAGATGCGCCATCACCTTCCAGCCCATCCTTGGCAAGTTTCAACAGAAACGCCTCAGCCGCAGTTATCTTACGCTCAATGCCGTCTTCCCGGATAGTTACTGTTTGCCCGAGCACGGCATCGAACGGAATTTCCTTCTTCCGGCCACGCGGCCGCCCCTTCGGATTGCCGCTTTGACCTTTTTTGAACTGAGTGGATACAGGCGGGTTGCCATAGCCGACCCGGGATATGCCAAACCCACCACTCATGCCGGTGTCCCCCGCGGCAAGACAAGCGTGTCTGCCTCCCAGGTCGTGCGCCTGATCTCAGCAATCTCTTTGTCGGTCAGTTTGGCCCCACCCCGGCGCCGACGCAAAGCTGCCTGCACCGCCCAGGGTTCCAGTCTCCATCGGTCGTACTTGTCCTCCGGCCCGATTTCGAAGCGCCGTCCGATCCCCAGTATCATTAGGGCGTCATTGGCATTCTCCGGGTTGTACCCCTGACAGAGATCAACATGTCGTACTTGCTTTGGCGCGTGCATGGCCAGCGCCTGCTCACGTTTCAGGATCATGCGCTGGATTTCACGCCGGGCTGCACGATTGCCTCCCAGGGCTTGCTGATAGGTTTTGTGCTTGCAGCGCCTCTTCAACCGACACCTCTCTTGCAACACCCTCCTTCGTTACAGTGAGGGTCTTGTCGACGATCACGTCGTATGCGGAGGTTCGACTGTCTTTGCTTCTCCGCCCCTTTGGCCGCCCCTTCGGATTGCCGCTCTGACCTTTGCGGAACTGACCGGACTTTGTCCTCGACGCCGATCTCTGATCGCTCATGCAGTTGCCTCGGCGGTCAATCGACGGGGCTCCTTTCCGGTCATCGCCTGCCAGCGCGCAAGCGCCACATCGACATAGGCCGGGTCGATGTCCAATCCACGGAACCGGCGACCTGCGCGTTCCGCGGCAATCAGGCTGGTGCCTGAACCCAGAAAGACATCCAGAACCAACTCGTCTCTATTGGTCACGTCGCAAATTGCATCAGTAACAAGCCCAACGGGCTTTACCGTCGGGTGCAAGTCAAGATCCGCCCGCCGGCTCCCGCCGAAGGAGTTGACCGACGCGTAGTCCCAGACATTGGTTCGATTGCGCCCATGCCGCCCAAGCTCAACCATGTTCTTATGAGGCGACGATCCCACCCGATAGACGAAGATCAATTCATGCTTCGAGCGATAGAGCGATCCCATGCCCGCATTCGACTTGTTCCAGATACACAGGTTCAGAAGATCGCCGTAGACCCCCTGCCCCACGGCGGACACATCGTCCATGTGCCGCCAATCCATACAGACAAAATGCACCGCCCCGTTGCGAGAAACCTCAACGCAGGCACCAAGTGTATCAGCGAGAAACGACCGAAACTCTGACGTCGTCATCTCGCCGGACGCCATGGCAAATTCATCGTGCCGTCCTTCGGAGATGGCATGACCGTTGATCGCGACGTTGTAAGGCGGATCAAGAAAGGCCGCGTCAATCTCCCCCGCCCCAACCACCCGACGCAGGAAGTCGGGATCGCGCGCATCGCCGCAACCGATCCGGTGATCTCCGATCTCCCAGATGTCGCCCAGTCCTGTACGCGGCTCAACTGGCACAGCCGGAATGATCTCATCGTCCGGATCAGATGTATCGGCAAGGATCACATCGATCTCGCCCGTGGAAAACCCCGTCAGGGTCAGGTCAAGATCCACGTCCAGCGTGGCGAGTTCGCCAAGTTCGAGTTTCAGGAGATCAAGGTCCCAACCCGCGCCAAGTGCAATCTTGTTGTCCGCGAGACGAAGGGCACGTTTCTCCGCATCACTCAGTCCCGCCAACGTAATCGTTGGCACTTCATCCAATCAGATGTCCCTTGCGGCGCGCAATCGACCGTGCCCGGCGATCAAGGCATCGCCCTCATCTATCAGAATGGGATTGGTAAACCCAAACGACGCAATTGCCGACTTCAGTTGCTCAATTTGTCGCTTGGGATGGGTTCGCGCATTCCGCGGATCTGGTGTCAGATCCTCGACCGGGCGATAGGTGATGGTGAGAGGTGAGTTTCGGGAAGGTTTTTCAATATCTTGTATGTCAAAATTCATGTACCGCAATGTAGGGTGCCAGGCTGTGGATTAAAAGGGCCAGATGATGAATTGCATGATACGCCCCAACACAGCCGCGTCCGCGAGATCGTTGGCTTCCCTGTTAATGAGAACATCATTGCCTGTTTCTGCGCATTGTGTCCCTGTTGATGCACCCCAAGTTCCCTGTTTTGCAGATTAACAGGGAAGTGAGAATTGCGACCTGTAAGCCCATGATATCGCGATGGAAACAACGCCACAAATCGGCGCGGGACCCCAAATTCTCCTGTTTTGGGGTCGTTTTTGGCAATTTTTCCCTGTTCTTTCCCTGCAAAACAGGGATACGCGCCTGAGACCAGTTCGCACTAGACTGCGTCCTCCTCCACTTTCTCTCCTTCGAACCTGAGATTTTCTGAGCGCCATCAATAGTGACTTAATTTCAATGAGTTACAGGCAACCATGACACCAGAGACCTCTAAATTGAGCTCTGATCAGAGCACTATTCGGTCGATTTCGGAGAAAGTCTCAGCGCGTCAGTTTCGCGTGAGGTCTTGAGGCCTATCGGTGGTTGCGGGCCTGTTGAAACCCAATAACCTCACACTGTTTTTCCCAATCCAGCGGCAGCTCCGGCAGATCGCGAAGAGTCTTCGCCGTTAGATACGCTGGTTGGCGACCTTCCAGAATGGCCGTCGAAAGATCCGGTTCCAACCAGGCAAGAGGCAAGATGCGGCTGACCACACCACTTCGCAAACCTTCCCGGTCCGTGAGTTAATTGATGGAATAAGCTGTTCCATCAATTGACTCACTTGCCCATCGCCGTGCATCGGCGACCAGAGCAATGAGTTCCGAGTCCGGATTCGCTGAATTGTGCGGTGCGATCACGATCGGTTTCGCGCGACCAATCTGGCGCCGTTTGAATGGAATTTCGAAGTTGACGGGAATGGGTTCACCTGAGCTTTCTTCTCCCAGCATTGCTGCCAGGTTCATCGAAACCTCAAGTCCTTCCACCCTTGCGACGACACGGGTAATCAGGGAATACAGGTATTGTTGAGCATTGGCTGCGTCGTCTCTCTGATCAGGTTGGTTCAACGCATTGGCCGCACGAAGGACACCCGCAATAAGAGCAGCATCCTCAATGTGCATCCTTATCTGATCAGCAATCCAAACATGGTCAGAGAGCCGGTCGGTAAGCGCCGACAAAATAACGCGCTCGATCTCTTGCGCAGGCAATCGTTCGACTGGAATGTCATCATCTGGCTGTGACTTGGTTGAAGCGTAGTACCAGTAGCGTTTTGTCTGCTGCACGCCATCCCGGCACAGCGACTTGCTGGCATAGGAGGCGCGCATTTTCCGATCAGCGGAATCAAACAAAAGTCCATTCAAAATCCGACCGGTGCGGTGGCGTTTGGTTCTGGTTTCACGACCGCCATTGTTTTCCAGTTGGGTTTGCACAAATTGCCATGTCACGTCATCGATGATCGCCGTATGACGCCCTTCGTGAATCTCATCTTTGTGCCGGGTCTTTCCAACGTAGATCGGGTTGCGAAGCATGTAGTAGAGTGCGCCTTGCGAGAAGAATTTGCCGCCCTTGCTGTGTCCATGTCGGTCAACCCAACGTCTGCTAAGGATGTTCAGCTCTCTTAGGCGGACCGACAGTTTGCGGACGCAACCGGCGGCCAGGTATTCGGCAAAAATGGTTCGCACCGAGGTCGTTTCGGCCTCATTGACCACCAAAGCCTTGTCAACGGCTTCATATCCAAAGGGGACAGATCCCCCCATCCACATTCCTTTTTGTTTCGAGGCTGCAACTTTGTCCCTGATGCGTTCCGCCGTCACGTCCCGTTCGAACTGCGCGAATGACAACAACACATTCAATGTCAGTCGCCCCATGGAAGATGTGGTGTTAAAGGCCTGTGTGACAGAGACGAAAGACACCCCTGCCCTGTCAAAGGTGTCCACCATCCTGGCAAAGTCACTCAGAGATCGTGTCAGCCGATCCACTTTGTACACAACGATGATGTCGATGCGACCGTTGCGGACGTGGTCCAGGAGTTGCCGCAGACCGGGGCGATACATCGATCCCCCGGAATACCCACCATCGTCATAGCCCTCTGAAAGCTGGCTCCAGCCTTCATGCTTCTGGCTGAGGATGTAGGCAGCACAGGCCTCGCGTTGCGCATCCAGCGAATTGAAGTCCTGTTCAAGCCCCTCCTCGGTCGACTTGCGGGTGTATATGGCACAGCGCTTGCGGATCATGACTTAATGCCATCCCGCAGGCCGAAGAACTTTGGACCGTTCCGATTGGTGCCTGTCATCGCGCGGGCCACCGCAGACAAGGACGAATAGCTCTCACCGATCCACATCACGCCATTCCCGGTGACAAAAACCTCGTGCGTGGTTCCGCCCCACTTCTTCAGGATGCGGGTGCCCTCGGCGGGGTCGAAAACAGCCGTAATGCCCAACCGCCTTCCGCCACTGCGCTTGCTCCGATCTCCGGTGACCTTTAGCCACCCACGTCGCACTTTAGCGGATTCGCCTCCTGACTGTCTGACCTGCACTTCCCAGGCCAGCGCCACCCGCATCAGGCGCGCCGTGAATGTCTTCGGGGGGTGGATCCCTTTGAGCTGTTTCCACAGGCTTCGAAGCTCTGCGGCCTCCAATTGTTCAATTTGTGAGACGTCAAACTGATCTCCCGCCGCACTCATTGGTCTGCCCCATGTGAGACGATGCGGTAGCGCGGGGACCGTCCCGAGCGGTCAAGATCAATCGTCACGCCCGCCTTCCTCAGCCGTGATATCGCTGCCCGTATCGTATGCGGCTGCCAATCCAACTTACTCTGAAGCTGGGCCACCGTCGCCCCGGAACGGCGCGATAGCAGTTTGCACAGTTCGCCAGACTTGGTCCTGCCCGCGAGTTTGGATGGCCTGGGCTTGGCATGGTCGGTCTTAAGTGGCTGGGATTGTTGTTCCGTCATTGTCGTCTCCTCTTGGAAGCAGGGCTTTCTCGCGCCCTGTACTGACCAAAGCCCAGTATTCCGGGCGGGAGATTCAATTCGTTCAACGACGTCAGTGACGCTCGTCTTGGCTCGGAAGTCCAGTGGAAGATTGACAATCTTGCGGACGTTACAAGTCATCATAGGCGGGCGGCTGGTGCCGCCCGCTTAACCCTCATATGTCGATCTTCTCAGCGATACTCAGCGCGTCTTCCAGTTCGACGCCCAAGTATCGAACTGTGCTATCCACCTTGGTGTGGCCGAGTAAAAGCTGCACCGCGCGCAAGTTCCCGGTTTTCCGGTAGATCAGCGCTGCCTTGGTGCGCCGTAGCGAAAGTGTGCCATATCCGCTCGGATCAAGACCAATCGCGGCCACCCAATCACGGACCAACCGGGCATATTGCCGGGTCGATACATGCGGCCTGTCGTGGAAGCGGCTGGGAAACAAGAACGGGCATCCGAGCATCTCCGGGTGCCATACCCATTCCAGATGGAATCGCGGGTGTTCTCGGAAACCTCGAACTGAACGGGCCGCCGGGTCTTACTCTGGATCACTGTCACACGTTCGCGAACCCTGTCACCAACAACAAGATCGGTGACTTTCAACCGAAGGGGTCACAACCGCGCAACTTGCTGTCAATCGCCAGATTAAACAGTGCCAGATCCCTGAGATTTCCCGCAAGTTCCAACCGGGCTCGGATGGCCAGACCTGCTTGGCAAGAAGCGGGCGTTTCTGACCGATCAGGCGCCCCTTATCCCACGGTGTGCGTTTCGGTTTGGTGGCGGGAAGTTGAATATCGGGCATTGATCGTCCTCCATCCGTCCCTCCCACTCCAAACATCGACACCGCGTCAACTGAACGACTTTACCAATTGATCGAACGGCCGGTTCCACCAGCACGCCAGACCTTCGTTACACACGCGGCGAATGACGGCTCCGAGCCGATTGTGTTGAAAAACTCGCTGTTTCTGGGGTTTCGGAACGGGCGATAGCGTTGATTTATTGGGTTGTCCGTGGTCAGGCTCCGGCTCATCCTAAGGCGGGCCCCATAGGCTTGAGTTTGGCTGGTTTCCGGAGGTTTTGAGCGGTTGCTGCGAGTGTAAATTCGTCTTGAACGCCACATGGTCCACGTAATCGGAGCCGCCCCAAGCCAAGGATGCGTTTGAGGTGTGCGAAGAGCATCTCGACTTTCTTTCGTCGCCTTTGTGCTGTGACATTGAACTCGGATGCGGTGCATTGACGAGTAAAGTCCCGGACGATTTCGTATTTCTCGCGATGGACTGCACGGGCCTCGGAGTTGGGACAGCACTTTTCTTTCAGCGCGCACCCTGTGCAATCGGACTTTAGCGCCCGATACTTGCGGACTTTCCAGCTCGGTGCATTGCGGGCGGGGTCGGAATAGGTGCGCCAGGTGTGCTTCATCTCTTTGCCGCCCGGGCAAATGTAGCGGTCGTTCTCGTCATCCCAAGTGAAGTCGGATCGTGAGAACGTGCCATCCGTACGCTCGCCTTTATCAAAGACAGGTATGAAGGGAAGGATTTGCCGTTTGAGCGCGAGCCAGACAAGATTGTCAGATGAACCATACGCCGTGTCTGCCGCGATCCAATCTGGCTTGATGCCAAAGCGTTCTTCGGTCCGGTCGAGCATCTTACGCATAGCACCCACTTCGGCGGTTTTGTTCGTCCGGCAGGCGTCTACATCAACGATGACACTGTGATCCGTATCGATCAGATAATTGGTGGAATAAGCAAAGAAAGCGGGGCCTTTGCGCGCTGCGGTCCATTGACTGGCGGGGTCGGCATGCGCCGTAAACTTGGGCTTGGTCGTGGTGGCTGCGCCAAAGGCCTCGTCGTCCAAGGTATCAAGGTACTCGCGCACCGCTCGTGGCGCGTCGCTTGGATTGATCTCGCGTGCGGCCCAGTCGTCAGGATTGCTGGAGTTCTGCTTCTGAACATCCGCGCTGATCAAACTGGCATCCACAGCGAAACCCTGACCACCCACCAACCCTTCTTGCATGCAGCGCGCAACGGTCATGTCAAACACATGGCGCAGCAGGTCACTCTCGCGGAACCGACCGTGGCGGTTCTTAGAAAAGGTCGAGTGATCTGGAAGGCGGTCGGCCAGATCAAGACGGCAGAACCAGCGATACGCGAGGTTCAGATGCACTTCTTCGCAGAGCCGCCGCTCGGACCGGATACCAAAACAGTATCCTACCAATAGCATACGGATCAGCAGTTCAGGATCGATAGATGGGCGGCCTGTGTGGCTATAGAAATCCGCAAGGTGCGTACGGATACTGAATTGGTCCTGCATTTCTGTACAAGTTTGCGGCTTGGCTAAGATGTATCGAGTTTTGTTCATGCCGCTTTTCGTATCTGCGCGTGGTCGAAG
>NZ_FQZQ01000042.1 GCF_900142085.1 Shimia gijangensis
ATTGGCAGGGAATTGAAACAACCAACCCTGATCAGCAGGAGCGAAAAGTAGCTTAAACTACGCCAGATCCTGTCCAACAAATGGGGAGTAGCTCATACTTCCTCCATCCCAAATCAGGGAATTTACAGGAAGTGTCCCGGGAGTCCGTACATATCTACACTCGGCACTGAAAGCTTCCCGACGACCCGACATGGGTATCGGTTGATGTTGACTTGGATGAGGTCATTTGGCGATCTACAGCGCATCGGGATCGAATGCTCGGGTAGTTATGGCGCGGGGCTGCTGCGCTATGTGCAAGTTGCCGGCATCGAGGTTCTGGAGGTGACCGCGCCTGACAAGCATGATCGCCGTCGCCGGGGCAAGAACGATGACTTCGACGCGGAAAGCGCTGCCCATGCCGCTTTTGCTGAACGGCACACGGTGACACCGAGAAGTCGGGACGGAATGGTCGAAAGCCTCCGCGTTCTAAAGGTTTGCCGCAAAACTGCTGTCCAGGCCCGTCGCATTGCCTTGCAGATCATCCAGACAACAATCGTTTGCGCGCCTGATAAATTGCGAGACCCACTGCGCCAGATGACGCGCATGCAATTGATCAGAACGTTAGCGGCTTGGCGACCTGATCTCACCGCGTATCGGGAGGTTGAAGAAGCCTACCGTATCGCGCTCAAGTCATTGGCACGGCGCTATCTCGAACTACATGATGAGATCGCCGATCTGGACGACATGATCGAAGCCATTGTCAAAGACTTGGCTCCAGAGCTGCTTGAGCAGACTGCGATAGGCCTGAACAGCGCAGCGCAATTGCTGCTCACGGCGGGGGACAATCCAGAGCGATTGAAATCAGAGGCTAGCTTCGCAGCATTGTGCGATGTCGGCCCAGCCGACCGCACGACGCGAGAGCCGATTGATGACAGTTCAAAACATTAAGCAGATCCACGACCGCCTCAACAACACGCCTCGAATATGTTTGGGATGGAAAACACTCACCGAAGATTTCCGGGAAAAGATGGTGGAGGAAATGCGATGAACACCCTACCCTAACTCCATCAAGAGTTATTTGTATTCATAACGGTAATCATACCCACCATATTTCTCTCCTTTACCACGTTGAAAACCGTTGAAAATGGCACCGGAAATAGTCCCGCTGGACGCGTCAATCTCCCGCTGCATCGCGTGCATTTCTTTTTCTGTCGTTACCCCATATCGGACAACGACCAATGTCATACTTGCCTGCTTCGAAATCATAACGGGGTCAGTTACGGCAAGAACTGGCGGGCAGTCGAGAATGATGAGGTCGAATTGCTCGGAAAGTTTGTCCAAAGTAGATGCGAATGTGGGCGTCATTAACAGGTCAGCTGGATTAGGGGGGAATTTCCCTGTTGGAATGAAAGACAGTGTATTCACAGATGTTGAGGTCACAACATCCTCCGATTTCTTGTCCCCTACCAGCAACTCAGCCAAGCCCGGAGTGTCCTTTTTCACCCCGAAGAATTTTCTCAACTCGCCACGACGAAGGTCCGCATCAATCAAACATACTTTTTGACCGGCTTGGGCTGAAACAATAGCCAGGTTGGTTGAACAAAATGATTTGCCTGCATTTGGGCTGGGGCTAGTAATTGAAAGAACTTTTGCGTCTTTCTCCAACATTCCGAAATGCAAACTGGTTCGCAATCCTCGAAGGGCTTCAACTGCTAGGTCTGTAGGGTCATCGATAGCAAGAATGGGGTTCTTGCCACCGCTTTTCCGTGGTTTTAGCAAGCCAGGTTTTACTGCATTCACTACGGCAAATACTGAGAGGCCAAGAGCCTCAATTTCGGCGCTTGATTTGATACCTTTAGATCTAAAGTTTTTGAGCAAGACTATCGCCACGCCCAACATTAACCCCAGCAATGCGCCTAGAGCGACAATTACCGCCTTCCTCGGAGCTATTGGAAGTGAGGCAGTCTGCGCATGATCGATCACCCTTGCGTTGCCAATCGTGCTGGCTTTGACGACACGGAGCTCTTGGGCTCGTATCAGAAGTTTGCTGTAGGTTTCTCGCGCAAGTTCCAACTCTTGTGTCATGTCAAATATCTCGCGCTGTGTGTCGGGAAGGTCCAGGGATCTAGCCTCCAGCGCTTTCAGACGTGTCTCGAGTTGCTCTTTTCTGCTCAAGAGCATTTTGTAATTCGGATGGCTAACCGTGTATTTGCGTTGAAGCTCCTGTTCTTCGATTTCTAGAGCTGCCAGTTCCGCCTCCACTTGATTCCGTTGCTCTAACAGAGCTTGGGTCTCAAAGCTAAGATCAAGCGTATTGCGTTCACTTTGTAAATCTTTCAATTTCTCTTCGGCGCGATCAACGATAGAACGCACTTCTGGCAAGCGATCTTCAATAAATTTCAAACTGTTTTCAGCTTCGGCCGAATTTCGAGAAATGTTTTGGCGAAGATAGGCACTCACGATGGCATTCAGTGCCCGAGAGGCGTCCTCCTTGTTTCCATCTTTGAAAGTAACATTCAAGACGCCAGAGTTTCGACCTTTTTCAGAAATTCCAATTTTTTCCCGGACCGACTTAATAGCTTCCTCTTCGCTCTCTTGCACAACGGTAAACTCTCGGCCCACTTGCCCTTCAAGTTTGCTAAGTTCGATCGCAATTCCCGTGTTTTCGTCAATAAGTTGCTGATTGAGTTTACCTGACAGCGTCGGTCCCTCTGGGATTTTCAGGCTAAAGTCCGTTTCCGAAATTTTGGTCAAACTAAGCGGTGTACCCAAGAGATGAGGCGGAACTCGCAGAAACCGAAGCGAAATGGTCTCACCTGATTGGGCAAATGGCTTCATGAACTCGGGCAACTCAACCAGCCCACCAAATTCGGAAACAAAATACCCTATTAAAGGGGTCTGTCTGGGGATGGCGACCCAATCCAGGTTTTGCTCTGCCACGGCCTGGCCCAAAATTAGTCTGGACTTAAGAAGTTCAATTTCCGTCACGCTAGCTGGGTCGCTTCCAAATCCCTCAAACGTACCCGAAAAAGGGTTGGCACCCGCTTTTTCTTCTAGCTGCAGCAAGGCATCAGCCTGATATGTTGGCGCCGTATTTAACGCCCAAAACACACTAAGTGTTCCGACCAAAAATGTGACAAACAGAATTGTCCATTTCCCCTGCCATAAATTCAAAAATAGCTGACCAAGGTCAATTTCTTCATCGAACTGACTGTTGGAATTTGAAGGAGATGAGTTCATTTGAAAACTTCTCTATTTAGCGGCAAGTCTTTGTGACCAACCGTTCATTGCAGTGTCGAGCTGACGGAAAACTTGCTCATGAAATTCCTGAGACCGCTTGTATGGATCTGCAATATTTTTGCCACCGGTCCAGTGATCCACCAACATAACCCGACCACTGACCTGTGGCGCAATCTGGCTGATTGCAGCTTTGTGACCAGTCTCCATAACAAGTATGAGATCCGCGGCTGACAATATTTCAGCGGTCGCCTGACGTCCCTTGTGCCCTTCGAGTGAGACGCCTTTTTCCGCGGCCACCCGGCTTGCAGTAGCGTCGGCCGGCTTGTTGACCAATGCACCTACACCGGCAGAACTCACGGTCACATTGGGTGCTTTAGATTGCAAAAGTCTCTCACCGACGGGCGAACGGCAGACATTACCAACACAAACTACAAGTACGGATTCTATCATTGTGTCATTAACCTTGTTTCGGCCTTCAAGCGTTAGAAGTTTCGCTGAAGTCCTTCTAATGTACTGATCGCTGAAACTGTTGGAAGAAGTTGAGTAATTGTGTCATTCCAGTGTTGCAGCGGCGAGCGTGTCAGGAACACAACGTCTTGCGGTGCTAGGGTAAACTTGGTTCCTAAAAGCCAGCCTTCGGGCGTAGTCGTGTCAAACTGATACACATTCATTTTGCCACTTGAATGGCGGAAGACGAAAATCCCGCGGGCGTCCGAACGCACTTTGCTCGGCCCCCCTGCTTCGTTTACAGCCTCCGTCAAGGAAACCAGTTCGCTCGTGACGTCAATTGCCTCGTTACGCAGAGCTTCACCCATAACGAAAGCTTCCTGGTTTTCCCGCTCAGGCACATGAACAACATCGCCTGACAATAAAACTGGGTTGTTTTCTGCCATGTTGGCTTCGAGAAATCCCCGCAGGTCAACTGGATAAACGCGACCATTTCGCCGCAACGTTATGTATCCGATATCCGCTTTTTCAGTCCAGCCACCTGCTGCATTCACAGCTTGAAGCAATGTCAAAGGAACAGTGGTCAAAGACTGGCGGTTGGGCGTTTCAACTTCACCACTGACAACAACATTTTGCGAATTAAATGCAATAAGTCGTACATCTACCTGAGGGTCGTTGATGTAGGTGCGCAGCTTCTGTGAAATTTCCAGGCGAACCGATTTAACCGATTTTTCTGCGGCACTGATTTCGCCGATGAATGGAAAGAAGAAGGTGCCATCTGCCTGAACTTCAAAGCCATTGAGCTTATCATTGTCTGAGTTGCCCTGATTTAGAGACAACTCCGGGTGCTCAAATACAGTCACGGAAATGATATCGCCAACACCGATTTTATAGGACCACTCTTTTCCAGCCATTAAAGAAGCACGTCTATAACTGCGAAAGGATTTATTATAATTGCTGATATTCTTACTGGAAACCCGAACAATATTCACGTTTTCAGGAAGATCGGCCTGTTCTTCAGGCTCAGTCGGAAACATCGTCATCGCTTCAGAGCAACCAGTCAGCAAAACAGCGCACATCAGTATCCAGCGTATCATTGCTGCTCCAAATTCAATACAACTTTCAATAGTCCCAGTACTCTCTGGGTTTGCATAAAGTGACTAGCATTGGTTTTGAGTTGTTTCAATTGGGCATTTGGAAAACCGCTTATAAGGGGCATTCTCGGGCAAATCTGGCTGGCCTCTCGTTCTTTTGGGCAACGGCAAGGCAACGTTCGATTGCACGTTATCGGCTGTTTGAATCGGCGAATCGCCGGTGGGGCATGCTACGGCTGGAAAACCGGCCAACCTTTCTGGCGTCCACACGCGCTTTCTCCAAGTAGCGCGTCTGGCCTATCAGACACCTCTTTTAAACAGATTAATGCAGAAAACGCATTTTCTGTCACTGCAACTCCCTTCGGATAGCGGATGTGCGGACTTTTGGTGCAGTGTTTGATTGCCGCAATTTTTTAAGGGGGGGGTGAAAAAATTGATCAGATAAAAATGCGTCGAAACAAGCCCATGCACAGTAGAAATTTCCATCAACTTCTCCCTGCCCAACACTTGAAATGCTCTTCTTTTGACGTCACCAAGGGTAGATTAGGTCGAGTAGGGCGCAAAATGCATAGAGACGATGACAACCAAAAAGCGCTCGACGAGCTTGATCGGCAGGTTTTGGCAAATACCAGAGAAGCCAATCCTGAGGCCGAACCTCAACCCTTGGATACACTGTTTGGCTACGCAACAGAGGATCTCGCCGACGTTACACTATCGCAATCCATATCCGTTCAAAGGGCCCGCTTTCAGGAACTTGCCGCTGGGCTTGGTATTAGGCTCAAACGGCAGCCACCGGATTATGATGAACGCTGTATGCTCGACTCCGCCATTGAAGCCGTTCGCGATTTGAAGCCAACCAATGAGTTGGAAAGAAACCTCGCCTACAATTTTGTTGCCATCAACAAAATGGCGCGCGATGCGGCGCTACGCGCACAGAGCGGAGATATTGACCCAGTCAGTAGTGACAAGGCCGCGCAGTTGTTTTTGAAAGGAAATGGCGCGGCGCTCAAAAACGCAGAGACCATCGACAAGCTGCGTAATCGGGGAACGCAGCAAATCACCGTACAGCACGTCAACGTCAATCCCGGAGCGCAGGCGGTTGTGGGCACTGTAGATGCCCGAAAAGTTGTTCATGCTAACGTAGAAACGCCTCTGGAATACACTGATAGTGAAGCACCGGTAAGTGTGCGAAGCCGCAGGGATGGCAAAGTCCGTAAGGAAAGCTGAGCGTGCCGAGTAATCATACACGTGATACGCAATCTATGCGCAAAAGCCTGCGGTGTGGCGCGAAAACCAGGACAGGGGCTGCGTGCCAATCTCCAGCGGTATCGGGAAAGAAACGCTGTCGTATGCACGGCGGTGCAAAAGGCTCGGGTGCCCCTAAAGGAAATTCAAATGCGTTGATCCATGGGGGTTATACCGAAGCGGCCATGGAAAATCGCCGAGAGTTGCGAGATAGAATTCAGAAAGTCATGCAGCAAAGTGATGAACTGATCCGTGAATTAAAAAGCAATAAAAACAAATAGTTATTGTGTTTTGCTTGGTGATTTGTGGTACTTTGAAAGAGTAACAAAATTGCCTGAAGCAGAGCCGAAGCTTGGATATTCAAACCCTCATAAATCGCATTCGCAGCCTTCCTGAAGCGCGCCCTCTGACGGCATTGCTTGAGCGAGAGATCGGCATTGGAGCAGATTACAAACGCGCATGGTATAGCTCGCAAAAAGAACACTGGTTGGGGTGGTTAGGCGCCTGTGAGACACCGGCGCCCTATAAGCGGCAGGCATCTTCTGCGACGGATGCCCGTCTTGTCTTCCAACGCTTGAGCTGTGCGCCGATGCTGTTCTGGTTGGCGGATGCCTCGGAATTTGAAGAAACCCGATTGCGCCTTGCCTTTGATGCCGTGGTTGCGGCTCCTCAAAACGGTGCACGACAGTCGGCAGCCTTCCGGCGGATTATTCCTTGGGAACTTATAGATCTTCATTTGAACGGTGCACACGTCCCATCACCAAAACCTGTTGGGGAAATCGACCAAAACGCTCTGCCACCGCCTCACGAAGAAACCGTAAGATACATCGCCCGCGTCGAGACCCAAGGGGAAAGCCGCATACAGGAGACTGAGAGCGCACCTCCACGCTCACTTGAACATCTGGAAGCCCAAGACTGGCGAGCTGCATTTGAACGCCTAGAGGGCGCTTACGCGCCCGCGACGCTCAAATCCTATCTCGCGGATGTCAAAATTTACGTCTCCTGGTGTGCTGAAAAGGGCATTGCTCCCTTTCCGGCGAGTGTGGACGCGCTTTGCCGCTTTCTCGAAGATCAGGCCCCTGGAAAAGCGCCTTCAACCGTTCGCCGTAGGCTCTATGCCGTGCGAAAAGTACACCGGCTTCTACATCTTCCGGACCCGACCTGGGATGAAGACATTAACGTCACCATCCGCCGTATTCGACGCGCGAAGCTTGCCCGCCCAAAACAAGCAAAGGGACTGACCAGAAAGTACCTCGACGCCTTTCTATCCGTGCAACCAGACAATCCTTGGGGGCTGCGCAACCGAGCGATGTTGTCACTAGGTTACGAATTGCTGACGCGTCGCTCTGAACTGGTGGCGCTCACAACTCAGGATATCGAAGTGAGAGATGACGGAACCCTACGAGTCCTCATTCGACGCAGCAAAGCCGATCCATTCGGACAAGGGCGTATCTCGTTCACTTCAAGAGAAACAGCTACTCTTGTGCAGGACTGGTTGGATTGGCGGGGTCCTCATATCACCTATCTTTTCTGCCCGATTTATCATGGCAAAGCTTTAGAGCGCAGCGTGAGTACGACAACAGTCAAAACGCTGATCAAGAGCTCAGCCAAAAAGGCAGGTCTCGGTCCCGAAGACATTGATAGCTTTAGTGGTCATTCTCTCCGTGTTGGTGCAGCCCAGGACTTGCTGTGCGCAGGATATGATACTGCGGCCATTATGCGCGCAGGGGGCTGGAAATCCGTAAACATCCTTTCACGATATCTCGAATTGGCGGAACACAATGTGTGGGAGTAGGTTGCAGGGCAACGCTGCAAATGACCAAGTTTGGGCGGACATTGAAACAAAGTAACAGACCTCGTTGCCGTCCAAGTTTGCGTTGAACTTGATGGGTTCGATTGACCTGGTAAAAATGACTAAAGCATTTCAACATAGGTTTGAGAAGTCTTAGATTTCCAAACACTTTCAACATCAAGAGGTTCCGCGCCTTTCACGCCAAACCCGTGATCCAGGTTTTGGCGAAGCACATTATGGCTCGCTCATTTCAACGGGTTTGGTAGGGTTCGTAACCAATAAGCAAAGGCTTCTGCCTCCAGTTTCCCTTGCGCCAAAAGGATTATTCGATCCGCGACGTCTTCCGTAACCCACTTTATCGCAATTCCGTTGAGATCGAGGCAAACGTCCATAGACAAGTGCGCCGTGCGCTTGTTGCCATCGTTGAAGCAATGGCCTTGTACAATTGCTTCGGCGTAGAATGCAGCGAGAGAAAATCCGTCCTCTACCATTCCAAAAGCCAGGCGGTTGTCGACGCGCGACAAGGCGCCTTCCAGTGATTTGTCTCCGGCGCGCCCTTGAAGTTCGCCCGGGTTCAGAACGTTCTCATGAATGAGGTCGACAAGATCTGAAGACAAAAGCCTGAACACTTTACTTGTCCTTGAGGTAGTCAAGCACAGGTTGGTTTATGTCTTTACGCGCCTTGAGACTAGCCAAAACCTCTTCGCGCGTGGCAATACGGCCCTCGGTTTCCTGAATGGCTTCCGCGGGAACAAAGTAACCAACCAAGGCCGAGTTTTTCAAAACCGCCACCGGGTTGCCTCCAGAGCTCTCCAAGACTTTGTGAGGCTCTCGCATTTCGGTCATGGTGGCGATGTAGGTTGTCAGGAGTTTTGTCATAATGCTCTCTAAAACGTGTATTCAATTATATATTGTATCGTACATAAAAATGCAAGATGAAGCGGTAAATCGAAATTTACCACTGGACATCCTCGACTGAAATGTCGCGGATCTACTGAAAATAACTCTGTTTCAAACTAAAAACACGAATTATCAGGCCGGCAATTGGGTTAAGAATGATACAAAAAACTCCGCAAAGAACTCAGCCTATTCGCCCTCGGGGCCAACATCAAACTGGATAAGCTCAATGGCCCAGTCAAAACAATTGGCATCCAGTACACACCCCAGCAAAATGACTGCGCGCTTAACGTGGAGCGGTCGGATAAGCCAAAGCCGCAAAGGAAAGGGTCGGCTCGGCTTGGTTAAAGGTTATTCTTAGCGAGCTCTGCTCCGAAAGAGATTTCGTCAGGTAGGCCATTTCGACAGGCAGTAATCCCGTGGCCCAATGCGCCAAGATGTATCCGGTGAAGGGGAGATGAGATTGCTGAAGGCATTTTCTAAGTTTGTACACGTTTTCTATAGGTCGCCATGGATGCGAATATGAAACAGCGGCCGCTATGAGGGCCAGGGCTGATAATCCGGAAAGCCAGTCGCTTTTTTTTCGAACTGCCTGAAGATAATACGTGGGTGCGGGCCTCAGGTGTTACCGAGCGAAAGCTTCGTTTTCCTTGAGACAACCTGATTGATGCTGGATGTTCAATGCCGCGTTATTGGAAAACCTGACCTGACCTGACCTGACCTGACCTGACCTGAACAACCAAGTCCTTAGGATGGGTGGGTGTTGCAACTGGTTGCAACATTCCGTTCCGAGACATCCGTCTAGTAATTCAGATTAAGCAATGCCGATGATTAGAAAAATCGGCTCTCAGTTTCGAATTTTGTGCGGCAAATCGCAAAAAAAAGCATTCCAAGTGGTACGACACCCACATTCCTTTGGTCATAACCTGCCCTGAGAAGTTTCCTGCACAAATTTCCCTTATAATTGAAGCAAAACTCAAGACAGAAAAACCGACCTGCAAATGTAGTCTGCAACAAAAGAAGATAGCTTAAAAATCAATAAAAACAAAGACTTGACAGAATCACCAGCCAATATCCAAGTAAATCAAAAGGAGAACGGTAATGACTGTCACAAATTATTTTGCACTAAGTGAAAACGAAAAACCGGTGATAGCCGGAAGCAATGATGCCCAAATTGGGGAGTCTTTTTCTTGCCCGGTATGTGAAAAAGCCATGCGGCATATCGATAGCCATCTGTCGGCGGGCAGACAGGTCTCAGCATATTTCCGACACCGAGGAGCGCAGTGTCGATGGCTCGATCACATCGGTGCCGAAAGCATGACGCATCTTTTGGCTAAACTGGCCATTTATGAAAGCGGTTGGTTTTTTGCAAAGCAGAGCGCCAGGGCTGAGGCTCTTCCACTTTCGCCCCATTTAGTGAAATTTTTCTTCGAAAGTTGCGTGCTGGAAAAACGGATCGAGAACCGCGTTCCAGACCTCATAGCGGTCTGGAACGGCTACACCATCGCCGTTGAAGTAACGTGTACAAGTGGCATCAAAACAAAAAAGAAATCTGATTTGTCTCGACTGGTAGATATGGTGGTCGAGGTTGTCGTCAAACAAAGTGACGTTCGATCGTTAAGCAGCTTGGCCAAAGGTGTCCAGTCTCAGGTAACCGACGTAAAAAATTGGAGAGTTCCTTTGGATTTTGTCTCTGAGCGAAATCGCCAACGGCTTCGACAAGCGGCATTGCGCGCAACAGACATTGAACTCTCCGATTTTGAGCGCGCTCTAAAGCAAAAAGCCTTTACACCATCGATTTCGCATTTTGAAACAGAGGAAATGGACCGACTAATTGCACAGAATTCAATCGGAGTTTTTCTTGGTGACCCGGAAGAGGTTTCATATTTCAATGTTCCGACTGTCCATTGGCAGTATGAAATTTGGAAAATTTTGCAAAGGTTCAATTTGCAGAAAATGGTTTCATCTGGTTGGCAACTCACAGATCTGGGGAAGCAGCTCCGAACCGAAATACAACAGTCGCTTTTCGCGCTCAACTATGTGCACCAAGGCGCATATGCACCTTCCGTTCAATGCTGGCAACGATTGCAACATTTGGAAGAAGACGCTTATCAACCCCCCCGTCCCGTTTTCATCTTGCCGGGTCACAGTCGATCTGCTCTTGATCGAAGGGAGCAGTGCCTAGCAGGGGAAGAGGTGTCTGATTTTGTTGAATACTATCTGAATACCATACACCCAGAAGATGGTAGTTCTAGAAGGTCGTTCAGATGAAGTACCACGAAAAACCGTGCAGTTTCATCCGCGCTGGATTGGTGCCAAAGCTAATAGTTACTTGTACGGCAAAACCACTTGCACGGAGTCGCAGGCATGGTCTCGCTAATTGTCAAAAGCAAAGAATTCACCAACCAGAACTTCGGTATCCCCGGGGCAGCAGAAATTTGTTGCATCATGGCTTTCAAAGCCTGAAGGCGGCGTTCAACTTTGCCTGTGATTTGCCGAAGGCGAAACTTGTCTGAAACATCACTTATCGATCGACCATCTATCACTCGGAGAGGAACAAGAAGATTAACCGATCCGTAGCACCAAAAGAGCCCTGTAAAAACAGGATAGTACTCAATTTTTCTTGCGAATGATTTTCCGGATCACCAAGCCTATGCTGACGCCAAAGCCAATACCAAATGCGTCAGCAATCCAATCCGCTCCTTCACGCGATCGACCGACGTAAGGTTGAACAAGCTCGATGATCCCACCTAGTAACAATGCTGCAGGAATGACCCAAACCAAACTGCGAGCATAAAGTAATGCCGTTGGAAACGCTAATGCGGCGAAAGCAATGAAGTGGTATGCCTTATCCGAGAGATATCCACCTAAAGCTACGCGCTTTTAACCTGATGCATACCCGGCCTCGCAAAAGTAGTTCCAGCATTCTTGCGGTGTGAACATGTCGCAGACTTCGGCCAAT
>NZ_FQZQ01000007.1 GCF_900142085.1 Shimia gijangensis
TGAGACAATCTCTTCCGGCTTCAGTCGCTTGTTTGCCATTCTTAGTCCTCCGTTTCCTAACCTTAACGGTGGACCCATTCAGATGGGGAGGCTCACCGGAGCCAGACTTTACCAGTGGATATTCATTCTCTGCGCTTAGTATCACGGACAATGTGTTTTTGTCCGGAAACGTGGCACCGTGGTTTGCCTATCTGGTGATCAAGCCTCACGGGAGCGGGCATTTCATCGGAGGAATGACGGTGACCGGAAACAAGTTCCGCTCGATCCAAAGCACAAGCATTGATCGGGTGGACAGCGTGGATACGAGCCATGCCAGTCTGGACATGTCAAAAGGCAAAAACATCTTGTTCGAGGGCAATACGTTTCACGCGGTTGATACCCCGTGTTTCAACCCGCTGGTTGTCACGCACACGCAAAATACGGCGGCTCAGACATGGACGGTGGACAGCGATGACAGGCTGCCATTCGGCGGTCAGACACGCACTATTGAATCCGTTGTGATGAAGGGTAAGGTCAAGAACGCTGGCAATGTGACGCAGTTTACGTCGCCTTATGTTACCACCGAGCAAGGGGCAAACAATGACCAGGTCTATCTGAACTGGCAAACGGCGGTCTCTGGCACTGTGACTGTGCGCATGCGAATGGACTAATTCGGTCAGCGCCAGAAGGCGACCCATTCGATCAAATCAAAGAATTTGCGGGATAACACCAGGGTCGCCTGACCATCCATCCAGATCAGATCATAGCCCAGTCCTGCTAAAATAAGCAGAGTCAAGAATACGGCGATCGGGTTGGTCATGAAATGCGCCTCCAGAAGCTTGTGGCATCAGATATGCCTGAGAGCGTCCGGAGGCGCAACATTTTGCGTCACGTAAATTGATGGATTACAGGCGACCCATTTGGGCCGCAACATCCGCCATCCGGCAGGAGAAGCCCCACTCATTATCGTACCATGCCAGCACTCGCACCAGACGTTTGCCGGTGACTTTGGTCTGGTCGGCAGCAAAGATGGCGCTTTCTTCAGAGTGGTTGAAGTCGATCGAAACCAGTGGTTCTTCGTTGTATCCCAGAACGCCCTTCATCGGGCCAGCTGCCGCTTCGGCCATTGCTGCGTTGACTTCGGCCTCTGTGACATCGCGACATGCGGTAAAGGTTAGATCGACCGCTGAGACGTTGGCGGTTGGAACACGCATGGCAGAGCCGTCCAGCTTGCCTTTGAGGGCTGGCAAAACTTCCCCCAAAGCTTTGGCCGCACCGGTCGAAGTTGGGATCATCGACATGGCTGCGGCACGGGCGCGATAGAGGTCCTTGTGGCGGCGGTCGACGGTTGACTGATCGCCCGTGTAGGCGTGGATCGTGGTCATGTTGCCGGATTCAATGCCAACCGTGTTGTGCAGAACCTTGGCCACCGGTGCGAGGCAGTTGGTGGTGCAGGAGCCGTTCGAAATCATGGTGTCAGAGGCTTCCAGCATCTCGTCATTCACACCAAAAACGATGGTTTTGTCGACATTGGTTCCCGGTGCGGAAAGAAGAACTTTTTTCGCGCCCCGCTCAAGGTGGATTTTTGCTTTTTTACCGTCGTTGAACTTGCCTGTGCATTCCATGAGAATGTCCACGCCAGACCAGTCCAGTTCCTCGGCGTTATAGGTTGAAAACATTTCAATCTCGCCCTGACCGAGGTCAATCGTTCCGTCACCGATTTTGACGTCGTTCTTAAAACGGCCATGCACCGTGTCATAGCGAAACAGATGGACCGCGGTTTCCACGGGGCCGGTGGCATTCAGCTTGACCACTTTCACATCATCGCGGGCAGTTTCAGCAATGTGTCTTAGGGTGCAGCGGCCAATCCGGCCAAATCCGTTGATCCCAACAGTGACGGTCATGTCATTTCCTTTAGTCCTGAATTTGACTGCGGTATAGGAGGCTTGTTTCCTATGGGAAAGTCTCAAACGTCCCCTATCGCGGTATGTTAGCGATAAACGTGACGTGGTGACCAATGATAGCGGTAACGATTGGGCCTGCGAACGGACCGCATCAGAAGTGCGGTGATTGCCTCGTGTCTGGAGGAGCGGTGTGATTCCCTATTCTGAGCGTTTGTTCTTCCTGTCGCGATGCAGAATGAAGAGCGCAGAGCTTACGATGAACAGTGCGCCGAAAATCGTGTAAACATCTGGAATTTCATCAAACAGAACATACCCCAAAATGGCCGTGTAAATTAGTTGGGTGTACTGGATGTTGCCGATGACGCTGGCCTCTGCCAACCGCAAAGCTTTGACTCCGACCCACTGACCTGTTGTTGCCAGTGCTCCCATTGTCACCAACAGTAAGAACCCGGCCATATCGGGGGGTTTCCAAAGCCAGAAAACGGGCACGCCAGCCAGCAGACCAACAAATATCGATTGATAGACCAGTAATGTCGCTGTGGAGTCCGTTTGGGACAGCCGGCGCGCAGATGTAACGGCCAATGCAGCACCAAGAGCTCCGGCAACAGGGATCATGGCATTGGGATCGGCAAACCCCTGAGCATTGGGCCGCAAGATAACAAGCACTCCCAGAAATCCGACCAATATTGCGCAAATTCGGCTTATTCCAACAGGTTCTTTCAGAAAGCGGGCAGCGAGAAGTGCCACAAAAAACACCTGCACAAAAGCCAGCGTAATTGCGGTTGTCAGGGGCAGCACTGACACCGCCCAGATACCAGTTGAGAGCGCGACGAAAGCGCCGATCAGGCGTAATGCGTGAAGGCCGGGATGCTGTGTTCGCAAGCTTTCGGGAAAAGACCGGGCGAGCGATGGCAGCGACGACAAGAACACCATGATCTGGCGGAAAAACAGGATTTGAAGGACGTGGTATTCGGCCACGGCAATTTTGGCCATCGCGGCAACGGTCGCGAACAAACCGGTTGCCAGCATAGCCCAAAGAACACCCTGCATGTTGCTCGACATCCCAGGGGGATGTGCGGGAGGGGGGTGCGGGTTTGTCATTTGGGTGCCCCTTGAAGTTGCAAAGGTAATCTGGTACCATGGTACCTATTGAAATGTAAAGGAGAAACCTGTGGCGACCGTGGGAAAGACTGTTGAACGTGTTCAGACCGGCGTGCGTATCGAAAAGCGCATCCTCAAAGTGCTGAAGGCGGTTGCTGAAAAGCACGACATTGGACTTGGGGATTTGATTGAAGGCATCGTTCTGCACAACTTTGAGGGCCGTCAGCCTTTTGGCGACGACACGCTGCAGTTTATCGAGCAGATGAAGATGGCTTACGGGCTCGACCTTAGCGCCGAGGACAGCCACAATTTGCAGGAAGAGGGCTGATCAGCCTTTGACAGCGGCCAGATCGTTCAGGATCGGACAGTCCGGGCGATTGTCGCCGGCACATTCCGAGACCAGATGAGATAGCGTGTCGCGCATCGATTGCAGCTGTGCGATCTTTTCGTCGATCCGGGTAAGATGTTGTTTGGCCACCGATTTAACGTCCGAGCTGGCGCGGGTTTCATCTTCGTACAGGGCCATCAGAATGCGGCAGTCTTCGATGGAAAACCCCAATGTGCGGGCGCGGCATAGGAAGGTCAGCTTGTGCAGATCATTGGCGTTAAAGTGGCGATAGCCGTTGTCAGACCGGTTTGGCGTGACCAGGCCGATATCTTCGTAATAGCGAATGGTTTTGGCGGGCAGGCCGCATTTTTCAGAAATCTCACCGATATTCATGAGGAAGCTCCCGGTGTGGTGGCAGGGATGTGGCGCAGGCGCAGGGCATTGCTCAGCACAAAGACCGAGGACAGCGCCATGGCACCAGCCCCCAGCATCGGCGACAGTTGCCACCCTAAGATGGGGTAAAACAGTCCGGCGGCGACAGGGATCAGGGCAATGTTATAGGCAAAGGCCCAAAACAGGTTCTGACGGATATTGCGCATGGTTCGCCGGGACACATCAAGCGCATGCACCACTCCCAGCGGGTCGCCAGACGCCAGCACCACATCGGCGCTTTCAATGGCAATGTCTGTGCCGGTGCCAATGGCAATGCCTGTGTCCGCCAAGGCCAGCGCCGGAGCATCATTGATACCGTCACCGACAAAGGCGACCGGCCCAAGGTCGGCCCGCAAGGACTTGATGGTGTCTGCTTTGCCTTCGGGGAGGATTTCGGCGGCCACTTGGTCAATGCCCAGCTCGGTGGCGATGGCGTTGGCGGTGGCTGCATTGTCGCCGGTGATCATGGCCACAGTCAGCCCGGATTGGCGCAAATGTTGCACGGCAGCCCGCGCGCCGGGTTTGATCGGATCTGCCACCGTGACAAAGCCTGCCGCCACACCGTCGACGGCGATGTAGAACGGTGTTTGCCCTTTGCTGGCCAGAATGGTGGCGCGTTGCGCAAGAGAGGTCACATCGACGCCTTGCTGCGCCATGAACCGATCCGCACCTATCGCAATTGCCTGCTTTTCAACTTGTGCCCGCACGCCAAACCCGCTGCTGGCGGCAAAATCACTGACCGCAGGCAGGGTCAAATCCCGGTCGTGGGCCGCGTCTTCGATGGCGCGGGCAATCGGGTGCTCAGACTGGCTTTCGACTGCCGCTGCCAGACGCAGCAAGGCATCCGGCTCAAACCCGTCGCGGGTTTCAAAAGCCGCCATTTTGGGTTTGCCCAAAGTCAGCGTGCCGGTTTTGTCAAAGGCCACGACGCGGGTTTCATCCAAGCGCTGCAAGGCTTCGCCTTTGCGGAATAAGACCCCGATTTCGGCCGCCCGTCCGGTGCCCACCATGATCGAGGTCGGTGTGGCCAGCCCCATGGCGCAGGGGCAGGCGATGATCAGAACGGAAACGCCGGCAACCAAGGCATGCGCCAATCGGGGATCAGGCCCAAAGACCAGCCAGCCGGCGATGGCCAAAAGCGCAATCAGGATCACCACAGGCACAAAGATTAGCACCACGCGGTCCGCCAGCGCCTGCACGGGCAGTTTTGCGCCCTGGGCCTGTTCGACCATAGCAATGATGCGCGCCAGCACCGTGTCGCTGCCGACACTGGTGGCGCGATAGGTCAGAACCCCCTGACCATTCAGAGTGCCCGCGACAACCGCTGCGCCTTCGGCTTTGGCGACAGGCACCGGTTCGCCGGTGATCATGCTTTCGTCGATATAGGACATGCCCGCTATCACGGTGCCATCTACGGCGATTTTTTCGCCGGGGCGCAGGTGCAATTCATCTCCGACGATGATCTGTTCAAGAGGCAGTTCGACAAGGTCTCCGTCGCGGAGCACGCGGGCGGATTTGGCCTGCAAACCCACCAGTTTGCGCAGGGCGGCTCCGGTGCGGCCTTTGGCGCGCGCTTCCATCCAGCGGCCCATGAGGATCAGCGTGACAATGACTGCGGCGGCCTCAAAATAGACGTTCTGCGCGCCGGGTGGCAGAATTTGGGGGAAAAACAGAGACACGGTGGAATAGCCCCAGGCCGCAGCTGCGCCGAGCGCCACAAGGGAATTCATATCCGGTGTGCGCTTTGCCAAAAGCGGCAGGCCCTTGGTGAAAAAGCCGCGTCCGGGGCCGATCAGCACAAGGCTGGTCAGCAGGAACTGGATTGTCCAGCTGGTCTGGAGGCCGATGCTGCGGGCGATCCAATGGTGGAACGCCGGAAACAGATGCCCGCCCATTTCAAGGATGAAAACCGGCAGGGTCAAAAGGGCCGCCAGCAACGTCGCATTGCGCGCGGAGGTCAGCTTGGTTGTGTCGCTTCGGGCAGGATCGGCGTGATCGCCAGACTGGCGCGGTGTGGCGCTATACCCGGCATCCGTGACAATGCGAGCGAGGTCAGCGGGGGCCGTCGCGCCGCGCAGCACGGTGATCTGGGCGGTTTCCGAGGCCAGATTGACAGACGCCTCCAGAACACCGGGCACCGCCATCAACGCCTTTTCAACACGCGCACTGCAGGATGCGCAGTTCATATTGGCGACATCCAATGTCACCACGTCTTCGCGTGCGGGATACCCCGCGGTCTGCAAGGTGTCGCGGATGTCAGAGCTAACAGCCCCATCCAAAGTGACTAGACCGGTTTCCGAGGCCAGATTGACCGATGCGGACGATTGTCCGGGCATGGCCAGAAGGGCCCGCTCGGCCCGGCCCGCGCATCCCGCACAGTTCATTCCGTCGATTTCAAAACGCAGGCTAATGGCCGACATGACGCACTCCGGTGATCTTTGGTTCCCTAGATAAGGGTTCCAGTAATTGGAAGGTCAAGGGGGTGCAAGGCTTCTTGTCACAGGAAGGTTGCAAATTGCGGGGTCGCAAGAGGGGCGCTGCCCCTTAGGTCGTCTTTGCGGGGGCAAAGGCGACGCTCACCCCCGGAGCATTATTGAAATAATGAAGACCGGTCAGGGTTTCCTGAAAGTACCATCGTCAATCATCTGGGCGAACATGTCTTCCATGGTGTCCTGCAAGGTGCGATAGGTTACGCCCAATTCGCGCCGACCTTTGGCATTGTCCGCCTTCCAGACCACGTTGACGTTGCGGGCCACAAATGTGCGCGAGATGCCTGAGAAAGGTCCAACCAGCCAGACCAGCCATTTGGGCAAAGCCCGTTTGGGCAGAGGATAGTCGGCGCCGTATTTGTCCTGCAAGGCAAGGCCCAGCTCGAGCAAGTCGGTGTTGTGGCCTGAGACAATGTTGCGACCCTTGGCGTCCGGCGTAAAAGCGGCGGCGACATGAGCATCCGCAAGATCGCGCACGTCGACGGCACCAACACCTGCGCGCGGGGCACCTGCTTTCATCGTGCCATCACCGATCTGCTTCACAATACGGAAGGTTTCGGATGTGGGCGCCGCATTGAGCGCAGGCCCCAGCACCAAAGATGGGTTGATCACCACAAGATTCTACTGTGATTGGGCGTCTGCAATCTTCCAGGCTTCTTTTTCAGCCAGTGTTTTCGAATATGAATAGGGCTGATAGTCCAGCGATGAGGTGGTGTTCCAGATGTCTTCGGTGAGGGTGCCGTTGGGCGCCTTGGCGCAATCACTGGCATCGGTGTAGATCGCCGCACAAGAGCTGGTCAGGACAATGCGTTTGACGCTGTCGGTTTTGCGGGCTTGTGTCAGCACGTTTCGGGTGCCGTTGACCGCCGGGTCTATCAGCTCTTTTTGGGCATCTTTCACGTTGATTGTGAAGGGGGAAGCGGTGTGAAACACGACTGCACACCCCTGCATGGCCTCATCATAAGACCCTTCGTCGAGAAGGTCTGCCTTGAAGAACTTGATTTCACCGGCGGAATTGGCGGCAAGGTTGGTCAAATGCTGCAGTTTCTCAGAATTGTCCGGGTCGCGCACCGGGGCATGCACGGTGAGGCCCGCATCCAGCAAGCCTTTGACGATCCAGCCGGCAACATAACCTGTGGCACCGGTGATCATGACGGGGGATTTGGTGTCGATTTTCATCAGTTTATGTCCTGTGTCTTGGCGCGCAGCCGATACATGAGAGTTGCATCGGATGGTTCAATTGCGGATTGCGCCAGATGACCTGCCAAGCGCGTTTAGCGAATGCAGTTAGTGCATCGGAGTGCTTCGGGCCTGCATCGGTGTCATGCCGGTCCAGCCCTGAAAGGCGCGGTAAAACGAGTTGGGGTCCTGATAGGCGAGCAGATATGAGATTTCTTCGACAGTCATGTCGTTCTGTTTGAGATAATGCAGCGACAGTTCCGAGCGAACGGAGTCCAGCACCGCCTGATAGGATGTGTTTTCGCTGCGCAGCTTGCGCTGCAGGCTGCGTTTGGACATCGCCAGCCGTTGACAGGCCGCGTCCACCGAAGACTGGCCCGAGGGCAGCATCTCGATCAAAGCGCTGCGCACCCGCGTGGCCACGGCATTGTCTGCCGATTTCTTGAGAAGCTGGCGGTTCAGATCGGTCAGAACATCATCCAGCATTTCGGCATTTTCCGAGATCAGCGGGCGGGTGGCATCCTGAACCGAAAGGTGAATGGCAGGCAGCGCGGCCGTCTGAGGGGCTATGCCGTAGAACGCGACTTCATCCTCGGTCGGGGTCATCCCCTTGGGTAGATCAATGGCCAAAGGCACGAGATGCTCGCCGGTGAACATGCGGCAACATTCGATGAAGTAGACCAGTTCGAACATCACCATGCTTTGCGGCAGCGGTATCGCCGGATCAACCGACAAAAAGGTCAACGATACCCGGTGATCGGTGCGCTTTACGTCCAGCCGCAAGGGTGCCAGCAAAGGTTTGAACAAGGCCAGCCGCGCAAGGCCGATCTCAATGTTCTGGCTACATGAAAATGCAAAAATTGCCGGCACAAAGGGGCCGTGGGCCATCATTTTGCCTACAAACAACGCGATATCGTCCCGTTTGGCTTCGTCTTTGACAGCCTCAAACAGGGCAAAGAACTGCTCAGCTGTGCTGCCCTTGCCTTCGTTTTCAAAGTAGTCCGGCGGCAGGCCTGCACGGCGCATGACACGCTCGGGTGAAATTTCGAGAACCTGGCAGAGCTGGGCGGTTTTTTGGGCCACAGGATAGAGGGGGCGAAGTGTCATGAAAGGGGGCCTTTCGGCGGTGAAGATTGGGCCAAGAATGCGTGCTGGAAGGGCCTCTTGCCAGTCTCTCCAAGTGACTTGGCGTCATCAGAATGAATTTTGGCGCGATCTGCAAGTTGAATTTCCGTCGAGACTGCTAATCTTGAAAGGAACATGGCAAATCGTTCAACGGGAGAATGCGAGTGCAACTGGTTGTAGACGGGAAAAAACATGACGTGGATGTTGAAGAGGACATGCCGCTTTTGTGGGTGTTGCGGGATGAGCTGAACATCAAGGGCGTGAAATACGGTTGTGGTATCGCCGCTTGTGGGGCCTGCACCGTGCATATCAACGGCGAGGCGGTACGGTCGTGCCAGACTTTCGTGTCGGATGTGGACGGCCCTGTGACCACCATCAACGGGCTGGGCACACCGGATGCGCTGCATGCTGTGCAAGAGGCGTGGGTCGAAACCCAAGTGGCGCAATGTGGATACTGCCAGTCGGGGCAGGTCATGCAGGCGGCGTCCTTGTTGGCAGAAAATCCGACCCCTACAGACGATGAGATTGACGAGGCCATGTCAGGCAACCTGTGTCGCTGTGGCACCTATCCGCGTATCCGGGCCGCCGTAAAGCTGGCCGTCACCAAGACACAGGGAGTGTGATCATGAGCAAAGTTGGAAAAATTGCCCGCCGCACATTTCTGATCGGTTCTGCTGCTGTTGTGGGCGGCGTGGCCTTTGGCGTCTACAAGGTGAAAACCCCTTATGCGAACCCGCTGGAAGAAGATCTGGCCGCAGGTGCCGCGACGTTCAACCCATGGGTGGTGATCGACGGCGACACCATTACGCTTATCGGACCACATGGCGACAAGGGGCAGGGCGTGGCGCATAGTCAGGCGGCCTTGATTGCCGAAGAGTTGGACCTTGAGTTTGGCCAGTTCGAGGTGAGCTTTGGCAAACCGGACAAGGCCTATTGGAACACCGCTATGGCCTCTGAGGGCGTGCCGTTCATGTCCACCAATCAGGGGTTCGCCGCGGAAAGCATGCGAAGCGTCATGGGTGGCGTGATGAAATTGATGGGGATGCAGGGTACCGGAGGGTCGACGGCGATCCCGGACAGTTTCGTGAAACTGCGCGAGGCGGGAGCCGTGGCGCGCGAAACCTTGAAGGCTGCGGCGGCGCAAAAGTCGGGCATCAACACGACTGCACTCAAAACCGAGGCGGGGCATGTGATCCTGCCGGATGGTACTAAGCTCAGCTATCAGGAATTGGCCCCGATTGCAGCAGGGCTGGACCCGGTCACAGATGTAAAACTGCGCGATCCCAGCCAGTGGCGTCTGATTGGCAAGCCAATGCAGCGGTTGGACATGCTGGCAAAATCCACCGGGACGCAGGCTTATGGCATCGATATTGAGACCGAAGGCGCTGTGCATGCAGCCGTGAAAGTGAACCCGCGTCAGGGTGGGGTATTGAACAGCTATGATGCGACCACCGCCAAATCCATGCGCGGTGTGCAAAAAGTGGTCGAAGTCACCAATGGTGTGGCGGTGATTGCCGACAATACATGGCGCGCGTTTCAGGCTGTGGATGCTATTGATTTTGACTGGGGCGAGGCGCCCTATCCGGCAGAGCAGGACGGGCATTGGGCGGCGCTGGAAGCCTCCTTTAATGACGACCAGCTGGACAGCAAATGGCGTGACGACGGAGATGTGGACGCGGCATTGGCTACGGGCAAAGCGATCACAACCGAATACCGCGCGCCCTATGTGGCACACGCGCCGCTCGAGCCGTTGAATGCCACGGTTCTGGTAGAGGACGGCGGTGTGACGGTCTGGACGGGTCATCAGCTGCCGCGCATGCTGCAACAAATGGTGGCGGCGATCACCGGGCATGATCAGGATCAGATTGATTTCCAAAACCAGTATATGGGCGGCAGTTTTGGCCATCGGCTGGAATTTGAACATGTCCGGCAGGCAACTGAGATTGCTAATCAGATGCGGGGCACGCCGGTTAAGCTGACCTATTCCCGCGAAGAAGATTTTGCGCATGACTTTCCGCGTCATCCGGGCATCGCGCGCGCCGCTGGCACAGTGAAAAACGGGCAGGTTGAGGCGCTGGACTTACAGGTTACGATGCCGTCGGTGATTGGCTCGCAAATGGGACGCGCAAATATTTCGGTGCCGGGCCCCGACAGCCAGATTTCGGCCGGGTCATGGAATAATCCTTATGGGATTGCGAATTTCCGGATGCGCGCCTACCGCGCGCCGGAACTGGCGCCGGTGTCGTCGTGGCGCTCGGTCGGGGCGTCGGCCAATGGATTTTTCTTTGACTGCGCGCTGGATGAATTGATCCACGCAGCCGGGGCCGATCCAATGCAGGAACGCATTCGGCTGATGGATCATGACGTCAGCCGCAAGGTGCTGGAGGCCGTGGCCGAGATGTCGTCCTGGGGTGGCCAACTGGCTCCGAACAGCGGGCGCGGCGTGGCTTATGTCGAAAGCTTTGGGGTGCCAACCGCAGAGGTGGTTGAGGTCACCAATACACCCGATGGCATTCGTATTGATAAGGTCTGGGTGGCCGCAGACGTCGGCACCGTGGTTGATCCGGTCAACTTTGAAAATCTGGTGCAGGGCGGGGTTGTGTTTGGTCTGGGCCACGCGATCAATTGCGAAATCACCTATGCGGATGGCATGGCAGAGCAGTCAAATTTCGACAGCTTTGAGGGAATGCGCCTGAACCAGTGCCCTGAGATCTTTGTAAAAGGGCTGGAAAACGGCAACCGCATTCGCGGGATTGGCGAGCCTCCTGTGCCACCTGCGGCACCTGCGCTGGCTAATGCGATCTTTGCGGCCACAGGCCAGCGTATTCGTGAGATGCCATTTAGCAAGCATATCTCATTTGCCTGAACAAGGCCGGGGGCGCTGCCCCCGGACCCCAGAGCATTTTTGAAATAATGAAAAGGGGGTTTCGGCCCCCTGTTCTTATGGTGAGATCACAGCCGCCCGTTTGATTTTGCGCAGCACCACGTTGGTTTGCGCGCTGGCCACGGCGGGCAGGCGGAACAGCACGTTTTCAAGGAAGTCATTGTAGGTGGCGATGTCCGCAAACAGCACGTGCATGTGGTAGTCGGCCTGCCCGGTGGTGGCGAAACATTCCAGCACTTCGGGGCGCATTTCAATCACGCGAACCAGCTCCGCGAGGTTGTCGGGATCGTGGCGGGTGAGTTGTACCAGTACGATCGCTTCAAATTCGAGCCCCACCTTGTCGGGGTTGAGCACTGCACCATAGCGCGCGATGATGCCAGCCTCTTCAAAGGCGCGCACCCGTCGCCAGCAGGCCGAGGCAGACATGCCAACTTTTTGCGCCAGATCTGCGTTTGATATCCGGCAATCCTGTTGCAAGAGCGCCAGAATGCGTCTGTCACGATTGTTGAGTTGCATGGTTCAGATTGTCACAAGTTCATTTAATTTGGGTAAAATAGTCAAAATGTGATGCTCAGGCAATGAAATTCGGTCAACCTGTTCAGGCGGGGTGAGGTATTCTGTCAGGGCGCAAACAGGAGAGACCTCATGACTGACCTCAGCCCAAAGCTTAAGACCTATCAGCTGGACGACCGCTATGCCCTAAGCGAGGGGCGGGTGTTTCTGACCGGGACGCAGGCTTTGGTGCGGATCATGCTGGATCAGGCGCGGCGCGATCGGGACGCGGGGCGCAACACGGCCGGATTCATCTCGGGGTATCGCGGGTCGCCGTTGGGTGCGCTTGATCTGGAACTGTGGCGCGCACGCACGCAGGTCGCGCAAGACCGCATCACGTTCATGCCAGCCGTCAACGAAGACCTGGGTGCGACAGCCGTTTTGGGCGCGCAGCAGGCCAGCCTTGATCCGCATTGCGAGGTCGAGGGAGTGTTTTCCATGTGGTACGGCAAGGGCCCCGGCGTGGATCGTTCTGGCGATGCGCTGAAGCACGGCAATGCTTATGGATCGGCCCCAAAGGGTGGCGTTTTGGTGGTGGCCGGGGATGACCACGGATGTGTGTCGTCATCGATGCCGCATCAGTCGGACGTGGCCTTTATGTCGTGGTTCATGCCAACGCTGAACCCGGCGTCGGTGGCAGAGTATCAGGCGTTTGGCGAATATGGATTTGCGTTGTCGCGGTTTTCCGGCACCTGGGTTGGGTTCAAGGCCATCTCCGAGACCGTAGAGAGCGGCCAGTCGGTTGAGCTATGCGCGGATCGCGTTTTCGAACAGCCTGATTTCACCGGACCGCAAGGGGGGCTGCACGTGCGCAGCGCCGATTTGCCATCCCCCGAGATTGAAACCCGAATTGGTCATAAACTGCGTGCGGTGGAAGCCTTTGTCGAAGCCAACCCGATTGACCGGCGCATCTATGATTTGCCAAATGCGTCGTTTGGGATTGTAACGACCGGCAAGGGGCATCTGGACCTGATGGAGGCTTTGCGATTGCTGGGGCTGGATGAGGCAAAATGCCGAAAGCTGGGCATTGATATTTACAAGGTCGGCATGGTCTGGCCCCTGGCACGCCGGGATGCGCTGGCCTTTGTGCGAGGCAAGGAAGAGGTGCTGGTTGTCGAAGAAAAACGCGGCATTATCGAAAGCCAGTTCAAGGAATACTTCTATGATTGGCCGGGTGATAAACCGGAAAAGATGGTCGGCAAACATCGTGCGGTTGGCGATCCGCTGATCCCTTGGACCGGAGAGTTGAGCCCACTGCAGTTGGTGCCAATAGTGGCTGAGCGGCTGGATCGGTTTTTCCCCGGCGAAAATCTGTTGCAGACAGCGAAATCTTTAACCAACACACCGCCGGTTTTGCTCAAAGTTGAGGGCGCCAACCGGACGCCATACTTTTGTTCCGGCTGTCCGCACAACACATCCACCAAAGTGCCGGAAGGGTCCAAGGCAGCGAGCGGTATTGGCTGTCATGTGATGGCCAGCTGGATGGACCGAGACACAGTTGGATATGCACAGATGGGTGGTGAAGGTGTGCCATGGGTCGCATCGTCAAAGTTCAATGGAAACAAGCACATCTTTCAAAATCTGGGCGAAGGCACATGGTATCATTCGGGCAGTCTGGCGATCCGGCAGGCCGTGGCCGCAGGCACGAATATCACCTACAAAATACTCTACAATGACGCCGTGGCGATGACCGGAGGGCAGCCCGTGGACGGGCCGGTGTCGGTACATGGCATTGCCCAGACGTGTCGCGCCGAAGGTGTTGACCAGATTGTGTTGGTCTCGGACGACATATCCAAGTTTTCGCACGGCGATTTTCCGGCAGGCACCATGTTCCGCCCCCGAGAGGAACTGGATGCAGTGCAGCGCGAATTGCGCGAGGTAAAAGGTGTGTCCGTGCTGATCTACGAACAAACCTGTGCCACCGAAAAGCGCCGCCGCCGCAAGCGGGGAACGCTGATTGATCCCAAGAAATTCGCGGTGATCAACCCGTTGGTGTGCGAAGGGTGTGGGGATTGTTCGGTGGAGAGCAACTGCCTGAGCGTCGAGCCGTTGGAAACCAAATTCGGCACCAAACGCAAAATCAACCTGTCAAACTGCAACAAGGATTTTTCCTGTCTGAACGGGTTTTGCCCGAGCTTTGTCACCGTTGAAGGGGCTGAACGACGCAAGAAAGATGGTGCGGATCTGGATGTTGCATCACTGGTTGCGGGGGTGGCGCAGCCCATGCTGCCAACGCTGACAAAACCGTTTGATCTTTTGGTGACTGGTGTGGGGGGCACGGGCGTGGTGACAGTCGGGGCGCTGATCACAATGGCGGCACATATTGAGGGGCGCGGTGCGTCGGTGTTGGACTTTACCGGATTTGCGCAGAAGTTTGGCACAGTGCTGAGTTACATTCGGCTGGCACAAACCCCGAACGATCTTCATCAGGTGCGTATCGATCAGGGGGCAGCGGATGCCGTCATCGGGTGCGATATCGTGGTGTCGTCGTCCCCACGGGCATCGATACACTACCGAGAAGGCTCTCAGGTGGTTTTGAACCGGGCGGAAATGCCGACAGGCGATCTGGTTTTGCATCGCGACGCTAATTTGCGTGTGGATGCCCGGGAGCAAGTGATCCGGGGCGCAGTGGGTCCCGAAAATGTCAGCGGATTTGACGCCAACGAAGTGGCCGAAAACCTGATGGGGGACGCGGTGTTCGCCAATGTTCTGATGTTGGGGTTCACATGGCAAAAGGGGTTGGTTCCGGTCAGCGAAAGTGCTTTGAAACAGGCGATTCTGCTCAATGGCGTGGCTGTTGAAAAGAACGCGCTGGCCTTTGATCTGGGACGGGTGTTGGCGCAAGATGCTGGTGCGCTTGTGAAAGAGGAAGGCGAAGAAGCGGAAACGTTTCAATCGGTTGTCAATGACAGAGTGACGTTTTTGACGGCCTATCAGAACGACGCTTATGCCGCGCGCTATCGTGGGTCGGTGATGAAAGTGCAGGCTGCTTTGGGGGACGAATTGGGTATGATCGCCGCCCGATCCTTGTTCAAACTGATGGCCTACAAGGATGAGTATGAGGTTGCGAGATTGCAGACCGGAACCGGGTTTCATGAGACCCTGGCCGAAATCTTTTCAGGTGATTTCAAAGTAAAATACCACATGGCTCCGCCAATTTTCTCAACTGGAAAAGATGCTCGGGGACGGCCGAAAAAACGTCAGTTTGGAGCGTGGATGACGCCTGTGATGCGTGGCCTTTCGGCGATGAGGGCGGTGAGAGGAACCCCGTTTGATCCGTTTGGGTATTCTGCTGAGCGGCGTGAGGAACGGGCGGTAATTACATGGTATGAACAGCTGATAACCGATGTGACAACCCGCAAAGGTGGGGGCGATCTGTCTGTCTTTGCAGACATTCTCTCGGCGCCCATGGACATTCGTGGGTATGGCCCGGTGAAGGAAGCCGCTAGCAAAGAGGTCAAGGCTCGGGTGCAAAGTTTGCTTTGACAGGGTCGGGCTGTAAAACTTAATATATTAAGTAGTTTTTCCGAAAGGTCAGTCCATGCCGCACTTTATTGTCGAGTATTCTGCCAACCTTGAGCCCGAGGTGGATGTGGCCCAGTTATGCGAAGCTATCCGGGCGACGGCGGCAAAGATTGATACGTTTCCAACGGCTGGTATCCGTGTGCGCGCGTTTCGGGCGGATCACTATGCCATTGCCGATGGCAACCTCAAACATGGCTTTGTGGATATCTCGATCCGCTTGCGCGAAGGGCGCGCACAGGATGTGAAAGAGGCCGCATCCACCGAGATATTTGAGACGGCCCGCGCCTTTTTGGCCCCTGTGATGGCGCATCGTCCGGTGGCTCTGTCGTTGGAGATGCGTGACATTGATGCCAGCCTGTCACCCAAGGCGGGCACCATCCGCGACCACCTCTGACGCACCGTCATTTGCAAAGTCGTTTGCGTTAAAAGAATTTCACATAGTAAAATTTTTTCAAGTCCAATGGCGAATCCCGTCGCTGGAAGAAATGCGTTTCTTGCTTGGAGGAAAGCTATGAGCTCGCCCGTTCAGATGACCGTGGAAGACGGTATTGCCGTCATTGAAATCAACAACCCACCCGTAAATGCCCTTAGTCAGGCCGTGCGGCAGGGTTTGATCGAAGCGGCCCGCGCTGCAGATGCAGACCCGGATGTGAAGGCTATTGTGGTCTATGGTGCCGGGCGGACGTTTATTGCCGGGGCCGACATTCGCGAATTTGGCAAGCCGCCGATGCCGCCTGGATTGCCCGAGGTGATCGACGAATTTGAACTGGTCTCAACCCCTACCGTAGCGGCCTTGCATGGCACGGCGCTGGGCGGTGGATTAGAGACCGCTTTGGGCGCGCATTACCGGATCGCGCTTGCATCGGGCCGCTTTGGTCTGCCCGAAGTGCACCTTGGTATCCTGCCGGGTGCTGGCGGTACACAACGATTGCCGCGGGTGGTGCCAATTGCCAAAGCGGTCGAGATGATCACCGGTGGCGGCATGATCGGCGCCAAAGAAGCGCTGGCTCTGGGGCTCATTGATGAGATTGCCGAAGGGGATGACATTCGCGCCGCAGGGATCGCGATGGCCAGACGTCTGGTGTCTGAGGGCAAAGGTGTGCGTCCGCTAAGTGCTGAAGAGCCAAATCGCGTGACTGCCGAAGAATTTGAGACGATGCGCAGCATGGTCGCCAAAAAGGCCCGTGGCCTGATTGCCCCACTGAACTGCATGAAGGCCATAGAGGCCGGGATGACCATGCCCTTCACAGAGGGCCGCCAACGCGAACGCGAGTTGATCATGGAACTGTTCGCCAGCCCGCAAAGCGGCGCGATGATCCATGCGTTTTTTGCCGACCGCGAAGTCGCCAAAGTGCCCGAATTGAAAACCGGCACCCCGCGCAATATTGCCAAAATGGGTGTGGTGGGCGGCGGCACCATGGGGGCAGGGATTGCCACTTCGGCCTTGCTGGCAGGCCTGGACGTGACGCTGGCCGAACGTGAAGCCGAGGCGGCAGAGCGCGCCGCGGCCACCGTGCAAAGCCATCTGGCAGGGGCGGTGAAGCGCGGCAAGCTGAAGCAAGATGCTTATGATGCGATCATGGGCGGCAAATTCCGCACCACCACTGATTACAACGACTTTGCCGACGCCGATCTGGTGATCGAGGCGGTGTTTGAAAGCATGGAAGTCAAAAAGGACGTTTTTGGCCAATTGGACGTAATCTGCAAACCCGGCGCCATTCTGGCATCGAACACATCATATCTGAATGTCGACGAAATCGCCGCCATGACCAACCGGCCCGAAGATGTGATTGGGTTGCACTTCTTTTCACCGGCCCATGTGATGCGCCTGTTGGAAGTTGTGGTTGGCGACAAGACGTCTGACGACGTTGTAGCATCCGGCTTCGCTCTGGCCAAGACCATGAAAAAGATCGCCGTGCGCTCAGGCGTGTGCGATGGCTTTATCGGCAATCGCATCCTGAACGCCTATGCCAAGGCGATCAACGGCGCGGTTTTGGCGGGCGCCAGCCCCTATGACGTGGACCGCGCGATGCAGGATTTCGGACTGGCGATGGGCCTGTTCCGGGTGGCGGATCTGGCCGGTCTGGACATTGGCTGGGCCAATCGCAAGCGCAAGGCCGACAGCCGCGATCCAAACGAGCAATACGCCGAGTTTGCCGACCGCATTTGTGAATTGGGCCGCTTTGGCCGCAAGACCGGGCGCGGCTTCTATATCCACGACAAGGCCAAAGGTGAGTTGCCCGACGACGAGGTTCTTGAGATCATCGCCAGGGAACGTGCCGACAAAGGCATCACGCCGCGCGCGATCAGCGACGCCGAAGTGATCGACCGCTACATGGCCGCGATGATCAACGAGTCTGCCAAAGTGGTCGGTGAAGGCATCGCCCTGCGCCCGCTGGACGTCGATATCACACTGTTGAACGGCTATGGGTTCCCCCGTTGGCGTGGTGGGCCTCTGCATTACGCGGACACTGTGGGGTTAGATAAGGTTCTGAACGATATCAAAACCTTTGCCAAAGAAGACACCAATTTCTGGCAACCTGCACCTTTGCTCGAACAACTGGTCGCCGACGGCAAAACCTTTGCCTCTTTGAACCGCTGAAAAGGAAAACCCCCATGAAACAAGCTGTTATTGTCTCCACCGCCCGCACCGGGCTGGCGAAATCCTTCCGCGGATCGTTCAATGTCACCCATGGCGCGACCATGGGCGGTCATGCGGTTCAGGCCGCCGTGTCGCGCGCGGGTCTTGAGGGGGGGGAAATCGAGGATTGCGTAATTGGCTGCGGCCTGCCCGAAGGCGAGACCGGTGGCAACATCGGCCGTCAGATCGCCATTCGTTCAGGCCTGCCCGTAACCGCCTCGGGCATGACCGTGAACCGGTTCTGTTCATCCGGGTTGCAGGCCATCGCGCTGGCCGCCAACGCCATCACTCAGGAAGGTGCCGGGCCGATGGTCGCCGGCGGTGTGGAAAGCATCTCAATGGTGCAATCCAAAATGCGCCCCGCGCCGGATCCCTGGATCCTCGAGCATAAGCCCGCAATCTATATGTCGATGATCGAAACCGCCGACATCGTTGCCGAGCGCTATGGTATGCAGCGCGCCTATCAGGACGAATACGCCCTGCGCTCGCAGCAATTGATTGCCGCCGCGCAGGCCAGTGGCAAGTTTGACGATGAAATCGTGCCGATGCAGGCAACCATGGCGGTGAAAGACAAGGAAACCGGCGAGATCTCGATGCAAGAGGTCACTGTGGACCGAGACGAATGCAACCGCCCGACCACCACGCTCGAAGCGCTGGCCGGATTGAACCCTGTGCGCGGCGACGGCCACCACATCACTGCGGGCAATGCCTCGCAGTTGTCCGATGGCGCAGCGGCGGTTGTGGTGATGGACGCCAAAGACGCCGAACGTCGGGGCCTGAACCCGCTGGGTGCGTTCAAAGGCTTTGCTGTGGCGGGCTGCGAGCCGGACGAGATGGGCATCGGCCCGGTCTTTGCTGTTCCGCGTCTGTTGGAGCGCCACGGGCTAACGGTGGATGACATTGATCTGTGGGAACTGAACGAAGCCTTCGCCAGCCAGTGTCTCTATAGCCGTGATCGTCTGGGCATCGATCCAGAGAAATACAACGTGAACGGCGGCTCGATCGCCATCGGACACCCGTTTGGCATGACAGGCGCGCGCATGACCGGACATTTGTTGCTGGAAGGCAAACGTCGCGGCGCCAAGCTGGGCGTTGTCACCATGTGTATCGGTGGCGGCATGGGCGCGGCTGGCCTGTTCGAGATTTACTAGGAGGCGGCAATGGACCTGAATTACACAGACGAGCAACAAGCCTTTCGCGCCGAAGTACGCGATTGGCTGGCTGAAACCTTGCCGCGTGAAATGTCCGAAAAAGTACGGTTGGGCAAACGCCTGACCAAGCAAGACAGCGAAAGCTGGCATGCCATGCTGAATGCGCGTGGCTGGCTCGCTCCCAACTGGCCGAAAGAGTACGGCGGAGCGGAATGGGATGCAGTACAACGCCAGATTTTTGAGGATGAATGCTGTCGCGCCCACGCGCCACGTATTGTGCCGTTTGGCTTGTCGATGCTGGCGCCGGTGCTGATGGCCTTTGGGTCCGAAGAACAATGCCAGCGGTTTCTGCCGCGTATCCTAAGCGGTGAAGACTGGTGGTGTCAGGGCTATTCTGAACCCGGTGCAGGGTCCGATCTGGCAGCCGTCAAAACCCGTGCGGTGCGTGACGGTGACAACTATGTTGTAAACGGTCAAAAGACATGGACCACGCTGGGGCAACATGCCGACTGGATTTTCTGCCTCGTGCGCACCGACCCGGATGTGAAGAAACAAGAAGGCATTTCTTTCCTTTTGATCGACATGAAAACCCCCGGTGTCACGGTGCGCCCGATCGTGCTCGTCGATGGCGGAGCCGAGGTGAACGAGGTGTTTTTTGACGATGTGCGCGTGCCCGCCGAAAACCTTGTGGGCGAGGAAAACAAGGGCTGGACCTATGCCAAGTATCTGCTGACCCACGAACGCACAAATATCGCCGGTGTTGGATTTTCCAATGCCGCCTTACAGACCGTCAAAGACGTGGCCGCAAAGGTGCACGCGGGCGGCAAACCGTTGGCCCAGAACCCGCATTTCGCCGCCCGTGTGGCACAGGTCGAGATTGACCTGATGGCCATGGCCACCACCAACCTGCGGGTGGTCTCAGCGGCCGCCAAAGGACAGGCGCCAGGCGCGGAAAGCTCGATGCTCAAGGTCAAAGGCACGGTGATCCGTCAGGAACTCACATCGCTGTTGCGCCGCGCCGTCGGGCCCGATGCGCTGCCGTTTCAGGCGGACTATCTGGAAGGCGGCGACAACGCCGAAATGATGGGGCCGGAACACGCGGCAACCTCGGCGCCGGGATATTTCAACAACCGAAAACTGTCGATCTTTGGGGGCTCGAACGAGGTCCAGCGGACGATCATAACCAAAGCCATTATGGGGCTCTGAGGGGGGATCAATCATGGATTTTAATCTGACCGAAGAACGCCGGATGCTGCAGGACAGTCTTGGGCGTTTTCTATCCGATAAATACGACCACGAAAGCCGCCGCAAAGTGATTGCAGCGGGCAAACCTTATGATGCCGGCCTGTTTGCCGGACTGGCCGAACTGGGTGTGCTTGGGGCATTGTTCGCCGAGGACCAAGGCGGCTTTGGCGGGCTGGGCTTTGATCTCTCTGTGGTGTTCGAAGAACTGGGCCGTGCAGGCGTGATTGAGCCGGTGCTGCCAGCCGTGCTGACGGGATCGTTGGTTGCTGAGAACGCCGACCTTGTCGAAAACATCATCGCCGGTGAGGCCGTCGTGACGCTCGCTCATTCCGAGGCCGCAGCACGTTATGATCTGAACTATGTCACCACAACCAGCAGTAATGGCGTGCTGAACGGTGCCAAAGTGCATGTGCTGAACGGTGCGCAGGCCTCGTATCTGGTGGTCTCGGCGCGCGAAGGTGGGGATGACTGGGACAAAGACGGCATTGCCCTGTTTCTGGTGCGCACGGATGCGACTGGTGTGACCATCACCGATCACGTCAACAACGATGGCACTTCGGGCGCGACTGTGGTGCTGGATAATGTCACGCCTGATGCGCGCCTGACCGGCGGTTTTGCGGCGCTGGAACTGGCTGTCGCACGGGGCACACTGGCTTTGTCCGCCGAGGCGCTGGGTGCAATGGAATCGGCCAAAGCGCTGACGCTCGACTACCTCAAGGAACGTAAGCAGTTCGGCATTCCAATCGGTAAGTTTCAGGCCTTGCAGCATCGTATGGCGGATGTGCTGATTGAGGTAGAGCAGGCGCGTTCGGCGGTGATCAATCTGGCAGGCCACATGGAGGCTGATCGCGACACACGCGAGCGCCACGTCAGTGCCACCAAGAACCTGATGGGTCGGGTCGGTGCGCAGGTGGTGGAAGAGGCGGTGCAAATGCATGGCGGCATTGGCATGACCGATGAATACGCCCTGTCGCATTTTGCCCGACGTATCACCATGATCGACCACTGGCTGGGTGATGTGGATCACCACCTTGCCCGCTTCATCGATTTGTCTGCGGGGGAGGCATGACCGAACCCATTCGCAAACCTATCCCGCTCGCCGGTCTCATTGGGTTCCGGGTTGAGGTCGACGCCGCCAACACATCAGCGTCTTGCCTGTTGGATATCACGCCCGTGCACCTTAATCGCCATGGCGTCCTGCATGGCGGGGTTATCTCGACCCTTTTGGATACCACCAGCGGGGTGACCGCCAGCATGACGGTCGACGCGCACGGCCTCACCCCCTTCACCACTGTGTCGCTGAACATCAACTTCCTCGCGCCTGTGCAGGCGGGACAGGTGCGCGCGACGGGGCGCGTATCAGGTGGCGGGCGCAGTCTCACCTTTGTGGAGGCCGAGGTTCGCGATGCTGACGGACGCAAGATCGCCACGTCGACCGGCGTGTTCAAACGGGTCCGCCCGAAGGAGCCCGCACCATGAGCGCCCTGTTCCGACATGAGGTGACAAACGGTGTTCTGACCATCTGGAACTGCAATGCGCCGCGCCGCAATGCGTTGTCGGCGGAATACTACGCGGGCCTGATCCAGGGGTTGCAACGCGCCAGCAGTGAAGACGACATCGTGGCCGTTGTTCTGGCAGGCGAAGGCGGGTTCTTTTGCTCGGGCGGAGACCTCAACAGCCTCAAGCAACGTCGCGATATGAGCGAGGAGGCGCGGCGCGCGCAGATCGAGCGGCTGAACGACATTATCCGTGCGCTGAAATCCTGCCCCAAACCAGTGATTGCTGCCGTAGAAGGCGGCGCTGCCGGGGCGGGTCTGTCGATTGCCATGGCGTGCGACATGATCGTTGCGGGTGACAGTGCCAAGTTCACGCTGGCCTATGTCAAAGCAGGTCTGGTGCCTGACGGCGGAGCCACCTACACGCTGATGCAAGCCATGCCACGTGCCACAGTTGCGCGGATGGCGATGCTTGGCCTGCCGCTGGACGCTGCGCGCATGTACGCGCTGGGCGCGATCAGCGAACTGGCGCCGGATGCCGATGTCCTAAGCCGCGCGCATGGCTTGGCCGTGCAAGTCGGGCAGGGGCCAGCCGAGGCCATCGCCACCATCAAGGGGCTGCTGAACTCTGCTGAAACGGCCACCTTGGAACAGCAATTGCAAGCCGAACGCAACGCCATGGCGCGCGCCTTGGGGGGGGATGAGGCCGCCGAAGGCATCAGCGCCTTTCTCAACAAACGCAGTCCACGATTCCGGGGGTAAGCATGGTGGGAACCGACCGGGATATGCGATTTTCCTCCACCCTTGCCCGTGGGCTCGCCGTGTTGCGCGCCTTTCGCCCTTCGGACGACGGGCTGGGCAATCAGGTGATTTCCGAACGCACAGGCATTCCCAAACCAACGGTTTGCCGCCTTACAAAAACGCTTTGCGCCGATGGCTATCTCACCCAAGGCAAACGCAACGACAAATACCGCCTTGGCCCCGCCGCATTGGCTTTGGGTCAAATTGCCGGGGCATCGTTTGGCTTTGTCGATGAAGCAACACCGGTGATGCAGGCTTTGGCAAATAAGACGGGTGTTCTGGTTGGTATTGCCATTCGCGACGAAGATCACATGCTGATGTGTAAAACCTGGACACCGGATGCGACGGGCCGTGAATGGATGGATGTTGGCTATCGAATGCCTATTTCTTCGTCCTCCAGCGGTCGCGCCTTTTTGGCAGGGCTGACGGATGCTGCGATGAGCGTGGTGTCAGAGCAGATAGAGCCTAAGTCAGTGGCGCAGATGATGAGTGCCCGACAGGATGCCAGACGCGAGTTGGCAGAAAGCGGGTTCATTTGTGTGTCAGGCGAGGCGCATTATTCACAGACCATTCACGCTGTGGCGGTGCCATACTGCCCGGCCGGGATGGGTGCGCCTGTTGCCTTTCTGGCGGGTGCTGCTGTTGCCGATGTTGACGAACACCAAATGCGAAACGTGATCGGGTCAGAGTTGGCGCGCTCTGTCATCGCACTCAAGGCCAAATAGCGCGGTTTTCTAAGTTCAAAATTACAGGCAATATTTGACATAAAATGATACCAAACGTATCAATAATTATAAAGCATTAATCAAAAATGAAACTTCTGGACTGATATGCCCTGAGAATTTGGCTTTATGTTCTGAGGGCAAAAGGCTGTCTAAGTGGCCGAACCAATGCAGCGGAGGAAAGATGGGCGATATCAAGGCTGGGAAAGTGGAGGCGCGGCCATCTCCGAAGGTATCGGATGAGGTCCGTCAGACCACTTGTTACATGTGTGCATGTCGCTGTGGCATCAACGTTCATCTTCAGGACGGCAAAGTTAAATACATCGAAGGCAACAAAGATCATCCGGTGAACAAGGGTGTGTTATGCGCCAAAGGCTCCGCCGGGATCATGCAACATTATTCGCCCGCCCGCCTTCAGGCGCCGATGAAACGTGTTGGTCCGCGTGGATCAGGCGAGTTCGAAGAGATCAGCTGGGATGAAGCCTATGACATTGCTGAAGGCTGGTTAAAGCCACTGCGCGATACCGCCCCGGAAAAGCTCGCCTTTTTCACGGGTCGCGATCAGTCACAAAGTTTCACCAGCTTCTGGGCCCAAGGGTTCGGGACGCCAAACTACGCCGCGCACGGCGGGTTTTGCTCGGTCAACATGGCGGCGGCTGGCATCTATACCATGGGCGGCGCGTTCTGGGAGTTTGGCCAACCCGATTGGGACCGCGCCAAGCTGTTCATGATCTTCGGTGTCGCCGAAGACCACGATTCCAACCCGATCAAAGCCGGGCTGGGGCGGCTCAAGGCCAATGGCGGCAAGGTCATTGGCGTCAATCCAATCCGCTCGGGCTATAATGCGATTGCTGATGAATGGATCGGCATCACGCCGGGCACCGATGGGCTGTTCATCCTGTCGATCATCCATGAATTGCTGCGCGCAGGCAAAGTCGACCTGAATTACCTGTGCCGCTATACCAATGCCGGGTTCTTGGTCAGCACCGATGAAGGCGCGGCTGACTTTGGCTTGTTCCTGCGTGGTGACGATGACAAAGCGCTGGTACTGGATCGCGCCACTGGCAAAGCCGTGGCCTTCGATACGCCGGGCATCAACCCCGATCTGGCTGGGCATTTGCGTCAGGGTGGCACCACCTATCGCCCCGCATTCCAGTTGTTGGCCGAAAAATACATGGACGGTGCCTATGCGCCGGAAGAAGTGGCGGAACGTTGTGGACTGACCGCTCAGAAAATTCGTGCGGTCGCGGCGGAACTGGCCCGCGTGGCCTTTGAAGAAGAAATTGTTCTGGATCAGCCTTGGACCGACTGGAAAGGCGAAAAGCATGACAAGATGATCGGGCGCCCGGTCAGCTTCCACGCCATGCGCGGAATTTCGGCGCATTCCAACGGCTTTCAGACCTGTCGCGCGCTGCACATCCTGCAAATTCTCTTGGGCAGTGTCGAAGTGCCCGGCGGTTTCCGCTTTAAACCACCTTATCCCAAACCCCCCGAGGCCCATCCCAAACCGCATGACATGAACGGACCCGGTCAGCCAATGAAAGGCCCGCATCTGGGCTATCCGATGGGCCCCGAGGACCTGTTGGTCGAAGGCGACGGCACCCCCAAACGCATCGACAAGGCATTTTCGTGGGAGAACCCGTTCTCGGTGCATGGCATGATGCATATGGTGATCTCAAACGCCCATGCCGGGGACCCTTACAAGATCGACACGCTGTTCCTTTACATGGCGAACATGGCATGGAATTCGTCGATGAATACCTCCGAGGTGATGCGCATGCTCACCGACAAGGATGACAATGGCGACTATGTGATCCCGCATATCATCTACTCGGATGCTTATTCTTCAGAAACAGTGGCTTACGCCGATCTAATCCTGCCGGATACCACCTATCTGGAGCGGCATGATTGCATCTCAATGCTGGACCGTCCGATCTGTGAAGCGGACGCTGCCGCCGACGCCATCCGCTGGCCGGTGGTGGAACCAGACCGCAACGTCAAAGGCTTTCAATCCGCCCTGTGTGATCTGGGTGCACGGCTTGGTCTGCCGGGGTTTGTCAACGAAGATGGCAGCCAGAAATATGCCGATTACGCCGACTATATCGTCAACCACGAACGGCGTCCCGGTGTGGGCCCCTTGGGTGGTTTCCGCGGCGAAGACGGCACCGGCGAAGGCCGGGGCAGCGTGAATCCTGAACAGCTGAATCGGTATATCGAAAACGGCGGCTTTTGGCACACCCAAGTGCCGGACGACGCGAGTTACTACAAACCATGGAACGCGGGCTATCAGGATTGGGCGGTGAAGATCGGCCTGTTCGACAAACCGCAACCTTACGTGTTCAACCTCTACCTTGAGCCGATGCGCAAAATGCAGCGCGCCGCCGAAGGGCATGGTGACGTGCAGCCCCCCGACAACATGCGCGAGCGTGTGAAGGCGGCGTTCACGCCCCTGCCGGAATGGTCGCAACCGTTTGAAGATGCCGCCGTGGATCACGACGAATACCCCGTCCACGCGCTGACCCAGCGCCCGATGCACATGTATCACTCGTGGGGGTCACAAAACGCATGGCTGCGCCAGATCACCAACGTGAACCGGCTCTATATTCCCGGCAAAATCTGGGATGAAAAAGGCTTTGAAGAGGGCGACTGGGCGCATGTCTCATCGGTTCATGGCAAGATCAAAGTGCCGGTGGCGCGTATGGATGCGCTGAACCCTAATACGGTTTGGACATGGAACGCGATCGGCAAAAAACGTGGTGCATGGGCGCTTTCTGAAGACGCTCCCGAAGCCACCAAGGGTTTTCTTTTAAACCATCTTATCAATGAGTTGCTGCCTGAAAAGGGCGATGGCCAACGCTGGGCGAACTCCGATCCTGTCACCGGACAGGCGGCGTGGTTTGATCTGCGCGTGCGCATCGAAAAGGCCCCACCGGGCGGCCCATCGGAGCCTGCGCATAAAGCGTCGAAATCGCACATCGGGCAGGGACCCAAAGACATGGCCTACGGGGAGGAATTCTGATGACTGCACTTCCCGAAGCCGCCGACAAAAAACTGGGCCTTGTGATTGATCTGGACACTTGCGTCGGCTGTCACGCTTGTGTGGTGAATTGCAAGGAATGGAACACCTCGAACTATGGCAACCCGCTGTCGGACATCGATGCGTATGGCGCTGAACCCGAAGGTACGTTCCTCAACCGCGTACATGCATTCGAGGTGACACCGGATACCGGGGGATGTGCGCAAACTATCCATTTCCCCAAATCCTGTCTGCACTGCGAAGACGCGCCTTGTGTGACCGTCTGCCCGACGGGCGCCAGCTATAAACGGGTCGAAGATGGCATTGTTCTGGTCAATGAAAACGACTGCATGGGCTGCGGCCTGTGTGCCTGGGCCTGTCCTTATGGCGCGCGGGAACTGGACGCGCTGGCGGGCATCATGAAGAAATGCACCCTGTGTGTGGATCGCATTTACAACGAGAACCTGCCCGAAGAAGATCGTGAACCTGCCTGCGTGCGCACTTGTCCGGCAGGGGCCCGTCACTTTGGTGATCTGGGTGATCCCAGCAGCGATGTGTCCAAACTGGTCGCCGAGCGCGAAGGCATGGACTTGATGCCGGAAATGGGCACCAAACCGGTGAACAAATACCTGCCACCCCGTCAAAAGGATACGCTTTTGGCTGATATGGCGCTGACCCCGAAATCCGAAGAACCCAAAGGCTTTCTGGCCTGGCTTGACAAAGCACTGGAGGCCCTCTGATGCACCCGGCACCCTCAGTAATCGTATTCACCACACTTAGCGGATTGGGCTTTGGCCTGCTGGCTTTCCTGGGCCTTGGTCTGCCGGATGTCTCTGGCATGACGGCTTTCGTGTTCTTCTTTATTGGCTATGGTCTCGCCATCGCAGGCCTCTTGGCGGCAACATTCCACCTTGGCAACAAGGTCAATGCCCACAAGGCGTTCAGCCAATGGCGCACAAGTTGGCTCAGCCGTGAAGGCGTCTGTTCCGTTGCCGCCCTGTTGGTTATGGCACCCTATGCGATTGGTCGTATTTTCTGCGACGCGAACTGGGCCATTTTGGGCTGGGTCGGGGCCTTGTTGTGCCTTGGGACCGTGTTCACCACCTCGATGATCTACGCGCAGCTGAAAACTGTGCCGCGTTGGAACATGCGTTGGACACCGGCCTTGTTCCTCACCCACGCGCTCGCAGGCGGTGCCTTGCTGGCGGGGCAAATCTCGGCAGCCGCGATCCTTCTGGCGCTCCTTGGTGCGGTCCTGGCGATCTCCTGGAAACAGGGCGATCAACGCTTTGAAGACACCGGCACAACCCTTGGCACAGCAACCGGGCTGGACAGCATCGGCACCGTGCGTCAGCTGGAGCCACCGCATTCCGGCAAGAACTATCTGTTAAAGGAAATGGCCTTTCAGGTGGGGCGCAAACACAGCGCCAAACTGCGCGCGATTGCGCTGGCTTTGGGGGTGATTGTGCCCGTTCTATGCCTGACGGTGTTGCCGTTTTCACATGGGCTCGCCTTGGTTGCGATCCTGTCGCATCTGGTCGGCATCATGGCCGGACGCTGGCTGTTCTTTGCCGAGGCCAAGCACGTGGTCTCACTGTACTACCAAAGCTAAGACTACGGAATTTGCGCAGCCAGCCCCGCGATCGTTGGGTCACCGGGGTTGGCGGCTTGCGCCTCGACCAGTGCCGCCCGTGCGGCGTCAGGTTCTTCCATGGCAAGGCTCAGGCGAATGATAATACTCCAGGCCTGTACCATTTGTGGGTCCATCCGCACGGCCTCAAGAAAGGCCGCCCGCGCACCGGCAAAATTGCGTGTCGTCAAGGCGATGCCGCCCAGTTGCATATGCGTTTCGGGATAATCCAACCGGGTCTGCAGCGCATTTTGCCATTCACCGAATGCCCGGCTCATGGCCGACCTTTGATCGCCTGACAGGCCGCTTGCCGGAGTTGTCAGCAACTCGCGCGCAGCCGTAATCCGCACCACCCGCCGCGTATCTTCCAGCAAGGGAAACAGGCGAGCGATCATGTCCTGCGGTTTGGCAGAACGTTGCAAAGGCACGGTGTTGGCGCGCACCATTGGGTTTTTATCCCGCAAAAGCGGCGCCACTGCGTCCGCCAGTTCGGGTGTGATATAGGCCTGCAATTGCTCCAATGCGGTGGCGCGAACAATTGCGGGCAGGCCATCATAAAGCGCAAGGTCCGCCAGCAAACGCCCCATTTCGGGACGGCCCTGACGCGCCGCAAAAAACACCTCGGAAAAATGCGACCCGCGGTTGGTCGAATTCGGATACCAGCGCTCCACCTGCCGCGCGGCCCATTGCGGGCTTTGGTCGGCGTGGCAATCGTTACAGGCATTTGGCGCGCCGGTTTTGGCTGTCAGATCAGGGCGTGGCACCCGGAACGAATGATCGCGCCGCCCATCAACACCCATATAGACCCGCTCGATCATATGACAGCTTTTGCATTCTGCACCTTTGCTGTCGACCTCGTGAAAATGATGCTTTGCGCTGTCATATTCGGCCAGTGGCAGAGACGGAAAATCACTGTTGCCTGCCTCGGAATGGCAGGTGGTGCAAACCGCATTGCCTTCGGCCTCAAGATTGGCCGCATGCACGTCGTGACAGTTTTTACAGGTCACACCCTTGGCGTACATCTTGGATTGCAGGAATGACCCATAAACATAAACCTCGTCCAGAATTTGACCGTCGGGTTCGTAAATCGGCGCACGCAACGTGGACAGGCGATAGGCGTCGTGGAACGGTGTGCCGGGGGCAGGGGAGCCGCCCAACAGCGGTTCACGTCGCGAATGACAACCCGCACATTGCTGGATCAGCACTTCACCATCTCCGGCGGCATAATCGACGGTCAGCCGGGTGTCTGTCAGGGTGTTTTGGGCCTCTCTGGAGGGCACGTCATTGGCCCAGTCCACATGCGCAGACCCCGGTCCGTGACAGGCTTCGCACCCCACACCTATCTCGGCTTGCGTGCTGGAATAACTGCGGGTCTGTGGATCGTAATTGCGCTGATAATCCGTGGCGTGACATTCGGCGCAACGGGCATTCCATGTTTTGTAAGATCCGGTCCAGTGCAGGCCATTTTGGGCGTTCAATCCCTGTTCAGGATACATATGGAACCATTCTTTTCGCACAATGTCCCAAGGCACATCAAAGCTTTGCAAGCGCCCCGGTTCGGTCTCGACGGCATATTGCTGGAGCGGGGCCACTCCGATCACCGCCGCCACCGGATAGCGTGTCATTTCGCCATCAGGCCCGTCGCTCTCGATGATAAAATCTTCACCTTCGCGGGAAAATCGCGAGGTCACACCATCGAGTGTAAAAGATGTATCACCAAAGTCGGCCAGAATGGTGGCCTCGGATGGCGGCGTCCAAGCCAAGTCATGATGTGAGCCTTCCCAGGCCTTGGCCTCATCCGTGTGGCAGGCAATGCAGGCGTCGGTGCCAATATAGGCAGGTTCTGCCTGACCGGGGGTGGCCTGACAGATCAGAAAAAGGCCAAAACCAAAAATGAAAGATCGAAAAAGAAACATGATGTCTTTCCGCAAAAAGGGACTGCCTTAGGCTATGTAGCCCGCTGCCTCACCAAATCGCCACCGCGAACTGGAAATTCTTAGAAAAAGGAAGTTAAATCGCGAGGGCAAAAAAATTACGCCGAAAAGTTGCCCTGCCGCCGCGCCAATCTAAATGTACCAGTATTCGTAAATCGGGGAGAGTTTTATGATTTTGCAATTATCCATTTTAGGGCGGTGCACGGGCGGTGTCCTCAGAACCGCCGCCGCGGTGGTCGCTTTGGCGGCACCTGCATGGGCCCAGGCGGACAAACCCAACATTCTGGTGATCTGGGGCGATGATATCGGCCAATCCAATATTTCGGCGTACACAATGGGGATGATGGGCTATCAGACGCCCAACATTGACCGCGTGGCCAAAGAAGGCATGATTTTCACCGATTATTACGCCGAACAATCCTGCACAGCGGGGCGGTCATCCTTTATTACGGGTCAATCGGTGTTCCGCACGGGCCTGTCCAAAGTGGGAATGCCCGGTGCCAAAGAGGGCATGCAAGTCCAGGACCCCACGATTGCGGGCTTGTTGAAAGCACAAGGCTACAGCACAGGACAATTCGGCAAAAACCACCTTGGTGACCGCGATGAAATGTTGCCGACAAACCATGGCTTTGATGAGTTTTTTGGCAACCTTTACCATCTGAATGCCGAAGAAGAGCCCGAGAACGAAGACTATCCAACAAACCCTGAATTTCGAGAAAACTTTGGTCCACGCGGTGTGATTAAGTCGAACGCCGATGGCACCATCGAAGACACCGGCCCGCTGACCAAAAAGCGCATGGAAACTGTGGATGATGAAACCACAGAGGCTGCGCTGGACTTTATTCGACGTAAAAACGAAGAAGGTGAGCCTTGGTTCGTGTGGTGGTCTGGCACACGGATGCACTTTCGCACCCACGTCAAAGACGAAATGCGCCTCAAAGCGGATGAGCTTGCCGGGCGGCATATGGATGAATATCAGGCTGGCATGATCGAACACGACCTGCACATTGGTCAGTTCCTTGATTTGCTGGACGAGTTGGGCATCGCCGACAACACCATCGTGCATTATTCAACCGACAACGGCCCCCATATGAACACGTGGCCAGATGCCGCAATGACACCGTTCCGGGGTGAAAAGAACACCAACTGGGAAGGTGGCTGGCGCGTGCCATCCATGGTGCGTTGGCCGGGCAAAATTGAGGCCGGATCAATCAGCAACGACATCATGCACCACATGGACTGGCTGCCCACTTATGTGGCTGTGGCTGGGAACCCGGATATCAAGGAACAGTTGAAAGATGGTGGCGTTCAGGCCATCGGGCGCGAATACAAAGTGCATCTGGATGGTTACAATTTCTTGCCGTACCTCACCGGGGAAACCAACGAAGGTCCGCGCCAGGAGATTTTCTATTTCTCGGATGACGGTGACCTGACAGCTCTGCGTTATGGCGATTGGAAGGCTGTTTTCCTTGAGCATCGCTATCCACAAACGCTGCAGGCCTGGGCCGAGCCTTGGACCGAATTGCGTATTCCACTGCTGTTTAACCTGCGCCGTGACCCTTATGAACGTGCATCGGTGACTTCAAACACCTACTGGGACTGGTACATTGACCGCGTCTATCTGCTGTTGCCAGCAGCGGCCTACGTCAGCCAGTTCCTTGACACATTTGAAGAATTCCCGCCGCGTCAAAAACCCGGCAGCTTCACGATTGGTGACGCCAAGGACAAGATCTTTAGCCAGATCGGGTCCAAATAGAGGCCCGCGCAAACACCAATTCCTGCCGCTTGCAAAAGGCAGAACAGGTCTAAATGCGCCTAACAACCAAAAGCCGCCTTTTGAGGCGGCTTTTTCCATTTGAAATTCCGGCCCCCAAACCTCGGGCCAAAAATTTCCTGAGGCAGGCATGAGACCATCGCCTTGCAAGGTCGGATTCAGTCAACAGGCTTCGGAAACTGGCAAGAAATCTATGCTTTGCGCTCGCAAGCTTGGCACAAAGACATCGGACATCGAAGCGCGCCCATATTGAACCCTTTGGGGGGCGGGTTTTAAAACCGGTCGATTTGTCGTCGGTATTCGCTGAAATCTGAGGAGGCATCCGTGAAGATCAAAGAACTCCATATTTACCAACACGATCTGCCGGTTGAAAACGGCCCCTATACGATGGCAAACGCCGAGGTCTGGTCCCTTAAAACAACGCTGGTGAAAATGGTGGCCGACAATGGCCTTGTCGGCTGGGGAGAGACCTGTCCTGTGGGCCCCACCTATGCCGAAAGCCATGCGTTGGGGGCGCTTGCGGCACTGTCTGAGATGGCGCCGAAACTGGTCGGGACCGAAATCAATCCTCTGGCGTTGCGGCGGGCGATGGATGGTTTGTTGAATGGTCACCGCTATGCCAAAGCCGCCATTGATATCGCCGCCTATGACCTTATGGGCAAGGCAACAGGATTGCGGGTGGCTGATCTGTTGGGGGGCGCGATGACCGAAAATGTGCCGTCCTATTATGCCAGCGGTGTGGGCACCCCGGATGATATCGCGCGGCTCGCCGGAGAAAAAAGCGCCGAAGGCTATCCCCGGATGCAGATCAAAGTCGGGGGGCGCCCGGTTGAGATTGATATCGAGGTGATCCACAAGGTCTGGGAAACGGTTGGCCTAAAGATGCGGCTGGCGGTTGATGGCAACCGGGGTTGGACCACGCGGGACGTGTTGCGCGTATCCCGCGAGTGTGCGGAAATTCCTTTCATCATGGAACAACCCTGCAATACCATCGAAGAAATTGGCGCCATTCGCGCGCAAGTTGGCCATGCGATCTATCTTGATGAGAACACCGTTGATCTGAACACTGTGTTGCGCGCTGTTGGGGATGGCATATGCGACGGGTTCGGGATGAAAGTCACGCGCATCGGTGGCCTGCATGCGATGGCCACATTCCGCGACATCTGCGAGGCGCGATCCATGCCCCATACCTGCGATGATTCCTGGGGCGGCGATATTATCGCGGCGGCCTGCACCCACATCGGCGCCACAGTTCAGCCACGGCTATTGGAAGGTGTCTGGTTGGCGCAGCCCTATATCAAAGGGCATTATGACCCGGTCAACGGTATTAAAATTAAGGACGGTCATATCGCATTGCCCAAAGGCCCGGGGCTGGGCGTGGTGCCAGACGAAACACAATTTGGCGCTTCGGCGGCGTCCTTCTGAGGAGCGATCATGGATTTCACTGGAAAACACGCATTGGTGACGGGCGCGGCTGGCGGCATTGGTGCGGCTATCGTTCGGATGCTACGTACAGCAGGGGCCAAAGCCGCAGTGGCCGACAAGGATGTGTCGGGACTTGAGGCCGAGGCGTATTTGCCGGGCGACCTGACCGATGGCGACTATGCAAATGGGTTGCCCGCAGCGGCCATGGACGCTCTTGGTGGTCTGGACATCGTGATCAACAATGCAGGTATCATGCGACGCGGGCCAGTCACTGCCAGCACAGATGAGGACTTTGATCTGTCGGTGGCGGTCAACGTCAAAGCGCCGTTTCGGATTTGCCGGTCGGCCATTGCGTTGATGGCAGAACAGGGCAGCGGGGCAATCGTCAACACTGCCTCGTGTTGGGGGGTGCATCCCGGACCGGACCACGCGGTCTATTGTATGACCAAGGCCGCGATTGCGTCGCTCACCCAATGTATGGGACGTGACCATGCCCATCAGGGCATCCGCATCAACGCAGTTTGCCCAAACGAAGTTGACACGCCAATGTTGCGCACCGGATTTGAAATGCGCGGATTTGATCCCTCAACGGCAGTGGCAGAGCTTGGCAAAACGGTTCCTCTTGGCCGTATCGCGCAACCCGAAGACATTGCCGAAGTGGTGTTGTTTCTGGCGTCCCCCCACGCGCGCTATATTTGTGGGGAACTGGTTGAAGTGAACGGAGGCAAGCCCGTCGGATGACACGTTTTGAAGGCAAAACCGCGCTTGTGACTGGCGGGCGCAGCGGCATCGGGCAGGCCATTGCCCGACGGTTGCGCAATGAGGGCGCGCTTGTTGTGACGGCTCAGCGCAGCGCAGACCCCGAGTTTGACTGGATATCCGCCGATTTCACGGATCCTGCCAGCCCTGCCAAAGTGATTGCGGAAATGGTTGGCCGGGCAGGGCGGCTTGATGTTCTGGTCAATAACGCCGGTATGATGCAGGAAGCGGGTATCGAGGATATGTCTCTGAGCGATTGGCAGAGATCGCTGACCGTGAACCTGACCGCGCCGTTTCTGATGATTAAGGCCGCACTGCCGCATCTGCGTTCAGCCAAAGGCAGTATCGTCAACATTGGGTCCATCGAAGGTCTGGGCAGCAATCCCAGTCACGCCGCCTATTGCGCGTCCAAGGCAGGGTTGCACGGGCTGACGCGCGCCGTGGCGGTGGATCACGGTGTTGATGGCGTGCGTTGCAACGCCATCGCGCCGGGCTGGATCGACACCGACCTTAATCTGGATTTCATCGACAGCATGGATGACCCGGACGCGTTTCGCCGTGAGATCGGCAAAATCCACCCGGTGGGCCGCACCGGACACCCTGACGAAGTGGCTGCTTTGGTTGCCTTTCTGGCGGCTGAAGAAAGCGGTTTTGTCACCGGGCAAGTGTACACCGTGGATGGTGGGCGTATGGCCAAACTCAGCCTGCCATAGTCGTGTGGAGAAAGGTCTAGTGGTTTTTCGGCAGCGGGTATCCCTTGGCCGGGAGCCGCACCTTTCGGTCAATCACCTCGTGGCTGTTGGCTGACCGCACATAGGTGTCGCTATAGTCCGGCTTGGGGATGAAATCCCACGGCTCGGCCCGCCCCTGTTTCAACGCATCACGGACAACATCGCGCTTCTTCTGGCTTCGGCGGATTTTGTCGTTCAGTCTGGGCAGATCCCAGACCTCCGCCTGCCGGGCGCGAAACTGCGACAGAAGCTCTGCGCTGTCGGCATGTTCCGCCAGATTGTTCAGTTCATTTGGATCAACCCTCAGATCAAACAACATCTCGGGATCATCTGTCGAGGCGATGTATTTGTAGGGGCCTTTGCGGATCATGATGATCGGCGTGGTGGTGGCATCTGCTGTGTATTCCGCAAGAATTTCGTCAGACCAATCCTCGGCTGCTCCGGTCACCAGGCCCAGCAGGCTCGCGCCCTCCAGATCACAATGATCCTGGTTGCAGTGATCCTGCCCAACGTCGGCTCCGGCGATATCCAGAAAGGTCGGCAGCAAATCCATCAACGATGTATTCTGTTCCACCATGGGGGTCTGTGACTGGCCGGGAAGGTGGACGATCAAAGGCACCCGCATGGCCCATTCAAAAAAACAGTCCTTGGCCCACAATCCGCGTTCACCCAGCATTTCGCCGTGATCTGCGGTGACGATGATTGCGGTGTCGTCTTTCAGCCCGGAGGCCTCCAGCGCCTCAATGATTTGCCCGACTTTGGCGTCGAAATACGAGATTGACCCGTAGTAGGCATGCCGGGCCTGACGCGCGTGGTCGGCGCTGACATCACTGTGATCCAGCCCGATCATTTTGCGGCACCTTTGGCTGTGTGGATCAAGATTGGCGTCTGGCAGGCGGTCAACGGTGGGTTCGGGAACCTCCTCTTCGCGGTACATCTCCCAATATTCGGGCTGTGTCAGAAACGGATGATGTGGATGGCTGAGGGACACAAACAGGAAAAACGGATCGTCTGGCGCGCGCGCGTATTCAAACAACTTGTGAACCGACTTTTGCGTGGCCTCTTCGTCAAAGGCGATCTGCATATTCCACGCACAGACACCACCATTTTCGATGGTGTTGCGCATCGGCTCAAAACCTTTTTCGCCGGTTGTCCAATCCGGCAGCCATGCGAAATCGGCGGGGTAAATCTCGGCCGTTAGCCGTTCTTCAAACCCGTGTAGCTGATCGGGGCCGACAAAATGCATCTTGCCACTCAGGCAGGTGTGATACCCCGCACGACGCAGGAAATGCGCAAAAGTTGGCTCGGAGGCCGGCAGCTCTGCGGCATTGTCATAAACACCAACCTTGCTGGCCAGTTGCCCGGTTAACATTGAGCCGCGCGACGGGCCGCACAGGGGGTAGTTGCAGTAAAAATTCCGAAACACCGTGCCCTCGCTGGCCAACCGGTCCAGATTGGGCGTTTTCGCCGCCCCTCCATAGAGCGACAAAGCCTGCGCGGCGAGCTGGTCTGCCTGAATGACCAAAATGTTGGGTCTTGTTGCAGGCATCGCGCGTTCCTTCTGAAGGGGTCAGGCTTTTGACGGAAGGTGGTTAAAGGCCCATTCGTTGTACCCACCTTCACCACGATACCACAGAACCTCGTCCCCCGGTTTTTCATCATGATTCCAACGGGTTTTGACACCGGTGCTGGTGGCGTTTCGTACCACGGCCCGACGTTTCTGGCTGAGCCTGATTTGAGTGTTCAGCGCATCCGTGTCCCATTTGGCGCGGGCTTCATCTACAAACCGTGCGACCACGTCCTGATGGTTGACGTCTTCAGCCAGATTGTTGACCTCGGTGGGGTCCGCCTCAAGATCATACAGCAGATGACCATCGTGCGAGGAGGTGATGAATTTGTATTTGCCGCGCCGGATCATGAAAATCGGAGCGGGAGTGGCTTCGGCCAGATACTCGCCGTAAACCGCGCGCTCCGGCGGCGGATTGCCCCGATCAATCAACGTCATCAGGTCGCTGCCTTCCAACGGCTCTGCCGTGGCAGACCATTGCCCTTCGGTCGCCAGACTGTTGAACGTGGGCACCAGATCAACCAGCGACGTCAGTTCCGATACGCGCTGGGCGTCAAGCCAGGGGGCATAGATGAACATCGGAATACGCATGGAATGTTCAAAGAAATGCTTTTTGAACCACATGCCGCGTTCACCCAGCATTTCGCCGTGGTCTGACGTAAACACAATTGCAGTGTTTTGATCTGCGCCGGTGGCTTTCAGAGCGTCCAGCAATTGCTGGATCATCGCGTCGATATAACTGATCGCGCCATAATATGCCCGTTTCGCCCGCAGCACCTCTTCGTCTTTAAAGCGGTGCTCAAGCATGCCGAAATCATTCAACAGCCGCACCGAATGCGGATCGTGATCCTGTTCGTTTAAGGGGCCGACTGCGGGCAAGGGGATATCCTTGTCTTCATACAGATCCCAATATTCCTTGCGGCACAGATAAGGCTCGTGTGGATGGGTGTAACTCACCTGCATAAAGAACGGACGCTTGTCATTTGACCGCGCCAGATCATAGATGTTCTGCACCGCTTTGAACGTGACCTCTTCGTCATAGTCCATCTGCACCGTGCGTTCGGCGATACCAGATATCAGGATGGCGCGGGCATCATTGGTGTCGCGATCGCCTTCGTCCTCCCAATTTGGCACCCAGCTAAAGTCAGCGGGATACAAGTCTGCCGTCAGCCGCTTTTCGAACCCGTGAAACTGGTCAGGGCCGATGAAATGCATCTTGCCAGACAGGCTGGTCTGATAGCCAAGTTCGCGCAAATAATGCGCATAGGTTGGCACTTCTGCTGAAAACTCGGCTGCATTGTCATAGGCCCCAACTTTGGAGCAAAGCTGCCCTGTGGCCATGGAAAACCGTGACGGGGCACAGAGCGGAAAGTTGCAATAGGCGTTTTCGAACACCACGCCATTGTCCGCCAGATGATCCAACGCCGGAGAGTGGCAGGACTGATCGCCATAGGTGCGCAAGGCTGACGCGGTCAGTTGGTCGACCTGAAGGAACAGGATATTCGGTTGTTGCGACATGGATTAGTCCTTGATCAGTTCTTGAGGATTTTTGATCGCAAGAAACCAATCGGGCCAGTTTCGTACCATTTCTTATGTCCACGATCGCGCGCAGAGATACCAAAGCTTTGCGACACCCGGTCAATCACCACAGCAAGAAACACAATGCCAAGACCACCCACGGTCGCCAGCCCCATATCCAGACGCCCGATACCGCGCAAAACCATCTGTCCCAGACCGGTCACCGAAATCATCGAAGACACGACCACCATCGACAGCGCCATCATGATCGTCTGGTTGACGCCAGCCATGATGGTTGGCATCGCCAAAGGCAGTTCTACTTTGTACAGAGTTTGCCGTTTGCTGGCGCCAAAGGCGCGCGCGGCTTCGACCATGTCGGGGCGCACCTGTCGGATACCCAGGTTGGTCAGGCGCACAACCGGTGGCAGGGCGTAAATAAAGGTCACGATAACCCCCGAGACATTGCCGATCGAGAACAGCATCACGATAGGCACGAGATACACAAAAGACGGAATGGTCTGCATCAGATCCAAAAAGGGCTGCAACACGTACCAGAACCGATCACGTTTGGCCGCCACCACGCCCAGCGGAATGCCAATGATCGAACAGAACACCACGCAAGTCAGCACAATGGACAAGGTGGTCATGCTTTCTTCCCAAGCCCCCATCAGCCCGATGGCCAGCATACAGGATGCCGAAATCAGCCCCAGACGTCGCCCGCCAGCCTGCCAGGCCACCAGCGTAATTACAGCCAGCATGACCAGATCGGGCGCACCGGTCAGCGTGTCTTCCAGACCGCTCAACACAAAATCAAATGGCACTTTAATTGCTTGGAAAATAAAGCGGAAATTGGACACAACCCAGTTAAGAAATTGTTCAACCCAGGCCCCAACCGGCACCCATTCTTTATCGAAGATATCCCAGAGATCCATTTTCGTTTCTCCTATCCGCGCAGCGCCGTCAACGCGGCCTTGATGGTGATATGACCAACCGAATTGCCATCCGGATCGACAACAGTCAGCGGCTCTTGGTCGTCAAGAAAGCAATCAATGATTGCGCTCAACTCGGCCCCTGTCTGAATGGTTTTGTTTGTGGCTGCGCGCCCTTCCAGCGGCTCCATGATAGTCTCGGCATGCACGAGGCTGACTCGGCTGATGCCTTTGACAAACTCAGCGACATAGTCGTCTTTGGGGTTGGTCACGATCTCTTCGGGTGTCCCGATCTGAACGATTTCGCCATCATTCATAATTGCGATGTGGTCCCCCATGCGGATCGCTTCATCCAGATCATGGGTGATGAACAGTGTTGTTTTCTTGAGCTTTGCAGACAGTTCCAGAAACTGATCCTGCAATTGTCGGCGGATCAGCGGATCCAAAGCCGAGAATGGTTCATCCATCAGCAGGATTTCAGGGTCAGCGGCCAAAGCGCGTGCCAATCCGACCCGCTGTTGCATTCCGCCAGAAAGCTGATCGGGGTAATGGTCAATCCAGCCGCTCAGATCCATCGCTTCCAGCGCTTTGATCGCAGCCTCACGGCGGGCCTCATAGGGCACATCACGGACCTCAAGACCAAATCCGACGTTTTCACCCAGTGTTCTGTGCGGCCACAGCGCCATGTGCTGAAACACCATGCCAATGGTTTCTGCCCGAAGAAGACGTAGTTCGGGTTCGGCCATCGTATCCACCCGTTGGCCGGCCACATGAATTTGTCCCGACGTTGGTTCAATCAGGCGATTAACGTGGCGCACAAGGGTGGATTTCCCCGAGCCTGACAGGCCCATAATGCAAAAAATTTCGCCTTCTTTAACGGAAAAGCTGGCGTTTCGGACTCCAAGCACACAGTCGAACTGATCTCGGACTTCCTCTTTGGTAAGGTTGTCTTTCAGAACCGCTTCCATGGCTTTCTGGGAATTCGCACCGTAGATTTTCCACAAATCCCGGCATTCGATCTGGGCGTTGCTCATGAACTGACCTCAAAAAAGGGGAGCGCGGACCAAGCCGCGCTCCAGTAGGGGAGTTTTAGTTGGCAGCGGCCATTCCGGCGGCAACCCAGCTGTCGAATTCCGCCTGATTGGCAGCAATCCAGGCTTCGGCGTGGCGATAGAAATCTTCCAGCGTATCCTCACCTTCTTTGACCTTCACCTGTTGGGCGTTGATGGCTCCAATCGGAACGTCGACCTGTTCAAAGAACGCGGCAGCCGCCGGATTCTCTTTGAGGAAGTCGTTGTTGGCGACAATATAGATGTCGTTCACCGCAAACCCCGGGTCGGTACCGTCGGCCGCAACTGTTGTGCTGTCGTCACTGGCAGGCACGCCAATCTGCACAGTGTCTGTGCCGGGAATCAGAACGTCGCTGATCCAGTTGGGTGTCCATGTGTAATAAAAGATCGACCCACCTTCGTTGTAGCGCGTGATGGTGTCGGCCATGATGGCGAAATAGCTGCCCTGATCGTGGTGAATCGAGTCACGCAGGTCAAACTTGTCCAAATGCCCTTCGATCACCAGCTCACATCCCCAGCCCGGGTTACAACCCGACAGGTTCGCTTTGCCGTCGCCATTCGCGTCAAACAAGGCCGCAATTGCGGGATCAGTCATCTGGCCGATATTGGTGATGCCATGCGCTTCAGCGGTTTTCTTGTCGATATAAAATCCCTGGCCTGCGCCTTTTACGCCAGCTTTGACCCGCGTCATCACATCGTTGCCGCCGGACTTGTCATAAAAGCTGTTGTGCAACGGTTTCCAGTGGTTGAACGTATAAGTCGTATCGCCTGAAGCGATCGACAGATGCACCGCAGGGTAATCGGCTTCCTGCGTTTCTTCCAGTTCATAGCCCAGCTTTTCCAGACCTTTTCTGACAATAATATGCTGGAACCATGCGTTCGCTGTACTGCCCTTAATCGGAGAGACCTCTACGCCTGCACCGGGCAGGTCTGCCGCAAAAGCCGCCGATCCCATTGTCATTCCTGCTGTGGCCAAAGCCATCATCATTTTTTTCGCTGTCATTTTTTCCTCCTGGTGGCAAACCGCAGATTTTGGCGGTTTGGTGAAAGTGTTTCCGAGCCCTGCTGATCACGATAAAGCTTGGGAATTCCCGGCTTCATATGTTGACCAAACTGTTACGGCTGACCTTCTCCTCGTCTTTGTTCAAAGACAGGCCGACTCGGTAAGTGTAGTGCCTGCGGCGCATGCGGGTCAAAAGAATCACATTTTGCCGGGTTGCAAAATTGGGCCGTTTCTCGGTGTTCCTGTGGGGTTTGTTGAGAGCTTTGCTGATCGACTTCGCCCGCAATGATTTCCCGACCTGGTGCCAAAACACCTTGATTTGACCAATCAGACAAAGAATTTCGCCACATTTTGATGCGGGACGCAGTAAATTTGTCTGAAGGGGGAAAGGAAAGCATTGTCACGGAGCGTTATAAACCCTGAGCTGTCATCGTTAGGTGAGCGTTCATATTTCCTCCGGGTTTCAAGGCAGCAAATAATTCCCCTTTGCTGAGATGTTCATATTAGGAGGACGAATACACCTGTGAAGTTCCAATTTCCGTTTCAATGTGTTAACCACAGCGTTATGCGAAATCTACGTCTAGAACTCTCAAAACTAAACCACCTGATCACGTTTGAAGCGGCAGCCCGTGCGGATAATTTTTCACGTGCCGCCGACCATTTGGGCGTGACTCGGGTCTCTGTCAGCCGCCAAATCACGGAACTGGAAGAGTTTCTTGGCACCAAACTGTTTCACCGGCATCATCGCACAACGTCTCTGACGCAGGCCGGGCGGGCTTTGAAAAGCTCGGTCGGCCCGGCATTGAATGATGTTGCGGCGACCCTGCAACAGATCAAACTGGGGGCCGGGGACACGCGCCTGTCTGTTACAGCAACGGCCGCCTTTGCGACCTATTGGTTGATGCCGCGCATTGTTGATTTCAACAACAAGTACCCCGAAGTGGAATTGAACCTTATTATTTCAGACAAATATCTGGACCTTGATGCTGAAAATGTCGATGTCGCCATTCGGTATCCGGATATGCCCATGACAGGCGATCATATTACGCCGTTGTTTCAGGAAACGGTTTGCCCGGTTTATAGTCCGAAGTATTCCCCACGAACCAAGCTGAGTTCCCCAGAGGATCTGCTGAACGAAAACCTTTTGTCGCTGTCTGGTCGATATCGTCCCGGAGCCAAATGGCCCAATTGGTTTCGACAGGTCGGACTGTCCGCACCACGAGAAAACATGGGGGTGTCGGTCAACACTTACAGCAACATGATTCAGGCCGCGATCGAGGGGCAGGGCGTGGCTTTGGGGAGCTTCCCACTGGTCGATCACTGCATCAGAAACGGGTCTTTGATGAAAGTCCCGGGCGCTCCCGGCCTCACACGGGATACATTCTATCTTGTGGATCAAGCGGGGGGTCGGAAAAACGCCCGGCTGTTTTGCGAGTGGCTACTTGCGCAATCTCCCTGAGGCGTGAGGTCAGACGCCCTCCACAATCACCACATGCCCGCTCGAACAGCCCTGCCGCAATTCTTTCAGCGGCGCATAAGCGTCCGAGTTGAACAGGGCGCGCGCGCTGTCCATGTCGGGGAATTGAAACAGAACAATCCGGGTTGGATTCCAGTCGCCTTCCAGCACCTCATGCGCACCACCGCGCGCCAGATAAGTGCCACCCATCTCCTCGACCAGAGGCTTCACCTGCCGCATGAATTCGCCGTAAGGCTCGGGGTCGTGAATTTCGACGTCATAGATCAGATACGCGGGCATGGTGTCCTCCTGAGGATTGCAGGAACCCTAACACGCTTTTCACAAAATCGCAGGGCGGGCGTTCACCCCGCCGAACACGTCCGGAAAGGCATGAAAACCTTACTCACGGGTTAACAGATTTCGCACTTTCAAATTGTACAAAACGAACATTTACCGGGAAAGTTTTGTACAAACCGGTCATTTCACCGAAAACGCGCTCAAACCGTCAATGCACCCCAAAGGTCGTATTCGCCCGCTTCATCGACCTCAACTGACACGATATCACCCACTGAAAGGTTCTCGGTGCCTTCATCAATGAACAGGTTTCCGTCGATCTCGGGGGCGTCCGCTTTGGTGCGGCAGGTGGCGATGCCATCGCCGTCAATATCGTCGATAATCACGTCCATTGTCTGACCGACTTTGGCTTCCAGCTTGGCTTCGGAAATGGCCTGCGCCTTCTCCATAAAGCGGTTCCAACGGTCTTGTTTGACCTCGGCGGGTAAGTGATCCGGCAGCGCGTTCGAGCGCGCTCCGTCGACATTTTCATATTGAAAACAACCCACTCGGTCCAGTTGTGCTTCGTCCATCCAATCCAATAGATGCTGGAATTCGGCCTCGGTCTCTCCGGGGTAGCCGACGATAAAGGTCGAGCGCAGGGTGATGTCGGGGCAAGTGTCACGCCACGCGGCGATTTCGGTCAGAGTTTTCGCCGTGTGCGCCGGGCGCGCCATACGTTTCAGGACATCCGGGTGCGAATGTTGAAACGGGATGTCCAGATAGGGCAGGATTAACCCATCGGCCATCAGTGGGATCAAGTCGCGCACATGTGGATAAGGATAGACATAATGCAAGCGAATCCAGGCGTCTAACTGCCCAAGTTCACGTGCCAGATCGGTGATATGGCTGCGCACTTCGCGGTCTTTCCACGGGTGGGTCGAGTATTTGCGATCGAGCCCATAAGCCGAGGTATCCTGAGAGATCACCAACAGCTCTTTGACGCCGCTTTCCACCAGCTTTTCCGCCTCACGCAGGATGGCATGAACGGGCCTTGACGCCAGTTTTCCGCGCATATCGGGGATAATGCAGAACTTGCACTTATGGTTGCAACCTTCTGAAATCTTTAGGTAACTATAGTGACGCGGGGTGAGGGACACGCCGGAGGCTGGCAACAGATCGACAAACGGATCAGGGTCCGGCGGCACGGCAGAATGCACCGCGTCCAACACCTGTTCGTACTGATGCGGGCCCGTCACAGCGAGCACTTTGGGATGCGCACCTGTGATGAATTCTGGCTCGGCCCCCAGGCATCCCGTGACAATTACCTTACCGTTTTCGTGCAAGGCCTCTCCGATCGCTTCAAGGCTTTCCGCCTTAGCCGAATCCAGAAATCCGCAGGTGTTCACAATCACCGCATCGGCCCCGGAATAGTCGGGCGAAACACCATACCCTTCGGCGCGCAGCCGGGTGAGAATGCGTTCGCTGTCGACCAAGGCTTTGGGGCAGCCCAACGACACCATGCCGATGGTCGGCTGGCCAGGGCGGTTGGTTCCTGTGACTTGGGCACGGGCGAGGTCGGGGCGAAGGTCTGGCGGGTTCTGGGTCATGGCGGGCCGTATAGGGGATGGGGAAGGTGAAAGCAAAGATTCATAGGGCGGAAGGAGACAGACCATATCTCACCCACAGTTGAGCGCATGGCCATTGCGCCTTTGCCCTGCAGGAGGCTAGGCTGATCCTGAGCAGTATTGTTGAGGGTTCCCATGCGTTTGATCCGGATTTTGTTGATGGTGGTCGTGGCTTTGGTCATCGGCCTTGTGGTTCTTGTGATTGCCCTGCCGGGTGAAAAGATTGCGCGGATCGCAGCAGATCAGGTGAAGTCTTATACAGGTCGTGATCTGGTGTTTGACGGTAAGGTCGGGATCAGCTGGTATCCGGTGTTTGGCGTGGCCACGGGGCCGGTGAGCCTGAGCAATGCGGAGTGGTCCGACGCGGGGCCGATGTTTCGTGCCGAAAGTGCCGCGATTGGCGTCGATGTGATGAGCCTGATTGGCGGAGACATTCGTGTCACACGGATTGAAGCGGTCAAACCGGATGTATTGCTTGAGGTTGCCAAAGACGGACGCGCCAATTGGGAGCTGTTTGGCAATGAGGCTGCCTCTGCGGCTCCGGCGGGGGCTGGGCAAAACGAGTCAGGCGGCGCGCTAATTCTTGAAAACCTGAAAATCCGCGACGCCCGGTTGCGCTATGTTGATCATGGCGGCGAAAGCTTTGAGATTGCGGATGTGGATGCTCAGCTGAAATGGCCCGATCCACGCAAGCCTGCGAAGATTTCGCTGACCCTGCGCCCGGCGGATGACGCGGTGACGGTGACTGCCACGGTGAATGATCTTGAGGCGTTGATGAACGGTCAGGTGGCCGGTGTTGTGGCTGAAATGCAGGCCGCCGGTGCCAAAGTGACATTTGACGGGCGCGCGGGCATTGCACCTCAACTGGGCGGGCTGCTGGATGCGTCGGTGCCCAATCCGGACAAGCTGATGGCGGCTTTGGGCTTGCCTGCGGCTGGGATTGCTGGCCCTGCGTCGATGCGCGGCCAGATCACCTATACCAAGGACGGGCGGTTTACATTGCGCGAAGGCAGCCTGACGGCCCTGGGTAATTCGTTGAGCGCGCAAGCGGATGTGGCCACGGCGGGCAGAAAACCGGTGGTGACAGCGCAATTTGTGGCCGGAAAACTGGACCTTAGCGCCTTTGGAAACAGCGGGGGAGACGCGCAGTCCGATGGCGGGGATACCGGATGGTCCAAAGCGGCCATCGATGCCAGCGGTCTGGCGGCGATTGATGGTGAGATTGCTTTGGCAGCTGAGGCGATCGATCTGGGGAACCTGAAATTTGGTCGCTCACGCATGGTGGTCAAGATTGACAATTCGCGGGCTGTGTTTTTGCTCAATGAGTTGAACGCCTATGAGGGGCAGGTGACGGGACAGTTTGTCGCCAATAACCGCAGTGGTCTGTCGGTGGGTGGCAAGATGAAAGTGGCCGGGGTTGAGTTGAAAAGCGTTCTCAAGGACACAATGGAAATCTCGCGGTTTTCGGGCAAAGCCGCCGTGGACTTTTCGTTTCTGGGTGTCGGCCAGTCAGTACACGCCATCATGAATTCCCTGAAAGGGGATGCATCGGTCAAAGTCGGGCAGGGCACAATAGCGGGTATTGATCTGGACAGGTTATTGCGCGGCATCCCGGGAGGCGGCACCACGGTGTTTGACGCGTTGACCGGCACGGCGGTGATTGAAAAAGGCGTGCTCAGCAATGACGACCTGCTGCTGGAGTTGCCAAGCGTGATTGCCAAGGGGGAAGGTGTTGTGGGGCTGGGCACGCGCACGATTGACTACCTCTTCACCCCACAAATCCGATCGTCAGACGACCAGGGGCTGGCCATTCCGGTGCTTGTCAAAGGCAGCTGGGATGACCCGAGCATTCGCCCACAATTGGACAAGGCCCTGGGGGTTGATCTGGAAGCCGAGAAAGAAAAGCTGAAAGACGAGGCCGATGCAGCGTTGAAGGACAAACTGAATGAAGAATTAAACCTTGCGCCAGACGATGAGCGGTCGACCGAAGAGGCCATTCAGGACAAATTGGAAGACGAGGTGAAGGATAAATTGCTGGACCTGTTGGGCGGGGGCGACTGACCGTGCGAACCCTTCAATGCTAGGCGCGGCGCAAACCCCGCCACGCATGGCCACGCTGATCTTGCTGACAGCGATTTCCATTCTGACATTGAATATGTTTCTGCCGTCACTAGCGCATATGGCGGATGATTTCGGCGTGGACTATGCCTTGGTCAATTTAACGGTCGCAGGATACCTCGCCGTCACTTCTGTTCTACAGCTGATTTTTGGACCGTTGTCGGATCGGTATGGGCGTCGACCTGTTCTTTTGGTGGGGCTGGTGTTGTTTTGCCTTGCCTCTTTAGGGTGCTTGCTGGCCCAGGATTTTTGGTGGTTTCTGACCTTTCGCGTGCTTCAGGGGGCGGTGATTTCCGGCTCAGTGCTCAGCCGGGCGGTGGTGCGTGATATTGCGCCACCTCAACAGGCGGCCAGCATTCTGGGCTATATCGCCATGGTGATGGCCATTGCGCCGTTTCTCGGGCCCAGCTTTGGTGGCCTGTTGGATCAGTGGTTCGGATGGCGCGCGTCTTTTCTGGCCTTTTCCTTTATGGGGGTGGGGCTGTTGGCACTGGTCTGGGTCGATCTGGGCGAAACTAATCTCACGCCGTCGGAGACCTTTACCAAACAGTTTCTGGCTTACCCCGAGTTGATCCGGTCACGTCGGTTCTGGGGCTATTCGTTGTGTTTGGCGTTTTCCGTGGGCGCGTTTTACTCTTTTTTAGGGGGTGCTGCGCTGGTTTCGACAACCGAATTCGATTTGACAACCGCGCAACTGGGGTTGGGCATGGGCTCAATCACCGGCGGGTTTGCCTTTGGCAATTTTCTCTCGGGGCGATTGTCGACGCGGTTTTCGCTGACAACGATGATGATTATTGGCAGGTTGACCGCCTGTGCAGGGCTGCTGGCTGGATTGCTGTTTGTTTTGATAGGTGTGGTTGAAGTGCCGACCTATTTTGGCGCTGTGGTTCTGGTGGGCATGGGCAACGGTTTAACTTTGCCTGCGGCCAACGCCGGATCCATGTCGGTACGGCCCAGACTGGCAGGCAGTGCTTCGGGGTTGTCTGGTGCGTTGATGATGGCCGGAGGCGCCGCTTTGACGTCTTTGGCCGGAACGTTGCTGTCTCCGGGTAATGCCGCCTGGCTTTTGTTGGTCATTATGTTGATTTCGTCCTTTGCGGGTTTGTTGGCTGCGCTTTACGTGCGCCGGATCGATTTGCACGAAGGCGCACCCTATTGACAGAACGGCTCCATTTGTGAGACCTCCGTGCCCATGACACTGAAACGCCTTATCAGCACAGTCTATTATCCCCTGACCACATAGGTGGCGGGGCTTTAAGCATGTTCAACCGCCGCGTGGCCGGAGGTTGAGCAACGAGGCAAATCATCCCGAAAGACACGCGGCCCTTATGGCAAGGGAACCCCGTGATGGGTATTGATAAACAAGATACAGCAAGGCCAAGTCTTGGCCTGATTGGCTTTGGTGCCTTTGGCCGATTGGTGGCAGCAACCTTGGTGGACCACTTTGACCTGACGGTATGTGATCCCGGCTATGTCCAGGCGACCCTGCCGGACGGGCGTCTGTGCCGGATGGGGACGCTTGCAGATGTGGCCAGGTTGGATGTTGTTGTGATGGCAGTGCCTGTGGCGCGCTTGCATCATCTTTGCACCACTTTGGCGCCTCTACTCAGCCCCGGCACTCTGGTTTTGGATGTGGGATCGGTCAAGGTTGAGCCTGTTGCCATCATGCAGGAGCTTTTGCCGGATCATGTCGACATTGTTGCTACGCATCCTTTGTTTGGGCCGCAAAGTGCAAAAGATGGTGTGGAGGGGCATAAAGTGGTGCTGTGCCCTGTACGGGGGCAACGGCTCAGGTCGGTTGCCAGAGTTCTGCGGCGACTCGGACTCAAAGTGATTGTGGAATGTGCTGAGGCGCATGATCGTGAGGCCGCGATGGTGCAAGGGCTGACACATCTGATTGCCAAAGTTCTGGTGGGCCTTGGTCCCTTGCCCGAGCGCATGACCACGGCGAGTTTCGACCTTTTGCGAGAGGCGGTGGGGATGGTGAAAGATGACCCGCCCACGGTGCTGCACGCGATCGAGGTGGCCAATCCATACTCGGCTGAAGTGCGCGAGGCGTTTTTTGCCCACGCAGATACATTGCGTGCGCATTTTGATGCCGACAGAGAACGTAATCCAAAGGAAAACCCCACAGCCTGAAGGCCATGGGGTTTGCTGGTTTATTATGTGTCGGCTGATGCCGACAAGTTAGCGTTTGCGATCGCGTCGCGCGCTCATTGGTTGGAAGGCAACGCCAACATGGGCTTCGCAATAGGGTTTGCCAGCCTTGACTGGCAAGCCGCAGAACCAGAAATCATCTGTGGCAGGGTCGCCAACAGGCCACTTGCAAGTGCGCTCGGTCAATTCCATCAGCGACAACCGTTTGGCTGATTTTTCAATCTCGCTCACTTTGGCAAGCGCTTCGGGGCTGATTTCATTGGCCGAAGGTTGCGGTGGCAGGGGCTGGCCTGCGGGAATGATCGCCCGACGCGCTGCTGACATCGCAGGTTTGGCCGCAACCGGTTCCGGTTTGGGCTCCGCCTTGGGGGCCGCCGCTTTGGGCGCGGCCCTTGGCTTGGGGGCTGCCTTAGGCTTTGGGTCTGCTTTGGGCTTGGCGTCAGCCTTGGTGGTGGTCGCGCGGTTGGACAGGCCAAGGCGGTGCACCTTGCCGATCACAGCGTTGCGGGTCACGCCACCCAGCTCTTTGGCGATCTGGCTGGCCGACTGGCCCTCGCCCCACATCTTCTTCAACAACTCTACGCGTTCGTCGGTCCAGGACATTCAATGTTCCCCAATTAAAAAACGGCCCGTAGCGAGCCGTCACGCATTTCTTGGTCAGGGGCCTATTTTAGTCACCCTTGTCCGAGTTACAAGGCAGAGAATCAGCGAAACGGGGGCTTGAGGCCATGAATCAGCTTGAAATGGGTGTGCGCCGCTTTGGTCGGGTGAACTGGTTGGGGCTTTACACGCTTGCCAGCCGCGAAATCACCCGGTTTGTAGTGGTGTGGACACAGACCCTTTTGGCACCGTTGGTGACCGCCGGTTTGTTCCTGATGATCTTTACGATTGCGGTGGGATCGCGCCGGGGCGAGGTCATGGGGGTCCCGTTTATCGAATTTCTGGCACCAGGGATTTTGATGATGACAGTGATCCAGAACAGTTTTGCCAATGTGTCGTCGTCTTTGGTTATTTCCAAAGTGCAGGGCAATATTGTCGACACGCTGATGCCCCCCCTTGCGCCACTGGAAATGGTTCTGGGGTATTTGGCAGGTGGCGTGGTGCGCGGGCTGTTTGTGGCGGTTGCAATATGTCTGGGGCTTTGGGTGTTTCTGGGGATCGGCGTTGCCCATCCCTTGTGGGCGCTGATTTTTGTTCTTCTGGGCGGCGCCTTTTTGGGAGCGGTCGGGATCATCGCAGGTATTTTCGCCAACAAGTTCGATCAGATGGCAGCGATTACTAATTTCATCGTGACACCTTTGGCGTTTTTGTCGGGCACGTTTTATTCAGTGACGGCGTTGCCGCCAGTGCTGCAGGTGATCACGCGATTTAACCCGATCTTCTATCTGATTGATGGGGCCAGATATGGGGTGATTGGTGTGTCGGACGGCTCACCCGTGCTTGGGCTGGCGGTTGTCGGTGGGGCGACGCTGGGCCTGTGTTGGGTGGCCTGGGCGATGATGAAGCGCGGCTATCGGTTGAAAAGCTAAGTCACTGAGAAACCCGCCTTTGTGGCGTTTCCACCATACCTACTACTGTGAGCATTTTTGAAAAAGTGAAGCTGTTAGCGATTGCGCGTTTCGCGCCAGGCCAGAATGCCAGCGCTGGCCAGAATCAGGGTGGCACCTGCAATGCTGATCTTGTCTGGGAGTACGTGGAAGACGGCAGCGTCGTAAAACGCGGCAAAGGCCAAGGCACAGTAAAAGAAGGGTGCAACAAAGCTGGCGTCGGCCATGCGCATGGCATTAACGAAACAAGTTTGTGCCGATGCCATCAGAATGCCAATGCCTGCCAGTGCCAACCATTGTGCCGACGTTGGAGATTGCCAGACAATTACGGTGGCGATGCTGGAGATCACCAACCCCAAAGCATTGTTCACCAAAAGAATTTGGAACGGCGTTTCCTTACCCGACAACAGTTTGATGAAGATCACTTCGGCCCCAAGAAACAGCGCCGAGGCCACGGCGATCAGCGCGCCAATCTGAAGTGCACCCGCACCGGGACGCATGAGAACGAAAGCGCCGATCAAAGCGATTGCGGTAGAGCCCCACCGCCATGGTCCAATGCGCTCCCCGAGAAAGGGAATGGCAAACAGCATGCCAAACACAGGGTTGAGAAAGCTGATTGCGGTGGCATCAGACAAGGGGATAAAGGCGGCGGCGGCAAACATCATGGTGACACCCAGCCAACCCAGTGTTGAGCGCCCCAGATGCCAACCCCAGCTTGGCCGCGTAAAAGCAGGTCGCATTATCAATGCGGCGCTGAATATCGCAATAAAAGCGAACAAAAACCGGCCGTGGCTGATTTGTAGTGCATGCAATGGAGGGCCAAGTGCGTCTGTACCCAAAGCCTTGGCCAGCAACGTGGTGCCAGCGGCAAAGGCCGACGCTGCAACGGTTAAAGCCGCGGCAAGGGCTGGGTTTTGAGGCGGGTGAACCATAGTGCGAGCTTTTGACGTGGGTGTGGCGGTGTTGCAAGGTCAAAGACCTGATCGAGAATTTAGGGGGTTCTCAAGCGCAAATTGCATCGCTAGAGAGGCGTCATGGAAACCACTTTCGCTCAAAAAGGCCTCCGACGCCTGCGATGCAATCGACGCCGATAAACCGGCTGCGATACGATTTGGTGCGCTCATAGCGCAGCGAGTTTCCTAAAAAACCGCGCCGGATGGGCGCACTTCATTCTCAAATTATTGACTTGATCGCCCACGTGGGGCAACCACGGGGCTTCCTATATGAGGACCGGACTATGATCCCTTCTGTTCTACCGACCTATACCCGCGCCCCTTTGACCTTTGTCAAAGGCGAAGGCTCTTGGATGATCGAAGCAGATGGCCGACGTTTTCTGGACCTTGGGGCCGGGATTGCGGTGAATGTTCTGGGGCATGCCAACCCGATTTTGGTTGAGGCTCTGACCGCGCAGGCGGGCAAGCTGTGGCATGTGTCGAACCTTTACAACATCTCTGAACAACAGGCTTTGGCGGACAAGCTGGTGGATAACACCTTTGCCGACACGGTGTTTTTCACCAACTCGGGCACCGAGGCGTGTGAGTTGGCCGTAAAGATGGCGCGCAAGTACTGGTATGACAAAGGTCAGCCTGAAAAGGTTGAGATCATTGGCTTTGATGGTGCCTTCCATGGCCGGTCATCGGCTGGGATTGCGGCTGCGGGCGGCAAGAAGCTGACCAAAGGTTTTGGACCGCTGTTGCCCGGTTTTAAACACCTCACGTGGGGCGATATTGCATCGGTGAATGATGCGATCAACGATGAGACCGCAGCAGTGATCATTGAACCCGTGCAAGGTGAAGGGGGCATTCGCCCAATTGCCGATGACGACCTGCGCGAGCTGGCGCATATTTGCAAAGAAAACAATGTTTTGCTGATTTTGGACGAAGTCCAATGCGGGGTTGGCAGAACAGGAAAGCTGTTTGCCCATGAATGGGCCGGGATCACACCTGACATCATGATGGTGGCCAAAGGCATCGGCGGCGGGTTTCCCCTTGGGGCTGTTTTGGCCAGTGAAGAAGCGGCTAGCGGTATGACCGCGGGCACGCATGGATCGACCTATGGTGGCAATCCTTTGGCCTGTGCGGTTGGCTGCGCAGTGATGGACACGGTGGCGACGCCTGAGTTTATTGCGGATGTGAACCGAAAGGCCGGCCTATTCCGTCAGAAACTTGAAGGGCTGGTGGCCTCGTATCCAGACCTGTTTGAAGAGGTTCGTGGCACTGGGCTGATGTTAGGGTTGAAATGCTATGCCCCTAACACGGATGTGGTGAACGCGGCTTATGATGCTGAGCTGATCACCGTACCGGCCGCCGACAATGTGGTGCGCATTTTGCCACCTTTGAACATCACCGATGACGAAATTTCCGAGGCTGTCAGCAGGCTCGACAACGCGGCGGCGCAGGTCGCGGCGAACAAGGATTAATCCCGATGGCCAATTTTCTTGATATTCACACAACTGATGCCGCTGATCTGCGGGGCATCATCGACAGCGCCAAATCCATCAAAAATGCGCGCAATGGTCGCCCTAAGGGGGCTCTGGATGATGATCTGCCGCTGAAAGATCACATGGTTGCGTTGATCTTTGAAAAACCATCGACCCGGACGCGCGTGTCTTTTGATGTGGGCGTGCGCCAGATGGGCGGGCAAACCATGGTGCTTTCCGGCAAGGAAATGCAGCTGGGACACGGCGAAACCATTGCTGATACCGCACAAGTTCTAAGCCGCTATGTTGATTTGATCATGATCCGAACTTTTGAAGAGCAGGTGCTGCTGGAACTGGCAGAATATGCCGATGTGCCGGTGATCAACGGCCTGACAGACCGGACGCACCCCTGTCAGATTATGGCGGACATTCTGACCTTTGAAGAACACCGCGGGCCAATTGCTGGCAAAAAAGTGGTGTGGTCGGGTGACGGTAACAACGTTTGTGCGTCGTTCCTGCATGCGGCTGGCCAGTTCGGATTTGATCTGACCTTTACCGGCCCCGAAGTGTTGGACCCTGAGGAAGAGTTTGTCACATTGGCGCGCTCAAAAGGGGTGAAAGTCGAGATTGAACGCAATCCTCAGGTTGCGGTTGAGGGTGCCGATCTGGTGGTGACGGACACTTGGGTCAGCATGCATGATTCCCAGTCAGCACGCGAACGTCGTCATAACCAGTTGCGCCCTTATCAGGTTGACGAGGCTCTGATGCACCATGCAAAGCCAGACGCATTGTTTATGCATTGCCTGCCAGCGCACCGTGATGAGGAAGCCACCAGCGCTGTCATGGATGGCCCACATTCGGTGATATTCGACGAGGCCGAAAACCGTCTGCATGCGCAAAAAGCGGTCATGCGCTGGTGCTTGAGTAAGTAGACCCGCGTATTGTTGCAAAGCAGCCAGGAAACACCTCTCTGAAACAGGAGGGGTGTTTGCCGAAAAGCTTTGCAAAATTTGCCGAAGAGACGGCCAAATTTCGATTCTAAAGACACAATATTGCCTCAATCTTTACGCATTCTGAGGGCCACAGCCTTTGGGGCGTGAGTATCCTGTTGTTAACGAGTTTTCTGGTTTTCTTTGAAATGAATGCGTGACTCTTGCGTGAGTTTTTGGGGAATTTTGGATGGACGGAGCTTCGGGAAGCCGGGGGAATACTCCACATATTGTGGTTGCAGGCGCAGGCAGCGTTGGGTGTTTCGTTGGCGGGATGCTTGCACGCGGAGCGCATCACGTAACTCTGTTACTGCGCCCAAGAATGGCCGAAGAATTGTTGCGCCAGGGCCTTAACCTGACGGACTTTCAGGGGCTGGACGAAGACCTGTCGCCGGATTTGTTTGCCTTGGCCAGTGACCCGGCCTGCCTTGAAAAGGCAGACGTCATTCTGGTGACTGTCAAAAGCGGTGACACCGAGGAAATGGGCCACCTGATACGCCGACACGCGCGCAAAGATACAATTGTCGTCAGCCTGCAAAACGGCATCGGCAATGCCGGTGTTCTCAAGGAATTGCTGCCCGACCTAGATGTGCGGGCCGGGATGGTGCCGTTCAGCGTTGCGGCCATCGAAGGCGGCCGTTTTCATAGGGGCACAAGCGGAGACATCGTCATTGAAAAAGGGCCCAATCATCTGGCGCGTCATCTGAGCGTTCAGGGTCTCGCGTTTCACGAGCGTAAATCCATGACCGAATTGCAGTGGGGGAAGCTGATCGTAAATCTGAACAACGCATTGATTGCCCTGTCAGGTTTGACGCTTAAAGAAGAATTGAACAGTATGGTCTGGCGTCGCCTGATGTCTGACCAGATCAGAGAGGCGCTGAGAGTGCTTGAAGCTGCGGGCATTCGGGCCGTACCGCCGATGTCCACCCGGATGCCAATTCGCTTTTTGCCCAAAATCCTCCGATTGCCTTCGCCGCTGTTTAACCGTGTGGCACGCGCCATGCTGACGATCGACCCGCATGCGCGCAGTTCAATGTGGGACGATCTTGAAATGGGCCGCAGAACCGAGGTTGAAGAATTACAGGGCGTGATTGTTGAATTGGGGAACAAAGAAAAAATTAAGACCCCAATCAACAAACGCGTGGCGCAGCTTGTTCGTGAAGTCGAGGCCAAAGAAGAGCGCTCGCCGGGGTTGATGGCACATGAAATACGACCCTGAAATGACAACAGGGTTGCGACCTTCCGCATTCCGTCGCAACATTGTGACTAACGTTAAAAGCGCGGGAACACAGCCTCATGACAAAGGCGGATATCGGGGTCTATGGGTTGGGCACGATGGGCAGCGCCTTGGCGTTGAATATTGCCGAGCATGGTTTCCGGGTTGCCGTCAGCAACCGCGAACTTCCATGGATTTCGGATTTCATCACAGAGGCCGGTGCGCTGGGCCCGAGTATTCAGCCCTGCGAGACGCTTGAAGACTTTGTCTTGTCTCTGAAAACACCCAGAGTCATCTTGTTCATGATCCCGTCCGGAACGCCCTTGGATCAAATGATCGGTGTGATCGCGCCTTTGTTAGAGGCGGGAGACACGATCATTGACGGTGGGAATGCCGATTTCAACGACACTCGGCGCCGGTTTTCAGAACTCGAAGGCAAGGGGCTGCATTTCGTCGGTATGGGTGTCTCTGGCGGCGAAGAGGGCGCGCGATTTGGACCGTCGATGATGGTTGGTGGCACAGCGCATAGCTGGCAACAATTGCGCCCCATGGCCGAGGCGATCTCGGCAAAGTTTCAGAGCGCGCCTTGTGTGGATCATCTGGGCCCTGACGGGGCAGGTCATTTTGTCAAGACCATACACAACGGTATTGAATATGCCGATATGCAAATGATTGCAGAGGTTTACGGCCTGTTGAGGGATGGTGATGGCTGGAATGCCGCTCGGATCGGCGCGCAGTTTTGCAAGTGGAACGATGGTCCATTGCGCAGTTATTTGATTGAAGCCACTGGCGAGGTTCTAGCTGCTGTCGACCCTGAAACAGGGTCTGCCATGGTGGATGTAATCGAAGATCGCGCGGGCCAAAAGGGCACGGGGCGCTGGACAGTGATTGAAGCCCTTAAGCTTGGCCAATCGGCGAATGGGATCGAAGCGGCAGTTGGCGCGCGTGGATGGTCGGCTGACAAAGACTTGCGGATCGCCGCCTCTGATACTCTGGAAGGCGGGGAGATCGGATACGAAAAACCCTCAGGGCAGGATATGGCGCTGGGCTTTGAAGCGGCTCGAATATTGGCCCATGCCCAAGGGTTCGCGGTGATGCAGGCCGCTTCGGACGAGTTTGCCTGGGACCTTGATTTGGCACGGATCGCTGAAATCTGGCGCGCAGGATGCATCATACGCTCAGCTTTGTTGGATGATCTTTCGGATGCCATTCGCGCCGACCCGCCATCACGGGCGCTGATTTTAGCGCCCGTGATGGCCGAAAGACTGGCCAAAGGCATTCCGGCCTTGCGTAGGGTGGTGTCGGCGGCTGTGGTGGCTGGTTTGCCAGCCCCTGCATTAAGCGCGGTTTTGGCTTGGTATGACAGCCTGCGTCATGCACGTGGCACCGCCAACCTCATTCAGGCCCAGCGTGATTTCTTTGGCGCGCATGGGTTTGAGCGAGTTGATCAACCGGGAAAACACCACGGGCCATGGTCCGCGTAACCACCGGTGAAGCCGATGCAAGAAAGGAGAGGCGCTGCATAGCGCCTCTTTTTCGTTTAAGCGACGACGCTGTTTAAGACCAGGAAGATCACAGCCGACATGATCGCGGCGGCGGGCACGGTGATGACCCATGCGGCGACGATGGTCATAAAGTGACTGCGGCGCACCAATTTGCGTCGGCGGCGCTCTTCTGACGCAATACGCTTGGCCTGAGGACGGGCTTGTGCAGATTTGCGCAGGCGACGCTCCGCGTGCCATTCGCGGAAAAAGCCAACCCCGAACACGCCACCCACGGCGATGTGTGTGGACGACACCGGCAAGCCCAACCAGGACGCGACGATAACGGTAATCGCGGCCGACAGTGCCACACAGTAAGCGCGCATAGGGTTCAGTTTGGTGATCTGTTCACCCACCATGCGGATCAGCTTGGGGCCAAACAGAAACAAACCAAAGGAAATCCCAAACGCTCCGATAATCATCACCCAGGATGGGATCGATACTTTGGCGGCAAAATCGCCAAACTCGGACGCATGCACAATCGCAGCAAGCGGGCCAACCGCGTTGGCGACATCGTTGGCGCCGTGTGCAAACGACAATAGCGCGGCAGAAAATACCAGTGGAATGCCGAACAGAATCTTGAGAGATTTGTTGCGATTTTCCAGCCCTTCGGATTGTCGGCGGATCAGCGGTTTGGAGATGAAATAGGTCAACGCACCGATGCCAAGGCCGATTAACAGCGCGGTCTGGATGTCGATCTTGATGATGCGCTTCAAGCCTTTGAGCGCCAGATAGGCCGAAAATGCTGCTGCCATGATGGCAATCAAAACGGGAACCCAGCGGCGTGCGGCGGCAATCTTGTCATCCTGATAGATGATATAGGCCTTGATGAAGGCCAGAAATCCGGCGGCAATTGCCCCGCCCAGAACCGGGGAAATCACCCAGCTGGCGGCAATCTTGCCCATTGTCGGCCAGTTCACGGCGGCAAATCCGGCAGCGGCGATGCCAGCCCCCATAACACCACCCACAACCGAGTGCGTGGTCGAGACCGGCGCGCCGACAAAAGTCGCCATGTTAACCCAGACTGCAGACGAAATCAGAGCGGCCATCATCGCCCAAATAAAGACGCGCGCATTGGCAATGCCAGCAGGGTCAATGATGCCTTTGGAAATGGTCGACACAACGTCTCCGCCTGCCAAAAGTGCCCCAGCACTTTCAAAGAAAGCGGCAATGGCAATCGCACCACCCATTGTCAGCGCATTTGCCCCAACAGCCGGGCCCATGTTGTTGGCGACATCGTTCGCGCCAATGTTGATCGCCATATAGGCGCCAACTGCTGCGGCTGCGATCACAACCATGTTGGAGGGGAAATCACCAAAAAACAGACCGGCGGCAAAAGCAGCTATGATGATGAAAAGTAACGCAATTCCAAGCCCAACCATAGGGCGTGCCACATAGGCAGTCGCATATTCAAAGTTGGAAATCTTGTTGAGGTCTTTGTCCAGTGTGGACCAGTTTTTCCCAGGTTGTTCCGAAGTCATCAGCCAGCATCCCCTTAACTCGACGTCGCGGTAAACCGGAAATCGAGTCGGGGCAACAGGGCTGTTAAAAAACGTTCAGAAAACTGTCACAATTGTCGCAGTATTTCCTGCAAGCCCGGCTCTTCCACAAGCTGAGCAGCTTCCTGCGGCGACACCCATTTGCGCTCGCGCTCAGAGGCCTCAGGAAACTCGTCTTCCAGCCTTTTAACTTCGACCGTAAACACGGTGGTTTCGACGGGCACTTCGGCGCCATTGTCGAGTTGCTTGTCATAATCGTAAGTGCCAACCGGCTCGCGGTTGATATTGCCCTCAACAACGCCTGCTTCTTCCCAAGCTTCCTGCATTGCGGCGCCTGGGGCGTCATACCCATCCATCGGCCAGCCTTTGGGAACAACCCAACGCCGACTGTCGCGGCTGGTGATCAGCAACACTTTTTTTCCGGCACTTTCGGAACGATAGCAAATCGCCGCAACCTGAAGCCGTTTTGGGCGGCGCAAAAGGGGGCCGACCACGCTGGTCAGCGCGTTTCTAAGTGCATCTGTCATTTGATTATACCGCTCTTCTCGTCGTTATTTTTTTCGTTATCGGTGTTAAGTATATACGCTGGTTCAGGCAAATTTGCAAGTCACGTCCCTATTTTCTAAGGAATTTCACGTGCTTCGGCGTTTTACGCGCAGAGTTGGATCGGCCTGTGTCGGGTCTTCGGGCCAAGGGTGTTTGGGGTAACGTCCACGCATATCTTTGCGCACATCGGCATAAGAACTCGCCCAGAAACCGGGGATGTCCATCGTGGTCTGAACTGGACGTCCGGCGGGTGACAACAGCGTTACACGCAACGGAGTGTGGCCCACCACGGGATGCTGTGTTTGTCCGAACATTTCTTGCAGCCGTAGTGTGATCTCAGGGTGCTCACCAGAGTAGTCTATCGGGATTTTTCGCGCCAATGGCGTGGTGAAATGGGCGGGCGCCTTTTGATCCACCAGTTGCATCTGGTTCCAATCAAGCCTTGCGCGCAATGGGGCCAGCAGATCAAAACGTTTCCAGTGATCGGCGGTTTTCACACCACGCAGATGTGGCAAAAGCCAATCAGAGATCGTGTCCATCAAAGCCTCTGGCGACATATCGGGTAGATCATGGCCCGCCTCGCGCAACAATTCGACCCGCGCGACAAAGCGACGTGCAGGCGCAGAAAGCGTTATGTCGAGATCGCGCACACCGTCCAGCATGGCTTGTGCGATCACGTCATCTGGTGCGTCTTTCCAGTTGCGGTCCTGAAGGACCAGCGCACCAAAGCGCTCTTGCTGACGCACTTGTACCTGTCGGTCTCGTTTGGACCATGCACAGTGGTGATGCCACTGCAAATGGTCGGCGAAAAGGTCGCGAATTTCCTGAAACGTAAGCCGAGCTGCAAGGCGCACGCGCGCTTCACGCGGATTGCCGTCGGTGTCTGCCACCACGAGATAGGTAGCGGATCCCATGCCTTCGCCGTCCTCAACGATGGCGCCCTTGCCGCCTGACAGGGCAAACCGGTGTTCTTTGGTGTCGCGCCGCTTACCCACGCGGTCAGGATAGGCCAGGGCAACCATTTCGCCTGGGCTTAGAGCGGGTTTGTCAGGTGCGTTGCGGGTCAGCCGTTTGGCTTCATCGCGGATGCTATGCAACGCGGCGCGGTTCACGACATAGGAATATCTATCATTAAAGACTTTCAGGTCTTTCAGCGCTTCAAGTCGCAAAGACAGGTCAATTGGCACACCCCGTCCAAGCGGATCACGGGCGGCCAACAGGGCTGCTACCGGGGCGGCCTGTTTTCCGGCCACAGCCAACATATGCGCCAAGCGGGGGTGTACCGGTGTCGTCGCCAATTGCTTTCCGTGCGCGGTGATCCGGTTGTCGTCGTCCAGCGCTCCCAACATCCTTAGGACATTTTGTGCCTCGCTATAGGTGCCAGTGTTGGGGGGTGTCAGAAAATCCAGATCCTCCGGGGTCGTCCCCCACAGTGCCAATTCTAATGCCAGCCCGGTCAGGTCAGCGGCCTGAATTTCGGCAGGTGGAAACGGCAACAGCCCGCCTTCCTCACCTTTGGTCCAGAGACAGTAACAGGTGCCCTCGGCGACACGTCCTGCACGCCCTTGGCGTTGCGTGGCTTCGGCGCGTGTTACCCGTTCCGTGACAAGCCGTGACATGCCAGAGCCCGGATCAAACCGCGCGCGACGGGCCCGACCTGCGTCCACAACCACGCGAACGTCCTGAATGGTCAGTGAGGTCTCGGCAATGGATGTGGCCAAAACCACTTTGCGGCCCTGATCAATGGGACGGATTGCGGCCTGCTGATCCTTGAATGGCATCGCACCATAGAGCGGGTGGATGTGACAGTCAGCGGGCAGTTTCAGCAAAGACTGCGTGCGGCGAATTTCACCTTCTCCGGGCAGGAAAACCAAAACCCCGCCGTCCGTTTCGGCAATCGCCTGAGTAACGAGGCGTGCCGTAGCCTGCTCAAGCCGTTCCTTTTTGTCCAACGGGCGATCCAGCCAACGGGTCACAACTGGAAAACTGCGCCCTTGCGAAGTGATGACCGGAACGTCGCCCATGAGCGCGGCAACCGGGGCGGCGTCCAGCGTGGCAGACATCGCCAGGAGCATCAGATCGTCCCGCAGTGCGCCCGCGATCTCAAGGCAGAGCGCAAGACCAAGATCAGCATTCAGGGAGCGTTCGTGAAATTCATCAAAGATCACTGCACCGATGCCAGACAATTCCGCATCTGTTTGGATCATGCGGGTCAGGATGCCTTCGGTGACAACTTCGATGCGGGTATTTTTGCCGACCCGGCTTTCTCCACGCACCCGGTAGCCCACGGTATCACCAGGTTTCTCGCCCAAGGTCTGCGCCATGCGTTCAGCGGCCGCGCGGGCGGCCAGCCGGCGTGGTTCGAGCATTAGAATTTTGCCATCCGTCAGCTTGGCGTCCAACATGGTCAAAGGCACCACAGTGGTCTTTCCGGCACCAGGCGGGGCCTGTAGTACAGCGCGTCCCCGGCTTCGCAAGGCAGCGATCAGCGGGTCAAGCGCGTCATGAATGGGAAGCGTTGTCATGAGGTCAATCGCGCCGGTGCAATGTCGCCGGACCATGACGGGTGCGCACATAGACCCGCACGGTGCGCCATGTGTCGCCAGACTTGCGGTATGTGATCGACAGGGGCGAGGTCGACATCTCATCCAGTTCGGCCTGCGAATACCCGCCAAGCCGATCATAGCTGCCGTGACAAATGATATCGTCATCGTCGTCTTCACGTCTGGTCAGGCGAATGGCGGTCAGGCGTGTGCCGTCAAACTGGGTCTGATCAAAGACGCATGTGGGAGCTTCGCTGTCGCGCAGTGTCAGCCACATCATTGTCATCGGATCGATCGCACCGTTCAGGCGATCAGGATCAATCGGAACGGCGGGTGCATCTTTGCCTGCGGTCTTACGGGGGATGCCGGTGGAATACTCCAAAGTGGTCTGCGATTTGCGCTTTCCGGTGTTGATGCTGCCTTTGTAGGCTTTGGGGCGCAGCATGTCCCCTGTCAGCGTGCCTTTGGCGGAAACGTCAAAATGAATCCGGGCCAGAACCCCGGCCAGTCCGGTGGTGCGAAAACTGCCGCTGCCTTTGTAGGTTTCACCGGTTTGCGCCATGCGCACCTGCATTTCGCCAACTTTGATGCCAAACCCGTGCACGGACCACAGTTGATCCGCTTTGGCGGGCAACGTGCCAAGCACAAGCGCTGCGGCGCATTGCAGCGCAAGTTTTCTAAAATGCGGTCTGCATCTGTCGCGCTCTGGACTTTTCGGGGCTGAGCAAGGCATGTAATCACCCTATAGGACAGGCGCAAAAAGCGCAGATGGTTGAACAGGTACTTAGATGGATATCGCAGATTTTCGCGACAAGATACTGAAACAGGACCGAAGGGCGCTCGCAAGGGCGATTACGCTGGTGGAAAGTGCACGCGCCGACCACCGTGCGCAGGCCTCTGAACTTTTGGAAGCGCTGAGGGGGGCTGGAAAGCAGTCCTTGCGTATTGGTCTGTCGGGGACGCCGGGTGTGGGGAAATCCACATTCATCGAAAGCTTTGGCATGATGCTGACGGCTTCGGGATTGCGGGTTGCGGTTCTGGCCGTAGACCCGTCATCTGCGCGATCCGGTGGGTCGATCCTTGGCGACAAAACCCGGATGGAATTTCTCAGCCGCGATCCCAATGCCTTTATTCGCCCATCCCCCAGCCAGACCCATCTGGGGGGCGTGGCGCGCCGTACACGCGAGGCTGTGGCACTGTGCGAGGCAGCTGGCTTTGACGTGGTGTTGATCGAAACGGTGGGGGTCGGACAATCCGAGACCGTTGTCGCCGAAATGTCCGATCTGTTCTTGTTGTTGCTGGCCCCGGCGGGTGGCGACGAATTGCAAGGAGTGAAGCGCGGCATCATGGAAATGGCCGATATCATACTGGTGAACAAGGCGGACGGCGATCTGAAAACCACAGCCATGCGCACCTGCGCCGACTATGCGGGTGCCTTGCGCCTGTTGCGAAAACGCCCACAGGACCCACAAGGCTTTCCCAAAGCCATGACGGTTTCAGCTGTCGAGAAGGCCGGGCTTGAGACAGCCTGGGAAGAAATGACAACCCTGATCAATTGGCGGCGCGAAACAGGGCACTGGGATCAGAGGCGTGCGCAGCAGGCAAGTTTCTGGTTCCACGAAGAGGTGAAACAAGGATTGCTCGCCCGACTGCAGCAAGGCGAGGCCAAAGAGGCGATTGCCGCATTGGAAACGCGTGTGGCCACCGGAGACGTTACGCCTTCGGCCGCCGCAGATAGCGTATTGAGAATTCTCAATATCTCGGCCAGATAATGCCGCCATTTTGGAAAATACCCCGAAATGTGTGCGGTTTGGCGCAAGCCGTCGCGGCGCTTGTGGCATTTGTGGAAAACAGCGGGCTTCTGCCAAAAAGCTTTGCCTGAATCACTTGACGCCCCCCGGTTTTCGGCCTAATGACCGCGAACGAATTTACGGGCGCTGTTCGTCGGCGCCCCTTTGCATTGACGGGGGCCGATCTCCCGTGACCAAGTAAAACGAGGATGAAGCCATGTCGCGTCGTTGCGAATTGACCGGAAAAGGCCCTATGTCTGGCAACAATGTCAGCCACGCCAAAAACCGTACCCGCCGCCGTTTTCTGCCGAACCTGAATGACGTGACACTGCAGTCCGAAATTCTGGGTCGTGGCGTAAAACTGCGCATCTCGGCAGCTGCCCTGCGCACTGTTGACCACCGCGGTGGTTTGGACGCCTTCATGGCGAAGTCCAAAGATGAAGAACTGTCAGCCAACGCGCTGAAAGTTAAAAAAGAGATTGCGAAAGCTCAAGCGGCAACCGCTTAAGTTTTTGACGATCGGACAGTGAAGACGGCCCTGCCTGAAATTCAGGCGGGGCTGTTTCCTTTTGTCGCTTCACCTTCCGGCGCAGGAAGGTCTATATCAACCTCATGACTTGGCTGCGCAATCAGATCGTGATTCTGCTGGTGGCTGTGCTGGTGTTGACCGGGCACAGCATGGCAATTGCACGCGTCATGCCCACGGCCTCGGGTTTCATGGAGTTGTGCACGGGCACAGGCCCGGTGATGACGCCGATGGACGCCGAAGGCAATCCGACCGGTCCGTCCCATATCTGCCCCGAGTTTAGTCTGTCGCTGATGGATGCGGTTGCACCTGTCCCTGTCCTGGCGGTGCCTCTGCAGGTGCGTGGACGCAAGGCAGAGCCAACTTATGAGGCGTCGTTTCAGCTGATTCGAGTGGTCGAAGCGTCGGCCCGCGCACCCCCTGCGTTGGTCTGAACCGCTTTGGTTCATTCCAATACCTAACACCCATAATCCAATACCCAATTTTCAGGAGAGACGAGATGTCCTTCAAAACTATTGCTGCTGCAACTGCGGCCGCTATCCTCCTTGCCGTTCCAGCATTCGCCGACAGCATGATCATGGTCGACGACCCTTATGCACGTGTGTCGGCTAAGTCGTCCAAATCCGGCGCGGCCTTTATGGCGATTATGAACCACGGTGACGAAGACGATCAGCTGATTGATGTTCGCTCGGATGTGGCCAAAAAGGTCGAACTGCACACTCATATGGAAAACGCTGATGGCGTCATGAAAATGATGCATGTGCCCGAAGGCTTTGCGATTCCTGCCGGTGAAACCCACATGCTGATGCGTGGTGGTGATCACGTGATGTTTATGGGGCTGACCCAATCCCTGGAGCATGGAGATATGGTCAGCGTCACTCTTGTGTTTGAAAAAGCCGGTGAAAAGACCATCGAAGTGCCTGTTGATCTGGAACGCAAAGCCATGCATGGCCAGATGAATCACAACATGGACAACTAAGGCGCGTTCCGCCTTGGGCTCCTGTTGGGAGCCTTCGTTGAAACGCAGGCCGGGTTATGCCCGGCCTGTTTGCGTTGTGGCGGCTATCGGGCGCGTTCGCGAGCGACCCAGTCTGGCACGATACGGGTGGCAGGGCCAAAATGAGTTTCGGCAAAGTCTGAAACGCGCGATGAGGGCGCAAGATTCAATTCGACAGTATGGGCGCCCGCCTGCCTGGCTTCTTGTCCAAAGGCCGCCGCCGGGTAGACCTCCCCTGAAGTACCAATGGCAACAAAGAGATCAGCTTTGGACAGTGCGGCGTAGATCTGGTCCATGCCATAGGGGATTTCTCCGAACCAGACCACGTCGGGCCGGGTTGCTGGCGCGCCGCAACCGGGGCAGGGGTCTGATTTTGCCATATTGTCCGGGGCTGTCCAGCGATGATCGCAGGTGTGACAGAGGGCGCCCGCCAAAAGCCCATGCATGTGCAGAACATTCCTGGAGCCTGCCTTTTCATGCAGAGAGTCCACATTCTGGGTGACAATCAGAACCTCACCGGGGTGATCGCGTTCCAGTCGGGCAAGGGCGTCATGGGCGGCATTTGGAGTGGCTTGTGCGGCCTGAACGCGGCGCGCGTTGTAAAAATTGTGCACCAGATCGGGATCGCGCGAAAACCCCTCGGGGGTGGCGACATCTTCGATCCGGTGCTGCGCCCACAGACCACCTTCGTCGCGAAAGGTACCCAGCCCGCTTTCGGCAGAAATTCCGGCACCAGTGAGGATAACGATCGTATCATGTGCCATTGGCGGGGTCCTTTGGAGTTTTCCTGTGTTGCGGGCATTGTTGCAAGGGCCAATGCCAACCACAAGCGCCTTGACCTCTGGCACTGGCATGAGAAAACGGACCCAAAGGAGACTCCACATGAGTGAACTGCCAACAGCGAAACTGGGTGAGCTGACGCGCAAAGTGCCCTGCAAGGTGATTGTACCTGTGGCGGGCTTGGTCGCGGGGTTGGTGCAGGAAAGCCCGGCGGACAGGGCCACAGGTGCGCAGGTGGTTCTTTTGGCGGGTGTTGTTGCCGCAAGGCCCAATTGGGACGGCGTTGTATGCTTGGTCGGCGCGCGAACGCTTTGGGCGCACGTAAGTGCGGGCGAGGTGGTGAGTTTTTCCAGCTTTGTCACGGTGCAGTTGGCGGAAAGCCTGTCGGTGATTTCCAAAGAAGGATTTGATAAGGGGTTGGACATCACTTTGTCCCGTCCAGAAAAACTGGCCACCGAATTGGCACAGGCGGATGTCGCGCCGGGGCGGTCATGGGGGGCTTTGATGGGAGCGGAACTCGCTGCGACGCGTCCCTATTGGTTGGGACAAGAGGTCGTTTTAATTGGCGAAGGCACGGAGGCCGAGTTTTATGCTCAGGCCATTGCCCGTCAGGGTGCCATGTTGCAAAGGGCACGATCGTCAGATGTGGTTACAGTCGGACAGCACGCGTTGATCGCTGCAGGAAAACAGAAATCATGAAAGTTTTGTTTGTCTGTCTTGGAAATATCTGCCGTTCGCCAGCCGCAGAAGGGGTGTTTCGGTTAATGGCACCGGATGTTGCAACCGATAGCGCAGGTACTGGCAGATGGCATGTTGGAGAGCCTCCCTATGGTCCGATGCAGGCCGCAGCCCGCGCCCGCGGATATGAATTGTCCGATCTGCGCGCGCGCCAGTTTGTGGTCGCAGATTTTGACCGTTTTGATCTGATCATTGGCATGGATGCGTCCAACCTTGCCAATATCGAACGCCTGCGACCGGTTGGAAATGACACGCCTGTGCACCTGTTCACCGATTATACTGCCGGGAGCGACGCGAATGAAGTGCCCGATCCTTATTACACGCGTGACTTTGACGGCGCACTTGATCTTGTCGAACACTGTGCACGGGGACTGGCGACCACGCTTTAGGCCGATCCGGGGCACCCCTCCGGCGGGAGTATTTTGAGCGAGCTGAAGCCTAGCTGCGTACAAGATCACCGGCTGGATCATAGCGTGCGGGGGCTACAATTTCTGCGACAACGGGTTGTCCAAGAACATCCACTGTCAGAGGGGCGTCAGTTTTGTCGAGAAAGCCCATGGCGAGGTTTTCACCAACCCTGTGACCCCAGTCCGCCGAGGTGATGGTGCCGATCACCTTACCACCTGCACGGATTGAACTTCCGGGTTGGGCCGGGGCATCTGAGGTTTGGAGCCTGAGAGTGGCGAAGGTTTTGTTTGATGGCGCCTTCAAGCGTTCCTGCAGGGCAGCTTTGCCAATGAAATCGAGCTTGTCCATTTTTACAAAGCGCCCGAGATCAGATTCAAATGGATCAAACTCGGTGATCAGATCGGCCTTCCAGTGGCGATAACCTTTCTCGAGGCGCATGGATTCCACCGTGCGGGCTCCGAACAGGGTGAGGTTGTACGCCGCGCCCGCTGCCCGCAGGGCAGAGTAAGCCGCAAAGAGCGAGGCGTTGGGGACGTGAATTTCATAGGCCAACTCTCCTGAGAAGCTGACCGCCATGACCACGGCGGGGGCGATGCCAATAAAGGCTTCGCGGACCGAGAGCCAAGGGAAGGCAGAGGGTGACCAGTCACCACGTGACGTGGCCGAAAGAACGTCGCGGGCCTTGGGACCGGCAAGAACCAGAATGGTGATGTCGTTGGTCAGGTTGCGGATCGCGACACCTTGGGGCGCGTGGGCCGTCAGCCAATCCATGTCGTGATACTCGGATGCGGCGGCTGAGCCATACCAGATGCGCCCGTCCGGCAGATTGGCAATCGTGGCTTCAGATTTGATGCAACCGTGGTGGTTCAGCATATATCCAAGGCCAACGCGCCCCGGTTTGCGGGTGATAAATCCGCAAAACATCGTATCAAGCCAGTCAAGCGCGTCAGCGCCAGAGATTTCAAAGCGGTTGAAGCCATTGACCTCGGTCAGGCCGACGCCGTTTTGTACAGCTTTGACTTCGGCTGCGACCACATCAAACGCCTCGTTAAAGCGATAACCATGGGTTTCGTGGAAATCCGGCGTTGGTTTGAAGTAATCTGCCCGCTCCCAGCCGTTCACAGGGGTGAATTTGGCGCCCTCGACCTGAAGAACCGGGGTCAGGGGCGTTGTTTTGGCAAAGCGCCCGGCGGGGCGGTGCTCATGCGGGAAATGAAACCGGAATTCGTTCTGGTAGTCTTCGATTGCCTTAAGTGCAGTGAGTTCTACATTGGCGTGGCCGGTAAAGCGGCGCGGATCCAGGCACCAGGTGTCATAGACAGCTTCTCCGTGCACAATTTGTTGCGCCAAAAGCCAGCCATGGCCGCCGCCTTCGCCAAGGCCCGCGCGCAGGCCGATGATACAAAACGCGTTGCGCTTGCCGGGGATCGGGCCCACCAAAGGCGCGCCGTCGATGGTATAGGTGATCGGGCCATTGACCACCGTGCGAATGCCAGTTTCCTGCAAGGCGGGCATGCGCGCAAAAGCCCCTTCCAGAACGTCCATCACCCGGTCGATATCATCCGGGCACAAGGCATTTACGAAATTCGGATCGATCCCGTCGAGCCCCCAAGTTTTGCAGTCCTGTTCATAAAAACCCACCAAAAGACCGTTCTTTTCTTGGCGGCAATAATAATCGCTGATCGGACAGCGCAGCAGTGGCATTCTGTGCCCGGCCTCGGCAATGGCGGGGATGTCTTCGGTCAGAAAATACTGATGCTCCATCGATGCAACCGGATGCTGCACCCCCATCATGGCCCCGACTTCGTTCACCCGGTAGCCGCCCGCATTCACCACGATTTCGCAGTCGATGTCGCCTTGCGCTGTGTGAACGGTCCAGCTGTCATCGGGATGTTGGGTGAGACCGGTCACAGGCGTATTTCGGTAAACCTCGGCCTCGGCTTTGCGGGCGCGTCGCGCCAGTGCCTGACATAGCTGCGCGGGGTCAATATCCCCGTCATGTGGATCCCACAGCCCACCAACAAGGTTGTCCGTCGAGATCAACGGGTGGCGTCGCGCACATTCTGCCGCGTCGATCACTTCAAATTCGACTCCCATGCCATCGGCCTGAGACACAAAATGCCGGTAACCATCCATCTGGGCTTCGGTATTGGCCAGACGAATGCCGCCGTCGCCATAGTGATAGCCAACCGGATAGTCCGGATCAGCCGCCAGTTCGCGGTAAAGGGCAATAGAATGCGATTTCAGGCCCAGCATGGTCTGGTTCATGCCAAAGTTGGTCACCTGTGCTGCAGAGTGCCATGTGGTGCCGCTGGTCAGCTCGTTACGTTCGATCAGAACCACGTCTGTCCAGCCTTCCTGGGTCAGGTGGTAAAGCGTGGAACATCCGGCGATGCCGCCGCCAATAACAACGACGCGAGTGGTGGATTTCATGACAGTCTCCGGAGTTGAAAATCATCAATAGTTCAAAACCATTCTGCCAACTGGGGCAAATACTCGTTTGCCAATTAAGGAAATCGAAAACTATGGATTTCTGTTCCCAAATGAAATGTCATCAGGCTTGCGCGAATGGGCAGGCGTGACATGTGCTGAACGGGTTATTTAAACCGAGTGTCTCATGAATTCCCAAAAACCAGTCAAAAAGCGCCGTTCGGGCCGTCGGGAGAAGTTGTTGCAGCGCGCCGCGCCTGTCGCGGTGAACCCATGTCCGCCTGGACAAGTTGGCGGGCAGTACACTCCGCTGAGCCATGCAGACTGTCAGGCGATCTATAATATGGCGCTGCGGTTGCTGGATGATCTGGGAATGGGCGAAGTCCCGAATGGGCTTCGTGATCAACTATTGGCACAGGGTGCCCGTCTTAATGGCGCGCGCGTGCAAATTCCTCCGGCTTTGGTTGCGGCGGCGATTGATGCGGCCCCATCCGAGTTTACATTGAACGGGCGGGACCCGGCGCGCTCGATCACTGTGGGGGGGGACCGCGTGCATTTTGGCACCGGTGGCGCAGCGGTTCAGGCCTTGGATCTCGATAGCGGCGACTACCGCCCGTCCACTGTGCAGGACCTCTATGACTTTACCCGTCTGCAAGATGGGTTGGAGAATGTCAGCTGGTTCACCCGCTGTTGTGTTGCCACGGATATGCCGGACGATTTGTTGCTGGATGTGAACACGGTTTTCGCGCTTTTGAAGGGTACGACGAAACCTGTCGCCACATCCTTCACGGTGGCCGAGAACGTCGCGCCCATTATTGAGATGGTCGAGATCGCCGATGGCGCGGGAAGTTTTGCGCGCCATCCATGGATCAAGGCGCATATTTCGCCGGTGATTTCGCCAATGCGCTATGGAGAAGACGCGGTGGATGTCGCGCTGGAATGTATCCGCCATAACATCCCGATGAGCTGCATCACCGCCGCGCAATCCGGGGCAACAGCCCCGGCGACTCTGGCGGGGTTTCTGGCGCAATCGCTGGCGGAAACGCTGGCAAGTCTGGTGATGGTGCATGTCTATGCGCCGGGGTATCCGATGGTGTTTTCAAATTGGCCACTGGTGATTGATCTTCGTACCGGGGCATTTTGTGGCGGTGGCGGTGAAATCAGCGTACTGAATGCCGCATCGGCGCAGTTGATCAATTGGCTGGGACTGGTGTCTGGCGTGGCCTGTTCGATGACAGATGCCAAGTCTTTGGATGCACAATATGGCATGGAAAAGGGTATTTCGGCCATGGCCGCAGGGCTGGCTGGCGGCAATCTGATTTACGAAAGCGCTGGTATGACCGCATCCCTGCTGGGTGTGTCTTTTGAAGCCTTCCTGTTGGACAATGACATGCTTGCCCATGTCTACCGCGCGTTGCGCGGAATCGAGGTGAGTGACGACACGCTGGGTTATGATGCGATTGTCGAGGCGGTGATGGGCGAGGGGCATTTTCTTGGCGGAGCGCAGACCATGGCTGCGATGGAACGGGATTACTTTTATCCGGAAATGGCCGACCGCGATGCACCAATCACCTGGTCGGAACAGGGGCGTAAAGATGCCTGGGCGCGGGCCAATCTACGGGCGCGCGAAATTCTGGCCAAACCTGATCCCGGCTATCTGGATTCGGCGGCAGAGACTGCCATTCGTGCACAGTTTGATATCCGGCTGGGATCGGTTTGATGACCCTGACATTAGCCCTCAAGCACGCGAAGATCGCCCTCAAGCCAGGGCAGAGCGCGCACGGCCGGATCAATCACTTGGGTTTGCACCAACCGCCGCATGGTCTGCGCCACGTCGCGCGGGACTCGGTCGGCCCAGTCGGCGCTGGCAAACAACGAAATATTGCGGCTGAACGGGTTAAAAGGCAGCGGGTGCGCTTCGACTTCGTTATGGAACCGCGCTGCCCGCATGTAGCCCAAAGGTGTGGTCACGGACCAGCCAATGCCGCGCGACACCAGCGCCATCAGCGACAGGTGACTGCCAATTTCAAACCGCTCGGGAAACGACAGTTTCTGACGCGCCAGGTGGGCTTCGATCTGTCGGCTGATCAGCTGCTCACGTTCGTAGCGCAAAAGCGGCAGAGATTTGAGTCCTTCCAAAAGCCCCGGACCGCTGGCCAGTTTGCCACGCGGAGCCACAACGATAAACGGATCGCGCACCACCGGGTATTCGGCGACCCCTTCCAGCACCTCTCCGGTCGAGGCCGACACACCAATATGCAGGCGCCGGTCTTTCATGGCCGCCGTAATCTCGTGGCTGGGCGCTGTGATCAGCTTGAACCGGCATTTGGTCAGGCTTTCGGCCAGCACGGTCACCAGACGTGGTGTCAGGTCGTTGTCGAAATCGTCGATGATCCCCATGCTCAGCGTGCTGAGGTGCGTCAGATCCATCACCGTCAGTTCCGATTGAGCAAGCCGCAACTCGGACAGAACGCTGGCGGTGCGGGCCAGAAAATTCCGCCCCGCAGGCGTGAGTTGCATCGGTCGTTTGCCATGGTTCAAAAGGTCAATACCAAGCGCGGTTTCCAAATTCTTGATCTGCTGGCTGACGGCGGGTTGCGACAGGCCTGTAGTTTCGGCTGCATGCGCCACCGACCCGGACGCTGCCAGCGCTTCGAACACTTCCAATCCCCGCAGGGTGACGCCCTTCATCAGCATAATGTTTCTCCAATTAGATTTGCTTTTTGTGAAACTGTGCAGGCGATGCGTCAAGCCCTGAATTTGCCCCGTAGCCCCCATGAGGTTCCCCAATGGCCGTAACATATCTTAAGAAATCTCTTGGGCTGGCGCCCGAAGGCCAGGCTGATACCGAAGATCTGGTCCGCGTCATGCTGGCGCGGATACGCACAAATGGCGAAGATGCGGCAATAGAATACGCCCGCAGGTTTGACCAATGGAACGGCCCGGTTGTAGTCGGGCCAGACGAAATGGCCGAAGCGGCCAAAAGGGTGCCTGAAAAACTGCGCGACAATATTCGCTATGCCCACGATAACATCCGGGTATTTGCCCAAGCCCAACTGTCCAGTGTTTCAGATTTTGAAATAGAAATTCGCCCAGGATTAAAGGCCGGACAACGCCAGCTCGCTTTGGGGGCGGCGGGGTGTTACGTGCCCGGAGGCCGCTATAGCCATATTGCCAGCGCATTGATGACGATCACCACGGCGCGGGTTGCGGGGGTGGCCGATGTCACGGCCTGCTCGCCGCCGCGCAAAGACGAAGGCATCCCGGCCTCGATCCTTTACGCCATGGGTGTTGCAGGAGCAGACCGCGCGCTTGCGCTGGGCGGGGTTCAGGGGGTCGCCGCAATGGCCCAAGGTCTTTTTGGGGCGACACCCGCGGATATTCTGGTCGGTCCGGGCAATCAGTTTGTTGCCGAAGCCAAGCGACAATTGTTCGGGGGCGTCGGGATCGACATGTTTGCGGGGCCAACGGATTCCATGGTTCTGGCAGATGCATCGGCAGATCCCGAGATCGTCGCGTGGGATTTGGTCGGGCAGGCCGAGCATGGGTTTAATTCTCCGGTTTGGCTGGCCACGGATAGCCGGACTTTGGCCGATGCTGTCATGGCCCGAGTGCCGGAGTGCATTGCAGAACTTCCCGAACCCAACCGCACAAATGCCTATGAGGCATGGAACGTGTTGGGAGAGGTCATGTTGTGTGATACACGCGAAGATATGGCCGATATTGCAGATACTTACGGGCCAGAACACCTGCATGTGCAAGCGGGTGATCTTGATTGGTGGCGTCTCCGGTTGCGGTCTTACGGGTCGTTGTTCTTGGGCGAATTGACGACCGTGCCATTTGGCGACAAGGCGTCTGGCCCAAACCATGTGCTGCCCACGTCAGGAGCTGCGCGCTATACCGGCGGGCTGTCCGTGCATAAGTTTCTGAAAACGGTCACGTGGCAAACTGTTGACGAAAACGCTTTGCCAGACTTGGCGCGGGTCAGCGGTGAGATTTCGCGCCAAGAGGGCATGATTGGCCATGCGCGGAGTTCAGAAATCCGATTGGAAAAGTTCGTTCATCCCCCAAAGTTGGCGGCTACCGGAGGCGGATGACAGCAGGCTCAGAGGTGGCTGCAGGAGGCTGCAAAGACGGATCCGAACTCTTTATAACGCTTCCAGAATTTTTCGTTGCTTCGGTTGTCTGACTGGCGGATTTCTTGCGCCTTGTGCGGGTCTTTGAAAAAGGATGCGGCGAGCTTCTGATCTCGGCGTGAAAGATTCTGATTGGCGACATTTTGCAAACAGCGGCACAGCTTGCGCGACTTGGCTTTTCGATCCGATTTCATACACGCATTGGACAAGGTCCCTGCGACAGCGGGTGCCGGGGCTGCGTGTAGTAAAAGGATCGCCACCAGCAAAGCGCTGAAAATGGTCTTCATGGGTCAGCCTCGATTTTTCGTGCGCATGGCCCCGTGTTTTCACGATGTCCCGGAACGCAAATCCTGTGCGCCAATTATGCCCCAAGCATCGAGTGATTTCAATTCACCGTTCCTTGAAAATGAAACGCTGGCGGGCGGGCGGGTGTCAGTATTCGCGCCAAAGACCAATCTTGAGCGCTGTTGAACGGTTTTTATAGGCGACAACACCTGTAATCAAATGGAACTCATCGCCAAACCGATAGGCCAATCCGGGTGTCACAGAGACCGAAGTGCCCTGACCCGATGGCTTTTCGACGGTGGCCTGAAGCATAAGCTTAATGCGCTGACCATGGTTTAGTCCAAGGGTCGTTTCTACCTTTGCCAGGCTGGTGTTGTCGCTTGGCTTGTAGCCGTAGGTCGCATCCACCGCGACCCATCCACCCTGATATAATCCGATGCCCCGTCCCCAGGAAAGGCCCGGCCGCAGGGCAAACGATTGTCCAGATGTACTGCCCAGCACCCCGCCCAAAGCGATCTCGGCAGCCACCCGGCCACCGCCTTGTCTTTGCCAGACGGACGTGCGTGCAAACAGCAAGGCCGAACTGTACCCAAGCATGTCTGTCCCCGCATCAAGCCCAACCGTCCACCGCTCAGACAAGCCCATTTCGTAATAGACACTGCTGTAGGGATTGGTCTGCCCCCCTTCGAAAGCCGTTTCAATGGACATGGATAAAAACTGGCCTCCCTTGGCACGAAGCCAAGGTCCCGCTGATGCAGGGGAGCAAAGCAAACAAAGGATAAACAGCAGGCGCTTCATGAAAACCTCTGGTTAACCAATTGGGAATGATGGTGAATTTTACGTTAACAAACGGCAGAAAAGTTCCAAATAACGACCATACTCTCTGGTCAGTTCTACATCTTGTGGTCTAAGCTGGTCTCATGAGGAGGAACCCCATGCCCAAAATTTCCAAGGATGCAACGCTTCAAACCGTCATCACAACTTTTGAGATGACTCCCGGAACATGCCAGGACCTGATGGATGCGCTTACCGAAGCCTATGACGATTTCATTTCCAAACAGCCGGGTTTTATTGCGGCAGGCTTGCATGTGAATGATGCGCAGACCCGCATTGCAAATTATTCCCAGTGGGAGCGACGCGAAGATTTTCAGGCCATGTTGCGGACCCAGGAAATGCGTGACCGAAACCGCAATATCAACCAGCTTTGCCGCAGCTTTGAGCCGGTCATGTACGAAGTGGCTGCGGCTTTTGACTAGATGCTTCATCTGACTTGAATCAAGGCCTTTGGCTCCATCTTTGAATATGGTGAGGCCGTACCGAAGGAGTATCGAGATGTACAAACACATCCTTTTGCCCGTGTCCTTTGAGGATCACCGAAACACCGCCGCTGCGGTGTCCATCGCTCGCAAGTTAAAGGGCGATGGCGGCAAAGTGACCATGTTGCACGTCATGGAACAAATTCCTTCTTATGTTGTGAACTATGTTCCCGAAGGATTTCACGAAAAAGCCAAAGAGGCGATCGTGCAGTCTTTGGCCGATCTGGCCGGGGACATGGAAAATGTCGAAGGCGTTGTTGTGGACGGACACTCAGGACGCACTATCCTTGATTGGGCCGCATCCAATCAGGTTGACCTGATCGTCATCGCCTCTCATCGCCCAGGTATGGCGGATTACCTATTGGGTAGCACAGCAGCCCAAGTGGTACGCCACGCGAAATGCGCGGTTCATGTGGTGCGTTGAGCGCGCCAGAACAGGAGAAAAGCTATGTATAAGAAAATCTTGGTTCCGATTGCAAATGATCACGACCCGCATACCGCGGAAGCCCTGACCATTGCCAGATTGCTGGCGGATGAAGGTGGCAGCATCACCGCGTTGACCGTGGTTGAGGCGATCCCAGAGTATATTGCCGTACAGCTCCCGGAAGGTCAGATCGAGAAAACCCACAATTCGGTTGTTTCGGCGCTTGAGGATGAGATGAAGGGGACTGAGGTCAATGTGGTTGTGGTGTCCGGGCATTCCGGCCGCACCATCCTTGATTGGGCAGGCGAGAACGGTGTCGACTGCATTGTGATGGCATCCCACCGTCCAGGTCTGAGCGATTACTTCCTTGGATCAACCGCCGCACGCGTGGTACGCCATGCGCAATGTGCCGTTCATGTTCTGAGGTAGCTAGGTGATTGTAAGCCGATTTAGAACGACAATTTTTGCGGTCGCACTTGCTGCGACTGCGATACCGTTTGGTGCGCTCAATGCTCAGGAAGGCGATGGGATGGGTCTGTCTGAGGCGCAGACGCACCGCGTCGTTGAGATGCTTCGGACAGGCTTTGACATCTGTGCGACGGTCGAAGTCCTGTACCGCGCAGACTGCTTTCAGCAGGTCTATGCCGGCGGTGCCAAGCTGTTGAGTAATAATGCAGGGTATTGGGAAGCCGAGGTGGCTTTGGCCCGTGTCGGACGTAATCTTTACAATTTTATGCGCGCCAATACCGACAAGAATGCCAAAAAGCTACGCCAGGATGGGATGCGCCTGAAGGCCATCACGCCCGAGGCATTGCCCGCCGCCGTGGACATTTATCGCACCAATGTGGAACGCGCAGAACAATTGCTGCGGGCTGGATCGACGGTCGAGCTCAAATATTTTGAACCCATTGCCGAGCTGGTTGAAAAGCATCTTGGGGATATTCCGAAATAAGGCCAATTACCTGACGCGACATGCTTGACGGCTGCGGTTTTGCCGCCGACGTTGGGCCTATGTCGAAGGGAGCCTGACATGAGTGATCTACCCGTTGTTGGCGCGCAACTGAGCGTGCTTGATCTGGACCGCCACCGCGATTGGTTGTTTGAGAAAAATCGCGATCTGGAATTGCCGGAATTCTGCATGGCAGATATCTTGCGCAGCCCGGAACCCTTTATCGACATGGCAAAATCCAAGCTGGACGGCTGGACTGGACGGTTGGGCATTCACGGGCCATTTTCCGGGTTTGAACTGCATACAGCCGACCGGGATATCCGCGCCGTGGTGCAAACCCGCATGGATCAGGCGTTGTCCGTGTGCGAGGCGCTGGGGGCGGTGCAAATGGTGATCCATTCGCCTTATGACCCGTGGGATCGCGACAATCTTGATGGGGGCCGTAAGGGCCGTGAAAAGCGGATCAACGATATTCTGGCCACGCTGAAACCCGCTTTGAGCCGGGCTGAGGATTTGGGTGTAGAAATGGTGATGGAAAACATCAAGGATTGCGATCCGGCAGACCGTATGGCGGTGATTGACGCCGCGGACAGCCCCGCTTTGCGCCTGTCGGTTGATACCGGCCACGCCCATTGGGCGCATACGATTGAGGGCGCACCACCGGCGGATCGGTTTATCTCACTGGCCGGAGACAAGTTGGCCCATGTGCACCTGCAAGACACCGATGGCTATGCAGATCGTCACTGGCATCTGGGGGCCGGAAACATCCCCTGGCACGGTGTGATGCAGGCGATTGCCGCGACCAAGGCCAGCCCGCATCTGATTGTCGAGATCAACGATTTCGACCGGGTGGAGGAGAGTGTGAAGCACCTAGAGCGGTTGGGATTGGCCCAGTAGGGCGGGGTTTCACCCCGCCGGTAGGTCGCAATGGCGGGTTGAAACCCCGCCCTGCGGAATGATGACGGCTGGTGCGCTAGAAGGCGCACAGCAGAGGTTTCGTGGCGAAACTTCGTTTATTAACAATTGGTTAATCGCTTTTTCGGTGAGGCGCATTCGTTGAGGATGTGGAGGTTGGACGGGCAGTATCATGTGGAAAACCCGCACCCCTCAAAATGTCACCACGCGACTGACCCGGGGTGGGTGCGGAACGCGCCCGCCGTCTCACCAGAGGCGAGCCAAACTCAGGCAGCGCACCTTTGGTGCGGCGAGGCGGGTCGGTCGCCTACCCAAATCACAGATTTGGGTTGGTCAAGATCAACAGATGCTGAAGCATTTCAGCAAAATTTCAGTTTTCAGGCTATGGCACGATACATCCCTTGTGATTGAATATTGGACGTGCAAAATCGCCATATGATCGAAAAATCAAAGCTGTTTGAGAAAGCACGGGGAATTCCAGTGGAAAGCACCGCCAGCTTCACCATTTCAGAGATTGATCCCTTTTTTGTTTTGGTGATTTGTGTCGCTGTGGCCGTCTTGATTATAAGCGTAGCGGTAGTTGTGTGGCGCTTTGGATTAAGGCGGAAATGGATTGTCGTGGACGGGTCCAATGTGTTGTTTTGGGACAATCAGAGTCCTTTTCTGGAAACAGTACGCGCCGTTCTTAGCCGTCTTTCAGAGGCTGGGTATTCCCCCATTGTGTTTTTTGATGCCAATGTCGGGTATCTTGTCGGGACGTGTTATTTTTCTCCAAGTGAATTGGAAAAGCACCTTCCGGTTTCCAAAGCTCGAATAATTGTTGCCGAGAAAGGTATTCCGGCTGATCCCTTGGTGATCTCAAAAGCCAAGAGGCTAAAAGCAAGAGTGGTTACCAATGACCGCTTTCGCGACTGGGCTGGAGACTATCCAGAGGTTCAAAACGAAACTTTTTTTGTTCGCGGTCGCATGAACCTCGGTCAGGTAGATTTTGAGATAAAAGGCTAGCTCGAAAGCCTCGATTCAAAACTTCTTCTGCGACTTCCCACGATAGGTCCGCGTCCCTGCTTTCCCCGCCGACGACCGTCCACGCGACTTCTTGGCCGCTTCCCCAGCCGCCTCAACCGCATATTGCCGCGCCATGGGGTCATCGGCGACTGCCAAGTCCACTGCCTCCAAACGCTTCACCTCATCGCGCAGCCTTGCGGCCTCTTCGAACTCGAGGTTCTCAGCCGCTTTGCGCATGTCGGTGCGCAGACCGTCCAGAACGGCTTCCAAATTCGCGCCATGCAGCGGGTTGTCGATCTTGGCGGTGACGCGGTTCATATCCGTGTCGCCTTTGTAGAGGCCTGAAAGAACATCCTCGACGTTCTTTTTCACCGTCGCGGGCGTGATGCCATGCTCAACGTTGTAAGCCTCTTGGCGGGCGCGTCGGCGGTCGGTTTCGCCAATTGCGCGCTCCATCGATCCGGTGATGCGGTCGGCGTACATGATGACCCGACCTTCGACGTTACGTGCCGCGCGACCTGTGGTCTGAATGAGCGAGGTTTCGGACCGCAAGAAGCCCTCTTTGTCGGCGTCCAGAATGGCCACCAACCCGCATTCAGGGATATCCAACCCCTCGCGCAGCAGGTTGATACCAATCAGCACGTCAAACGCGCCGAGCCGCAGGTCGCGCAGGATTTCGATGCGTTCCAGTGTGTCGATATCAGAGTGCATATAGCGCACGCGAATGCCCTGTTCGTGCAAGTATTCGGTCAGGTCCTCGGCCATGCGTTTGGTCAGCGTGGTCACAAGCGTGCGGAAACCTCTGTCGGCCACTTTGCGCACTTCATCCAGCAAGTCGTCGACCTGCATGCCGACGGGGCGGATTTCAATCTGAGGGTCCAAGAGGCCAGTGGGGCGGATCACCTGTTCGGCAAACACACCGCCAGATTGCTCCAGCTCCCATTTTGATGGGGTGGCGGAAACAAACACCGATTGCGGTCGCATGGCGTCCCATTCCTCGAACTTCAGAGGGCGGTTGTCCATACAAGAGGGCAGGCGGAAGCCATGTTCTGCAAGGGTAAACTTGCGGCGATAGTCGCCTTTATACATACCGCCAATCTGAGGCACCGAGACGTGGCTTTCGTCGGCGAAGACAATGGCATTGTCGGGGATGAATTCAAACAGGGTGGGGGGCGGCTCACCGGGCGCCCGCCCCGTGAGGTAACGCGAATAGTTCTCGATGCCGTTGCAATGGCCTGTCGCCTCAAGCATTTCGATATCAAAGTTTGTGCGCTGCTCCAGCCGCTGTGCTTCGAGCAGCTTAGCGTCATTCACAAGCATATCGAGCCGCTGGCGCAGTTCTTTCTTAATGCTGATGACGGCCTGATTGAGTGTTGGTTTTGGTGTCACATAGTGCGAGTTGGCGTAGACCCGGATCTTGTCCATCGTGCCAGTGCGTTCGCCGGTCAGCGGGTCAAACTCGGTGATGGTTTCTAACTCTTCGCCAAAGAACGACAGCTTCCAGGCACGATCTTCGAGGTGGGCGGGGAAAATCTCGAGGGAGTCACCGCGCACCCGAAAGGACCCGCGCTGAAAAGCCTGATCGTTGCGTTTGTATTGTTGGGACACCAGTTCGGCCATGATGTCGCGCTGGTTGTATTCTTTGCCGACCACCAGATCCTGCGTCATTGCCGAATAGGTCTCGACCGAGCCGATGCCGTAGATGCAAGACACCGAAGCGACGATGATCACGTCATCGCGTTCCAAAAGCGCCCGCGTGGCCGAGTGGCGCATGCGGTCGATCTGTTCGTTGATCTGGGATTCTTTCTCGATGTAGGTGTCCGAGCGCGCGACGTAAGCTTCGGGTTGGTAATAGTCGTAGAAGGACACAAAGTATTCGACGGCGTTGTCTGGGAAAAACCCCTTCATCTCGCCATATAGCTGAGCCGCCAGTGTTTTGTTGGGGGCCAGAATGATGGCAGGCCGCTGGGTTTCTTCGATGACCTTGGCCATGGTGTAGGTTTTACCGGTGCCCGTGGCCCCTAAAAGAACCTGATTACGTTCACCTTCGTTGATCGCCTCGGACAGTTCGGCAATGGCCGTCGGCTGGTCGCCTGCGGGTTCAAACTCGGTCGCCATGACAAACCGCTTGCCGCCCTCCAGTTTGGGCAGGGCGGTCACCGGTTTGGCGACGGGGGCGGAAGAATCGGTATGGACATGCGGCATCGTAGGGGATTCCTTTGGGTTCCTTAGATTTGATCTCTTTTTGTTCTTGTTCAAGCCCTGTTTGGTGATCCTGCTGACTGTGATAGTCAGGAGAGCGGAGGGGATCATGACCGATTTAGATCAGATACCGTGGCAGCAGCGTGATGCGCATGGCGATCTTGTTCTGGAAATGCGTTCGACCAGGCGCGCGCCCACAGGTGATACCGAAGGATCCCTGACCGAAGAAATTCGCGTTCGCCACAATGATGGTCGGATTTTGCTGGATCGGAAGGTAACGCTGCATTGGCAGCATTTCGGCCAGATCAACGCGGGATTTTCAGATGATGGTGCGTCGGTTGTGGTGACCACGTCGGCTGGGCGGGACCGAGTCTGGGCGTTGAGTTAACGAATCTGTCCGAATTTTGCAGGTCTCAAGAAGCCCAAAAACGAATCTTCTTTACCTATGGTAATGCTGCAGATGCAGAAAAGACGCCAACTAGAGTCAATTGCTGATGATTTCCCTGACGTAAGGGGATGAATTGGCATGTTTTTTGTCCGAATGGACAATTTTTGCAAAGAAAATGCGGCATGTGCGAAATAATTAAACCTAGGTGCTTGATAAATGTTTCAATTGATCGGTATCATTTGCGTGCAAGCAGCAGTTCTTGGTTGTTGACCGGCCGCACTTACACCCCTCGCTCCCCGTGGCAAGGACGGCAACCAAGGCTGCTTGCGGCACTTTATCCCCCCCAATTCCCTTGGATTAACGCAATCGGCGCTTGCCCGCGCGAGGGGAATCCCGGATAAAGCAGGAAGACCAAGGAGATTGCCATGATCGCGCGCATTTATCAGCCCGCCCGCAACGCCATGACGTCTGGCCAAGCCAAGACGAAGAACTGGGTGTTGGAATTCGGACCCTCCGAGGCAAAAGAAGTGGACCCACTAATGGGCTGGACCGGATCAGGCGATACTCAGACCCAGGTCAAAATGCGGTTCGCCTCAAAACAAGCCGCGCTGGATTATGCCAAGGAAAATGGCATCGAGGCGCAGGTCGTGGATCCCAATAAACGCAAGCCGAACATTCGCTCAGGTGGCTATGGCGAAAACTTTGCCACAAACCGCCGCGGGCCGTGGACGCACTAAGACGTCCAAAGGCTTTGATGAACCCGCCCTTTGGCGGGTTTTTTCGTGGGCGCGGTAAATTCCAGGTTCTCTGACGTGTCATTGGCGCCAAAATGTTGACTTAAGGCGTCACAAACCCTCTGGGCAAAGCGAGCGCAGTGGATTAGGTAATTGACCACGCGGTCCCGTAGCTCAACTGGATAGAGCACCTGACTTCTAATCAGGGGGTTGGGGGTTCGAGTCCTCCCGGGATCGCCAATGCTTCAACACACCGTTGCTAAGGCATTTCAATGCTTGGCTGACTATGGCTTGTCGTGCATGCTTGCCCTCGGATGCGGCGAGGGGAGAGTCGGAAAAATGCTGAAAAACGTTCTATTTCGTGGGGTTTTGTTTCTGATCCCAATTGGGTTTCTGTCAGTTATCTTGGTGCATCTTTTTAGGATCACAACGTCTGTGGCCGAACTCGCGGATCAGATCATTCCGGTTGACCGGGTCGCGGGCGTCGGGTTGACCAGTATTCTGGCTGTCGTGTTTCTGGTGATACTATGCCTGTTGGCCGGATTGATTTCTTATCTGTCATTCATCAATGAAAAAGTGCTCAAACTGGACCGAATTTTGGCCGGAAACATGCCGGGTTACAGTTTTATTAGAGGCATGTTTGGCAGCGCCAGCCAGTCTGGCGACGAATTGGATGCGCTCAAACCTGTTTTGGTAACCTATGATGACACCCGAACCCTAGCCTTTGAGGTCGAAAGAGCAGACGCGTTGGTTGTGGTCTTTCACCCGGATATCCCAACAGTTCTGGCCGGTCAGATCGCAGTGGTTGATGCAAGCCGGGTGACACCGATACCGATACCGGCGCATCAAATTCTGGCGATTTTGCGCACCCATGGGCGCGGAATGGGTAAAATTTTGCAAACCATGGCTGAGCCTAAGGCCAAGACTGACCCCAAGGCCTGAGGTGCAAGGCATGAATAGTAAGGCTCAGGCTTTCGGGTGTGTCTTGTTGTAGACATCCATCAGGCGGGCGGTATCGACGGCTGTATAGGCTTGTGTTGTCGAGAGCGAGGCATGTCCCAAAAGTTCCTGAATGGCGCGCAGATCGCCGCCAGCCTCGAGGAGATGGGTGGCAAAGCTGTGGCGCATGGCATGTGGCGTCGCTGTTGCAGGCAGGCCCAGCTGCATGCGGGTGGCCTGCATTGCACCCGACAGGACGCGGGGCGACAGCCGACCCCCTCTGGCACCGCGAAACAAAGGCGCGTCGGGTTCCAGTGGATAGGGGCATTGGGCGAGATAGCCATCGACAGCGGCGCGTGCGGCATCAATCACAGGGACGATGCGTTCTTTGCCACCTTTGCCCACAATGCGCAGGGTTTGCGGCAAGGGCGCGTCCGATCCATTTAGCCCCAAAGCCTCGGAGATGCGCAGGCCGCAGCCATACAACAGGGTGACAACCGCCACATCGCGCGCACCGACCCATGGCTTTTGGGATTGCATCTCGATCGTGTCTATCACCGCGCGGGCCGAGTCTTCGTCCAGCGGGCGTGGCAGTTTACGCTGAAATTTGGGCGCTCGGGTGGACAATACGGCGGTGGGATCAAAGTCTTCACGTTCCGCCAGCCAGCGGAAAAAGCTTTTGACCGCAGAGAGTTTGCGGGCCAGCGATCTGGGCCCGACGCCGGTTGCCCGTGTGCGTGCCATCCAGGCCCGCATGTCCGGCACGCGAATGGACTTTAGCGCTGTGAGGCCCTGAGCCTGACCCAGGTGTTCGGTCATAAAGGCAAGGAAATCCACTACGTCAGCGCGATACGCCGTCAGTGTGTTTTCGGCCACACCACCCAGAGCGGCGCTGCTGGCCAGCCAGTTTTCAAGTGCGTCGGCTGCTGCCGGTGAAATCACGACAACCAGCGCCGCATGGCGCGTTCAAAGACGCCTGCAAAAAACGCCAAAAGGTCTGTTCCCTGTTGTGGGGTGAACTGATGTGGGTCTTCCGCCCCCATGACCAGCAGGCCGGGCAGGCGGCCTTCACCGAAATCCAGTTTCAGGCAGGCTTCAGAGCGAATCCAATCAGCAGAGTCACCATAGACATGGGCGTCACCAGACTGCATCTGGCGCAAGGTCACCTGCCGAAGCGGCACGTTGCGCCCACCCGTGATATAGGCGTCAACGAACCCGGTTTCAGCCACCGACAACACATCCCCCAACCGTTTGATGGCGGGGTCGTCTTCGGCTTGTTCGGATTCAAGAACCAGACGCACAGAATCCACACGCAGAATTTCCGCAACTTCTCCGCCAAGGTCCTGCAAGAAGGATTCAAATTCGATCGGATCCAGCATGCGCAGGATGGCGCGATGCACTTGATTGGTGCCTGCAAGGTTTTCGTAAGCGGCGGCAATCACGCTGCGGTGGGTGTCTTCAAGACGATCCAGACGCGCCTCAAGACGTTCCATGGCAATGCCACGCAGGTCGACAATATTGCCACCCATCGTCTTTTCATTGGCGGCAATCAATGCGCGCATCAGATCCTGATCCTCAAGGATCACATCCGGTTCCGAGATGATCTTTTCGCGCAGGGCGTCGTCGATTTGGGGCGTGCTGCTCATGCGTGCCTCTTGTTTGGTTGGCGCGACTCTAGCAGAGGCGCGAAAGGATTTCCTCATCTTTTTTCGTGAGGATTGTCCGAACGTGGGGTAGGGGCGTTGCCCCTCACGTCGCCCTTGCAATGCAAAGGCGACGCTCACCCCGGAGGTTTTTGGAAATCGTGAAAACGAAGCGCATCAGAGAATTTTGATGCCGGCCGCTTTGATGTCCGCCAGAAACGCGTCCAGACCTTTGTCTGTCAGTGGGTGATTGATCATTGCTTTGATGACATTGGGCGGGGCGGTCATCACGTCAGCACCCACCAATGCACATTCGGTGACGTGGTTCACGGTGCGGATCGAAGCGGCAAGAATCTGAGTGTCAAAACCATAGTTGTCATAGATCGAGCGGATGTCGCCGATCAAATCCATACCATCAACGTTGATGTCATCCAGTCGGCCGATAAAGGGCGAGATGAACGTGGCACCAGCCTTGGCAGCCAAAAGCGCCTGATTGGCAGAGAAGCACAAGGTGACATTGACCATATGACCATCGTCGCTCAGCGCTTTACAGGCCTTAAGGCCATCCCATGTCAGGGGCACTTTGACAGCGATGTTGTCGGCAATTTCGACCAGTTTGCGGCCTTCGGCGATCATCTCATCGGCGTCGATGGCGGTGACTTCGGCCGACACCGGCCCGTCAACGAGGTCGCAGATTTCCTTGGTGACTTCGATAATGTCACGGCCGGATTTTTTAATGAGCGAAGGGTTTGTGGTTACACCATCGACCATGCCAAGATCATTCAATTCGGCAATGGCGTCGATTTCGGCGGTATCTACAAAGAATTTCATATGGCAGCGTCCTTTGGTGGGTTGGCCTGAGATTGGCTTGCCTTTACCGCAAGTTTTGAGATGCTGGAACCCCAAAGCGCCAGATCGGCGGGGAATGACCAAAGGCAAGGGCAGGCGTGGACGAACCGGAATTCTTTGAAGAGGGCACATTGGTGGCCGTGTTGACGACACAGCCGCTGGATCGCTTTCTGGATTACAAAGCCCCGGCAGGGGGGTGTTTCCGTGGTGCCTTTGTTGAGGTGCCTCTGGGACCGCGCAAGGTTTTGGGTGTGGTCTGGGGGGCGGGAAAAGGTGGCTTTGACATCGCCAAGGCCCGCAGCGTGAACCGGGTGCTGGACGTGGCGCCGATGCGTGATGAGATGCGTGCCTTTCTGGAGCGTGCCGCAGAATACACTCTGACGCCGCTGCACGCGATGTTGCGGCTGGCCACTCGGGCGCCGGGGCTGTCGGATCCGCCTTCGATGCGCAAGGTTTACAGGCGTGGAGAAGGCGAGCCCGATCGTCAGACTGATGCGCGTCGGCGCGTGATTGAGACGTTGAACGATTATGGCGGGCTGGCCTTTACCCTCAAAGAGCTGAGTGAACTGGCGGGTGTCACGTCCAGTGTGGTCAAAGGGCTGGTAAAACAGGGTGTCGTTCTGGAAGAAGACACACCGCGCGATTTACCGTTCTTCAGGCTAGATCCTGAACACGGCGGCAAACAGCTGACCGAGGATCAGACCATTGGGGCGGATGCGTTGCGCGCAGGGGTGATGTCCGGAAATTATGGCACCACATTGCTGCGTGGTGTCACGGGGTCGGGCAAGACCGAAGTGTACCTTGAGGCAGTGGCCGAGACGCTGCGCATGGGGCGGCAAGCGCTTGTCCTGTTGCCGGAAATTGCGCTGACGGCCGAGTTTCTGACCCGCGTTGAAGAGCGCTTTGGCACCAAACCCGCCGAGTGGCATTCGGGTGTGACGATGACTGAACGGCGGCGGATCTGGAAGATGGTCGGACAGGGTGGTGCGCAACTGGTGATCGGAGCGCGGTCGGCTTTGTTTTTACCCTATCAGAACCTCGGGTTGATCGTGGTCGATGAGGAACATGACACGTCCTACAAACAAGAAGACGGTGTGCTGTACAATGCCCGCGATATGACGGTCCTGCGCGCCAGTATTTGCGGCGCGCGCGTTGTTCTGGCCTCGGCCACGCCTTCCTTGGAAAGCTGGGCCAATGCCGAGGCGGGCAAATACGAAAAACTCGAGCTGACCAGCCGCTATGGCGAGGCGGTGCTGCCTGAAATGCGCACCATCGACATGCGTGTTGAGGATATTCCTCGCAATCGCTGGATTTCGCCCAGCCTGCAAAAGGCAGTTGAGGCGCGCATGGAGCGCGGCGAACAGGCGTTGTTGTTCATCAACCGGCGCGGCTATGCACCGGTGACGATTTGCCGGGCCTGTGGCCATCAGATTGGGTGTGATCATTGTGATGCGCGCATGGTTGAGCACAGATTTCTCAAACGACTGGTCTGCCACCAATGTGGTGAGACCAAGCCGATGCCCGAAGTCTGCCCGTCGTGTCAGGTCGAAGATAAGCTGGCGCCGGTTGGTCCGGGTGTGGAGCGTCTGGCGGAAGAGGCCCAGGCGGTTTTTCCCGATGCGCGCCTTGCGGTGTTGTCGTCAGATCTGTTTGGCTCTGCCCGTGCGCTCAAGGAAGGTATCAATGCAATTGCCGAGGGCGGTGCAGATATTATCATCGGCACGCAACTGGTGGCCAAAGGGCACAATTTCCCGCTGCTTACGCTAGTCGGGGTGATCGATGCGGACCTTGGCCTGCAAGGCTCTGATCTGCGCGCGGCGGAACGCACATTCCAATTGATGCGGCAGGTGGCCGGACGTGCCGGGCGGGCCGAAAAACGGGGTGAAGCAATGTTGCAAACCTTTCAGCCCGAACATCCCGTCATCCGCGCGATTTTGGTTGGTGATGAAGTTGGGTTTTGGAATGCCGAAGCTGGCGAGCGGCGTCAGGCCGGCGTGCCACCTTATGGCCGCATGGCCGGGATCATTCTGTCGTCACCAGACGTGCAGCAGGTGTTTGACCTTGGAAATGCCTTGGCGCGCAACGATGCGGCCCTGCGCGAAATAGGGGCGCAGGTGTTTGGGCCTGCACCCGCGCCGATTGCCCGCGTGCGCGGCCGTCACCGGGTGCGCCTGTTGGTTAAGGCCGACAAGCGCGCGCCCATTCAGGCTGCCATTGCCAAATGGACCGGGCAATTCCGACTCAAGGGTGATATCCGCCTGAGTGTCGATATCGATCCGCAGAGTTTTTATTGAACAAGGCGGCCTTCCGGGAGGGCTGAAGCGGATACTCTGCATAAGAGATCGTAATCGTAGAGGAATGCACTTTTGCACGGTGCAACCACTCGGTAAGCTCATCAGGATTGGAAGCGGAAACTGTGGAGGCGTTTCATGGGACGTGTCGAAGGCAAAGTTGCATTGGTCACTGGTGCGGCGATGGGGCTTGGCAAAGCCATCGCTATGATGCTGAGCAAAGAAGGCGCCAAGCTCATTGTGACGGACATCAATGCGGACGAAGGCCAGCGCACCGCCGATGAGATCAACGCGATGGGCAAAGAGGCACTGTTCCTGCACCACGACGTCGCCGATCCTGCGCGCTGGGTCGACGTGACCGACACTTCTGTCGACCGCTTTGGTCGGCTCGATGTGATGGTCAACAATGCCGGTATCGCACTGGCGGCTGATATCGAGACAACAACTGTAGACGACTGGCGCAAAACCATGGCGATCAACATGGACGGCGTGTTTTACGGCACGCAGCAGGCCGTGCGGGTGATGAAGGCAAACCGCAGCGGGTCAATTATCAACCTGTCTTCAATTGACGGAATTATCGGTGAGGCAGATCTTGCGGCCTACTGCGCCAGCAAGGGCGGTGTGCGCACCTTCACCAAATCTGTGGCGGTGCATTGTGGCGAAGCCGGATATGGCATTCGGGTGAATTCAATTCACCCCGGCTATATCGTGACCGCACAGCACAAAAGCTATCTTACTGCGCTGGGCAAGTATGAGGAAGAGAACGAAAAGGCGCGGGCCCGCCATCCCATCGGTCACCTAGGGGAGCCAGATGACATTGCCTACGGCGCCTTGTACCTGGCCTCGGATGAATCCAAGTTTGTCACCGGTTCAGAGCTGGTGATTGACGGTGGCTATCTCGCCCGCTGACAGGCCGCTTCAGGCGGCGCTGGCGAGGCGGCCACGCTGATCCAACATCAGGCTGGTCACAATCGCCCCCAACCACATTGAGAACAAAGCAACCCAGGCGGTACCTGCAAAGATCGACCCTCCTGTCACACCAGCACCAATCGCACAGCCACCCGCCAACATCGCACCAAAGCCCATCAGAACAGCGCCCGTCATCGCGCGGCGCATGTTGCTTTCACCTTCAAAGCCCTGAAATTTGAATTCGCCGGTGACGATGGCCGCCAAAAACGACCCGATCACCACGCCGGGCACCAGACCGATGTCGAACTCCAGCACCGCGTTGCGATCCAGAAAGAACATCAGCGTGTGGGCCGAGGGACCAGAAAAGGTGGCGCTTTCGATCTGCACCGGGTCAAAGGCGACCTGCGCCAACCCGTAAGTCAGAACCCAGCCAACAGCGACCGCAAAGCCGACGCCCGAAGCAAAGATCAGACGGCTGGCCCCGATGCGGTTTTTGCGCGCGATCAATAGGGCAAGCCCTGCCATGAGCGCACCAAACACAAGGCCGGACAGATCCGGCAGGCCGAGGGCTGCGATCAGGTCGACGTTGCGCCCGCCGCTGGTGATCCAAAGGCTTGCCAGCGTGTCGCGCCATCCTGACAACACGCCTGACAGGCTCATTTGGGCGACCACTGCAAAAATCAAGCCAGATACCACCGAGCGCAGATTGCCATTTGCCGCCAAAACCAAAAGACGGCCCGAACAGCCGCCCGCCAGCACCATGCCAACCCCAAAGATCAAACCACCAAGGATCGCGCCGGACCACGATCCGGGCACCGCCATCATGCGCGCATCCGCCGTATACATCAGCCCCAGCGCCTGAGCGCCCTGCACCCAGACAATTGCGGTTGAAATTGTCAGAAGCCAGACCGCCACCTTGTCGCCCAGCTGCCCGCGGGCAAATTCGACCGTCGCCGCGCGCAGGCAAAACCGCGAGCGCTGTGCCGCGACGCCAAAGATGACGCCGGTGATCAGCCCCAGAACCGCCGCTGCGGGTGCTTCTCCGATGTTTTCAACAAGCGTGAGGATGTCCATGGGAACCCCTTCAAGAATATGAATGGGTCGATATATGCGGGGCAATGTCGCAAACGACTTTGATGCAGATCACAGTTTGTCGCGTTTCGGCTCGCCAATCTGGCGAAAAAGGCCTAAGTGCGACGCATGTTAAGCAAAATGACGCTAGATGAGGCCAGGAGCCTGCCGAAGTGGCGGCAGCCGGTTGGGTTGCTGTTTGTCATGGCCATTGCCATGCCGATTGCGTTTTACGTCTGGTCGGCGCTGTTGAACAACTTTGTGAAAGAAGTGGCGGGCTTTGACGGGTTTGATATCAGCGCCCTGCATTTCGTGCGTGAAATTCCGGGGTTTCTGGCCTTTCTGGTGGTTTTCCTCATCATTGTGATCCGCGAGCAGGTTCTGGGATTGGTGTCGCTGGTCATTCTGGGCATCGGCACCGCCTTTACGGCGTGGTTTCCCAGCCTTCAGGGCTTGCTGGTCCTGACCTTTATCAGCTCGCTTGGCTTTCATTACTACGAGACGGTCAATCAGTCGCTGCAGCTGCAATGGCTCAGCAAAGAGCGGGCGCCGCATGTGCTGGGCTGGCTGATGGGCGCCGGATCAGCCAGCATGCTGGTGGTTTACGTGCTGATCGTTCTGATGTGGGACAGCATGAGCCTGAGCTATAACATTGTCTACATGGTTGGCGGTCTGGTCACGACCGCTATCGCGCTGTTTTGCTTTGTGGCTTACCCGCAATTCGAATCCCCGACGCCGCAGGCCAAGAAGATCGTTCTGCGCAAGCGCTACTGGCTGTATTACGCCCTGCAGTTCATGTCCGGTGCACGGCGCCAGATCATCACGATTTTTGCCGGCTACATGATGGTGGCCAAGTTTGGCCTGGCGGTGCATGAGGTGACCGGTCTTTATCTGATCAACCTTGTGGTCAACACCCTTGCGGCGCCCTTTGTCGGCAAGGCGGTGGCGCGGTTTGGCGAACGGGTCACGCTGATTTTCGAATATGGCGGGCTGGTTCTGGTCTTTCTGGCCTATAGCGGTGTCTACTGGTTTGGCTGGGGGATCCTGGTGGCCTCGGCTCTTTATGTTGTCGACCATATCCTGTTCGGGCTGGCGCTGGCGTTGAAAACCTATTTCCAGAAAATTGCAGACCCTCAGGACATTGCGCCAACGGCGGCCGTGGCCTTTACCATCAACCATATTGCCGCCGTGCTCTTGCCGTTGCCCCTGGGATTGTTGTGGTTGTATTCCCCGGCGGCTGTGTTTTCCGCCGCAGCGGTGATGGCTCTGATCTCATTGGGCCTGTCACTGCTGGTGCCGCGCCACCCTGAAAAGGGCAATGAGACCCGGTTTAGCCAATACCGGACAGCCCCGGCGGAGTAGCACATGCAAACACGCGGGCGCTTTCTGACAGGCTCAACCATGGGCCATGTGGTGCGGATGACGCTCACTGGGGCCACTGGAATTACGTTTGTTTTCCTGATTGATCTGGCCAATCTGTTCTGGGTGTCGCGAATTGGCGATCCCAAACTGGTGGCGGCAATTGGCTATGCCTTTGCTATTCAGTTTTTCTCGGTCAGTTCAGGCGTTGGTCTGATGATTGCTTCAACCGCGCTGGTGTCGCGCCGGATTGGCATGGGGGACCGCGAATCCGCCCGACATATGGCCACCGGATCGATGTTTATCACGGCCGCCAGCCAAGCCGTGGTCGCCGCCTTGATTGTCGGTTTTCGCCTGCCTTTGCTCGATTTGGTCGGGGCCGAGGGGGAAACTAAGATGCTGGCGGCACGGTATCTGGCCATCACAGTACCTTCGCTGGTGATTATGGCGCTGGGGCTGGTGGCATCGGCAGCCTTGCGGGCCGAAGGGGATGGCAAAAGGGCGATGTATGTAACGCTTTGGTCCGGCAGCGTGTCGATGGTGATTGACCCAATCCTGATCCTGACACTGGGGCTGGGGTTAGATGGAGCTGCCTTCGCACTGGTGATTTCCCGGATCACGCTGGCGGGTATGGCGCTGAGGTTCGCGATTGGTACACATAACCTTTTGGCGCTGCCGTCGCTGTGGGGCCTGCGCCAGACGCTGCGCCCGTTCTTTTTGGTGGCGGTGCCTGCAATGATGACCCAGATGTCGACCCCGTTTGGCAACTATCTGCTGACCGGAGTGATTTCCGAATTCGGGGATGATGCCGTGGCTGGCTGGGCTGTGGTCAACCGGCTGACGGTGGTGGCCTTTGGCGGCATTTTTGCCTTGTCCGGGGCGATTGGCGGCATTTTTGGCCAGAACTATGGGGCGCATCAATACGATCGCCTGCGCAGCACCCTGCGGGACTCTTTGATTTTTTGTACAGGGTATACGTTGGTCGCCTGGGCCTTTTTGGCATCTACCTCCGGAATCGTCATCGACGGATTTGCTTTGCGCGGTGATGGCATTGCAGTGTACCGCGCGTTCGCGCTGGTGGGGGCGGGGGGCTTTTTGCTGGTCGGGGCGATGTTCGTGGCCAATGCCGCCTTTAACAATCTTGGCAAACCGACGCGGTCAACGCTGATGAACTGGTTTCGTGATGGTGTACTGACCCTGCCTGCGGCCTTGCTGGGGGCGGCGTGGTTCGGCGCTGTCGGTGTGATTTATGCGCAGTATCTGGTCGGAGCGATTGCCGGGGTGCTCGCGGCCTTTTGGGCACATCGCTATTTGCGAGGGCTCGGGCGCCAGTCTTGACCTGACAGGCCCAAAGGCATAGGGCGCTTGCACGTAGCAAGGAACCTCTGACATGCCCACTTTCACCGCCCTGACCACTCTTTTTGGCAAAGACAACGCTGAAAAACTAAGCGATGCGCTTGAACGCCTGATCCCTGAGCCCACGGGCGTTGGCGTGTTCGAGATGGAAGACGGATCAGGTCTGTGGGAAGTGGGCGCCTATTTCACCGAAGCACCTGACGAAACCGGTTTGGCGCTGTTGGTTGCGGCCTTTGGAGCAAAGCCTTTTGCGGTGTCTGAATTGCCCGAAGTGGATTGGGTTTCAAAAGTGCGCCGCGAGTTGGTGCCGGTCGAAGCTGGCCGGTTCTTTGTCTATGGCAGCCACGATGCTGACAAGGTCCCGGAAAAGTGCGAACCTTTGTTGATCGAAGCTGCGATGGCGTTTGGCACCGGGCACCACGGCACCACCTTGGGCTGCCTCAAAGCATTGGACCGGTTGGCAAACGAAGGTTTCGTGGGGCAAAGTGTTGCCGATATCGGATGCGGCACGGCGGTGTTGGCTATGGGCGCTGCACGCATCTGGCCCAACCCGGTGATTGCCAGCGATATTGACGAAGTGGCTGTCGATGTGGCCGAGGCCAATGTGGTGGCCAATGCGCTGCAAGGTAAGGTGGTCTGTGTTGAGGCCGCCGGCTTTGGACATCCCGATCTCGCATCACGGGCGCCATTTGATTTGGTATTTGCCAATATCCTCAAAGCCCCTCTGATTGATTTATCACCTGATATGAGCGCCAATATTCAGGCAGGCGGTTATGCTATTCTGTCGGGCATTCTGAATGAACAGGCGGATGAAGTGGTCGCCGCCTATGACGCCAACGGTTTTGACGTACACACCCGTGAAGAAGTCGGTGAATGGACAACACTGACATTGACCTCACGTCACTGAATTAAGGCAAACCCGCCGCAATTTGAGGGGTTTGCCACACTTTCGCCACAATTTGATGACATTGTGAACACGTTCGGTGGGGGCCGAGCTGAAGAAGGCTGTCATGACTGATTCGTATGACGATTTCCAAAACCGCGTTTCCCGCATCTATAAGAAGCGGGAGAAACGTTCATTTTTCCGTAAAAATACGCGCGCCGTGTATTCTGTCAATCAGGACGGCTACACGGTCATTCGCGGTGCGAAATATCGTAAACCCATCCCATGGACCGGCCTGATCTTTGTGCTGGCAGCGTTCTTTGGTGTGAAGGGAACGATTATTTCTCAGGTGGGCCCGGATATCTTTCAAAGCCAGATCGCGAATGGCGAGTCCGCGGGCTGGGTCGAAAAAGCCGGTGCCTGGACCATGCAACCAGATCCAATTTCGGACTGGGTTGCCAAAAAAATCAAATCTTTTAGCTGACTCTCCAATTCAGCGTAAAGCGGCTCCGACGTTACTGTCGGGGCCGTTTTCATTTGTGACCCATACAGACGAAAAATTGACGAAAAAAAACCGCAGCCGGGAGGAGGCTGCAGTTTCTTTGATCTTGCGATCCGAAAACAAGGCTAAGCGGAAATTCGGCTTATCCCAGAGTTTCGATGTCGTTGCGCGACAGGCCAATATCGTCCAGCTCGCGGTCGCTCAGGGAGGCCAAAGCGTTGCGTGTGACGCGGGCTTCGTTCCATGTCGAGAAACTGGCTACGATGCCTGCGAAGGAGCGGCCAATACGGCCAGCGATGCCTACAGTTTCAAACTGCACGCGGGTGGTGTCAAATGCGGCCATATCAATGTTCCTTCTGTTTGGGTTGATGGTCTGCGTTTTCGATAATCGCCATTTAGGCCCGCTTTATCGGCTCCGCAAGCAGGAGAAAAAGCATACCTCCTATGCAATTTTCGCATGGGTCAAATGAGCGGTAACCCGTGGTTACAAAAGGTAAAAATGCGTGTTCAAAAGTGTCGCTTTCAGATATTTCAGGTGTCGTATTTGGACGCAGAAATGCCCCCATTGCATAGGAAGGTCTGATCTATGATCTGAGTGCAAAGCTCTTGGCGTTTGTTCTGGTTTTGTGCTACTGCTTCAAAAAAGCAACAGATATCGGGCAGGTTGGGAAAAATAATGCGGGTTTTAGGAATCGACCCCGGTTTGCGGAACATGGGCTGGGGTGTGATTGAGGCTGAAGGCAGTCGTTTGAGCCATGTGGCCAATGGGATTTGTCACTCGGTGGGCGAAGATTTGGCAACAAGGTTGCTATCTTTGCACGAACAACTGACCGAAGTGGTGGTGCAATATCAACCGGATCAGGCGGCTGTAGAGAATACATTTGTCAACAAAGACGGCGTCGGCACGCTGAAACTGGGCCAGGCGCGCGGCATCGCGTTGCTGGTGCCCGCTCAGGCTGGGTTGCTGGTGGGCGAATATGCGCCCAACAAGGTTAAGAAAACAGTGGTCGGCGTGGGCCATGCGGAAAAGCATCAGGTCGAGCATATGGTGAAGCTGCAACTGCCGGGGGTGAAGATCAACGGTGCCGATGCGGCGGATGCATTGGCGATTGCGATTTGCCACGCGCATTATACACCTCGCCCAGGCACAGGGCTGGAAGCCGCATTGCGGAGGGCCAACGCATGATTGGCAAGATTTCCGGACGGATTGAGTATCGAAGCATTGACCACGTGCTGATCGACGTGCGTGGCGTGGGCTATATTGTCTACTGCTCTGACAGGACCATGGCGACGTTGCCCTCCAACGGCGAGGTTGTGGCGCTGTATACTGACCTTGTGGTGCGCGAAGACCTGTTGCAGTTGTTTGGTTTCACCACGCTTTTGGAAAAAGAATGGCATCGCTTGTTGATGAGCGTGCAGGGCATCGGTGCCAAAGCGTCACTGGCCATCCTTGGCACCCTGGGGGCCGAAGGGGTTGGCCGTGCAATCACCCTGGGCGATGTGACCGCAATTAAGGCGGCTAAAGGTGTCGGTCCCAAAACCGCGCAACGCGTGGTGATTGAACTCAAAGACAAAGCGCCGGGAGTGATGGCGCTGGGCGGCACATTGGCCGCGGCCGGTGGTGCGGCGCCGGCGTCTGAGGATGCGCTGTTGGAACCGTTCGACCCGCCGGCGAAACCTACCGTTGCACCGGTGGCGAGCGGGGCTGCCGCAGCCTCGGCGCAGGCCGAAGCACTGTCCGCACTAAGCAACCTTGGCTACGGTCCGGGTGATGCGGCGGCGGCTGTGGCACAGGCCGCAAGTGACGCACCTGGGGCTGAGACACCGGATTTGATCCGAGCCGCGCTGAAGCTTTTGGCGCCGAAAGGGTAGATGATGGATCAGCCAGACCCGAACCTGCGCCCTGAGCCGCGCCCCGGTGATGCAGATCGTGCCCTGCGCCCACAAGCTTTGGATGAATTTGTTGGGCAAGCCGAAGCGCGTGCCAACCTGAAAGTGTTCATCGAATCTGCGCGCCGTCGCGGTGAGGCGATGGATCACACATTGTTCCACGGGCCTCCCGGCTTGGGCAAAACCACGCTGGCCCAGATTATGGCACGTGAGTTGGGGGTGAATTTCCGCATGACGTCTGGGCCTGTCTTGGCCAAGGCCGGTGATCTGGCCGCGATCCTGACCAACCTCGAGACGCGTGATGTGTTGTTCATCGACGAAATTCACCGTTTGAACCCGGCGGTCGAAGAGGTGCTCTATCCAGCGATGGAGGATTTTGAGCTGGATCTGGTGATTGGCGAAGGGCCTGCTGCACGCACAGTGCGGATTGAGTTGCAGCCTTTCACGCTGGTCGGCGCGACCACCCGGCTGGGCCTGCTGACCACGCCGCTGAGGGATCGGTTTGGCATTCCAACGCGGCTCCAGTTTTATACCGAAGATGAATTGCACGACATTGTGACGCGCAATGCCCGCAAGCTTAATGTGCCTGCCGATGATGGCGGTGCGCGTGAAATTGCGCGTCGCTCACGCGGAACTCCGCGGATTGCCGGGCGCTTGTTGCGGCGGGTGGTGGATTTCGCACTTGTCGAAGGCGACGGACGTGTCACGCAACAACTGGCGGATGGGGCGCTGACCCGGCTGGGGGTGGATCATTTGGGGTTGGATGGTGCGGACCGGCGGTATCTGGCCTTTATTGCTGAAAATTATGCCGGTGGGCCGGTAGGAATTGATACGATCAGTGCTGCGCTTAGTGAGGCGCGCGATGCGCTGGAAGAGGTGATCGAGCCGTTTTTGTTGCAGCAGGGGTTGATCCAGCGCACACCGCGGGGGCGGATGTTGGCGCAAAAAGCCTGGCAGCATCTTGGGCTGGCGGCTCCAAAACGCCCCGATCAGAACGATTTGTTCAAATAGGCCCATAAGGCTCTGATTGAGTATTTTTGAAATATTGAAGCCCGGATGTCGGAGTCCGGGGCTTGCCTTTGGTGTTGTGACGTTGGAAACAGGCGCCACAAAACGACGGAGAGCACTATGACGCCCGAGCAGATCGAAGCCCTGTTCACCCGAAAGGACGGATCCTACACGTTTGCGCGCTGGGGACGACCCATTGCGCCAGTGGTGTTCGGCGTTGAAGATTCCACGGTGCCAGTTGTCAAAGGCGCGATTGAGGCGGTGGCGACCCTGGCGGGTCACAGTATGGCCGAAACGGACCCCGAGCTGGGGGCCAATCTGATGGTGTTCTTTTTCCGGGAATGGAGCGAATTGCTTGGGATCCCCAAACTGGAAGAGTTGATCCCGAACCTTGGGCCCTTGGTGGGGCGCCTGCAGGACGCCGATGCCACGCAGTACCGCGCCTTTCGCTTTGACAATGACGGGGCCATTCAGGCAGCGTTTGTTTTTGTGCGTATGACCGATGAGATGGCGGAAATTCCGGCTGAAAGCCTGGCGTTGATCCAGGCGGTGCAGGTGGCCTTGTTGTGGTCAGATAGTGCTTTTGCGCAAACGTCTCCATTGGCGGTGTTGCCAGACAATGGAGCGACCGTGTTGAAGCCAGAGATAGCGGCGATCATTGCAGCAGCCTATGACCGGATGATGCCAGTGGCGGCAAATGATGCCAGCCACGCGCTGCGCCTGTTTGCCCGGCTCAGGCTTGATCCTGAAAGCTGATGCGTTGTTTTCTGGCCATTGACCTGCCAGAAGAGGCGCGCCAGCAGGTGTCCGAACTTCAGGCGCATCTGCGTGCGGGCCGCAAAGTGCCGGAAGAGAATTTGCACCTGACATTGGCGTTTCTGGACGATCAGCCGGACTATATTCTGGAAGATTTGAACGCGGGCCTCAGCGAATTGCAGTTTGACCCCTTCGACTTGATCCTTTCGGGATTGGATATGTTTGGGGGCAAGCGCCCACGCGTTTTGTTTCTTCGGGCCCTGGCCACGCCTGCGCTGAGTGACTTGCACCGGCGGGTGAAGCAAGCTCTGAGGGAAGTTGGCATTGAAATGCCACGCGAGCGTTTTCGCCCCCATGTGACACTTGCCCGGTTCCGCCGAGACCTGATCGACGATGACACCGCGCGCATCGGTGGGTTTCTGGCGGCGCGGGGAGATGCTGTCCTGCCTCCTTTTGAGGTCACGCAGATATCGTTGTTTGGCTCAACCCTGCATCCGGAAGGCGCCGTCCATGAGGTGTTGGCGACTTATCCTGCAAGGGGATAGCGGATTTGGGTGACGCATAGGGTTGCACCTGTGGCGACTTCTTGGTCTTGTGGCGCGGTAAATCAAGCCAGTTCAGGTACCCTCATGACCCACAAGCTGACCATCCGCGTATATTACGAAGACACCGATATGGCGGGGATTGTCTATTACGCCAACTACCTGCGGTACATTGAGCGCGGGCGCAGTGAATGGGTGCGCGACAACGGCATGGACCAGAATGCCATGAAGGCCGACGGCGTGGTGTTTGCGGTGCGCCGGGTTGAGGCGGATTACCTGATGCCTGCGCATCTGGATGACGAATTGGTGGTGGAAACCACGGTGCAAAGCGTCACGGCCGCGCGCATGATGATGGAACAACATGTCAAACGCGGCGAAGAAATCCTGTTTCATGCCATCGTAACAGTGGTTTGCATCGGCGAAAGCGGTCAGCCAACACGCCTACCGGCAAAAGTTCGCCAAATGGTCCACTAAAAGGGGCGATTTCGCGCAGATGACGCCAAATTGATGGTGTTCCCCGTGTGTTTCCTGTAGTTTGCGTGCAAAACATGGCCTGAAAACGGGCCGAAAACAGAGCAGGCAGAATTCTATGGATGGTGATTTTTCCATGTGGAGGCAGATAGCTGATGCCTCCTTTGTGGTGCAACTTGTGATGGTGATGCTGGTGGGCGCGTCCTTTTGGTCGTGGTCGGTCATCATTCAAAAGCTTCTTTCTTATCGGGCCGCACGCAGTGAGGCCGCACGCTTTGATCGGTCTTTCTGGTCGGGAGAGCCGCTCGACGGTCTGTTCGAACAGATCGGCACGACACCTTCGGGGCGCTCCGAGCGTATTTTTGCGGCGGGCATGATGGAGTGGCGGCGCAGCCACCGTCAGGATGGCGGTCTGATTGCCAATGCCACCAGCCGGATTGACCGCAGCATGGATGTGGCCATCGCCAAAGAGGCCGAAGAGCTTGAAAAAGGCATTCAGATTCTTGCCACCGTGGGATCGACGGCGCCTTTCGTGGGCCTGTTCGGGACCGTCTGGGGTATCATGAATTCCTTTGTCGCCATTGCTGGCGAGCAAAACACCAATCTTGCCGTTGTGGCGCCGGGCATTGCCGAAGCGCTTTTGGCAACGGCTTTGGGCCTGTTGGCCGCGATACCGGCGGTGATTTTCTACAATAAGCTTAACGCCGACAGCAATCGGATCATCTCGGGCTATGAGGCCTTTGCAGATGAGTTTGCCACCATTCTCAGCCGCCAGCTGGACGCCTGAGCCATGGGGGCAGGGGTCATGAAAAAGCAAGGTGGCGGCGGGCGCAGACGCCGTCGGGGCCGCGCACAGCCAATGGCTGAGATCAACGTCACGCCGTTTGTCGATGTGATGCTGGTGCTCTTGATTATCTTTATGGTGGCGGCACCTTTGTTGACGGTTGGGGTTCCGGTGGAATTGCCCAAAACCTCGGCCAATCCGCTGCCTGGTGAGCAAGAGGCCCCGCTGACAGTAACCATTTCAGCTGACGGCACGGTGGCGATCCAGACCACACCCACGCCGATGGATCAGATGGTGACCAAACTGCGTGCCATCGCCGAAGAACGGTCATCGGACCGGGTGTATTTACGGGCCGATGGGGCGCTGCCTTATGAAACTGTGGTGCAGATCATGGGCGCGCTGAATGCAGGCGGATTTACTGATATCGGACTTGTGACCGATATTGGTGGACCTGCGCTTGACGGGCAAGGCAACTAGAGGGCCTCATGCATATCGGGCATTATATCTCGGGGGCGGCCCATGCCGGGGTGATTGGCTGGGCCCTTTGGGGCGGCGCGTTTCGTGACGAGCCGCCACCTTTCGAGGTGTCGGGTGTGTCGATTGTCACCACCGAGCAATTCGAAGCCGCCCTTGCGGCAGAACGAGCACCGCAGCCTGAAACAGATGTCACCGCGCCACAGGCCCCAACGCAGGCCGATGATGTGCCTTCGTTGACTTCGCAAACCGACGATGCCCCGGCGCTGGAGACTCCTGATAGCGCCGAAGCTCCAGAGCCCGACGCCACCCCCACGCCACCCGAAGAGGTTCCCGCTCCGTCTCAGCTGACCGATGTGGCCCCGACGCTGGAGCCCCCCAGCGAAGAAATGGCCGTTCTGATCCCGCGTGATACAACCCGGCCCATGGTGCGCCCGGCAGATCGCGTGGCGCCAGAACCCGTGGCCCCGCCTGAACCAGACACGGTTGTGGATGATGTGGTTAAAGAGACCACAACCCCCGACGATAGTGTCTCGGAAACCGTTGCTGAACCCGAAGAGGCCACAGCCCCCGAGGCCGCAACAACCGAAATTGTGACCGAGGCGAAAGAGCAGGTCGCTCTGGCGCCCAAAGCGTCGATCAGGCCCGTGCTGCGCCCCGCGTCCCGCCCCAAACCGCCCGCCGAAACAACAACGGATACACCGTCGTCGTCTTCATCATCGACCGATGCCGCCGTTGCCGAGGCTCTGGCAGAGACACCTGCTGCGCCATCAGGGCCGCCGTTGTCACAAGGCGAAAAAGACAGCATGCGGGTATCGGTGCAAAAATGCTGGGTTGTGGATGTTGGCGGTCAGTCTGCCAATGTGACGGTCACGGTCGGCTTTAGTCTGGATCGCGATGGAAAAGTCAAAGGGCCGGTGACCCTGTTGTCTTCGGATGGCGGGGACAGCAAAGCAGTGGACACGGCCTTTCAGTCGGCCCGCCGCGCCATACTGCGCTGTCAAAAAGGTGGCTATAAACTGCCGATCGAGAAATATGATCATTGGCGTGAGATCGAAATCACGTTTAATCCCGAGAAAATGAGGTTGAAATGATGCGACTGCTGGCGACCCTCCTGATAGGATTGATGGTGCTGGGGCAAATGGCTCAGGCGCAAAACGGACCGTTGCGGATTGAAATCACCGATGGTGTGATCGAACCGCTGCCGTATGCGGTGCCTGATTTTGTTGCTGAAACCTCAGGTGCGGCTGAGCTGGCTTCAAACCTCGCGCGGGTTGTTGCCGAAGACCTGAACGGCACCGGGTTGTTCCGGGAAATCCCTGCCAAGGCGCATATCAGCCAGATCACCAATTTTGCCTCACCGGTTCAGTTCGCGGACTGGAAGGCAATCAATGCGCAGGCTTTGGTGAGCGGCGCTGTGTCGGTTTCGGGCAACGACCTTGAGGTCAAGTTCCGGGTCTATGACGTGTTTGCAGGGCAGGAACTGGGCAATGGTCTGCGGTTCAAAGGCACAACCGAAGGCTGGCGCCGTATGGGCCATAAAGTGGCGGATGCGGTCTATAGCCGGATCACCGGCGAAGGTGGATACTTTGACAGCCGCGTGGTGTTTGTCAGCGAAAGCGGCCCCAAAAACGACCGCCGTAAACGGCTTGCGATCATGGATTATGATGGCGCAAACCTACAGTATCTGACCGACAGCAGCGCCATTGTTTTGGCACCACGATTTTCTCCAACCGGCGACAAGGTTCTGTATACCTCATACGAGACCGGCTTTCCCCGCGTGTTTGTTCTGGATGTGGGCAGTGTAGAGCGCCGGGTATTGCAAGATCAGGCTGGAACGATGAGCTTTGCGCCACGATTTTCACCCGATGGCAAAAGCGTGCTGATGTCGATCACTCAGAACGGCAACACTGACATTCACACGATGCCGGTCAATGGTCGCCAGACCAAACGTCTGACCTCATCGCCATCAATTGACACCGCCCCCAGCATTAGTCCCGATGGACAACAGATCGTCTTTGAAAGTGACCGTTCGGGCAATCAGCAGCTTTATGTGATGCCCGCAGGCGGAGGCGAGCCCAAGCGCATCAGCTTTGGTCAAGGGCGCTATGGCACCCCGGTGTGGTCGCCGCGCGGCGATCTGATTGCCTTTACCAAGCAAAACAAAGGCCGGTTCCATATTGGGGTCATGCGCACCGATGGCAGCGAAGAGCGTCTGCTCACAGCATCGTTTCTGGACGAAGGCCCGTCATGGGCCCCTAATGGCCGGGTGATCATGTTCACCCGCGAAACCCAGGGGTCTGACGGCACTGCCGCGCTCTATTCGGTGGATGTGTCGGGGCGCAATCTGAAGAAAGTCAAAGTGCAGGGCGGGGCGTCTGACCCGGCCTGGTCACCCCTGCAGTAAGCGGGACGGTTTGTTTATGGCGCGAGCTGTGATAAAACCTAGCAAACAAAAATACGCGAAGAGCGAGGCATTGAAATGAGCAGTTTTTCCAAAGTGGCGCTATTGCTGGCGGGCTTGGCCCTGGGCGCATGTAGCAACTCGGGCATCTTTGATCCGGATGATGCATCTGGCAGCGGGACGTCGGGGGCAAATTATGAAGCAGGCAGCGTCGATGATCCGACCTCTGTGGCCTATTTCCAGCAAAACGTTGGAGATCGGGTCCTGTTTCAGGTGGACCAGTCCGTGCTGACCGAAGAGGCCAAGCTGGTGTTGTTGAGCCAAGCCAACTGGCTTTTGGAAAACAGCGCCTATTCGGCTGTGATCGAAGGCCATGCAGATGAACAGGGCACCCGCGAATATAACCTCGCGCTGGGCGCGCGCCGGGCCAGCGCAGCCAAGGAATTTCTTGTGTCGCGCGGGATCGCTGACAATCGTCTGCGCACCGTGAGCTATGGCAAGGAACGTCCGCTTGAGGTGTGCTCTGCCGAAGCCTGTTACACCAAGAACCGCAGGGCTGTAACGATTTTGCAAGCCGACCTCACCGGTTGATGAAAAGGAGCGGATGATGCGTCTGATTGCTGTCTGTCTGATTGTTCTGGCCGGGGGGTTGCCCCGCGCTGCAGTGGCGCAAAACTCGGAAACTCTGGCGGATATTCGCCAACAGTTGACGGTTCTTTATGTCGAAATTCAGAGCTTAAAGCGTGAGTTGTCGACCACCCAAACACCACTGGGTGTTACCACGGCGGGTTCAACGCTTGAGCGGATAGATGCGATCGAAGCAGAGCTTCAGCGCCTGACAGGGCGTACCGAGCAGTTGAGCAATCGGGTCGAACATGTGGTCGAGGATGGCACCAACCGGGTCAGCGATCTTGAGTTTCGTCTGGTGGAACTGGAAGGCGGAGACGTTAGCCAGCTGGGCGAGACCACGACGCTTGGTGGTGATGTGGTGGTGCCTGCAACGCTCGGTGGCGGCGAAACCCAAACCGCAGCGCCAGAGACCTCCGAATTGGCCGTCGGTGAATCCGCAGATTACCAGCGCGCCAAATCGGCGCTGGACGGGGGCGATTATGTCAGTGCCGCCAATCAGTTTTCGGCGTTTCTGGATACATATCCCGGCAGCCCGTTGGCGCCCGAGGCCCATCTTGGCCGCGGCATGTCGCTTGAGGGACAGGAACCGCAAACCCAGGAGGCCAAGGCCGCTGTGGCGCGGGCCTATCTTGAAAGCTATTCGATCAACCTGCGCAGCCCTGTGGCAGATCAATCCCTGTTTCACCTCGGCAAAGCGTTGGGCGCTTTGGGCAAAACCAATGAGGCCTGCGTGACGCTTGGCGAAGTTCAGGTTCGTCATCCCGGTTCGGACATGGTGCTGCAGGCCCAAAGCGAGATGCGAAATCTGGGATGCCCGTAACGGCAACGAACGCCGAGCTTGCGGCCTCACTCGATTTACACTTTCTACACGGCGCGCCCCGGTCTGTTGGCGTTGCTGTCTCAGGTGGCAGCGACTCCGTGGCGTTGTTGCATCTCGTTGTTGGTTGGGCCCAGTCTAACAATGTAGGGGTGCGGGCCGTCACGATCGATCATGGCCTGAGGGCCGAAGCCAGGTCCGAGATCGAGCATGTGGCCGGGATTTGCCAATCCCTTGGTGTCCCTCATGATGTTGCTCTCTGGTCAGATTGGGATGGGTCCGGAAACCTTCAGGCGATGGCGCGCGACGCGCGTTACAGACTGCTGGCTGATTGGGCGGCGGATCATGGGGTTGACCAGATTGTACTGGGCCACACCCAAAACGATCAGGCCGAAACCTTTTTGATGCGCCTGTCGCGAAAGGCGGGCGTCGACGGATTGGCGGCTATGGACAGTCACTTTCAGCGCAATGGCCAGAATTTTGGCAGGCCGTTGCTGGATGTCTCACGCCAGACATTGCGGGCGTATTTATCCGAAATCGGTGAAACATGGTGCGAAGATGCCTCAAACTCTGATCCCAGGTTTTCGCGGGTTCGGGCGCGCGAAGTCCTGGGCCATCTGGCCTCATTGGATATTGATGCCGGGGCTCTCGCCGCAGTCAGCAACAATCTGTCCATGGCCCGGTCTGCGTTAGAGTTCTACACAGACGAGCGCGCGCGGCAGTGCTGTACGCTTGATCGTGGTGATATCGTTTTTGATCGCGCCACTTTGATGCGCCCGCCGTTCGAGATTGAAAATCGCCTTGTGACAGCCGCGATCAAGTGGGTGTCCGGAGCGCCATACGCACCGCGAAGCGAAGCTATGATGGGGGTGGCGCAGGCCCTGATGGATCAGAAAACAACGACGTTGTCGGGGTGTCTGGTTATGGCAACCGGGCAAACCGTCCGCATCATGCGCGAATATAAGGCCGTGCAAGATCTGGTTACTGTCTCACCGCGTTGGGATCGCTGGGCGCTGACAGGCCCTTGGCACGGCGGGCTACAAGTACGGGCTTTGGGCAAAGACGGGCTGCGGACCCTTACGGACTGGCGCGCCGCTGGATTGCCGCGCGCCAGTCTGTTGGCAAGCCCGTCGGTTTGGCAGGATGACACATTGATTGCAGCGCCGCTGGCCGCTTTTGGTGAGGGCTGGACGGCGAGTTTGTTGCAAGAACGGGCAAAATTCCTGTCTTTGACGGGCTGACCTGCCAATTATCGCATTGAACATGCTGGCGTGATGTCTATTTAACAGAGATGGCTGCTGTGTTAGGGACAGCCAAGACCGACGATTGGGAGATTTTGCCTTGGGCAACGCACGTAATATCGCATTCTGGGTGGTTCTGTTTCTGCTGATCGTAGCGCTGTTTCAGCTGTTCAGCGGTGGCAACAGCAACCTGCAAAGCCGGCCGATGGGCTATTCGGATTTTGTCGCTTCGGTGGAATCAGGCAATGTGGCCTCGGTTGTGCTGGATGGCGAACAGGTTCGTTACAAGACCGCGGATGGCACCGAGTATGTTACAGTAAAGCCAGATGATGCCTCAGTCACCAATCTGCTGATCGATAAGGGCGTGCCGGTCGAGGCCAAGTCACAACAACAATCCGGGTTCCAATCCTTTATTCTGTCTCTGTTGCCCTTCCTTCTACTGATCGGTGTGTGGATTTATTTCATGAACCGCATGCAGGGTGGCGGCAAAGGTGGCGCGATGGGCTTTGGCAAATCCAAAGCCAAGATGCTGACCGAAGAAAAACATGGCCGCGTGACGTTTGATGACGTGGCGGGCATCGATGAAGCCAAAGAAGAGCTGGAAGAGATTGTTGAGTTCTTGCGCAACCCGCAGAAATTCTCGCGGCTTGGCGGCAAAATCCCCAAGGGTGCGCTTTTGGTGGGCCCTCCCGGCACGGGTAAAACTCTGCTGGCGCGTGCGATTGCAGGCGAAGCGGGCGTGCCGTTCTTCACCATCTCGGGTTCTGACTTTGTGGAAATGTTTGTCGGTGTTGGTGCATCCCGTGTGCGCGACATGTTCGAACAGGCCAAAAAGAACGCGCCTTGTATCGTCTTTATCGACGAAATTGACGCTGTCGGTCGCCATCGTGGTGCCGGTTATGGCGGTGGCAATGACGAACGCGAGCAAACGCTGAACCAACTCTTGGTTGAGATGGACGGATTTGAAGCCAACGAAGGCGTCATCATTCTGGCCGCAACCAACCGCAAAGACGTGCTGGACCCTGCTTTGCTGCGTCCCGGCCGTTTTGACCGTCAGGTGGTTGTGACCAACCCAGACATCAAAGGCCGCGAAAAAATTCTGGGCGTGCATGCGCGCAAAACGCCTCTGGGCCCGGATGTCGACCTGCGCATCATTGCGCGTGGTTCCCCCGGTTTCTCAGGCGCTGATCTGGCCAACCTCGTCAATGAGGCCGCTTTGACAGCGGCCCGTGTTGGACGTCGGTTTGTGACCATGGAAGACTTTGAATTTGCCAAAGACAAAATCATGATGGGGGCCGAAAGGCGCAGCATGGTGATGACCACCGAGCAAAAAGAAATGACCGCCTATCACGAAGCAGGCCACGCGATTGTGGGCATCACATTGCCCAAATGCGATCCGGTCTACAAAGCCACGATTATTCCGCGCGGTGGCGCTTTGGGCATGGTGATGAGCCTGCCTGAAATGGACCGCCTGAATATGTTCAAAGAAGAATGCCACCAGCGTCTTGCTATGGCGATGGCGGGTAAGGCAGCCGAAATCATCAAATATGGTGAGGACGAAGTCTCCAACGGCCCGGCCGGTGACATTCAGCAGGCATCCGCTCTGGCGCGCGCCATGGTCATGCAGTGGGGCATGTCGGACAAAGTTGGCAATATTGATTATCAGGAAGCTGCCGCAGGCTATCAGGCCAATGGCGGGGCAGGTGGGTTCTCGGTTTCGGCATCGACCAAGGAAATGATCGAAAACGAAGTGAAGCGCCTCATTGATGAGGGCTATGTTCGTGCCGACAAGATCCTGAAAGACAAGAACGATGAGTTCGAACGTCTGGCCCAAGGGTTGTTGGAATATGAAACGCTGACCGGCGAAGAAATTCAGCGCGTGATCCGGGGTGAATCTCCGCATGTCGAAGATGACGACGATGATGCATCCGATGAGGGCAGCGCACCCAGCGTGACAGCGGTTCCAAAAACCAAGCCGCGCAAGAAGCCGGGCAGCGATAGCGGTCTAGAGCCCGAACCCGAACCCTCGGCATAAAGTCTGCGTATGACGCCTGACAAAAAAACAGATTGGAACCCCGGAGCCTATGAACGGTTTCGGGGTTTACGTTTGCAGCCTGCCTTGGATCTACTGTCCGCCGTCGGCAACGTGCCCGAGGGACCCGTGGTTGATCTGGGGTGTGGCAATGGTGCCGTGGGCGAGGCGCTGGTGGCGCGCTTTCCACAACGCGCAATTGTCGGCGTTGATAACTCGCCCGCGATGCTGGCCAAAGCGGCACGTACCCAAGCCTACAGCGACCTGCACGAGGCAGACATTGCCATCTGGCAGGCGGACACCCTTCCGGGTCTGATCTATTCAAACGCAGCCTTGCAGTGGCTTGGGGATCACAACACACTGATGCCGCGTCTGGTGCAGCATTTGCCCGCCGAGGGGGTGCTTGCCGTTCAGATGCCGCATCAAAACCCGGCGCCGTCACACCAAGGCTGGCAAGATGCCTTTGGTGCGTTGTTTGGGGATCGCCCTGTTGGTAAAGGGCCGGACATTCTGACCCCTGACGCCTACTTTGATCTGTTGTCGCCCTTTGGCGAGGTTCGGATCTGGGAGACCGAATACCTTCAGCAACTGGACCCGTCAGATTTGGGTCATCCGGTGCGCATGTTCACGGAAAGCACTTTTGCGCGCCCGTTCCTTGAGGCGGTGAATGCCCCCGAAAAGGCCCGGTTGATTGCCGCTTACGAAGAGGTTATGGCTCGGGCATATCCCCTGCGCCCGGACGGCTCGGTTCTGTTTGCCTTCAGACGGTTGTTCTTCACCCTGCGCAAGGCCTGACTGTTGAACGGAGCCGTTTCATGCCCGCCCTGATGCCAACCGAATACTATGCTGAGGTTTTGTTCCTTGGTCGTGTTATAGATAGTGCCGAAGATTTGCGCGCAGAGTCTTTGGATGAAATGGATTTGGGATTTGAGGGTATTTCCGAGGATGGTCATTCCGGTCTGACCCGCGCCTCTTGCAGCCGGGTCAAAGCGCAGTATCCGCGCGGTACAGAAATAGCCAACACACGGCAGGTGTCCATTCTTTCTGCCGAAGAGCTGGAAGAGATTTCCGACACGCTTGGCATCGACGAATTTGATCCCGCCTGGATTGGCGCGTCAATTATCCTGCGTGGCATTCCCGATTTCACCCATGTTCCGCCGTCGTCCCGTCTGCAAGCCGACAGCGGGGCCACGATTGTGGTGGATATGGAAAACCGCCCCTGCGTTTTGCCCGCCCGGGTGATTGAAAAAGAGGCCCCCGGTCATGGAAAAGGGTTCAAGGCCGCATCAACCGATAAACGCGGTGTGACGGGCTGGATCGAGCGCGAAGGCGTGATCCGTGTGGGGGATGTATTGCGACTGCACATTCCAGATCAGAGACTGTGGAGCGAGTTCGAAACAGCCCGTGCTGCAGCTGCAAAATTGGCCGCTCTGACGCAGTAATAAGTTTCCAAAACGAAACGTACACGCCCTTCCCGACGCAACACGCGTTGGAAATGTCGGAAATGCAACCCGACTCAGGGAAGGTTGGCGCTATGCCTGTGCTCAGAGTTTCTCCGCACATCTGCTGGATTAGGGATTATCATGAGCTACAAATCAGACATCGAAATCGCCCGCGAGGCAAAGAAACGCCCGATTCAGGAAATCGGCGCGAAAATTGGTATTGGGACGGATGACCTGCTGCCCTATGGCCACGACAAAGCCAAGGTGAGCCAACAGTTCATCAACTCGGTTAAATCCAAGGAAGACGGCAAGCTGATCCTTGTGACAGCGATCAACCCAACGCCCGCGGGCGAAGGCAAGACCACCACAACAGTGGGTCTGGGTGACGGTCTGAACCGCATCGGCAAAAACGCCATGATCTGTATCCGCGAAGCGTCGTTGGGTCCGAACTTTGGCATGAAGGGCGGCGCCGCAGGTGGCGGTTACGCACAAGTGGTGCCGATGGAGGACATGAACCTGCACTTCACAGGTGACTTCCACGCCATCACATCCGCGCACTCGCTGTTGTCGGCGATGATCGACAACCACATCTATTGGGGCAATGAGACCGAAATCGACATCCGTCGTGTTCAGTGGAAACGCGTTGTCGACATGAACGACCGCGCCCTGCGTCAGGTCAACGTTTCGCTTGGCGGCGTGGCCAACGGCTTCCCGCGTGAAGGTGGTTTTGACATCACAGTGGCTTCCGAAGTCATGGCGATCCTGTGTCTTGCCAACGACCTCAAAGACCTCGAGCAACGTTTGGGTGACATGATCGTGGCCTATCGCCGTGACCGTTCGCCCGTATTCTGCCGCGACATCAAAGCCGAAGGCGCGATGACCGTGTTGCTGAAGGACGCGATGCAGCCGAACCTTGTGCAGACGCTGGAAAACAACCCGGCGTTTGTGCACGGTGGTCCGTTCGCCAACATCGCCCATGGCTGTAACTCGGTCATCGCCACTTCAACCGCGCTGAAAGTGGCCGACTATGTCGTCACCGAAGCGGGCTTTGGTGCTGATCTGGGTGCTGAAAAGTTCATGAACATCAAATGCCGCAAAGCTGGTCTTGCACCCGATTGTGTGGTGCTGGTTGCGACTGTGCGTGCGATGAAGATGAACGGCGGCGTGGCCAAGGCTGATCTTGGCACTGAAAACGTCGATGCTGTGAACGAAGGTTGTGCAAACCTTGGCCGCCACATCGGCAACCTCAAGTCGTTTGGTGTGCCGGTTGTTGTCGCCATCAACCACTTTGTCACCGACACAGACGCCGAAGTTCAGGCCGTCAAAGACTATGTTGAAACCCAAGGCTCTGAAGCGATTGTTTCGCAGCACTGGGAATTTGGCTCGAAAGGCTCGGAAGAGCTGGCCAAACGCGTGGCTGAGATTGCTGACAGCGGCGTCAGCCAGTTCGCACCTCTCTATGCCGACGACCTGTCGCTGTTTGAGAAAATCGAACGCGTCGCCAAAGGCATCTACCGTGCCGATGACGTGATCGCAGACAAGAAAATCCGCGATCAGCTGCGTCTGTGGGAAGAGCAAGGCTACGGCCATTTGCCAGTCTGTATGGCCAAAACACAGTACTCGTTCTCGACCGATCCGACGCTGCGCGGCGCGCCCACAGGACACTCGGTGCCCGTACGTGAAGTGCGCCTGTCAGCAGGGGCTGGATTCGTCGTGGTTGTCTGCGGTGAAATCATGACTATGCCCGGTTTGCCCCGCACTCCAGCGGCAGAAACCATCTGCCTCAATGACGCAGGTGAGATCGAAGGCTTGTTCTAAGTCGAAAAATGCGCTTTCTGCGGCCCAAGTCACTTTGGGCCGCAGGAGACTACCATGACCTTTCTGAAACCTCCCCAAGATTGCCATTCGATGGAAGCGCTTCGCGCCGAAATTGATACGTTGGACAAGTCTTTGGTGACACTACTGGCGGCCCGGGCGGGATACATCGACCGCGCCATTGACCTGAAGCAGATCAACGGTTGGCCAGCACGTATCCCGGAACGGGTTGAAGAAGTGGTTAAAAACGCAACTCAACACGCCGAACACGAAGGGTTGAATCCTGACCTGGTCGAACAGCTTTGGCGACAATTGATAGAGTGGTCGATTGCCCGCGAGGCCGCGGTCATCGGAACCAAATAAAGGGGCGTCCATGCGCGCTGCAGTCATTGATGGCAAAGCCATCGCCGCTGAACTTAGGTCCGAGGTGAACCTGAAAGCGCAAGACCTTGCAAGCCAAGGTTGGCAACCGATGCTGATTTCCGTCAGCGTTGGAGATGCCGCCGCTTCCGAGATTTATGTGCGAAACCAGCAACGTCAGGCCAACAGCGCCGGCGTTGAGTTTGAGGCGCGCAACTATCCTGCCGAAACATCGCTGGAACAGCTTATCGGCATTCTGCAGGGCCTGAACGCTGATCCGCGCGTCAATGGCGTGATTATTCAACGCCCATTGCCAGATCATATCCCGGTGAAAGTGCTACAAAAGGCCGTACATCCGTTGAAAGATGTCGAAGGCATGCACCCCGCGTCCATTGGCAACATCGTCTACAACGACCTCGCCCTCGGGCCTTGTACCGCCGTGGCCTCTGTGGAAATCCTCAAAACTCTGCCGTTGCAGATGGAGGGGTTGAACGTCACCGTGATTGGCCATTCCGAGATTGTTGGCAAACCGATTGCCTTCTTGTTGATGGGCCTCGGGGCCACAGTGACTGTGTGTCATCATATGACCCGTTCGGTCGCGATGCACAGCCGCGCGGCGGACGCGGTGTTCGTCGCGGTCGGCAAACCCGGTCTGGTCACCGGAGACATGCTGAAACCCGGTGCGGCGTTGATTGATATTGGGATCAACCGCATAGAGACGCCAGACGGTCCGCGCACCGTTGGCGATGCAGATTTCGACAGCTGCGCCGAAGTGGCAGGCTGGATCACCCCTGTTCCGGGAGGCGTTGGCCCGGTGACAGTAGCGACATTGATGAAAAATGCCGTTCTCGCAACGCGCCTGCAAATGGATCACTACCGGGATGCCTATGCCCGGACCGATGTGTAAGAGGAAAGATAAAATGGCAGCAACAATTATCGATGGTAAGGCCTTTGCGGCCACCGTTCGCGAAAAAGTAGCGGCGCACGTAACCCGCATCAAAGAAGAAAACGGCATCACACCCGGCCTGGCCGTGGTGTTGGTGGGCGAAGACCCCGCATCTCAGGTTTATGTCCGCTCGAAAGGCAAGCAGACCGTTGAGGTTGGCATGAATTCTTACGAGTACAAAATGGACGTGGATACGTCGGAAGAAGACCTTCTGGCAGTGATCGACAAGCTGAACAATGATCCTGCGGTGCATGGCATTCTGGTGCAATTGCCGTTGCCTGGCCATTTGAACGAAGACCTGATCATCAACTCGATCTCACCCGCCAAAGACGTGGATGGGTTCCATATCTCAAACGTTGGCCTGTTGGGCACCGGTCAGAAATCCATGGTGCCTTGTACACCACTTGGGTGTCTGATGATGCTGCGTGACCACCACGGGTCACTGTCGGGAATGGACGCTGTCGTTGTTGGCCGATCAAACATCGTTGGTAAACCCATGGCGCAATTGCTGCTGGGCGACAGCTGTACTGTAACCATCGCGCATTCGCGCACCAAAGACCTGCCGGATGTTGTGCGTCGCGCCGATATCGTTGTGGCCGCCGTAGGGCGCCCTGAAATGGTGCCTGGTGGCTGGATCAAAGAAGGCGCCACCGTGATTGACGTGGGCATCAACCGCATCGATGCGCCGGAAAAAGGCGAAGGCAAAACCCGTCTGGTGGGCGACGTACATTATGAAAGCGCGGCTGCTGTGGCAGGGGCCATCACGCCAGTGCCCGGTGGCGTTGGTCCAATGACCATTGCGTGCCTGTTGGCCAATACAGTCACAGCCTGCTGTCGTGCCAACGGTCTGGCCGAGCCAGAAGGGCTGACTGCGTAAGCCCTGCCTGCGGCGCGAGTACTTTTTGCAAGATGAAGCTGGGGCGGCTCAAAGGAGCCGCCCTGTCTATTTGGGCAGAACGGGCACCATCGTGCCGGTCAACACAGCGATATGGCGATCCCCATCTTCGGTTTCTGCATAAACATCTGACTGCACGATCACCAGACGTCGCCCCGGTTTGATCACCCGACCTTCGGCGCGCAATCGGTGCCCCATGGCCGGGGCCAGAAGATTGATTTTGATTTCGGCGGTCAGGACTTCGGCGTTGCCGGGCATTACGGTCAAAGCCGCATATCCGGCGGCAGTATCTCCAAGCGCAAAGGTCAGAGCCGCATGGCCAAAACCTTGTTGCTGGGTGAAAGCTGGTAGTATGGGCGCGGCTAATGTGACAGCTCCCGAACTTATGTTCACAATTTCGGCACCTATCGAGTCCATCATGGACTGTGCAAAAAAACTCGCAGTAATCTTTTCTTTCATTTCAGGTGATAAAGTCACGTTCTTTCCCCTTATGGGTCCTGGGAGAATTTGAAAGACTCAGACCAACCTGACTTGGTGCCTGAATGAAATGGGCTGCCGCCACGGAGGAATATGGACAGGGTGGACTGTGAATAACAACAAATTAATCATTCTTCGCAAGACATACGCTTCGCTATTGTCACCGATCTGTCTCACGATTTGGATTGTTGCCACTGTGGTGGCCATCGTGGCGGGGCCTTTCGGGACTTTTTCGGTGCTCGCTTTTCTTGAACGTCTGGCCTTTTGGGGCCTGATTTCAAGCACTTCCATTGTTTTGGGATATGCTGGGGTGGCGGTGGCCAATATGCTGTGGTCGGATGATCGCGCCATCACCCGCAATCTTGTCGGCGCGGCCTTGGCAATTCTTGTCATTACGACAAATGTCTGGGCGATTTCACAAATGCCCGTATGGGGACCAGAGGAACGGCCCGGATTTGGCCTGCTGATGAGCTATATTACTTTGATTACGGGCGCGGCCAGCCTGGTCAAATATCTGGCCCAAACGGCATTGCCATGGGCTGTGGAAACTCCGGTTGCCAAGAATATTGCGCATGCCTCGCCACGTTTGATGCGCCGGATACCTGACGCGGCTGACAAATTCGTTTTGCACCTGTCGGTTCAGGATCATTTGGTTGAGGTAACGACCCAGGAAGAAACGCACTTAATTCGAATGCGTTTTCGAGATGCCCTTGATGAGCTGGATGGGGTCGAAGGTTACCGGGTACATCGCTCGCATTGGGTTGCCTCTTCGGCTGTGGATTAGATCGAAAAAGACCAATCCCGTCTGTTTTTAAAGTTGATCAATGGCACCCGCGTTCCGGTGAGCCGTGGCTATCGCCCGGTTTTGGAAGACGCCGGTCTGATCTAGCGCGCCATTGCAACAAGACGCGGGGTTTGGCCAGTGACAATGGCTCGGGCTTCTGGGCGCATCAGTTTGGTCAAAGCCTCATCGGTGCTGCGCAACCCGCCTGTATAGGTGCCAAAAGCAGGCAGGATCACCCTGTCAGAATCAAACAAAAACGCCGGACGTGAGATCGTGCGCAATCGTGTTTGGACCTGAACCTTTGGATGATAGTGGCCTGAAATTTCACCGCTTTTCCCCGGCTTTGCAATATGGCGAAAGCTCAGAGGGGGCAAGGGAAGTTCGGCCAGATGGCTGCCACCAAGATCAATAGGGCCGGGATCATGGTTGCCTTCGATCCAGACCCAGCGTCGACCGGCCTGAAGGCGTGAGACCCACAATCGGTCCTGTTCGGGCAAGGCTTCTGCCGCCGCCCGGTCATCGAAACTGTCGCCCAGACATATGATCGTGCCTGCATTGGTCAGGCGCAGATCACTTTCCAATCTGGTCAGCGTATCGCGTGTTTCATAAGGGGGCAGGCTGGGTCCGCCGCGGCGGGCAGTGCGTTCGCTTTTCCCCAGATGCAGATCGGAAACGCATAGAATATTGCGGTCCTCCCACCACAATGCGCCAGAACCAAGGGCGATCAGCTGGGCACCAGCAAGGGTGAAGGGAACTCCGTTCATGACGCTATTGGTGACCTAAATAGGGCGCAGGAGCAAGGGGTAGCAGGAGGTGGCCGCCCCAAGTCTTTTCGACCAAACCAGGTTACGGTTGCAGCCCGGCTTCTCGCATGACGTCCGCGCTTTCTTCGGCCAACAGGCGTTCCTCGGCATCGCCGTCGATTCGCACCTTGCCAACTTCAAGAAACAGTGGGGCGGCAAGCGGAGTGACATGATCCAGACCGACCAGATCAATGCGCCCGTCCACGCGCGCCAGCATTTCTTCAATACGAGCAAAATCCACCAGACCCCGCATCGCTTCTTCGCGGGTGATCTGCATCATCAGATGATCGGGATCATATTTCAGCAAGGTGTCATAAAGGATGTCGCTGGAAAATGTGGCCTCCCGCCCGTTTTTCCGGGCCGAAGGCGTGTTGCGTTCAATCAGGCCCGCGATGGTGGCGACACCGCGAAACGTGCGTTTCATCAATGCATTCCCAGCAAGCCAGCCATCCAGACCGTCGCGCAAGACGTCTGCATCAAACAGGGAGCTGGGATCGGTGACCGCATCCAGTCCCCAGATCAACGTGGCATAGTCGGTGGCCACAAATCCCATGGGTGCCAGCCCCATATCTTCCATGCGTTTGGTTAACAGCAGGCCTAGCGTTTGTTGCGCGTTACGTCCGGCAAACCCATAGATGCAAAGGTTTTCCCGCCCGTCGCGGGGAAAGCTTTCCACCAAAAGCCTGTCGGATTGCGGCAGTCGGGACAGGTCGCGTTGCAGGTTAAGCCAATCGGCCGTGTGTTGCGGCAACTCGGGCCAGTCTTGGTGTTGAAACAGGCGCAGGATGCGTTGCGACAGTTGGGTTGAGGTCGAAAATTTGGTGCCCATAAAGGTGGCGATTTTGGGCTTTTTACTGGCGTTGCGACTGACCTCAACGGTCATTTCGCGCAGCCCCTCATAGCGCACGATCTTGCCGCCGATTAGAAACGTGTCACCCGGCGACAACGAGGCCGCAAACCCTTCTTCCACTTCCCCCAGCGGTCTGCCACCCCGGGCGCGTTTCAGACGTACTTTGAGCGTATCAGTGTCCTGAATGGTGCCCGCATTCATCCGGATGCGCGCCGCAGCGCGCGGATCACGCAGCTGCCATAGACCTTCTGGTGTTTGCACCAGCCGTTGCCAGCGGTCATAGGCCCGCAGCGCATAACCGCCCGTGGCGCAGAAATCGAGGCAGGCATCGAATTGATCACGCAGAAGCGTTGCAAAGGCCCCGGCGCTGGTCATTTCCTTAAAGAGATCATCGGCCCGAAAGGGGCCCGAGGCCGCGGCCAGCAGGATATGCTGACACAGGACATCCCGGGGGCCGGGCCCATGGGTTTCCCCATCCAGATCATGGTCGCGCACGGCCTGAAGCGCGGCCACACACTCAATGACTTCAAACCGGTTGGCCGGCACCAAAAGCGCCTTGGAGGGCGCGTTATAACGGTGATTGGCGCGCCCAATTCTCTGGACCAGCCGTTTTACGTTTTTCGGTGCACCCACTTGGATCACCAGATCCACGTCGCCCCAGTCGATGCCAAGATCCAGTGATCCCGTGCAGACAATTGCCCGCAAGTCCCCCCGCACCATCGCGGCCTCGACCCGCTCGCGTTGCTGGCGATCAAGACTGCCGTGATGGATGCCAATGGGCAGGCTGTCTTCATTGGCAAGCCACAGATTGTGAAAGAAAATCTCGGCCTGCGCGCGGGTGTTGTGGAAAATTAGCGTGGTGTTGTGTTGGCGAATTTGATCCATCACGGCAGGAATGGCATAACCCGCGCCGCCGCCTGACCAAGGCGGGGGCTCTTCGGTTTCCAACATAGAGATATCCGCATCCGGCCCCGGATCTGCGAGCAAAATATCGCAAGGGTCGGGATGGCGTGCCAGCAGGTTTGCAATCGCCTTGGGGTCGTCCACGGTTGCCGAAAGTCCGACGCGACGCAGGTCCGGGCAAAGCGTTTGCAATCGCGCCAGCGCCAACATCAACTGATCTCCGCGTTTGCTTTCGGCCAGCGCATGAATTTCGTCGACAATCACCCGCTTCAGCCCCCGAAACATCCGCGGCGCATCCTCATAAGATGTTAATAACGCGAGGCTTTCCGGCGTGGTCAGCAGAATGTGTGGCGGATCAACACGTTGGGCCTTTTTACGGGTTTGCGAGGTGTCTCCGGTGCGATCCTCGATGCGGATCGACAGGCCCATTTCTTCAACCGGAGTGCGCAAATTGCGTTTTATATCGGCGGCCAGCGCCTTCAATGGCGAGATATAGAGGGTGTGCAACCCGTCATGACCCTTCTCGGCCAAATCGACAAGGCTGGGTAAAAAGCCCGCCATGGTTTTGCCGCCACCGGTCGGCGCAATCAGCAACAGGCAGGGTGCATCGGCGCGCGTCAGCATGTCCAGCTGATGCGGATGTGCCTGCCAACCACGGCTGGCAAACCAGTTTTCAAAAACAGGGGGCAGGCCGCCTGGGGCCAAAACCTAATCCTCGGTTGGGCCGCAGAACAGGCGGTACAGCATGCCGATCACTTCCGATGTGTTCTGGTCAGCGAGGCTATAGTAGATCGTTTTGCCATCCCGTCGCGTTGACACCAAACCCTCTTCACGCAAGCGCGCCAGCATCTGGCTGACCGCAGCCTGGCGGATTTCCAGCAGACTTTCCAATTCGCCCACTGACTTTTCGCCCGACCCCAGATGACACAGGATCATCAACCGGCCTTCATGGGCAAGTGTTTTCAGATAGGCTGCCGCCGCCGCAGCGCTACGCGCCATTTCAGAAGGTGGGGCAGGGGTTTTTTGCATGTTCACGGGTGCGTTCCTCAGGTCTTTGTTCTGATATAACACGGGATTTTGAACATGGCGAGATCAGGGCGTTCATTTCCTCAGAGGCGGAACGCAATGATCGTATTTTGAACAAGTTGCCCTTACTTGCAAGCGGATAAAGGACTATCCAATGAGCCAATGAAGCCCTATTATTTTGCCTTCAGCACTTGTTGTTTGGTTTTCATTAGTGAGATTTTTTGGAACTAGTTTTGGAGAAAATGATAAAGAGTCTAGCCTTCTGCTTGGTGCTGTGTTTCTTGAGCTTGTCCATATCGTAACTAGTCCCATATTCCCTAAATGGCCCTGCAATGTCCTGTTTGACTGCTGCTAACGAGAATGGCGACGGTGAAGCCGTCGCTAGGTTTTACGCCAAAAGCAGTGGCAACTATGACGCGACATTAGATTACATTCTGAATAGCCATTTCCGCCTTCGAAATGAAACGGTTAGCGCCAACGGTGAAAACCGAAATCTAGTGTTTGTTACGAATTATGATAATCTCAGATGCTATTTAATGAACTCGTTTTCCAACGATGGGTCGATAATCCAAGTGGAAACCCACCAACAAAACAGCCACACCATAATCGCAAAAATCCGGTAAGCTGTTTCAGAGTTTCTGGGTTACTGTGACTGGCGCCGATCCGATGGTCAAAAGAACGTGAACGTTAGGCTTGATCCAGACGTATGCACATCGAAAAACTTACCTACTCTCCCGTCACAGGCGGCGCACCGCCGACAAAGTTGTTGCCCCCCGCATAATCACAAGGCGCGTCCTGCATTTCCAGATGCAGTCCTTTGCCAGTGAAAGGATGTGCGCGGGCGAGGTCTTCGTCGACCTCTATGCCCAGACCCGCCTCGGTCGGGGCCTCGATATAGCCATCCTCAACCTTAAAGCTGTGCTTGATCAGGCCATAGTGGAAATCGGTCTCGATGCTTTCGACCAGCAGGCAATTCGGGATCGACACGCCCAGTTGGATATTGGCAGCCCACTCAATCGGTCCGGCATAAAAATGCGGTGCGATCTGGGCGTTATAGACCTCAGCAATCGCGGCGACCTTTTTCATTTCCCAGATACCACCTGCGCGCCCCAGTGCGGGTTGCAGGATCGTCGCCGCCCCCTGACGCAGCACCTCGGCAAACTCGGCCTTGGTGGTCAGGCGTTCTCCGGTGGCAATTGGCGTGGTGACCGCACGTGCGACTTTGGCCATCTCGCCGTAGTTATCCGGCGGGGTCGGCTCTTCGAACCACAACGGCGAATAGGGCTCCAGCGCCGTGCCCATGCGTATCGCGCCTGCCGTTGAGAATTGACCATGCGTGCCAAACAACAGATCGGCGCGGTCGCCCACGGCCTCACGGATGGCTTTGCAAAAGGCCACGGATTTGGTGATGTCATTCATCGACGGCATATGGCCACCGCGCATCGTATAGGGGCCAGCGGGGTCGAATTTCACTGCCGTATAACCTTTGTCCACCGCAACCGTTGCCGCCTCGGCGGCCATTTCCGGCGAGGACCAGAATGCGTTGATGTCCTGATGCGGCAGTGGATAAAGATAGGTATAGGCGCGCAGACGGTCGTTCATCTTGCCACCGATCAGCGCATAGATCGGGCGGTCGCGATCTTTGCCAACAATATCCCAACACGCCATTTCCAAACCCGAAAACGCGCCCATCACGGTCAGATCGGGCCGTTGTGTAAAGCCGGATGAATACGACCGGCGGAACAGCCTTTCGATGTTTTCGGGGTTTTCACCAAAGAAATAGCGCTCAAACAGATCGCGGATCACATGGGTCATGGCTTCGGGGCTGACCGAAGACGCATAGCATTCACCCCAGCCAACAATGCCGGTGTCCGAGGTGACTTTGACAAAAATCCAGTATCGCCCACCCCATCCGGGGGCCGGTGGCGCAGTGACGATGATGTCGAGGTCTTGTAGGCGCATGATCTCTCTCCGTTTGTACCTCACGGTGGCGTGGTCAGACCCCCTGCGCAAGGCTGAAAGCGGCAAAGATTTGTCGGGAACGGGTGGTGAGACCGAAATCTGACGTTAAGTCAGCCGTGACAGATGGGTGGGTTTCTCGCCAAAGTCAGTGACAGGTTCGGTCCTAATGATCCCTTGGGAGGGCAACACGATGTTTAAGCGTATTTTGGCGGCCATAGCGGTTTTGGTTTTGGGGCTGGTCGCCGTGATCGCCGTAAAGACATTCCTTTACACCCCTCCTGAGATTGCCGAAACACCCCCCTTTGAGTTGGCGGTCGACACAGATCAAGTTGTGCAGGACATGGCCAAGGCCGTGCGATTCAAGACCGTGTCGACGGATATGACCCACCCTGATTTTCCGGCTTTTCTGGACTTTCTAAAGGCCACTTATCCCGGCGTTCATGCCACCATGGAGCGGGTTGAGCTAGATAAGATGACACCGCTTTACAAATGGCAGGGAAAAAATGCGGACCTGAAGCCGGTGTTGCTGGCGGCGCATTATGATGTTGTGCCTGTGGCGCCGTCTTCGCTCGATCAATGGGTGTACCCGCCATTTGAGGGAACGGTCTCTGATGGCTATGTCTGGGGACGCGGCACGCTGGACAATAAGGGCGCGCTGATCACGCTGATGGCCACCGCTGAGCAACTGATCGCAGATGGGTTTACCCCGGAACGCACAATCTACTTCGCCTTTGGCGGCGACGAAGAGGTGGGCGGAGAAGGGGCCATCGCCGTGGCCAAGTACCTGACCTCACAAGGTGTTCAGCTGGCCTGGGCCTTGGACGAAGGGTCCTTTGTGCTCGACAAGATTATCCCCGGATTAGAAGTGCCTGTGGCCAGCATCAACCTGTCGGAAAAGGGCTATGTCACCATGACGCTTGTGGCGAACGGGGCGGGCGGGCATTCGTCTATGCCGCCGCGTGAAACCGCCGTTGGGCAAGTGGCCCGTGCGGTGCACCGCCTGCAGGAAAACCCCGTGCCCGGGGGGCTGACGGGTGTCTCTGCCGAGTTCTTTGATGCGCTTGGCCGTCATTTTACGCTGGATAAACGCGCGATTTTTGCCAACCGCTGGCTGTTTGATCCGGTGCTAGAGGGCATCCTGTCGGGCGCTTCGTCCACGGACGCGATGCTGCGGACAACAACGGCGCCAACCATGCTGTCGGGCTCGCCTAAGGAAAACGTTTTGGCCATGCGGGCCACAGCAACGATCAATTTCCGTCTGCACCCGCGTGACTCGGTCGATGATATTATCGAACACGTCCGCCGCACCATTGATGACGACAAGATTGAGATCGTGGTGAACCGCGAGTTTGCCTCGCCCGCGTCGCCCGTGTCGGATTCCAGCGGCCCCGGTTATCTTGATGTCGAAGCGTCTATCCGCGAAGCCTTTGGCCCCATTGCCACCGTGCCCGGCCTGACCATCGCCGCCACGGATGCGCGCCACTATGCCAAAGCCGCCGATGCCGCCTATCGCATCAACCCATTCAAAATCACCAACGATGATCTGGTTCGGTTTCACGGATTGAATGAGCGTTTGTCGATTGAGAACATTCAGGCCGGGATCAACTTTTACGCGGCATTGATTGGACGGCAGTAGGGGATTATGCCGCGGCGCCGCTGAAGTGAGGAACGTCCGCTTCGAGCCCATTTCAGACGTCACTTTTTGTGTCAGACCAGCCCATTCCGTCGGCAATCTCTCGCGTTCTAGACGCGCAGCCATCCTTTAAGGTAAGTTCTACGCAGTGGAGATATGGACTGTGGAAAATGAACATCAGGAACGCAAGCTAACAACAATCCTCTCGGCGGACGTGGTGGGGTTTTCAAAACTCATGAACGACGACGAGAGCGGCACGCTGGCAGCGCTCAAAGAGCTCCGCCGGTCAGAGATTAATCCCCGCATAGAAAGCCATCACGGACGCACCATCAAACTTATGGGAGACGGGAGTCTCGTGGAGTTTGCCAGCGTGGTTGATGCTGTCAGCTTTGCGGTGGATGTGCAGCACGCTCTTGCCCGATCACAGGATGGCAAGCCAGAGGAAGATCGTATCCGGTTTCGGATCGGCATTAACGTGGGGGACGTTATCGTTGACGGGGACGATATTTACGGCGACGGAGTCAATGTCGCTGCCCGGATCGAAGGACTGGCAGAACCCGGTGGGATTTGTGTCTCGCACACCGTTTTCGATCACGTGGAAGGCAAGCTTGATCTGAGTTTCACGGCGATGGGGCCGCAGCATGTCAAAAACATTCCCGCTCCGTTGGATGTCTATAAGATTGATCTCGATAACCGCTCTGAAACATTGATAACCGATCCGCGGTCTACAGACGGTGGGTTGCCAACCGAGACAAAGCGGCCCGGAGTGAAGCGCTGGGTATTGGCCGCAGCACTTCTTGCAATTGGGGTTGCCTTTGCGACGCTCCAGTTCCGGCCCGCCCCGGCAGCCGCACCTGTGATTGCTGTTCTTCCGTTTGAAGATTTCAGCGCCGAACCTCATCAGGGCGTTGTGAACGACGCTGTCAGCGATGGCATCATCACGTCATTGGCGCGGTATGGAGAGTTCACCGTTATCTCGCGCCGCTCCAGCTTTAAATTCCGCGATTCTGATCTAGGCATTTCCGAAGTAGCCGACCAGCTGGGTGCAGACTTTGTTCTGGAAGGCAGCCAGCAATTTGACGGCAAGCGATTGCGGACGGCGGCTCAGTTGATTGACGCCGAGACACAGGCACATGTCTGGACGGATGAGTTCGATGTTCCCTTGGGCGAAATGCTAAAGACCAACAGCTTGATCAGCCGGAAGATTGCCAATGCCGTCGGGGCCAAGGTTGTTGACACGGCTGAGGCGCAGATGACCAAAGGCGATGTCAGCGCCTTGCTGATTGCGAATGCCGCGCAAAGCCGGATAATGCGAAACTTTTCCCAGGAAAGCCTGTTGAAGAATATAGAAGAGCAGGAACAGTCACTAAAGGATTATCCTGACTCTGCGTGGGGTTACCTTGGGCAGGCGTTGTCTCTGCGGATTGGGTTGCGCTATGGCTGGATTGAGGGAGATGAAGACGCCATTCGCAAACGGATGCACGAACTTGCGCGCCGGGGTGTAGAACTCGACCCAAACAACTTCCTTGCTTATCACGCTTTGGGGCGGGCCCTGATGATGAATCGCGATGTCGAAGCTGCAGCGGTCGCGTTTCGCCATGCGGTCGATCTGAACCCGTCGTCATTCTTTGCACGGAATGCACTGGCCCAGGCACTGTCCCGAATTGGAAAAACCGAGGAAGCCTTGGCAGAGATAGCGGAAATCGAGCGCATCGACCCGCTTTACGGGCACAACACGGCGTGGGACAAGGCCATAATCCAGTGGCAGATTGGGGAATGTGAGCAGGCGCGTGAGACATTTCTGTCGGACCCTTCGGTACCAACGGCCGCGAACAAAGCGCTTGCCGCAATTCACCATTGCCTTGGCAATCTAGACAAAGCGGCCAAAGCCATGGCGGAATACGTTACCGAAAACCCTAACTGGACTGTGTCGCGGGAGCGCGATGTGCTGACGGGCATGTGGACCGCACCGGGTGCGCTAAACCGTTGGCTTGAGGCGATGAAAGCGTCAGGGATGCCATTGTGAAGCTTGAAAGGTTTTGACCGCTTTGTCCCGGCGGTTTCAACGGGTCGACGCAACACTTTAATCTTTTGGGAGAGATGGAGTGTTGATCATGAAGTACCGGACGCGAACGTTTTATACGGACAAACAGAAGTCAGAGATGTGGGACCGCTGGCAACGCGGTGAATCACTGAGTTCGATTGGGCGTCACTTCAATCGCGCGTCGTCTTCGATCTTCCCTCATTTGGCGCAATTTGGTGGGATCCGCCCACCGCAACGCAGGCGGTCGCGATGGGCTTTGAGCCTGACGGAACGCGAGGAGATTTCCCGTGGGCTTGTCGCACAGCAGTCGTTTCGATCAATCGCACAAAGCCTGAACCGGTCACCTTCGACAATCAGCCGCGAGTTTGCCTCGCCCGCGTCGCCCGTGTCGGATTCCAGCGGCCCCGGTTATCTTGATGTCGAAGCGTCTATCCGCGAAGCCTTTGGCCCCATTGCCACCGTGCCCGGCCTGACCATCGCCGCCACGGATGCGCGCCACTATGCCAAAGCCGCCGATGCCGCCTATCGCATCAACCCATTCAAAATCACCAACGATGATCTGGTTCGGTTTCACGGATTGAACGAGCGTTTGTCGATTGAGAACATTCAGGCCGGGATCAACTTTTACGCGGCATTGATTGGACGGCAGTAGGGGATTATGCAGCGGCGCCGCTGAAGAGAGGAACGTCCGCTTCGAGCCCAAAGCGAACCATTCTGAACCCGAATAGAACCACTTCGCAGTATGTGCTATGCTCTGGGTCTAGAACGATTTGTGGAAGGGAGACAATTGATGAAAAGCGAAGCAACTCAAGAAGAACTTCAGGCAGGTCGTGGATATGAAGCTCTTTTCGTTCCAGCGGTATTTGCACCTTGGCCGGCTCACCTCGTAGACGGCGCTGCTGTCAGAGAAGGCTCAAGTGTTCTTGATATTGCCTGTGGTTCGGGAGTGCTCGCACGAGCGGCACTGGAGGCTACAGGCAAGTCTGGCCGGGTCGTCGGTCTGGATCCGGCGCCGGGGATGATTGCGGCAGCAAGGGAGGTCGAACCCCAAATCGATTGGGTTCTGGGCAGCGCCGAAAAATTGCCTTTTGACAATGGCTCATTCGATTGTGTTGTCTCTCAGTTCGGCATGATGTTCTTCCAAGATCACCCTAAAGCCGCTTATGAAATGTACCGGGTTGCCAAGTCGGGTGGCAAACTGGCCGTGGCGGTCTGGCACTCGATCGACAAGAATCCGGCGTATAGAGATATTGTCGCGGTATTGGACGAACATGTATCACCAGAAGCGGCTGATGCCTTACGGCTGCCGTTCTGTTTGGGTGATCCGGATCAGGTCGCCGGGTTATTTTCTCAAGCAGGATTTGACAATATTGAGATCAAAACGAAGGTTGAGCAGGCAAAGTTCCCCAGCAGTCGGACAATGGTGGAAGCTGAACTTCGAGGCTGGCTGCCTCTTTTCGATATTTTTCTTAGCGAAGAGAAAATCGGCGAAGTGCTGGAAAAATCCGATGCAAAGCTAATGAAGTACTCCTCGCCATCCGGAGAGGCCGTTTTCCCAACATCCGGCTACATCATAACAGCTCAAAAATCAGAGTAGGTTATACATTTGGGGCGTGTCCGGACTTCAACTTTGTCCTGCAAAGCAGCCTTTTCCTCAAAAAAATCGCCTAACCATCATCCCCCACACTTCTCATCCACCAACCGCTGCACCATTGGTGCAAAGTATTCGAAATCCGGGGTTTGCATGTCGTCGCGTTTGCCAGCTTCATCCAGATAGCGCACCTGAATGATCTTCTCGAGGTTTGGGTTGGCTTCAAACGCCGCGACTTCTTCGGCATCCATCGGCCCGCCCTGTAGCTCCAGCGTATGTACCGAGGCAGGCGACAAGCGTTTAAAGTACTCAGGTTTCGTGGCGCAGAGATACCGCTTGGCCGCCACATGGTACAGCACGCAATCGGTGATCACCGACGGGAAAAACGGCGCCAGAACCTCAGCGCCCGCATCCTCGTGATGGCGGTCTTCGGTGTCGGTAGGGGCATAGGTGCCAAATTCGGACGTAAAATGCCCGATATCGTGCAGTAATGCGCCCACAATGATGTCCTCGGGCATGCCGTTCTGCTCGGCAATCGTCGCGCCTTGCAGCATGTGCTCGGCCATGGTGACCGGTTCGCCCAGGTATTCCTCACCACCACGTCGTTCAAATATGTCGCCCAGAAAAGCAACAATATTGTCCTTGTTGAGTTGACTGAAATCCGGTTTGCTCACGCGCTTTCCTCCAAGGCTGCCAGCGTCGACAATACGCCATCTTTGTCCGCGTAGCACCCCTGCAACCAGCGGCTGCCTTCGCCGGAATACCCCTTGCGCGCGTGTAGGACACGGGTGTTGTCCACCACAAAGGCTTCACCGGGCTCAAGCTTGAAAATCACCTCCATACTCTCATCATCAATGATGTCCGAGAGTTGACGATAGGCGGCATAATACGCCGTCATCTCGTCAAAGGGGATGTCCGTGAGTGGGGCGATTGAGCGGGAGTTGAAGCGTACAGCGCGCAAGGTTCCGTCCGGGTCCAGTTCGATCATCGGGCGACGCGATTGCAGCTTCACACCCGCGCTGCCAGAGTAAGAAAACCGCGCCGTGTATTTGGCGAGCAGGTCAAACCCTTCTGGGTTTTCGGCTTTCAGCCGTAGCGCACAGGCATAGCCGTCGACCACCATATTTTCACCACCCGCCGCCGAGTTATCCAGACAGGACAGTACCTGAATAGACGGCACCGGGTCGCGGTAGGGGTTGTCGGTGTGTGCCTGCAAACCAAGGCCGGTGTAGGCAAGGTTCACAGGGTTCACCTCGGTGCGCACTTCAAAATGGCGTCCATAATTGGTTTCGCGCACATAGCCAAAAAGATCGACAATCTTGTAAAGGTTACCGTTCTCTACGGGCAGGTTCGTGACCTTGGCAAAGCCATAGCGCCGGATCGCTTCCAGCCAGTTACGCCGCGCCGTGTCATCGCGTGTCAGGGCCGCATAGTCGCCCGCAGGCACATCCGCATTGAGTGTGTTGTCCCAGGCCTCGACGCCCTCGGCCAGTTGCCCCGCGGTACGGGGCTGGGCGTTGTCATAGGCATGTGTTGCAAGCCATGTCAGATCATAGTTGGCCTTGTGCTGCTCGGGCGCAAATTCCAACGTCAGATGATCGCCATTTACCGACGCGGCGCTGATCGTGACGTCCAGCGACAGGTCCGCCAGCGTGATCAACCGTTGCCCGTTCACAGGGTCCCGCGTGGCGCCGTCAATCGCGTTGTCACGCAGCCAGATCGCATGGAACCGTTTTGGACCGTCTGCCGTGTCCAATGTCAAAATCCGACCGCCATCGATGAGTGAAACCTGTGTCATGATCCAAAAATCCCATAAATCTGTTTTCTGGACTAAGGTGCACATGTTAATCCATTATGACAAATTATCCTTTTTGAAACTTAGAGTCAGATTGCCTAATGCAAACACCCAGCTTTGATCAGTTGCCGCTTGAATGGATTCGGGCCTTTGAAGCCGCCGCGCGGCTGGGCAGTTTTACGGCGGCTGCGGGGGAAACCGGTCTCACCCAATCGGCCATCAGTCAGCGTATTGGCCATCTTGAGGCCCGGCTTGGCACACGGCTGTTTTTGCGTCAGGCCCGGCAGATCACCCTGACTCCCGAGGGCGAAGCATGGCTGCCGCATGTGCAGCTTTCCCTTGAAGGTTTGCGTGACAGCACTGAGGCACTGTTTGGGGTGGCCCGAAACCGCATTACGCTCTCGGCCAGTTCTTCGATCACTGAGTTGTGGCTGGTGCCGCGACTGGCGCGACTTGCGGCCGAAACCGGGGCAGACATTCGCCTGCGCACAATGGTTGTCACCAGCGGCGAAGCCAAAGACGACTCGATCCGCATCCGTTACGGGGCAGGGGATTGGAGCGAAACGCATCGCATCCCGCTTTATGATGAACGGCTAAGCCCGGTTGCCACACCACAATTGCTGAGCACTGGGAATTGGCAGGACCTGCCGCGTCTTTCGGTGTCTGGCCCGCGCCCGGATTGGCGACAATGGTCCGAGCAATTTGGCACATCCACGACCCCCGTCCCCTATTTGCGATTTGACACGTTCTCCTCGGCTCTGGCCGCGGCCCGCGCCGGGTTGGGGGTTTTGCTGGCGTCTTTGCCCTTGGTTGAAGCCGACCTGACAAGCGGGACATTAAAAGGGGCCAGCACAAACGTACTGACCCATCATGAAACCTATTGGCTTCTGGCTGCCAAAGAGCGGGTGTCACGCCGGCAATGGCAACAGCTTGTCGCTTGTCTGTCCGATACCTGACCCCTACTTGAACAGGATCACATTGCGCTTGGCCGATCCGGTCTTGGTGTCGGCAATCGCATCGTTGATCTGGCCCAGTTTCCACCGCCCCGAGATCAACTCATCCAGTTTCAGACGCCCTTGTTCATAAAGATCCACCATCCACGGGATATCACGCTTGATCACCACGTCGCCCATCTTGGACCCTTGCATGCCCTGACCCAATGCCGCGAGGATCACCGGTTCATAGGTTGAGGTCTGCCCCGAATGTGGCATGCCCACCATGATCACCTTGCCGCCACCCGCCAGATAGCGTGGCGCGTCGTTATAGGCCGGAATGGCACCCACCGTGACGATCACAGCATCCGCGCCGCGCCCCATGGCGCGCATCGCTTTGATCCAGGGCTTCTTGTCCGTGGCCAGGACGCCGTCGGTGGCGCCAAATTCCTTGGCAATGGCCAGCTTTTCTTCGCTGACATCGACCGCGACGATGCGCCGGGCACCTGCAATCCGCGCACCTTGAATGGCGTTCAGACCAACGCCGCCAGTGCCAATCACGACCACATCCTGACCGGCCCGTAGACCAGCGGCATTCACCACGGCACCGACACCTGTGATGACACCACAGGCGATCAGGCTGGCGGCTTCCATCGGGATGTCGCCGGTGAACTTCACCACCTGGCTTTGATCCACCACCACCTTTTCGGCAAAGGCCCCGCAGGCCATAGCCTGATGCAATTTACCACCATCGGCAGTGGTCAGTGGCCCCTTGTCGCCGTCATACGGCGTTTCGCACCCGGTGGGTTTGCCGCCTGAACACGACGGGCAAGACCCGCAAGCCCGGATCAGAGTGACAATCACTTTGTCGCCTTCTGCAACGCCTTGCACTCCGGCGCCGACACCCGTCACCAGACCGGCGGCTTCGTGGCCGTAGACGGCAGGCAAAGACCCACCCCAGCCACCTTCAGCATAGGTGATGTCCGAGTGGCAGATCGCGACAGCCTCGAGAGAGACTTCGACTTCGCCCATATCGGGTGCCCGCAGGTTTACGTTTTCGATAACGAATGGTTGCCCGAACTCATGGCACACCGCGGCTTTGATTGTTTGCACGTTGCTGTCTCCCCTAACGATTGTCACAGGATTGCGCGGTGAGTTGAGTCGGTGCAAGGCAGAATGAGACAACGCTGCGTCGCAAATGGTTTACGCGCGTTGTTTTGAGCGCAGGAAAAACACGATGGCCAGAACCATGACGAACGCCGACATCAAAAACGGTGCGCCGGGGGCGTATATCTTGGCGGCGGGGCCGGAATACATCGCAAAAACCTGCGTCATCACCAGCGGTGTCACCACCGTGGCCAGTGACACCAGACTTGCCAGAACCCCCTGTAGTTCGCCCTGGGCATCATCCGCCACGCGGCGCGACAGAATGGCCTGCAAGGCCGGAAAGCCAACGCTGGCCGTGGCCACTATTGGGATCATCAGCAAGACCCATGTCGCATTTGTCGCAAATCCGAAAAAGACCAAAAACACCATCTCGCCCACAAGGCCGATCATCACCGTGCGCCGGTCTCCCCACATCCGGATGGCAGGCTTGACCAGCACCGCCTGAGCAAAGGCATAAAAGCTACCGTAAATCGCCAAAGACAGGCCGATCATGCCCGGTGACCAGTCAAACAGTTCGGTGCCGAAATAGGGCCAGATCACCGAATAGACGATCATCGCCACTTCGTAGAAAAAATAGGTCACCAACAAGAGAAACACGCCAGGCAAACGCCCGATGGAACGGAACGCGCCAAAGGGGTTGGCTCGCGCCCAGCGAAGCGGGCGGCGCAACTCAGGGCTGAGGCTTTCGGTCAACACGAAATAGCCCGCCACCGCCGTGGCTGCTGCCAGAACTGCGGCGACATAAAATGGCGTGCGGGTGCCAAATTCGGCCAGCAGCCCGCCAAAGGCCGGACCGATCACAAACCCGATCCCAAAAGCCGCATGCGCATAGCCAAAGCGCGCGGCCTTTTCATCGCCTTTCGAGACGTCCGCCATATAGGCCATCACGGTGGCAAAGGTCGCCGCCGTGATGCCGCCCACAATGCGCCCCACCAGCAACAGCCACATCGTATCCGCCAACGCCATCACCAGATAATCCAGCGCCATCACCACCAATGCGACCAACATCACAGGACGCCGCCCAAACCGGTCCGAGATATTGCCGATGATCGGGCCAAACAGGAACTGCATCACCGCAAACGCCGTGGTCAGAATGCCCCCCCAGATCGCCGCATCCGCAAGGTTGCTGCCTGACACCTCGCGCAACAGATTCGGCATCACCGGCAGGATCAGGCCAATGCCCATCGCATCGATCATGGCGATCGACAGGATAACCAACAGTGGCAGACGGGATGACATCAGGCGCGCTCCAAATTCCAGACCCAAGGGCTATCAGGCGCAACGCGTGTTGAAAATCGACCGGGTTACAGATTCTTAAGCCGTTGCATAAAAACCCGCGCAGCCTCGGGCGCCTGCCCCATTTGGTGGGCTGGGTCAAACAGGGCCGAGGCGTCCAGTGTTGGATACTCCCGTGCAACCAATTCGCTTAATGCCGTGCCGGTTGCGTTGGCCTCCTGACACAGGGCCTTGGTTGCGGCCTGCGCCTCAGGGCGGCTCATCAATTGGGTCAGCGCAAATGACAGGGCTTCAGCATGGATCAATTGCAAAGGGTCCTTCGCGGCTTGCAACATGGTATCCACCCGAGGAGACAGGACAGCCACCTGTTTGGCCGCTTGGGTCAGGGCTGATGCCGCGCCCAGACAAATCTGCGGCAAGGTCAGCCATTCGGTGAACCAGGCGGCCGCATCACGCTGGTGCTTTTGCATTGCTGCGCCTTGCAGGGTCGCATTCAACCCGCGCGCCTGATGTGCCAGTGACACAAGCGCCGATGGCACCACCGGGTTCTGTTTCTGTGGCATGGTCGAAGACGATCCAGCCCCACCAAGATCAATCTCTGAAATGCCGGACATGGCCATCGCAATCAGGTCTTCCCCCAATTTGCCAAGCGCCACATTGACCCGCACCAGCCAGTCTGAAATCCGCAACACGTTTGTGCGGTCTGTATGCCAACTGCGCCCCGGATCGCCCAACTTCAGCGCCTCGGCAAACGCCGCGCGCATATCGCCCGCTTTGGGGCCCAGAGCTGATGCCGTACCGGATGCCCCGGACAAGGACACCATCAGGCAGGCGTCGCGCAACGTGGGCAATTCTTCCAGAAGAGACAGCAAAGGATGGCCCCATTCCGCCGCTTGCGCCCCAAAACTGGTCAGTGTCGCAGATTGCCCCCAGGTGCGCGCCACCATCGGCGTCTCTGCATGGGTGTCGGCCAAGTGCGCCAATTCTGTCAAAACAGTTCGCAGATCGGTTTCCAATATCGTCAATAACTGGCGCAGCCGCAGCATCAGCCCTGTGTCGATAATATCCTGTGACGTCGCACCCCAATGGATGAACTGCGCGTGCTCTGGCGCCTCCATGGCCTTGCGAAACGCTGCCACCAGCCCCGGCACATTGACCCCGTTTTGTCCGGTCGCATCCGCCAAACCGGATGGGTCAATCTGAATTTCCAGCGACGCGCGGTGGATGAAAAACCCGCTGTCTTGCGGGATCACATCCAATTCGGCCTGCACTTTGGCCAGCGTGCCTTCCACCAATAACATGGCGCGTACTTCGGCGGCATCCGTGAACAGGCGTCCGGCGTCTCCCGCCGGGAAAAGCTTTGAAAACAACGGGCTATCAAATACAGATCCGGCCATGGTCAGTCCTTGGTTATCTGGTCAATCAGTGCCGCAAGCCCTTTGGGGTCGGCAAAAAACGGTGAATGGCTGGTGGCCATCTCATAGACATCTGAACGCGGCCAACCGGCCACCATCTCGGCCTGAAATTCGGTCGGGATGGCGTTGTCATAAAGGGTGCGTATATAGCTGCGCGGGACGTCCAGATGCCCGGCACCCAAATGTGCAGGCGTGGCCTGGGGCAGGGTGGCCTGCGGGCTGAGATTTGCGATCGCATAGTCGATCGTGCTTTTCGGGCAATCGGCGTAAAACACCTCTTCGGCATAGTCCGCATGCACCCTGTAGGATGTCCCGTCCGCCGCGCGATCCACGGCCTTCAGGATTGGCTGGCGGGGGGCCATCTTGCGCATATCAACCAGCGAGTGCCCGTCGCGCGGAACGTATGCACAGAGGTAGATCAATCGGTTGAGTTTTTCTGGCGCGATGTCAGCCGCCAGCGTCGCCGGAAAACCGCCCCAGCTATGGGCCACCACCACGGTGTCTTTTGCCAAAGCATTTACAACCGAGGCCGTACAGCTCTCTAACGTGACCTCTGACAGCGGCGTGTCATCCTGCCCGTGACTGGGCATATCCATACCCCGCACATCATGCCCCAATGCCGCCAGCTCCGGGATCAAATCCCGCCAACACCAGGCCCCATGACAAGACCCATGCACCAACAGGATGTCAGACATGGCCGGTCTCGCGCAGAAATTTCGTCAAAAGGCCTGCGTATTCTTCGGGCTTTTCCACACAAGGCAAATGCCCCACCCGCCGGATCAGTGCAAATTGCGACCCCGGTACCAGATCGGCGGTTTCGCGCACCAGATCAGGCGGAGTTGAGCCATCTTCTGATCCCGCGATGCCCAACACTGGCAATCGCAATCCACTGGTCGGCGTATAGAAATCCGTGCCTGATATCGCCGCCGAACACCCCAGATAGCCGTCTTGCGGCTGGCGAGTCATCATGTTGCGCCAGACATCCACTTCGGGCGTGGCGCGAAAATCCTTGGAAAACCACCGCTCCATCGTGGCATCCGCCAATGCCTCAATGCCACTGGCTTTTACAGCCTCCATCCGATCCTGCCACATGGCGGGTTGGCCGATCTTGGCACCTGTGTTTGAGAAAACCGCGGCGCGCACCAAATCCAGCCGCTTGACGGCCAAACCTTGAGCAATCATGCCACCAATCGACAAGCCGACAAACATGGCGTCCTTGATCGCAAGCAATTCCATCAACCGTTCAACATCGCGCACCAAAGCTCCCATCGAATAAGGACCCTTGGGGCAAGACGACAACCCATGCCCTCGCTTGTCATAGCGGACAATGCGCAACCCTTTGGGCAACAACGGCACGACCTTGTCCCAAAGCCTCAGGTCCGTCCCCAGTGAGTTGGCAAATACAATCGGCGCGCCATCCGGATCGCCATCCTCGCGGTAATGCAGGCGCACATCGCCCAGATCAGCCATCTTCATGGGGTCAGTCTCCGATCTTCATGCGGGCCATGACCTGCCCATGGTCGCTGGCCAGCTTGTTATAAGGCGCCTCGGCGTGGCTGCCATCGGTCAGGTGGTCATTAAACACGCTGAAATACTCCATCTCTCCAATGCGATCTTCGTTATCCGGGTGGAAATGCCGGGACAGGTAAATCTGGTCCAAACTTTCATAAACGCCGCCAAAGGCCGAAGTGTAGACCATGTCGCGTAACGATTTGCGCACAAACAGCTTTTCTGCGCTGGTCAGGCGATGATCCAGCACCGCTTTGGTGATCGCGGTGCTTTCTTCCTTCTTGTAGCGGTCGTTATAGTCGCGCGCGTTGTGGCGCAGCATCCACGCATAGTTGCGAAACGGCACTTCACCCGAGATAATCTCGGAACTGACCGCATGTTCACCGTCATTGAAATCGCCGAGCACCATCACCGGACGCCCCTGCTGCAACTCGGCCACAATCTCGCGGCGCAGCACCCAGGCTTCGGCCATACGCCGCACCGCTGCCCGCAAGGCCCCCATTGCGCGACCGACCGGATCATAGCGTGTGAGGTCCGCTTCCGGGGCAAACTCAGCCCCTCCCGGTTTCAAATACTCACCCAGTTTCGACTTTAGATGACAGTTGAACACCGTGACCACATGCGCCCCGACCGGGATGCGCACTTTTTGAAGGGGGCGCGACAGACGAGTGATTGTGTAATGCCCTGCATCCTCTCCGGTCAGTTCGCGAAATGGGATGTGCAGGGGGGTGTCCAGCTGTTGAATAACTTCCGGCGCGCCGACAAAACCCTGGCGCGACAAGATCGCCAAGCCGGGGCGCCGCTGGCCCGGCTGGCCATCATTGATGCTGGGGGCAAAGGCCAGGGCTGCATCGCCATAGGGCGTATAGCCCAGCTTTCGAAATATCGCCTTTTTGCGATAGCTCTTGGTCTTGGATGGCAACACATCGTCGTTGCTTTTCTGACCAATGCGATCGGTCTCAGTGATCACATCGCGCAGCGCCTTTTCCTCAAAAATCTCCTGAAATCCGACGATATCGGCATCCATCGAGAACATCTGCTGCGCCATCCAGTCCTCTTTCCACGCGTATTCTTCCGGCGTGTAGGACTGAAACTGATAATACTCCTGATCCGCTCCAATCAGGTTCTTCACGTTGAACGATGCAATTGTAAATCGGGTCATACTCTCTCCCTCCAAAGCAACGACCCGGCTCTTTCGCCAACCCCCTGCTTCATCTCGCTGCAAATACTCAAAACCACCAACCGTCTCTCATAATGCCTTGTGCTTAACCGAAACGCTCCAGCGCCACTTTAAACATCTGTGCATCCACATTGCCGCCGGTGCAGACGGCCACCACGGCCTCGCCTTGCACTTCAGACCCGTGAAACAACGCCGCTGCCAGTGCCGCCGCGCCACCTGGTTCGACCACAATCTTCAACCTCGAAAATGCCAGCGCCATCGCGTGCAGACATTCGTCTTCGCTGACCACAATGCCGGGCCCGCACAGGCGCTGCATGATGGGAAAGGTGATCTCTCCGGGGCTGGGCGTCACGATGGCGTCGCAAATCCCGCCCGAAATACGTGCATTCACCTCAATCTTACCACTGATCAAAGACCGTGTGGCATCATCAAACTCTTCCGGCTCACAGGGGCGTGCACGCAGGTTCGGCGCCTCAGCTTCCAACGCCAGCGCAATGCCAGACGTCAGCCCGCCACCGCCACAACACACCAAGACATCCGCCTGATTCACATTCAATTCGCCGGCTTGTGCTGCAATCTCAAGCCCGGTTGTTCCCTGTCCCGCAATCACCTGCGGCTCGTCATAGGGTTTTATCAACGTCAGCCCCCGCTCCTCAGAATAGGTCCGCCCGATGTCTTCTCGGCTTTCCCCGCCAGCCCGGTCATACAGAACCACTTCGGCCCCCAGTGCGCGGGTATTGTCGATCTTCATCTTGGGGGCATCTTCCGGCATGATAATCACCGACGGGCTCGCGTGTTTTGCTGCCGCCAGCGCCACGCCCTGGGCGTGATTGCCGCTGGAAAACGCGATCACCCCGCGCTTGCGTGTGGCCTCATCCAGCGCGGAGACTGCCGACCAGCCTCCGCGAAACTTGAACGATCCGGTGTGCTGCAGGCATTCCGGTTTGACCAACAGCTGCCGCCCCGCAATCTCATCCAAAAAGGGCGAGGTCAGCATCGGTGTGCGCCGTGCGTGTCCCTCAAGACGTGTGGCCGCAGCCCTGATCATGTCGATATTCATGTCGTCCTATCCATTTTTGATATCCAAAGTTGCAGCGCGTCGACCGCCTCGACCTCATCCAGAAACGGCACATGGCCCCGATCCGGCACTGTGGCGGCAATCAGGTCTGGCCTGCGCGCGCCCATTTCCGCAAGCGTCTGAGCGCTGAACAAGTCCGAGTTTGCGCCGCGAATGGCGGCAACCGGTACACCGGCCAGAGCTTCATAAAGTGGCCAAAGGTCTGGTGCTTCGGCATTTGGATCAAAGGTTGCAAGCGTCGCATCGCGCAGCTTGGGGTCATAGTTAATGGTCAGGCCCTGACCCGTTTCGACAAAGTGTTTTTCAACCTCTTGGCGCCACCGGCTCTCGGGCACATTATCAAACCCAATCATCCGGCTGCCAAAGACTTCGGCGGCCTCTGCGTGGGTTTTCCACACCGGATTGCGCCCCAGAAACCCCAGAATGACCTCAAGCCCGCCGGTTTCAATCACCGGACCGATATCGACAAAACACACACCCAAAATGCGCGTGCGTGCCATAGCGGCCAATGTCAGAGAAATAAGCCCGCCGCGTGACGTTCCCAGAAAGCCCGCACTTTCGATGCCAAGATGATCCATCAGTTCCAGAACGTCCTGAGCCTCACGCAGAACATTGTAGGTGCTGAAATCTTCCGCCCAGTCAGACTGACCGCGACCACGATAATCCGGGCGAATGATCCGACACCCCGCAAGTGCGGGCATCGCATAGTCGAAATCCGTACCATTGCGGGTCAGGCCGGCCAGACACAACAGGGCAGGGCCGTCGCCTTCGTCGGTGAAATGCAGCGACAATCCGTCAGAGGTGGTGAACCGCGCCATTCTAAACACGCCTCAGATCGGCTACGAACTTCAGGTCTTCCAGTACAAACTCCGGTTTCCACGGCAATCGGTCCACCTGATCACCGCTGTTGCGATGCACCCAGCATGACCGGAACCCAAACCCCGAGGCCGCCGCCGCGTCCCAGCCATTGGACGACACGAAAATCACTTCTTCGGGTTTGCAGTCAAACCGCTTGGTCACCAGCTCATAAACCCGGTGATCTGGCTTGAAAATGCCCACATCCTCAACGCTCAGCACATCGTCCAGCAAAGGCCCGATGCCAGCGCTTTTCACGGCCCCCTCCAACATGTCCGGCGATCCATTCGACAGGATCGCGGTGTTCAACCCGGCGTCTTTCAGTTCTTGCAGCATCTTTGGCACCTCAGGATAGGCGCTCAGCTCCCAATAAAGCTGCAATAGCCGCTCGCGCAGTTCACGATGTTCTTCACCGTTCAGCAAAACCACATCCAGCGCATTGTCCAACGCGTTCTGCGTGACCTCCCAGAAATCCGTGTGCGCACCGGTGATGGCGCGGATCCATGTGTATTGCAGCTGCTTCAGACGCCACACCTCGGCCACCTTTCTCCAATGCTCTGCGAATTCTTCCTGTCCCGGCTCCTCGGCCAGTTCACGCGCTGCGGCGGCCACGTCAAACAGCGTGCCATAGGCGTCGAAAACAAAGGTTGTTGTGGTCATGATTGCGTCCCCCTCGGGGTGCATACTGGCAGGCTGATCCGCGCTGTCAAAGCCCATTTGCCACTTGTTTGCCTTTCGTGACATCACGTTTTAGGGTGCGCCACTTTTTCAGCGAGGCAGCCCTCGCATCTACCATCAGAACTGGACACTTCATGACTGCTGCAAAATCGGGCGACAAGGTTCGCATTCACTACACCGGAACTTTGAGCGATGGCTCGACTTTCGACAGTTCTGAGGGTCGCGAACCGTTGGAGTTCACTTTGGGTTCCGGGCAGGTCATTCCCGGTTTTGACACAGGCGTGAGCGGCATGACCGTGGGCGAAAAGAAGACCATCGAAATTCCTTGCGAAGAGGCCTACGGCCCCGTTCAGGATGGTGCCCGCCAAGACGTACCACGCGCTCAGATTCCAGCTGAAATTCCGCTTGAGGTTGGTATCCAGCTGCAGATGCAGTCTCCTGAGGGGCAGGTCATTCCGGTCACTGTTGTAGAAGTCACCGAAGAAAAAGTGACGCTGGATGCGAACCACGCTCTGGCCGGCAAAGATCTGACCTTCGCGTTGGAACTGGTTTCGATCGGCTAAAAGGCGCAATTTGATGGGAAGGCCGTTTTGTACAAAACGGGTATTCTGCCAAAAAAGTTTGTACAAAACGGACAAAGCCGCGCTTTTGGCGCGGCTTTTACAATTTTCAATACTCTGTGATCGCTCAGAGGTTTTCGGTCTGAGGCATGCCCAAAACGTGATAGCCACCATCGACGCGGATGATCTCACCCGTGGTAAAACACCCGGCATCTGAGGCCAGATAAACCGCCGTGCCACCCACGGCCTCGAGCGTCGCGTTTGACCGCATCGGCGCATTGGCTTCGGTCTGGCGGAAGGTCTTGCGCGCACCGCCAATAGCAGCCCCGGCAAGGGTTTTCATTGGGCCGGGCGAGATTGCATTGACGCGGATACCATCGGGGCCAAGGTCGTTGGCAAGGTAGCGTGTCGCGGCCTCCAAAGCGGCCTTGGCGACCCCCATAACGTTGTAAAACGGAGTCACGCGGTTCGAACCCTGATAGGTCAGCGTCAGCACAGTGCCGCCGCCGTTTTCCTTCATCAGCGGGTGCGCGCGGCGGGCCACTTCGATCAGGGAATAACAGGAAATATCCAACGAATTCTTAAAGTTATCGCGGCTCGTGTCTAGGAAACGACCCGTCAGCTCATTCTTGTCCGAGTAGGCAATGGCGTGCACGATAAAGTCGATCGTAGGCCATTTCGCACCCAATTGTTCGAACGCAGCATCAAGGGACGCGTCGTCCGTGACATCCACATCAACAAGGAAATCACTGCCAAGGCGCTCGGCCAGCGGGGCCACACGTTTGCCAAAGGCTTCGCCTTGGTAGGTGAAGGCCAGTTCAGCGCCTGCTTCGTGCATGGCTTTGGCAATGCCCCATGCGATGGAGCGTTCGTTAGCGACACCCATAATCAGGCCGCGTTTGCCTTTGAGAAGATCAGACATACTCAATTATCCTTTATACTTTGAAAGGATCATTGATCCGTTGGTGCCACCAAACCCGAACGAGTTGGTCATCACACTATCAAGTCCTGCGTTCTCCACCAAAGTGGTCGCAACCTCCCCGTCGTTTATGGCGGGGTCCTGATTTTCTACGTTAATGGATGGTGTGATAAAGTCATTGTCCAGCATCAGAAGGCAGAAGATCGCCTCGAGTGCACCTGCGGCGCCCTGGGCATGGCCAGTCATTGATTTTGTTGAAGAAATTGGGGGGTGCGCCTGACCTTTAAAGACCCTGCGAACCGCTTCGACTTCGCCGACATCGCCAACTGGTGTCGAGGTGCCATGGGCATTGATGTAGTCGACGCTACGGCCTTCGGGCAGGGTAGACAGGGCCAGACGCATGGCGCGTTCGCCGCCTTCACCGCTTGGGGCCACCATGTCGTGGCCATCAGATGTGGCCGCAAAACCGGTCACTTCGGCATAGATTTTGGCACCACGCGCCAGCGCGTGATCGAGGTCTTCCAGCACGACAATGCCGCCGCCGCCAGAAATCACAAACCCATCTCGGTCTGCATCAAAAGCACGCGAGGCTTTTTCGGGGGTGTCGTTATACTTGGAGGACATCGCGCCCATCGCGTCGAACAGGCAAGACAAAGTCCAGTCCAGCTCTTCCCCGCCGCCAGCAAACATCACGTCCTGTTTGCCCATCATGATCTGCTCGGCTGCGTTGCCGATACAATGCAAGGAGGTCGAGCAGGCCGAGGTGATCGAATAGTTTATGCCCTTGATTTTAAAGGCGGTCGCGAGGTTCGCCGAAATGGTCGACGACATGCATTTTGGTACCGCAAACGGGCCGATGCGTTTTGTCGCGCCAGTTTTCAGCACCGTCTGATGCGCGGTCAGCATCGCACTTGTCGATGGTCCGCCAGACCCGGCGACCAATCCTGTGCGCACGTTCACGACATCGTCTTCACCTAAACCCGCATCGGCAATCGCCTGGCTCATGGCGATATGGGCATAAGCGGCTCCATCCCCCATGAAACGCAATGTACGCTTGTCGACATGTTCTTTGGTGTCGATTTTCAACGTGCCCGCGACTTGGCTGCGAAAACCATGCTCGGCCATTTCAGGGCTGGCAACGATACCGGATTTCCCGGCTTTTAATGAGGCAAGGACCTCATCAGCATTATTCCCGATGGACGAAACAATGCCCAATCCGGTGACGACGACACGACGCATACGTGCACTCCCTTATTTGCTAATGTCTTTAGTAGGCATTGCGAGGCAGGGGTGCAAGATGGGTTGCGAGATGTGAGGAGTGTTGAGCAATGCAACCAGGCAAGGGGCACGTGCCGTCGTTGCGGGACAAACAGCTTCTTCGTTGATTAATATCAATTGAGAACGCTCTGTCGCTCGATATTGTGTTCGTATCAATTCGTTTGAAGAGGCGCGGTCACGATGAGCACCTATAGAACAGAATCCATAGCCGCAGGAATTTTATTTATTACCGCCACGACGGCGACAATGGCGAGTTTTGCTTTGACCGACCCGGTATTGAGCGGCGCTGACGTCGCAGGACAGGTCGCTGACCAACAATCACGGGTCATTGTTGGCGCCCTATTGGAGACGATAAACGCGCTGGCGAGCGCAGGAATCGCAATGGCGCTCTTTCCAATCATCTGGCGTCATGTCCAAGGGGGGGGCGGTGGCTTATCTTGGTCTACGGGTGATCGAGGCGAGCCTTGGTGTGCTGGCCGTAACCGGCCTATTGGTTCTGCTTTCGCCAGAAAGCGCTGCGATCGGCCTTGCGATCCACAAATGGGCATTCCTCATGGTACTGATCGTGTTCAGCGTCAGCACCTTCGTGCTTTACCCGTTTCTATTTTTTTACCGGCTTGTGCCGGTGTTTCTGTCGGTTTGGGGATTTTTCGGCGGTATGATGCTGCTCTTGTCCTGCATGCTTATTCTCTTTGGCTGGACAGTCAGCGGGTCGGCGATCGACACGCTGTTATCTTTGCCAATCTGGATAAATGAAATGGTCTTGGCACTGTGGTTGCTTCTGCGTGGAGTCAAACAGCAATCTTTTGACCACGATCTCGCTGTTGCTGACGAATGACGGAGCTGTGTACCCAGCACTCATGACAAACCGCATACTTTCGTGTTTATGTTTGAAGCAGTTGTTTTCATTAAAAAAGAGGCCCTGAGGCCTCTTTTCGTTAAACACATTTCAGCGTCTTGGCGCTCACTCGGGCGCGAGGCCCACGCGCATATCTTTGACTTGATAAATCTCTTCGCCATCGGCAAATACCTGACCGTTGGCAACCCCAAGTTTCAGTTTGCGGTCGATGATGCGGGTGAAATCCACGTGATAGGTCAGCATCTTGCGGTCAGGTTTGACCATGCCCTTGAGCTTAACTTCGCCAACACCCATGGCCATGCCTTTGCCGGGCATGCCGCGCCAACCAAGGTTGAACCCTGTCAGCTGCCACAAACCATCAAGGCCCAGACAGCCCGGCATAATTGGATTGCCGGGGAAATGGCATTCAAAGAACCAAAGGTCAGGTGTGATATCAAATTCGGCGACGACATGGCCTTTGCCAAACTCACCGCCGTCCGCCGAGATGTCGGTAATCCGGTCCATCATCAGCATCGGCGGCATGGGCAATTGCGCATTTCCGGGGCCGAAAAGTTCGCCGCGTGCGCATTTGATCAGGTCTTCTTTAGAGAAGCTGGTAGGATAGTCGGCCATTCAGGCATGCCCCCTCTGGTTCGTGTGATTTTTCTTCATGTTTCCTCTACCACCGCGCGCATTGGTCCTGCAAGGGCGGCCATCACAGGACGCTTGTTGCGCTTGCAACTGATTTTCAATTGAAAAACCCGAGCGATCCAGCCTATATTGCGTAACGAAGCAAGGGTCTTTTGACATGGAAATGCGCGCGATTACCAATGGAACCAAATGGCTGACCGATGCGGGCTTGCGTCCGACACGGCAACGCGTGGCGCTGGCATCATTGCTGGTTGGAGACGGGCGTGATCGCCATGTCACCGCCGAAAGCCTGTTTGACGATGTGCGTTCTGTTGGTGAAAGTGTCTCTCTGGCAACGGTTTACAACACATTGCGGGCATTCTGTTCGGCAGGTTTGATGCAGGAAATCACTGTCGACGGCTCAAAAAGCTATTTTGATACCAATACGCACGACCACCCGCACTTTTTCTGGGAAGATTCGCGGGTGTTAACGGATGCCCCGGCTGATCAGCTGGAAATCCGCCGCCTGCCATCTGTGCCGGATGGCGCCGAAGTGTCCAAGGTGGATGTGGTCATCCGTCTGCGTTGTAAATAACCTCACGTCTTTTCTATTGATGGCTGACACGCATTGCACGTGCCTGCGCGCCGTGCCAGCATGGCCTCTGGAATTCGACTGACTTGGGAATTGAGTGAAAAATGAAAGCAGCGGTTTATCGTGAATTTGGCGCGGCAGCAGACGTTCTGAAAATAGAAAAGATTGAGCGACCAGAGCCGGGCCCGGGCGAAGTGCGTGTACGGTTGGCGTTTTCTGCCCCCAATCCTTCGGATGTCAAAGCCCGCGCCGGGACGCGTCCGGGTGTTGTGAAGCCTGCTTTTCCCACAATTGTGCCGCACAGTGATGGCTCGGGCGTTATCGATGCCGTTGGCGAAGGTGTCGATGTGGCGCGCATTGGTCAACGTGTCTGGATCTGGAACGGTCAATGGCTGCGCCCCTTTGGGACATGCGCCGAATATATTGCACTGCCACAGGCACAGGCGGTCGCGATGCCCGATAATGTCACGTTTGAGCAAGGCGCTGTTCTGGGCATCCCGGGCCTCACGGCGGCACAGGCTGTTCTGGGTGGCGGTGACATTGCAGGCGAGGCTGTGTTGATCAGTGGTGGCGGCGGCACTGTAGGGTATTTGGCGGTTCAGTTGGCCAAATGGGCAGGCGCCAAGGTCATCGCCACCGGGTCCCCGCGTGATTTTGACCGGATATCCGGGGCAGGGGCAGATGTGGTGCTGGATTACCGCAGCGACACGCTGGCCGCAGATGTGCTTGCAGCCAATGACGGAGTCTTGGTGGACACGTCTGTCGAAGTCGAATTTGGCGTCAACATCGCCATGATTGCAGAGGTTATGAAACCCAACGGTCGTGTGGCCATTTATGGTTCCGCTTTGGACATGACCCCAAGCATCCCGTTTGGCCCAATCCTGTTCAAAGCCCTGACACTGGACGTTATTCTGATCTATCTGCAAACCGATGCAGATCGCGCCCACACCATTGCCAAACTGCACGACGCTTTGGCCGCAGGGGCGCTGAGCATCCCTGTGCAAGAGGTGTTTGCGCTTGAGAATGTCGCCAAGGCGCAGGAAGCCGTTGAAGCCGGAGGTCGGGCTGGGGCGGTATTGATCAAGCTTTGATAGGTGATTTGGGTTGCCGGAAGGATAGGCGGTGGCTCATAATCGCTCTGAGGCAGCTGAGCTTGGCCAAGATACGCACGGAATGAAATTGTGACACTGCGAAGCGATCACCCGGACATGATCCGCGGAGCACTTATCGTTCTGGTTGTCTGGGGGCACTTGTTGGAATTGAACGGCTTTAATGGCCGTTTGTATTTCGCAATTTACCTGTTTCACATTCCGGCTTTTACGATGATCAGCGGGATGTTTTCCAAGTCCAGACTTGATGCAAAAGACATATCCAGAATGTGTCGTCGACTGGTGCTGCCGCTCGTCATTTTTCAGGTATTGTACTTTGTGGTTTTGGATCAGGTCCTGCCGCATCGCGTATTTGGCCTGTTGACCCCGGTCTGGATCATCTGGTTTCTGTTCAGCCTGGTGACTTGGAAGCTATTGTTGCCTTTGGCGCTCAGGCTTTCCCACCCGGTCCTCGTGGCCTTCTTTGTCGCGTTGATTGCCGGGTTTATGGACGACATCGGGCGCGAGTTTAGTCTATCCAGAACCTTGGTGTTTTTTCCGGCCTTCCTGATTGGTCATATCTATGGCGAACGTATCCTGAGCGCCGCAATTCGACACCGAGCTGTCCTGATCGGTCTGTTCGTGGTGCTGGTTTGTGCGGCCTTTGTCGCTGCAGACCATGTGAACATTCGGTGGCTGTGGGGTTCTCATCCCTACGTCAGAATTCCTCAGGACACGCCGGGTGTCTTCTTTCGGGCGGTATCAATTGTTCTGGGGATCGTAGCATCAGTTGCATTTTTTGCGGTGGTTCCGGCGCGATCTTCAAGCCTTGCGCGTTTGGGGCGCCATACGATGCCGGTGTTTCTGTTACATGGGTTTCCGGTCATCTTCTTTTGGCTAAGCGGACTCCAGCTGGGTCAGTCACTGCTGTTTGCGTCGGCCACGGCAGTCACAGCATTGGCAATTTCGATCTCAATTGCCTGGGGCGCACAACTGTGGTCTGCAATGTGCTCGTCGTAAGTCATTGATCGGGGTTGCAGCGCAAAGGCGTGTTATCTAGAACCACTGTCCCGGCTCCATCAGCCCCAAGTCCAATAGCTGACGGGAATGCCACTCGAATGGCACCGAGTTGTGCCAGTTGAATGTTTTGATTTCAAATTGGCTTCCGGGATTGCGTTTCAGAGCCTTGGCTGTGCGAAAGGAACAGACGGCTGCAGTCAGGCTGTTGTGCCATTCACAGCTGAAAGTGTTGTATTCCTCGTCATTAAAGGTGAAGTCTTCGCGCAATTTCAAATCAGATTTGGCACGGAATATGGATATCCGATCGATCTTGCGTCGCTCATAGGGCACGTGTTCTTCAAAGCGCCATCGCAAGCCTCCGTAAAAGTCGAGCTGGCGTTCTTTGGGTTTGTAATTGTCGGTGGCATCCTCGCGCGCCAACGCGTAATACCCGGATCGATCCATCAATGGTGCGTCCAGAGACACGGCATTTTTGTGAGTGGTTAGGTTTTCTGCATAAAGATCGACGACATAAGTCAACATGGCGTCGCGACGTTCCTCGGTATGAAACGCCAGCATTTCGCCGATGGTGCGGGTCTCGCAAAATGGAAAGAAAAGATATTCGGCGTTAAAACAGTAGTACAGCCATACCCCCGGAGCTGCAGCAATTATCTGATTGATTGCGGCAACCACCTCGGAACTGCCGGTGGCTTCGAACCCGATCCGAACCACTTCTTCGCTCACGGTTTCGTCGAGAAGAAACGCGTCGGGCATGAACACAAGAACTTGTTTGAAGCCAAGCTGTTGATGATGACGCAATGTGGTGTCCAGCTCTACGTCATCTTCCGCAAACACCAAGGCCACCGGCCCTTTGGCCAAGTGCTGTTTGCCATTTTTCAAGAATGCCGAAACCGAGGCGTATTTCATTCCAAACCCTGCTCTTTTGTTCCCTAAATTCGATCAATTTGTGGTGCATTGCAAGCCGCACTGGTTTTGATGTAGTCAGGCGCCTTGAAACCGCGACGGGACCGGGCACATGGCCGATACGAAAAAGCTCTATATCAAAACCTATGGATGTCAGATGAACGTCTATGACAGCGAGCGCATGGCCGAGGCGATGGGTGGCGCCGGATATGAGGCGACTGACACACCGGGCGACGCCGACATGATTCTGTTGAACACTTGCCATATTCGCGAAAAAGCGGCGGAAAAAGTGTATTCAGAACTGGGACGTCTCAAAGGTTTCAAAGCTGATAATCCGGATCTGAAAATCGGGGTGGCGGGATGCGTTGCTCAGGCCGAAGGCGAAGAGATCATGCGGCGCCAGCCAGCGGTTGATCTGGTGGTGGGCCCGCAAAGCTATCATCGGTTGCCCGAGATGGAAGCAAAAATCCAACAGGGTGAAAAGGCGCTGGATACGGATTTTCCGGAAGAAGACAAATTCGAGAAACTGAAAAGCAGGCCCAAAGCCAAACGCGGCCCGACGGCGTTTCTGACGGTGCAGGAAGGGTGTGACAAGTTTTGCGCCTTCTGCGTGGTTCCCTATACCCGCGGCGCAGAGGTGTCGCGCCCTGTAGACCGTATCCTGACAGAAGCCCGTGATCTGGTCGAACGGGGCGTGCGTGAAATCACTCTGCTGGGTCAGAATGTGAATGCTTATCATGGGCATGGATCGGATGGGGACTGGTCGCTGGCCAAGTTAATCTGGGAGTTGGACAAGGTCGACGGGCTGGAGCGCATCCGGTTCACCACCAGTCACCCCAACGACATGATGGATGATTTGATTGAGGCGCACGGCACTTGCTCAAAACTGATGCCCTATCTACATCTGCCGGTTCAATCGGGCAGTGACAAAATCCTGAAACGCATGAATCGTAGCCATGACCGTGACAGCTATTTGCGGCTGGTCGAACGCATCCGCGCTGCACGTCCAGATATCCTGTTGTCTGGAGATTTTATTGTGGGCTTCCCGGAAGAGACGGAGGCTGACTTTCAGGACACAATGAATTTGATCGAAGAGGTTAAATACGGTCAGGCGTTCAGTTTCAAATACTCCTCGCGCCCTGGTACCCCAGCCGCCGAACGCGCGTTGGTTGATGACGGTGAAGCCACAGACCGGTTGCATAGATTGCAGGGGCTTATCACGCACCAGCAACGCGAAATTCAAGACAGCATGGTTGGCCGCGACGTTTCGGTGTTGTTTGAAAAGCCGGGCCGCTTTGAGGGCCAGATGATGGGCAAATCAGAGTACCTGCATGCGGTGCATGTCATGGAAACGGACGCGGTGATTGGCGACTTGCGCCGTGTGAGAATCGTTGAGAGCCGGACAAACTCGCTCGCAGGTGTCATGATTCCCGATTGATTTGGCGCGTGAAACAATCCGGGGTGTTGGAATTGGGTTGTTTATTCTAGCGCGACAATGCTGCTTTGAAATCCGATTTTTCGCCTCTTTCGCCATGAAATTGACACGTTCCAGCACCAGATATTGTGAATAGTTCTTCACACACTCTCTAAATTTGCTACACTCGTTGCATATTCAAAAATGCGATGCGCGGGCCGTTTTTGCGCCTCACCCATCGGAAATATGGCAGAGGATATTGTTGTGGCGGATACTATAATGACACGCGCCAGGGCAGTATTCGGGGGGCTCGCCGCAATTTGTTTGGCAGTGGTATCCCTGACTCAACCCTCGTTTGCTCAGACCCAGCGTACAGTTCTGGGACAAGAGTATATTCCAACCGTTTGGGTCGATCCAGACGGGTGTGAGCATTGGGTGATGGACGACGGTGTCGAAGGTTACATGACGCCGCATGTCAGCCGTCAGGGTATCCCGGTCTGCCGCCGGGGCAACGTCTGCGGTGTGATGAACTCGGATCAGTTCTTCGCCACCGATCGCTACGGCATCAACTCGGCAAACCGTCAGAAACTGGCGCAATTCTTTTCGGATGCGACGGCATCAGCCTATATTATCGCAGGCCACACAGACAGCCGCGCGTCGGATTCATATAACATGCGCCTCAGCTACAACCGCGCCAATGAAGTCGCCAAAGTAGCCCGTACAACCGGTGCACGGGTGATTGACGTGCGGGGCTACGGTGAGCGCATGCCGCGGGCGTCGAATTCAACCGCAAACGGCATGGCACAAAATCGCCGCGTCGAAATCATCTGCATTCGCTAAGAGGAAAATGTCATGAAAATCGTCAAAGGTCTTCTTCTTCTCAGCACGGTTGCTGCCATTTCGGCCTGTAGCGACAACAAGGTCGACAAGACCGTAGACCGTGGCTTTGATAGTAAGCATCTGAGCACACTCAAGGCTGGCATCTGGGTTGATCCCAACGGTTGCGACCACTGGATTATCGACGATGGTGTCGAAGGGTATCTGTCGCAGCGTCTGGACAAATACGGCAAGCCGGTCTGCTCTGGCACGGCGCCTCCTGGTGTCGCGACGGGCCCGTTCAAAAAGGGTTCGGGTTTCAAAGATCAGATTTAAGTTACATCGCATCAGCGTAAATTGGCCGTGTGATCCTTCACGCGGCCTTTTTTTGTGATGATCCTGTGAAAAGTGGCACTGGTGACTTGCGTCGGATTGCGCAACTTGGCACCATTTCCCTACAGCGACTCGAAACAACACAACACAGAGCAGGAGAGTTGATTGGCCACAGGTGCCCTGACCCCACCGCCCGAATCCGAAGCGCCCACAGAAAAGCTGGTCGAATTTCCGGATAATAGACTGCTGATCGACCTTTGCGGGGAATATGACCGCAACCTGGCTGACATCGAACAAAAACTTTCGGTTCAGATCATTCGTCGTGGAAACCAGCTGGCCATTCATGGCGACGAAGAGGCGCGCAAAGAAGCAGAGGATGTGCTTCAGGCGCTTTATTCACGGCTGGAAACCGGCAAGGATGTCGAAAGCGCAGACATTGATCGAGAAGTGCGTATGGGGAACTCGGAAGAGGGTACAGGCTCGCGCAGCGGTGATCAGCTTGAAATGTTCAAGGGTGGTCACGTCGAGATTAAAACGCGAAAAAAACTGGTCGAGCCGCGCACAGACGCGCAAAAAGCCTATGTCATGTCGTTGTTTAACAAAGAGTTGGCCTTTGGTATTGGCCCGGCGGGGACTGGCAAAACCTATCTGGCCGTTGCTGTTGGCGTGAACCTGTTTCTTGGCGGCCATGTTGACCGGATCATTCTGTCGCGTCCAGCTGTGGAAGCCGGTGAAAAGCTCGGCTATCTACCCGGCGACATGAAGGACAAAGTCGACCCCTACATGCAGCCGCTTTATGATGCGCTGAATGACTTTTTGCCCGGCAAACAAATGGCCAAACTGATCGAGGAAAAACGCATTGAAATCGCCCCACTTGCTTTTATGCGCGGGCGTACACTCTCCAATGCATTTGTGGTTTTGGACGAAGCTCAAAACGCCACCACGATGCAAATGAAGATGTTCCTCACCCGCCTTGGCGAAGGGTCGCGTATGGTGATCACCGGCGACCGCACCCAGATTGACCTGCCGCGCGGCGTTCCCTCCGGATTGGCCGATGCCGAGCGGCTTTTGGGCAATATCCCTGATATTAGCTTCAACTATTTCACTGCTGCTGACGTCGTGCGCCACCCGTTGGTTGCGGCGATCATCCGGGCTTATGATGGCGATGCACCGCAGGGCTAATTTCATCTTTTGGCCCCAAGTATCCGCGGGGGTGCGGGGGCAGCCAGCCCCCGCCGCCAATTTGGTATGGTGACCGATCTCATTCTGGAAGACGACCGGTGGGCTCTGGCCAATCTGGAAGCTATTGCCGAAACGGCCGCACAATTGGCACTTAACCACCTTGACCTTTCCCCAACATCTTACGTGATTTCGATACTGGGCTGTGATGATGCGCGGATCGCGACCCTGAATGCAGATTTTCGCGGCAAATTAAGCGCCACCAATGTCCTAAGCTGGCCCGCTCAGGATTTGGCTGCGACAACAGATGGCGACCCACCACTCCCCCCGGCACCTGATTCTTTCGAGGAGGAAACCGAGCTTGGCGATATCGCCATTGCCTATGAAACCTGCCTGCGCGAAGCCAACGATGCCAGCAAACCTCTTAAGCATCACATCACCCATCTGGTCATCCACGGGGTGCTGCATCTGCTGGGTTTTGACCATATCCGTGACAAGGATGCCACGTTGATGGAGGGTATCGAAACCGTGATACTTGGCAAAATGGGTATTCCTGACCCATATAGGGAAGAACACGGGGATTAACCCCTTCTTGGAAAGGAAAAATGGGCGACAGTTCCGACGGGTCCTCTAACGCAGCGCCAAGCGCGCAGCCTAAGGCCACAGCAAAATCATCCAACGGCTTTTTTGGTCGTATTGTCAAAGCCATCTCTACCTCCGAGGAGGAAGTGAACGAGCAGGCCCAGACCTCTCACAATCCTCGGCCTCAAACCCACGGTATGATCAACCTGCGCCGTATGCGGGTTGAAGACGTGGCGATTCCCAAAGCCGACATAATTGCCGTGCCAAGCTCCATTACCAAGTCCGAGCTGGTTGATGTGTTTCGCGAAACCGGCCTTACGCGATTGCCTGTCTTTGAAGGGACGCTGGATACCCCCCTTGGCTTTGCCCACCTTAAGGATATTGCTCTAAAATACGGCTTCAACGGCAGTGGAGGAGAGTTTTCACTGTCCGAGATGCTGCGCCCTCTGGTTTTTGTACCACCGTCGATGACCATTGGGGTTTTGCTGACCAAGATGCAGACCGAGCGCCGCCACATGGCATTGGTGATCGATGAATATGGCGGTGTGGACGGGCTGGTGACCATTGAGGACCTGATCGAGCAGGTGATCGGTGAAATCGAAGATGAACACGATGCAGAAGAAGACCAGCTTTGGGTGATGGAAGCACCGGGGTGTTATCTGGCACAGGCCAAAATGCCGCTGGATGAATTTGAAGCTGAAGCCGGTCGCAAGTTGACTGCCCATAACGATGTTGACGCCGAAGACGTCGAAACATTGGGCGGATTGGTATTTACAATCTCGGGCCATGTGCCTGCGCGCGGTGAAGTGGTGGCGCACCCCGATGGTACCGAGTTTGAAATTGTCGATGCAGACCCCCGCCGGATCAAGCGCCTGAGGGTGCGGTTTGCCGAGGCTCAGGATGGCTGAGGGGGCGGTGGCGCGCTGGTTTAACGCGCGCTCTGCCTGGCAATGCATCGCCTTTCTGGCCGCTTTGGGGGCTGGTACCTCTTTGGGGCAAGCCCCATTTTCGCTTCCGATCTTCACTCTGGTGGGGCTGGTTGTTGCGTTTGTGATCTTTCCCGCACTGAAATCCCATCGTGAGGCCATTGCTGCCGGGCTTGCGTTTGGAACGGGGTATTTCGCGCTTTCGCTGCACTGGATTGTTGAGCCGTTTTTGGTGGATGTGGCCCGTCATGGCTGGATGGCGCCGTTTGCTTTGGTATTTTTGTCTGTCGGGCTGGCCTTGTTCTGGGGCGCGGCCTTTGCGGTTGCGCGGTGGATGGCCATTGGGCGCTGGGCTTTGGTGCTGACTCTGACCGGGGCCGAGATGTTGCGGGCCTATGTCTTTACAGGGTTTCCCTGGGCGATGCTGTCTTATGGTTTGGTCGACGGGCTGGCCGGGCAGGCCGCGTCCTTTGTGGGCCCACATGGGCTGACTCTGATCCTGTTGGTTTCTGCTGCCGGGATCAGCGGGTTTCGCGCGCGTAAAACATCTGCCGTCGTGGGCATCTTGTTTGCGGTAGTGGCCCTGTGGCCCATGCCAGAGGCCAATGTTCCCAACCCAGAGAGGCCGATGGTGCGATTGGTTCAACCTAACGCCCCTCAGCATCAAAAGTGGGACCCTGAGTTTATGCGAGTGTTCTTTGACCGCGCTTTGCGGGCCACGCGCTCGGGGTTGGAGGTGCCGGACCTGATTGTCTGGCCGGAGACGTCGGTTCCATCGCCGCTTAACAACTCGATCAATACGCGCGCCGCAATTGCCAAAGCGGCACGGGGGGCGCCGGTTGTGCTGGGATTAAACCGCTATGACGGATTGCGATTTTATAACTCGGCAGTTGTGATTGGCGATGAAGGCGCGATTGGCGACGTCTATGACAAACACCACCTCGTGCCGTTTGGCGAATACGTGCCGTTTGGAGATGTGCTGGCCAGGTTCGGCATTCATGGGCTGGCCGCGCGTGAGGGTGGCGGGTATTCCGCAGGGCCGGGACCGCATTTGATGGACGTTGGAGCCGTCGGTCGGGCGTTGCCTTTGATTTGTTACGAAGCGGTGTTCCCGCAGGATACACGCGGGACTGATGAGCGACCTGATTTGCTGATGCAGATCACCAACGATGCCTGGTTTGGCGCGTTTTCCGGCCCCTACCAACATTTGCAACAGGCGCGGATGCGCGCCATTGAACAGGGTCTGCCATTGGTGCGTGCGGCCAATACCGGGATTTCAGCGGTTGTGGATGCCCGGGGGCGTGTCACGGCGCAATTGGGTTTGGGCAAAGAGGGTTTTCTGGATGCGCGACTTCCGCAGGCTCTGTCGGCCACGGTGTATTCGCGTACCGCAGACTTGCCGTTGTCGCTGATGCTTTTCGCCCTCATTGCCGGCTTTGGGTTGCGCAAGATTCGCGAAACCGATTGACCATCTCGATTTAGACGCGTACCCCACGCCAATCTGTTGTCACAACGGCTTCCTGAAGTGACATCGCATATCTATTGGAGCACTTCATGCGAAATAATTATACTTTTACTTCTGAATCCGTTTCAGAGGGCCACCCGGATAAGGTCTGCGATCGTATTTCCGACGCCGTTCTGGATGCTTTTCTGGCTGAAGAACCCGAAGCGCGGGTCGCCGCAGAAACCTTTGCCACCACCAATCGTGTCGTCATTGGCGGTGAAGTAGGTCTGTCTGATCAGGACAAGCTGCATGACTACATGGGTCGCATTGAAGATATTGCGCGCGCCTGCATCAAAGACATTGGCTATGAGCAGGAAAAATTCCACCACAAAACAGTCGAAGTCACCAATCTGTTGCATGAACAGTCCGCCCATATTGCCCAAGGCGTAGATGCCGCAAGCGGCAAAGACGAAGGTGCAGGCGACCAAGGCATCATGTTTGGCTATGCCACCACGGAAACAGCGGCCCTGATGCCGGCTCCGATCCAATACAGCCATGCAATTTTGCGTCGCTTGGCCGAAGTTCGCAAATCTGGTGCCGAGCCCACATTGGGCCCAGATGCGAAATCGCAGCTGTCAGTGATCTATAAAGATGGCAAACCTGTTGGTGTCAGCTCAATTGTTCTTTCGACTCAGCATCTTGATGCGTCCATGACGTCGGCTGATGTGCGTGCCGTGGTTGAGCCTTATATTCGCGAAACCCTGCCCGAGGGCTGGATTTCTGCCGCGACCGAGTGGCACGTGAACCCAACTGGCAAGTTTGTGATTGGCGGACCAGATGGTGACGCAGGCCTGACCGGTCGTAAGATCATTGTGGACACTTACGGTGGTGCTGCTCCGCACGGCGGTGGCGCGTTTTCGGGCAAAGATCCGACAAAAGTTGATCGTTCGGCAGCTTACGCTGCGCGTTATCTTGCCAAAAACGTGGTTGCGGCTGGCATGGCCGAGCGTTGCACCATTCAGCTGTCTTATGCGATTGGCGTCAGCAAACCTCTTTCGATCTATGCAGACACGCATGGCACCGGTCAGGTGGCAGATGCCGCGATTGAAAAAGCGGTCAGCGAAGCCATGGACCTCACTCCACGCGGCATCCGCGAGCATCTGGGCATGAACCGCCCGATCTATCAGCGCACCGCGGCCTATGGCCACTTTGGTCGTGACCCCGAGGCCGATGGCGGCTTTAGCTGGGAGCGTGATGATCTGGTGGAAACACTGAAAAAAGCAGTCTGACGCTTTTCGCTATTGCTAAGATTTGGCCCCGTAGCTCAATGGAAGCTGCGGGGCCTTTTCTTTGGCAAAGCTTGACGGCGCGGGCCTGACAGGGCACACGGGCCCGCACCTTAGCTGGCAGGCAGATAGATGAACGACACCCAACATCCCTCGGGCGCGCCGTGGCGCAATTTTTACGGACGCTTCAAAGGCAAAGGCCTGCGCAAAACGCAAGAGGCCTATCTGGATGAGGATCTGGCGGCGCTATCTCCGGGCGCGGTCGGATGGGAAGAAAACCCTGAGCGCAGCACTCTTGATCTTGAGACCTTGTTTGGTGCGCGGGACGTCTGGCTGGAAATTGGTTTTGGCGGCGGAGAGCATATGGTGCATCAGGCCGTCCAAAACCCCGATGTCGGGATCATTGGATGCGAGCCTTATATAAACGGGGTTGCTATGTTGCTGGGCAAGATCAGGCAAGCCAGTGCTGAAAACATCCGCGTGCACGCAGGTGATGCGAGGGACATGTTTGATGTATTGCCCGAGGCCAGTATTTCGCGGGCGTTTCTCCTTTATCCTGATCCATGGCCGAAAAAACGACACCACAGACGTCGGTTTGTGACACCAGAACATCTGGAACCTTTGGCACGTGTTTTGAAACCCGGCGCCATCTTTCGCGTGGCGACAGACATTCCCGATTATGTGCGTCAAACGCTGGAACAGGTGCCGAACCACGGATTTGAATGGCTGGCAGAAGGTCCCGCCGATTGGCGCGAACCTTGGGGGGATTGGATCTCCACACGATACGAGCAGAAAGCCTTTCGCGAAGGGCGCACGCCGCATTATCTGACCTTCCGCAAGGTCTGATCGCCTGAGGGGCGCTGCCTCTCACACCCCCTTTGCAAGGCAAAGGCGGCGCTCACCCCGGAGTATTTTCGAAATAGTGAAGAGGCAATTCGCGCATTTACCTGCGCCAGTTGCTGCGCTAACAGAATTGGCAACGACCAAAGAGGAAATCCATATGTCCGGACACGGCACTCCCATTCCTATGACATCACATGCTTGCGGCCCGCTGACTGGAGAGGCGCGGGTGCCGGGGGATAAGTCGATCTCGCATCGCTCGTTAATTCTGGGAGCGTTGTCTGTTGGCGAAACCCGGATTTCCGGCCTTTTGGAAGGCGAAGACGTGATCGACACGGCCAAGGCGATGCGCGCCTTTGGTGCTGAGGTGACGGATCATGGCAACGGTGAGTGGACCGTGAATGGCGTGGGCGTTGGTGGTTTTGACGAGCCTGACAATGTGATTGATTGTGGGAACTCGGGCACCGGCGTGCGGCTGATCATGGGAGTGATGGCGACGACGGGCATTGCCGCGACCTTTACAGGTGATGGCAGTTTGAACAAACGCCCGATGGCGCGGGTCACTGACCCGATTTCCCTGTTTGGTGCCAAGGCGGTGGGCCGCTCGGGTGGCCGTTTGCCCATGACCATTGTGGGGGCTGCGAACCCGGTGCCTGTGCGCTACGAAGTGCCGGTGCCATCAGCACAGGTGAAATCTGCGGTTTTGTTTGCGGGTTTGAACGCGCCGGGAAAAACGGTTGTCATTGAAAAAGAAGCGACGCGCGACCACACCGAGCGTATGTTGGCTGGATTTGGCGCCGAAATCATCACAGAAGTGACTGATGAGGGGCGGGTGATCACGCTGACGGGCCAGCCGGAGTTGAAGCCACAAGTCATTGTGGTGCCCCGCGATCCATCTTCGGCGGCTTTCCCGGTTTGCGCGGCGATCATCACGCCGGGGTCGGATGTTTTGGTGCCCAATATCGGGCTCAATCCAACCCGTGCGGGGCTGTTCACCACGCTTCGCGAGATGGGAGCGGATCTGACTTATGAAAATGAACGCGAAGAAGGTGGTGAACCGGTCGCAGATTTGCGCGCTAGGTTCAGCCCTGACCTTAAGGGCATTGAAGTAGACCCGAACCGTGCCGCCAGCATGATCGACGAATACCCTGTGCTTTCTGTTGTGGCGTCTTTTGCCAGTGGTGACACGGTGATGCGCGGCGTGGCCGAGTTGCGCGTCAAGGAAAGTGATCGCATTGAGGCAATGGCCATGGGACTGCGCGCCAATGGTGTTGAGGTCGAAGACGGCCCAGACTGGTGGATTGTCAAAGGCCTGGGGCACGGCAATGTGCCGGGGGGTGCGACTTGCGCCAGCCATCTTGATCACCGGATTGCCATGTCATTCATGGTGATGGGCATGGCAGCCCAGAACCCAGTGAGCGTGGATGATGGCACACCGATTGCCACATCCTTTCCGATTTTCGAGCCCCTGATGGGCGGACTTGGCGCCAAAATTACGAGAGATACCATTTGAAGCCATACACCAAAGCCTTGATTGCCCTGACACTGGTTACTGTCGTGACCTACGGGGTGTTGGTGGGCGTTGGCGCAAGCAACCTGACATTGGGCGAGGACAATCTGAAACCCTTTGATCTGCGCTTTTCTGGGTACACGCTGGCTGAGGCACAAACCTATCTGGCTTTGATGACCGCAGAACAGTCGGCCCTTTACATCGGTTTTCTAAGATACGTCGACACGGCGTTTCCTATGTTGATGGGGCTTTGGATGGGATGGTGCCTTTGGGGACTTACGCGGGCTGTTCATCCATGGTCGCGGATCATTTTGCTGGTTGTTCCAGCCAGTTTTACCGTCATGGATCTTTGTGAAAATGCGCTGGTATCTGACATGGTCATGCGTGGGACAACCGGGCTGGAAGCGGGGCTTGTAACCCTTGCCAGCAGCTATACGATTACCAAATATGTGATGCTTTCAGTTGCTTTTGGCCTGTTGTTGGCCATGATGATCTATAAAACTGGCTTTGTTGGCCGGGGGCGCAAGGGCTGATCCTGCGCTGGCAGGAGGGCAAATGCATCGTGCGTTCTGGGTGAGCTTTACCGCTGCTATGGCGATCTATCTGACCATGGCATTATGGTCCGTACCCTTTATTTCATCGCAAGCCGGCGGGCAGGTTCCTTTTGATATGCGCCCTTTTGGGTATTCGCTGAGCGAGGCGATCCTTTTTCTGAGCGCTCTCTCTGACGAAGGTCGCGAATTCTATCTGACGGTTCAGCACCGCTTGGACATTGCTTATCTTGCGTTAGTGGGTCTTGCGTTGGTCCTGGGGCTGCAAATGGTGTTGCGCCGGCCTTGGGGGACAGTTTTTAGCCTTGTGGCGCTGATCGCAACAGCAGCCGACTATTTTGAGAACTACCTTGTGGCGGGGTTGTTGAATACTCCGATTGAGGCGGTAGACGAGATCACGGTTCAAGTGGCAAGCTTTCTGACGATGAGCAAGTCCATCAGTCACATGATCTGTTTTTCGGCGCTCTTACTGGGTACGGTAAATCTGGTTTTGCGACGGGTCTTGCGATAGGGCTTGCACCTGCAAATTCAGGCTGGGATACAAGAGCCGACCATAGATTTCGAGGCGGCTCATGAGTTTTACAATTGCAATTGATGGCCCGGCGGCGGCAGGCAAAGGTACAATTTCCAAGGCCGTTGCAGCACATTTTGAATTTGCCCATCTTGATACTGGCCTGCTGTACCGCGCAGTTGGGGCCAAGACGTTGGATGGAACTGACCCGATTGAGGCCGCAAGAAAACTTGTGGCCGAAGATTTGGATGCGGACAATCTGCGAACACCTGACGTGGCGCAGGCGGCAAGCCGGGTGGCTGTCATTGCAGACGTGCGTGCAGCCCTTGTGGATTTTCAACGTGCGTTTGCACGCCGGGTAGGGGGGGCGGTTCTGGACGGGCGGGATATTGGCACCGTAATCTGCCCCAATGCAGAGGCCAAACTGTTCGTCACTGCCAGCGCCGAAGTGCGCGCCAAGCGGCGGTTTCTGGAATTGGACGGCAAAGGTTTGGACGTTTCGCAGGAGCAGGTTCTGGCCGATGTGAAAGAACGCGATGCGCGTGACATGGGCCGTGCCGAGGCACCATTGAAACCTGCAGAGGATGCGGTGATCGTGGATACGTCAGACCTGACAATAGAGGCCGCCGTCGCCAGTGCGATCAAAGCGATCACCCAACTGCGAGAGAACGCCTGATGGATCTTGCTCGCAGAGACGCGTCATTTTGGCGAGGTCCCAGAGTTGAGGCCACAGTCTCTTGCGTGCCAGCTAAGTTACGGAGCCGCGGGAAATATGATATAGAGTCAGGTAATGTCAAAACTCGTCTCGTTGAAACACTTCATACATAAAACGATCTGCATCCAGGAATCTCGAATTGACCGATTGCTGGGGTGCCGGGATCTTAAGCGGCGTTATGCTGATACTTTTGGTCAAGACCCGGACTTGAAAACACCATCAGGGTTCAGTGAAAAGGTACAGTGGCGAAAGTTGAACGATCGCAACCCGTATTTTCCGGTTTTTGCTGACCGGTTGCGCTGCAGAGAATACTTCAAAACCCAACTTGGGGACCAACAGGCCAATGACTTGATGCCTCGGTTGCTGTGGCATGGTGCGGCCTCGGCCGATATCCCCTTTGATGACTTGCAGGCAGGCGCCATCCTAAAGGCAAATCACGGATCAGGTTGGAATGTGAGGCTAGAGCCCGGCGAGATACCTGACCAAAAAGCTGTCAGGCGAAAATGTGATGCATGGCTTGGGAAAATCTTTGGCCAGGAAATGCATGAATGGGGGTATCGGCAGGCGCGGCCCCTGCTTGTTGCCGAGGAAATGGCCAGACAGGATGATGGTGGGCCGATTTCCGACCTGAAATGCTTTGTCTTTAACGGCAAGATCGGCTTTCTCTATGTTGTTCAGTACAGCACCGGCAATTGCGGTTTGTTTCGACCAGATTGGACAAGGCTGGATGCGTCGCTGCATCTGTTGCGTGGACATTCATATGGTGTGCTCGGAGACATCCCCATCCCCCCGTATTTTTCAGAACTGAAAGAGGTCGCACTTAGACTTGGATCGGGTTTTGACATGCTTCGGGTGGATTTTTTGGTGTCAGACAATCGATTCTGGTTGGGAGAAATCACTGTCTACCCGACAAGTGGAAACGGATATTTTGATCCACCCGCTTTTGAGCAGGAAGCAGGGGACATGTGGACCCTGCCTTCCAAAGGCTAAACCCCGCCTTAGGGCCTTGTCTTAAAGGGGAACGTGGTCTATACGCCCTCTGTCGATAAGGCGATCATCGCCATAAAACAAAAGAGACGAGCAGGGTCGGACCTCCGGCCCTCTTTGTTTTATGGATCGTCTGACCAAATTCGTTCGCCAAAAGGCGGGCATAACCCAAGACCGGCGGAGACAACCGCACGGCCAGAAAAAAACGCTAGTAAAGGAACATGAGACCTCATGGCTCAAAACGTATCTATGGAGGACTTCGAAGCCCTTCTGAATGAAAGCTTCGAAATGGACACCCCGAACGAAGGTTCGGTTGTCAAAGGCAAAGTCATCGCAATTGAAGCGGGCCAAGCCATCATCGACGTCGGCTATAAAATGGAAGGCCGCGTTGATCTTAAAGAATTCGCAAATCCTGGTGAAGCTCCTGAAATTGCTGTTGGCGATGAAGTAGAAGTCTTCCTGCGCTCGGCTGAAAACGCCCGCGGCGAAGCGGTTATCTCTCGTGAGATGGCGCGCCGTGAAGAAGCCTGGGATCGTCTGGAAAAAGCCTATGCAGACGAAGAGCGCGTCGAAGGCGCAATCTTTGGGCGTGTCAAAGGCGGCTTTACTGTCGACCTCGGCGGTGCAGTTGCATTCCTGCCAGGTTCGCAAGTTGACGTACGTCCCGTACGTGACGCCGGCCCTCTGATGGGTCTGAAACAGCCGTTCCAGGTTCTGAAAATGGACCGCCGTCGTGGCAACATCGTTGTTTCGCGTCGTGCAATCCTTGAAGAATCACGTGCAGAACAGCGTGCCGAAGTTATCGGCAACCTTTCTGAAGGTCAGGCTGTAGAAGGTGTTGTCAAAAACATCACTGAATATGGTGCATTTGTTGACCTCGGCGGCGTTGATGGCCTGCTGCACGTCACTGACATGGCATGGCGCCGTGTGAACCATCCTTCGGAAATCCTGTCGATCGGTGAAACTGTCAACGTACAGGTCATCAAGATCAACAAAGAAACCCACCGTATCTCCTTGGGCATGAAACAGCTGCAGGACGATCCATGGGATCTGGTTGCTGGCAAGTACCCACTGGAATCGACCCACACTGGTCGCGTCACCAACATCACCGACTACGGTGCATTTGTTGAGCTGGAGCCAGGTGTTGAAGGTCTGGTGCACGTTTCTGAAATGTCCTGGACTAAGAAGAACGTTCACCCCGGCAAAATCGTCTCTACTTCGCAAGAAGTCGAAGTCATGGTTCTGGAAATCGACGGTGCCAAACGCCGTGTTTCGCTTGGTCTCAAGCAAACAATGCGTAACCCATGGGAAGTGTTTGCAGAAACTCACCCCGAGGGCACTGAAGTCGAAGGCGAAGTCAAAAACATCACCGAATTCGGTCTGTTTATTGGCCTCGACGGCGAAATCGACGGCATGGTTCACCTGTCCGACATCTCGTGGGACGAACGTGGCGAAGACGCGATCCAGGGCTACCGCAAGGGCGACATGGTTTCGGCCGTTGTCTCCGAGGTTGACGTGGAAAAAGAGCGTATCTCGCTGTCGATCAAAGCCTTGGGCGGTGACAAGTTCGCCGAAGCCGTGGGCGGCGTGAAGCGCGGTTCTATCATCACAGTCGAAGTGACTTCGATCGAAGATGGTGGCATCGAGGTCGAATACGAAGGCATGAAATCATTCATCCGTCGTTCCGATCTGTCGCGCGACCGTGCAGAGCAACGCCCCGAGCGTTTCACTGTTGGCAACAAGTTGGACGTTCGCGTCACCAACGTTGACAGCAAGACTCGCCGTTTGGGTCTGTCGATCAAGGCTCGCGAAATCGCTGAAGAAAAAGAAGCCGTCGAACAGTATGGCTCTTCGGATTCAGGCGCATCGCTTGGCGATATTCTGGGTGCCGCGCTCAAGGGCGACGAATAAGCACTCCGGATATCCGGACATTGGAAAGGCCTCGCCATTGGCGGGGCCTTTTCTTTTTTGGAAGGGTTCTGGAAACCGGTGCCTTGCTCGGGTAGAGACTGAGGTATACGCCCCCAAAAAAGAACCCGCCATGACTACTCCAGCTTTCAATCCTTCGCATGTATATCTGGCCTTTCAGGTGATCCCGCGTCTTCGCGAAGGCAACAACTTTGAGGTGGTCGACAAGGCCATCGCGGTCGTAAAGGCTGCTGGCGTTCCGTTTCAGGTTGGTGCTATGGAAACCACAATGCGGGGCGAATTGGATCACCTTTTAAGCGTGGTGAAAGATGCCCAACAGGCGTGCATGGATGCTGGCGCAGTTGAAGTCATTACCAACATCAAAATTCACAATCGCAGCCCCGAGGCCACGGATACATTCTGCACCTATGAACGGGGCGTGACCTCTGCCAACTATATGTTCGTGGGCTAAGTTTCGGGGCCATAGAGTTTTCGGATATCGAAGGGAAGAGTTATGAGTTCAAAGGTTGCGTTGATCACCGGTGCGGCGCGCGGCATTGGATTGGCCACGGCCAAGTTGATGCAGGCTGATGGGTGGCAGATTGCCATGCTGGATCGAGACACAGATGAGCTGGCGATTGCCCTGCCGCAAGTGCCCGGCGCCGTCGCATTGCCGTATGACGTGTCGCAACCTGATCAGGTGGATCAGGCCATGTCGGATGTGTTTGACCAATTTGGGCGTCTGGATGCGTTGGTTAACAACGCGGGCGTGGCCGATTTCGGCCCCATTGAGCAAACCGATTTTCAACGCTGGCGTACGGTGATGGAAACCAACCTGGACGGCGTGTTCTTATGTTCTCAAGCCGCCATCCCGATGCTCAAAGCCAGCCGCGGGTGCCTGGTGAATATCGCCTCAATCTCCGGCCTGCGCGCGTCTACGTTGCGGGTGGCCTATGGCACCTCCAAAGCGGCGGTGATCCAGCTGACCAAACAGCAGGCGGCAGAACTGGGCGAATTTGGTGTGCGCGCCAATTGCATCTGCCCCGGCCCGGTACGCACAAAGCTGGCCATGGCTGTGCACAGCCAAGAAATTATCGACGCCTATCATGATGCGATCCCGCTCAATCGCTATGGCAGTGAAGCCGAAATTGGCCACGCCATTGCGTTCTTATGTTCGCAAAAAGCCAGCTATATTACTGGCCAGATTTTGGCGGCTGATGGGGGATTTGATAGTACAGGAGTCGGTTTGCCGGCTCTGCGCGATTAACACCTTTGTGCAGAAGATGCATCGGGCACGCCCCTTTTTCATTCCGAATCAATAGGTTCTCTGCGCTGCCGCACCAACAGAATTTTGCCCTGCAACGGTAGGAATTCTGGCGATGATCCGCCGATCAGGTGGTTTTTGTACGAATCTGGCGTGAAATTTGCCGTCTTGCAGCGTCATTTCGTTTCCGTTTCTACGGATTGTTTCTATAGTTGCTGAGATGCAAGCGACAAGACATGCACGCCTAGGGAGACACCAAAACATGATCCGTTCCGAACTTATTCAGAAAATCGCCGATGAAAACCCGCATCTCTACCAGCGGGACGTTGAGCGGATTGTGAATACAATCTTTGACGAAATCACGGATGCCATGGCCGACGGCGACAGAGTCGAGCTGCGTGGTTTCGGAGCATTCTCGGTCAAGAAGCGCGATGCACGTGTGGGGCGCAATCCGCGCACTGGTGAATCGGTTTCAGTCGAAGAAAAGCATGTTCCCTTTTTCAAAACTGGCAAGCTGCTTCGCGACCGTCTCAACGGAAAGTAAATTATGCGCTACATACGCTATGCCTTTTGGGCTGTGGTGGGAATTGGGTTGATCTCGGTGGCGATTGCCAATCGTGGCATCGTGACCCTGCATCTGTTCCCCGAAGCGATCTCTGATCTTCTTGGGCTCAACCACAATATATCTCTGCCGTTGTTCATCGTGATCCTGATGAGCGTGGCCGTTGGTTTGTTGATCGGTTTTGTCTGGGAGTGGTTGCGCGAGCACAAGTTCCGCTCGGAAAAGAACCGCACGCAAAAAGAGCTGAAAAATACCAAGCGCGAAATTCGCCGAATGAAGGGCTCTCAAAAAGAGCACAAAGACGAAGTTCTTGCCCTTTTGGATGAGACGGGCTGAGCCTGCGGGCCTGGAATTTTGAGTGTTTCTGAAATAATGAAGGGCGGGGGCGGTTTGCTTTCCGCCTTTTGCGTCTTTAATGGGGTGGCATGGATATCCGGGTGAAAATATGTGGGCTGACGCAGCCCGAACATGTGCATGCTGTGGCCGAAGCGGGGGCGGCCTATGCGGGGTTCGTGTTCTTTGAAAAGTCGCCACGCCATCTGACTGTTGAACAGGCGCGTGATCTGGCGCTTGAGGCGCCGGTTGGATTGGCCAAAGTGGCGCTGACAGTGAACGCCGATGATAGTTACCTGGACTGGATTGTAGAGACTGTGCCGCTGGACATGCTTCAGCTGCACGGGAGCGAGAGCCCTGAACGCGTGGCAGAATTGCGTGAACGGTATGGTCTGCCAATCATGAAGGCGGTGGGGATTGCCGAAGAGCCGGATTTGGCGGCCTTGCAAGAATACAGTGCCGTAGCCGATCAGCTGTTGGTCGATGCCAAGCCTCCAAAGGGGGCGGTGCTGCCGGGGGGCAATGGATTGGCGTTTGACTGGCGTTTGGTGAACCGCAAATATTGGCCTTGTCCGTGGATGTTGGCGGGGGGACTGACCCCGCACAACGTTGCGGAAGCGGTGCGCATGACCGGGGCGAGACAAGTGGATGTTTCATCCGGGGTCGAGTTCGCCCCAGGGCAAAAAGATGCCAATCTGATCCGTGCTTTCGTGGAGGCCGCGACAGGCAAACAAAAAGATGTGCCAATTCTGCGTTAAAAGTAATTTCGCATGGCAAGTTTTCCCAAATCGACCTAAATACACCTGAGATTCCTATTCGGAGACCTGATCATGTCGAACGATCTTTTCAACAGCTTCATGAATGGCCCTGACGAAAAGGGCCGTTTTGGTGATTTCGGGGGGCGGTTTGTATCGGAAACCCTGATGCCGCTGATCCTTGATCTGGAGGCCGAGTATGAAAAGGCCAAGACTGATGACAGTTTCTGGGCCGAGATGGACAACCTGTGGAAATACTATGTTGGGCGTCCAAGCCCACTGTATTTCGCCGAGCGTATGACCGAGGCGCTGGGGGGGGCTAAGATTTACCTCAAGCGCGATGAGTTGAACCACACTGGGGCCCATAAGATTAACAATGTCTTGGGGCAAATCCTGCTGGCACGCCGCATGGGGAAAACCCGGATTATTGCCGAGACCGGTGCCGGACAACACGGCGTGGCCACGGCCACTGTCTGTGCGCGATTTGGTCTGAAATGCATCGTCTACATGGGCGCACATGATGTTGAGCGGCAGGCGCCAAACGTGTTTCGTATGCGGCTTTTGGGGGCAGAAGTGGTGCCGGTGACCTCTGGTCGTGGCACGCTCAAGGATGCGATGAATGATGCGTTGCGCGATTGGGTCACCAATGTGCGCGATACATTCTACTGTATCGGTACGGTGGCGGGCCCGCACCCTTATCCAGCGATGGTGCGGGATTTCCAGTCGATTATTGGCAAAGAAGTCATCGATCAGCTACCTGAACACGAAGGTGAAGGCGCGCTGCCAGATACGTTGATTGCCGCGATTGGCGGTGGATCAAACGCGATGGGCTTGTTTTTCCCCTTCCTTGACCACGAGTCTGTGAACATCATTGGTGTTGAGGCGGGTGGCAAAGGCGTGAATGAAAAGATGGAGCACTGCGCATCCCTGACCGGCGGTCGTCCCGGCGTTTTGCACGGCAATCGCACTTATCTGTTGCAGGACGACGATGGGCAGATCCTCGAAGGATTTTCGATCTCGGCAGGGCTGGATTACCCGGGGATCGGACCGGAGCATTCCTGGCTGCATGACACAGGTCGTGCGCAGTATGTGTCGATCACCGACAAAGAGGCGCTGGAGGCGTTTCAGTTCTGTTGCGCTCAGGAAGGTATTATTCCGGCGCTTGAGCCAAGCCATGCTTTGGCGCATGTGATCAAGATTGCACCTGATCTGCCCAAAGACCACGTATTGGTCATGAACATGTGCGGTCGCGGTGACAAAGACATCTTTACTGTTGCCCGCCATTTGGGCTTTGACATGAGCGACGCCGATTAACTTATTGGGTAAAATCGCCTGGTAATTCGCGTGTCTTCTTTTGGCGAAGTCCTGTCTGGCATCTGCCACGATTGCAAGTGCCGCAAATGGGTTCATGGGCAAAGCTGTTGTAGAGAATGACCAATCAGGATTGGACGCATAGTGAACTGCGTCGCACTTTTTGGGGACGCTGACGAATTTTGGGCCGGAGCCAGGATCGTGCGCGTCCTCGCCGTGATGGCATGAATTAGTGTCAAAAACGGGCGTCACTATTTGGCTCGAACCTTTCCGTTGACCCCCACAAATGACCGTCGCATTGTCGCGCAATGCAAAAGATTCTTGAACCATCCCGCGAAATTGATGTGATCCATAAGACCGACGTTCTGGTCGTCGGTTCAGGCCCGGGAGGCCTGTCTGCCGCTCTGGCCGCGGCGCGGGCCGGCGTCGAGGTGACGCTTGTTGAACGCTTTGGGTGTTTTGGCGGAAACATCACGGTTGTTGGTGTTGAGGGCATGCATTGGTACCGCCACGAAGACACCGTCGAATCCGATGGTATCGCACGTGAATTCGAAGAGACGGCCAAGGCGGCTGGCGCGGCCGTACCCGAAAGCCAGTCGTTGAGCTACGAGATTGACAGCGAGGGTTTCAAACTGGTCGCGGACAATATGGTGCAGGACGCGGGCATTCATCCGATGCTGCATCGCTCTTTTGTGGCGCCGGTCATGGACGGCGATACGATCACTGGCATCATCACTGAATCCAAGGCAGGGCGAGAGGCGATTCTTGCCAAGCGGGTGATTGATGCCACGGGGGACGCGGATGTGGCCCACCGCGCTGGAGCGCCCTGCACCAAGGCGCCACGCGAAGACCTGATGGCGGCCTCGGTGATGTTTCATGTGGCTGGCGTCGATAAAGCCCGTTTCATCGAAGGTGTAAAAGCTGATCCACAGACCTACAAAGATTGGGGTGGTGGCGGTGAGTGGAATATCGAGACCTCCGGCAAAGAGGACGATATGTTCTCGCCCTTTCTGCACAAGCCATTTGCTCAGGCGATCAAAGCCGGCATGATCCCAGCACAGTTAAATACGATTGCGGGCACATGGGGCGCGGCGCATGACACGGGCGAGCTGACGTACATGAACCTCATTCATCTGGCCAATTGCGACGGCACCGATCCGAATGATCTGACGGTTAATGAAATTGAGGGGCGCCGTCAGGCGATGTTGGCGATCGAAGCTTTGCGCGCCTTTACGCCCGGCTGTGAAAACATTCGGCTGCGAAATTTTGGCATGTCGCTGGGCATTCGCGACACGCGCAAAGTGACCACGCAATATGTGATGACCAATGAAGATGCGCGCGAGCAAGGCAGGTTTGAGGATTCGATTGGTATTTTCCCCGAGTTCATTGATGGCTATGGGACGTTGATCCTGCCAACCACGGGTCGGTATTTCGAAATTCCCTATCGCAACATTTTACCAAAGAAGGTGAAGAACCTTTTGATTTCCGGACGCGCGACAGGCGGTGAGAAATACGCTCACGCCGCGACACGAAACATGGCCTGCTGTGCCGTGATCGGGCAGGGGGCCGGGGTGGCTGCCGCACTTTCGATCAAATCCAATCGCGAACTGGAAGACATCGACGTCACGGCGATTCAGTCAGAACTGGACCGGCAAGGCGCCCGGGCTCACTAACCGCGATCCGGGGGCGTTGTCGCATAGATTTCCAAAGTGTCGAGCGGCACAATCTCAAGGGTCTTTTGATGTGTGGCCTGAAGGTTGACCATTGGGGCACAGCCTTCATCATGTGCCTGCAAAAACCGTGAGGCACACAGACACCATTGATCTCCGGGCTTTAGTCCATAGAACCCATATTCAGGTCGGGGTGTAGACAGATCGTTGCCAAGGTACTTTGAAAAAGCCAGAAACTCGGCCGTCATCAGGGCGCAAACTGTGTGCACGCCCTGATCTTCGTAGCAGGTGTTGCAATGCCCATCGCGAAAGAACCCGGTGACCGGATCACGTGAACAGGCCTGCAGCACCGTTCCCAACACATTGACCGAAGGTTCCATTTGCATTCGTGTTTGCCCTTTGGTGGGGTCCTGACGACATAAGCCTATAGACAAAAGGCGCTTGCGCCAACCTCGCGCAAAGTCCCTAACAGTTTGCGTCCTCCACGACACCAGTCATGTTCACAGCGTCCAGGTTGGTGAATTTTATCTCAACACCAGTCATATTGGCCTCTGTCAGATTTGCGTCGGCAAAATTAGAGGCGAAAATCGTGACACCGTGCAGGCAGGCTCCGGTGAGATTTGCATTTATGAAATTTGAGTCTTTTATGGTCGCACCCGACAAATTCGCCCCGACAAAACTAGCGCCAGTGAAGTTCGACGCATCCAACGTTGCGCCAGACAAGTCGGCACCGCTGAAATCAGCACCAGATACATTGGATCGCGTTATGACTGCGCCGCTCAGGTTTTGACCGGCGAAATTTGCGCCCGATACGTTGTCTTCAAAGATGGTCGTGACATCGGCATTGACTAGGTTCGTAACTTTACCAAAGCGTTCCTGCAATTGGACAAGGCCTTCGGGAGCGACAATGCCGCTCTGTCCGCCTAGAAATAGTGTTGCAACAAAAATGCCTGAAAAAATATTCATGAGATCCTCCAAACTAACGTGTCTCGCCCCAAAGACTAGCTGACCCAGGACGCGCTGTCAGACGAAAAGGTCGCCCGGACATTCAATGTGAGGGCTATTGCAGAGGCCAATTTAGCGTTGTGATGTGCCGCCGTACTGTTGCATTGGCGCCTGTCACAGCCCCTCGGCGATCTCGCGGAACATGGCGATGTTCGTGTCGGTCACACCGTCCTCTTTGAACTTACGATCTGCCGAATTCATCGCGATCACCACGCCTAGCGGGCGGTTGATATAGATGTATTGGCCATAAACACCGATACCGAAAAACTCACCTTCGCGGGCGTCTTTGGGCATCCACCACTGATAGCCGTATTGCAGCGCGTCCGTGGCTGTCTTGGCGCTTGGAACGGTACTTTCAGCCACCCAATCTGCCGGAACCACTTGCTGGCCTCCATACATCCCGTGTTGCAGGAACATCTGGCCGAACCGCGCATAATCCCGGGTGCTGATGTTCAGACCGCCCAGAACAAAAGCCGCACCTGCACCATCGGTGACATAGTACGGGCTTTGTTCATAGCCCAAGGGTTGGATGATTTTCTCAGATAAAAGTCCGGCGACATTGCGGCTGGTGGCGCCTCGGATCACCATACCCAAAACGTGCGTGTCGATAGATACATATTGCCACTGGCTTCCGGGCTCAACGAAGGTGTCTTTCAGGCTGGCGGCAAAATCGTCCAGTGTTCCGCCAAGAGCCAACACGCGACCCATCCGGTTGATGTCTGAGTTATAGTCCAGATAATCTTCGTCAAAGGTGACACCCGAAGACATCTGCAAAACGTTTCGGATCGAAGCCCTGTCATAAGCGGATCCAATGAGCTTTGGAGCGTACTTCGTCACCGGATCATCAAGGCTTTCAATGTGCCCCTCCGCGACTACGACTCCAAATAGGGCGGACAAATAGGATTTCGCCACCGACCATGAAATGCGCAGGTCTTCGGGAGATGTGTCCTTGTAGTAGCTTTCGTGCAGCAACGAGCCATGTTTCAGCACAACCAGACCCGTGACAGCGCGATCTTCGACCCATTGGCTGAGCCCCGCAGGCATGGCCGCCGGTTCACCTTTTGGGATTTTCGAAACTGGACCACTGCCACGGTCAACCTCTCGGGTCAGGAACGCAGCATTCATATTGGAAAAGTTTGAAACAATTTTTTCTTCCGAAAACAATGTGTTAACAGCAAGGAGGCGATGGATTTCTTCCCGTTTCCACGCGTAAAGCACCGCTGCTGACAGCACCAGAAACAGTAAAATTCGACCCAACCATTTTCCAAAAGTCCGCATGAGTTCTCCCCTTTGCCACAATTCCGCATAGTCAGCCGGTGTTTGGCAAGTGTAACGTCAGGACAGGGCGGCGGGTCCTTGCCAATTCACCCAGCGCCCGTGAAAGTCGACCCGGCCAAGTTCGACCGTCAGATCGCTGGATCATTGCGCATTTAGCAGTCCCGGCAGGCGCGCCATGAACGGGCTGTCTAAACCTTCGCAATATCCTGCCTGCTCGGCAAAGGCTTTGCGTAGAGCGGCGCTCAACGAAATTTATCCGCGAGCTTTTGCAATGGGTTGCGCGTGTCTTCCTGCGGCTCCGGAGCTGTAGATTTGGGCGACGGGTCCACTTTGGGCTTGCTCGTAGATGACCGTGGTGGGTTCACCCGCAATGCCACAGCATTCATGAATTTACCCGTGTCACCGTCCGCCAATTGTGGCGCGCCGTCCGAGATGCCACGCAGAAGGTCATCCAGCCAATCCTGATCTGCCTTGGCAAAATCGCGCAGCACATAGCCCGAAACCGCGTTTTTGTTGCCTGGATGCCCAATGCCCAACCGGACCCGGTCATACTGTGGCCCAATATGCTGATGGATCGACCGCAGCCCATTATGCCCCGCATGGCCACCACCAAGCTTGACGCGGCATTTGCCGGGGGCGAGGTCCAGCTCGTCGTGGAAGACGGTCACATCCGTAGACTCAAGTTTGTAAAACCGCATGGCTTCCCCAACGGACTGCCCGGACAGGTTCATGAAGGTTTCCGGGCGCAACAGGATCACTTTTTCGCCGCCCAATCGCCCTTCGCAGACCGAGCCCTGAAATTTACCACGCCATGGGGCGAACCCGTGATCTTCGGCGATGCGCTCAACGGCCATGAAACCGATATTGTGGCGGTTGCCGGCGTATTTCCCACCGGGATTTCCCAGACCTACAAAAAGCTTCATCGCATATCATCCCAGTACCGGTGTTGTTCGGTTATATTTCTCTGCGCGAAACGGATCAACACGCTGCAAAAGAAAAACGCGACCCCAGACAGGGCCGCGTTTCCAAATCTTGCCGTCAAGCAGAAGATTACTCTTCTGTAGCTTCTGCTGCGACTTCTTCTGTTGCTTCGCCGTCTTCATCGCCTTCTTCGTTCTCAGCCGAACGCAGACCCGATGGAGCCGAGATGTTCGCGATCACAAAGTCACGGTCGATGGTGGCTTTGGAGCCTTTAGGCAGATCAACCGACGAAATGGTGATGGTGTCGCCAACTTCCAGACCGGCCAGATCAACAACGATCTTTTCAGGAATGTCACCAGCGGTCACTTTCAGCTCAACGTCAGGACGCACAATCGTCAGAACGCCACCTTTTTTCAGACCGGGGCACTCTTCTTCGTTGATAAACTCAACGTGGATGAAGAGGTCGATCTTGGTGTTGCGGTGCAGACGCAAGAGGTCGATGTGCGTCGGAAGGTCTTTGACAACATCGCGCTGGACGTTGCGGCAGATCACGCGCACGTCGTCGTGGCCTTCAACCTTCAGGTTGTAAAGCGTCGACAGAAAGCGGCCAGCTTTCAGTTTTTTCAACAGAACGTTGAAAGGAACTTTGATTGCGATAGGGTCTGTTTCGCCACCATAAACGACGCCTGGTACCATACCATCGCGACGTGCCTGACGAGCGGCGCCCTTGCCTGTCCCCGTACGGACTTCGGCATTCAGATCAGGAATCTGTCCAGCCATGTGAATTCTCCAATTTGATTAGGGCGGGGTTCCTCCAAGGCTGTAACCCCGCGTGAAGTCGCGCCTATACCCTAGAGTCATGATGTTGAAAAGGGGGATTCCGTATGTTTTGTGGGATAAACCGCCCAAAATTACCTGTCAAACCTGAGGGGCTGTCGAAAACCCCCGAAGCACCCCATCGTGATCGATGATCCTGGCATAAAGATCAAACTCCTGGGCCCGCGCGATGCGTAGTTTTTGTTCCACCTCGGGCGAGATCGGCGCATAGACATGTGGCGATACATTTCGTGGCTTTAGCTTGATCTCTTCTTCAAACCTTTCGGCCAGAAATGCGCGGATCAAAGGCTGTTTTTCATAGGCAAAAAGATGATGCACGGGCACGCTGCCGTCGCGGATCGAAAGAAACCCAAATTGGCTTCCGATGCAGGCGGCTGGCGAAGGCGCGTCGCTGATGACATCCAGAACAAATTCATCAAAGCTCATCTGCCCGGTGTTGCGAAAGTCGTCTCCCAGACGTTCGGGACTGCGAAATTTATACCAGCTCCGGATCTGATCCACAGGATTTCGCATCACGGCTATGCGTTCGGGTTCGAGACGTAGGGATTTTTTCAGAAATGGCGCTGTTTTGTTGTGAAACTTGCCCACCGTCATGTGTTTGTAGCGTTTGGTGAAAATGATGTCCGCCTGTGGCCGCAAGGCCGTTTCATAGGCCGTACTGCCGGTTTTGGGCACCGAAAGAAACGCAAGTTTCTGTTTTACAAAGACCAACATTGCCAATCACCTACCTGCTCCGGCGCACTATTGCGCGCCGGGTGGGGCGTGTCAAAGGCCAGCGGTGGATTAGCCCTGCCAGCGTCCTTCAAAATTCTCTGGGATCAACAGGATATCTCGGTCCAGCTCTTCGATGGTGCGACGTCCACAAAGGGCCATCGAGATGTCGAGTTCGGTGTGAATGACCCGCAGCGCCTCTTCGACACCTTTTTGACCCATCGCACCAAGCCCATAGACAAAAGCGCGGCCAATATGGGTGCCTTTGGCCCCCATGGCGACAGCCTTGAGCACGTCCTGACCCGAACGGATGCCGCTATCCAGATGCACTTCGATCTGGTCACCGACAGCCTCAAGGATGGAGGGCAGGGCGCGGATAGAACTCAGCGCTCCGTCCAACTGACGACCACCGTGGTTTGACACGATGATGGCGTCCGCGCCGACGTTAAGCGCCATTTTGGCGTCTTCCGCGTCGAGGATCCCTTTGAGGATCACCGGCCCGCCCCATTGCTCTTTGATTTTGGCGATCTTGTTCCAATCCAATGTCGGATCAAAGCTTTCTTTTGTCCATGCGCCTAGGTCGGCCGCGTCGGAAATCCCATCCACGTGGCCCACGATGTTGCCAAAGTTGCGCCGTTTGGCGCCGAGCATCCCGATGCCCCATCGCCACTTGGTCATCAGGTTGGCGATGGTGGAGGGGGTGAGTTTGGGTGGGGCAGAAAGGCCGTTCTTTAAATCTTTGTGGCGCTGGCCAAGAATTTGCAGGTCCAGAGTGATCACCAATGCCGAGCACTTGGCCGCTTTGGCGCGTTCAATCAGGCGGCTGACGTAATCCGCGTCGGTCATTGTATAAAGTTGGAACCAGAACGGTTTGGTTGTGGCTTCAGCGACTTCCTCGATCGAATTGATCGACATGGTCGACAGGGTAAAGGGCACGCCAAATTTTTCTGCAGCGCGCGCAGCTTTGATCTCACCATCGGCACATTGCATGCCCGTAAGACCCACAGGCGCCAGGGCGACCGGCATCGACACATCCTGTCCAATCATCTGCGAGGCGGTGGAGCGCCCTGTCATGTCTACAGCAACGCGTTGGCGAAGATAGATGTCTTCAAAATCCGAGGTGTTCTCGCGAAAGGTCTGTTCGGTCCAGCTGCCGGATTCCGCATAGTCGTAGAACATGCGGGGCACACGGTGGCGATAGATGCGTTTCAAGTCATCGATGCAGGTAATGACGGGCATTTTGGCTCACTTTTCCTCGTATTGGTAAATGTTCTTTACCAATGCAGCCTGTTTAACGCAACGTCGATTTCCGACACTGCGGGCGACAAAACGTCTTAAGTGTTGTTTGATGGCATAAAATTCAGGAGAGACCATGTTCTTTGATGATTTGCCCAAAGGCTATGTCTTTGAAACCGGACGAAGGGTGCTTGCTTTGGACGAAATTCTGGAGTTCGCCCAGAAATGGGACCCTCAGACCTTTCATCTGGACGAAGACGCCGCACAAAAAGGGCCCTTTGGTGGCCTTATCGCCAGCGGCTTTCACACCATTATGGTAGCCTTTGTTCTGACACTTGAGGCCGAGGTCTGGCGCGAGGCGTCGATGGGCAGTCCGGGAATGGACAACATTCGCTGGGCCGTGCCTGTGCGTCCCGGCGATGAATTGCGCGCCCGCTGCACGGTGCTGGACAGCGCGCCGTCCAAATCAAGACCGGACCGGGGGCGGGTGGTGATCCGCACCGAAATTCTTAATCAAAAGGATGAACTGGTGTCTGAATATACGGCGACACATATCTTGCGGCGCGCTTAGCGCCCCTTTTCGGCCTTTAGGTAAGCCATGCTCAGCGCTGTGGCTGTCAGCATGGCAGGCAGGATCGCAAGGATCGTGGCCGCGATCCGAAACAGGCTTCTTCCAATGATGTTATCAAACCCACCCAAAAGCCAACCGATTTGGCCAAGGCAAAAGAACCCGACAAAAGCCACAACCAGAGGCCCGGCGATGAGGTTTAGAACCGTGCGGCCAAAGGTTTTACGACCACGCAGAAAGGCCGTTTTCAACGAGGTGTCAGCACGTTCCGCACAAGCCGGGAGGACCGTGCCCACGATCGCCAATGCGCAGGCAAAGACTGGCACACCAACAAGCATTCCCCACATGCCATATTCGATCTCTGACAAGAACGCGTCAGGATTAAGAACGCCAGTGGCCTCAAGCGCCATGAAGGCCCCGGCAAGAATCAGCATCAGCGCCACGAAGTACGCGCAAAACCGCAGGACATATCCAAACAATGGGATCTTGGATCCGTCCCGGCCGGTGGTGCTCATCGGGTCGGTCCAGCCGTAGATCTCATTCAGCTGGATCATGCGGTGCGTGTACAGCATTGTGAGGCCCATAAAGACCAGCGTGACAACGCCAGCAGCGCTCATCAACATTTCCAGCATCACCACCACGAGCGTTACAATCGCGTAAAACGCGATGTTGTATCGTACTGTGGTGAAGGCCAGAGCGTACATGCAATCAGGCGCGGTGCGCGCCGTCGGCCAATGTCTTTACAAAGGCCAGTACATCCTCAACCGATTTACCTGCCGCAATCTGGCTGACAATGGCAGATCCAACAACAGCGCCGTCTGCAACCGAGGCAATGGCCTGCGATTTTTCGGGTGTATTGATACCAAAGCCCACGATGACCGGCAGGTCGGTTGACGCCTTAATGCGCGCCACTTCAGGCCCAACGTCGCCGGCTTGCGCTTCGGCAGCGCCTGTAATGCCCGTAACTGATACGTAATATACGAAACCGGACGTGTTCTGCAGAACCTTGGGCAGACGTTTTTCATCTGTGGTCGGTGTTGCTAGCCGGATAAAATTCAGACCCGCAGCCTGCGCCGGGATGCAAAGCTCTTCGTCTTCTTCCGGGGGAAGATCGACCACGATCAACCCGTCGATGCCCGCCGCCTTGGCATCGATCAGGAACTGGTCGACGCCCCGATTGTAGATCGGGTTGTAGTATCCCATCAGCACAATTGGCGTGGTGTCATCGGTTTTGCGAAACTCCGCCGCAAGATCCAGCGTCCGTTGCAGGGTCATACCCGCCTCAAGCGCGCGCTGCCCCGCCAACTGGATGGTTGGGCCATCCGCCATTGGATCGGTGAAGGGCAGGCCCAGTTCGATGATATCCACACCCGCGCCCGGCAACCCTTTGACCACCTCAAGCGCAGTGTCATAATCGGGATCACCTGCCATCACATAAGACACAAAGGCCTTTTTTCCGGCAGCATTCAGTTCGTCGAATTTGGCATCAATGCGAGTCATCGGCGTGTCCTTGTCACAAGTCCTGACCGATGTGCCGCAAAAGCGAGGGGGAAATCAATGCCTGACCCATGAAATCCCAGATATTGTCGCAGTTTGACAGGGTGGGCGGCCTCAGCCTGCCTTGCGCGCCTGCCGATTGTTCCATAGAAGCGCAGCGAAATGGCATCAGGAGGCCGATATGGGCTTTAAAATGGGGATCGTGGGTCTGCCGAACGTCGGCAAGTCGACATTGTTCAACGCGCTGACCAAAACCGCCGCTGCGCAGGCTGCAAACTTTCCGTTCTGCACGATCGAACCCAATGTGGGTGAGGTCGGCGTTCCGGACGCCCGTTTGGACAAACTGGCCGCAATTGCGGGCTCCAAACAGATCATCCCCACACGCATGACCTTTGTGGACATTGCCGGTCTGGTCAAAGGGGCGTCTAAGGGCGAAGGCCTTGGTAACCAGTTCCTGGCCAACATTCGTGAAGTTGACGCCATCGCCCATGTGTTGCGATGCTTTGAGGACGGTGATGTCACCCATGTTGAAGGCCGTGTTGACCCTGTGGCCGATGCCGAGACCATTGAGACCGAATTGATGCTTGCCGATATCGAAAGCATCGAAAAGCGGATGCAGGGTCTGGTGCGCAAAGTGCGTGGTGGCGACAAAGAAGCGGTTCAGCAGGAACGTCTTTTGAAAGAAGCGCTTGCCGTTCTCGAAGATGGCCATCCCGCCCGCGTGGTTGAGGTCGCAGAAGATGATGAAAAGGCATGGAAAATGCTGCAACTTCTGACCACCAAACCGGTGCTGTATGTTTGTAACGTTGGCGAATCTGAGGCCGCAAACGGCAATGAACATTCGACCAAGGTTGGCGAAATGGCCGCGGCACAAGGCAACAGCCATGTGATCATTTCGGCGCAGATCGAAGAGGAAATCAGCCAGCTGGAAGACGATGAAGCGGTGATGTTCCTTGAGGAAATGGGGCTGGATGAGGCGGGCCTAGACCGGCTGATTCGCGCCGGATATGAATTGCTGCACCTTGAGACCTATTTCACCGTTGGGCCCAAAGAGGCCCGTGCCTGGACCATCAAGCAAGGCACCATGGCGCCGCAAGCCGCTGGCGTGATCCACGGCGACTTTGAAAAAGGCTTTATTCGCGCCGAAACCATCGCCTATGACGATTTTGTTGCCAACAACGGCGAGCAAGGCTCAAAAGAGGCCGGCAAGATGCGTGCAGAAGGCAAAAGTTACGAGGTCAAAGACGGCGACGTGCTGCACTTTCTCTTCAATAACTAAACAGTTCAGATGGCGGGGCAAATACCTCGCAATTTTTCCACAGAAAATCGCCGGAACCCTCTTGCCACCCAAAGCCCACAGTTATAGACGGGTCGACGGAGACGTGGCCGAGTGGTCGAAGGCGCTCCCCTGCTAAGGGAGTATACCGGGAACGGTATCGAGGGTTCGAATCCCTTCGTCTCCGCCAGCAATTTTCCATAAACTCCTGAGTTTAAACAAGAAAATTGCCTTTGGTGTTTTTAATTCCCCCAATTCATCCCCCAGTAGACCGTGCCTTCGGACTATTTTTTCGCCTGTGAATTGCAGCCTATCTGGGAAATGAAGGCCAGTTCTTAGCCTTGGACTCCACCCACCAAAACCTGCCCAAGAACCCCGCAGGACAGGAGAGCCACAGCGAGCCTTGTGTCGTGCAAAAGGCGAATGGAGTTACGGAGAGGTCTGGCACCACATTCCATCTACGAGTACATCCTCCGGCTGGCCACAATGAAACAAATAGTACGTGAAGGTTCGTGGAAAAGGTCGGATTATTCGGGGTCTGCCCACCAAGTCGCGTGCCAGCACAGGTTTTCCACCGTGTTTGGTCGGTAAAATAATTTGTTCTGGTGACATGCAAACATCTGTCAGTGGGAAGTTTGGACCCAAAGTGCCGCGTCCAATTTGAACGGGCAAGGCATCAGGAACATCAAAAGTAAAATCTCTGTCCAAGCTCAACTGGTCAACCCAGGCCACCTTACGAAAGTGCCCAGACCTAGTCTTGACCGGGTCTCTAAGGCGGAGTGCTTCAATTGGTAAATTGCCAAAAGACGTCATCACTTTTGTTTTTCCGAGAAAGCCCGGTATGGTCCAGACGCCCGTGAACTCGTTTCCCTCTGCGCAATCAGCGTCGGGAAACTCATCCAAAGGTAGCTGTTCATTTGTCGCAAGGCTCATGTGCTCGGCCCTCGTTTTCATAAGGTTTCTAAGCAGGGTAAGATTTAATTGAGGCATTTTTTTGAAGTACGTATTAACACTCGGCAACGAAGTCGCCCAAAAATCCGGGCACTGGCAGGCTAAGCAATCTAATGTAGGGCAAAGAAAACCCCACCTCAGGCGAGAGGTGGGGTTACGCATTATTAAATGCTTCACTTGGCCCAAATAAACGCGGGCCATGTTGTCATAGAACGGCCAAGCGTGACGTGAGTATGACCGAATGTCTGACGTCAGCGCTTATGGGTCCAAATAGGGTGATTTGATAAGGGAGTGTTTCTGGCTCATCGTAACCACCAAGGAGTGGGACATGAGACAG
>NZ_FQZQ01000035.1 GCF_900142085.1 Shimia gijangensis
ACGCAGCTCGGCCGGATAAGCGGGGGTATGTTTCTTCTTCGTCATAAGGCTCACCTTTGGAGTGTTTTACTCTCCGGTAAACCCGGGGCGGTTCAAACTGCCAAGGCGTGCGGCTTCGATCTCATCAATCTGTGTGTGTGGAACAAAACCAACGGTGGCATGGGCAGTCTCTATCGTTCCAAGCATGAGATGGTTTGCATTTTTAAGAAACCCGGCGCGGCACACATCAATAATGTGGAACTGGGCAAGCATGGCCGCAACCGTACCAATGTCTGGGACTATGCAGGCGTGAACAGCTTCGGCATTGGGCGCGATGCGGATTTGAAAGATCACCCCACGGTGAAGCCAACGCAGCTGGTGGCGGATGCCATCATGGATGTTACCCACCGCGGCGATGTGGTGCTGGACGCATTTGGTGGATCAGGAGCCACATTGCTCGCCGCGGAAAAGACCGGCCGCAAGGCCTGTCTGATCGAGTTGGATCCGCTTTACGTTGATGTTGCTATCCGCCGCTGGCAGGCAATGACCGGTGAGAAAGCCGTTCATGCTCAGACGGGCGAGGGCTTTGATGAGCGTGCAGCGCAAACAACACAAACCCCCGGTAAGGAGTTGGCCAATGTCTGATCAGAAAAAGGATTATAAGGTAGGCTACGGCAAGCCTCCTAAGAGCGGCCAGTTCAAGAAGGGCCAATCTGGCAATGCCAAGGGGCGCCCAAAAGGTGCAAAAGGTATCCTTGCCAGCCTGAAGCGTGAGCTGGAAGCCAAGATTACGGTCCGTGAGGGCACTCGCGAAGTTTGCATGTCCAAAGCGGAAGCGTTGGCCAAGCAGCTTGCAGCCAAAGGTCTCAAAGGCGAGATGCCAGCCATGATGGCCATTCTCAAACTTGATCCCGAGCTTTTTGGCGTCACGTCTGGCGACGCCGAGCCGGTGACAGCACCTGAAGAGCCGGAAGCCGTCGACTATAACATTCTGCGGGATTTTCTTGAGCGTGCACCCGCAAATGAAGAGCCTGTTCATGACGATGATGACGATGAGCACTTCAAGCATTGGGAGACGGAAGATGACGAGTCTTGATCCAAAAGTGATCCTGCAGGCGTCTCGTGAGGTCTGCAGGGAGAACTTCTTTCCGTTCGTGTGGAAGGTGTTTGACACTCTCCATCATGGGGCAAATGACAAGTTCGAGCCCGCCTGGCACGTGCGCGCAATGTGCTATGAGCTTGATGACGTGCGTGTGGGAGGGAACAAACGCCTGGTGATCAACATCCCGCCCCGGTGCCTGAAATCAGTAACGGTGGCTGTCGCGTATGTGGCCTTTCTGCTGGGGCATTATCCCTCGGCCAAGATCATTGTGGCGAGCTATGGTCTTGATCTGGCGCGCAAGCATTCTGAAGATTGCCGTCGGGTGATGTCTTCGCGCTGGTACCGGGAGATGTTTCCACAAACCCAATTGGCAAAGAAAGGCAACACGTCTGAAGAAATTCGGACAACAATGGGGGGCAGCCGGAAAGCTGTCTCTATCGGCAGTTCCGTAACTGGACATGGTGCTGATTACATCATCATCGACGATCTTCTGAAGGCGGGGGATGCCAGTTCTGAGGCTGAACTGATTCGCGCTCAAGAGTTTATCGAAGGCACGTTACTGTCGCGTTTTGACAACCCTGCTGAGGGGCGCGTCATCATGGTGGCACAGCGGTTGCACGAGATGGATCCGCCTGGGTATTTGCTCGACAAAGGTACATATAAGCACCTGAATTTGCCTGCGATTGCAGAAAGTAATGAAAACATTCCGATTGGGCAGGCTCGTTTGCATCGCCGACAGCCCGGGGATCTTCTCTTCGCGTCGCGCCTGGATCAAAACACCCTTGATCGCATGCGTCGTGAGATGGGTTCCGCGGTCTTCAACTGCCAGTATCAGCAAAACCCGATTGCGCCGGATGGTTCCCCTCTTCGGTGGGAATGGTTCAACACCTATGAGCGGGTTGAAGACCGCAACTGGTATCAGTTGGTCGTTCAAAGTTGGGATACGGGCACATCAGCGGATCCGAGATCTGACTTCTCGGTTTGCACGACTTGGGGTTTTAGAGAAAACGCCTGGCATCTTCTTGATGTTTGGCGTGGGCAGCTTGATTATCCGGATCTCAAGGCAAAGACACTGCAGCTGGTGCGCGAGTGGAATCCAGATCGGGTTTTGATTGAAGATGCGGCGACCGGCAGACCTCTTTTTGATGAGCTGTTCCGGGATGAGAGGCGTCGCTACGAACGTATCAGGCCTGACAAAGACAAGGAGACGCGCTTCCAGTCGGCTTGCGCTCCTGTTGAGGAGGGTAAAATCTATTTGCCGGCTGATGCGCCGTGGCTACCCACTTTCAAGCGCGAGCTTCAGTCCTTTCCTCGCGGACGCAACGATGATCAGGTGGACAGCTTTAGCCAATTCCTGAACTGGTCGAAGGGAAATGGCTTCAATCGCGCCCTGGGGCGTGAACATCCGATTAATGTCCAGCGACGGGAGCGGAGCAGGGAGAGGCTGCGGCGCTAGATAAGGTCGGGGCACACAGGATGGAGGGATACCCGGGGCGTGCTGGCTAAAGCGCTACACAGGCGGATGTCGGTGTTCGGATAGGTTCAAATCGGGAGCTCGATACCAACGATACTTACGTAGTCTTGTTCACGCCAATGGTTAAAGTCGTATCGGCCCGTCAAGTGTTCTCGTCAATTATTGGCTCTGGTGGCATGACGTCATCCGTGGGGTCATCTGCCAGTGGAATAATTGGATCATCTTGCTGATCCTCTGGCACACCGTCCATGTCGAGCAAATGTGGGTCCATCTGAATTTCCGGTGGACTGAAATTTTCGCTACCTGTGTCAAATACTCCTATCGCGTCCAAATAGGGCGACATATCGTGCACACCGGCCCCGTCGTCATTCGACGCAGCTTGGCCATCTGTAACGGCATCCAGATAAAGTGATATGTCCGCTGGTGCGCTTTCCGGAGCGCTGGCATCATGCAAAACTACTGCATCCGGCACGGGAGGAGGTGGCGGTGGCAAAACCGCCCCTTCGTCCGTTCCGTGAACTTCTATTTGCACATCGTGTGTTTCAGTCTCTCCATCCGCAGTGTGAACTGAAATTTGGAATGTTTCATGCTCAATGCTGCCAGAGTTCAAAGCCTGGGTTGCGGCATTCGTGTTGTCCAGATCGTAATTCCAGGCACCATGCTCATCTATTGAGAACGTGCCATAGGTGCCGATAACACTGGATTGCGCAGAAAAGACGGGTTTGTCACCCGCATCTGCATCGCTCGTTGTAACCTGTCCCGTGGCCGTGGAAAGCGCGGATGAATCCTCTGTCACAGATCCACTGAACGCGCCTGAGATCACTGGGGCATCTTCGTGACCAGACACGTTGACCGAGATTTGTTGATGAATAATCGCTCCGTCTGTAGATCTGGCAATGACCGTAAATGTTTCCGTTTCTACTTGGCCGCCACTAAGTTGCTGAGTTGCGGCACTTTGATTGTTCAAATGATAGGTCCAACGCCCGTCAGCGGCGATGTCAAATGTCCCGTATGTACCCACAGCGGCGGATTGCGCATCGAACGTCACGGTGTCGCCTTTGTCGACGTCAGTGCCGGTTAATTGGCCCGTCACACCTGGTGTGCCATCTTCAGTAGCCGTACCTACATGGTGGCCTCCGATTATTGCCACGTCGTTGCTGCCCATGACATCAACCGTGACTTCACGCAAAAATTGTTTACCTGTGCTGTCTGTCGCAACGATCGTTGCATGATCTTGCAACAGATCGCCTTGGCCAAGCTCCTGAATTGCGACGTCTTGATCATGCAGTGCGTAGTGCCAATTTCCTTTTCCATCGACGGTGAAATCACCATGCGACCCAGTTGAGTTTGGATCTATCCCCCAACTGTAAACGCCGGTTTGATCTTGGGTCCCGGTGCCACTGACGGGATCAAGATGTCCTCCTGTGCTGGACACGATGTCCTCGGTTACAGCGGCGCGCATTTCGCCCCGAAGAGTGAAATCTGTACCATCTGGCGCAATAGTGACGACCAATTGTTCTTTGGTCACATGCCCTTCTGCATCAGTTGCGACAACGTCAAATGTTTCATGTTGTGGCGTGCCTGCCGCTGCTCCGGCCAACAACGCGTCTTGAGCCGGTCCAGGATGGATGAGCTCATAACTCCAGTCCCCATTTGCTAAGACTTGTAGTCGTGCAGACGGGGTGTTGATCGATGCCGATGTACCCGGCGTCCAAGACTGACCATTTATCGTTACCGATACACTTTGCGAGTCTGCGTCCGTCACATCCAAATGTCCCGACGCGTGCAAGTTGGTAAACTGGCCAGGCCTTATGGCACGTTCTGCTTCCAAAGTACCGCTGATCACTGGGGCATCATCTGTTCCAGAGATTGCAACGCCCACGACGGCGGAATGCGTTTGGCCCGAGGCTTCGGTGATTGGTATCAGAAAATTGTCCTGTGAACTGGTGCCTGACAGAAGGGCCTGAACCGATTTTGCGCCATTATCCAATGTGTATGTATAGCGACCGTCCGCTTCCACGACCAGTGTTCCGAAATTCCCTTGGTAGGTTCCTGGGTGATCGACTGATCCGACTTGTTGACCTGCGAACAGCTGTCCCATTCCCGTAACAGTCGCGTCCTCTTTCAAATTCGCGGTGGCATGTAATGAAAGAGGGTCAGCCGCGACAACCAAATGGTGCTGTGCGGTCGCGGATTCGCCGCCCACGCCCGTCAAGGTTCCATTCAAAAGCAGGTTTTGATCTGCAAGCGCGCTTAGATCCGCACCGGGAATAGTAACCGTCCACTGTCCACCGTGAACCGTGCCAGTGTAATGTTTTCCTGCAATCTCAATGTCTACAAGACTGCCATCCAGAACATTGTGGGCTTCGCCCGAGATATCCAAGGGTTTACCATGATCGCCACTGTCAATTAGGTCATCACCACCAACGCTGTTGATCAAAAGAATTGGATCGTCGCGAACAATTGTGACCTTCTGTGTGATCTGGGTTTTACTTTCCAAGTCGTAGAAATTGAACGTGTAATCCATTGGCCACAAACGAATGGATGACATGTCAATCTGCCAATGCCCGGTTGCGTCAACGGTGGTTTGACCGCCGCGTCCCATAGAATAAATCGTGTGGCCCGGTGTCCCTTCTCCTGAGAACACCAATGTGTTGTCTTTGGTTATGAAATCCGTCCCGCTGAGCCCGGTATCCTGACTGATCGCAGTCAAGCTAAACGCAAGCCCAATATCCAAAGTGCCGGAAGCATCAGTTGTCGTGTGTCCATCGCTGACAGCAATCGTTATTGGCACATCTGCATGGGCTGCGCCTGCAACTGGCGTGAAGACCCAGTTGCCGCTGGGGTCTTTGGCGAAACTGCCAAGCTGAGGATCAACAGAAACCCCTGCAATGGACAAAGCTTCGCCCTCAATATCTGTGGCACCTGTCAATTTGACCAGCTCGGCGTCTGTGAATGATTGGGTATTGCCACCGATCGCTTCGCCCAGATCAATTGGAGTTGCCTGTGTTGCCGTGACGACCGGAGCATCATTGGTGCCCTGAAGGGTCACGTGGATTTCTTGCTGCGTTCCATCCGCAGATTTGACCATGAAGCTTTCATAAGCTTTTGCGCCATCCACCATGACGTCCGCTTTTGAGCTGGGCGAATAGGTCCAGTGCCCGTTCTGCTCGATCTGCAAATCTCCATAGCTGCCGCTTAGAGTTGCGGCGACAAAGTGGTCTTGGCCAACGCTATCAGTGATCGTCAGATCACCTGAAACGGCAGTGTCTTCGTCTGTTGTGGCGGCGCTGACACCTGCAATCGCTGCATCTGGTACGGGTTGTGTCGCGTCGAATATCACCGGTGCACTGGTCGTTGCGACGGCTTGTGCGCCATCAGGGCCTTGGGTTGTTACCATTAGTGAAGCACGGAAGTTTCCATGGAAAGACGCAGGCGGATTGGCCGTCAATCCACCAAGGTTCCATCCAGCGACATCAACATCAGGCGTACTTGCCGAAATGGTGACGACATGAGCGCTCGTCCCGTCTGATACAATTGTACCGACAGGTAATCCGGTTAACTGCGCATGCACAACATGGTCGTCAGAATCCGTCGGCGCCCCGAGATCCGCGGCAAGCTTGAGCGTTGCACCCGGGTTTGGTGGCGCAATAACTGTATCTACGGCAACAGTGGTATGAGTAAACGATCCATGGGTGTCGTAGTGATAGTTGCCCGTTTGATCAATAACCTGACCGTTGTGGATTTGGATAGAAGTTAAGAGGCTGGGTTGCCCATTCATTACTTGGGCCAACGGAGCCGTTGCCAGTTGCGCAGGCGAGACAACGGATGTCGCCATTGCCGCGTTAAACATTTTCCCGGCAAACGCGTCGTTAGCGCTGAAACCGCCACGCATACTGTCTTGATCTCCGCCAAATGCCAAAGCTCCACCATCAGGCATCGTTTGACCTTGAGCAACATTGTCCATGTGTTTTACCACTTGGCCGTCGATCAGAACATCTAGGGTCCCTTTTGGCCCGTCCCATAAGAAGCTGTATCTGTGATCTTTGCCGTCATTCAGAATTGCGACTTGCGTGTCGTAGTTATGCCCGGCGATCCGAACCACCATGTCATCAGGCTTATAGACGTACATTTGATCTGTAGTCGGTGATGTTTCATAGCTCACCAATGTCGCACCATGTACGCCGGCCGAGGCGACTTGTTGCCCTCCAAGAACGGTCATTTCTAAAGCCATGGATGAGATCGGACCACCGTTGTGCACAGCCTCGCGCGTGAAGATCGCGCTAGCCGATCCACTGGCAAACTCCATTACCTGTTGTTCGGCTGAAATCGTTAATCCGGGGGTTGCAGCATCGGTCACCGAAGTCAAATCTAGAACAGCGGCCCCTTGTTGGGACGTGGTGCCATCCGTCACCGTTACATCAACCGGGATGTTGTCAGATTTTTGGTCAGGTGCGGGCGTGAAGACCCAGTCACCATTTGGTTGATGTGTAAATGCACCATATTGCGCATCAACTGAAATCGCTGACACATGCAACGTATCGCCTTCCACATCGGTGGCACCCAACAACCCGATCAACTCGGCCTCGGTGAATGTTCTTGGCGTATCTTCTGCAGTGGCACCTAGGTCGGTAATCTGATGCGCAATTGTCGGCCCGTCATTCGTGCCATTGATTGCCACAGTGATGGTTTGCTGGACAGTTTCGCCACTGTTGGTGGTCACATCAACTGTAAAGGTTTCCTGCAAGTGTTGGCCAACGCCGAGGGCGTTCACTAGCGGATTTGCGTCATTCAGATGATAGGCCCAGTGACCAGATGCATCCATGTCAAAGGTGCCGTATGACCCTGCCGTGGCGCTTTGGGCGGTGAACACAGGATTGTCTGTGGCATCCACGTCGGTAACTGTCAGATCGCCGGAAACCAGCCCAGATGCAGAACCTTCGTCGATCGTTCCAAGGGCCAACAGAGCAGGCGTTTCGGTAACTTGGGCGCCTGTTATTTGGAAAGATTGCGTGGGCGAGGTGTGTCCGCCAATAACGGTGTGTAAGTTATGTGCGCCGTTCTGCAACTGCGCCATCCCAACAGCCCAATCACCGTTGGCATCGGCAGTCACAGTGCCAAGCAATGTCGATCCGGAATACAGTGCAACCGATTGGCCAGCAGTTGCATGACCTGAAACCAGGCTGTTACCCGTTCGGACATTCACGCCTGCATATGGGGTGAAATAGATGTAATCCTTTTCGACCCCTCCGGGGCCTCCGTCGCAGACTTTTTGTATCCTTGCGATAGTGCCGTCAGAAAATTGAACCAATCCTCCGTCCCAGCTGTTTCGGACGCTGGGATCAACCGCATGAAAATCGCCTGAGGGCACGTGCTGAGTGAACCATCCACGCGTGTCCATATAGCTGTATCCCGAAACTCCGCTTTGGGTATACGCCCCGGTCACTGTCGGCGTGCTGCCTGCAGGCACACCGGCCAGCACATTCACATCACTGCCGGGCGCATAAAGACCCACAACATGAACGCCAATCGATGCACCTGACTGATGCGTGCTAAATGCCGACAAATCCGTGGTGGCCGTTGCGGACGTCACCTGTGCGACACTGTCGATGGTCGGTGCGACTTGGGTTGTCGGCACATGAACAACCGGCAAGTCATGCGTGCCTGCGATCGAAACGCTCAATTCTTGGATGGTTCCATCCCGCGCGGTCACGGTGACCTTGTCAGTCAGGTGTTCACCTTCGGCCAATGCCTGAATCGCAGCGTTGTGGGGATCCAAAGTGTAGATCCAGCGCCCATCATTGCGCAAATCAACAGATCCGTATTGGCCCGTCAAAACATGGTCGCCAAAGTCGCCTGAATTTGCAGCAGCCCCTCCCGAGGTCGTCAACTGCCCTAGGAAAGTAAGATCCGTGTCCTCTTTGACCGTGCCCAAGGTGGCGCCACCAATTGTGACATGGTCGTCCAAACCATCAATCCGGACACTCAGCGTGGTTGTGGTTCCATCCGCCGTGGTGACAGTCAGTGTGTCTGTTAGATGGTCGCCACTGTCGAGATCTTGGATTGCTCTTAAACTATTGTCAGCCGTGTAAACCCAAACCCCGTTGGTCTGTACAACGAAGGTTCCATACGTGGCGGCGACGTTGCTCTGTGCCACAAAAACCGCCTCGCCAGTGTCTACATCGGCGACGGTAAGCTTTCCACCCGTTTGCAGGGTGTTGCCCGCATTAATACTGGTGTCTTCCACCACGGTCGCAGTTTTTACGCCGCCAATTTGGGCGACATCATTAGTGCCCCGGACCTCGATATCAATGTCGTGCGCTGTGCCGTCGATGGAATAGACACGGTAAATTGCGTGTGCAACTTGCCCGGCAGCCAATTGTTGAAGCTGATGATTGTCATTATCGACGTAATAGCGCCAACCTCCACTGTCATCGAGACGCAAATTGCCCCGAAACGGGTCAGAAACAACCTGCTCACCAAATTGGCTATATCGAAATCTCTCCTCGCCGGCGTCAGGATCAGATATAGCTAACTGGCCGGTTGTCGTCAGACGATGGGTTTGCCCATAGCTATAGGTCCTAACGTGTTCATCCTCTTTGACAAATCCGGTGCTGTAATCTGTGATTACAGCGGCATCGCCAACGGCTGCCAATGTCAAGGACGCGGTCTGGGCAACCGTACCGCCCTGACCATCTGTCACGGTGTAGCTCAAGCTGACTGGTCCGTTGTAGTTTGCATCCGGTGTGAAAGTGAAGCCAGACGCGGCATCCCCCGAGATCGCACCATGGCTGGCCGCCAAGCTGGTCACCGAGAGCTGATCGCCGTCCACATCCGTGGCGTTTGCTAAAAGCTGTGCCGCCGTGATCTGGACCGCATGGTCCTCGGTTCCACTGGGAAGGGTAAGGGGACCACTAACAGTCGGTCCATCATTTGTTCCAGTGACGGTGATCACAAGGTCCTCAGTGTCAGTGGCGCCTTGTTTGTCCGTTACGGTGATTGGGATAGTTACATGTTCGGTCTGACCCACTGCCAGATGCTCATAGGTTGGGTCAGTTGGATCAAATGTCCAGGACCCGTCAACATTCAGCACAAACCCCGCAGGCGCCGCTTGGCCTAGCGAGTATTGCCGCGTGTAGTAGCTGCCATCGACATCCGTCGCCGTCATTTGCCCCGTAACAGAGTTGCCATTCTCGATCGCCGAAGCTGTCGCGGAAGCCAATACCGGCGCATCGTTCACGCCAAGTAACTGAACGGTCAGACGTCCAGTGTTGCTTAACCCATCCGAATCTGTGACCGTAATTGGTATGGAAATATTTTTGTGGTCACCGTCGTTAAGGTATCGGTATGCGGGGTTTGCCGGATCAAATGTATAACTGCCGTCGCTATTCAGATTGAAGCCTGCAACGGGCGTGCCGCTGGTGTAGATCAAAGATGCCGTGTCGTCGTGGTCCAAATCGCCGGCAGAAATTTGGCCTTTGATAACATTTCGACCTTCAAACTCGGTTTCGAGGTTACGGTAAACGACCGGGGCATCGTTTGTTCCCGCCACGGTGAATTCAACCGAATGGGTTGTCCCATCGACACTGTGAATAACAAAGCTGTCTTTAGCTTCTTCTCCGTTCTTGAGGTGATCAACAATCGAGTTTTTCAGATGGTAAATGTATTGCCCATCTGGATTGACTTGCAGGCGTCCACCAAGTGAACCGGAATATAGCCCAAGCCCACCAAATGTTGGTGTGGGAAACTGTGACTGGGCAGGGCCGTCTGGGTCAACCACATGGAATTGGCCATACGCACTCAGATCACCAGGATCGCCGGAGCCTGAGCCAACGCCGACATCCTCTTTTAGTGATGCACCAACGCCCGTAATCACGGCCGCATCTGGGGTCGCACCAAGCGTGAGGTTAGCATTTTGTGCAACGGTTCCGCCCTGACTATCTGTCACCTGATAGGTAAGCACGACCGGACCATTGTAATTCGGGTCTGGAGTAAAAGTGAATCCCGTTGCTACATCCCCGGTTATAGCGCCATGATCCGCGCTCAGACCTGCCACCGAGAGTCGATCTCCAGTGTCCACATCCGTGGCATGCTCTAAAAGCTGCGTCGCTGTGATCTGCACTGCATGGTCTTCGGTTCCGCCCGGAAGCGTAACAGGCCCGCTCACGACAGGGCCGTCATTGCTGCCAGTCACCGTGATGACGAGGTTCTCGATGTCAGTCGCGCCCGTGCTATCGGTCACTGTGACTGGGATGGTGACCTGTTGTGTCGTACCTGCCGCCAGATGTTGATAAGCGGTGTCGGTGGGATCGAAGTTCCAGCTACCGTTGCCCTGCATCGTGAAGCCTGCCGGTGCCGATTGGCCCAGTGAATAAGCTTGGTTGTCGCCCGTATCTACATCCGTCGCCGACATTTGCCCCGAAACAGCGCTACCGCCCTCGGTCGCCGAAGCAGTCGCAGCACTCAAAACAGGCGCGTCATTCGTGCCACGGATTTCGATTTCTATGTCATGCGCCGTGCCATCGATGGAGTGGACACGGTAGATTGCGTGTTCGATTTGGCCCGCGGCCAATTGCTGAAGACGTGGGTTCTCGTTGTTAACTGTATACAACCAGCTTCCAGTTGCAGAGATGCGCAAATGGCCCCCGAATGGGTCGGATACTGCTGGCTCGCCAAACTGGCTGTACCGAAACCGATCCTCTCCAGAGTCAGGATCGACGATGCTCAACATCCCCGTGGCCGTCAAATCGTGTGTTTGATGGCCAGCCCCCCCGTAGGTCGTGATGTGCTCATCCTCTTTTACAAAGCCCGTTATGGCATCCGTGATCACCGCCGAATCCGGGGTGGCCCCCAGCGTCATCGAGGCTGTCTGTGCAGCGGTCACGCCTTGGCCGTCCGTCACTTGGTAGCTCAGTTGGACCGGGCCGTTGTAATCCGGGTCCGGCGTGAAGGTAAAGCCGTTCGCCGCGTCGCCTGTGATTGTGCCATGGCTGGCTCTCAGACCCGTCACCGAGAGGGTGTCGCCAGTGTCAACATCCGTGGCGTGGGCTAGAAGTTGAGCAGACGTGATGTGAACAGATTTGTCTTCGAAGCCGCCGGGAAGAGAGACCGGACCGCTCACCACAGGACCGTCGTTGGATCCGGCCACGGTGATCACCAGATTTCCTGTATCTGTCGCGCCAGCATTGTCGGCCACGGTCACGGGAACAGTGACTTTCTGTGTCTCACCTGCCGCCAGATGCTGATAGGCGGCATCGGTTGGATCAAAAGACCAAGAACCGTCGTTGTGCAATGAAAAGCCTGCAGGCGCGGTTTGGCTCAGCGAGTAAGTTTGCGCGTCACCCGTATCCACGTCGGTTGATGTCATCTGGCCTGATACAACGCGTCCGTCTTCGACAGCAGACGACGATGCGCCCGCGATGACCGGCGCGTCATTGGTGCCTTGGATTGTCACAGTAATTTGCTGTGTGGTGCCATCAATCGTTGAAACCGTCAGGGTGTCAGTGAGGGGGCCGCCACCACCTGTTAGTGCCTGAACCGCCGCTTGGTTGTTGTTAAGAACATAGGACCACGTACCGTCAGGCTGAACAGAAAATGTTCCATGCGAACCGGGCGCAGATGTTTGCGGCACAAATGACGCTTGCCCCGCGTCAGGGTCCATCACGTTCAGTTTTCCGGTGGTGCGTTGCTGGACGTCTTCGGTTGTGACGCCAACATGGGTGCCAGAGATTACGGCTTTGTCGTCAGATCCGTTGATTGTGACCGAGATACTATGGGGCGTTCCATCTGCGCTGTGAACAACTAGTGAATCAACCAAATGATCGCTAGATCTTAGTCCCTGAACATTCGGCAATGCATTGTCTAATTCATAGGTCCAACGGCCAGTTGCGTCGACTGTGAACTGACCTCCATTGGCGCCAGTCAGCGTCTGAGCCTGGAAATGGTCTTGCCCTGCGTCCAGATCGGAAATCGCCAATTGTCCGCCAGCAGCTAAATGACCGGCGACAACATTTTGGTCCTCAGTCACTTGCGAAACCGAAGGGCCTTTGATGATTGCAGCGTCGTTGGTCCCAACGATCGTAATCGTCAGGTTTTTGCCATTGCTCAGACCATGGATGTCCCGCACGGTAACGGGAATAATCAAGTCTTGCGTCTGTCCGGCTGCCAAATAATCATAGGTTCCGGTCGGCGGTGTAAATGACCATGAACCGTCTGCGTGCAAGTCAAATCCGGGGGGAATGTAGCCTGCTGAATACGTCAACCTGTCGCCGGTATCCGTGTCCGTGGCAGTTAAAGTGCCGGAAACGGCAGGGCCATCCTCTTTGACCGATGCCGTTGCCGCGCTCAGTATTGGTTTGTCGTCGGTTCCAGACACCGAAAGGGTCAATGATTGCTGATCTTGCGCGCCGAAAGGATCTGTAACAGTGACCTGCACGGTATAGGTGACCGTTTCTCCATGCCGTAAATGCTGATAGGCCGCATCTGTGGGATCGAGCGACCAGCTGCCATCTGGCTGCATGGCAAATCCAGCGGGCAGTGCGCCGCTGGTGGTGAACCGCGCACTGTCGCCGCCATCCACGTCTGTTGACACCATCTGCCCCGAGACAATCGCGCCGTCCTCGGTTGCTGACGCCGACGCCGCCGTCAAATGCGGGCCGTCGTTGCTACCGCTGACCAAAATATGAATATCGTGCGTGCTGCCGTCGACTGTTGCGACCGTGAAAACCTGATTGGCCTGTTGTCCTTGACCAAGGCCTTGAACCGCCGGGTTGCTGTTGTCCAGATGGAACGACCAGTGGCCAGATTTGTCGATGACCAGCTGGCCAAATGACGTGGACAAAGTTGAGGGGACAAATTCGGCCTCACCAATATCTGGATCAACGACATTGAGAATTCCGCTCACATTTGAGATGCGGTCTTCCACAGTATGACCCAAGTCGGTCCCACTGATTTGTGCGGGATCTGGCAAGGGCGCGATGCTAAATGGCAGTCCGGCATGGGTCACTTGGCCATCAACCTGTCTTGCGGCGATGTCCAACATCCCGTTCCCAGACCAATTCGTGCCGGGAACAAGGGCAAGCGTATTGATGTTAGTCCCTGCGGGCAGCAGCCAAGATCCATCTGGGTTGGCGTGCCCCAAAGACAACACTGCCCCGGGTGGTAATCCGGCTATGGTTATATCCATACTGCCAGAATGATGATCGCCGTCCACGGCCGTTAAATGCAACGCCAATGGATGATCTTCTTTGCCTCGCGCCATAAGCGCCGCGACAGAGGGCGCATTTGGGTGATTTGCCACAGCCATATGGCCAGACACAGCGCCAACTTGTACTGGCACAGATAGCCCAACAGCGCCTGAAGATTGAAGTGGCATCTGGTATCCGGGCTGACTGCCATTCGCAGACAAGTCGACAGCATGGAACGGAACGACACTTGATATTTGCGCCAATTGAGGGGCAGAACTCCCTGACGCAGTGCCGGATTGCAAATCAACCCCCAACCCGCGGGCCAACGCATCTTCAGAGACCGCAAAATGTCGATTTCCAGCGGACGCATCAAGTGCTGGTACGGTATCAGGAGATCGCCCTGCAGCTTCAGTGGTTTGTGGCGCAAACGACGAATCGTCGCTGATAACCCAGCCAAAGATTTCCTCGGACAGCCCATTGGCTTCATTGGAAACTATCTTTTTCTTTGCCAGTGGGTCTTCTCTTTTATCAGTCATAAAAGTCTTTTCCTTATCAGCGCTCACTTAAGGCAAGATCTAGGTTTGTGTAGATAGGTTTCCAAATATACTGGAACACGGTTTTGGACCCCGTGATAATATCGGCCTCGCCCGTCATGCCGGGCAGAACCATCAGGCCATCGCTTTCGTCGCGAAAATAGGTCTTGGCGAGTGCCACTTCAATTTCGTAGTAGGCGGTCCCGCGTTGATCGACCAAAGTCGTTGGAGAGACTTCTTCGATTTTGCCATCCAGTGCGCCGTAACGACCAAAGTTGAAACTGTCGATTTTCAACCGAACAGGTTGACCGACTTCAACAAAGGCAACATCCAAAGGCGCGATACGCCCGGTGAAACGGACACCTCCGTCAATCGGAACAATCGTCGCGACCAACCCACCGGGGTCTACAACATCACCTGTGGTTTCGTCAGGCAAAGTCTGAATAAGCCCGCTGGCAGGTGCCCGAATTTCAGTTTGCGCCATCCGACTTTCAAGGTTCTCGATGCGCGCGCTTAATGCGCGCAATTCTGAAATTGCTTCAACAATTCGAGTGCGCGATTTCGCGATTTCTTCAAGCAATATCCGGTCACCTGATGCTTCGAGCTCTGTTATCTCTGCACCGATGATGGCCTCTCGGCCTCCTAGTTTTGCAAGGTCAAAGCGGTATTGTGATTCCCGTTCTTGCAGCGCGACTAACAAAGCTTTGACAGCCAGTTTGCGCGTCACCAGATCCTCTTGGACGTTGCGTTCGCTTTCAACCGCGGCGATTTGGTTAAGCAATTCTGGACGTTGCGCTTTGATCGCTTCCAGTTCGGCGTTTTTCTCACTTATCTGCAAGGCTACGACGCTGCGCTGAGAGGCGACAAATGCTTTTTGGGCTTCAAGCGATGCGTCTTCTTTGGCGATCAGTTCGGGGAACTCGTTCATGTGCGCGGAAAAGTCGGGTTTTCGGTCTTCGACATAGGCCGTAAGGCGTTCAACCTCGAGTTCCAGCCCAGCATTTTTTGCCCGAGCTTCACCAAAAGCAGCCGTCGTTTCGATCGGGTCGAATGTCACAAGAAGATCGTCTTTTTCGACTGCTTGGCCTAGTTTAACGTGCACTTGCTCGATCTGTCCTCCGTGCAGGCTTTCGACGCGTCGGACTTGTGAAATGGGTTCAAGGGCGCCACGGGATTTCGCGACCTCATCTATGGGGGTTACAACGGACCAGATTACGACGGCAATCAAACCAACCAGCATAATTAATGCCGCGCGCTGCACCCATGCAAAGGCTGGACCATCATGAATGACGAACTGTTCTTGCGGTTGCTCATGTTTCATGTGGATTCCTTTAGGGTTTCTTCGGCAGTGTCGCTGGCGTCCGGTTTCTTGACTGGGCCGAAATAGGCCAAACTGCCGCGATCAAGGACAATGGCGAAATCGGCGTGTTCGGCTAAATTGGTATCATGGCTTGCGACAAATATTGTCGCGGCCCCTTTTCGATCCGCAATAAAGCGGGTCAATATATCGTGGCTACCAGTCACGTCATCCTCTCCCGGATTGTCCAAGAAGAATGCAGTCGAGGTTTCTGACAGTTGGTCTGTAAAACCCGCAGTTCCAGCCGGGACAAAGGTAATTTTGGAACTGTAATCGTCGATGTCATACTGATCGAATGCCCGACCGTTGGCCAAAAAGCTGCCAGATTGGGTCGCGACAACACCGGCAAGCAGGCGCAAAAGCGTTGTTTTGCCCGACCCATTTGGTCCCAATATGACAACGGTTGATCCCGCAGGCACGTCAAATGACAATCCACTGACGGCTGGCGTGGCGGAAGAGGGATAGCGATAATACAGCCCCTGTCCCGAAAGTGCGGGCGCTGTGTTTGGAAAAGCTTCTTGCGTGTGGACGTTCCCGGAAATGGTTGGCCTGCTGAGCGATAGCTTGAGCTGATCCCAGCTGCCGCGTAACGTTTTGAGGCGCGGAATGGCAAGAAAGAAGGCCTGCGCAGGTCCTGTAACCCGCCACGTCAGCAGCATGATAGCCATCAAAGCCCCCGCAGAAAACGTTCCTGCCAGAACCCGTTCCAAACCGATAACCAATGTGGCCAACGCTGTGCCAGTGCCAAGTACATATCCCAAAGCCTGCACTGCGCCGTTGCGCTTTTGGGATTGGAACACATCGCGCGACACAGACCGTGTCACCCGATCAAAACGGCGTATCCAAGCTGTTCCAAGACCGCTTTGGCGAATGGGGCCCGCGTTGGTCGCCAACTCTTCTAGGCGCACTTGTCTTTCAGCCGCGTGTTTGGCAGCCTCGGGGTCTGTGCTGGAATGGTTCTGCGCAATGAAAAGCCCAAGAACAAGGAACATAACCAGATACAGCAGTGGGACGACAACCATGCCCCCTCCGACGATGCCGATGGCTAACAGGGTCAGCGCAACAAAAGGGGCGTCGTAAATGGCCGCCACGTTGTTGCTTGAAAACAGATCTGCTGCGCGTTCACCACGCCGCAAACTACCCAATGCTCGGTCAGGCGTAAGCCCAATACGTTGCGCATAAGGTTGGCGAAACACTTTGCGGGCAAGCGCCAAGGAAATGCTTGCCGATAATCTGGCATGTTCATTGGTAATTAGACGCGCCCGTGCGCGACGCAAAGCATACATCAGTGCCAATACGATCAAAGCACCGGACAGCAATGCCCACAAAGCCCCCCGCGCTCCGCCGCCTAAAACGCGATCATAAACGGCCATTGTGAAAAATGGCACAGAAAGCGCGCACAGGTTGATGACCATCGACAGCCAAATCACATGGCGGAACATTTTGCGGGCACGAGTCGCGAACAATTCGAATGTAAGCGACGAAGCACCGGCTTCAGGCACCATTCTGAGCATCACAAAATCGCGGGCTGCAAGAATGTCGGCTTCGGTTATGGCGCTGCCTTCGGGCAAGATTTGAATGTCACCCTCATGGCGCACAATGGCCGCCCAAGATCCGTCAATTTTGGCCAGAACTGCACCGTCCAAGGCATCGCGCCAAGATACAGGTGGGCCGCTTAGCGGGGCGGCCCATATGCCAAGTGTATTGCAAGCGGCCGCCACTGCATCCACGTCGGCTAGGTCCGTCAGACCGGCGAAGGCATCTTGCACCACCATCGGCGACCTGCGGCCACCCATGGCAATTGCCACGGAATGCACAAACGCAGCAATCGCGGGGCCAGAGTTTAGATCAGTGTCCAAAGGATCATTTGTCATTGCACCTGCTCCCCACTTTGGGTCTGCGTTCCCGGCCCGTCTGATGACTTTGTTGCAGCGGCCGCCGCAACACTTGGATCAGTGGATACAACGACAACAGCCATTTTCTGCGACAACTCCACAAGGGCGGCGATCAGACGTTCCTTTCCGTCGGCGTCCAATCCTGCGGTCGGATTGTCTAAAAGCAAGAGATCAGGTTCGCCAACCAAGGCTTGCACGAATGCCGCGCGTTTTTCAGCACCCTGAGACAATGGACCCGCAGGACCACCAGCCAGATCTGTGTGATAGCCTTGCGACAAACGCCCGACCATCGCGTCCAAGCCCAGTTTTTTAGACCATCCCAACGCGGCTTCTTCGTTAGAACGCGCAAACCTAGATAGGTTTTCCAGCAAGGTGCCAAACAAAAAACTGGGCAATGCAGGTACGAATATCACTGTTTCGCCCGCAGTGTGGGCCGCGAACTCAGCCAAGTTTTGCGCCGCCTCGGAGCGGCCATTCGGACCGTCAGGGTCAAGCAAAACAAAATCTCCGACCTTCACGTTCAGGATTTGGCCGCGCACGACTATGTCCCACCCTGTCGCAGCCTCACTTTGCTGGGGTGGGTTTGTTTCAGAAGCAACAGTTACAGCCGCAAGACGTTTGCCCGCCACTTGCGACGGCTGGTTGCGAACAATCGCCGCCACGACTCCAATTGTTTGCGCAGCCCCGCGTGACCCCAATAGGGTGCAAGCAGCCAGTCCACCTGTCGTCATATCGCCGGCCAAAACAAAGGAGGCGCCGACTCCGACAATGCCCACCGTTGTCAACAATCCTGCGGACTGCATGAGGTCCATCTGTTGCACGCTCGAGTGGTCGATACGGCGCGCAAAGGCCGCATGCATACGTCGCAATCCGGCGAAAACGTTCAACCCAATTCCGGAACGCTGAAGGGGAATGCCGGTTTCGCCGTGCGACAGCATACTTCCGGCATGCATGGCCAGCGCAGCTTCGTTATCAATAGACTTTGACACAGCGGTTCGAAATCCCGACAAACCGCCCAACATCACAATTGAGACCAACGCAATAACAACAAGCGGCGCCAAGACAATCGGCCCGCCCAGAAACCACACAAGCGTAAGGAAAACGGCGGCAAACGGTGCATCGTAAAATGCTACAAGCGATTGACCGACATGCAAATCACGCGCTTTGGACATTGATGCAACTGCGGCGCGGCTTGTTCTCTGTGACGGCTGAGACGCAAGAATGGCACGCGCCACATTCATTGACGTAACGTGATCCAGTTCGGCGGATTTTTTGGCGAACACGGTTGAGCGAACATATCTAAACAGCCCCGCCAAAGCCAAAGCGACACACACGCCACCAAAGATTACGATCGCTGATCCTGACGACTGATTAGGTAGAATGCGGTCATAAACCTGTAACAAAGCCAGCGGCAAAGCCAACGCCAGCACATTGACACCCACTGAGAGAACGGAAAGCCACACAAATTGCATAGTAAGATGTTTTCCCAATATTTTGGAGCAAAGAGGTGCTCAATCGATTAGAAGTAGATTTTTTTGGGCTTGGGTCAAATAGAATTTGGTTTCTTATACAAAGTGCAAGCGAGGTTTCAGGCAAATTCATAGTCAAAGCGAACTTTGGGGCGTCGCACATGATATGGTGCCAGATCAGGTTTCTAGAACCTAAACGTGAGACGTTTTCCACGCGTTGATCTTATTTCCAGTACAAATCCACCACAAATTGTTATTTTCGTCGATACTTTCTTACGGATCCATGTCCGTCTTAATTTGTGCAACGTCGACACTGTCTTGTTTGATTCCAAAATCTCGCAAATTAACATCCCGTTGAGGGAAGGGGATCTCGATACCCGCTTTTGACAGGTTTACGTAGATTCGAAGCAAAAGGTCAGATTGCGTCGACAGCATGGTGTCGACATCGCGCAGGTAACACCGCAGCTCGAAATCCAGAGAGCTGTCACCCAACCCGCGAAACAGGACACTGGGCGCGGGATGTTGTACCAAACTGCCCTCATCAGCCGCTGCCGTTTCAAGAATTTCTTTGGTTTTCTCGAGATC
>NZ_FQZQ01000043.1 GCF_900142085.1 Shimia gijangensis
GGGTGGGACCGATATCCGGGTGATCCAGGTGCTGCTGGGGCATGCCAAGCTGGAAACGACGACGATCTACACGAAAGTGGCAACCAAGACGATCCAGGATGTGACCAGCCCGCTTGATCTGCTGGTGAGCCGGGAGGCTGGTCCCGGTTAAGGCGGGCGGCCTTGCCTCGGCCAAAACTGGAGGTCGCGGATATCTTCCGCACCCATGGCGCTACCTATCGCCGGGACCACGCCGGGCACCTGAACCTGCCGCAACTCAAGGTGATGTCTGCCATCGAGAATTGCCGGACCGCAGCGCTCGGCGGGCATGTATCGGCCTGCACCAAATGCGATCATCAGCACATTGCCTATAACTCATGTCGTAATCGACATTGTCCGAAGTGCCAGGGCGCGGCAGCGAAAGACTGGATGCAGGCGCGGATGGAGGATCTGCTGCCGGTCGAATACTTCCATGTGGTCTTCACGCTGCCAGCCCAGATCGCCGACATTGCCTACCAAAACAAGGCAGCCGTCTACGGTTTGCTGTTCAAAGCGTCGGCGCAAACGCTGCTGACTATCGCTGCCGATCCAAAGCTCCTTGGTGCCCGGATCGGCATGACATCGGTGCTGCACACATGGGGATCTGCGATGACCCACCACCCGCATGTGCATGTCATCGTGCCCGGAGGAGGCGTATCATCGGATGGCACGAGGTGGATCGCCTGCCGCCCGGGCTTCTTTTTACCCGTGAAGGTCCTGTCTCGGCTGTTCCGGCGCTTGTTCCTTGAAGGGTTGGTCCGATTGCACAAAGCAGGCGAGCTCAAGTTCTTCGCCGATCTGACAATGCTGGCCGATCCCGAAGTCTTCGCGGCCTACCTCGCTCCACTGCGCAAAACCGACTGGGTCGTTTATGCCAAGCCACCCTTCGGCGGGCCCGAGGCTGTGCTGGCATATCTGAGCCGCTATACCCACCGCGTAGCGATCTCCAATCACCGCCTCGTTAGTGCTGACGCCGAGACGGTATCATTCCGATGGAAGGACTATCGCATCAAGCGGGGGGACAGGATGAAGATCATGCGCCTGCCGACAGCAGAGTTCATCCGTCGCTTCCTGATCCACGTCCTGCCGTCGGGCTTCCACCGCATCCGCCACACGGGCTTCCTCGCGAACGGTATCCGCCGTGCCAGGATTGCAAAGATCAGACAGTTGTTGAATGCCGAGCCAGAACCCGCTCAAGCGCCGGATGAGGCAACCAGCGCCGAATGCGACGATCAACCCGCGCACCCGCCTTGCCCGAAATGCGGCGGGGCCATGATCGTTATCGAGATCTTCCTGCGCGGCCAAGCACCCAAATCCCGGGCACCACCATGGGAGGACGCCGCATGACCAGTCCAACCCGATCGGCCTCGCAACGAAAAGGCACCGGACCAGTCAGTGCGGCCATCTCTCCAAATCATACGTGGCATCAGCCCTGTAGCCTCATGGCGAGAGGCCAACCAATCAAGACGTGTCGGGAAAAGAAGCTGACAAACACCGTCGGTCGTCACGCAACCGTGCGCTCTCAACGTTCGACATCGCAGCCGTAACCCACAATCCACATAGACCCAAAACAGCCCGCGCTTTCCTCCTTGTCAGATTTGTCGCCGCTGCAACTCACGCTGACAGCAGCCACAAACCTTGAACAAATCGGCCTGATGCAAGTGCAGCGATATTGACCTTCCTGCCTCGACCAAAATTTATAAAAGAGTTGCGGCGGTTCAGCGCGTTTTTCCCGAAAGCGGTCATTCAAAAGGAGCCTAGTAGCCAAAACCCAGACTGGTCGTACACCGCGCAGGTGTCCCGCATCTAATATGCGAACATACAGTCCTTTGGAGAAACAGTCCCGGTAGACGGCAGGTTAAACCAAGCTGGAGTTTGGGAGTGTCGGCCCTTTTGTACGTGCGGAACACGCATCCATGTGCCCGTCAAAAGTGCCGCTCACCGTTGATCTTCACGAAAACCTCGTCGAGATGCCACCGCCAGTTCGAGTAACACCGCATCTGGCAGACCCATTTCTACGGATCTCGACTGCGAACAGTGGGCCAAACCGGTTCCACCAAAACCGCACAATTTCGTGGCTGACATCAATGCTCCGCTCGTGCAGAAGATCTTCGACATTCCGAAGCGATAGCGGAAACCGAACATACATCATCACCGCCAAACAGATGATCTCGGGGCGGGTTTTGAAATAGCGGGAAGGGGAGCGTTTCGTCATGGCAGGAAGGTGAATTCACACGCTGGCCGCCTCAAGGCAATTTCTTCTGACAGTGCCGTTTGAAATTGTCTGAAAGTGCCGCTTCCATAGAGTTGGTGCCAAGTCGAGCTAAATTAGTTAACATGAAGAAATCGCAACCATCGGGACCTCTCATGGACCATAGGGAAACACAAAGTGACAGACGTCAGGTCACCATCCTATTCACGGATATGGTCGGCTACACTGCGATTGTGGCCGGGCTTGGAGAAGAACGTGCGGTAGGCTTCACCAAGATGATCTATGACATGCTGTCGAGTGTGGTTAAGGCTCGGGGCGGCACGGTGCGGGGCTTTGCTGGTGACAGTATTATGGCCGTATTCGGCATCCCCGAAGCGTTGGAGGATGCTGCCCTCAGATCCTGTCGCACCGCCTTGGCCATCCACGCTGCCTTTGAAGAAACCGCCGACAGTATTGAAACTCGGTTTGGTGTGCGGCCAAAGATGCGGGTCGGCATCTGTTCGGGCTCTGCCGTCATGGCCTCGGTCGAAGGCGAAGGCGCGGAACTGACCGCCGTCGGCAATACCGTAAACCTGGCCTCGCGCATTCAGTCCCTCGCCCCCGAAGGCGGCAGCCTGATCTGCGATACCTCGCGGCGGCTGGTCGAATGGCAGGTTGATCACAGCTTTGGCGGCACGCACGAAATCAAGGGTGTCACCGGGTCACAGAAACTGTGGCAGCTGCATTCCATCAAAAAGGCCTCAACCCGCTTTGACGCTTCGCTTGCGCGGGGACTCAGCGACTATGTCGGGCGCAAAGACGAGCTGACCGCCATGGCCGACGCGCTGGAAAGCGCTGGCAAGGGCCTGCGTGTGGTGGATCTTGTCGCGGAACCGGGGCTGGGCAAAACCCGTCTGGTATTTGAGTTTCTGGAACGGGCCACGGCGCAGAATGTGACGGTTCTGGCCGGGCATTGTTCCACTGACGGCCAGCAAGTGCCGTTTTTTCCATTTCTCGAAGTGCTGCGCCGGTCGTTCCGCCTGCGCGACAATGATGATCCGGACCGCATTATCCGCCTGCTGACCAAAGGGTTGCAGGGGGCAGACCTCTGGTCCGAAGAAAACCTGGGCCTGTTGCTGAACCTATTGGGGCTGGAGCCCCCCGATGGGGCCCTGCAAGGGCTCGACGGGGTTTTGATCGGGTTGCGCACCCGCGATCTATTTCCGGCCCTCCTGGCCGCGCAATGCCGCGAAGGTCCGGTAATTCTGCATCTGGAAGATGTGCACTGGCTGGACAGCGCCTCGGAAGAGCTGGTCAGGAAATTGATGCAGCAGGACAATCAGTCCAATCTTCTGGTGATCCAGACCCGCCGTCCCGAATATGTGCCAACGTGGCCGGACGCGGGGTCAGTAACAAAGATCGCCCTCATGCCGCTCAGCGATGGAGACATTGTGCAGATCGCCCAAAAGCGGCTCGGCGCCCGGGACCTGCCCGAGGCCCTGATCCAGCAGGTAACCGAACGCGCCGGAGGCAATCCGCTGTTCGCGGAAGAGATCGTTGCCTTTCTGCGCCAGGAAGGCGCCATCACGGTGACCGAGGGCGTTGTTGAGTTCGATGCAGACCTTGGGGCAACCTCGCTGCCGCTTAGCATGCAGGGGTTGCTGACCGCGCGCATTGACCGGCTTCAACCGGAACAGCGCAACCTGCTGCAGGCTGCCGCCGCCATCGGGCGCCGCTTTGCCCCGGCACTATTGTCGGTTGTTCTTGGGCATTCTGTTGATCTTGATCTGGAAATGCAGCGCCTGCGCGATCTCGACATTGTCTATCGCGACCATAAAACCGATGACTTTGCGTTCAAACACGTGCTGCTGCGCGAGACGGTTTATCAGGGGCTGTTGTCACAGCCTCGAACCGATCTGCATCTGGCCATTGCCTCCGCTGTGCAAGAGCGCGCAGCAGGGCGGCTGATCGAAGTGGCCGAGACGCTAGCCTATCACTACAGCCTGACCGAGCGCAGAGATCTTGCTTTTCAGTTTGCCGCCATGGCGGGGGCCAAAAGTTTGGGCATTTTTTCACTGGGCGAGGCCAACCGCTATCTGACCTCGGCGCTGAAGCTTTATGAACACGATCCCACCTGCGCCAGCGACGTACAATACGCGGCCCTGCTGGCAGACTATGCCCTGTGCTCGAACGTGTCGCTCAGGGTGAAAACCATGATGAAGCTGGCCGATCAGGTGCGTCCCTTCCTCAATGCATTTGGCGACAGCCCGCATCATGTGCATTTCCTGCACCACTATGTGTCCTGCCTGATCTGGAACGGTCGCTATCTGGATGCCATCGACGTGCAGCACGAACTGTCACAGATGGCCAGCCGACTTGGGGACCGGGACACTCTGGCCTATGCCATTGTCAGCGAATTGGTGCTGTCCTGCTACACCGGCACCCTTTCCAGCGATGCGTTTGAAGCCAAGCGCGTTGAGGCGGAACAGATCCTCGATGGATTGGACGACGCCTATCTGCAGAACTTTTTCTTGGCCCATATCGGCTGGAACGCCGTGTGCCGGGGCCGCGTTGGCGAAGCACAGGACGCCGCCGAGCAGATGGTGCTGCATGGACGCAAAATGAATGATCCCCGTTCACTGGGTTATGGTGTCAGTATGAAGGCGCTGATCGCGCTGGCCAGCGATGACCACCAGCAGGCGTTCGAGATCTCAGAACAGGCGCGGCTGATGTCGAGGGTACAGTTCGAGATCACCATTGCAGATGCTGCGCATTATGCGGCGATGATCCCGCTGGAAATTCCCGGCGCTGCCAAAGAGGTGCAGGCCTATTGCGACCGCTGCGCCGAACGTGGCTGGACACTGTTCGCCTCGACCACCGATACGATGATGGGCGTGGCGCTGGCAATCGATGGAAAGATCGATGAGGGCCTGCGCCGGATCGAGGTCAGCATTGCCAAACGGGAACAGGAAGGCTTTCAGATCGCCGCCGACTGGTATCGGCTGTTCCTGAGTGAAGTTTACCTTGAGATCCTGTCCGGAGAGGGCGACGCGTCAATGGGCGTGTTGTTCCGCAACATCCGCTCGCTCAGCAAGGTGATGCTGCGCGGTGGCAAGCTGATCCCGCAAATGATCGAAAAGGCCTGCGCCAACCCGATGTTCGACCCCAACGGGCACCATATCGGACGCGCCGAGATGATCCTGGGTTTGCTTTACAAGATCAAGAAAAAGCAAGATCTCGCGCGCAAGCACCTGACCGAGGCGCAGCGCATCGTGGCCCCCACTGGCCCGTCACCGATGCTAACACGGATCGAGGACGCGCTGGCCGAACTCACCTAAAGCTTCGACAGATAGCGGATCGCCGTCAGGCTTGGCAAAAAGGTATAGGCCCCACCGCGCACCCTCACGAACCGGGGAAAGCCGCGAATGGTAATCCTGCCACCCTTTGGCAGGGTCAGATCAAAGCGGCTGGTCTCGGGCGTGTTGGCCCCCAACAGCGGATCGTTCGAACCGGTGATGTCGGGGCTTTGCAAGCCAACATTCAGCCAGTCGCACATGACCGCCTCAAATTGCGCGCCCAGATTGGCCCCCAGAAAGTTGCCCAAAAGCCCGCGTTCACGTTTGTCGGGGTTCTTGCGATCAAAGGTTTCGGGGTCGAAATCCGGACCATACGACATGCCGCGCCGCACCAGACGGCGGGTATAGGTCGCAATGCGCTGCACGATGGGTCCACCGCGCGGATTGGCACGCCGCATATGCGCGCCCGCCGGACAGCGTGATTGCGCGGTGTAATCGAAATTCGTCAGCGACACGTCGGGATCCGGATCCATGGTGTCCGGCGACAATTCGTACGGTGTGCCATTGCGCCAGCGCCCGCACATCTGCGCTGCCACGATCTCGCGCAGGGCGGCACGGCGATCCAGCCCCTTGCCCACTGTCTTTTCGGCGCCGGGCGGCAACAGCTTGTCGGCATCCTGGTGTTTCAACAGGAAGTCGGCGGCCTCGTCGAGATAGATCTCGAACTCATACGAGGCCTGCGCCAGCACCCGGAACGCGTTAAAGCTGCCGTTCAGGCCCAGAGCATCGGGTTGCGGTACGCCAAACGTCATGTCCTCCATCGAAGTGGGATAGCCCAACAGGATCGTGCCCAGCGGGTCCAGCGGTTCGTCGACGGTGGCTTGCTTGGGGTTCTTGACCCATTTGAATTTTGGTTGCGAGATACTGTCTTTATAGCCAAAGAACACCTTGCCCCGCCCGAGGCCCCGCCCGTCGCGGGCCCCGCGCACGGTAAACGCCTTGGCAACCTGCGCCTCAACGCGGTCAAGCTCGTCCTCTTTATCGGCGTGGATCGAGGCGACGATATGCAGCTTTTCCGGCGCATCGAAGGGCGCAGGCCATTTGTCCGGCGCACTGTCGCCAAAATCGCCCAATTTCATGGCGCGTTTGGTCATGCCCTCTGCAAACTCAATCGGGAATGTGCCCAAGGTCCGCCGCGACACCCCCAACGCCTTTAGCCCCTCATAGGTCAGGCCGATGTTAAAGTTCGACGGCGGCGTGTCCTTGCCCCAATCGCTGCCCGGCGTGATCCTGGGCACCGCGTCACTCCCACTGTTGGCCGCGACCCCAAGGAAGCGGCGCGCGGCGCGTGCATCGGTCACTTCCAGCATCAGATGGCGCACCAGATGACGACTGTAGCTGCGCAGGATGTTGCCCTGAACATCGCGTTCGACCGCGTCGATATCGACGGTTTTGTTTCCCAGTTTGTTCACCAGCCCACTCCAAATTTATCGCGCACCTGCGCGGCAGAAAACCCAGGGTACGAGCGATAGCCCCCGCCCAGCGACAGATTGGGATTGGCATGCAATTGCAGGATCAGATCGCGCGGCAATGTCATCAACTCATGTGCAGGCCCGTCCGTCGGCAGCCCCTTGGCCGCATCCTGCAAAGCAAACAGATCGGTTGGGAAATCCGGCGCCTGAAACAGGTCATGCTGGTGCACCCATTCAATGAATTCTTCCACGTGGTCGGCGGTGGGCATCATATGCTCGGCCCCCTTTATCTGGCCGATCACCGCGTCGAACACGCTGCCGATCGTCTCAATAAAGTCCCTGATATAATTACTGAAATCCCCGTCGTAGACCGAGATCATGCAAAGATTGTCGCCCAGCAGCAAAAACCGCGCCGTGTGCACGGTGCCAACATTGTCGAGGCCCGAGAAAATCTCGTCGACATTCTGTGCAATCGCCATCGCCGCCATTGCGCGCCCCACGGGTGATGGGTCTTTCAATGGCATGACCAGGTTCATCATGCGCTGCACATTTTCGCTGGTTTGCGGCGATTCCCGTGGCCCGCCGGGCAGCTTTGGCTTCGGGTCGCGCCAGATCCAGTAGGGCACGACCACATAGCGCGACAACAGTTTGAACCAGCCCCGCGTCGGCAGGCTGTTGACATAAGCGTTGAACCAGCTGTTCTTATTGGTCATTTTCTGCGCCTCCTGAGAATGGGCATGGATTGGCGTGGCGCTTTCCGCTGGAATAGGCATAGGCCCCTTTCCTCAGATGCAGCACCGGATCATCCGAGGCCCGGATCCCCGGCGTCAGCAGCATCGGGTTGAAGCTGAGCTTTTCAAAATACTCATCCTGTTCCCTGGTGTCGGCGGCCGCATGGTTCAGCGTCAGCGTGCCCATCATGATCCGCTGCCGGTGCGGCGGCCAGGGTTTGGTGGAATCGTCAAACGCATCCCCGGTCTCGCCGATCTGCATCATCAGCGTGAAACGCGAGGTGTGATCGGCCAGCCGGTCACGTAATCGCCCTTTCAGGTATGTGTCCTTGGGGGTCTTTAGCGGATCTTCATTCTTGACCCCGTCAATCGGTTGCCAGTTGAACCGCACCCAGCGGTCAACCTCGTCCTGACCGGTCACCACAAAGGTGTGCACCGCATGATAGGCCGCCCGCAGATAGCTGACCGGCGCGCCGATACCCGCCGCCTGAAACACCGCAAGTTGCGAAAAACGGTTTGCGTTGGCGAATTTCATGGCGCCCTCATTAGGGCTGATCTCTTCGTTGGGATAGGGATCGGGCTGTGGCGGGATGAGATGCAGCATCTGCCAGATCTTTTTCCACGGCGAGACCCAATGCACCTCAGTCGGCTTGGCCGCGAGGGTGAAATCCAGAAATTCCTGAGGCGTTCGGGCAAAAAACTCGGGCAGCGTCATCATGATCAGATCGGTGTCGGTGCCGTCAGACAGGTGAAACCGCGTCGCCATACCCCGCACGTCGGACCATCCGTCATGTTCGGTCTTGCTGCCCGACCCGTTGGAAAATCGAAGCGTTGCCTCGGTGCGCGGATTTACAAAATGATCCGCCTTGCAATAATTCGCCGCCACTTCGGACGGCTCAAAGAAACCTGTCGCACCGATTCCGATCGCGTGCACGGGGCGTAAATCCTTGCTGCCATCGGGCCGCAAAAGCTCGTCCACAATGCGCTTGGCAATGTCTGAGTAGTGCATGTTTGTTGTCCCCCCGAACACGTTGGTTCTTCAGGCAAAAGTAAAATGCCTCACTAAAAACAAATACATAATTAGCTAAAACTTAACCGGTAAACGGCTTTTACGCAATTTTTTGGATCGCTCTACCGTTGCGCCATCATTGGGCAGCACACGTTGAACTGGCTCAAAAGCCTTGCACGACAAGCAATTAGGCAATTGTCAGCACGACAAAGAAAACTGGTTGGAACGCCGGCTTCGACCTATGATTGATGCATGTCACATACATTTTTTCAACACGGAGTCTCTTATGTCTGATCACTTTGCCATGGCAGCCCGCATGATCAACGCAAGCATCTGTGCGTATAATATTTTCGAAAACGGCGCCAAGCCTCCGCCCGGTCCTCCGGTTGACCGCGAGGTGCCCTCAGCCGCTGCCGATAGTTTCTATCAGGTTGTACCAGCCTATCAGGACGCCGTTGGTTTCGCGTCACCGGCATCAGATTATACCCCCGCGTTCTTTGCCTGCGGCAGCGATCACACGGATGCAGCACTTGTTGGCCCCATGGCAGACGGCAATGTCGTGGTGGCGATACGGGGAACCATCCCGCCGTCGTTCCAGGACAACGATCTGATGGCCTGGATTACCGACTGGATCAACGACGCTAAAATCGTGCCGCACAGCTGGGATCCGGTGGGCACGCATTATGGGCATGTCGAACACGGCTTTGGCGATGCGACCAAGGCGCTCTGGCCGTGGATCCAGGCGACGCTCGCCCCGCTTTTGGCCGATATGTCCGGGACCGTTCTTGTGACGGGTCACAGCAAGGGCGGCGCGATGACATATCTGGTGGCGTCCCTGATCCGCGAAACCTGGCCCGAGCTTGACGGTCGGATCGAAGTGCATGCCTTTGCGCCCGCTGTGGCCTTCGACCGTGGCTTTCTCAAAGTGTACACCGCCAAGGGATTGGCCGACAAAACAACGCGCTATCAGGTCGAGAATGACATCGTTCCGTTTTTGCCATTCTGGTCGGACGCCAATGTCTGGTCCAAGATCGAATTTTCCGGCTGGGCACATGAGTTGGAGTGGACCGCTGCGGTGGAAGCGTTTCGCATGGCCACCGGAGGGGGGTACACCGTTGCAGGTGCTTTCAGGTATTTTGACAGCGCCCATGATTTTGTTCCGGACGCGCGGGTCGACACCTCGGCCCTGGTGGCTGTCGGAGAGGCGCTGGAGGCCAAGAAATACAGCCTGATTGCAGATGCCCACAGTGCCGTGAACAGTTATCTGCCCTGTTTCTCACCTGTTCCCAAATCCTCCGCCGCCTAGATCAAAAGGCATGACAGCGCCGCCAGGATGGCGCGAAAGACCAAATTGCGCTAAAGATGCATTGTCTCTGTCTGTTTAAACCTTTGGTTTTGATGGCATCAACACGGACGCGGCCATATCGGACCGCTCTTTTCAGTCGGAATATCGGAACCGCCAAATTTGAGGAGCAAAAACTGTGAACATTGAACTTAAACCGGTGGCAGGTGGTCTGGGATTTCCCGAAGGCCCCGTGGCCATGGACGACGGATCGGTCATTTTTGTCGAAATCGAAGGCAAGAAACTGTCGCGCCTTAAGGATGGCACAGTCTCGCTCGTGGCCGATATCCCCGGCGGACCCAACGGCACCGCCATCGGGTCGGATGGTGCGGCCTATATCTGCAACAACGGCGGGGTCTATGACTTTATCGAAATCCAGAAAGGGGTGCGCATCCCGGCGCCCACCGGCCCCAGCAAGAACTACACCAGCGGCTCGATTGAGCGCGTAGACCTCAAGACCGGCGCGGTCACCACGGTTTACAAAAGCACGCCCGAAATGCCGCTTTTGACGCCGGATGACATCGTCTTTGACAAAAACCGCGGCGGATTCTGGTTTACCGACACCGGTCTGCAGTATCCCGACCACATCCAAAAGGGTGGTCTGTTTTTTGGCACAATCGACGGTGCCCCGCTGAAACGGGTGTGCACGATCACCACCCCCAATGGCGTCGGCCTGTCCCCGGATGGCGACACACTTTATGTCTCGGACACGATCTTCGGTCGCCTCTGGGCGCTAAAGATCACCGGACCGGGTGAGGTTGAGGCAACGCCGATGCCGGATATGCCGGGAAAAATCGTTCAGACCCTGCCGGGATTCCACTGGGTCGACAGTCTGAAGGTTTTGGCAAACAACAATGTCTGCGTTGGCACCATCTCAATGACGGGTGGGGGAATCACCACCTTTGATACCTCCGATGGCACCACCAGCGAAGTGAAAGTGCCCGATCCGTTTGCCACCAATTTGTGTTTTGGCGGGCCGGATATGCAGGACGTGTGGATCACCGCGTCCAGCACCGGGGTTCTGTACCACGGTCGATGCGCGGAAAAAGGGCTTCCGCTCGCCTATTCTGCTTGAAGCGTGCTATCAGACAAATTCGAACTGGTCGCTACGAGGGTGTTGTCAGGCGAGCTCGAACCAGTCTCTACAATGCCACAGAAGCTGTCCTGTATGCCGCGCAAAGACCGCGCCACTCGGCGAACAGCGGGCTTGTCCGCAACTCGGTCATAGACGCTCGAAAACTTGCTGCGCTCGCGACAAATGTCCGCTTTGTTTGCTGCGGTGCGGTGGGTGTATCAAGCTACTTGGATTTCTGCATCTGCGAGCGCCAGCGCCTATCACTTCCGCTTTGGGCTCAAGGACGAAACCGCTGCCGCGGTATTGGCGCTTGTGGCGGGCGATGCGCGCTGATGCGAACGAGGTGGATTTTGCGAACTGACGAACCTGTCTG